>OZ242315.1:4800000-6785377 GCA_965207975.1 Candidatus Poribacteria bacterium | reverse complement strand
CCAATAGGTGCCCGCGTATGGCCTGCCCTTTGGTTTTCCATTTTCAACTACATTGGAGACCACATAGATTTCCGGATACCCCTCCAGCAGTGCCTCAGAGATGACGTGCGTCTCAAGGGAACCGAACAGATGACTGAACGCAACATGCTGCGCCGGTGTCAGATGTTGATCGCGAAAGACAAGCACTCCATTCTCGGCGAGTGCCCCTTCAATCACCCTAAAGGTATCCGAGGCGACAGGAATCGAAAGATCTACACCTTTCACCACTGCCCCCAACGCCGGTGATACCTTTTGAATTGAAATTGACATCGGTGCACCTCCTTTCCTCGTCAAAGATACGGCTGTGATGTTATGTGGCTTCAAACCCATTCGGTATCTTGCTTAGATTGCCACGGTGCTTGACGGCTGTAGCCCTCTCCTGCACGTCGCGCTACAGGTGGATTTTCCCGCAACACCGCTTCGTTCATTTCAATGCCGATGCCGGAGGCAGTTGGTACATCAAAGTATCCATCCTTCTGGCGAGGAAATTCACCAACGACAACCTGATCAAACCACGGTGCATGACCGCCCTCTTGAATCATAAAGTTCGTTGTGCAGACATCAACCTGTATTGCCGCCATCGTGTTGACTGGACCGTAGGGATTATGGGGTTGAAAACCGACATAGTATGCCTCCGCCATCGCCGCAATTTTCTTCAGTTCCGAAATCCCACCTGCGTGGCAAACATCCGGCTGAATCAGTGCCACAACCTGCTTTTCAAGCAGTTCAACGAATCCCCATTTGGTGTAAAGTCTCTCTCCGGTTGCAAGCGGGATATTCACAGCTTCCGCAACCTTCACCATAGCATCAATATTTTGGGGCGGCACCGGCTCCTCATAAACATAAGGACGAAATTCCTCCAAAGCATGGCCGATTCGGATTGCTGACGACGGCGACAACCTCCCGTGCACTTCGACTAAGAGCTCGACATCGTCTCCGACCGCCTCACGCACTGCCTGGACCTTGGCGATAGCATCCCGCTCCGCCTCCGCGCTAATGAATAGTCCTTGATGACCGAAGGGATCGCCCTTTAACGCGGTCAGACCTGTATCCACCTGACGCAGGGCATGCTCTACGGCAAGCTCAGGGGTCTGTCCATCGAAGCGACCGTATGTCCAGATTCGCTCGCGCATCTGTCCCCCTAGCAGCTGCCAGACCGGTGCGTCAAACGCTTTGCCTTTGATGTCCCAGAGGGCGATTTCTATCCCACTGATCGCCGCCATCTGAATCACACCACCCCGGACATTGTGGTAGAGGTGATAGAGCCGCTGCCAATGTTCCTCAATCCGAAACGGATCCTTACCGATCAACGTCGCTCCAATCTCTTCGACAACGTTTGCAACAGACAAGGGACCGCATGTTGATTCACCCCACCCAACGATACCTTCATCCGTCGAAATTTTGACGTAGACATAATTGCTTCGCGCACCTCGCATATTGGATACCGGTGAAGCACTAGGAATTGCTTCAACGCTCGTGATTTTCATTCGATAATTCTCCTTGTATACAATCGTTCTGATGCGTTCATTTTTTCAGGTCAGTTGCAACCATCCGTCATCCACATCTTCAAAGCGTCGGTGCAACGCTTTAACGGTTTCCGCCGAGATCGGTAGCTGTCGTGTCACCATTTCGATGTTTGATGACAGATGCGAGGGATTGTGAGTGCCTACAATGATCGTATCGACTTCAGGTTGGGCGAGCACAAATCCTAACGCTAGCAGGATAGGATCTTCAGGTGCCTGTGGCAGTGGGCCCATTCCCGCCATAATCTGTGCCCGCCGAAAGTATTCATCCGCATACGAGTAGGGGCTGCGCGCTTTGCCCCACGCCCCATTGGCAACGGGCCGCTTGATGATAACCCCCATCCCCTGTGCCTCCGCTGCTTCAAACAATCCCTTGGTGCGGGCATGTTGCTCCACAAGATTAAAGCTAGTTTGAAGTGTGTCGAACAATCCACTGTCTACCGCCCAACGGGCAGCTGCATTGTCTCCGCTGTAGCCAATAAAACGGGTTTTGCCGGCATCCCTTGCCTGAACCAGTGCTTCGATAACCTCACCGTGTTCCAGGACATCCACATCACAGGAGTGGAGTTGGACGATGTCTAAGTGATCTGTTTGTAGCCGACGCAAACTGCGGTCAATACTTTCGGAAACCGCTAGTCCAGTCCACGATTTGTGTGCCGTCCACGGTATGCCCCTGTCGCCATCATCGGTGGTATGACCACACTTTGTCGCCAAGATGTAGTCATCTCGCCGGTGAGAAACGGTTGCACCTATTATCTCCTCTGTTCTGCCGTAACAGGCAGCGGTGTCGAGGAAATTGATGCCACCATCGAGCGCGGAGTTGAGCACTCGGTCGGCTTCCGCCACAATCTTAGATCTCTCTTGCCGGGAAATCTCCGCAAGCCCCAGACCGAGGTGCGTGATTTCGAGACCTGTTTTGCCAAAATCTGTCGTTTCCATATCTTCCTCCTAATATTGTGTGGACGTGTAGGGAACGCAGATCTGCGTTCATTGCTAAAACCCCGCCTGTTTATCGCACACATAGATGAACGGTTCGCCCGCGAGAAATCGACGGAGGTTCTCCTTGAAAATCTGCCTTCGTCCTTCCCACATTTCAGCGGTCAATGCCGAAGCGTGAGGCGATAGGATGACATTTTCCATATCCCATAACGGACTATCGGCAGGCAACGGCTCTACATCCATGACATCCAGTCCCGCACCAGCGATTCGTCCTGAACGCAACCCGTCTATCAATGCTCCCTCGTCCAAGATACCTCCTCGTGAAATCGCTATGACATACGCCCCCGGTTTGAGTAACTCCAAGCGTCGGCGATCAATCAACCCCTCTGTTTCTGGCGTGAACGGTGCGGTGATGACAAACCAGTCGGATATCTGAAGCAGTTCATCCAGTCTGTCAAGCCCCCAAACCGCTTTTACTTCCGGAGGTGTTGGGATTGGTTGGGAATCGACAGCGTAAACCTCCATACCAAAGCCGTGTCCCCGTCGCGCAACCGCCATTCCGATACCACCGAGAGCAAGGATGCCCAAAGTGCTTCCACTCAGTTCCAAAACCCGTTCATCATATTTTCCAGTATCCCAATGGTGCGCTTTCTGGTCATCCCACTGTTCGCGTAAGCAGTGGGCAAAGGTCAATATCATACCAAACGCATGGTCAGCCATCGGGTTGGCGTGAGGTCCTCGTGCGTTCGTCAAGATAACGTCGCTATCTCTTATCTCAGGTATCGACACAATCTTATCGACACCCGTCCCAGGACACTGAATCCACTGGAGTTTTTGGGCGGCGAGGAAGACCTCGCGTGACGGATCGCCGCAGAACACATCCGCATCCCGAATGAGTTCCATCTCTTCCTCTGGGGTCGCTGCTCGGTGAAAGGTTACGTCCGGAAAAGTGGTGCGAAGTTCGCTCATAAACTGCTCAGTCGCTTTAGCAGACAGTACAATTTTCATCTGTTATTACCTCTATTCTAAAAGATCAGGCGTTGAAAACAGCCATTTCAACATTTCAAACCAACAACGCTGCACGATGCAACGCTAACAAGAAATCGATCGTTGATTTAATTTTTTTAAGTAAATATTGCTTAACTTTGCATCATATTCTAACACAAAATCCCTTTGTCTCAATATTAAAAAATGGAGATTGAGGGAAAATTATGGTGGAACCCAGATTCGGTTGAACCTGAGTGAAAGATCAGCGTCTTAAATCATATCTTCCGTAACTTCCTACTGTTGTATTTCCTACCATGGAGTCGAAGATAAATCATGGATGCGGATAAAGACTTCAGGTCAACACCGAGAAAATAAGGAGAAAACACAATGCGTATCACTGAAATAGATCCCTTTGTTGTGAGAGTGCCAATCGGGGGGCGAGAAGGAACCACAACCGGGGACTGGACTATCGCCCTCGTTCATACAGACGTAGGTGTAACCGGTATCGGGCGGGGAGGCAGCATCGAAGTCATCTCCCAAGAACTAGCACCTGTGCTCATCGGGCAAGATCCGCGACGGACAGCACTGCTCTGGGAACGGATGTACGAAACAGTGTGGCGTTTCGGCGGTCCCGGCCATGCCGCAATGCCGTCCATCGGGTCACTCGATGTTGCCCTGTGGGATATTTACGGAAAGGCTTGTGGTCAGCCGGTATGGCGACTCTTGGGCGGATATCGAGACAAAGTCCTCGCCTATGCCGATGGCTCCGGGTACGTTGCAGAGGCAGACCAATCGCCCGAAGCGATAGCCGCTTTGGTCAAAAAACACGCTGACCTCGGATATGACGCGATGAAGATACACATGTACGAAGCCAAAAGCCCGGAGGAAATTGTGGAACGGGTACGGCGTGCGCGAGAGCTGATCGGTATGGAGAAGAAATTGATGGTTGATCTGCACCGTGCATGGGATGGAAAGACAGCAGTAGAAATTGCTCAGCAACTTGAGCCTTACAACCTCTACTGGATAGAGGAGCCGGTGCGCGGCGACGATGAGGCGGTTTACTTGCGGAGGGTGCAGGACGCAACCAGTGCTATTGTTGCTGGTGGTGAGAGTGTAGGCACCCTTTACGGCATCAGGCAATTTATCACGGAGGGTGCTCTCGAACTGATACAAACGGACATCTTAATAGGAGGAGGATTCACCGGGTTGATGCGCATTGCGGCGTTGTGCCACGCATATCACCTGCCCGTTGCCCCCCACGGTGCCCAGTTCCCGGACATCAACTGTCATCTGGCTGCGGCGGTGCCTAACGGCTTAATCGTTTCCGCCTACCCTGACTGTGAACCCAACGAGATCTGGTCAAAACTGTATGATCCACCTTTCCAAGTGATTGACGGATACATCGCGATGACCGAGCGACCGGGGTTAGGGCTAACGCTGAACGAGGATTTTATTAATCAGTATCGGTTAAATATCCCATCAAACGCAAATTGATGAGAGCATCGTGATCGTCAATGCTTTACCCTGACACCTATTTTCCCTTCTAATCAGGGGGCAGAAATAAAAAAAACCAAGCCGCATCAATAGTTCAATGCGGCTTGGCACTGGGTGATTCTCTTCAACTTTATAGGTACTAAACAAGGAGTAGTTGAAACTGATTACACCTGATTTAACGAAGCTGCACGAGTACAGTTTCATTAAATTTCAAGGGTTGTTTCACCCGCTACTTGAACACGGATGAACTTTTCAACTTTATGATATTCTACAAGGAGTGGTTAAATCTACTTACGCTAACTTTAACGAATCCACACGCCTACAGTTTCATTAATTTTTAAGGGTTTTGTAAATGCTCACCGAATGGTGGAATTCAGTAGGCAACGCTTCCATAATTAATAGTTCGCTTGAAGCGTCAGAGACGCAACATTGTGGGTATAGTTCAAAAACTCAAAGTTTTCATTGGTGTCATTGATCGTGAGTTGGTAATCTGCAAGAAGCGTCAGGGAATTGCGGAGCTGCCAATTAATCTGGAATGTTACACCGAATTGATTATCCCGTCGTTTCTCTGCGTTCTCATCAATAAAGCCATCCACACCCCGCACCCGACGACCATCGAAGGTAATACCCAATCGCGATAATCGTAGACGCGCCCAACTTCCGTCGTTGATTTTGTAAAACGCCCCAATCGCTGCCTCAATTGTAGAGAAATCGTAGAAACCGACATTTGAGTTACTCAGAAGTAGATTCAACTCCTGCTGAAAGAGGAGTCGCCCCGCTGGGATTTGGATCAATTTTGTCGACACAAGATGGCGCAGATCTGTTCGAGAATCTCCCCTTTCAACTCCAGCAATACCTAACAGAAGTTCATTTAGGTTGTCTTTATAACTTTCCTGCTCCAGCGAATACTCCAATTTCGCCAATAGTGATTTGAGAATCCCCAGCTGTATCCTCGCTCGCCCTTGATGCATTGTCGAACCAACGAGTAGGAAATCTGCACGCCGTGTCATATCATCATCAAAGCGGTTGATGTAAAGGTTATACTCCAGTAGCTTGCCGAAACGGAAACCTATCTGACGTTGGAGATTGTCAAAGGCATCGTCTCTCCGATCTAATCGCTGCAGCTGATGTGATACGCTCAAGATAGGCAGCTGCGCTGTTGGACGAAAACTGAGCTCGGTCAAAAAAAGATCTGTAAACGCATCAAATTCGTTGAGTTTTCCATTCTCACCGATATAGTTTTCCAGTTGCGGATAGTATTGCAAGGTGAGCCCAAAACGTTTCCCAATCGGTAAGGTCCCCTGAAGATTGACACCAGCACGGTTGATTACACCTCTGAGTTGCGGGTCTTCGCGCCTAGCAAGGCTACTTGTATTTGGATCGATGCTCAGTCCAAATTCGACGTGATTGTTAAAGACATTGCTTACCTCATAGTCGATAGTGAGATCAGATTCAAAGGCTGCGGGGGCTTCCGTCTTCTGTTGTAACAGTTGCTGACCGTATTCGCGTTGGAGTTGAGCAGACGCAAGCGAAGCCTTAACCAGTAGTAGGGTTATCATGAATATATAGTAAATTGGCTTAAATGAAAAGGGATTAAACCGTTTAGGCAATTTCTGTCTCCTCCCGAAAAAATAGGGGCACGGCTCCCCAAGTCGTTCCGTAGGATGGCCTGCCCCTATAAATAAAGTCAGATAATTTTTAGTAGATTATACAAGCTCCGCCCGCACAGATGCTGCCTGCTTTTTTTGTAACGTCGCCGGCAACCGTAGTCGCTTCGCTGGCTTCAAAATCCGCAAGGATGTCCACCGTTTCGTTCGCCGATGCAGACAACCCAACCTGTAATTGTCCACTCGATGTGAAAGTTGTGACGCAGCCGGAGAAAGCGATTAATCCGAAAAGTACAACCAAAACTGTGCAACCTAACCAGAGACCTTTCATGGCGTTTATCTCCTTTTGTCTCAAATGTAAAACAGATTTTTCTCGTCCTTCAGCCAATTATACCTTTATCTCTTGATAATCCACATCATCGAGGTCGTTAGTCCCTAAATCCATCCTTGATGCTGAACGGATATATTTTGACAGACGTGAGAGAGTCGATAACTCAAGTTCCTTCCGCTTTTCCTCTATCGTTTGATAGATGATTTGATCTAATGCAACCGGATCCTGGCTCACAAGGATACTGCCATACTGCCAAACCCCGTTGGGGTCATACGTCGGTCCCCCATCGAACGCAGCAAGCAACCCATCAACGATATTCAAAACAACTTTATCTTTGAGGACAGTATGCGCGAAGATATCAGCGATAGCGGGGTTACAATTTATGGGATTTGAGTGGAAGCGGGAGGTATTATCCACACTCCCAAAGGCGAGGTTTTTCAGACAGCCACTCACACCAGCAATCCCATGATGCTTCATCACCGGGACGTTAATAACCACTGTCAACTCTTTGGTGAGAAGTTTTGTGTATCGAGACAAGATACTTTCATTCTCGCGGCGAATCGCCATATCCTTCTCAGTTTCGTAGAAGACCTCATCGTCATAGCCGACACCTTCGCTGTCCGATGCGAAGCACCGAACCCCTCGATCGCTTTGATTAATCTCATACCCTGCATTGATTAGGTGAGATTCAAACCGATCCCAGATGATGATCTGATTGCTGAGGATACCCGCTCCATACAAC
Organism: Candidatus Poribacteria bacterium; assembly: GCA_965207975.1. Taxonomy (GTDB): domain Bacteria; phylum Poribacteria; class WGA-4E; order WGA-4E; family PCPOR2b; genus PCPOR2b. The sequence continues at coordinate 6,777,715 of OZ242315.1, read as the reverse complement.
CCTTCAATAATCTTATCGACGATAATCCGATGGGTGCTCAACCGTTCTCCGGCGAGTGGGTTAATTTTAATTCCCACGATGTCGGTCGGAAGGACAAAATCCTTCCACGCCTCTTTCGCGGAGTCAAGTCCGGTCAGCTTCATCATTGCACGATCGACCATCTCACTGACAACCCCCTCGTCAAGCACATCACCATTCCAAACCTTTTCACTTCTGGCTTCGACCAGCGGCGTGAGTTCTTCTTCGATTATCTCTCCTGGGAGGGTACCGGCCTGATGCCCCAATTGAGCAAAAGCCCCCTGAGTCGCCGAATTTACGCCTCCCAACGCGAGCCCCATCCCAACAACGCCTTTCGACACCTGACGCAAAAATCGCCGTCGGCTCACCGATTGTGGTATGGCAGCCTGTGTACGTGAGATCTGGTCACAGTCCTCTTGAATTTGTGCCACAATAGGATCTGATTGGAGTGATGTTTTATTTTTCATTGAATAGGTTCGCTCAATTTACCAAACAGTATTTACCACTCTACTTTGAGTAATTTGCTCATCTTTGGTAATCAAATGAGCATCAAAATAGAGTGCAGTTGCTACAATTAGTTTATCGTGCATTTCTAAATCGCCATCAATGCTCGCCGCAACTTTAAGAATATCAATTTCCAATGCAGCGACACGAAAATTCTCATACATCTCAATGCGGGAGAGGGTTTCTTCAAAGGTTATGGAGATTCTTCTCTTCTGAGAAATATACATAATTTCAGCCAAGACAATAGTAGGAATAATAATTACACCAGTCGTTATTGTCCCGTCAAAAACTTGGCGTGCATTTTGACTTAGCCGCGGATCATCCATGAAATACCAGACGATTGTGTGCGTCAGTCACATAATTCATTAAGTCCCCTCATAGCTAAAAAGAGTACGGCGAGCATCAAGGAGATCTTCTTCACTGATCTGACTGCCCTTCCAAATCCCTTGCAGCGAACCACGCTTCGCCTGCGTCTTATTACATATCTCGTTGACTTCAATTTCATCAACTTGGCTAGCTAACTGGATCAGCTTTTCCAGAGTCCCTTTAGGTATTGAGACACGGTTTTCAGAAACATTTTCAAATTGAACGCTTAACATTGTTGGCTCCTTACCTCCAAAACTCGACAGCAACTATTCACCCTATTTGAGCTTTAACCACCTACAAACTCTTCAACTCCGCCACAATCCTATCGCCTTTTAGCCGGTTTCCAACGCGCACATCAAGGAATTTCCAGCGGATAACTCCGTTTTCATCAATGATGTAGGTCATAGGACGGGCGATACGAGGATTTAGTGGATCTCTCGCGTTGTACGCATTAATTGCCTTCAGTTCCGGGTCTCCAAGCAGCGGAAATTCAATTTCAACACCAACCCGCCTTTTGACATTTGCAATCGCCTTCTTTGCCTGTGCTGCGTTATCTGTGCTGATTGCGAGAAGTTCAGCACCCGCCGCCTGAATTGCTGCATAATCTTGTTGCAACTCTCCGAGTTGCACAATGCATGAACCTCACCATCCACCCCGATCAAAAACCAACACAACCTTTTTCTTGCCCACATAATCTGCAAGAGCTATCACTTTCCCATCGCTATCGGGGAGGTTGAAGTCCGGTGCTTTCAAGCCAACAGCAAGCCCATCGCCTTCTGGCAGCTGCTCCGGGTTGAGTGGAGTAAGTTGGAGATCGAATTGCACCGTTCCTTTCTCAACGGGACCAACAGGCAATTCGAGTTTCTCGTGTTCATCGGAATCAATAGCGAGTGTAAGTTTCGGATTAGGGGTAACCCCTTCAAACTCAAAGACACCCAACCCCGTTGTTATCGTTTCCAAGACAGTTCCAGCTTCATCGGTCAGTTGAACTCGCACATTAACAACCGGTTTTTTCGTTACCTGATCTAGTACGAGTCCGCTAATAACGAGAGACGCATCAAGCTCAATCTCCAGAATAGTGGCTTCACCGGCTGGGATTGGCTCGACAGAAAATTCTTCCTTCTCAAACCCGTCAAGTTGGACAATGACAGTGAATCGCTGATCTGCGGGAACATTCTCAAATGCGAACGCTCCTGTTTGCGTCGTCAACACCTCGCGAGAATTACCGGCTGCATCGACGAGTCTAACGCGGACTCCATTGAGCGGACTTCCCTTTAGTCGATCGGATAAGGTGCCTTGAATGTGAGAGACAGGGATTTCTAGTGCCTTGAGCTTTACCCTATCCACCGATGCAACCCCATCCGCGCTAACCTGAACGATTTTTTTATCGGCTTTATACCCTTTCGCGACAATTTCAACTGTATAAGTCCCCGGTGCAATATTATCGATTTGGTAGTTTCCACCGGCATCCGCTATGGTAGAGACAACAGCACTGCCATTTTGCAGCACATGGACAGTTATCGAGACACCTTCAATCTTTTCGACCGCCCCTTTCAGGCTGCCGGTTGCAATAACAGGAATTGGCTTCTCAGTAACATCTGGTTCTCCGGTTGATGTGTCCGGTTCCACTATAGATTCGTCGTCACTACCACAACCAAGGCAGAACATGAGGGCAGCCGCTAAAACCATCATTAGTTGAATTTTATTTAGTCGTTTTCTTATAACCACTTTTTTAACTCGCTTTCGTAGGTTGCTTTATCTTCTTGTGCACCACTGAATACCTTTACAATTTCTCCGTCACGATTGATGAGATATGCGGACGGTAGTACAGGAACTTGATAGCTTTGAATAACGTCGGACGCTGCTAGAAGAATCGGGTAATTGATGTCAAATCCCTCTGTACTAAGTTCCTGAAAGAAACCTTCAATAGCTTTTAGACGTCCTTCTACATCATCCGTTGAGATACCAATCATCTCAAAGCCTTGCGCCCGATATTCGTCGTACAGTTCGATGAAGCGTGGAATTTCTTCCTTACAAGGTTTACACCACGTCGCCCAGAAATCCACAATGATAACTTTACCCTGATAATCAGAGAGGCTAACTTCCTCCAGTTCTGTGTTCAGCAACGTGAAGTTAGGGGCAAGTCGCGATGATGAATCTTCATTTACATCGACGGTGTCTGTCATTTTGTCGCTTGTATCGTCTGAACATCCCAAAAATGATAGCAAACAGAAGATGAGACTGAACAAGCAAAACAATTTCCAATACATATACGCCTCCCAAAATTTAAGGGAATAAGTAGTGCTGTTAAAACCACCTTCAGCCCGATTTGGTTAGGTTTGGAATATCTAAATTGCACCGTATCGGGCAAAGTTTCAACCGAGACGCAAAATAGTGCCCTTTGATCCGACGATCCAAGCGTGCGATTTATACAGACAGATGTCCAGAAGATGCTCTGGCGATCCACTCGCTTGAGGTGACCACGTCGCCCCGGCATCGGTGGTATGTAGAATTAGTCCATCTTCACCAACCGCCCAGCCCTGCTTGGAATCCCGAAATGCAACGCCACGCAAGGTTTTCGTTGTAGCACTTTTCTGAACGTGCCAGTTCGCGCCCCCGTCGGTGGTATGTAGGATCAATCCACCTGTTCCAACGACCCAGCCCGTTTGTGGGTTGACAAAATAGACGCCAAGCAGCGATCCCTCGGTATTGCTCTGCTGCTCATACCAGAGTTCGCCGCCGTCATTTGTGTGAAGGATCGTCCCCTCCTTACCAACGGCCCAGCCGTGCTTCGCATCAGCAAAATGCACAGCCCACAGATGTGGTGTCGACGGTGAATTTTGGCGACTCCACGAACCGCCTCCGTTATTCGTATGAAGGATAACACCACCGCCACCGACCGCCCAGCCTTCCGTTTCATCCATGAAGTAGATGTCGAGCAATCCGCTGTCCGTCCGGCTTTTTTGTGCTGTCCACGATTTGCCGCCGCTTCCGGTATAGTGGATCTGCCCTCTGATACTGACCGCCCAACCGTTGTTGGCGGTCGAAAAATGCACCTTATTGAGTGCGTTGGGGGTAATCGCTTTTTGTGGTGAGCGTACCTGCCATGTCAACCCCTCATCCTCTGTGGATAACACCAAACCGTCCGTTCCAACCGCCCAACCGCGTTTGGTATCAACAAAGTGAACGCCGTACAAATGCGCCGCTGTTCCCGACTCGATCTGTCCCCATCCCGTCGGTGTTTTATCGCTACCACAACCGAGGTAGCTGACAATGCAAACAACGGTAATGAATGTACGAATGTATCTTCTCAAACTCTCTTTCCTCCTCAATTTTATGGAATTGAGTCTATCCCCTTGCAAATTTCGTGACAACTTCGATTCCCTTCAAGCTATCCCGTAATTCGACGCATGGCCCATTCTATAGGTCCTCGCTCAAATCGTTTTGTCCAAAAGTGAGAGAATATAACCGCGCATATACAAAAGACAACCGCCCTTCCAATAGCATACGGGGCCGTTTTATCCAAAACCCCAAGTGCCTTTAGCAGCCCCACACCCATAACTAGATGGGCGACATAGAGCGTCAGGGCAAGTCGACCCGTTGCTATGAACGGCTTTGTCCACTTGACATCTGGATACTTCTCGGTTAGCATGAGACTCCCGCCAATGATTGCAGTAGCAATTCCACACATGCCAAAGATATAAGGCAGTGTGAGTAGCATTAGGTCTATACCCCATTCAGAACCGTCTACTAGGACAGGACGACTTGGCACCAATGGAACATAGCGAAGTAGCGACGGAGCATAGTGAATCAGTAGCCACGGAGCACACGAAACCAAAGCAACAGCGATTCCACCGAAGAACATAACCTTTCGCACGTTGGGGGAGGTCACCTCTTGTCGTCCTAAACGGATACCAATCAACAGAAAAGCTGTCCAGTAAAATATCCAGTGAAATCTAGAAACGTATAGACGAAAGACCATACCTTCGGCTGTCCAAGGGTCGCTATCCCAAAGTGCTTCCAAATTCCGGATAATCTCATTGATGATCTTATAATGGTCAAAAATCAAAAACAGAAATGCAGCCCATATTGAGGCGAAGATGAAGGCAAGTGACCATAACCAGCGATTAGAAACTGTCAGCAGCAACGCACCGATAGCAATACAGATACTGTAGAAGCATAGGAAGTTGTTGTGCCAAATTACGTTGCAACAGATGCCAACTACTAATAGGGACGCAGCGCGTCTTATCAATTGCTTTTGGATAGCAGATCTGTGAGCATCGTTAGTTCTTTGATCCCGTTGCTTCAGGAGGGATATACCGACACCACCTAGTCCCAAAAAGGCTACGATAGCACCTCTTCGGATTAAGTCATATAGCAAATCGAGTTCAACGTGTTCAACGCTATGGCTAAAATTTGCGACCACCAACCCAAATAATGCAAGGCATCGGGCAAAATCGTAACCCGCGATACGCTTGTTCATCTGATTTTTCCCGCTTGACCACTAAATCTTTTCTCCAATTCGCATCAATCGATCAGCTGCCTCACGTAATGTCGCTTCGTCCTTGCTGAACATAAATCGCAGTTTGGTTTTGCCGAGTTCCGGACGGCTATAGAAGCTCGATCCCGGCACCCCACCGACACCCATCTCCTTCACAAGCCAGTGTGCAAATTCGGTATCATCCGAAAAGCCGAAATTGCTGATGTCGGTCATAATGTAGTACGCGCCTTCGGGGATGTAACACTGAAACCCCGCCTTCCGCAATAGGGCGGAAAATAGTTGGCGATTGGCATCATATTTTTTGACCAGTCCCCTATAATACTCTTCCCCCAATTGGAGAGCCACCACCCCCGCCTGCTGCAACGGGTGCGGTGCCCCAACTGTCAAGAAATCGTGCATCTTACGGATGGCGTTTGCCAGATATTCAGGTGCTATCACGTAGCCGAGTCGCCAGCCGGTCATCGAGTACGTTTTGCTCAATCCCGAAACGGTGATTGTTCGATCGCGCATCTCCGGCAGAGAGCCGATGCTGATATGCGGACGTGCATCGTAGATCATATGTTCATAGATCTCGTCCGTCACAGCGAGGCTGTCAAATTCACAGCAGAGCGCAGCGATCTCTTTCAATTCATCGTGGGTGAACACTTTCCCGATCGGATTGCTAGGCGTATTCAAAACAATGGCCTTCGTGTTCTTGCTAAAAGCGTTTCGCAGCTCATCGGGGTCATAGGTGAAAATATCGCCTCTCTCCGGGCAGCGTGTCTCTCGCAGCGGCACATAGATGGGTGTCGCACCAGAGATGATTGTATCGGGACCGTAGTTCTCATAGAACGGCTCAAAGATTACGATTTCATCGCCGGGGTTGATTATCGCTAACAGCGACGACATCATGCCCTCCGTTGAGCCGCAGGTGACGGTAACGTTGAGATCCGGATCCGTCGGAATGCCGTTAAATTCTGTGACCTTGCGAGCAATCGCCTCACGAAATCTCGGTGTCCCCCAAGTGATGCTGTACTGATTGTAGCCTTCACGGATGGCATCAATAGCGGCTTCCTTAACCTCGTCGGGCGGTTCAAATCCGGGTGTCCCTTGCGATAGGTTAATCGCATCGTAGCGGTTGCAAAGCTGCGTCATACCCCGGATGACCGATTCGGTGAACAGGGTCGATTTGTGTGAGAGCATCGGTTTTGAAGTTGATAATCCGTTTTTCATGTAAATTGCGCCACCTTACCGTTCCATTGACTCGCCGCGAAGTAGCATTGCGCGGATGTCATACCTGCCTGGATATTCGACCGGCAGGTCACCATTTTCAATCATCACCTCAAGTGGTGAAGTATGGGTCCGAACCGGCATCTGCACCACTTCATGTCGTCGTGCGGAGTCGTAGATCGCCATGATAATCTCCACGGAGGCGCGTCCGTGTATCGCTTCGCCACGATGCCCACTTCGCCCTTCGATCCACGAGACTAGTTCCTGCACCTGCGCCACGGAAGGATTCTCTCCCTCCGCTCGACGGTCTTCCCACTCCGTCCGCTTGCTGTTCAGCAAAAGGGCGCGTTGTTCGGTCAGATCTATGATGCCATCGGAACCGTAGATAATCCCACCTTGGTAATTAGGGCCCGCAATCTCCTGAAGCAGCAGGCCGATGCAGCCCCCTTGGAATCCTATAATTCCTGCACTCCGATCTTCGATCGGTATATCGCGTTCGTAGCGTTCGGTCTTACGTTCAACGTTACCCATGACCCATTCTGCGTCCGGATCGCCGAGAACATAGCGCATCATGTCGAACAGATGTGAGCAGTCGTTCAGGAGCCCCTGACCGCCTTTGCACACAATTTGACGTGGTTCCCCTATCGCACCGTCGGCAATCAACCGGCGAGCATCTGTCCAAACCGGGTTGAATCGGCGTTGATGCGCGATCGCAACCTTGACACTGTTCCGCTGTGCTGCAATCAGCATCTCGTCGCACTCGCCAAGATTGATCCCCATCGGCTTCTCACAGAGAACCGCCTTCGGCTTCCGGGCGCAAGCGGCGATTGTCATGGGCGCGTGGAGCCTGTGCCATGTTGCAACACTCACGATGTCGAGATTCTCTTTGTCGAGCATCTCGCGGGGATCAAGATAGCGCGTCTGGATGTTGTAGTTTTCCCCAAAATCGTTTAGTGCTTCTTCAACGGGATCCGCAATAGCGACGATTTCGACCTCCTCGACGCCTTGATAACCCAATGCGTGCAGCCTCGCAATGCCACCACAACCGATAATTCCAACACGATATTTGTCTGACATGTGATTGATTCCTCTCCTAATTCGCGTGGGTTACTACTTGTTGTTTCGATGTCTGTTTGAATCGTGAAACGTGAAGCGTAATTCGTAAAAAACTCGTTATGGGGTCATTTTGGTTTGAATCCCGATTTATCGGGAGAGAATGTCCCTACTACTATCAACTCGGGTTAATCAGGTGACCTTGACCAGTTGCTTGCCGATATTGCTTCCCTTCAACATCCCGATGAATGCAGCGGGAGCGTTCTCAAATCCTTCCGTGACCTCTTCTCGATATTTCAATTTTCCGGACTGAATCCACTCCGCCATCTGCCGGAGCCCATCGTCGTGTTTGTCCGCAAATTCAAAGACCAAAAATCCCTCTATCTTCGCCCGTTTGACGATAAGGTGCCATAGGAAACGCGGGCCCTGTTCCGGGTTTTCTAGATTATACTGGGAAATCTGACCGCAGATTGACACCCGTGCTTTCACATTGATCAAAGGGAAGACGGCATCGGTAATTGCACCGCCGACGTTGTCGAAATAAGCATCAATCCCGTCCGGACACAATTCGGCTAGCTTTGCACCGTAATCCTCAGCGGTTTTATAGTTGAACGCGGCATCAAAACCGAGCTCGTCCACAACATAATCTACTTTCTCGTCGCTGCCGGCACTCCCAACAGCGCGACAACCCTTTATCTTTGCAATCTGTCCCACTAAAGAACCGACCGCCCCCGCCGCTGCCGACACGAAAACCGTTTCTCCCGGCTGTGGGTTGCAGATGTCTAATAAGCCGAAGTACGCCGTCAAGCCCGGCATACCGAGAATCCCCAGAGATGTCGATATGGGCGCGAGGGTTGGATCCACTTTCCGGAGATTGCCCCCATCGGATATACCATACTCCTGCCAACCTAGCCCGCCTGTAGCGATATCTCCCACCTGAAAGTCCGGGTTTTTGGAAGCGATAACTTCGCCGACAACGCTGCCGACCATCGCCTCACCGATCTGTACATTTGGGGCATAGGAGGCTCTATCGTTCATCCGCCCACGCATATATGGATCCACAGATAGGTAATTGGTGCGTACAAGTACCTCCCCATCATTGGGAGTGGGAATAGGTTCGGTCACTAGGTCAAAATCTGATGGCTTTGGATAGCCAACAGGTCTCGCAGCTAGCGTAAATTTTCGATTGACGTTTGACATTGTAATATTTCCTCCGCAAAAAGGGATTGGGTAATAGATCAGATGCCATCTTTTTGGCACTCGACACAGTATCCCAAGATTTCATTTCTATATTTGACCGGCTTGAACTGGTGCGTTTTGCAAACATCTTCTTGGAGCGCGTCGATCTCCGGACTTTCAAACTCAATGATACTACTGCATCGCAGGCAGATCAGGTGTGCATGTTCCTGGCGCGAATGGATGTGTTCATAATGGGACTGTTTCTGGGCATCGATCACCTCCGTCAGCAGCCCACTTTTGACCAGCAGCGGTAACGTCCGATAGATCGTCGCACGCGAAGCGGTATATCCGTTTTGGCGCATCCGTATCAACAAGTCGTCTGCGCGGAAGTGATCATCGTAAGCGAAGACCTGTTCAAGGATGTTACGCCGCTCCGACGTGAGGCGCAGGGCGTTGCTTTCAAGGTATTTGCTGAATTGTTGTATAATTTGTGGTTGGATCGGTTCTTTGTTCTCTTGCATGGTACAAATCTCCTTATTTATTTGAGTGATGTTCCTCCGGTTATCTCCTGCGTCTCATTTTCCAGATCGTCAATAGCTATTTGTTTGCCCTGATTCATCGCTATCTCCATCGTCCGATCGGCACGCGCTATAAATATTCAACGACTGTCTACTGGATTTGGGGCTATTGTTATTTGACATCATCGGAATCAAACACCGAGTTAATTTCCCTTATTAAAGCCAACAATTCATGCAGAAACTGTTTAATTGGTTCCACAAAATCCAAAAGATGCAGTATTGTAAGAAGTACGGCTACGACTATAATCAGATAAAGAATCCCCTTAACTAGTCTGCCTACTGCTGACGTTTTTATCTTTTGTCGGTTAAAGCCAAGTATTCCAATGATAATGAACGGTAGATCTGTAATTGCATCAAGCACCCGCTCTAGATAGAAGAATGGGTTGAACGTTCTGACAAATGCTGATTTGCGACTGGAGTCATATTTTCCAATGGCTCTATCTACGCAAGCTAGCGGATTGTTAGGACCTATATCAAATTGATCAAGATTAAAAATATCTTCAATTAGATCGATCTTCGTTTCATCACCGCTACCCGCTGCCAGCGGGGTCCAGGAAAACCCTGGATCTATTCCTGAATTAAGAATTATAGAATGTATTTCATCCTTGAGTCGATTGATTTCGCGCCTAGCTTCCTTTGCAGCACTTCCTTCGACTCTGCCACCTCCCAAACCTACTTGACTGTTATTAAAATACCGAATCATGAGGGAACGGAATTCCCTCAGTTTATCTAACCGTCTTTTGTTCTCCCCAATTAATATTTTGGTGTAATGTCTCACTAACGTAACCTTTCTTTACAATAATTACGACACAAATCCCGGCGATGTCGCTTGCTATCAGCACCTCTACTGTTAAAACGCTTGCTTCTGTTCTTTCGGTTCTTAATTTTCTGGAGTGTTCAAACCGCTTCGGTTTTTCGCTCCATAGCAAGCAACTTCCGTTTCCAGTGCAACCCACCCGCGTAACCGCCGAGCCCTCCGTCGCTACGGACGACACGATGGCACGGCACGATAATCGCCAACGGATTCGCACCCATTGCTCCGCCAACAGCTCGCATTGCGTTCGGATTACCGATCTCCTTCGCAATCCAACCGTAGCTTTGGACCGCGCCGTAAGGAATCCGCAGGGCAGTCTTCCAAACGCGCTGCTGAAACGACGTTCCAGCACTTAGATCCAGCTTAATATCAAAATCAACCGGCACACCATTGAAATATTTTGTCAGTAGTTCCGCTGCTTCCAGTAGTTCCGGATCAAGCGCGTTGCGGGTCAGCGGATATAAACCCCGTTTACCGTGTGAACCGTTGCGTAAGCGATCTTTTATGGCTACATCCGTCGGGGCACCAAAGGTAACGCGAGTGAGGCCTTGATCCGATTTCGCAATACCTACCCAGCCAAATAATGATTCAAAGCAGGTGTAATTCGTTATGGTCATACAGCAGCTCCAAGCTGTGGACTTTCGTCCGTTGGAATCGACTCTCCTTCAACTTCGATCCTCACCCATTCGCGACTGAGCGTCTCAAATAGGCTCATGACCTCCTGCCGCTGTGTGAGGCTATCGAGCGGCACCTCAAAGGTGAGCGTCGCGAATTCCTCTTTCTGTACATCGCCCTCCTTGTTGAATTTCACAGGAGTAATCTGAATCTTTTTTAACTTTGCATCCATAGGCTTGTTGCCTCCTTAAAAATTTTTATACGTTAAAATGACCTAAGCTAGGTGATAAACCGCAGTTCTATACACATGTCGCCCCGCTGGGGCTTTAGAATATAGGGATTCGCCATTGCTATATACATACCACCCCGCTAGGGCTTTAAGTCGTAACTCGAATTAAAATAGTCCGACCTTGAGCAGGTGTGCCAACTTCACAAAGACAATCTGTTCCGTATCGCCATCCTTTTCCCGGTTATTATTGTAAACTATAAAGAATGTGCTTTCTGGCAGATATTCGTAAGCGAATAACCCGAAAATCCGTCGCTCGTCATCAATCGTAAACTCTGCACTGGAGCGGAAGAACATCCGCTGTGCGAATTGATAGTTGATAGCAAAGCGGCGCGTCCACTGTTCTAGCACGCCATCTTCCACTAAACGCTGCAGGGTCAGTTCTAGGTCTAGCTTCGCTGTCGGACGGAATGTTATCTCTGGTCGAATAAAGAAAGTATCTTTATCGTCTCGAATGCCGATCGTTCCAAAATTCCGAACTCTTACCCACTTGGGTGGAAACCAACCGGTGAAAAAATTCAACACTTTATCCGTGTAAGCTACACCGTCATCATTGACGTGATAGTACCATTCCGGACCAGTGAAAAGGAAGATATTCTTAACCCCAATCAACCCGCGAATCTGATAGCGTTCGTTGGTCAATTCACCCGCATGGTTATACAGGCGGTCAACAACGCCCTCGCCGCGCAGGCGTTGTATCAACCCCGCGTACTGCTTATTGTACCGGGTGGTAAATTCGAGCCCCCGCCGATCCGTCCTCGGAATGAAACCGGTCTCGACATCAAAATTCTCTCCGATGTCGATATATCGCGCCTCGAAAGAAAATACATTCGCTCGCCGCGAAAATTCGGCGAAGATAATATCATCGCTGATGGGGTCATCGTCCTCAAGCCCCGACTTCCACTCTCTGGCGTATTCAAGATTGAAATTGACATCGGCAGGCAGCCGAAAACGGGCATCAATGCCCGATGCCCGGTCATACAGACTCTGACCCTGTTTGTTCACCCCCAAGAATCCGATCGATGAGTTCCTGCCGAGTTCCCGCTGCACACGAAAGACGGAATAGTTGTATTCATCAGCCGGTAACTGATCTGTGTCCACTTCGTAAACGTTTAGCCGATCCCCTTGTTCTATGATAGTGTACTGTTTCTCTTCCATCGCATCTGTTATCAGCCATTTGCCCTCTTTATCTTTGACAGCAACAGAAGCCATATCAGAAAGAGACATATCATTCCTATCAAAGGTTTCGTGCAAATCCCGCGTGAGAATTTCTCGATCAAGATACTGGCTGAACCGTGAATTTGCCTTGAATGCTGTGGTTTCCGGTCCCGCCTGTGCGTTTAGGAAGGCGAAATTGTAATCACTCAGTTTTCCAATCACCTTCCCGCCATACATGAGATCTTCAACACGACGGCTATAAAACAACTCAACTGGTGTCTGGAAAAGCTCGTTTCCTTCCAGGAAGAATGGACGTTTCTCTGGAAAACGGAGGGGGATATCTGATAGGTTGACTAAGTCCGGATCCGCCTCGATTTGTGCGAAGTCGGGATTGAGCGTGAAGTCGACCGTCACGCTTGAGAAGGGATACCGAACATCAATGCCCGCAGCGGTATTCAATTCGGGATCCTGATCGCCAATTTTCTCCGGCTTTAGGGTGCCGTACGGTTTAACCTCTAACGGACGCTTGGTAACCAGTCGATCCAACGGCAAGTCGGTCAGCTGCCCAAACTGGGACACAGCGTACTGTCGTCCCCCAAGTTCTACCCACGACAACTCTTCCTGCTGCGATTCATCATTCCGCCAAAAATTGATGCCCCACACTGCATGGGGGTTCTTTTTTGGAAAACGGAGTTCCGCAAATGGGAGGGAAAACTCGGCTGTCCACCGGTCATCATATATCGCCGAGTGCCCAGACCAATCACAGTCCCACGAGATAGCAGAACCGACATTAGAGCTATTCCGCCGCACATTCCCACCCTCGTTTGTTATCCGCCGATCAGTCTGTGTACTCAGCGCGTTCAACGCGAAAGCGTAACAGTTGCGTTGATCTAGATAGGTGTCAAGCAGGATTTCAACGTGGTCATCAGCAAAGAAAAAAGAGTCTCGCTGGACCGAATTTGCAGCGAGAACGTTCATGTCACTCTTGAAGCACTCAAAACCGACATACAGCCGATTCTGATCATAGAGCAGGTAAACTTTCGTTTTATGGCTGGCAGGCTCACCAGAATTCGGTTCAAATTGAATAAAATCGCCGGTCTGTGCCGCTTCTTGCCAGCATGGATCGTCTAGTTTGCCATCAATTTTCGGCGGTGAGTCGGTTTCAACCGCTGCGATCTTTCTGAGCATCGGATCCTCTGCTGGATAGATCGTGCTCAGGGGCAACGCAAGGGTGCCTACTACAACTAACATCAATAAAAGTTTGATCATCCACTCCTCCAAGTTCCTTGTAGGGTATAATGCACACTATTTCTACGATAGAGAAACAAAAAATACAATTTCTCTAAAATAGGAAACTGATATTATTATAGTGTTTCTTGACGATCTGTTCAATCTAAATCGTGCAACCCCGCGAAATAATTTATAACTTCACTCGCTGAAATACCTACACCATTTTATCATAGATCTTAAGTTGGGCATGTTGTATACTGAACAGCACATAAGTCCTTATCACGTTACTTTTTTTGACTAAATTGTTATAGGCTCTTACCGCAGAGACACAGAGAACGCAGAGAAACCATATGAGTAGGAAAACTTTTCTCCGCCCACTGAGGAGGAACGAATGAAAGGCAAAAGAGTCGTTTGGCCCAGCCGGGCGACGGTTGAAATTGAGGAATTTGACTTCCCGCTTCTTGGAGATAATGAAATTCTGGTGGCGACCGAATGTACGCTCATCAGTCCGGGTACAGAACGTGCTTTCTTGCTCGGACTGCCCAATGCACAGGGTCGCTACCCATCATATCCCGGCTACAGCAATATCGGAGTGGTCATCGACAGCGGTAGAGATGTAGGCGGTTACAAGATCGGTGATCGTGTCGTTTCGTCCAAAGGACATACGAGTCATTTCGTCGCTACACCGGACAGTCTGCTCAAGGTAACTGAAGCAGGATTAGCATCGGAAGAAGGGGTATTCTTCAACCTGTGTACCATTGCGATGCAAGGGGTTCGGAAAGCCAAAATTGAGCTTGGGGAGTCAGTGCTTGTGTTGGGCGGCGGTCTGATTGGTCTATTTGCGATGCAACTTGCACAACTAAGCGGCGGGTTGCCTGTGATAACAGCGGATCTGTCTGGTAACCGTTTACAACTCGCCACACGGGTTGGAGCAGATTACGGCTTAAATCCAGAAGCTGAGGATTTTAGAGATCGGCTTGACAAAATTACCGGCGGTAAAGGTTTGGCTGTTGTTATTGAAGCGACGGGGCATCCACCGGTTGTCAATGCCGCTTTTCAATTGGCGGATTGGCACGGGCGTGTTGTCCTGCTTGCCAGTACACGGGGAGAGACAGAGCGCGTGAACTTTTACCGTGATGTCCACGGAAAGGGCTTGACGGTGCTGGGCGCGCATAATTCCGTGCGTCCGCGTCACGAATCTTCGCCAAATTTCTGGACACTCCGTGACGATTGGAAGCTATCGCTGCAGCTAATTGCCCATCACCGTGTCATTGTCGCCCCGCTGATTACCCACCGGCTGGCAGGAACCCAAGCCGCGGAGGCATATCAACTGTTGATGGAGTGGGATCAGAATCTGTTGGGAGTAGTATTGAATTGGGAAGATTAAGTCATTAGTGCATTGGTTCATTAGTTCATTGGCAAATATGGGAGAGAATTTCTCAACCCCACAGTTTCTTTTGACAAAATGCTGGTACATAAGGAGATTTGATGATCAACACAGCAGTTATCGGATACGGCTACGCTGGTCAATCGTTCCACGCTTATCTCGTTGGTCTAGCAGAGGGGCTTAATCTGTATGCGATTGCGACGCGGAATCCGGAAAGACAGCAAGCCGCCGCGCAAGCCTACCCTGACGCGAAGCTTTATGAGACTATTGATCAGGTTATCGCAGACGACGGCGTAGACTTGGTTATCCTCGCCACACCGCACGACACACACGCTGAACTTGCAATCCGGGCGATGGAGGCCGGTAAGCACCTTGTCACCGACAAGATTATGTGTATCAACGCTGCCGAAGCCGATGCGATGATCGAGGCGAGCCAACGCAACAATGTCATGTTAAGCATTTTTCACAATCGCCGCTGGGATTGGGACTATCTGACCGTCAAAAAGGTGATTGCGGATGGTCTGCTCGGCACACCCTACCTGTTTCAGGTCGGCATCATGAGATACGGAGGACCGAGAGGGTGGCGAGGGGTCAAAAGGCAGAGCGGCGGCATCCTCTTCGATTGGCCCGCGCACTTCGTCGATCAAGCCCTGCAGCTGGTCTCCACACCTGTCAAAACTGTTTTTTGTGACATCCATTACGGATCACGGTGGGATATCGACATCGGCAACTATGCGAACCTACTGATTAAATTTGGGAACGATGTCCGCTATCAGATCGAGGTGGGCAACTTGGCGAAGGTTCCAAAGCCGCGCTGGTATATCCTCGGCGATCTCGGCGGGTTAATTAAACACGGATTAGACCCGCAGGAACGGCCGATGGTGGCGGGAAATATCGACGCTGCAGAAGAAGATCCCGAAACGTACGCACAGGTCTGGACGGAAGCGGACGGTGAGCAGCGCGAATTGGTGGTTGAGAGTGTCAGAGGTTCGTGGAAGTCGTACTATCAGAATATCTCCGATGTCCTAAACAAGGGGGCGGAACTGATTGTCAAGCCGGAGGAGATCCGACGAGTCATGCAAGTTTATGACGCTGCGATGCGTTCCTCAGAAACGGGGGAAGCAGTACAACTCTAATACCATAAAAAGTGCGGTGGGATAGGTTTGAAACCGATCCTGACAGATTTGTGATTGGTCCCCATTTTGCGTGCCTACTTGACGATTACCAGCCGGCGCACTTGTGAATAATCCTCTACCCGAAGTTGATAGAAATAGACACCACTCGCCACCGATTCACCGTTTGCGTTGCGTCCGTCCCAATAGGCTGCCTTTGACTGAGCGACGTAATATCCCGCAGGTTGATGCCCCAGATCCAGTTGACGCACCATCGCGCCTTTGATGTCATAAATCGTGAGTGTCACTGCTGCGTCGTGGGCAAGGTGATAGGGAATCCACGTCTCTGGATTGAACGGGTTGGGATAGTTTGCCAAAAGCACCGTTTTCGCCGGACGCCATGCCGCTAGAAGCTGCTCTAGCACCTCAATACCTTTTTGGAACGTTTTATCGCCGGGGTTGTACTGTTTCGCTTCGCCAATCCACCGCTCTAGGTAAGCCGCAAATGATTGCGAATGTGCAACTGGTGCACTCGCCAAGCTCTCCAGCGCAGCGATAACGAGTAGGATGTCGTTCACGTCAACGACACCATCGCCATTAACATCTGAAGTTAAAGTTGTGCCGGGTGCCCTAGACTGACCGTAGAAAGACGCAACGAGCACTAAATCTGCAACATTGATTATCTTATCGCCGTTGACATCTACCCGTGCTACGTCATCCACCCCGATCGAATACGTCTCCTCTGTGAAGTTTCCATGTACATCAATAACCTGAAGCGTCACTTCATTGATGGCGGATGCATTCAAATCTGTTGTCAGAAACTCAATCTGTTTTATCTCGCTGTCTAACGATCTACAACTGTGTAGTTTGACACCGTCTGCCGGGTCGCCTGCAGCGGTTGGAATAATCAACTGGGCTTGATGGAGTCCGTCCGTATCGGTTACCTCAAAACGGAGGCTAATAGCATTCGGTGGATATGCCAACGGTGAGAGCATCTGAATCGTGGTTGGTTCGTTGAAGGTGGTTTGGACGGAGTTGAAAAATCGACTGACATCCAACCATTCGGCGGCACAATGCGACAATCGGTGTCTGGCTCCGCCTCCGTAAGACATGATATAGGCATCATTACGGAAATCATGGTGTAATCCAAAAGCGTGCCCGAGTTCGTGGGCGGTGGTATCAATGGCAAAACAACCACCGGAGGCGGGGATGATTGCCTTTCCACCCCCGGACCAATCAAATCCGCCGCGCCCACACCATCGGGTGTCAATGATTTCGCTACCGGTATCTATAGCGATCAAATAGAGATTTTTTGAAATGTCAAACCGTTCATTGATTTCTTCTACCACTTTGTCGAGCGCATCACTCTGGTAATACCAATCGCTGAGCTTTCCAGTCACATGATGGACCACAGCCTTTCCAGTTGCATCGGTTTCAAACGTAAAAGTTTTCCCCCCGAACCCGTGGTTTCTCATCTGTTCGGCGAAAAAACCCTGTGTATCCTTTATCAATATATCTAGCTGGGTGTCTATATCCTGCTGGTGTAAGCGGTCTCGAGGGAGAAAGTAGATGAGGCGAACCATCTCTCGTTGTTGCAGTATCTGTAAATGGGTTTCAACATTTTGAATACGAACACTCCCATCCTCACCGCCGCTGACGAGGGTGGCTCCGGCGGGTGAAAAGGCGGCACCCCTGACCCAGCCGGTGTGCCCTGTCAGCGAAACAATCTTTTCCCCACTTTCGACAGACCATAGGCTGACCGTTTCGTGCCCTGTGCTCGCGAGGGCTTTCCCATCAGAGGAGAAATCAACTGAATAAGCGGTTCCCCAATTCTGGAGCGTGCCGAGGAGTTCCCAATCTACTACAGCCCATAACTTGATCAATCCCTGATACCCGGCAGTGGCAAGGGTTCGACCGTCTGGTGAAAACGCGACAGAATAAATTCTGGTCGTATCGCCTTCTAGCTGTGCAATCGCTTGTCTCTTTTGAATATCCCAAATCTTCACGGTTCCCGCATCGTCTCCGGCAGCGAGAAGTTGTCCATTGCGTGAGAAGGCGACAGCCCAAACCCATCGGTCGTGTTGAAGCGTCGCTACCTCCTCCTGATTGGGAACATTCCACAGTTTCACCTGCCATCCCGCAGTAGCGAGGAGTTGTCCATCGGACGAGAAGGCAACAGCTTTGATTTGTGAACGGTTCCGGCCGGTAATATGTTCAAGGGTAGCAATAGTTTGTTGATTCCGGACATCCCATAATTTGCATTGGTGGTCATCGCCGCCACTAACAAGCAGCTCCCCGTTTGGAGAAAATGCCACGGAGTTGACGGTATCCGCGTGACCTCTGAGCGTTGTCACGGTGTCGTCCCGCAAATTCCAAAGTTTTATGGTACCATTCCCACCGGCACTGGCAACAAGCGACGCATCCACCGGTGAGAACGTCACAGCGTGAACGGTCCCCCCATGCTCAAGGATGATCGGCTCCCGTGTGAAACTCAGGCGCGAAAAACCTAATAAGATGACAATTGTCAAAAATAAGTGTTCAAATCGCATTCAATAACTCTTTATCTGACTGCCACAGTTGTTGTCATCCTACTCACGATGGTAGCTTCATATACGAACTCTTGACGGTATTCAGACACAATCTTGATGTCATAGGTGCCAGGTTCGACGGTAAAGGTGATCATAGAAACCGGTAGTAGAACATTAAAAACGAGTTGGTCCGAGCCCCAAGAGTCATCTTCATTCGGATACTAGGATTTCACGGGTTGAAGCGTTTGTATTGCTAGTAAACCTTCCGCTTACGCAGTTCCATCGCTTGATTTTTGACAATCGCCATTTCCCGCGGATCGAGGTAGATGTAGATTTGATCCAAAATTTTGCCATACTGTGACTCAAAGAGACGACCAAGAGCGGAGTAAAATTTGTTATCAATTGCCATAAGTTGTTGCCACGTAATCTCCCCTGGATTTTCTTTTTGTATCGCTTTGGGGCTTACGTCAAGCGGCGGAATAGGGATCCTTTTCGACCACATAATCTCGCCCGTCAAACCTTCGTAAACTTCAAGATTGACCTCGCATACAATTTGCACGCGTCCGGAGGGTGCAAACCCTGTATTCCTCCACAGTGCTATTCCTCCAACTATTACACCTGCTCCAACAATAACACCGGGAGCGGCGGAACCTGTCTCCCTTGATATTATACCAGCAACAGCCAGCAAACCGTAGGAGGTGAGACACCCTCCCAAAAAGTATTTCCTTAGCTCCGATTTATACTGGACCCTTGCATCAGCATCAAATTTGACTTTTGCTGTGACGATTAAATCACTCCCCTCCTTATTCGGGTAATTCATTTCATCAAAAGTGCGGTAGACCCCTTCAATCGTGTAGCCTTTCGCTGTGAGTACCTCCTCAAAGTCCTTCGTCATATTACTAATAACCTAAGTTGCTAGTTGTTGTTCTGGTGTTTGTCTAAATCGTGAAACGAAGCGTAATACCTAATGTGGGGGATCGCAGATTAGGCAATCTGCGCCACGATTGAAAAAATTTACACTACTACAGGAATTCTATAACATAACCCAAGTGGTTAGAATCAGAAAGAAACCGAGTTTTGAAGAAAAAACTCGGTTTATAGTGCTTGGTTTCTCAACTAGCAACTTGCGTTACTAATAAGTTGCTGAAATAGAAGCGGAGGCGGTGCCGAAGGTAAGAGTGTTCCTCGTTGTTGGAGTTGTTGGAACAGTCCTTGTTGATGGGGGGTAGGAGCAACGAACTCTGCCCCAACGATTGCAAATGTTACATCGGCGGAACCTGGCGCAGCCTCTGTTTTTGGAACATAGTCAAAGGTAATAATATCGCGTGGAGGTTGTGCAAAACGTGCTGTCGAACAACCTGTTGTAATAAGACAAACAACAACAATACAAAATTGAAACAAATCCTTCATTGAAATGAATCTCCTTTTTAATGAAGTGAATATATCGAATTTTGGATGACTCCCTTTCCACAAATGCTAAAACAAGTGCCAATATGTTCAATATCACTGCGGACACCTCATCGAACAACTGTTCGATCGCGCAATTTTTGGGCGGCTTGTTTTACAATTGCCATCTCCTTTGGCTCAAGATAACCATAAATCCTGTTCATAATCTCGGTGTATTGCGCCTCAAGAGCGCGACCGAGGGCGGTGTAGAATTGGTTTTCATTTACGAGAAGGGTGTGTAAACTGGCTCCATTTGGATATGTCTTTCTGGAAACGAGCTCCACCCTTACCGGCGTAATTGCGACACTTTTCGTCCACAGACGATTATTCGTTATGCTCTCATGGGCCACAAGATTGATGTGACAACTGACTGTTAATGGTCCCTCTACCCTACTAAATGTGGTATAACTTAATTGAGTCAAATCAGAAGTAAACTCAACTTCAGCTGTGAGAACGAGGTCGCTTCCCTCTTTATCAGAATAGATCATCAGGTCGTACTCTTTGAAAGGTCCTTTGACACTAAAACCGCGAGCTGTAAGTATCTCTCCGAAATCGTTTGCCATATTGCGAGCAAAGTTCCTAAAAAGCCCGACGGGTGTATCAATCTGTGCGCCAATGATTGCAAAGGTGACATCGGCAGAGCCAGGCATAGCTTCACGGGGGGTATAGTCAAAAGTGAGAATCGCACGGGGAGGTTCGGGTTCAATAGGCGTGCAACCTGTTATTATTATGTAAACTGCGGCGACTATGCTAAATTGTAAAGTTGAATATCTCATTAAATAAATCTCCTCCTTATTTGGTGTTATATGAGAGTGTTTCTGCATAACTCTAAAGATACAAAAATTTGGACATTTTTAGACCGCCTCAGTGCCATCGGTGTCAACCAAAAAAAAGGGGCTGCGTTTTAGGAATAATCCCGAATCGCGCAGCCCCTTTTAATTCTGATTGAAACTAACGGTGTAAAGGGTTATACTATGAAGGATTGTTAGATTCCCGTCTAACAATCACGAAGCGATTCGAGCCTGGTTCTCGTTTTGCTTCAGGGGGCTTCGAGTATGGGCTCGGAGTCCCCACAATTATCTATCTTATACTATACACCCGCCTTTGTCAATACTTTTCTTGCGTTTTACTTCGCTTTCCCATAGAAGAGCCAAGCCACCGCCCCTTGCATATCAACAACTGTAGCACCTGCTTGGGCTAACGACACCGCGGATCCCACCCTCTACTGCCATCGGAACTTTGGGCATTGGGGGTGCCCCGATAAATCTGGATTTACAACCATTCATTCCAAATGGGAAATAGTTCAATGTTGCGGTTAGAAAAAAATCGTGCACCGCATTAATAAATTTTAGACGAAATGGCTGGAATCCAAGCCACCATTGAGTTTTTGGTAGGTAGATGCTTATCAAATAACACTGGCTCATGTAAAGAAATCGTGCAACAGAAACCGAGTTTTGAAGAAAAAACTCGGTTTCTATTCATGTTCCGCGTAGCAGAATCCTCGGTGAATCGGGACTTGCGTTCTCTTTTTATATGAGCTAAAAACAATATACCGGTTATTTTGAATTCTATTCACGGGCAGGATTGGGAATTGACCATTTCATGAACACCCCTGTTCATTTATTGAACACCAGAGCGAAGGATATTCCTGCGAAAATCAATAGGTATGGAGTTCGGTAATTGGCACAAGATTTGCTCAAATTGTAGGTGTGCTGATACAAGATACGCTTACCCGTCACTCAAACATAACGGAGATTATACGACATGAAATTGACAAACAGACACAAATACACAATCGTTTTATTCGCGCTTCTCCTCTTGAGCCAACCCCTATATGCACATAACCATGCCGGTTCTGATTACCAAGACCTGAATCCGAAAGTGCTAGAAGCAATCAATAGAGGATTGGAGTGGTTGAAAATGCAGCAGGAGGACAGTGGACTGTTTAGGCATCACCCCGGTATAACAGGATTGGCGGTCACAGCCTTTCTGCGGCATCCACACAACCAGTACGCAGAAGCGGATAACCCTTTCATCCAGAAATCCATCAAAGCGTTGCTCGCCATGCAGCAGCCCAACGGTGGAATCTATAACGTTGAGATGCAACCTGCGCTGCCGAATTATAATACCTCTGTTTCGCTGATGGCACTCTCGTCCGCAAAGAATCCGGAATATGACGCGGCAATCGCCAAAGCGCAGAGTTTTATCAAAAGCCTTCAGGTGACAGATGAAAGCGACGTTTACTTTGGGGGAATCGGTTACGGGAGTCGGGAAAGCGTTCACGACCTATCCAATATGAGTTTAGCCATACAGGCACTCAAGGAGAGCGGGGACGATGATCCGGAGGTGTGGAACAAAGCGATTAAATTCCTCGAAAGAACACAGAATCGCAGCGAAACCAACGACCAAGATTGGGCGGGGGACGATGGCGGTTTTATCTATGCACCTGACGGCGAGAGTAAAGCGGGGGATCACCGATCCTATGCCAGCATGACCTACGCTGGACTGTTGAGTTTCATCTACGCCGATGTTGACAAAGATGATCCGCGTGTGCAAGGCGCGGTAAATTGGATCACAAAGCACTTCACGGTTGAAGAAAATTACGGCATGGAACAGCAAGGACTCTTCTACAACTATCATACAATGGCAAAGGCACTAAAGAGTTACGGTGAATCTACCATTGTCGATACGAAGGGGGTTTCTCATGATTGGTACAGAGAGCTCGCCGAAAAATTGATCGACGAACAAAACCCCGAAGGCTGGTGGGTCAACAAGAACAGTCGTTGGATGGAACGAGATAAGGTGCTTGTCACTTCGTATGCGGTGATAGCCCTTGCAACGGCTTACCCCGAATAACTTTAATCAACTTTCATTACAGCCTGAGTGATACGCTCGGGCTTTTTTTATGCCCATTTCACGTTTAATTCCAACAGATTTGTGGATCTATTGAACCGGGATTTTTTTTACACATCGCGATAAAAAACTGGTATAATATTAGTGAAGGCTGACATCCGTTAGCCTTGATAGGTCACAATAACAGGCAAAGATAATTTACCGACAGTACCACATGAGGGCACATACGTGATCCATAACATGCAAGGAGATAGTTATGTTCTTTGAACTTCGGCAGTATCGAATGAGACCCGGGCAGGAGGAGAACTGGGTCAATTATATGGAGGAGGTGATTATCCCCTTTCAGGTCTCGAAAGGGATGGTAATTTTGGGAAGCTTTATCGGCGAGGAAGAAAAAGATCTGTACGTTTGGATTCGTCGATTTGAGAGTGAGGCGCAGCGGGAACAATTGTATGACGCTGTCTATGAAAGCGACACGTGGAAGAATGAGATCGCTCCCAAAATTCCTGATATGATGGATCGTTCGCAGATCAAAGTCACACGCCTTGAAGCGACTCCTCGGTCGGTCATCCAGTAGCGAGAGACCGATCCAAGCCTCTTAAGAGAGCGGTTAATATCGCCGCTATCATGGGAAGCAATCCTATAAGGCGTAGATGAAATGAGGTTCCGAATTTTGTTTCTTGGGATATATTGAACTAACCCGATAAGGGAAAGGAGAAATTTTTCATGGAAGCCTTAAAGCGAGTTATAGGTGTTATTCTGATCCTGATTGCGGCAATAGTTGCCATCCACACAGTCATCGAGCCGGTCTACCACACTTCCAGCGACGCTCAACCGAACAGCAGTGCTTGGGATTGGATTAACTGGCTCTCCGCTATTTCAATAATACTGGGATTGATATTTGGCTACATTCGTATGAGCCGTGCCGGTGAGGGTGCGAGTGGCCCGGAGTTCATAGCTGCCAACACGCTATTCTACGGATTCCTGTTCACAGCCATACTCTTCTTCCGGAACTGGTTCGACATCAGCGGCATTGGGCAAGATTTTACTGCTATCAGTGCCGACATACGAGGGCTGGTATGGATTCTCTTTGACACCATACACCCGCTTTTGAGTGGGGCGATGGGTGCTCACTTGTTGCGCTCCAGTGCCAGCGAATAGCTTGTTTGTAACCCAACTTTAGAGCATCAACGTTATATCTTCTGCGTCCGGGCTACCGGGCGCAGAAAACAGCAGGTGTGAAGATGTGTAGGGGAGAAAGGCTAAAAGCAGCGGGTGAGAAGGGGTGAAGGGGTGAAAGTCCCGATTATCGAGATGCTCGGAACGGCATGAGCAAAGACAAGAGCCGTTGGTTTGGCAAATCGTCTTTGCTCGCTTTCCCACTCTCTCACTTTCCCGCTTTCTGCTCTAACGCTTCCTCACACACTCGCTCTCCCACATACTCGCTTCCACCTGATTAGGAGAGATTAATGGCAGTCAATGTCCGTCATCGAGAGAATGTTGTTATTTTGGAACTGAGTGGGCAGATCTTTGGGCCCGCCGCACTTGAATTCAAAAAGACATTTGATCAGCAGATCGCCAGTTTCACTGGAACCCCCAAATTCTTAGTGGATTTTGCCAATGTCACAATCATGGGCAGTTCAGGGCTCGGTGCCTTAACGGGGGCATACGTATCCGTCGAACAAAAAGGCGGGTTGGTCGCAATCATCAACGTCGGCGCAAACATCCAGAATCTTATGATTCGGAGCAAACTAGTTGATCAATTTGAACCGTTTGATAGTGAAGAAGAAGCGATAGAAGCGCTGAATGCAGAGTGAAGTGTTTCCCTTGCTACCTTACCCAGTGCCGATAGAGCGGTTTGACCTCCTCTGGTAGGGCTTCGTAAATCGCCGGGGCAACCGCCGCAACCTCATTTTCATTCCCACCTGTTTCGTCCACGATCCGAGCCCGTTCATCGGAGCCGGGCATCAATACGTCAAGATTAAGCCACCACGGCGCATAGCGCACCGCCATTCCGACGCGCGGCTTAGCAGTTTTGTTGGGGGCGGTTGCGTGCCACGTCCGACTGTCAAGTATCAACACACTCCCCGCAGCACCCGTCGCCTGCATCTCGGTAGGATAAGGTTCCAGTGGGTCAACACCGTTGTCGCCCGATGGATTATTTGAGGACCGATGGCTGCCCGGCACAACCAATGTGCCGCCGGTTTCATGTGTAAATGGCGAGAGCATCCACAACGTGGTCAGGTGTATGACCGCATCAGGATATGGGGCGGGTATATGTCCAGCGTTGTTTTGATTGAAGGGCCAATCCGAATGTAGTGCGCCACGTACATTGCCCGGGTAGTTGATATGTGCCGTTGTAAAAGAGATACGCACATGTGGTCCGAATAACGCCTCGGCGATCCCCAATACACGTTCGTCGGCAAGGTAAGGCGCGAACGACTGGTTGAATGCGAGCAAGCCTTTTCGAGTCCCTACCCCTTCGACACCGGTGTAAGTCCCATATGCCTCGACTGTTTTCTCAACGCTTTCGCGTATTGCCTCCACCTTATCTTCGGGAATGACATCTTCAACCACGCACCAGCCATTGATCTCCAAGTGTAATAGTGCTGATTTTACGGTCATGGCTGCCTCCTCCTCGGTCATACTCATGCCTCCTCTTTGCAGGCGGTGAAATTAATTCGATCGGAATGTCGATTCCACCGGCTAAACGTGTACATATCATACGCACTGAGCATTTTGTATCCAGTCTGTTTCAACAGCTTTTTGACGGTGCTGACCTCAAAGATCTTCTGGATGTGAATCTCTTCAAAACGGCGAAACAACTCTCCCTCACGAATAAAAAAGGTGAGTGCTGTCCGGCAAAGTTTATCGTGATAGGTGTACATATTTTTCCACGAATAGGAGTAGTCGGGATGGTTCTCTGAGAATGTCTGCCCATGGAAGTGCTGAACGATATTCCGCTCGGTAGTAACATCAAAGATGAACAATCCTGACGGAGTGAGATGCTTTGAAACCGCCCGAAAAACCGCCTCAAGCTCGGCTTCATCAACCGCGTAGTTGATACTATCATAGATGCAAAGCACCGCGTCAAACTGCTTCTGAAGGTCGAAATCGCGCATATCCCCACGAATGAATGGGATATCTAGCCAACGTTCCGCCGCCTTTTGACGCGCAACGGTCAGCATTCCCTCGGCGCGATCTAAACCACACATTTCGTAGCCACGTTCCTCCATCAGTACTGTCAACGCCCCCGTGCCGCAGGCAATCTCTAAAATCTTTCGCGGCTCAGATTTATACTGCTTGAAGAGCTCCTCAATATAGCTTGCCCAGCGGACATAGTTAACATTTGACATCATGCGGTCGTAGGGATACGCAAATTTTTCGTAAGGATCTGTCAATTCTTTCATCCACTACTGTTCCTTTCCTTTGTATCCCACAGCCGCATCCGTCATTTTCAGCAGCGTATTAATCTCCTCCGCACTCCACAGTCCATCTTCGTTCGCCTTCGACGCATAATCTATCGCAATCCTGATTTTCCGCAAGCGCACCTGTCCCCGTAGATAACTCAACGGCATAGCCTGCATCGCTTGTTCAACACGATCGAATGTTGCTTTGATTGCTTCTGTATCGACACCATCAGGGGCTTGCTGTATCAGTTGACTCTTCATGAGATCTGCAGCAAAACTAAATAGCCCTGTTATCAAATACCACTGCAAAAAAAAGAAGATCAGCAAAAGCACAAGGAGAACCGCGAGCACTTTGGTGATAAGTGAAATCCGTCTGCGCGATGGTCCCTGCAGCGAATCGGTCGAATTTGTTGCCATGTTTTCCCTCTCTATCGTCAATATCTCAGTACTCGCAAAATCAGGATTGCCTCTGCGACATAATAGCACCAGCGGTACAGCTTGTCAACCGAAAATTTCCATTGCCTTTTTTGTCATATGTGTTACAATCTTTTTGACTGAAGACAAAACAGGATCGGCACAAAAATCCGATAAATCCAAGAATACACAACTCAAACATTAGCAGACTGAGTAAGGAGTAACACTATGGCAGATTTTCCAATTGTCGATACACACATTCATCTTTGGGATCCGAGCGTTCTGAGATACCCGTGGCTTGAAGATGTTCCATTTCTGAACAAACCCTATTTGCTAGAGGATTACCGAAACGCTTGCGGGACAGTCGATGTTGGAACAATGATTTTTGTGCAGTGCGATCCCCACCCCGACGAAAATCTGAAAGAGGCTGAGTGGATTACATCGTTGTCGAAAGAAGATCCAAGAATACGGGGGATTGTGGCAGGCGCACCGCTTGAGCAAGGCGACGGTGCGAGGCCGCTTCTGGAGCAACTGTCTGAAAATCCGAGGGTCAAAGGGATCCGTCGTCTGATTCAATCGGAAAGCCTCG
Source organism: Candidatus Poribacteria bacterium (assembly GCA_965207975.1). Taxonomy (GTDB): domain Bacteria; phylum Poribacteria; class WGA-4E; order WGA-4E; family PCPOR2b; genus PCPOR2b. Next base: position 6,750,465 of record OZ242315.1, on the reverse strand, counting down.
AATTCTGTGTGCAGCCCGATTTTATTAGAGGTGTACAGTCACTTGAGGAGTTCGAGTTCAGCTTTGATATCTGCATTTACCATCCGCACCTTGCCAATACCCTTCAGTTCGTCAAGCAGTGTCCAAACATCCAGTTTATATTGGACCATATCGGCAAACCGAACATTAAGAATCAACTTTTTGAACCGTGGCAGCGTGAGCTTAAAGAGCTGTCTGAATTCCCCAATGTCTTTTGTAAAGTCTCCGGGCTTGTGACCGAAGCCGATTTTGAAGCGTGGACACGAGAGGATTTGAAGCCTTACATAGATCATGTGATTGAGTGCTTCGGTTTTGATCGTGTGATTTACGGCAGCGATTGGCCCGTTGCAGCGCAGGCGACCGAATATCCGAGATGGGTCGAGACCTTGGAGTGGGCGATCAGTGGCTGTTCAGATGATGAATTGAGAAAGTTGTTCCGCAACAACGCGCTTCAATTTTATAGGGTCTCATCCGATTGATGTTGCTTCATTAGATCACGCATCACGCATCACGTTTTTCGCGCTTTGCACTTTCTTTTTACGTCAGCCCCCACTATTATGTTAGCCGCACATGTCTACTAGCAAGATGCACATTGACGAGGTGGATACCAACGTATCGCTTGTCGCCCAGTTGCTCATCACACAATTTCCACAGTGGGCGGATCTTCCCATTCAGCCTGCCCGCTCCGCCGGTACAGGCAACGCGCTCTATCGGCTTGGCGATAATATGGTCGTGCGACTCCCCCGCATCCCCTCCGCTGTTGGGCAAGTGGGTAAGGAGCAGAAATGGCTACCTAGACTTGCCCCATTCCTGCCGCTCAACATTCCGATTCCACTTGCGAAAGGGAAACCTAGCGACGGCTACCCGTGGCATTGGTCAATTTATCGGTGGCTCGAAGGTGAGGACGCTACCACCGCACCCATCGCCGATTCACGCCAAGCAGCGACCGATTTGGCGCAATTCATAATTGCACTACAGCAGATAGAGGCTGCCGACGGACCACCGCCGGGGCAACACAACTTTTACCGCGGCGTACCGCTAGCAATACGTGATCGGGAGACCCGCGACGCAATTGCAGCCCTGCATGGTCTAATCGATGCTAGCGAAGCGACCGCAGCGTGGGACGCAGCCATTGAAACCCCAGCGTGGAACAACGCACCCGTCTGGCTACATGGAGACCTGCACGCTGGAAACCTGCTCGTCCAACAGGGAAAGCTTAGTGCCGTTATTGATTTCGGGGGGTTAGGAGTGGGTGATCCCGCATGTGACGTGATGGCTGCATGGCTGTTCCTGTCTGCCAAAAACAGGGCAGTATTCCGTGAAGTGCTACAGGTTGATGACGCGACCTGGGCGCGAGGTCGTGGCTGGGCACTGTCTGTCGGGCTGATTGCCCTCCCTTACTATCAAACTACCAACCCTGTACTTGCCGAAATAGCCCGACGTGCAATCAATGAAGTTCTCAACGACTGAAAAATCACACCTCATCACTTACATCGATGCAATCTGCTCAAGTGCCTCAATCATCCGTTGAAATGCCTCTGCCAACCGATCTACTTCGATTGATGCCTGCTCTTCATCGCTCATTTCTAGCGCATCTTGAATCCCAGGAAAAATAACCGCAGCATATCCACTATGAAGCCCCGGCGCATAAGCGAGATGCTTAAACCACGGGCGCAGCGACAATCCCGATTCAGAAGTTAATATTTGTTCTAAGCCTCGTAGACTACGGTTAATCTTTTTAGTTTCAACTACGCCTCCACTTTCGAGCCGGGTGCTGAGATCCTTGTGGAGATCCGCTGCAGTTATTTCCCACTCCCTGAGTAATGCTCGGAGTCGTTCCGGCCTGTCCTTTGTAATGGTACTCTGTTTATTTTCGTTTTGCAGTGCTTTTAGATGGCTTAGGAGCTCGTCAGCGTACGCTGCGTAGTCGAATGGCAAAATATCTGCATCCGCAAGACGTAACGCTAGAATCCCCCAGATCTGTGTCATCGCTACGTGATACCGAAACGTTGGATCGCCGAAGTGCTCCATCCAGTAAAAAGTATCCTGCATAGCGTGATAGACACCGTAAGGACCATAAAATCCCATGCTGATGGAGGGTATGCCAAGATGCCCAATAAAAGGGGAATGGTCGGAGCCGCTGCCAAGATTGCCAACCCGTGGGACATGATTCTCTTGATCTTGCCGCCACGCCTCATAAACCGTTTGATGGGTCTGTGGATCCATAACGGTTTGCGCGACCTCCTTCACCAACGGCTTCAGTGAGGGCACAGCACTCGCATAAAACTCCGTCCCTGTTGTCGCCATATCGACATTTAAGTACGCAATCGCCTTCTCTTGAAGCTCAACTTTCAGATCTTCAACCCACTCAGTTGAACCAACGATGCCGAACTCCTCCGCGTCCCAACTTGCAAAGACGATGGTACGTTTGGGACGATACCCCTCCTTTGCGAGTTGTCCGAGACAACGGGCAACCTCCAAAAGACTAGCAGTTCCACTACTCGGATCCGCAGCACCGTAAACCCAAGCATCATGATGATTGCCGAGAATCACCCACTGATCCGGGTTTTCTGTCCCCTTCAGTTTTGCAATCACATTGTAGATTGGGCGATTCTTATGCTCACTGCGAACTTTAAGGTGAACTTTTGCGAGCCCCGGCCCAATGTGATATGCGAAAGGCAACCCACCCTGCCAGCCTCTAGGAACGTTTGGGCCCGCCAGTGCCCTGAGCAACGGTTCTGCATCCCGATACGCCAACGGCGCGACAGGAATTTGCGGAAGATCTGTCGCCTCTGTAATTGGGATACGATGTGCCGCTTTAGTCGATGCCCAACCCGGTGTCAGCGGATCGCCGGCGTACTGAAAAATGTACTTCACTGTCCCTCGCTGGATCGCATCGGCTGATCGCCAAGGACCGCGCGGGTAAGTATCGCCTTTCATATATCCATCGTCTGCCGGATCCGAATAGATAATCAAGCCAATGGCACCCTGTTCCCCTGCAACCTTCACCTTGACCCCACGATAGCTACCCCCATACCTTGCGATAGCGATTTTGCCTTCGACGGAAATCCCCATTTCCGCTAATTTCTGATAATCATTAGGCAAGCCTCTGTTGACATAGATGAGATCAGCCGTCACATCACCGTCCGGCGAATAGGCATTGTAACCTGCTACAATATTCGTTTCGTAAGAGTCCTTATCCCACTCCCAGCTCTCCTCTTTTCCCGAAGCGAGATAATGCGTCGGGGCAATCATCTCCACACGAACTTCGATTGGGTACGGTAGATAGACCTCATATTCATAGATCTGCGCGTCCAATCCATATTCCTCATACTTCTTGTGGAGATATTTTGCAATCTTATAGCTATTCTCTGTCCCGGCGAGGTGAGGCTCTTCTGTTAAATGCCGTAATTCCCGCCGACATATTTCCGGAGAAGTCAGCTCCTTAAATGCCGCTTCATATTTTTTTTGTAAAATTGAACTCTCGGGGGTAAAACCACGAAGGGTAGATGACGTTTGTGCAAATAGTGGGAAAGCAATGATGGTAAAATAAAATATAAAACAGAGTTGTAACCCAATGTGACGGTTATCTGTTGTTCGCCGAATCATTAAGATGGTACCTTTCTATAGGTCAAGTGAGCCTCCCTCACCCAGAATGGTTAAGGAATTAAACTTTGTGCAATGATAGCATAGCTCGTTCTGTTTGTCACTGAAATTTGTAAAACCCCATATTGCTCCGATGAGTTATTGATGAACCGCAACAAAAGCGGTTGACAATTCAATCTGGGGAATGCTATTCTAACCCGAATGCTAGGTATCGAAGATTCATGATCACAATGAATGAACTAATGAATAGATCTGCCTCACTGTTTACCTTTTGTGTTTTCAGACCTCAAGCGAATCATTGGATTACTGTAATCTTAATCCTTTGTTTGATGTCCTTTGGCTGTTCAGATGATTCCGAAGTGGATACGGCGGTTGTGGAAGAAAGACAGAGGGATGGGTGGACAGCTTATGATAGAGGAGACTTTTCCGCTGCACGCGTGCATTTTGAACGTGTAATTGAATTGGACACAACTCTTGCCGACGCACACAACGGCTTGGGCTGGACCCACCTCAGCACGTCACACGCGCCTGCAACGATGCCAGAGATTCTTGCGAAGGCGCAAAGGGCTTTTGAAGCCGCCATCCGTTCAGACACTTCTAGTGCAGATGCGTGGATTGGGTTAGCTAACACGCTATTTCTCCGCCGTGAAAGTGCCTCGGATTTTCAAATCGCGCTCCGAGCCATTGACAACGCACTACAGGGAGATCATCGAACTCTCTTTCGACATGACTATCAGTCGATCGCTGATCTCTACGCGCTCAGAGCTGCCTGCTACTACTATCTCGGCCAAACAAATCTTGCGAGATCGACGATGGAGCGAGCGATCCAAATAGAACCATCAAACACAGCTGCATTATCACTTCAACACTTGTTAAAATAACTCAAATTGCTAGCTTATTGTAGGTCTATATTCACATCTCGACACAAAACTAAAACCCATAGGAGAACTCAATATGCTACTAGAAGGCAAAAAAGCACTCATTACCGGTTCACGACGCGGGATTGGGCGAGGAATCGCACTCGCGTTAGCACAGAACGGTTGCGATATTGGACTCAACGATATTGAACACGATGAATCCGCAGATCGAACGATGGGGCTCATTGGTGAAACAGGACGCAAATGCACCTTTACAGTTGCTGACATCAGTAACAGCGATTCGGTGAATACCTTATTCGATGAATTCCTCACTGAACACGGTCAGATCGACATTCTGGTAAATAACCCCTACTGGTCAGAGAATATGCCGTTTCTAGAGATCTCTGAGAAGGTTTGGGATCGGACGATGGCGGTGAGCTTGAAGGGATACTTCTTGTGCAGCCAACGAGCTGCAAAGGAAATGATTAACCAAAAATCCGGTGGGCGAATTGTCAGCATTTCATCTATACATTCCGTGCGTGTCTGGGAAGAAGATACCGCCTACGGCGTTGCAAAGGCGGGGGTGATTCGCTTAATGATGAGTGCTGCACGCGACTTGGCAGGGACCGGTATCACAGCGAATGCAATTGCACCCGGTTGGATCGATAGCCGCGAGTTGCCGCCAGAGCGAGAAAGTGAGCGAGCACAAGGCGATGTCGGCGGCGATGCGTTGTCGTCGATTCCTAGCCGTCGTATCGGTGTGCCAAACGACATCGCACAGGCGGTTGTTTTTCTCGCTTCACCGATGGGTGATTACGTCAACGGTACTTGTCTAACAGTGGACGGCGGATTTCTCGCGCATGGGAATACCTAAAGCAAGGAACACACGTTTGAATAAAACACAACTTTTTACTTACACCATCCTTTCAATTCTGATCGTCTACCAGTTTGCCGCTGCAGATCTGCCTAAAGTCAATACTCCGTTACCTTCTAACTCTATTGCCATTAGCGACGATGCACTTGCCACTGTTTTTAATCCCGCCGGCCTAGGTGCCGGGGGACGAGGATTTAACCTCTACTATCTGCGCGCCTCCGAAAGCGATTTCGGGGTTGATGATGCTCTGTTCATCTCTGCGGCGAATGCGGGATTCGGTATGGAGTTTGCTACTGGTGAGGATGGCGTTGATTTTAATCGATATACGCTCTCTAGTGGCAGCGGCATTGGTCCTTCGATTTATTGGGGAACCGCTTATAGCTGGGTTAATTCCGATGATCAAAACTACGATAAACTCACATCGTGGTCGTTGGGCTTGATGTTTCGGCGGCGATACCTATCAGCCGGTATCATTGCACGAGATCTGAACCGCCCTCGCTTCCATCAAGAAAAATTGGGTAGGACCTACGACTTCGGGGTGGCGATTCGACCCAGTACATCCCGTGTAACCCTTTCAATAGATGCCCGTAAAGTCGAAAAGGTCAAAGGGGTGGATTTCAACTTTGGGGTAGAGATACGGCCCTTCAGGTGGGTTACATTGCGCGGCAGCGTAAACGACGATAGCAGCTTTGACATCCGTTTTGAAATCAATTTCCGGCAGTTTGGGTTGGGAATGTATAACCGTCTCGATGAAAATCAGGAGTACCAACGAAGCGTGGGATATATGTCTATTTCTCAGGCACTTCATACAACCCGACACATCCGCCGCAATGCCTTCTTAGACGTACGAATGGGCGAGATTGAAAAAACGCTCAGGCGTGCCAAACGAGATAAAGAAGTCGCAGGGGCACTAATCAAGATCGGTGGCAGTCGCTACGGGATCGGACGTTTGCAGGAGATGCGCGATGCTATCCTGGATTTTAAGGCGAGTGGTAAGAAGGTCGTCGGTTATATGACCACCTGTTCGACAGGTAATTATCTGCTCGCATCGGCCTGTGATCGGGTGGCACTGCACCCGTCCGGGGAGGTGCGTTTGATTGGGTTGCGTTCAGAGATTTCATTCTATAAAGGGGTACTCGACAAACTCGGTATACGGGCGGATCTGGAGCATATCGGCGAGTATAAATCGGCGTCGGATATCTTCACGCGAGAGGAGATGTCGGAGGCGCACCGTGAAGTACAAAACGCAATCCTTGATGATCTCTACGATCAGTTGACGCAAGCAATTGCAGACAAACGGGGTTGGTCCCAAGACCATGTGAAACGCTTGATTGATAAAGGACCTTTCACGGCAAAACAGGCATTAACGCACAGCATCGTTGATCAACTCGCGTATCGTGATCAACTCAAAGGTATAGCGAAAGACCTCACCGGGAAAGACTGCCGTTTAGTCAAAGCACGTCAGTATCTGGGCATTATTGAATATCAGCATGATTGGGAGGTTCCTCTACCGAAAATCGCGATTATTGAAGCAGAAGGCATGATGATGACGGGTGATAGTTTTACCGATCCGTTCACGGGAACCAAAACAATGGGATCCACCACCATCACGCGTGCCCTCCGAAATGTGCGTAAAGATTCGTCAGTTAAGGCAGTCGTGTTACGAATTGACAGCGTTGGAGGATTGGTTATCGCTGCCGACATAATCTGGCGTGAGTTGATACGGCTCAAAGACGTTAAGCCGTTGGTCGTTTCCATGGGTGATGTCGCCGGATCTGGGGGATACTATATCGCTGCGCCGGCGGACACTATCGTTGCCGAGCCCGGCACCATCACCGGCTCGATTGGTGTGGTCTCCGGCAAATATAGCTTCAAGGGGCTTTACAACAAGATTGGGCTACACAAAGAAATTCTCAAACGCGGGAAACACGCCGATTTTTACAACGACTACGGTGATTATCCGGCGGAAGAGCGCGAAATTATTCAGGCACAGCTTAAAGAAATTTATGAAGATTTTATCAGTAAGGTAGCAGAGGGGCGCGGTATGACAAAGGAGGCGGTTGATCAGATTGGCAGAGGACGAATCTGGACGGGCAAGCAGGCAAAAGAGATTGGACTCGTTGATGAACTCGGTGGATTAAATCTTGCCCTCTCGATCGCTCGAAAAAAGGCAGGGTTAGAGCGAACAGAGGTGCAGCTCATTCGATTGCCGCAGCAAGGAACATGGGAACAGTGGCTGGAAGCCTTGAACACAGCACGGTTGAGCCGTTCTCTAACGAACTGGAAATTTTCCACACTTGCGGAAGCCATCATGGAGCACCGTACTTTTTTGGTGATGCCGTACAACGTGCGGGTCAATGATTGACATTTAACGGTCCGTAGGTTAGGTTGAACGATTAAACGGTAATCCCCCTCAAGTACAATGGAGGCTCAGTCGTCCAACAACACCTGCTTACAGACAGACAGAGTGAAACCCAACTCCGTTTTTCATCGGGCCGCTCTTTTGTAGCACGATCTGTTAGATTGTGATCCCAGTCTGTAAACGCTACTTATGGCAGATTGCCTGATAATTGCAGCGTTTGCCGAATCAGCAGCTTCAAAATGTCAACACGCCCTATCAAACGGTGAGAAAAACACTGAATAAGGAGAAAAAACACCAATGAAAATCACAAACGTTCAAACATTCCTCGTTCACCCCGGTGGCGGTAAAAACTGGTTGTTCGTCAAGGTAGAAACAGATGAAGGCATCCACGGTTGGGGCGAATGCTACACCCAAGCCGACCGGGACCGCACCATTGAGATCCATGTGCATCAGCTTGCGCGTTATCTTGTGGGACGGGATCCTTTCAATATTAAGCACTTTACCTTCATGGCATATCACGATTTTGCGGGCAAGCGCGGATCAATGGAATTCTATTGTGCCATAAGTGGAATCGAGCACGCCCTGTGGGACATCGCAGGGAAAGCACTGAATACTCCCGTCTATAATCTATTGGGCGGTGCTTGTCGGGACAAGATTCGCGTTTACGCTAACGGTTGGGGGGGGAGCACAATTGAGGAACGCGCTGAACGTGCCGTCCAACTAGTCGAACAGGGATTCACTGCGATGAAATTCGATCCGCTCCCCAATCCGTGGCGGACGCACATCAGCCGCGACGATGAACATGAAGCTGTTGCATGTGTCCGCGCGATACGCGAAGCTGTGGGGCCTGATATTGATTTACTGGTCGAAATACATCGTCGGCTCGCACCGATCCACGCCATCCGTCTCGCAAAAATGATGGAAGAATTTCAACCCTTCTGGTATGAAGAACCCGTCTCCGCCCGAAACTTGGATGCCCTAGCAGAGGTCCGGGGTGCGATTAACTTGCCGGTTGTCACCGGCGAAGAACTCTACACAAAAGCCGAATTCCGCGAAGTTTTCGAGAAGAGTGCAGCTGATATCCTTAACCCGGATGTCTGCAATTGTGGCGGTATCTTAGAACTCAAAGAGATTGCAGCGATGGCAGAGCCATATTTTGTCATCATGTCTCCGCACAACTACAACAGCACAACAGTTGGATTGGCAGCGACGGTGCAGGCCTGTGCGGTGATGCCTAACTTCCTCATTACCGAGTACTTCGTCAACTTCACTGAGAAAGGGAATGAGATTTCAATGCCCCCGATTATGGTTGAAAACGGCTACATCCAGCTTCCAACTGCACCCGGGCTAGGATTATCGCTTGACGAAACGGTACTGGCAAAATATCCGTATCAAGAATTTCCCGCCCGACATCTACGCCGCTTTAACGAGGAAGGACCATAGGACAAAGTAGAACATCTTCAGTTTATCCCCACCCAGTAGGCGGGGCATCTAGTTTCTCCGCCCGAACAATCAAATGCCCCTATGGAACACTTAGGGCTATTTAGTTTTCCGTTTTTTGACTGATTTTGGTAGATAAATGGAGGATTACCCCTACACCGTAGGCGGGGCATCCTGCCCCGCCCGAACAATCAAATGCCCCTATGGAACACTGCTTTCACCTTGACGGAGGGGTGAGCGGTATGGTAAAGTTGAAGACAAGAACGCTGGATTGAGAACCCAAAAGGATGTGGTCTGATGAAACAGCGTACACAAGGAAGGCAACAACTATCGAAAGCCCTTCTGTTTTCACTAATACTACATATCATTTGTATGGGAACGTTGAACACTGTGCAGAGAGAGGCAAACCCGGCGAAGGACGAATTATTTGTCCAAGTTGAAATTATCTCGCAACCTCGAAAACCGGTGCCCAGAAAATTACAGCGTCCGCTACACATCTTCCCAACTCCCAATACATCAGTACCTCAGTCTCAGCCGACCATCGCTAGCAGTACGGTGCCTAGCCCGCCTCGTCCGCAAATCGCCGCAGCCACATCGCATAATCTTATGGACAAACAATCATTTTCAATGTTGACGGAAGAGTCCATTCCGCTGGCGACGATGGCTACCCCCGTTAACAATACCTCCTTCAGCCAATCAAATCATGGGCTTACACAGGGAAGGGGTGGATGGTCTAGTAGCGGATTAGTCCGCGGTAACAAGGAAGCACAAACGCGAGTTTCACTTGGCTTAGAAAATCAGACAACGCTCTCTGAGGTCAGCCATTTAACACAACCAGATGTGGCACTCATCAAAATTGGTCACCACCTCCTAAAAACGCGCAAAGGTGATACCCTCGATATCGTTTTTGTTATTGATGCCAGCAAAAGTATGCGGAATGACATTGATGCAGTGCGTAATCATCTTAATCAGATGACCGATCTCCTTGAGTCGGCAGAATTGGACTTCACCGTTGGACTAGTGGCGTTCCGAGATGGGACCAGTTTCTCCTTGCTTGGATGGGATTTTCAGGTAACACCGCAAACCACGTCAATTAAAGAAATAAAGAGGAAACTGGCTGCCATACATTGCCGAGGCGGTGAAAAAGCACTCGATGCACTTGTCCAAGCAGCAGCCAAAGTGAAGTTTCGCAAAGGCGCGGAACGCCGGTTTATCTTGATCACAGATGAATATGTAAGTGGTTCATATTCACCGAAAAAAGTGTTGAGAAAACTGAAATCGGAAAAAATCAGCGTCAACGTTATCGGACGCGATGAACCCTTTCAAAAGTTGCTGGTACAAGGCACCGGTGGACTCTGGATACCAATATCTAGCTTGAGAGAGTAAAAGCGAAAAAAAGAGAACGCTCAGATTAAGAAATCGTGCAGCAGAAACCGAGTTTTTTTTGCCGACTCGTCGAGCATCCCGAGAATCGGGACTTCAAAACTCGGTTTCTCTTCGTGAAGTCAGAACGCTTGCCGAGTCATGCAGTTTGGACACTCTGGAAATGGCTGGCTGTGAGGGATTGTCAACCGGGCTGTGGGAAGCGATCAATACCCTAGCGAAATATCTATAGATGGAGAATAAAATGGCACAACAACCTATCATAAACTACTTCCTGCCCCCATCAATCCAATTTGGTGCTAGGGCGATAAAAAACTTAGGAGAACATATCCACGATTTCGGTGGAAACAAACCATTCATCGTCACGGACGAAGGGGTGACACACGCTGGCATTTTAGCGAAGACCGTTGAACCGTTGGAGAACGCGCAAATTGATTCCGCAATTTTCGACGCTGTTCAACCCAACCCAACAGACCTCAGCGTCCTCGAAGGGCTAGACGCTTATCAATCTGAAGGCTGCGACGTGGTAATCGCTGTCGGCGGAGGGAGCGTCATGGATGCCGCCAAAGCAATTCGTATCCTGACAACCCACGAACCGCCGTTAGAAAATTACTACGTTGATGTAGGCGGGATTGATCGGATTACCAGCAATCTTCCAGCACTCATCTGCATACCGACGACAGCGGGGACCGGCAGCGAGTTATCGCAAGGTTCAATCATCACCGATACATCGGGACGCACAACGGAGGGACATCGGAAACGAGCGGTTAGTACGCCGTATAATATGGCTTCTCTCGCACTGCTTGATCCGGAATTGACGGTGGGTATGCCGCCCGGTCTGACAGCGGCGACAGGTATGGATGCGGTAACACACGGTATTGAGGCGTATGTGGCGACACGGTATCACCCCATTGCAGAGGGAGTCGCGCTGCAAGCCTTGAAGATACTCGGTAAGAACATCCGCCAAGCCTACCACCACGGCAACGATATCGAGGCGCGGGGTGAAATGCTGATCGCTTCCGCGATGGCAGCGTTCTCATTTCAGAAAGGGCTAGGTGCCGTGCATTCGCTCGCACATCAACTCTCAACGGAAGCCAATATTCCCCACGGAATTGCCAACGCAATCCTACTTCCGGAGGTAATGGAATTCAACCTATCTCATGCTGCCGATGGTTACGCAGACATCGCCGCAGCGTTGGGGGTTGACACATCTGGCATGTCAACGGCAAATGCCGCCGATGCCGCTATCGCTGAAATTCGATCTTTGAACGAGGAGTTTGCGATACCGAAAGGATTGGGGATCGCGGGGTTGAAATGGGAACGCATCCCGAAAATAGCGAAGGACGCTATGCTTGACCACTGCTATAAATTCAATCCGCGTCCCTGTACCGAAACAGATATGCAGAATCTGTTCGAGGCAGCGTTTTAGCAAGTTGACATTAAAGTAGTAGGCACACTCCGTGTGCCGTAACTCTGCGAATCCCGATCTATCGGGACTCGTTCATCGTGTCCAATTAATTCTAAAATCTACATAAATCACCCTATACGATGGTACAAGCACTAGCAAATCGAGAGGAAACGGACCCCATAAGTTAATCAAGCCTGAACTTCCACATTGTCCTAAAGGGCTTTTCACAGCTTGGAAGCAGATTATTGCAATCATGAAGAAGCAGAGGACGCAGCCGGAATATCAATATGTGCCCGAATTACCCATCCAAGTCTAGTCGGTATGTTCCGTCAATTCCAAAAACTCCTATCCAAACCCCGATACTGAATCGCTTCTGAAACGTGCTCCGCCTCAATGGTTGGGCTTTTTGCGAGATCTGCAATCGTCCGCGCGACTTTCAGGATGCGGTCATAAGCACGTGCACTTAACCCCAACTGTGTAATAGCAACGCGCAGCAGCTCCTGTGCGGCATCTTCAACCTTGCAGAACTCGCGGAGATGGCGAGATTCCATATTAGCATTGCAATAGATTTGTGCCTGCGTGAAACGTTCCTGCTGGAGATAACGCGCCTGCTGTACCCGTTCACGGATACCCGCCGACGGTTCGCCTGAAAAATCACTTGCCAGATCTCTGTACTTGACCGCCGGGACCTCCACCTGTAAATCAATTCGATCCAACAAGGGACCCGAAATGCGGGAGATGTAATTTTGGATCTGCTGTCGCGAACATCGACACTCGCGGCTCGGATCCCCAAAAAAACCGCACGGACACGGATTCATCGCTGCGACAAGCATAAAATTAGCGGGATAGGTATAGGACGCAGCAGCACGAGCAATTGCTACCCGTCCATCCTCAAGCGGTTGGCGCATCACTTCCAAGACATTCTTGCGAAATTCAGGCAATTCGTCTAAGAACAGAACGCCATGATGGGAAAGACTCACCTCGCCGGGACGCGGAAACTTGCCACCGCCAATCAATCCGGCATCCGAGATTGTGTGATGGGGCGAACGATACGGTCGTGTCGCTATCAATGGGACATCATTTCCAAGCAGTCCCATAATGCTATGAATCTTCGTTGTTTCTAATGCTTCCTCCAGCGTCAGATCCGGCAGAATCGTCGGGATACGCTTGGCAATCATGGTCTTGCCAGAGCCGGGAGGACCAATCATGATAAGGTTATGCCCACCTGCTGCGGCGACCTCAATCGCTCGTTTGACATGTTCCTGCCCCTTGACATCGACAAAATCAACGGGATACTCTGAATGTTGATCAAACGCTTCCCGAATGTCGTATTGGAAGGGCGGGATGGTACTTTGCCCGTTCAAGTGTGCAACCGCCTCCTGCAAAGAATCTACCGGATAAACCTCCAAATCATTGATGACCGCTGCTTCCTTCGCATTCGCTTTCGGCAGAATAACACCTGTGAATTGATTTTCTTTTGCAATCGCTGCCATCGGAAGGCAGCCATGTACCGATCGAACGCTCCCATCAAGTGCTAATTCCCCCAAGACCAACATCCGCTCAAAATTGTCAGTTTGAATCTGCCCGGTTGCTGCCATCACGCCCAACGCCATAGGCAAATCAAACGCAGATCCCTCTTTCCGAACATCGGCAGGCGCAAGATTCGCTGTAATTCGACTAGGGGGAAAATAAAACCCCGAATTCTTAATTGCAGCGGTGACACGCTCTCGACTCTCTTTGACAGCACTGTCTGGAAGACCAACCGTCGCAAAAGCGGGCAATCCATCGGAAATATCTAACTCTACCTCGACGATATACGCGTCAATCCCCATCACGGCACTGCTAAAAACTCTGGCAAGCATATTCAATAGGCTCCTTCGCTCACGACAAATACCTCCGCGGACATTTAGCAACCATAGTAAATTTCGGATCCACCATATTGCCTAACCGCATCTGTCCAACCTGTCCGAGGAAGTGATAGGCTCTCATCCGATCAAATCCGTAATCTGCTACCATCCAGTCTATCAATTCCACCCAAGCGATACGCGCTGCCGCGTCTAACGGCCTCGCACTTCCAGCCACCATGATAAAATCATCGCTCACAATACGGGGCCACCCAATTGAATACCCTTTCTTCAGATTGAGGGTCACCGTCACTTTCGCCGGAATTTCCAGCGCAACGCCGGTGAGTTCCCCGTCCCCTTGACTTGCATGTGCATCGCCCGTGAAAAAGTGCGCGCCCTCCACCAACACCGGAAACCAAACCTCGTTCCCCGGACTGGTATCGACACAATCCATGTTTCCGCCGTAATAATCGGGTGTCAACGCATTAACAGCCTCAATCTCCGGTGCAACACCCATCGTTCCCATGAAAGGTTCATAAGGGATTACCCGCTTTGCATCGAAGCGGATGCCACCTTCCTCAATCGGCAGGAAAAGCCACTGTTCCTCCAACGCATCCTGAAGCATCGGATCCAACCGTGTGGAGGTCAATCCCCCAAAGTACGGTATCGTTCCAGTAACCGCGTGATCTCGCGTCGGTTCGATGGCGTGGATTTTGACGACAAGCGTATCCCCCGGTTCGGCACCTTCGACAAGAATGGGACCCGTCTGCGGATTTAAAAAAGGATAAGTACAAACATCTGCAAAGCGTTCCACTTCGGGTGTCAGCTTGTTTTCAAAAGCGTCTACCGTATGGATGCAGATCGTCTCGCCGGGCGTTACCTTTGCAATGGGCGGATGGAAGGGAGAGTAGGTGTAACAATACGGTCCGGTTTGTTCAATCTCACGAACAGTCATCGACAATCTTCGCAGTATAGATTCCATGAAATATCAACCGTGTCGTGCGATTATAGCACGATATTCTGGGGATTTCTGGAGAGGCAACTGCGCTCCTTTTTTGTATGATACAGATGAATATTACGACTTATGCACTTCAGTCGAGAATCAGAATTCCCGCTTACCAAACCAACTGTAGGCGGGGCATCTGGTTTCCCCGCAATACTCTGTCGGGAATCGGAATTCTCTTCTACTGTGTAAGGTCTGAATATGTAGTACAATAACCTTTAGTGGGATATGGTAAGAATGGCGTTTCCACATCGTTCCTCCCTTAGTTTATCAATGAACAAATTCTCTTTACGTTTCACGTTTCACGCTTTGTGTCAACAGTTGCACAATAGCACGATCGATTAATAGCTTCCTTCTATTTCACACCGGAACCGTCAGTGAGTTCCTTTCCTTTTCAAAAAACTGTTTCGTAAAAGTGCTCTTTTGTACCACGATCTGTTAGATTGTGATCTTAGTCTGCAAACGCTACTTATGGCAGATTACCTGATGCTTACAGCGTTTGCCGAATCAGCAGCTTCAAAATGTCAACACGCCCTAGCATAATTAAAGTTGGCAAACCCATTCCAAATACCGGTGTGGCATTTTTGCAACGATAGTGTAGCATAGTTTCAACATCCTCTTGGTAAACACCACCCTTTCTCTAAAATCACAATTCATGTCAAAAACAGATGCAACGTTGCCCTAAGAAACCGTTTGCCGAAAACGTCCAGCCCCAGTTCTCTCGAATCCCGATTTATCGGGGCGGGGCGACATGTTTATAGCACACGGGATAACAAAACCCCTCAAGCCCCAGTTCTCTCGAATCCCGATTTATCGGGGCAGGGCGACATGTGCTGAAAGCTATTTACGAGCATTCAAATAATTGTGGCATATAAATTGCCCGTGGTCAACAAACCAACTGAATTTCGTCTGGCAACGATTCATGTCAAGAACATTCTCCATCTGAAAATATGGGTATAGGAGGGAAATCATGAAAGTCTCATTGCTGAAACAAAATCTGTGGACAGTTTATCTTCGCAGCGGGCTTGTGGCTCTTGCTATGAGCCTACTCTTGGCATCGACAAGTTCGGCACAAAATGCCGACACAAGCATTGCCTTTACGTCTACCCGCAGTGGGGAGAAGAGCGAAATTTACCGGATGAAGGCCGACGGGAAACGAGTTCGCCGACTCACCAAGCACCCTAAATATGACGGAGGGGCTGCTTGGTCTCCTGATGGTCAAAAAATTACCTTCGTATCATTCCGGGATAAGCACCGAATTGAGGTGGGAGGAATTATCCTTGGGGACATTTATCTGATGAATGCCGATGGAACCAATCCCATTAACTTGACTCAATCGATAGAAAAACCGGAGTTGAGTTCCTCATGGTCCCCGGACGGAAAGCAAATTGCCTTTAGCTCTGGCGAATACTTTGCCTGGGACAATCTCTTCCACTGGGATATCTGGGTGATGGATGCCGATGGGGGTAATGCCCATAACCTGACCAATCATCACGCTAGCGATAAGGCTCCGGATTGGTCACCAGATGGGAAGCAGATCGCATTTTCCTCCGAACGTGATGGTAATTGGGAAATCTACGTGATGAATGCTGACGGTACTGTCCCGATAAGCCTAACCCGACACCCCGCATGGGATGGAGGCCCTTCATGGGGACCAGCACCAACCTTAAACGTTTCCTCAAAGGGCAAACTAGCGACTTTATGGGGAGGGGTCAAACGCTCCCCATAAGGCAGTCAGAGAACAACGCAGATACGAGTGAAATATCCAGCTAAGGCAGCCAAATGGCAACCTCAGTACATCGGTTTTGAAACCAAATGCCCAAAATAGCAAAGGAGATTATCATGAAACCCCTAACAAGCTGGAACCTTAATTTAACACCTATCGCCGTTAACGGAATTGGCTTGATTACCCTCGTGATTGTCCTGATTTTAGGTGGCTGCTCACAGATGAGTCAAACCCTTTTAGACCCAGATCCTAGACCTTACGACTTTAGAAAAACAAGGTGGGGATACACAAAAGAGATGGTCATGGCTACCGAACAAGGCAAACGACTACATGTCAAAAAAGGAAATGTCCTTATTTACAACCATGCCTTTGGACAGATCCCATGGAAAGTAGTCTATTGCTTTCAAGATAACAAACTCAGAGCTGCTGGGTACATCACAGATAAACCTGTGGAAAATGTAGAGAACATCATGAATTTAAGTGTTGCACAACATGGTGAACCCACTGAAGAACGCCATGATGGTATGAGATGGGACCTTGAAAGAACTATCATTTACTCAAACACCTATATGTCCCGGTTACAGGAAAGAGGTGTACCGCAATGGAAAATCGGTGGGGGTATCACCGAACACCTCTATGAGCCACAAGAGGAACAACCAGGACTTATTAGGCATTGGGACGGCATTTGGGCATACGTTGATCGAAACTTATATGACCAACTCCATAACGAGCGTTTCCCATTAGATGGGCTATCGTTCTATGAAAAAATGCTTTTTGGTGTAGTCAAAAGGCAGCCAAAATACAGTGGAGCTACAAATACTATCCGTGGGTCATTTGATGATCGATAAATATGGAGGTTCAAGCATATTCCAGATATGCTCGCTTAATGCGTTCCAAGACCTCTTTCTGATCGCTTCCCCACAAGCGGTTGGAGAAAATCTCGACCTCGTGGAAGCCGTTGAACCCAGCGGCTTCCACCCAAGATCGAATCTCCCGTACCCGAATAACACCCTCACCCATTAACCCTCGATCGTTGAGCATATCCTCCATCTCCATCTTCCAGTCGCAGATGTGAAAAGCAAACAGGTTGCCATGCTCGCCACAACGTTTGCATTCCTGTTCCAAATCTGGATCCCACCAGAGATGAAACACATCCACCGCAACACCGATATAGGGAGAGTTGAACCTCTCAGCAAAATCATTGGCGGTCTTCAAGGTACAAATAGCAGAACGCGAATCGGCATACATGGGGTGGAGCGGCTCAATTGCCAATTTCACATCGTGTTCTTCAGCGTAAGGCAGGATAGTTTCTAAGCCGGTTTGGATTTGAGCAAGCGATTTCTGAATTGATTGACCGGGCACCGCACCGCAGACAAGGACAACCATCGGCGATCCCAGGGCGCAAGCTTCATCGATTGCCCGTCGGTTGTCGTCAAGGGAGGCTTGGATTTCGGTGTCGGTTTTGCCAGTAAAAAATCCACCACGAACAAGGGAGACAATTTCCATTCCGGCATCCCGAATCTGCTCGCCAATCTTTGCTGCAGCCCGGTCTTCCAACAAGTCGCGCCAGACGGAGACCGCTTTTACCCCGGCTTTCGGATAGTTTTCAATGATGTCTTCAATTGACCAAGGCTTAGTTGTTATCGTGTGAACACAAAGGCGGTCAAGATTCGTTAGTTTTTCAGCACGCATCCCACTATCCCCTACAATGAACTAATGAACCAATGAACCAAGGTACTAATGTACTCTTTTAGGGTTATGCCGCCTCAGCTTCAACTTTATGGATGAGTGCCTTAAGATTGGCATAATTGATACGCATCGCTTCTTCGGCGGAGCCACTAGGCGGCTGAAAATGGGTTGCAACCGATAACACCGCATCGCAGCGGTGATCGCGCAGGTTGCGTAGCACCGTCAGGTAGTCAACGTCACCCTCGCCGATAGGACAGTACTCAAAATTGAGATGCAGTCCATCAATGACACGCAGGTCCTTCAGGTGAAGTCCATGTAGATAGGAACGCACATTGTCAAAACCAGTGGTCGCTGTATCCGATTCACCGCAGTTTGTGTTATCTGCAGGACCCCACATGACCTTCAACCGTTTTGAACCAACCGCTTCGGCAACGCGACGGAAGTTGCCGGTCGTATTGGTGTAATTCCAAGGCATCATGCTGAGGGCGACATCCACATCGTGTTGCTCTGCTTCCTCTGCAACCATCGAGAATGCCTTTACTAGCTTCTCCATGTCAATATCGGCGATCACACCACCCCGCGTCCGCCAGCGCATCGGCCACGTCGGCTTACCAGCGGTGTACTCGCCGGGCCAAGCGAATGTGAAAATATTCACCGCAGGTATCCCCAGACGAACGGCGACCTGTAGGGAACGCTTGAAGTTGTCAAACTCCTGCCGAAATGCCGGGTGTGTTTCCAGTGTGTCCAGATCCAAATCGGTTAGATGAAGTGCCTTGAACGGATTGCTTGCACCTATCACAAAAATCTCTAAACCGTGCCGTGCAACGCGCTCTCCCATGCGATCTATCTCAGCATCGCTCATCTCAGCGATTGGTGGTTCATCAGGTAGACTATTAAACCAAACATACTCTGCGCCAATATCCTTAGCTTTTGCCAATGCCGCATCGAAAGGCAAGCGCAATTCAGGAATGTACATACCAAGTTTGAAACGATAGTCAGTCATTTTTTATACCTTCTTACGCATCACGCATCACGTATTATTCTTCTCACGTTTCGGGTGCAACGTCGTGCCGGGCCAATTTGTGTCGGTCCCATTGACATCGACGGTAATTCCGTCCGGATCTTCCACCTTGAATGCGAGCTCTTCGAGATTATCCGGGTCCAGCGGCTCTTTACCACCCAGACCGTCAGAAAAGATTTCGTATCCCATCTCCCGTAGCCGTTTCGCCGCCGCAGCGACATCAGGCACGCCGACACCGATGTGCAGATAATCGAGCATTCCGCCTAAATGCACCGGACGCTCCTCGCCTTGGTGTTGGAATACAGCGAAGTTGTGATAACCGTCCGTCAGATCATAGCGGTTTCCGCGCTGTTGGGCAACCTCCAATCCCAAACCATCCCGCCAGAAACGGATAGAACGCTCAAGATTAGAAGCGCGTATCCCCACATGAAGTAAGGTGCTCATAGCAAATCCCCCTTTTCTTGTAAAACTTCTTTAGCCAACTAGATTTTCTCTCCATTCTGCCACATCAGACGCCGGAAACCGAGTTTTTTTTGCCGACGCGTCGGCAGCCCGATAATCGGGACCTCAAAACTCGGTTTCTCTTCGTGCTTTGCACTTTCTTTTTCTGAATATCCCTCAACCCTATCGATTGTATTATAAATCACCATTGAAAATGAAACCAGCGAAAAAACGACCCTTCCACGCTTTTCCCTGCGTTCTCCGCGTCCTCCGATTTATCGGAGTCCTCGATATATCGGGATCTGCGGTGAGCCTTCAAAAGGCCCCGTTTCCCGCCCCTCAGTAATGAACCAATGTACTAATGAACAAATAGTTTTCACGTTTTACGCATCACGTTTCACGCCCTTAGTTAATACTCCCGGTCCATCTTGCCGACGGGCACCTCAATAACCCGTGGTGCATCAGCCCCCAGCGCGTCACGTAACGCCGATTCCAGCCCTCCGGCGTCATGCACTCTGACACCATACACACTGTACGCTTCAGCTAACTTGACAAAGTCAGGATTGTACAGCTCTGTTCCTAGCACGTGCCCGTCGAACTGCTCTATTTGGGCACGGAGAACATTGCCATAGGCGTTGTCGTTAAACACAATCACCACCACATTGATACCATACTGAACGGCGGTCGCTAGCTCCTGCGAGTTGTAGAGAAAACCACCGTCCCCAGAGGCAACTACCACCGCCTTGTCCGGTTTCGCTATCTTTGCACCAAGTGCCACTGGAAACGCAACGCCGAGATTGCCCGCCGAAATGAGGTAACTTCTCGGCTCATACACCGGATAGTAGCTACGGCTATAGTACCCCATCTGATTCATACCTTGAACGAAGATGCCATCATCGGGAATCACCGCCCGAATTGCCTGCATAAATCCCCATTGAGGTTGGAGTTGAATCTTTGGATCAAACCGTTCAGCATTGATAGCACGCACCTCTCCCCCACAGCTTGGACGCGCAGGCACTGTAGCTGAAACGGTCCGATAAATCGCTTCCAAACAGCAGCGTGCGTCCCCCCAAATGCCGACGCAGTTATGACCCTTACGCTCCATTACCGCTTCATCTATGTCAATACGGATAAGCTGCTGAGTATCATTACCCTCACCAAAGCGAGATGTTCCTACCGCGAGAATGACATCCCGTTGCGCGAGCCATTTGCGGAGCGGATCAAAACGGAGCTCTCCCATACCCAGAGAGAGTGGGTGACGGTCTGATATGACCCCTTTGCTTTCCCGACCGGTCACCACAGGTGCCTGTAGATGCTCCGCCAACGCTTGGAGTGCCTGCGAAGCCCCTGAACGCTGCACACCGGTCCCAGCCCAGATAGCAGGACGTTTCGCCGCCGTGAGAAGGTGTGCCGCTTGGGCGATGTGCTCCGAATCGCCGGCAGGCGGGTCGTAGGACACCGGCTCAAGCAGTTTGACCTCCTCCTCCGCTGCCAACACCTCATGCGGAACCTCAATGTAGACGGGACGTGGACGACCCGTTTTCAACTGGCGGAACGCTTCATGGATGACCACCGGAACATCAGCGGGGTCAGCCGCCCGCGCCGCCCACTTGGTGATCTGCCGTATTGAAGACATCTCATCGCCACTGCTTTGGTCATGTCTGCCCGTCACCACCAGTATCGGTGAAGATACGGAATGAGCCGTAGCGATCCCAGTGGAAGCGTTCAACACACCCGCCCCCGGAATTACCAACGCCGTTGCGATGTTTCCACTGACACGGGCATATCCGTCCGCTATATGGGTGGTTGCCTGTTCGTGCCGAGTCGTAAAGTAACGGATCCCCGGTTCCTCATAAATCCCATCAATTGCCTCATACTGTCCGGCTCCGGGCAAACCGAATACGACCCGCACCCCTTCTCTGTACAGCGATTTTGCTAGTGCCTGCCCTCCGGTCATCTTGGTCATTATATTTTATCTCCTATGATTCCGGCTAAAGCTATTAGGATAGGACTTACGCAGTTGAACGGTAAAATCCAACCTCTCCGTTTCAATGGCCCATTGATACAGTTTGGCAATTTGTCAGGGCCCTGTCAGGTCCCAAAAAAAAATTCAACCTCATATCGGGGGTTCATCATTGGTGGATGTCTCTTTGAACCCTGATGGGGCCTAGCTTCAGGACGTTTGTAGATTTTTACCATGCAGGAGAAGATGCGTGCAGACGGCTTTTTGACCTGACATATACGCACTATTTATGAACCGTTTTTCACTGAAATGGCACCATAACCTCGCCAAATGTCAGGGATTTGTCAGGTCCCTGACAGGTCAAAACTCTGAAGTGTGTAAGTCCTAAGTTGATATTGTCATATTCGGTGCATTTGAGTGAGGTCATTGTCTATATTATAACTTATTTTCTCACCATAAATCTAACACTTTATCGTATGTCGTGTTACTTATCAAAGCCAATTTGAAAAACTCAATCCTTTGGGGCAATTGCATCTGTCGTAGGAATTAGACAATTGTAGCCACAGATTTCCTAATCTGTGGTCCCCGCGGGCTAGGAAATCTCTCCTTGACAGTCCGTTTGACTGAATGATATGATAGGGGAAATTACTATCTGTAGAGAAACTGAGTTTTTTCTTGAAAACTCAGTTTCTGAATGAAGGAAAGAAGATAAATCAGAACGATTATCATCAAGCAAAACGCCTATATGAATAAAGTTGAGACAGGAAATTGGAGGGAAAATAAAAACCAGTTAGACAAGGTGGAACAATTTTCCCCATCTGTGGGAAAGGGCAAATAAAAAATTACTATTGTACAGGGTAAAACATGAGTACACAAAACCAAGCCGAACCCCAAAATGATTACCTCGACGGATTGTCCAAAATAACCAACGATATAGTGAAAAAATCTGTCAGCGGCGACTACATCTACCGTGGCGAACCTGAACACTACGAGGAATATAATGAACAAATATCCTCCAGTCTTTACCGGCGAGGTCGGACAGGATATGAGTCAGGAGAACTCGATATCAAGAGTATCCAAAAGGGAATTTTGGCAGAGGCTAGAAACTACACCCATGAACGAGAAAAAGAAGACTTTGAAATCTTAACCGAACTTCAACACTATGGCAGTCAAACCAACCTGATAGACTTTACTACCGACTATCATATAGCCCTCTTCTTCGCTTGCGACGGTTCTCACGACAAAGATGGTAGAATTATCTTGCTCGAAAAAACCGAACGAATAATCGAAAAATACCAAATTGAGAAACCTCAAAATCCACAAAACCGTGTCACTGCTCAAAAGAGTGTATTCGTTCAACCACCCAAGGGTTTTATTGATCCCAACGATGTAATTACTATTCCTATTCCAGCGGACCTTAAACAGTGGATGCTAATCCATCTGCTAAAGTTCCAAGATATATCAACCCAAACCATCTACAACGATCTACATGGATTTATCAGACATAACGATTTGCGTTCGTCAGAAGATGCACTTTTGCCTCTTGTTCTAGCAAAGCGTATTGTGGAACGTACTAAGGCTAAAAATCAAACTGTTGAAGCAAAAAATCAACTTCAAGAAGCAATTGAGTGGTATACTAAAGGAATACAATATTCGCCGTATGATGCTTCAACCTATGTGAAGCAAGGTAACTGTTATACGGCGATACAAGAGTTCGACCGGGCCATTGAAACTTTTAGTAAGGCCATATTACTAAAACCTAATTATATCTTTGCCTATTACAATCGCGGTTTAGCTTACAGCCACAAAGGTGAGTATGACCGTGCTATTGAAGACTACACCAAAACGATACAACTGACCCCCGATTATGCTGATACCTATTACAATCGCGGTTTAGCTTACAGCTATAAAGGTGAGTATGACCGTGCTATTGAAGACTACACTAAAACGATACAACTGACCCCCGATTATGTCGATGCTTATTACAATCGTGGATTGACCTACGACAGAAAAAGCAAGATTGATCGTGCCATTGAAGATTATAGCATAGCAATAGAATTGAACCCCGATTATACCGATGCTTATATCAATCGTAGTATTGCTTACCACAAAAAAGGCAAGCTTGACCTAGAACTCAATGACCTTAATCATGCGATACGACTTAATCCTAATTCTGCCCAAGTTCATAAGGATCGCGCTCTTGTTCATTACAATATAGACAGGTATCATGATGCCCTTGCAGACATAAACCGTGCAATACAACTCGATCCCAATAATCACGAATTCCTTGAGACTCGTGACACTATCCAACAAATGCTCCACCGGAGCTAATGTAAAATGAACTTCCAAAACCGCACCCTCTTTGAAAACGACAACCTCCCCATCCTACGCGCCCTTGACGCTAACACCGTAGACCTAATCTATCTCGATCCACCATTTAACTCGAATCAGGATTATGCTGCACCGATAGGGAGTGAGGCAGCCGGCGCAGCGTTCAGAGATACTTGGACACTCAGCGACGTAAACGAGGCAGAGCACGGAGAACTAGCCGATAGGGAACCTGCTTTGTATGCAGCGATTCATGCAGCCGAATTGACCCACGGAAAAAGCATGAAGTCCTATCTGATTATGATGGGGCTCCGAATGCTTGAGATGCGGCGTATTCTAAAGGAGACAGGTAGCATCTATCTCCATTGTGATTCGACGGCTTCCCATTACCTAAAGTTGTTGATGGATGCAGTGTTCGGAAGGGATAACTTTCGGAATGAGGTGATTTGGAAGCGGACATCAACGAAATCGTTAGCGAAACGCTACGCGATGAACACTGACCGGATTCTTTACCGAGTGGGGCTTTAGCCCGTAAAGCCCAAGTCTTTAGGTTTGGGATATAAGCTATGGTTTAGCCCTGTTTTTCCTTGAATTTGTAGCCAAGATATGATATGCTTGATTTGTCTTTCGGTAGGGGAATATCGCACCATTGCAAGATGGTGTCCCCTACACTCTGCGGTATAGAGAACGAAAGACGGAAAGCCCCTCCCCATGTACACTACCAAGAAAATCAAGGTGTCTCCAACGTCTGAATTGGATATACTTGCCAGTGAATCAGGACGCGTCTACTCCAAGGTGGTTTCGTTGATTCGCAAGGTCAAGCGTAAAAAAGGCTTTTGGCTATCTCAAGGTGCTGTCCAAAAGTATATGCGCTTGCGTGGCTACAATCTCCATAGTCAGACGATTCAAGCGATAATTGAGAGCTACTTTGATTCTCTCAAGTCCTATTTCCGGGCTGTTAAGTCGAACCCTAAAGCGAAGCCTCCTAAGCGTACACCCCGCTTTTTCAAGGTGCGTTGGAAGTCGAGTGCGATTTCACTCAGAGACGGTGTATTGAGATTATCCAACGGTAAAGGCAACGCGCCTATCACGCTTCAATCCACAGTAGAACCGGTCTATGTGGAGATGTATTTCCAACGAGGCAGCTACTATTTCTCATTGGTCTACAAAGTCCACACGCCACCCAAACGTGAAACAGGTAAAACTGTTGCAATAGATATGGGCGAGATTCACCCGATAGTGTCGCATGACGGCGAACAGACGATAATCTACAATGGTCGGGTAGTACGTGCTATCAAGCAATATATCAACAAATTCAAGGCATATATCCAATCCAAAATGGATAGGTGTGTCAAGCGGAGTCATCGCTGGTATCGTCTCAAACGAATCAAGACCAAGATACTTGCGAAGTTAAACGCTCAACTCAAGGATGCCGAACATAAAATCACATCTCGATTTATATCTGACTGCATCAAGGCGAAGGCAGATACGATAGTGATAGGAAGACTCAAAGGCATCCGTAAGCGAGCGAAGTTTTCAAAGAAGTCTAACCAGAAGGTTCACCAATGGGCGTTTGCCCGTCTCCAATTCATGATATGCTACAAAGCAGAACTGGCAGGACTCAAAGTCAAGGTTGTATCTGAGGCATACACCTCTCAGACTTGTCCGAGTTGTGGCAACCGAAAGAAGCCCACTAACCGGAACTATCACTGCAACCATTGTGGCTTTGAATATCACCGAGACGGCGTGGGTGCTATCAACCTCTGGAACAAAGTATCGGGATTGTTGTTGAGTCCCGTAGTTGGGGCGATGGCGTCCCCGATAGGTGTCAGGTTCAATCCACACCTATCTAAATCCGGCTAACATAGCGGATAAGAATCCCAATGCTTTAGCTTTGGGAGTACGTCAAACATTTCTATTTTGCGTCATTTCAACTTGCAAAATGGCGAGGCGTATGCTACCATTTGCACACGATTACCGATGACTTACCTAACCAGTTTTGTAAAAGAGACATGATTGATTCAGACGTTGATTGAAAGGAGAAAGACCATGGACGCGCAAACCTTATCTTTACCGATTAGCATACTGAACCTCAATCAACCCTGCACTGTGGGGATGGGCACACCTATTTCAGAGGTTATCGACTTGATGCAGAAGGGACGATTTGGGTGTGTGTTAGTCGTTGATGAACAGGAGCAACTCGCTGGCATCATCACAGAGCGGGATCTACTCGTTCATATCACCGAAGTGCGGGCACAGCCCGACACAGTTCGGGTGGATGATATCATGACTCCATCGCCGGAATCACTGCGCCCCACTGATTCGATAGCATTTGCCTTGAACCTCATGCACCTAGGTCACTTCCGTCATATTCCGTTGCTCGTTGGAGACTCTGATGAAGATGAAGGTGTATACCCCGCTAGTGTTATCTCAAGTAAGGACATCGCGAACTATGTTGCAGCGTTTTTGGAGGGAGATAAGGAGGGCTGAACCGTGCTTTACCAAGAAATCGTTGAAGAAGAAATGGCTATCATGGATGAAGAAACCCCCGATGAGCCATCAAAAACCCTGAGTCCTCACGAGATTCACGTGCCGCTTCACTCTTTGATGTACCCCCCTGTTATAGTTGACATAGGAGGGAGCACACAAGAAGCAATCGATCGAATGCTCGACAATAAGGTCGGTGCAATTCTTATTGTATCCGATGGCGTTCTCAAAGGGATTTTCGGTGAGCGGGATGTGCTGCTAAAAATCCTGAACAAACCGGTAGGTGATTTGACACAGATTCCTATTGAACAATTTATGAAAGCCGATCCGCAGACCGCACAGGTAGAAGATTCCCTTGATACGGCGATACTGTATATGGCGAAAGGCGGTTACCGCCATATACCCATCGTGAACGAACAGAATCAACCGGTTGGCATAGTGTCAATTCGCCACATTATCTCTTATCTTGTCGAACATTTTCCACAAGAGGTGCTGACCCTACCGCCGAAGCCAGATAATGACGCGATGAAATCCCGTGAAGGAGCGTGAGTCCTGCTTTTGTGAGGACAGGTATAAATAGAAAGAAGGATAGATGGATGAAAAAAAAGAAACAATCGATAGAGGAGGCAACGATTCTGTTTGCGAGCGATTCTGGCGGTGGCGCGCAGAGCATTGGAACGCAAATGACCGAGGCTTCCGCAATCGCAGGGAATGATGTTGCCACCTTGCCAGATTACCCTGCGGAGATTCGTGCCCCTGCCGGCTCGTTGGCTGGGATTTCAGGGTTCCAGCTCCGCTTTTCCAGTTTGACGATTCATACGCCCGGTGATCTCTGTGATGTGCTCGTGGCGATGAATCCAGCAGCATTAAAGGTCAACATTGATAAACTCAAACCGAACGGGATCCTTATCGTCGATACAGATAATTTCGCCCGACGCAACCTCAGATTAGCTGGATATAATACTAATCCTCTTGAAGATGGTTCGTTGGCACAGTTTCAGATATTCCCGATCGAACTGACCCGCCTCACCAGAGAAGCATTGAAAGACACCGATCTCACGCAACGCGAGATCGATCGGTGCAAGAACTTTTACGCGCTTGGGATGGTATGTTGGATGTATAACCGCCCGATGGACTATGCGTTTCAGTGGCTCGAGGAAAAGTTTGCCACAAAGCCACAATACATCGAAGCCAACACCCTGGCACTGAAAGCTGGCAATATTTATTGCGAGGTCACGGAGCAGTTTGCGACCTCTTATGAAATCAAGCCCGCCAAATTCGCACCGGGGAAATATCGCAATATTGAGGGGAATATGGCAACCGCACTGGGATTGGTTGCTGCTTCTCAAAAATCTGGATTACAACTGGTTTACGGCAGTTATCCAATTACGCCTGCAAGCACTATCCTCCACGAATTAGCAAGGTATCGAAATTTCGGGGTTAAAACAATGCAGATGGAGGATGAAATTGCAGCGGTGGGGGTTGCAATTGGCGCAGCGTTCAGTGGAGCGTTAGGTGCCACTGGCAGTAGCGGGCCCGGCATTGCCCTCAAAGCAGAAGCAATCAACCTCGCTATGATCGCCGAATTGCCAATCGTTGTCTGCAATATTCAGAGAGCCGGACCCTCGACAGGAATGCCGACAAAAACCGAACAGGCGGATCTTCTGCAAATGTTTTATGGTCGAAACGGCGAATCACCTCTCCCCGTGATTGCCGCTTCACGTCCCTCTGATTGCTTTGAAACCGTCTATGAAGCCTGTCGAATCGCTATCAAATATATGACGCCAGTGATTTTTATGTCAGATCTTTATATTGCCTTCGGTGCCGAACCTTGGCTCATTCCGCAGGTATCAGATCTGCCGGCGATTGGCGTGGATTTTCCGACCGACACCAACGGGTTTGAGCCTTATTTGCGGGATGAAGCAACGCTAGCACGTCCTTGGGCGATCCCGGGCACGCCCGGTTTGGAACATCGCATTGGTGGTTTGGAAAAAGAAGACGTTTCCGGGAATGTCAGTTACGACCCTGACAATCATGAGCAGATGGTTCATCTCAGAGCGGAAAAAGTCGCTCGTATCGTAGACGATATCCCACCCACAGAAATATTTGGTGAAGCAAACGGTGAGCTCCTTGTGTTGAGTTGGGGCGGAACCTTCGGGGCAGTCAGAACAGCAGTTGAGCATAAACAGGCGGAAAGCAAATCCGTATCGCATGTACACCTGCGCTATCTCAATCCACTTCCTAAAGAGATTGGCGACATTATGAAAGGTTTTAAAAGGGTGCTCATTCCTGAACTAAACCTGGGGCAATTGCGCCTACTGATTCGCGCAGAGTATCTAGTAGATGCCGTCGGCCTGAATAAGATCCAGGGGCAACCGTTTCACGTATTTGAAGTTGAATCTAAAATTGATGAGTTGTTAAGAGGTGCCGCATGAAAAATAGAACTTCCAACCCAATACCAGTTGCTGTCCAGACGCTAACAAAGCAAGATTTTACCTCTGATCAAGATGTTCGCTGGTGCCCAGGATGCGGGGATTACTCCATTCTCTCCCAAACCCAACGGATTTTGCCCGACCTGGGTATCCCAAAAGAAGATTTCGTCTTCATCTCTGGTATTGGCTGCTCAAGCCGTTTCCCGTATTATATGGATACCTACGGCTTCCATACCATTCACGGTCGCGCACCAACCATTGCTGCAGGAATAAAAGCCGCTAACCCCGACCTCTCTGTCTGGGTGATCACCGGTGATGGCGATGCACTGTCAATCGGGGGGAACCACTTTATTCACCTGATGCGCCGTAATCTTGATATCAATGTGTTGTTGTTTAACAACCGTATCTATGGATTAACAAAAGGACAATACTCCCCGACTTCAGAGCAGGGCAAAAAAACCTACTCAACGCCGATGGGATCCATCGACAATCCCTTCAATCCGATTAGTCTGGCACTTGCTTCTGGAGCGACCTTTGTTGCCCGTTCACTCGACAGAGATCCCGAACATCTGCGGAATGTGATCAAGGCAGCTTTTGAACACAAAGGCACCTCATTTGTCGAAATTTATCAGAACTGTAACGTCTACAATGACGGTGCCTTCTTTACGTACACCGAAAAGGAAACAAAAGCCGATAATACGGTATTTTTAGAGCATGGTGAACCGCTAGTTTTTGGCAAGGACAGTGACAAAGGTATCTGCTTAAACGGATTTAAACCGGAGGTCGTTGCTTTGACCGATGGTGCACACAACACCGAAAACCTGATTACCCATGATCAATTTGCCGAAGATCGAACACTGGCGTATTTCCTCAGTCGTATGACTGAAGTTCCGGGGTTACCCCATCCAATCGGGATCTTTCGTAGCGTCGAACACCCTTGTTACGAAGGTATGATGACCGAACAGATCAACACCGCTAAAGAACGGATGGGCGAAGGCGATCTAGAAGCCCTACTCAATGAGGGCGATACGTGGGTCGTTGAGTGAGACTTAACCACATCTTAACTTGGTTCATATCAAAAGAAAGTGCAAAATACGAAGAGAAACCGAGTTTTTTCTTCAAAACTCGGTTTCTATTGTACTATTTCTTAACATGAGCCTTTAACTTTTGTAGAACGCTGTTTCAGATTCGGAAGAAGGGAAGATTGGAGGTACATCTTTTTTCCCTCTTCCACTGTACCTTCCTAATTTTCTTCCTTTTTGCCCCACTGTCCTTCCGATCTTCATGCGTATCAAATCAACCCAGATCTTCTTTCCAATCCTCATCACCTTCTTAGCCCTTTTCATCAATGTACTCATTATGCTTGCATGTGGCTACCAGCCGATAAAGGCATTTGTTGCTATGTACCAAGGCGCGTTGGGCGGAATGCGGGAGGTGACGGAGACATTTGTAAAAACCTGTCCTTTGCTACTCACTGGATTGGCTGTAGCGTTCGCATTTCGGTGTGGTGTGTGGAACATCGGGGCAGAAGGACAATACCTTATCGGCACACTGGTTACCACCTGGATCGGCACATCGATTACCAACCTGCCACCACTTCTCTTTATCCCGCTGATTCTGGGATTTGGATTTGTCGCCGGAGGATTTTGGGGGATAATTGCCGGACTGCTCAAAGCCTATCGTGGTGTACAAGAGGTTATCAGCACAATCATGCTCAACTTCATCGCACTTGAGCTAGTCCGTTACTCTATAGATGGCGGTCCGCTGCAAGAGGCAACAAGAGCGTATCAGCAGAGCGAAAGAATTGCAGCAAACGCCATCCTACCCCGTCTACTGCCGAAAGAGTGGGTTCCGCACAACCGATTCCACTTGGGAATTATCCTTGCACTTATACTTGCCGCTATTCTATATTGGATTCTATTTCGCACGGTCCTTGGCTATCAGATCCGTGCGGTTGGACAGAACCAAGTCGCTGCACGGGTGGCGGGCATCAACGTTTCTCGAAACGTCATCATTGCTATGTTAATCAGCGGTGGGTTAGCAGGTCTAGCAGGCACCATTGAATTGATGGGATTGAGTCCCCACCGACTCTATCAGAACGCGCCCGGATACGGCTATACCGCCATCGCTGTTGCCCTGCTTGGACGACTCCATCCGATTGGCGTTATCTTTTCGGCGTTGCTCTTCGGTCTGCTGCAAGCGGGTTCCGAGGAGATGCAGATAATCGCCCAAGTCCCCTCAAAATTAACATGGGTGACACAGGCAACGGTTCTTCTACTTGTGCTGGGATTTAGTATGTATGAGAACAGGCGGGCTAACAGGCACAAGTAAACATCGCGCCTCACGTAGAAATAACAGGACTTACGCAAAAAGTAGTAGGCATACTCCGTATGCCGTAACCAGAAACCCTTGCCACGCCTGCGTGCCCATTTCTGGTGTTAGCTTTGGGCGTTTAGCTGCGTAAGTCCTAAATAATGTAGATCTACAGTCACAAAGTATTTCTGAGGGATTCCGCGACTTCATCTAACTCTGAACGCGCAGGTTTATTGAAATACGATTCGCTGAATATCAGACCAAATCCGTCTCCCCTATAACGCGGAAATACATGTAAGTGAACATGAAAAATCTCTTGCATCGCCGCCTCGCCGTCCGCTAGAAAGAAATTCGCGCCTTCACAATTGACACCACATCTCCGCAGTGCCTGAGCAATTCGCTGGGCAACCCGAAACAGATGAGCACCCGTTTCCTCATCAAGGTCCGCGAGAAAAGAGGCATGAGAATTTGGAATGACCAACACATGCCCCGGGTTCACAGGCTGAATATCCATAAACGCGGTGCAAAGTTCATCTTGGTGGACAATGCTCGATGGTAGTTCATCAGATAAAATGTCGCAGAATATACAATCACTCATACCGGTCTCCTTTGCTCCCGTCCGTCCATACTATTTCAACCTTAATCTCAGACAAAAACCCCATGGATATTTAGATTATAATCGTTTTCTATCTGTGTGACAAGCTCTCAGAGACATTCGATCGTCAACCGCCTCTACAAACTCAGATGGCTGACACCGAAGTGATAGCCACTGTAGTTGCCGCAGTACGCTTTTTCGGCACCAACTTCCAAACGACTCGTGACTTTCTTCTAATGCACTCTCGTTAAAAACTGAGAGCTAGTAAAGTATTTTTTTTACCTTGATCCACAACTCATTTTCTACTACACTACCCCTCAATTTCTACTTAAATCAAGACTCTAAAATTCAAGGAGAAGATGATGACACAACCACAGATGGCACCCTACGGCTCATGGAAATCCCCAATCAGCGCAGACCTGATTTCGACGGAAGGACGCAGGATAATAGAAGCCGTAGCCGATGGAGAAGATATCTATTGGATTGAGATGCGGCCGACTGAAGGCGGGCGGTATGTCATCGTTCGACGCGCACCGGACGGGCAAACAACTGATGTGACACTCCCCACTTTCAACGCACGGACACGCGTCCACGAATACGGTGGCGCGGCGTTCCTCGTCAATGATGGAACGGTCTACTTCTCAAATTTTGCCGATCAGCGTCTTTATCGTCAGACTTCCGAATCAGAGCCGCAGCCAATTACCCCCGAAGCGGACCTACGTTATGCGGATGGTGTTGTTGATTCCAAACGAAGCCGCCTGATCTGTGTACGCGAAGACCATACAGATACCGAGCGCGAAGCCACCAACGCATTGGTGGGTATTCCGTTGGATGGAACAGACGACGAACAGGTTCTTGTCAGTGGCAACGATTTTTATGCTTCACCGCGCCTGAGGCCCGATGGCACCCGTTTGGCATGGATGACCTGGAACCACCCAAATATGCCTTGGGACGGTGCTGAACTTTGGGTCGGTGAAATAAGTACCGACGGATCTCTGAGCCACACTGAATGCGTGGCAGGTGGCGTTGATGAATCAATCTTTCAACCCGAGTGGTCGCCAGATGGTACATTGTACTTCGTTTCCGATCGAACAGGTTGGTGGAATCTCTACCGCTATCACGCTGGAACCGTTGAGCCACTATGTGAAATGGAGGCGGAGTTTGGAAGACCACAGTGGATATTTGGTATGTCCACCTATCGGTTTGTCTCCGCCAATCAGATTATCTGTACCTACACGCAGGATGGTGTCTGGCATCTAGTAAGTTTGGACACGGTAACACGCAAACTTGATCAGATTGAGACTCCCTACACATCAATTTCTAATTTGCAAGTGCTCCCCGGCGGAATCCTGTTCAACGCCAGTTCATCGACAGAGGCCGCATCAATCGTCCGCCTTGACCTCGCCACGAGACAATTCGAGATCGTATGCCGCTCAAGTGAGATAAACATTGATGCCGGATACGTCTCAACCCCACAAGCGATTGAGTTTCCAACCGAAGGGGGCTTAAATGCCCACGCCTTCTTCTATCCGCCACAAAACCGGGAGTACACCGCTCCTGCCGACGATCTACCCCCACTCCTCGTCATTAGCCATGGTGGTCCCACCTCGGCAACTTCGACTGCGATCGACCTAGAGATCCAATACTGGACGAGCAGGGGCATTGCCGTCCTCGATGTGAATTACGGAGGCAGCAGCGGCTACGGTCGCGCCTATCGCCAGCGGCTCAACGGTCAGTGGGGGATTGTTGACGTTGACGATTGTGTGAACGGGGCACGATACCTCGCCGAACACGGCTACGTGGATAGCAATCGATTGGCAATCCGGGGCGGAAGTGCAGGCGGCTACACAACACTCTCGGCACTGACCTTCCGGGACGTTTTCAAAGCGGGGGCCAGTTATTACGGGATCAGTGATCTGGAAGCGCTGACACAAGACACACATAAGTTTGAATCCCGCTATCTCGATAGCCTGATTGGACCCTATCCGGAAGAACGCGATCGTTACCGAGAACGCTCACCGATCCATTTTACGAATCGCCTTTCATGCCCCTTAATTCTGTTTCAGGGACTCGAAGATAAAGTGGTTCCCCCCAATCAGGCGGAGATGATGGTTGACGCATTACGTGCAAAAGGGTTGCCTGTCGCTTATGTCCCGTTTGAAGGAGAACAGCACGGATTCCGCCGCAGTGAGAATATCCAGCGATCACTTGAAGCGGAACTCTATTTTTATGCACAAGTCTTTGGCTTTGCGCCTGCGGACATTATAGAGCCGGTAACGATTGAAAACCTTTCGTAGAGATATAGACAATTCAATATTGTAGGAGTTATGTACTTCAGTTTGTAGTAGCGCAATTCATTGCGCGTCAGATACCAACGACACTGTAGGGGCAACTCTTGTGGTTGCCCGCTTCATCGGGTATCACGAATCGTGTTGTGCGGCGATGGGTTACCAAACTGCGAAGCTTGGGGCGTTCAACTGCGTAAGTCCTATATTAGAACAATTGTTAATTTTCCCTTGCCTTTATACGGATGCGTATGCTAAAATTAAGCAGTCTTTTAATAAAATAACCTAACTCGCTATAAAGTAGTAGGCATATTGCTTTGAATCCCGACTGCGGGGCTCCGTATGCCGTAACCCTTGTGCACGCAAATGACAGCACGTTTCTTAATCCCGAATTATCGGGGCGGAGCAGGCTTACTACCAGTGCCCTAATGAACCAATGAACGAATGAACCAAACAGATAGGCAAATTAGAAATATGCGGCAATCTCACTTCAACTTTTCCTCAATTGCTCATTTTGTTCCCGTTGCACACACAACTATGTACATGCCGGGCATGGGCATTGCTGCTGTTGCGGTGTCCATGCGTACGGGGCAAAGTGAGAATAGGCAACTTTAGATATGAACTGGGATTGTTTTTAATAGATATACGCTGCGGAATTGCCTATTATCACAGCCGTGATGATAGGCTTTTTTATTGTCTACATTTTTATATTGGTTCATATCAAAAGAAAGTGCAAAATGCGAAGAGAAACCGAGTTTTTTCGGAAAAACTCGGTTTCTTTGCACTATTTCTTAACATGAGCCTTTATATTTTGAACCAATGGAGACCAACATGAAAGAAAAAGTACTGGGATTGAAATGTCGTGAATGTGGAAGGCAGTATCCCAAAGAACCACTCCACGTGTGTGAGTTCTGTTTTGGCCCACTTGAAGTAGATTACAACTACGAGGTAATCCAGAAGTCAATCTCACGAGAGTCTATTGAGGCAGGTCCCGAAAGCCTCTGGCGGTATGCCGACCTGCTGCCAATTGATGGTGAGCCGACCGACGGATTCCATTCGGGGTTTACCCCGTTAATCCGCGCCAAAAATCTAGAGGCAGTGCTCGGTGTGGAGGCACTATATATCAAAGATGATTCGGTGTGTCATCCGACCCTCTCCTTCAAAGATCGTGTCGTTGCAGTTGCGCTGAGTAAAGCAAAAGAGTTTGGATTCGACACCGTATCGTGCGCCTCGACCGGCAATCTAGCCAACTCTGTCGCGGCGAATGCAGCAATTGCAAACCTCAACTGCTTCATCTTTATCCCCGCCGATCTGGAGATGGGAAAAGTAGTGGCTTCGCTCGTTTACGCACCAACGGTAGTCGGAATCGCAGGAAATTATGACGATGTCAACCGTCTATGCAGCGAGATTGCCGGTGTCTACCCTTGGGCGTTCGCCAACATCAATATCCGCCCGTTTTACGCAGAAGGCTCCAAAACCTTCACCTATGAGATTATTGAGCAACTCGGCTGGGAGGCACCTGATCACATCGTAGTCCCCGCAGCAGGCGGTTCGCTCATCACAAAAGTGGGTAAAGCGTTGAAGGAATTCCACATGTTAGGGCTGATTGACAAGCCACAAACAAGCATCCACGTCGCACAGGCTGAAGGTTGTGGTCCCATTGCTACAACGGTCAAAGAGGGCAGCGATTTTGTCAAGCCTGTTAAACCGGATACCATCGCCAAATCCCTCGCGATCGGCAATCCCGCCGACGGAATTTATGCTGCGGATACGGTGCGGAATTCAGGTGGATACGGCGAACATGCGAGCGACGATGAGATTGTCGAAGCGATGAAGCTCCTTGCTGCGACGGAAGGCATCTTCACCGAAACAGCGGGCGGCGTGACGCTTGCAGCAGCGAAAAAGCTAATCGACAGTGGGCGCATCAATCGAGATGAGCGCATTGTTGTCAGTATCACCGGCAACGGACTAAAGACCATTGAAGCACTTGAGGGACGAGTGCCCGAACCTCATGTGATACAACCACAACTGAACGCATTCCGAAAATTGATGACGATGCTCTAAGGGATGTCATTCCGAAGTGTCACCCCGTTTTGTTTAACCCTCTCGGTTGAAACGCGAAGGCTCATGACAAACCGTAGGCGGGGCATTTGGTTTCCCCGTCCTCAACTCCATTCCTTCAGCGCAATTGCACTCCGTTTTTACATGAGCCAACCGCGAGAACTTAGGAGTATAAAAGATGAATTTTTTCGACACAATAGAAATGGCACCCCCCGATCCTATCTTGGGACTTAACGCGGCTTTCAAGGCGGATCCGCGGTCAAACAAAGTGAACTTGAGTATTGGTGCTTACAAGACCGATGACCTCCAACCACTTGTCCTTACAGCGGTCAAAAAAGCAGAGCAGCAAATTCTCACAGAGGGTATGGATAAGGAGTACCTCTCTCAAGATGGCAACCCAGAATACGTGAAGCGTTCTATCAAATTGGTATTCGATACGGAGCAAGACAATATTTTCGGGGCGCAAGCACCCGGTGGAACAGCCGGTGTCCGACTCGCTGCCGAGTTTCTCGCCCAAATCGGCAGCCAAGTTATCTACATTCCGGATCCCACTTGGGCGAACCACAACCAAGTTTTTGCTAGCGCGGGTTTAGAGGTCGCATCCTATCCCTACTATGATGCAGAGCGCAGGGAGTTTACCAAGGCGCGCATGATCGAATCGGTTAAATCCATCCCCAGCGGAAGCCCAATCTTGCTTCATGCCTGTTGCCACAACCCTACCGGACTTGACCCCACACCAGCGGATTGGAAAGAACTCTCAACAGCCATTAAAGCACAGGGACTGCTGCCCGTATTTGATTTCGCGTATCAAGGTTTTGGACGCGGCATTGATGAAGATGCAACGGCAGTCCGCCACTTCCTCGCTGATGGTCATCAGATGCTTGTTGCAAACTCCTATTCAAAAAACTTCGGGCTTTACGGAGAGCGAATTGGTGGATTCTATGTTGTTACTGCTAATGCTGAAACCGCCGAACGGGTCAAGTCTCAAGTCATGCGAATCATCCGTGCCAACTACTCTAATCCACCGCTGCACGGTTCACGTATCATTACAGCGGTGCTCGCCTCCGACGCGCTTAGGCAGGAGTGGGAGAGTGAATTGGCAGTCATGAGAGACCGAATCTCCGGTATGCGCAAGGCATTGGCGGAAGGCTTAAACGCAGGCGGCAGCTCAGTGGATTTTAGCTTCATGTACAAGCAGAACGGGATGTTCTCTTATTCCGGGCTTTCCAAAGATGCTGTGGATCGGTTGCGAGAAGAATATGCTATCTATATGCCGACAAATGGTCGGTTGAACGTGGCAGGACTTTCGCCTAAGAATTTAGATTACATTGTAGAAGCAATCTTGGCTGTGCTGTAAGTGAAAGGATCCCATTATGACCAAACGGGTCGAAACCCAGTCTGAAATCATCGAACACCAACTTATCAACGGCTTGAAGGTCCTAACGAAAGAGGTTCACGCCGCCCCGGTCGCCAGCAGTTATATCTGGTACAAAGTCGGATCGCGCAATGAACGCCCCGGACTCACAGGCGTTTCCCATTGGGTCGAACACATGCTTTTCAAAGGCACACCCAAGTTCTCGAAAGAGGAGCTCGGACGGTTTATCGAAGGCAACGGCGGCAGGTGGAATGCCTTTACCAGCAACGACTATACCGCTTATTATGAAACCCTGCCCGCGGACAAAATTTCGGTCGCGCTTGCCTTGGAATCGGATCGGATGCAGAACAGTGTTTTCGATCCAGAGGAGGTCGAGGCGGAACGCACGGTAATCCTTTCGGAACGTGAGGGCTATGAAAATACGCCCCAATTCGTGTTGAGGGAAGAGGTACAGGCAACCGCCTACAAAGCACATCCGTATCAATGGGGTATCATCGGTTGGCCCTCAGACCTCAAAACAATGACCCGTGATGACCTCTACAACTACTACCGCCAACGCTACGTTCCGAACAATGCGACCCTTGTCCTCGTTGGAGACTTTGATACCACTGACCTGATGAAACAGGTTGAAATCCACTTTGGTCCCCTCGCTCCCGGTGACTCTATCGCGGACCCTTCGACAATCGAACCGGAGCAGCGCGGCGAAAGACGAGTTACGGTTCGGAAGGAAGGAACCCTCGCTTATGTCGCTATCGTCTACCACATTCCCGCAGCCGGTCATCTAGACTTCTATCCCTTGGAAGTAATCAGCACCGTGCTGAGTGTGGGCAAAACTTCACGCTTTTATCGTGCCTTGGTTGACAAACAGTTGGCAACTTCCGCCTACTTTTACCCAGATTTTTCCAAAGATGCCGGACTCGCTTGGACTTTCGCAGAAGCACAGGTCGGTGTGGATCCAGCCACGCTCGAAAAGGCACTTCTAGAGCAGATAGACTGTATCCAGAATGAGACACTAACCGAAACCGAACTGGAAAAAGCAATCAACCAAACAGAAGCACAGTTCATCTTCTCCCTCGACAGCGTCTCAAATCAGGCGGCGCAGATCGGCTACTACGAAACTGTCTACGATTACAGATACCTCAATACCTATCTCGACAATATTCGATCCGTTACCCGTGACCAAATTCGTGAAGTCGCTCAGAAGTATCTCACCGAAGATAACCGCACGGTTGGATATTTTCAACCAATTTCACCGGGGCATGGCGGTACATCCGGTGAAGATACTGCACCTGTCCTGCATCATACGAGGCACCCCCGTCTTCGTCAGATCCAAGGAGGAATTGAAAGATGAATAATCATCAATCAAACGCCACCCGCCATGTCTTTGATAACGGTCTGACACTACTTGTTCAAGAGAACCATTTCAATCAAACTGTTGCGATCAGTGGACGACTAAAGGCGGGCAGTATGTATGACCGGCAAGGGTTGTACGGGCTTTCAGATGTCGTTGCCAATATGCTGACGAAAGGAACCGAAAGCCGGACATGGGAGGAAATTGCCGAGGAGACCGAATCTGTCGGGGCAAATATAGGCGCTGCAGCCAGTACCGAAACAGTGAGTATTGAGGGACGGCTACTGTCAAAGGATTTTGATCGCGTGCTTGACGTGCTCAACGACATCCTACGCGCTCCTAACTTTCCACAAGAAGAGGTTGATAAACACCGGCATCAGGTTTATAGTTGGCTGAAGGCGTGGGAGGATGAAACGGATGATGTCGCAGATCGGCTCCTTCGAGAGGTTGTCTACCCAGATCAACACCCTTACCATTGGCGCGTACAGGGGACGGAAGAATCGGTCAAACGCATTCAAAGGGAGGCACTCGTTGATTTCCATGCGTTTTATTATCGCCCCGATTCGTTGGTTCTGGCGATTGTTGGCGATGTGGAAACACAGGCGATTATTGAAAAAATTGATGCCGCAATGGGGGATTGGGAGGCAAATGGCGAAAAACCACCCTTCACCATACCGGCGGTAGAATATGGTGAAAAGCAGATTGTAGTCCAACCGATGATGGACAAATCGCAAGCAAATATCGAGTTGGGGCATAAAGGAATTACCCGAACAAATCCAGACTTCTACACCATCAATCTTATGAACGCTATCTTGGGTGGAAGCGCGGGGATTGCGCGTTTGTTTGGGCGGGTGCGTGATGTGCAAGGACTCGCATACAGCGTCTGGAGCTCGTTCACCCCATCAATCGGCGAAGGGCTTTTCCATGCCAGTGCAGGTGTCAATCCCGCCAACGTGGATAAAGCGATTAACAGCATCCTGCACGAAATTGAGTTGATGAAATCCGATGGTATAACGGCAGAAGAATTGTCGGATGCCCAGAACCTGATTATCGGCAATTTCGCACTCGCCCTCGAAACGAATAGGGGACTCGCCGCAGTGCTCCTAACCGCAGAGTTGTACGGGTTGGGACTTGACTATCTTGAGCAGCATGAATCAATTTACCGGAACATCACCCGTGTGCACGTAAACGCGGCTGCCCAGAAATATCTGCACCCGGATCTGTGCAGTATCGCAGTCGCAGGACCGTATCATAAAACACAATAGACTTAAATTTGCTGAATTTTTGCTTGAGGTTGGGGATTAAATGTGTTGAAATAATCAAACTTCCTCACATTATCAATTTTGTGGTCGAAACCTTGTCCCCTTAGGTTAGGGAGGGGGCAATTTGTAAAAGGATAATGCAAGCAAAGAAAAGCAGAAATGACCTTAAGAAGTAATAATTTTGAGGATTTACCAGAGAAGGAGCAGGTTTATAGGTTACGTACCTCGATTTCGTACAATGAAGTAAACAGTTGAATCTGGTTTAGAAAGGTCTGCATCCAATAATAACGTGCCATTGCCCCCTTCCAAAGGTTATCATAAAAATAGCATAATCCTTATGACCACCGATGGAGGGAAGTAATGGCAAACAAAAGGATAACCAAAAGACGTAAAAAACGCAAACAGAAAGTCAGTCACTCCACCGCTCACGCGCCGTTGTGTGCATTGGGCGAAGTGCTTAAAGAGAAAGCGTTCTTTGATGAGATTCATCAAAGGGTTGAAATCCCTCAGAAGACGATTACCTATCGCCCGACAGACAAATTGGTGTTTGCCACGCTTGGCATAATTGCCGGAGCATCAACGATTTCAGACATCAACACCGCCCTCCGTCCGCATGGTGCGCTGCTTTTGGCATTTGGGTATTGCAAGTGTGCGGATCAGTCAGTAATTCAGGAGACGATAAATGCCGCCACGTCGGAAACAGTTTTTCAACTTCAGCAAGCGGTTGATGGTATTTGGGAGAAACATCACCTGACGTCATCTCCCCTCTCATCGTTGACCGAATCAAAGCCGGTAACTATTGATATGGATCTGTCGGCGCTGCCGGTCTCCAAACGCGCAGAAGGAGCCACCAAGGGGTATGTCCCCCACCGCAAAAATCAATACACCCGTCAAGTCGGACGCGTCCTGATGCCTGACACCCAGGAAATTGTCTCCCAATCCCTTTACACGGGAAACACCTCGTCTAAGGCGGTGTTCAAAGAAATGGTTGCCAAAATGGAAACCACCTTAAAACTGGATACAAACGCCAAACGGCAGCAGATTCAATTGAGACTCGATGCCGGATTTGGCACCGACGCGAACATCAATTTCGCGCTCTGGCGGAATTACTCGATTCTGGTAAAAATCTACTCGTGGAAAAGAGCCACTGCTTTAGCCAAATCTGTGCAGAAGTGGGTGGCTGTCCCATCGTGTGCCAATAAGACCGCTAGACAAGCCGGGTGGGTCACAAAGCCACATCGGTATGGGCGCAAAACGGTACAAGTGGCGGTCAGAACCCCAAACCACAAAGGCGGTTATAACTATTCGGTTTTGGTGACTACCGATACAAAAGCAACGTTAACCCAAATTGTCACCCATTATGATAAACGAAGCGGGGTGCCCGAAAGCACCTTTTGCCAAGATTATCAAGGGTTGTCGATGAGAAAGCGTCGAAAAGCGGGATTTGAAGCCCAACAGGTGCTGCTTCTACTCTCTCAGTTGGCTCATAACATTCTCATGTGGTCCAAACGGTGGCTTATTGATGCGCTCATTGCATCGGGGAGCAAGACTGAAAAACAGACCCCACCGCAACCCAGCGCATCAATCAATCAAACTATTGCTACCATTCAAGCGAGGGGAATCAAACGGTTGATGCGCGAGGTGTTAGGTATCTCTGGCAAAGTACAATTCAAAAACAAAAAGGTCGTCTGTATCATTCTTAACCCTTTATATCCACTCATTGAACGCATCATTACTGCATTTCAAGCCTTCTTAAAACCCTATAAAATACGCGTCTTATTGGGCGAAACCTAGGTACGTAAACTTGCTGACGCTGCGTTAGAAAAATTCGGTTTCAACCAGTACCGACTCACCTTTCTACAGCATCTCGTGAATACAACGTTTCGCCTGGACTGCAATCAAGAGCGATTCCTTGTGCGGATCCATAGGGCAAGGTCACGGACAGCAGTAGTGTCAGAATTAGCGTGGCTTGAAGCACTTGCTCATGAGACAACAATATCTGTGCAGACACCGCAGCGTTCCCTTGATGGAAAAATGATTGTAGTAGGGGAGCAAATCGAGGTGCCGGAGCCTTATCCGATAACAGTTCTCTCTTGGCTTGAAGGGCAGATACTGCCTCAAGATCACCGCTCACCGCATCACTTCTATAGGCTTGGACAGCTTGCTGCCAAACTCCACTATCACGCCCAACACTGGACACCTACTTTTGAACTAGATAGACCGCTTTACGATTCTACCAGTGTACTAAGAACCGATAATATATTTGGGGAAGAGGGTGTTACCTATAAGCAACTGCCAGAGGGCGTTCAGGAGCATCTGCGAAGGCTGCATGAACAGTTACAAGAAGGCGAACAACGGCTTGGGAAGAGTCTCGACCAATTTGGATTGATTCACTCCGATTTGAGTTTCGGCAATGTGCTCTTCACGACTGATACGGTTTTGCCTATTGATTTTGATGACTGTGGGTTTGGATACTATCTTTACGATCTGGCAGTTATATTGGCGGGACCTTGGGAAAGGTCCGGTTTTCAACAACGACGTGACGCGCTTTTGCAGGGGTATCGAGAAATTTGCGAATTACCTGATGAGCACCTTAACCACATTCCCACCCTCATGGCTATGCGCGCTGCATCACTCGAACAGTGGGATCGGGTGAGAACTCTGTTACATACCCCCTACGCTGACCTTTGATAAACTTGGGGATATTTATGGTGGAATCTAAGAATAAATAGACATTAATAGTAGTAGGCACACTCCGTGTGCCGTAACTCTGTGCATCCCGATCTATCCGGGCTCGTTCACAGTGTCTAATTAATTCTGAAATCTACTATAGTTCTTTTATAGCGATTAGCAACAAGGGTTATTTACGTCCAACCGCAATTAACAGATCCGGACGATTTGATCCAATTGCATCAACCCCCAGATCGACAACACGCTGTATCTCCTCAACCGTGTCAGGGTTCCAAGCACGAATCTTGAGACCGTGTGCATGTGCTTCCCGAACAAGCTGGGAGTCAATGTTCAGATGTTGGATGTGTATCGCTTCAGTCCCCATATCAATTGCTTGTTCACACGCATCAGGCGGCGGATTCCCCCACAACGCACCTAGCCTCAAATTCGGATTAATCTGACGTGCTTCGCGTAGCCGGTCATGGACAAACGAAGTCAGAAGCACCTCGTTTTCCATGTTATTCTGTTTGACCGCTTGGATAACCGGTTCGGCGGTGTCGGGCCCTTTCAGTTCAATCTGGAGAATCACCTTCCCGCGCACCAGATCCATCACCTCCTGTAGCGTTGGGATGCACTCTCCTTTGCCGGCATCCAACTGTTTTACTGCTGCTAACGTAAAGTCGGCGATTGCCCCTTGCCCATCGGTTGTCCGATCCACAGTGGTGTCATGGATGACCACCAGATGCTGATCGCGCGTCAGATGCACATCAATCTCAACCTGATCAACGCCGAGATCTATCGCTTTTTGAATGGATAACAGCGTATTCTCTGGTTCAAGTTTCGCTGCGCCTCGATGTCCAGTTAGAATCATCCGAATCCTCACTTTTATCTTAAAGCCCTTTCAAGGCTGCGATAATATCTTCATGTTTGACAAGATCAAACTGGTGTGAGCCAATATACATGAACCGGATAGTTAGATCTTTATCAATCACGAATGTTGCGGGACGAGCGATGTTATACGCATCAAGTCCCAGCCAATGGTATACTCCGTAGCTTTTAATTACCCCTCGATCTTTATCCGTGAGCAGCGGAAAGGTTATATCGTGCGTTTCAGCATATCGACGCACCTCGCGGGGCCATTGACCAACGATGCTAAGAACCGCCCCCCCCAATTCCCCGTACTTGTTGCTGGCGAGCTGTAGGTCTCCTAACTGGCGACGACTGTTCGGTCACCACGTTCCCCGAAA
Organism: Candidatus Poribacteria bacterium; assembly: GCA_965207975.1. Classification (GTDB taxonomy): domain Bacteria; phylum Poribacteria; class WGA-4E; order WGA-4E; family PCPOR2b; genus PCPOR2b. The sequence goes on along the minus strand of OZ242315.1, from coordinate 6,706,424 downwards.
GAAGGCGAGGATAACAGAGTGCCGACCGAGATACGACTCCAGACTCACGGTTTGACGTTGAACAGAGGTCAATGTGAATAGCGGTGCCTTATCACCAATGTTGAGAATCTTGTTTCTTCGTGGCATAATTAATCGTGATTGGCTTGTATATCAAGAAAGTGCAAAGTACAGAACGAAACCACAGGCGTGGGATCACCCCACCCGCAGTTGCTTCAACTCTATACACCCGTAGGCGGGGCATCTCGCCCCGCTCAGATTTGCCAAAAAACTCGGTTTCTGTTGCGCGATTTCTTCACTTGAACACCTTGACTTTATAGATTCATAGTAAATGTCACAGTTACTTGGTCGCTGTGGGAAGGGTTTTCAACCCCGATTTTACGGACACCTCTGAATGCACAGGCGACTGGGAATGTTTTCTTCCCAGTCTGGTCTCCGAACAGCTCTCTTACAATGCCTAATGCAGCAGCGTCTACTTACCATTTATCATAATTCCTGAAGAATCCGTTCAGCAAGCGTCTCACTGTTGCTGTCGTTCAAGTGCAGCGGATTAATCAGAAGTTTTCCCTCGTGAAGACCGCCGTGGCTAACATAAATCGGGGGGACACCGTTTCGGAGACTTTGGCAAATCTCCATCGCTCCACGACCGACAGCTGCTTCGTCAATCGTGACTTCCAACAGTGGGAGACTTTCACCATCTCCTTTATCGCGGAGGCTGCATTCTGCAGGAGAGTCTTTGAGCACTTCCGCTATCCGGTTGAGGCGCGCACGTGCCTTGGAGACTTCTTCATCGTAAGCACCGGAGGTGAAAAGCTGCAACGCCACAAGCAGAGCAATAATCTCCTCCTTTGACACCTTAAAACCACGTCCGATACCGTGTCGTGGAATACCTCGGAGTTCCGTTTTGTCGATGAGTGATGCCGGTGGATCCCAAAGTTCCAAGTGGTCGTCCATATCCAACAACTGTGCCACTGCCGGTCCGATGAGATCTCCCCGACCGCAGAGAATCCCTGTTGATTGCGGACCCCGAATAGACTTGCCACCGCTGAACGCTACCAAATCGGCACCCCTTGCTGCAATGGATTTAAGGTTACTGCGCGGCGGAAGTTCACCCGCTGCATCTACCAATACAGGCAGTTGGTGCCGATGTGCAATATCGAGAACCTCTTCAAGCGATGGTCTGGAGGTCGGACTATATACATAGAGGATGCCTGCGGTGTTCGGTCCAAAGGCAGCTTCATACTCCCACGCTTCGGTGCGCCGTACCCCTGCATTGGCAACGATTTCGTTGAAGCCGACCTCAACGAGCCGTGCACCGGCAGCTCTTACGGCGTGGTCGTAACCACTTCGCTGCTCGCGGGCGACGATAAACTCGTTGGGAAATCCGTCACAGTGAGGCAACCGCTCCATCCGTCCCAAGTCGTAGCCTGTCAAAATTGCAGCGGTTCCCAAGGTCAGTGCGGACGCAGTGCCAGCGGAGACCAAACCAGCCTCCGTCCCCGTCGCGTCCGAGATAATTTTGGACGCAGCTGCCTGAAGCTGTTCAAGCGGCACCGACGCACGGGCAGCTTCATTAAACGCCTCCAGCACCGCATCGGGCATCGGCGCACCGCCGAGACGAGTCACCGCGCCGGAGGCATTGATAATCGGTGTAACTCCAAATTGCTCGTAAATTCCCATAGATATTTCCAATCTTATCAGTTATTATTAAGGCTATTATGAAAACACCACACACACGCGAAACACTCACACATGACCTGAAAAACTTGGGCGTTGAACTCGGAGATACGCTCTTTATTCACTCCTCCTTTAAAAGCCTCGGACCTGTCGAAGGTGGGGCAGGAACTGTGGTCAGCGCACTAGAGGATACCGTTGGACGAGAGGGACTCATCTTGATGCCTTCGTTCAATCTCCTAGATGGTAGAGAGTTACGAGTGAGCTCATGGAACCTCGAAACCACACCTTCCACGGTCGGTTGGCTCACCGAATTCTTCCGCCAGATGCCCGACACCTACCGCTCCGATCACTACTCTCATTCGGTCGCTGCACGGGGAAAAGATGCGAAAGCGTTTGTGGGGACGCATCTCAGCCGTGAGGGATATAAATCACCGTGGGACATTGAGCCGTGGGGAAAAACTTACGGCACACACTCCCCAATGCAGAAGGCTTACAAAGCCGATGGAAAGCTCCTCATGCTCGGCGTTGACTACAATACTTCGACCTATGTTCACTTCGTGGAAGTGCTCTATTGGCATGAACTGCTTGAACAGGACCCCGAAACACCCTATCCCGGGTTGGATAGACCGCTGCTTGGAGCGTTCTGGGACGAAGTAGGGACGCTAAACCGGGGATTGCTAGGAAATTCTAACTGCCGACTCTTTCGTATTCAGGAATATATCCATACCCTCCTGCGCGAAGTCAAGAGCAACCCCTCTCTCTATCTGATAGGACGCACCTAAATCCCTTGGCTCATATTAAAAAATCATGCGACAGGAACTATAGGGACGGAGTTACCTCACTTGAATAAATTGTTTTCACGTTTCACGCATTACGTTTCACGTTCTTTGCGCTTTGCACTTTCTCTCGACATGAGCCAATCCTGATCAATCCTTAAGCGGCGGCTTAATCTCTTTATTGATAGCCCAGTCGGGATAGTAGTTATAAATCTCAGCACCGGGATATGGAGTACCAAGCGGCTGCGGCGGCGCATAAAACGGTCCCGGCATCCCTATCATAACCGACATGATGAATTGCAACCCCACGGATCTAAGTGTGCGAGCCGAGCGTACATTCCAAGGCGCAGTTGAGGCAAAGACGAACCGATTATTTTCCAGTATCCAACGTCCAGCTGCACTCGTGACAGCACGCCCTAGTCCTCGTCCTTTGGCTTCCGGCGCGGTATCAATGCCGATTTCCCAAACACGGTCATCTTCAGCACGAACCGCTGCGAGTGACGCCAATTTACCGTCCTCAAAGATGCCGAAACCGGTCATTGCCTCATCCTCGAAACAGTGCCAGAAAATACGATGATCGACCGTTTCAGCCAATTCCTCCGCAGAAAGCTGCACAGGACGGTCATCCCCGGCATCCCGAAAACAGTTCTTGTCACCAACGTAGAACCAGCTCGGTCCCCACACCCCGCATCCATCAGGTAGCAATACACGCGCAAGTTCATACCCGCCAAAAGTGGAAAACAACTCCTCCAACGTCAGATTTGCAACGATCGGTTTAAGCGGTTCCAACCACTGCCTTTGTGCTGTAACAAGCCCACGCTCACCGATCCGCGCTGCGAATAGCGGGCTTGAGGACCCTTCTTCGGTCTCATATACCGGTATCGGATCTGAACCTACCAGATCCAGCTTTGCCCCTATCTTCTCGTCCAGCCACGGACGAAGGGACTCAATAAGGTTTAATCCATTCATCACTGTTATTTCCCCTCAGATTTGTGCGTAGTTCTGTATTTTGCTTCATTAAGCATTACCAATTTCTATTTCTCGGACATCCTTGAGCCTTGAATTTTCGGGGATGATAGGTGATTCTGAGGAAATAATCAAGGAAAAAATATGTGACCTGACCGCTAGGTTCTGTTGACATTTAACGGCCCGTAGGTTGGGTTAAACGGTTAAAACCCAATCCCTATCAAGTCCAATAGCGGCTCGGTCATTCAACGACAGCTGCTTCTAGACAGATAGAGTGAAACCCAACTCCGTTTTTCATCAGGAAGTCTCCTTTTGAAGCCATTATTCCCTAAAAGTGGTCTTTTGTACCACGATCTGTTAGATTGTGATCCCAGTTCGCGCTACTTATGGCAGATTCTCCGATTATTACAGCGTTTGCCGAATCAGCATTCTCAAGATGTCAACACGCCCTAGTCAATCTAGCGGACATGATTATTGGAATCGGATCATTGAGCCGGTTTTATCTATCCTGTGGGCACTTTTTCAGGATGTTTTGCATGCTAAGTGATTTCAGGTAAGTAATTGGACATTGGACAAATGTGTTTGTTCGCTTCGCATATAGTCTGTATTTTGGGAGTAGGATTGTCCAAAAACTTATTTTAAGGTATTTTCAATCCTCAGATAAGTTTTTGGACAATCGAAAATCAATTGTTAAATCAGAGGGAGGTTGGGTATTGTGTTCCTTGAAGAACAGATGGACTGCCTCCTCTAAATTGGACTCATCGCCAAAATAGTAATTGTCAAACACCACCTGTTTCATATGCTCCCAAAACCGCTCAATTAAAGAGAGTTCAGGGCAATACTTAGGCAACCATAACACGAATACACGATGCGCGTATTCTGCCAATATACGCGCAATCAATGGAGTTTGGTGATAGCTGACACTATCAATGACAAGCACCAAATAATCAGTCGGATAACTTTCGGTGAACAGTTTACACAAGAAAGTCTCCATTGCCCATTGGGTCTTGGCGGTAGACACTTGGTAATCCACACGATTCGTGGCGAAGTTCAAGGCACCAAACAGGTGTAGTTTCTTATTTGCACCCGGTGCGGGAATCGTTACTTGTTGCCCTTTGAACATCCACATTTTGCGTAGGGGTGGATGCAAATGCACCTCACATTCATCAATATAGAGCAACTCAAATCGATAGTGACAATCTACTGCGTTTTTTTTAGAAACTCAAGTAATTGTTTCTTTTGAGAAACTTCTTCTGGGTCTTGTTTATGCTCAAGGGTATGCTTAGGTTTACGGTAAACAATATCATGTTTCTGCATCAGGTCATGGAGATAGATGGGCGAGAGTTCGACACCGGTTTGCTCAACCAAATGCTTCTGAAGCCTTTCGACTGACCACACACTGAAGCGATATCCCAATTCACGGGGGTCGCTGGCTACTGCTTGTTTGAGTTTAGTGATATATTCAGCGTTAGCTTTGGCGGGGGCCCCGGACCGAGGTCTATCCTCAATGCCAATGATACCCGATGCCTCGTAGCGTTGAATTTGATGAAGGACTGTTTGCCGGCTTACGCCGAGTAACGTGGCAATCTCAGGAGCGGATAAGCCTTCGTGGGACATGCGAATCATAATCGCACGGACTCTCACACGCGGTTTAGGGTGTGTGCTAATCACCTGTTGGATTTCGATCAGTTCCGAATCTGATAAAGAGTGAACCTGTTTGGGGCGTTTCATCATATCCTGCCTTTTGAAGCAAAAAACTCAAAAAAAAGGATACTATGTACAAAATCCATTGTCCAGAAATTAATCTGAAATCACTTAGCTATCAACTAACTTCATCAAGCGGCACATTTTCTACGACCACAACCTTGACGTTCAAGCTCCGGGCTGATTGTTCTCTTTTTGGAACTTCACACGATTAAAGGTTTGATATAAAGAGAGACGCTCATGTAAAGGATTAGTGCAACGGCACCCGCTTCCCTCAAAAACCGTAGGTGCTTGCATCCCGATTTATCGGGGCGGGGCATCTGGCTTCCCCGCCCTCAACGCCTTTACTGTAATTGCACTCTGTTTTTACATGAGCCAACAGAGAAAGTTATTGGTGGGAAAACCCCACAGAAAGGATAAAAACAGTGCACAACATGCTAAAAACTACCATCCTAATCCCGTTTGGGATGCTTATTATCTGTATAATCGGCGGTTGCACCGATGACTCACCGGAAGTGGTTACGGGCCCGTCCAACCCAACAACAAGCAGGGCCACACCCCCACGAATTGATGATGGCCCCCCGCATGAAATACTAGTCGGGATAGATCCTGCTCCGGGTGGGGAAATTCCCCCAAATACCCAGTTTTCACTAACCTTCGATTCGGTTGTTGTAGCGGTGACAGTCAATGGTGTTGCAGCCACCGGATCCGGCCTCAACTGGACCGTATCGCTGACGCTACTGCAAGGAGATGATCATACTCTGGAGGTTCGCTGGACAAACCGAGATGGTAGTTCCGAGTCTCGGGCGGTTGGTCCTTATACTGTTAGGCTCCGGGATACGACGCCACCGAGAATCACGGGCGGCACGGTAGCTGATGGAGCGGTAAATGTCGATCCTGCGCCGCTCAACGTCAGTGGTTTCCGATTTGGTTTCCACGAAGACGTTACGGGAATCATTAAGCTGACCGATGAGGCAGGTGTTAACCTCAACTGGATTGCAACCTTGGGAGGGCAAACAGCAACCTTGACCCCAGTTGCAGGACAGGAACTAGTCAACGAGACAACTTACAAGATTAAAATTGATGTCCATGATGGGGCTGGCAATGTACTACAGACAACGCTTACTTTCGTCACCAAACCCAAGTGATATATCCTCTTTAAGAAAGGATTAAAACGATGCACAAACTTTTAACAGCGGGCATTCTAGTCACATTTGGAACGCTTCTTATCGGTATAATCGGTGGTTGCGGAGACGATGATCCACCCGAAGAAGTTGTGGAACCACCGCAATTCGAGGATGACATTCCACCTCACACAGGACCCCCATTCCAGGTAAGTCCTGCTCCGGGTGCGGTAATTCCCCCAAATACCGAGTTTTCACTGACCTTTGATCAGGGTGCTGTAGGGGTGAAGGATGTTGTAGCGGTGGCAGTCAATGGTGTTGGGGCCACCAGAGCTGGCGACCATTGGACAGTATCGCTGACGCTACAGGAAGGAGAGGTTCTAACTCTGAATGTTGGCTGGACAAACCGAGACGGTAGTCCCGGTGGTACGAGGGTTGGTCCTTACACTGTTAAGGTGCCGGGTACGCCGCCACGAATCACGAGGTGGACAGTAGCTGATGGAGACGCAGATGTCGACCCTGCGCCGATTAATCAAGACGGTCTGCGGTATGATTTCGATGAACCCATCATAGGAACTATTAAACTGACTGATGAAGCAGGTGCCGGCCTCAACTGGATTGCAACCGTCGCGGGTCGGACAGCAACATTAACCCCGATTGCGGGACAGGAACTCGCCAATGAAACAACCTACAAGGTTGAAATTGATGTTCAAAATGGCACTGGCGATCGGCTGCAAATAACAATAACTTTTGTTATCAAACCCAAGTGATATATCCCCTTTAAGAAAGGACTAAAACGATGTACAGAATGTTAAGAACTACTATTCTAATCACGTTTGGGCTGCTTGTTATCGGTATAATCAGCGGTTGCGGTGATGATTCACCTGAAGAGGTTACGGACCCATCCAGTCCAACAACAAGCGAGGCCACACCCCCACGAACTGATGGGCTTTATGATGTCCCTCCGCCTAACACAGCACTCCCATTCACCATAGATCTCCTTCCGGGTGCGGAAATTCCTCCCAATACCCAATTTTCACTGATCTTTGATAATCCGGGTGTTGCAGTTGCAGCGGTGACAGTCAATGGTGTTGCAGCCACCGGATCCGGCACCAACTGGACCGTATCGCTGACGCTACCGGAAGGAGACGGTCAAGCTCTGAATGTTAGCTGGATATACCCAGACGGTCGTTCCGGCTCTCAGGCGGTTGGTCCTTATACGGTTAGGGTCCCGGATACGACGCCGCCAAGAATCACGGGTGGCACGGTAACTGATGGAACCGTAAATGTCGATCCCGCGCCGCTCAACGCCGGTGGTTTCCAATTTGGTTTCCACGAAGCCATCACGGGAAGCATTAAGTTGACCGATGAGGCAGGTGTTGACCTCAACTGGATTGCCAACGTGGCGGGTCAGACAGCAACATTGACCGCAGTTGCAGGGCAGGAACTAGTCAACGAGACAACCTACAAGGTTGAAATTGATGTCCACGATGGTGCGAGCAATCCACTTCAAGTAACGATTACTTTCGTTACCAAACCCAAGTGATATATCCTCTTTAAGAAAGGACTAAAACGATGCACAAACTTTTAAGAACTGCCATTCTAATCACGTTTGGGATGCTTATTGTTGGTATAATCAATGGCTGTGGCGATAATCCATCTGAAGAGGTTACAGATCCGCCACAGTCAGCAGATGATGTTGGACCCGCCTCTGCGACAACAGTTGAGGTAGATCCACCACCACGTGCAAGCACTGATAGAGTTTCCTATCTTACTTGCCCAGCTACAGAATTCACGTTGACGTTTAATGAGGGGGTCATAGCAGTGACAGTCAACGACACACCTGCTTCGGGTTCAGGGCTCAATTGGAAGTGGAGCGCGCAGCCTTATTTACCCGATGGATCTGTAACTCTGAAAATCATGTGGACAAACCGAGACGGTTCAGGCGGGTTTGCAACAAGTGGTCCTTATAAAGTTGCACATGTTGATCCAGAGCCTCCCGTAATTACGAGTGGTACGGTAAGCGATGGGGAGGCAGATGTCGATCCTGCGCTAATCAATGCCGGCGGCCTTCGGTTTGATTTCGATGAACCCATCACAGGCACCATTAAACTAACCGATGAGGTAGGTGCCGACCTCAACTGGATTGGAACCGTGGCTGGTCAAACAGCAACATTGACCGCAGTTGCAGGACAGGAAATGGTCCACGAGACGACCTACAAGATTGAAATTGATGTCAAAGATGGGGTTGGCCTCCCACTTCAAGTAACAATTACTTTTGTTACCAAACCCAAGTGATACTTTCCTCAATGAATCCTAACTACGCTGAATCATTGGTGTGAAATCGAGTGAATTATCGTGTGCCCAACCACACAATAAATTACCTTACTACAGACTGAAGGGACCGTGTCCCAGAAAGGATTAACTCAATGCACAAACTTTTAACAGCAGGCATCCTAATCACGTTTGGGGTGCTTATTATCTGTACTATCAGCGGCTGCGCTGATGATGAACCGATGGCGGAAGGGGAGGTTAAGCTGCTTGCCACCGTTCCCGAAGATGGTGGAACCATTGCAGCAACTGGAGAGCTTAAGATGGTCTTTGATGGTTTTCCTGGTACCGTTACTGTAGACGGAAAGGAAGCGAAGATTATGGAGGACAACACTGCAACTGTAAAAATTGCAGACTTGCTTAACCCAAGGACTGGTCCTGAGAGTACGTTTATCGTTAGTTGGACAAATCTGGATGATTCCTTCTTGGGCACCCAAACGCTTAGTTTCACTGTCATCAAGCGGGCAACAACAGTGGTGGTACAGCCGCCAGTTGGTTCCTTGGTCCAGAAAGGAGGAGAAGAATTCACATTGAAGTTTGATGAGGAGGTTCTGGCAGCGTCGCTCAACGGCACACCCGCTAACGGTTCAGGGTTCAATTGGGAGGTATGGGTTTCTAATTTACCGTATGGATCAGCACTGGTGACTATCAAGTGGACAAACCAAGACGGCTCCGCGGGTACTATGGAGGTTGGTCCTTATGATGTTGCAGATATTGATTTTGAACCTCCGTTCATTACAAGTGGTACAGTGGCAGATGGGGCAGCAGATGTTGACCCTGCGCCAATCAATGCGGGTGGTTTCCGGTTTGATTTTGATGAACCCGTCACAGGCACCATTAAACTAACCGATGAGTCAGGTGCCGACCTCAACTGGATTGCAAACGTGGCGGATCAGACCGCAACATTGACCGCAGTTGCAGGACAGGAACTGTTCAACGAGACAACCTACAAGATTGAAATTGATGTCCAAAATGGGGCTGGCCTCTCACTTCAAGTAACAATTACTTTTGTTACCAAACCCAAGTGATACATCCTCGTTAAGAAAGGACTAAAACGATGCACAGACTTTTAAGAGCAGGGGTTCTAATCACATTTGGGCTGTTGATTATCTGTATAGCCAGTGGTTGTGGCGATAATCCATCTGAAGAGGTTACGGATCTGCCACAATCAGTAGATGATATTCGACTCGCCTCTGCGACAGAGGTTGTGATGAATCCACCACCACGTGCAAGCACTGATGGAGCTGTCTATCTTATTAACCCAGCCACAGAATTCATGTTGACGTTTAATGAGGAGGTTGTAGCGGTGACAGTTAATGGTACACCCGCTAAAGGTCGGAGGCGCGATTGGAGGTGGAGCTCGCAGCCTTATTTACCCGGGGGATTAGTGCTTGTGGTTGTCGAGTGGATAAACCGCGATGGCTCAGCGGGGACTATGGAGGTTGGTCCTTATAAAGTTGTATGGGACGGTGAAGCACCCGCCGCAATTACGAGTGGTACCGTATCGGACGGGGCTGCAAATGTTGACCCTGGGCCAATCAATGTGGGTGGCTTCCGGTTTGACTTCGACGAACCCATCACAGGCACCATTAAACTCACCGACGAGGCGGGTGCTGACCTCCGTTGGATTGGAAACGTGGTGGGTCACAGAGCAACGTTGACCGTGGTTGCGGGACAGGAACTGGTCAACGAGACAACTTACAAGATTCAAATTGATGTCAAAGATGGGGTTGGCAATGGAACTCAAGCGACGCTTACTTTTGTTACCAGACCCAAGTGATATGCTCCTTCTTACGATCTTCCCATGCGGGATGAATCGGCAATGACATAATCTGATTGCTCTTAAAATTATCAAAAACTCCCCTGTTACAAAACGAACCTTTTCCCGCCCTGTTCCGAGGATCCCGAGTGTCAGGATTTTCACGCATCAGATCCCCTATCTCGAAAATCCTTAAATCCTAAATATCCTGATTCAGATTGCTCTGAATCCCGATCTTATCGGGGCAATAATTATGAGTACCCCTCATTTATGTGAGGGGTAGCCGTAATTTGCCGATAAATGCCTAACCGTAGGGACGAGGTTTCCTCGCCCGACGGGTTGGGAGCCTCAACCGCTACGAAGACTCTGGTGTCTGTGCCCGTCCTTGATTGTCTAATTGTAATGAAATGTCAACACGCCCTAGCTATATGTAGAGCGCGGTGCCCGCTAAATAGAGATCTTCGATTTGCAGGAACTACAAAGCCCTAACGGGGTGAGAGGTATATAGAACCGGTTGATAAATCCCAAGTATCAAGGCCATTTTCTATGTACTGCAACGAGCTCAATCCAAATCTCGATAAATTGAGAAAGGAGATTCACCATGTTACGCATTTTGTTTATTTTGACACTAAGTATCCTTGTTATTGCTTGTAGCGATGACGAGCAGCCCCCGAACCCGATTGTTACACCACAACCTTACGCTCCCACAGATTCTCATACTGAAACGCAAAATCAGAAAATCGAAAATATTGAGCATGTAGTCGACGGCCTCATACAAGAGTGGCAGCAGATTAAAGCTGACCTAGATGCCGGAATCATGCCCGACATCGACTCGCTTAAAACATCAGTTGACCAGCTTTTAGGCGATTTGGAAGAAATTGAGGAACAGCTTGAGAAACTGAGTGTGCTAATCAATGCTACAGCAACAGCATCTACGACTGATGACTTTGGACTGGTTGACGAACCGAATCAGTCCACACCCGTTCATGGTGAGATTGTGTTCTATCGCCAATCCGAAGGACACGACATTTGGATTATGGATAGCGATGGAAAAAATCAGCGACGGCTTACCACGCACCCCGCAACTGACAGCTTGCCCGCATGGTCTCATGATGGACAGCAACTTGCGTTTTTATCTCATCGACGTGGTGGTCAATTGCAACACGCACCAAATATCTGGGTGATGGACGCTGACGGCAGCAACTTACAACTCGCTGTCGAAACAAAGGGCATAAAGATTGACGGGCCACCCCGCTGGATGGCTTTTGGAGGCATTGCTTACAAGCAACACGAGGATGTTATTACTGGGAATAATCACATTCTTTATGATAATGACCCGTTAGAGGTGGTTTGGTCTCAACAAGGCCATGTTGCACTTGTCGAGTACTCGACGGATGCCGGGCAGGAGGATATCTATATCGAACCACTCTTTGACAGGCGGATACGATTGACGCATAATCCTGCCGACGATGACCAACCCGCATGGAACTCCGAAGGGGATAGAATTGCATATCGCTCACACACAGGTGCCACCTATGAAATTTTTGTCATTAACATCGACGGAACGGGACACCGTAACCTTACCAACCACCCCGGCGATGACCGATGGCCGACATGGTCGCCTGACGGAAATCATATCGCTTTTCAGTCGAATCGGGATAACAGGTTCGATTGGGACATCTATGTGATAGACACCAAAGGCACAAATCTCCGAAATCTGACGAACAATCTCCAGCACAATGAGATTCAACCCGCCTGGAGGCCGAGGTGACGTACTCCCACACCTCCGATAAATCGGGATTCAGAAGCCTAAAGGGAAAGGGGCTTGCCAGCAAGATCGATAAAGCCTATTCAAAAAGGTTCGCTGAAGGAGAATCACCATCAATCGACGGCTGGCTGTAGGCTTTAATTAGAAGGATTATCTCTGCTTGATGGAGACCGCAGAAGTTTGCAGTCGAACACTGCTCAGGATGCGCCCTGCCACAGATGTCCATCGGTTTATGACCAATCTGTTAATCTATCAGAGGATCTACGGCGGGAATATAGAACGTTCTAACTTCAACCGATAACAAAAGGAGATTTATCATGTTACAAAAACTGAAGGAAATGACTGGATTGATGGCAACGAAATCTTTTTGTTGTTTTCCCTTTGTGATGTTCAGTCTCTTAACCCTCCTTGTCGCCTGTGGTGATGATGATAACAATACAGTAGTCACGCCACAACCGGGGGCAACCCAGACTGTATCTGGCACAGGCGGCGATGCAGCAAACCAAAAAATCGAGAACCTTGAGCATATCGTTAGCGGTTTAATGGCAGAGTGGCAGCAGATTAAGACCGACCTTGATGCCGGGATCATCCCCGACATCAACACACTCAAGACTTCAGTTAATGAACTCCTCACTGACTTAGACGAAATCAGTAAGCAGCTAGACCAACTGACCGTGATTATCAATTCTGCCGGAGGCGATAAAGTAACAACGAACAACGGCGCCGAAGTCGCTCCGATAATAGCCCCTGACTTGCCCGGCGCAGAACGGATTTTCTACATCTACGGCATGCACATCCTTGAGCAGAACATGGCCACGGGCATAGTGCGTCCTATCCGTCGGCTTGGGCATCCAGATAGACAGCGGATGTCCATTGAAATCACGGAGAGCCATATCTACTGGACGGAGCGGGAGAGCCGCGGCAACTTAAAGGGATATATCTATCGGATGAACCGTGCCGACGAGAACACAGAGGAGATTGTAAGGGAGATACATGCTGTCAGTGGACTTGCTGTCGATGAATCTAAAGGGAAAATATATTGGAAATGTGCATTTCCTAGTAGAATACAACGGGCGAACCTTGATGGCACGGATATAGAGACCATCCACAGCGGGAAGCAGCGTAGCTTTACCGGGCTAGATATTCATGGGAGTTATCTCTATTGGGCGCAAATTTCTCAGGGACCGAAAATCCAAAGGTCTGCGCTAGGCGGTGCACAGGTCGAAACACTGATTGAAGGACTGCGTCCGTGGGGAATTAAAGTTTACAACGGGAAAATCTACTATACGGAGCAAGGCGATGACACCATAATGAAGGCGAATCTGGACGGCATAGGGCAAGGAGTTATCGTATCCGGCACCGAGGGATGGGGAATAGATGTCAAAGGAAATCACGTCTATTGGACCGACAGAGAGAAGCGCGCAATTATGCGAGCCACGCTAAACGGAGACAACTTCCAAATTGTCAAGGAATTACCGGGAGAAGAAGTTTATGATTTAGCCCTAGAATGACGACGTCTCAAAACAACGTAATCACAAATAGACCTAACGCCAACGGCATATACCCCAGCTGGAGGCCTTAACAGTTTATTCTTTTACGCTTGCCCCATCGCCCGCTTTTACCATAATTGCGTGATCTCCTTTGTTGTACCCGCCGTGCAACCGAAAAAAGAGAAACAAGACCATGACGCACTTGATGGAATTGTTAGGAAGGAACGTATGATATAATTTTGCACTATCGATTGTCCAAGTAACCCAATTGAACTTGGCTCCCCATTCTAGGTATGGGTGTGGCATTTTTGCAACGACGGTGTGGCAGAGTTTCGACAATCTATTCGTGATCATGAGATTCCCTTTGAAATCATAGATCATATCAAAAACATACCCACAATCGGCTTGAGAAAGCGTTTGCTGAAAAACTCGGTTTTTGATACAATGATAGGAGTTACGCAGTTCAGTTTGTAGTTGCCCGATTTATCGGGCGGCGAGGGGCATGTTCAGACTCCACACCCATCGTAGGCGGGGCATCTGGCTTCCCCGCATTGGTGATGAACCATCAAACTACAACACCTCATCTTTCAACTGCGTAAGTCCTACAATGATCCAAGATAACTGTGGCATCTAAATTGCGTGTCGTTAAGTTGTTATGTAAACTTTGTTTAGTAAAGGTTCGTATCAGATTTTATCTGGCTAGGTTGAAACCTCAATATAATCTATACACTCTCAAAAATTAGGAGGAATCATGAAACAGGTAATCATCCCAATCGCTTGCATTCTGTTCATCACTCTTGCGGGATGCGGTTCAGCAAAAACAGTCGAGCGCATTGAAGTCGACACAACCATTGACCTTTCCGGCCGATGGAATGACACCGATTCACGCCAAGTTTCCGAAGCGATGATCGCGGACTGTCTCAATCACACGTGGATCTCACAGCACATGGTCGGTGCCGGAGGAAAAAAGCCGGTGGTCATCGTTGGTGCTATCCGCAACCGCAGCACGGAACATATCGCAATTCCGACATTTGTCAGCGATATTGAACGGGCGTTCATCAATTCCGGTTTGGTGTCCGTTGTCGCCAGTGCCACCGAGCGTGGTGAACTGCGCGATGAGAAGGGAGACCAGAGCAAGTTTGCCAGTCTTGAAACGGTCAAGGCGATGGGTCAAGAGTTGGGGGCGGACTACATGATGACAGGGCAGATCAACACGATCGAAGACCGTGAAGGTGGGAAGCAGGTCACCTTTTATCAAACCGACCTGACGTTGACCAACATCGAAACCAATGAAAAAGTGTGGCTTGGTCAAAAGAAAATCAAGAAGTTCATCGAACGAAAACGCGCAGCTTTTTAGAAAGAACAAGCCATGCAAATCGTGAAAATTCTTCCGCTCCTGGTACTGCTATGCCTGAGTCTTGGGTGTAGTCCTTACAGCATGGAGGAGGTGCGGGTCGCTTTTGAGCAGGGCAACTTTGATGCCGCTCTGATCGAACTAGACGCAGACGGTAAGGGAGAAGCCAAGTTGCCGTACCTATTTGAACGTGGACTCATCGCCCACTACGGCGACAAGTTTGATGAAAGTAACCGCACCTTTGAGCTCGCTGAGATTACCTCCGATGACCTGTATACCAAAAGCATCTCGCGAGAAGCCGTCTCACTCCTTACATCAGACAACCTCCGCTCTTATGCCGGCAGTCAATATGAACGGCTGCTGATTCACTACTACCGCGCATTCAATTATGTCTATCTGAACATGCCGGACGACGCACTTGTTGAGTGTAGAAAAGCGAGCAAGCTGCTGCAATTCTACGCCGATGCCGACGAGAATTACGAATTTGTCGGTGCTGCCTTCATCGCGTATTTATCGGGCATCCTCTATGAGTGGGCAGGGGATTGGAACGATGCCTTCATCGCGTATCGTTGGGCGGAGAGAGCATATAAACAGTACGGACCACTGGGGGTTCCTTTTCCACAGGATGTGGGGGAGTCTCTGGTGCGTCTTGCGCGGAGGTTAGGCTTTCGAGAGGAATTTGAGAGATACGCCGCAACCTACGGCAAACCATCGGAGAACATCCCCGATTCAGGCGAACTTATCCTGCTCTACGAAACAGGGTTCGCACCCTTCAAAATTGAGGAAAACATAGTCTTTCCCATTCTCAAGGTTGATCCCATTGTCCAAGAGGACGCCGATCGAGACGAAAAAGAGGTGCGGGAATATGGGCGCACATTGATACGCAGACGTAACCAAAGGTATAAGGAGGTCGAGATCGAATACCTCTTGCGCGTCGCAATTCCAGCCTATCGCTCAAATCGTCCAAGAGTCGTGGGTATTGATGCATCTACGGCGCATGGAGGTGCCTCTGGGGTCTTGGTTGAGGATATTGAAGCTGCAGCGATGAAAACATTTGAATCCGAGTTGCCGACCATTATGCTCCGCACTGTTGTGCGTGGGGTGTTAAAATATCTCGGTTTTCGTCGCGCTAATCAAGAGGGAGAAACGCTCGGCAAGCTTGTCAACTTGCTGAATGTCGTCACCGAAAGTGCGGACACCCGTTCATGGCAAACCCTACCGAATCAGATCTTTCTTGTACGGATGCCCTTACCAGCGGGTAAGCACAATATCACGCTCTCGTTCTCTGACCGCGCTAACCGACGGGTTAAAACGGACACGTTGCAGAACGTGATAATCAGGGCAAACGACAAGACATTCCTGAATTACCGCACATTTGAGTGAAGTCTAAAAATAAGTAGACACTTTTCCCCAGACCCGGTAGGTGCGGTTTCCAACCGCACCGGACATCGGTCGAAAATTGCCGAATTAATAAATTATAGTGAATTCAAAAAATAAAGAGACACTTTCGCTCCTCGGTTTCGATCCCGATTTATCGGGACTTGGTAGGTGCTGTTTTCAACTGCGCCGATTTGGAGTGTCTCAGTAATTCTAATGTCCACTATAAATAGCATTAAAACGCCTGATAAATCAGGCAACTACAATACACCGAGAGACTTGACAACAGCTTGGACTTTGTTGCATAATTTCTTAACGTGAACCGACATTTCAAACCGATAGAATAGTGAATCTGAAGGAGGCTAAGGATTTGGTTATGCATAGATCTCGACAGGACACCCTGTGTTTGCGGCTCATCTTCATCCTATTGATAGGGTTGAGTATCAATGGTTGTGACGATGCAGAACCGCTTGTTGTCACAATACTCGATAGCTGGTCTGACGCCCCTCCCGTACCCGCTCGGTCAGATGCTGAGATTCTGGCGGATATAATCTTGGAGCGTGAAACAGCGGATTTCTACTTCGACATTCCCCAACGAAACCGACTCATCGGTGAGATAGAGGGGGTGCTGTCTCTGATTCGCGCGGCTTACCCGTCGATGGGTGAGATTCATACCAGAGATGGGCATGAGCCGGGAAGGCTTATAATCGATCTGGAGCGAGATTTCTTTGAGACACTTAAGGAGCGGTTCCAAGATAAGCAGGGGCAAATCCGTTTCGAGACCGGCAATGCTGGATTCGACGCGCTCAACGCAAAACTGGAGGTGCAAGCAGTCGACTTGGGGTTATTTGACCTCTCCTTGTATTTTGACCGGCGTCTCAACTTGCGGACGGCAAGTGAGGCGTATTCAATGGTGGAAGGGGTTCAGAAGGTCTGGCGTAAGTATCCCCGCGGAATGCGTGCCAATATTCGGGTGTCAAAGCAAGGGGAGGCTTGGTATGTTATCTTTCGGCACGGCTGGGGGGATTGTCCCTCCGGTTGTATCTATCGCGAACTTTTCTGCTTCACCGTGACAGGTACAGCTGTCGCACTGATCCCGACTGCCCAGGCACAAACGATGCCTCCCTTCCAAGGGCTTGTGTACGAAGGAGGCTGGGAGCGTTATAATGATACTCCTTTTGTCAATGCGACTGCTCACAGCTGGTCGTGGCGGGATAGTCTGATTTCAGGTCGCACTGCTTTGGCTGGTTTCGCTCTTGGGTGTTCGCTGTTTGGTGAGATTGACGCAACCCCCGACCAACTCCGCGTCTCGTGTGGATACCGAGTGGAGTCGTTGCCGCGAGAGGATATTGATGATTATGACTTTACCGGCGTGGTTCTATTGCTCGTCGCGACGCGGGAACGGACGGTGATCGGCAAATCCGATCAGCATTCAAGCGTCGCGGCTTCTGAAGCGGTGCTAGCTGCGAAGACCGCAGCGGAGATTCAGCACCCAGAGAATGTCTACTTCGAGAACGTCTTGATGGCTATCAGCCCGCCGCCTGCTGGGGCATTTGAGCGGTGGTGGGGCGGGGTACACCCTACTTTTGTTGTCTGCTGGGACCACCCCGAAACTGGTTGGCGTTCCTATCAGTTTCTAGAGCCAAATATCATGCACGCAAGCAGCGACGCGGCAAAGAATCATCCCGGCTGTGATAATTTCAGAGATACCGATTACATTCAGACCCTTGATGTGTCGTCGCCACCCCTTGTGCTGCGTGCCATGTTTATGAGGGAAATGCCGGGGGTCAGTATGCTACCGGATTCTGACAACTGGAGGGATTGGATTGATGAGGTGCTGCCACGTCCGGCTGCGCCTGAATAGAGGATAAAGTCCCTAAATAGCATTACCGATTCGCACATCTGCGTGGATCAACCCCGGTGGGGCGGTATCCATGACTTCATAGCTTTCGACAACGGATCAACCCCGGACAGGGGCGGTATCCGAGACGTACAAAAACCTCCGGATCCCGCCCTATCCGGGTTTTTTTATTTTCATAGGGCTTGCGCTTTGTAGGGACCGATGACCATTGTCCCTCACAACTATATTTTTAAATACCCAAGGAGTGTGCATGATTGTTGTCTGAATCACCATTACACTGATGACTCAAATGACACCGACGCTCGTGTGAAAGAAACTGTGCTAAGAAACCGAGTTTTTTCTTCAAAACTCGGTTTCTCTTGAGTTGTTCTGCACTTTCCTTTGATATGAGCGAACCCATTATCTACTTATGAGCACCCCTCAAATAAATAGACGCTTACGCCCCTCGGTTTCGATCCCCCGATAAATCGGGGTAAACTATGGTGAATTAGACAAATAAGTGGACATTTGCCAAAGTCCCCATGCACGCCCTGAGAAGGGAGGCTAGGAATCATCAAGTCCCCCTGATAAGTGGTACATCCCGATAAAATCGGGGGAGGGATTGAGGGGGTTGTTCGTGGGTACAGTCTGCTTGCGATCCCGATTTATCGGGGATTTCCCAATCTGTACATGTACATCGGAAGTGTCCAAGTAATTCTATAATCTACCATAATTATCAGGGCAAGTAGGTGCGGTTAGAAACCACACCGGTGCCGATTCATCGGCATCCTCGACAAGTCGGGATTTGGCGTGTCTCATTAATTCTAAGATCCGCTATAAATGATCCTAAGTTATGTGTGGCGCGTGCGATTCCCGATAAATAGAGATTTTCAATTTGCGGGAACTACAAAGCACCAGCGGGGTGATAGGTATATAGAACATTAATAAGCCTATTGATTCAACCTCAACCCCAAGGAGACAACTACAATGAAACGGATGCCGATACTGATACTACTAACCCTTATCGTCGCGTGTGGCGGCAATGACGACCTCGAAAACCGGGTTGATGTTCTCGAAACGACTTTCAACGCACACCGACACCACGTCGTTGGCGATAAAACCAGCGAGCCCATTGAGCGCATCAACACTAATAAAACCAAGAAACAATCCGGTCAGGCAAACGATGCCCCATCCCTTCAACCACAATCCCCCATCGGACGCATCGCCTTCGAGTCCGACGGCGAAATCTATGCCATCAATTCTGACGGCACACACCCCAAAAACCTCACAAACCATCTCGCACACGATGCGCACCCGGCATGGGCACCGGACCGCCAAATCGCATTTGCCTCAGAGCGCGGCGGCAGTGTCTCCATATTTGTCATGGACGAAGATGGCACTAACCAACGGCTCCTCGTTAAAATGGACAGGCGTCCCCTGGATAGCCCCTGCTATTCGCCACACGGCGGCGCAATTGTGTTCACCGAGCGCGGAGACCACATCCAGATTGGAGGCAACATCAAGCCAGTGTTCGTCGTCGAAGGGAAGGACCCAGCATGGTCAAGCCTGGGACAAATCGCTTATGTATCGAAGCCGCCCGTTGAAAGAAACGGACCGCCCCGGGTTGACGGGATCTATGTCATGAGCCCGCACGGTGGCGGAGCAGAGCGGCTGATGCTTACGGACGAGTATGGCGAATACCCCGCGTTTTCACCCGACGGGTTACGGATTGCTTATGCCGGCATCGGCACAGATGGGGAGGGCGATATTTACGTGATGAACGCGAACGGGACAAATAAGATCAATCTGACCAATCACCTTGGCGCGGATCGCTACCCCGCATGGTCACCAGATGGGAGACAGATCGCTTTTGCGTCAAACCGGAACGATTCATTCAACTGGGAGATTTATGTGATGAACAACGACGGCACAAACCCACGGAACATCACGAACAACGCGAATGCCAATGATCTCAATCCCACGTGGCGTCCATAAGCGAATTTTAGCCCTGAGCGTAGGAAAATGCCCCTCCCAGCTCAGCACGGAAAGGCGCGTTTTCAAACGATCTGATCTATAGTCACTTTAACCCGCCTACGGCGTTCTATGTCCCTTTTTCACTAATCGCCCAAGGTACAACCGTTGGAATTGACACAAAAACAACCCTTAACAATAGATCTAATAAGGGCTACTTTATCGCTTCAAATTCCTTCAGCCAAACGGTACGTTAGGAAACAGTCTGGGTACTTGTCTACGATTGAAGAATTAACAGGCTCAAAATCCTCCCATGCTCTCGCGTCTTGTTTCATCGAATACGTCGCGTGCAGATTCAAAAACTCACGAATCTCTGACTCGAATTGAACAAAAATTAAGTCCCTAAAAAGACCGCGGGCAATCTCACTTTCATTGTAGCCAGATTTTTGGGAGCCTCTATTCTTTCGCCTGTTACTTTCCCCAGCTGTCATTCTAATTTCCACAAACGCTTCTTTGGCAAAGACACCAAACGCATGACTCTCAAGAATAGTACGGTGCTCATGAACGAAGTCATCAAGAGCCAGCATCACATTCTGAGCCCCCAACAGATGCTCATTTATATTTTCTCCTCCATCGTACGCCAGGATGCCCCATACCCATCGAGACATATATTTTTGATCAGTCTCTGGGTCATAAAGCGATGCATCCCATTTCTGTGCTCTGTCTTTCGCAAAGGCGTTAATTAACCTTTTCTCCTCTTCGTCAAAGTCGTCTGGATTTTCCTGCAAGCGGATGATATCTTCTTTTAACCGTTCGCTTATGTTGGCAGTTGTCTCAACATACCGTATCACAAAAAACTGCAATGCCAGCGTCAACTCTAAAAAATCATTCAAGCATTTGTGCAGCTGCTCATAATCAAAAATATCTGGACTCTCCTGCACAAACGTCCTGTGCAATCTTCTCTTTTTTTTCATCAGTTTTTTTCCTCAAACACTTCAAGCACTTCCGCTAACCACTCCCGCGCCATATCATAGCTCGCGGCAATCTGACGAATCTCTTTTGCATCTATAGAAGCATGATCTGCTTGCAATCGTGCTTTACAAGCCTCCCGTACTGTCTTTGCAAAGTCCATATCTGCCTCGATGAACGCTTCGACATCAGCTTTCCGCTTCTCTACCAATGCCGCTGCCGCCTTCTGTGCAATATACTCATCCCAAGCCGCAACTCGCTCCTTCCATCCAAAACGACTTGACCACTTGCCCCACTGTGCAAGGCTTCTTTTTTTTCCGTTCACCTTTTGTTCACCTGCAAGTCGTAACGAACGAGTCGGACCCATATCCCGATAGACACAGAAACAAGCAAAAGCGAGAGGCGATTCACCTTCAACAGGAGAACCTCCCGGAACCCACTCCTCCGCCTCAAACTCTGCTTCCCAATCCGATTCCATAGGTTTGTCCCATTGAGATTCCATCGTATCACCTCCATCCATATCTTACCGTATCATTAACAATGCGCCGCAGCCTGTGAGCAGCAGGCGAATGACCCCATGAACTAATGTTTTTTTGCGCTTTACGCATCACGTTTTACGCTTTACGCACTTTCTTTTAACATGAGCCTCATTGATTAACCTCTATCTCAAGTTGCTGGTTTTGCGGAGCCGCCCGTTCTGCCCTACGGAACGTGACATCAACAGGCGTCTGCGGATATTCAATACCACGTCCCGAAAGCAGCTCCGCAATCGTCCGAATCTGAATCTTTGGATAGGTCGTGTGGGCAACATGAAGCCATTGAAAACGCCCCGCTGCCGCCGCTTCCTTAACCATTGGTTGGGTCGGCGGGCTCAGCGTGATAAAGACACCAATCACAGCCTCTTGGCTATCAACAACCGATTTCAGTTCCCGTATATCCTTGACAGAAACCTTCCCACTTTTGACCTGAACGACAATTTTCTGGGTCAGCGTCTTTTTTGGCTTGTCCGGATCAACGTCCTCATAATAGATCACCCCATCCACACCCTCGTCCGCTCCCTTCTTTTTGCCCTGATACGGTCTCGCCCGAATCAAACTCAACGCCCACCACTGGAACTGATACCGATCCTGAACCGCTAAAGCCCTCGCGCTTGCCGCATCTTTTGGCTCACCGATGACCTCGTATTTCACATCGTCACCAAAGGCATCGGCAAGACGGTATCTCAATAAGGCAATGGCAAGGTGTGTGATGTCAACCCCAATCCATCGACGGTTAAGCCGTTGGGCAACAGCGACAGCCGTCCCGCAACCACAGAAGGCGTCCAATACAACATCATCTTCATTACTACTCGCTTCGATAATCCGTTCAAGCAGTGCTTCCGGTTTTTGGGTCGGATAGCCGAGACGTTCCTTGCTAGTGTTTCCAATTCGTGGGATGTCGCTCCAAATGTTCTGTGCTGGTGCTCCCTTTGCTTCATCTAGGTAAACTTTCAGTCCATCTTTACGAGGACAGCCGTCTTGCCGTAGCAGAATATATTCTTTCGCATATAAACGTTCCAATTCTTCAATTGAAAAACGCCACTGCCGATTACTTCCCGGGTGCGTTCCTCGCCACTCTACCGTTCGAGTTGGAGAGTAATGCGGAGCAGTTAAATTTTCAGCACGATAGCGGCCTCGCTCATCCTCATATTTATATCGTGAAAGCTGTTCTGGCGAATAATCACTATAGATTACATTGAAGGTCTTAATTTTTGACTTAGAGTAAAATAAAATACGGTCCCCAACTCTACCAAATCGTTTAGGGTCATTGTGGGAACTGGTTCGTTTCCAAACAATTTCATTTTGAAAATTCTCAACACCAAAGATTTGATCCAAGATAATTTTCAGATAATGCGAGGCCGTCGGATCACAATGGAGATAAAAACTCCCCGTCGGCTTTAGTACCCGATGGAGCTCCACCAACCGCAACGCCATCATCACAAGGTATGCCATCAAGTTCGTCTCTGTCAGGAAGCCGCGAAAACTCTTAATCGTCTCAACCAGAAGGGGCGGCGCGGTCTCGACCAACTCATGATACGCTTGCTCGGTGCTTTCGACCCAATGCCATGTATCCTCGAAGGCTTGGATCTGCGCCTGCGACGACGATCCATCCGCCTCACTGAAAATCACGTTGTACGCTTGGTTCGAGTTAAACGGCGGATCAATGTAAATCAGATCAACACTTTCGTCGGGGATATGGTTTCGCAAAATATCTAAATTGTCACCATAGTAGAGTTGATTCGTATGCATCGCTTACCTCTGTATCTATGCAATTCGGAAATGCTTGTATCCGTTGTATGTGAAACCTACCAAAATATTATCTTTAGGACTTACGCAGCTAACCGTAGGCGGGGCATCTGGTTTCCCCGCACCACCTATGCTGAAATGCACAAGGCTGAAGGCGGGACATTTGGTCCCATGCTCAAATGCGTAAGTACTGGTCTTACTTCTTAGGGGTTACACACTTCAGTTTGTAGTAGCGCACCTGCCTGCTCTCGGCTTGCCGGAGTCCCGCCTGTCCCGATGTATCGGGGATTCATCGGGGATTCATTGCGCGTACTAATACTATGTGTCGTGGCTATCTATTATCCGCGTAATCCCTAAATCCGTGTTAATCCGCGATTCAGACGTAAATAGCAACTTGCGTTACTTATAGGGTAAGGTACGGCTTGAGAAACTGTCCAGTATAGGAAGCAGGGGTTTGAGCAACCGCCTCCGGCAATCCTTGGGCGATAATCTCTCCCCCGCGATGCCCGCCCTCTGGACCGAGATCGATGATATGATCTGCGGTCTTAATCACATCGAGATGGTGTTCAATCACTAACACGGTATGCCCCGAATCAACTAGCTGGTTCAGGCTATCCAACAGCTTCTGAATATCGGCGAGATGTAATCCTGTGGTGGGTTCATCGAGGATGTAAAAATTATGCTTGCCTCGTTTGATCTTTCCGAGTTCGTTTGCTAGTTTGACCCGTTGCGCCTCCCCGCCTGAGAGAATTGGTGCCGGGTGTCCAATCTGTAAATAGCCCATACCCAAATCGTTCAGAACGCTCAATTTATGATGGATGAGCCGCTGATTCGCAAAAAAATCAACACCTTCCTCAATCGACATCTTCAACACCTCTGCAATGTTTTTCCCGTTATACGTTACCTCAAGGGTTTCGTCATTGTACCGCGCCCCCTTGCAAGCAGGACAAGGAACTTCCACGTCGGGCATAAAGTGCAGTTTGGTCGTAATCTGACCCTCGCCGCCACACTCCTCACATCGTCCACCTTTGACGTTAAAACTGAATCGGGAAGCGGTGTAACCGCGCGCTTGGGATTCCTGAGTGCTTGCAAAAAGCTTTCGGATGTTATCGTAGAAACCGATGTAGGTCGCCGGATTGGAGCGTGGGGAACGTCCAATTGGCGATTGATCGATATTGATAACGTCACTGATATATTCATACCCCTCAACATTATCGTGGTCGCCCGACAAGACGCGGCTATCGTGGAAGATGGAATAGAGTTTCTTATACAGGATCTCATTGATCAGTGTACTCTTGCCGGATCCCGATGCTCCTGTGATGCAGATAAAAAGTCCTAACGGAATCTCCACATCAATATCTCTTAGGTTGTTCTCTCGCGCCCCACGGATGATAATCGAAACCCCATTCGCTTCTCGTCGATCTTCTGGAATTTCAATCTCCTTCTCTCCACTCATATACTGCCCGGTTAGCGACACCGGATTTTTTAAGACTTTATCAGCAGGTCCCTCTGCAACCACCGTCCCACCATGAATCCCAGGACCGGGGCCCAATTCAATAATATGGTCTGCAGCTCGGATTGTCGTCTCATCGTGCTCTACTACAATGACAGTATTCCCAATATCGCGCAGATGTCTCAGCGTTTTGAGCATCTTAATGTTATCTTTTGGGTGAAGTCCAATCGTAGGCTCATCCAGTACATATAGCATCCCCATTAGACCAGAACCGATCTGCGTTGAGAGGCGAATACGCTGCGATTCCCCACCCGAAAGCGTCGCCGACCGCCGGTTGAGGTTGAGATAGTCCAGACCGATACCGAGTAAGAGCTCAATCCGGGTCGTCAGTTCTTTAATGACCCGTGTTCCCGCCTCCCTTTTCTGCGCTGGGATCGACGTGATTCCCTCTAGAAAAACTTTTAATTCCTCAAGATGTATATCGCCCAATTCGTGGATGTGTTTATCATTGATGGTGACAAGGAGCCTTTGTTTTTTCAGCTTACTTCCATCACAATCGGGACAGGTATGTTCGACCATTACCTTCCGTAGATACTCCTCCATTCCCGAATGCGCTTCCCCGCGCTTGCGGTAATGTCGATAGTGCCGATCAATCCGGTTGATAATTCCATCAAATTCAATCTCTCTGCCAACATGATGATGGGTTATCTGCTTCGCACCTTCCGGCATAACAATCTTAAACTTTTCTCCTCTGGTTCCGTAAAATACGAGATCGACAACCTCGTCGGGGAGGTCTTTGAAAGGGGCATCAAGGCTAAAATTGTAGTGTTGTGCAAGGCTGTACATAATCCGACCGTCCCAACGGTCTGGATCGTAATTGAAGGCTTGCTTCACGAATGCCCCCTCTACGATACTTCGAGTTTTATCTGGGACGAGTAGGTTCGGATGAACTTGGAGGTAAGTGCCTAACCCAGAACACGTAACACAGGCACCAGTCGGTTCATTGAAGGTGAAGTGATGTGGTCCCAACTCCCCCATAACAACACGATGTCCAGCGCAACCAAAATCCTTGTAGAAGGCACGGATATCTTTATCGGCTATATCAGGACTCAGGATACGGAAACTCATAAATCCTTCGCCAACAAGTATAGCGTGGTCGAGCGCAGCAAGGATCTGTTTGTCAATTTCTGGCTTGATAACAAATCTGTCGATAATCGCTTGAATGTTATACTCTACCTGTTCGTCTAGCTCAATCTCTTCACTCAAATCATGCAAATCCCCATTAATCCGAACCCTGCGGCATCCCTTCAAGCGGACATCATCAAAGAGGTATGGATAATCTTCGCCGTAGATCTTGAAGACCGGGGCGTAGATCTCCAGTTCCGTCCCTTCAGGCAATGATAGTATATGCTCCATCAATTGATAGGGGGTTCGGGTTGGAACTTCGGCACTGCAATAGGGGCAGTGGGAAATGCCAATGGTGGCGAATAGCATCCGCATATAATCGTAGAGATCGGTCATCGTACCCACAGTTGAGCGTGGGTTCATGGTAACGGTTTTCTGTTCGATTGAGACAACGGGGGACAATCCATCAACGAAATCCACGTCCGGTTTCTTTAACTGTGCGACAAAGCGTTTGGCATAGGTAGACATTGACTCCAAGAAACGACGCTGCCCTTCGGCATAAACCGTTTCAAACGCAAGCGACGATTTCCCGGAACCACTAAGACCCGTCACGACTACCAGTTTATTTCGAGGTATTTCAATATTAATGTCTTGCAGATTATTCTCCCGCGCGCCTCTTATACTGATTGTCTCCCTCATCTATGCCTCCTTTGCATAAATTGCGAAAACTAATGATTTTTTGTCCGTTGATTGACAACTGTGTTATGTTATGAACCCCAAAGATATTCCATTCCTCAGCCATAAAATTACCGTTTTTAGCTCACGTTAAGAAATCTTCCAACAGAAACCGAGTTTTTTCTTCAAAACTCGGTTTCTCTTAGCGTTTTGCACTTTCTTTTAGTATAAGCACTATGGGGTGTATAACGATGACAAACTGTTTTCACGTTTCACGCCCTTAGCATTTTGCACTTTCTTTTGGCGTGAGCATCATTTTTTTTATACTATACATAACATAAGTATATCATTTCTTTGTGGACCATTCAAGGAGAATCTTCCGTTAAAACCGAATCTCTCTGAATCGCTCAATTACCTCTGCGTGTGAAGCGGTGCCCGTTGTCCCGATTTTAGTAACGGTAACCGATGCGACGAGGTTTCCGACCCGCGCTGCTTCAAGGCAGCTAGAGCCACCGCACAGTGTCGCAACAGTTGCAGCAGAGACACTATCCCCCGCTCCCACCGGATCAACCTCCGTCTCAAGTGGAATGCCCGGTACATGCTCAACCTGTTCATCCTGAAATACCAAGATACCCTCCAGACCAACGGTTACAAAAAGTGGCTTTCCTGTCTGCTCCGCCAAGATCTGCCCACATTTTGTTGCTTCTTCTATATCGACTTCGTCCCCAGTCCAATCCGGATCAACAGCGCGTTTCGCTTCAAATCGGTTCGGCTTGATAGTAACGTGATGATACTTTCCGATTCGTGTCCGAGAATCTACAAAAAAGAGTTTGTCGGGAAACTCTACGGCAAGTCGGCAGATTTCTGACCGCACGCGATCTGTAATAACGCCCCAATTGTCATGCGGCATCTGATCACCTACGATGACCCCTTCCACTTCCAGCACACATTGACGCAAGGCACGAATCACCCTATCCTCCACCTCAGATTGCATCATAGATTGATTCTCAATATCAAATCGCGGCCCTTCCGTTTCAATCCCTTCATATCCACGGTGGATGGGTTTGAGATAGGTTGGGGTAACCCGATCTGGGGTGCGTATCATGAAGTCTGTGATACAACCGTTCGCTGCTAAGCGTTCGAGCAGGGTGCTGCCAAACCCATCTTCACCAATTATCCCTAATGTGTAAATTTCCCCGACCTCTAGCGCAGCAAGGTTGTTGGTGACAGTCCCCGCCGCACCGGGACTGTAGCGCTGCTCTACGACAGGATTTGTGTGCCAAGGGGTTTCCAACGACAAAGTTGATTTCGTTTTATCAACTATCCAGTAGGCATCAAGGTAAAAATCCCCGACAACTAAAATTTTTCGCTCTCGAAACCCTTCCAGAATTGTTTTCAGACGCGCTTCATCCATAAAATTTCCTTCCATGACAATCAATGTCCATCCGTATCCTACAGATCAATTTCGCTCATATAAAAAGAGAGTGCGAAGCATGAAGAGAAACCGAGTTTTTTCTTGAAAACTCGGTTTCTGTTATACAATTTCTTTACATGAGCTATCAATTTTTATATTGACGTGGCATTTTTGCTTGTGCTACATTGCTAACCGTTTCTGATTGTAAGAAGATATTCGTTTACTGTAGCAGGTTTTCACTGTTAGTTCAAGAGGTATAAAAATGGTCGCTAATGTTGCCCATCGGGGTGCATCAGGAAACTACCCCGAAAATACACTGCTCGCTTTTCAGAAGGCACTAGAAATTGGCGTTGATGAGATCGAGCTCGATCTCTACTTGACAAAAGATGACCACCTAATCATCATGCACGACTCAACCGTAGATCGGACGACAGACGGCACGGGCGCAATTTCAGATCTCACACTAACTGAAATCAAAGCCCTTGACGCTGGAGTGGGGTTTGGTAAACAGTTTCGGGGTGAGCACGTGCCGACGTGGGAGGAAGCGTTAGAACTTGTGCAAGGGAAAGTTGGGCTGAATGTCCACCTCAAGGAAGGTGGTGACCCAGATGGACACTACGAACGCAAGGTCGCAAAGGCATTGAGTGATTTTCACATGGTAGAGGATTCTATTCTGACATGCAGCGACGCAAGCGTTAGAATTTTCGCCGAGATCGACTCACGGATCGAGTGTCGAATCTTTCGGGCAAACCGCACACCAGAGGAATATATCCGAAAATCGGTAGAGATGGGGCTGCGGACGATGCAGCCGGGACGGGATATCACAACTCGCGATTTTGTCCAAAAGGCGCATGAGGCCGGACGAATCGTGCACGTCTTCTACGCGGACACCCCTGAAGATATGCGGGCTTACATCGAAATCGGCGTTGATGGAATTCTAACCAACTATCCTGAACGACTGAAAGCGATTCTCACCGGAACAGAATAGAAGAAATTGGCTCATATAAAAAGAAAGTATAAAGCGTGAAGAGAAACCGAGTTTTTTCTTGAAAACTTGGTTTCTGTTGCACGATTTTTTAACATGAGCCAAGAAATTAAAGTCGGAGTTAGTAGCTGTCAATAATCTTCTTTTCGACCGATTCCACGGCTAACTTCACAAGCGCGTCGATATCCAGGGCTGCCTCCGCCTCTTGAACCGCTTCAGTCGATGCGTTGGTCGCTGGATGTTCAGGAACAAAGAGCGAACAGCAGTCATCATGCGGGAGCGTCGAAATCTCAAAGGTCCCGATCTGCTCCGCCAAGTCCATAATCTCTGCCTTATCATCGCCGATCAGCGGGCGCAAAATCGGAATCTCCGCAACCTCCTCGATCACACGAAGATTGCCCAGCGTTTGCGAGGCGACCTGTCCAAGGCTCTCTCCAGTAACAAGGCACTGCGCTTTTGCAGCCGCTGCGATCTGCTGTGCAATACGTACCATCATTCGACGGTAAAGGATAACCCGAAACGGAGCAGGGGTTTGGGTTACAATTTCCCGTTGTACCTCAGCGAATGGGACAAGATAAATCTGTGTCCGATAGTTCCAAGTTGCCAAAATCTCAGCAAGTTCTTCGACCTTCTCAAGCGATGCTCTGTCTGTGTAGGGATAGCTATAAAAATGAACAAAGAGTGCTTTGACACCACGTTTCATCATCCGCCAAGCGGCAACCGGCGAATCAATCCCACCAGAGAGCATAACGAGAACTTTTCCGCTCGCACCAACAGGCAGACCGCCTATCCCACGATTTTTTTCCACATAGATATACGCTGCTTCATCGACAATCTCAATGTTGCACCGCAAGTCAGGGTCGTGCATATCTGCCGATCCGCCAGTCGCGCTGAGTAGATGCGCTCCCACCGCCGCACTAATCTCAGGCGAAGTAAGCGGAAAACGCTTGTTTGCCCGCTTCGTTTCAACTTTGAGCGTCCTGAACTGCCGGCCTTTAACGAGTTCCAATGCTGCAGATTGAATAGCGTCCATGGACTGTTCTGCTGCTAAGACGAGTTCAAAGTGGACTATTCCCATCACTTTGTGCAACCGCTCTTGAATCGCTGCGACATCCGCTTCGGGGTGCAACATCACCAAAAGCCGTCCGTATATGCGTCGCACCTCCGCACATCCCATGTCCTTCAATGCCAGCTTTATATTCTGAGCGAGCTTCTTTTCAAAATAGGAGCGGTTCCCGCGTTTTAACCCAATCTCACCGTAGTGCACCAGAAATAGCTTTTCCATAACCTTTATCGAAGTCCTGTCATTCCGTATCACTGAAGTCAAATAGTAGCGGTTGTATATCAGACCGGTCTATAATCCGTTGGTTTCGTTGTAATTTTGATTTCGGCTGCAGCGTTCTTGGCATTGTAGGTCCGAGGTAAGCCAACAATTGATCCTTGGATACAGGAGGCACCTCCGGCAAGGCTTTTGCGCGCCATGTATCTGATAACCAGCTAAAACGTACCCCGTTAAGTTGTTGACTATCCGGTACATCCTCTGCTAGCTCTGCAATCAAAAGTGTGTCATCAAAAATTTCTTGTATAACAGATGCGGAATGTGTACTAACGATTACCTGACATAGTGGGTTATCCAATCCGATAGGGAGCGTCACATCGGTAGCAATGTCCTGAAGGAGCCGCAAGATCAAAGGGATTTGCGATGGATGAATGCTGCTTTCCGGTTCTTCCATGCAAATGAGCCCTGTCGCTCTGGGATCTGCTTCTAAAACTGATAATGCCAAAAAGCGCAACGTTCCGTCGGAAAGTGAGCGCGCTGGATAAACCGTGCCACTATGGTCTATGACTTCCAAAGTCAGCAGCTCACGTTGTTCGTCCCGATCAATTCTAACTGATGCAACATTGTCAACTAGTTCTGATAGCCGAGCAGCGACCCAATCATATATCTCTTTCCCTTTAGAAGTTAGATCTGTATTTTTTGCAGGCCGTGCCAACCCATATAGAGTTGCTGGTAAGTGGGAGCCATTGGCACCTAAGCCGGGAGGGGTTGTGAACTCATCGGGGGCGCGCAGAGAAGAGGATTCTAATTGCAGCAGCTTCCAGGATTCCATTTCACGACGCGCTAATAGTGCCGTAGGGCTCTGGGCGGTGTTAATCGTGGAAAGTACAGTCCGTGGGAGGGCTTTGGATAAAATTGTTTGAGTCCTAGCCCTATTTCCTCCATCTTGGTGTATCTTTATTACCCGATTTCCCCCTTGAATCCGGGTAGAGATAAAGGGGACCCTTCTCTTACCTTTTAGTACGGAATCGCGCCAGTCTATCCTCCGGTCAGCGAATTTCAGGTATTTTCCCCAATCCCCCAATTTCAGGTGCTCAAGCCGCTCTTCAATGATTTCAAGGCTGCCTATTGAAGGGAGGCTGTCATCCTCACGATACGCGAGCACAACGCGATAACGGAGAAAGGTCGTCGTCGCCTTTACCCGTTGTCCCAAATCATCTACCCCTTCTTGAGGGATTATCATCTCCGCTTCAAAGGACATTTCCGGAGTAATATCTATATTACCAGTACGATGGAACAGATCGCGCACATCGCCTGTCCTTCCTTCTTCGCTACGCACCGACCGGGCTGCATCAATCAGTGTATGGTTAGCTAAAGCACTGAGTAACTGAATTGCATCAAACAGATTCGATTTGCCCGTACCGTTCGCACCAGCGACACAGGTGAAGGGACCCAAGGGAACATCAATATCAATAAGGTTTTTGAAGCCAGAAACTTTTAAGCGAGTCAACATAACGTTCTCCCTCCTTTTATTAGGCTTTCAGCTTACTGTTCGTTTCCTAAAATGTCCATCGTTGTCCGAAAGTGCAGCTTAGCGACATAGTACAAAGATTGAGCACCGTGCTGTTTAACAAACTGTTTGCCTGCCTCAATTACTTGCGACGCGCCTTTGGGCAGTTGGATTTCATATTTTTTAGAGAGTTGTTCCAGTTGTTGAAGAAAAATGTCACGGGCAATAATTGATGCAGCAGCGACAGCAATATCACTCTCCGCCTTCGGCATTTGCACCAACTTGATGTTGGGATTCAGGGCAACCTGCAACTCTGTCTCCAACACCTCTTCCTTGGCGAAGCGATCAACAAAGATGTTGCGGCAGTCCACACGTTTGAGGAGATCTTGGATCACTTCGGTGTGAAGTGACGCAAGCAGATGGTTCAGATTTCGGCCTCTTCTCCTAAATAAAGTGTATCGTTCATTATATCGGGCTGGTTCAAGGCTGGACCATGAGATATTATCACCGCAGCGCAGCCGCATTTCTTGAGCAAGTTTTCTGACCTGCGGATCAGAAAGTTGTTTCCCATCACGGACCCCCAAAGCGTGCAGTATTTCACGGATTTCAGGGTCAACATATACACCCGCTACTGCCAACGATCCAAAATAATCCCCTTTGCCCGCTTCATCGGTGCCAACCCAAGCGGACCAATTATGGTGACTTACTGAGTTCTGAGTGGATTTCACCATATCATGCCTAGTACCCTTCCCGTTGCGTGCCGGCATCAGGCACAGGGGCAGCGCGCGGATCCAAAACTTCATCTACACCGTAGAATTGCCCACTCTCGCGTCCCGTGCCCCGGTCAACGACCCCTGCCCCTATCTCCTTGTTCCCACTGATATAATTTTCGCGTAAACGACCACCATCATATACCGCCCACCCCCCGTTGGAAGTGATGTTGTTGGAAACTATCTCAGGGGAAGCGGAGGCGTGACACCTAATCGCATCTTGATAGTTGCTGGAGATTTCGTTGTAATGAATCATCGGTCGCGAGTCATCATCGCAGACAATCCCTAACTCATTTGCTAAAATTGAGTTTCGGGTTATTTCTGGGGACGCATTTTTAAGACATTTAATTGCCGTGCCATTTTTGTCAATTTGGCTGTCGCTTATCGTTGGGGAGCTATCATCACAGAGAATTGCCATCTTGTTATTTTGTAACACGCAACTTTCGATCTGCAAACCATCAGATTGAGAAGATAGGGCTATGTCAGCTTCTTGAATACGGCAATAACTCAGATGAGAGTTAGGACTGGTCCCTTCAAATCGGATGCCGATCCAATCGCCGGTTTTAGGCGATTTTGTCTCGGATCCGAGTAAACCAAATATAATCATACGGTCTGGCTTGCCTTCTGCATACAGCGATCCCCGGACAATTAATTGATGGCTGCCTGTTTCCGAATCTAGACCGACAACCGAGTCGGATCGAATGGTCAACGTCTTTCCTTCGGGAACAATGATATCGCCGACAATTTGAATCTTTCCCGCCCAAACCTCATTCTCTATCAACTCGCCGGATTTTTGGAGTGGATTCTCGCTAGTGCCCACATCGCCGATGTTGAATCCACCGCCTTGGCAACCGAACCAGAGAAAACCAGACAATATGGAGATGATAAAGCGAAGCCTGCTATCTACAAGTTTCATCAAAATTCCTTCCACTTACTGACATTGAGAGTAAAAAAACTAAGGTTGATTATAAAGGAATCTAGAAGGCTCTGTCAAGCCTGTTTTTGATAGCCCCAAACGAGTGCTTGACTTTACACTATGTTGTCTGATACAATACTACCAAACAAATATTTCGTGCACACATGAATTTGTATCGTACTTGATTGGGGCACATAGATGTTTTTCAAACGTCAGAGGACTGTTCCCACCGGCTACGCTGCCTCCAATTTCTTGCTTACCTACTTCATTGTTGGGCTGCTGATCCTTTCGCTTGCTTTTATGTATTATACCCGGCTGCTTTTGCAACATAATGAAGTTTTTAAGAGGCAAGTGGAGCCATTAGCGAAACTCACGGCTCTGCTCCCCAGGGTCAATGATGGGCAACTCCAAAATCAGTTGAGCCAGATTATTGAGGAGTTGTTGACTGAAAGCCGGCTCTCATTCATCATAACGGATCCCGACGATGGTCAGGTCAAAATCGCTAAGAATCTCAGTGATAAGACCATTGAGGACAAGATTACTGCCATTACTGCCGGTATTCCGCTCTCTGACGCTGAGGAAGACAGGCTTAACGCTATTCTCAATCGGATGAAGCGGAACGAACCCATACCGCTTCATAACTTCCTGCCTGATGGCTATTTTTATCATGGTGTAGCGGCTGCAAATGCGATAGATCAGTTGCCCTATGTCATCACAGATTTAGAGCACAATCCACAGCAATGGAAGATCTGGGACAAGTTCCTGACACCAGAGACCGCGACGCCGGAGCAATACAAACGGGCAGAGATGTTCGTACACAACTCAAAGGTTGCGGGGCGGTACGTCCTACTACAAACCAATCCCGGACTCCAGGGGCATCTATACCACGAGGTAGTCCCTGATTACGGCATCTTCGTTATGCCCATCGTGTTAGTGGTTGTTTTCTCGACGGTGTTAATTGTCGGATTTTTGAGCTACCGACGAATTAAAACCGTTGAGCAAGCGTCGATTTGGGGAGGACTTGCAAAGGAGACCGCACATCAACTCGGTACACCAATCTCTTCCCTGATGGGGTGGGTCGAGCTATCAATGGAGTTGGACAAGCAGCGGGGAGACAGTACGACTGCCGAAATTTATGCAAATATGCGAAACGATCTCGCTCGACTCCAGCGTATTACGGAACGTTTCGGCAAGATTGGATCATATCCACAACAAACCCGTATTGATATTAACACGGTTATCGGCGAGGCGGTTGCTTACTTCCAAAAGCGTTTGCCGAATCTGAGCAAACAGGTGGAATTGCGCGTCGTTGACCGCAAACTTCCCGAAATTGTAGCGAATGCAGATCTGTTACAATGGGTTTTTGAAAACCTGATACGGAATTCACTGGATGCAATCGACAAGGAGAATGGCATCATCGAAATCGATCCCCGGCTCCATCCAAAGGAGCATCAGATCGTCATCCGGTATAAAGATAATGGACAAGGAATTCCCCGGCAAAACCGGAATAAAATCTTTCGTCCGGGGATGACAACGAAGAAACATGGCTGGGGACTTGGTTTGACGCTTGTTAAACGAATCATTGAAGCATATCATCATGGACGGATTCGGCTCATCGAGACCAGTTCGCAGGGAACAACCTTTGAGATTGTATTGCCCGTAGAAACCGCTGAAGATAAGAAAACAGCCAAACTTCTGACGATAAGTTCACTATTCTGGACAAAGTTTAGGGAGAGAAAGAAAGGGGAACAAAGTGTTAGCGCAAAACATAACGCGTAAAATCTTGTGGGTTGATGATGAGATTGATGCGCTGAAACCCCACATCCTTCTTCTCCGTGAGAAATCTTACGATGTGACACCAGTTTCCAATGGAACTGATGCGATTTCACTACTCAAGGAATCTTACTATGATGCTGTTTTGCTCGATCAGGTTATGCCGGGGCAGGATGGCATGGCGACACTCGACCGAATCCGTGAAATTAACCCTATCTTACCAGTGATCATGGTCACGCAAGGCAGCGAAGACCAGTTAATTAATGAAGCACTAGGAAAACGGGTCAGCGACTTTTTGGTGAAACCCATTGGGGTGGCTCAGATCGCTTCGACCTTAAAACGTGTTCTAGATCAGACTAATATCATTGAAGCACAGGTGCCCCGCAACTATACCCACGATTTTAATCAAATTCGCGCCAGTAAAGACGCAAATCCGGACTGGCGGGAATGGATAGATATCTATCTCAAGTTGCTCGAATGGGATCTTGAGTTGAATCGATTGGCACAAACCGGGCTTGAAGAAACACATTTAGAGCAAAAAAAAGAATGTAATGCACTGTTTTCTGATTATGTACAGGGAAACTACCTCCGTTGGTTACAAGGTGAGAATTCCCCAATTCTATCAGTTGATGTTGTTGATAAATTTGTTATTCCTCACCTGAAGCAGGAACGCCAGGTGTATTTGATCGTCGTTGATTGCCTACGACTAGATCATTGGATAGCAATTGAACCCATACTCCAAACCTATTTCTATATTGATAGGAATTACTATTTTTCAATTCTACCTAGCGCAACGCTCTACTCGCGCAATGCTATTTTTAGCGGTCTGTTTCCGCAAGAGCTAGCGGAAAGATTCCCACAGTATTGGCAGGAGGACGCCGCGGACGAAACCAGTACGAACCGTTATGAAAGGCAACTCCTCCAACTCCAACTCCAACGTGCAGGAATCAGACTTAAACCGGGATTAAAGTACTTTAAGATCTTCGATACTAAGGGAGGCAACGAGTTTATACGCCAAGTCTCTTCGTTTGATCGGATCAGCCTATCCGCTTTGGTCGTGAATTTCATTGATATGTTGACACATCAGCGTTCCCAGTCAGATATTCTTCAACAGATTGCGCCGGACGAATCCGCCTTTCAATCTCTGACAAAGTCGTGGTTCGCTCACTCGGCACTGTTCGAGATCCTAAAAATCATCTCGAAACAGGATGCCGTTATCGTTCTAACATCAGATCACGGTTCAGTTCTTTGTAATCGACCATCAAGAGCGTACGGAAACCGCGAAACCTCTACAAGCCTGCGCTTCAAAGTTGGTACAAATTTAGGCTGCGATACGGATCAAGCCATTTATATTGACGATCCAAAACGGTATAGATTACCTGCCGAAAACGCAAGTAAAAACTACATTATTGCAAAAGAAGATTATTACTTTGTTTACCCCAATCAATTCAATGAATATACCCGCCAATTTCGAGGTGGCTTCCAACATGGAGGTATCTCGACGGGAGAATTGATTATACCAGTGGTCACAATGACTCCGCGCGAACAAAGTTAAGGTTCTAAACAAATCAGGTTGAAAGCGTGTACTCACAGATCGCCTGTGAAGAATTTCGTAGAACAGCATTTCCCGTCTAGTGCGGGTGTATACAGAGTCGGAAAGTAAACGGGTAGAGGAACGCTGCCTCATAACGCCACTTAATTTCCCCTGTTCCTAACGGCTTGACATTTTTAGTCTCGATCCTGTTCTCATGAGGGTTTCTCGCATCTTTGGTGATAGTGCACATGCTCACTTAATCTTTTAATTTTCAAGTTCTTACGATTTTCTCGATAATTTAAGAATTTGAATACAATACATGAAACGTGATGGGAAAGGTGCTTCGCGTTTCAACTCTGGATGCGGTCATGGTGAAGATTATCATGAATATAGTAATGGTGCAGGCACAACGAAAAAAGTGAAGCTGTATCTATCGTAGATCTTACGCCGGGCGGTGTTATACGATATGCCCGAACGATGCAAAAGCATACGGATTACCACTATTGATTAAAAGATTATTTTCCCCTAAACCTGATTGTTTTGTTCGTTGCCTCCATAGATAGATCGGTTGTGAGTCGTGTGACATAGTTCTTGAACTTAAGGACGGAGGCGACAATGCAAAAAGAGATTATCATTTCTGACGATGAATATGAAACGCGATGTGCTGTACTTGAAGATGGTGTTCTAACCGAGATTGATATTGAACGCAAAAATGACGAGCACACGCTCAACAACACTTATAAGGGTCGCGTAGAAAACGTCCTTCCCGGTATGCAGATTGCCTTCGTGAATATTGGACTGGAACGACACGCTTTTCTGCATATTTCGGATATCATTCGTGATTTGGAAGAAGATGGCTCCAATGGTGATTCTACAAAACTTGATCTCAATAGAAAGTCGAACAATTCACCAAAACCCGGAAGGGGATACCCCTATTCTATCAGCGACCTTATTCACCCAAACCAAGAGATCCTAGTACAGGTCGGAAAAGAGCCGATCGGTACAAAGGGACCCCGCGTAACAACCTGTATCACACTTCCTGGACGTTATGTTGTTTATCTGCCGACCGCGTCGAACATCGGGGTTTCTCGACGGATCGAGTCCGCAGAAGAAAGGCAGCGTCTCAGGGACATTGCCGAAGCAATACGGGCCGATGTCGAAGGTGGGTTTATTATTCGCACCTCTGCTGAAGGAAAAAGTGAGGAGGACTTTACCGCAGAGATCCAGTACCTCGTTGACCAATGGAAACGAATTGTTAAACAAGCTGAGAAAATGCCTGCTCCGAGTCTTGTTCATAAGGAACACAGCTTCATTGTGCGAGTCATTCGAGATTCGTTCACAAGTGAAGTCACACGGCTTGTCATTGATTCCAAGGAACAACATCAGGATGCGATGGAGTACCTTTCATCTTCCGGTTCTGAACTACGTTCACAGGTCAAGTTTTATGACAAATCAACCCCTATTTTTGAAGCCTACGGTATTGACAAAGAACTCAAGAAGGCATTGAGTGAAAAAATCTGGCTCAAATGTGGTGGACACCTCGTTATTCAACAGACGGAAGCGATGGTCTCTATTGATGTCAATACCGGGAAATTTGTCGGGAAAGGAGACCCCGACAGTACCATCTTGAGCGCAAACCTAGAGGCTGTTGAAGAAGTAGTGCGGCAGATTCGCCTGAGAGATCTTGGCGGAATTATCGTCATTGATTTTATTGATATGGATAACCCCGAACATCGACGAATGGTCTATAAGTTGCTGCAGCAGGCACTAGACAAAGATCGAGCTCGAACGAACCTGTTACACATATCCGATCTTGGACTTGTAGAAATGACACGGCAACGGACCCGTCCCAGCTTGGCAACTGTTCTCACTGAATCCTGTCCCTATTGTGATGGGCACGGATCTGTCCTTTCAACCGATACAATTACGATTGATCTGCTCCGATCTATCAAGAAAGCCCATCGGAAATCCCGAAAACGCCGATTGAGGGTGGTTGCAAATGAACACATTGTATCCCATCTGCTTGACGAAAAAGCCGGTAGATTGGGACAACTTGAGAAGTCGATGAACCTACAGATTCGGCTGCAAGGAGATGCGGATGTACATCTTGAGGATTATCAAATCTTTGCAGAAGGTTCTAATCGCGAGATTTACTTGAATTAACATTGACTGTTGAGAGAATTTTTGTTATAATTTTTACTTGCATCTCCGCTTGCTTTGAAGGGGACGCGAACACTACACAGTTTTTTTAAGGAGAAAGAAAGATGTATGCTGTATTTGCCTCGGGTGGGAAACAGCATCGTGTTCAGGTGGATACGCTAATTGATATTGAAAAGTTAGACGCGCCTGTCGGTGAAGAAGTGACCCTATCAGAAATATTGGTTATAGGCGACGATAACGGCAACCTGCAAGTCGGTACACCATATCTCGAAAATGCCGCTGTCGTTGCTGAAGTTGTACAACAAGCTAAGAACAAAAAAATTGTCGTTTTCAAGTCGAAAAGGCGCAAAGGGTATAAGCGGAAACTTGGACACCGACAGCAATTTACCCGATTACGCATTACTGAAATACGAGACGGAAACTACACCTCCGAGGAGGAAAACGAAAATGGCTCATAAAAAAGGCGGCGGAAGTACAAGCAATGGACGAGATAGTATCGGTAAACGGCTTGGTGTCAAGCAGTTTTCTGGGAGTGCTGTGACTGCTGGGAGCATTCTGGTTCGACAACGCGGCACGCACATCCACGCCGGAAGGAACGTTGGGGTGGGAAACGATTACACACTTTTCTCGAAAATTGATGGCTATGTCTGGTTTGAGCGGAAAGATAAGTTCCGCAGGAAAGTTAGCGTTTATCCAGAACGCCCCGATTTCTAGTGCCTTACCCCATCAAATTTGTCAAAGTCAAAGCCTCGTCATTAGGCGAGGCTTTTTTGTTTTCAGATGTATGATTACGTGGTAAAATATATCTCCGCTCTTTAGAACACGGCAGATCTTATCGGACAGATCCTATTTGACTCAACTGCTTTATCTTTCATACTTTCTTAGGACTTACGCAGCGAACCGTAGGCGGGGCATCTGATTTCCCCGCACCACCCATGCTGAAATGCACAAGTCTGAAGGTGGGACATTTGGTCCCATGCTCAAATGCGTAAGTCCTGTTTCTTAAGTTTTCAGACAAGAACTTTGAACCATGTCAAATTGGTACTCCCAAAAAATTCCACATCTTCTACATGAATTCAAAACAGACCTCGATCGTGGGTTGAGTAGTGAGGAAGCTACTTCCCAACGTAGCAAATATGGGAACAACGAAATTCTGCAACCCTATGAACGTTCATTTCTTGCCCTCTTACTGAAACAATTTGCCAATTTAACAGTCATTCTCCTGTTGGTTGTCATCTGTCTCCTGTTCTATCTCCAACGTACTATTCACGAGATCTTAGTGTTTTCAGCCATTCTCTGTTTTCATGTCCTCTGGAGATTCATTCAGGCTGGACGGGCGTACTCGCAGCTTCAAGCGATTAAAGCCTATTTAGAGGTCAGTGGGTCCGTTATTCGAGATGAGCATGTTATCAAACTGACCCCTACAGCGATTGTCCCCGGAGATCTATTGCTCCTGAAGGAAGGAGATTATGTCCCTGCTGATGCTCGCATTGTTGAGGCTGATGCCTTGGTTGTTGATGAAGCACCGGTGTTTGGAACGACAACGAACACGCAAAAAACCGATGAAGAGATCTCTACTCCGAACTTGCCACCCAACAAACAAAGTAACATGATCTTTGGGGGGACCTATGTCCTTGAAGGAGAAGCCAGAGCAATTGTTGTTGAGACCGGCGATCAGATGCAGATCAGCAAATCCGACAAGCGTACACCAGCGATGATGGACCTAGATGCCGAAGCGGAAGTACAGATGGGCTTCTTTTACGACTATTTCCGAATTGGCGGGGGCATATTGGCAGTGGTAGCGATCGCCCTAGCGTTTCTGTTTCAAGATAAAAGTGCCCATTGGAGTGAACTCCTGTTTCTTGGTTTCGGTTTTGTCGTCGCTGCGATTCCAGAAGGGATTGCCTCAACGAGTCGAGCTATCCTGACCCAACACGCTTATACACTCTTACAGAAGGGCATCGCAATTCGTAATCTTGTCAATCTGGAAAGATTGGGCAAACTTACGGCAGTCTGTGTCGATGAGGTCGGCAATTTCATGACGGAAGAGATGACTATTTCGCACGTTTTTGTCGATGATAATCTCCTCGACCGGGAAACGTGGGAAGCTTGGTTAAAATCCCGTGATCAACATCTATCGGATGAGGTTGGCGAAGATACAATTTCAACGGCGTTGCCAGATTCAGAAATACCACGCGAATTTCCACTGTTGATCCTGCTTGCGAGTCGCTGTGTAGGCAGGAGTGGTATGGACGAAACTTCAACTGTCGCCGAAGTAAGCATCAGCACTACGCTAAACCAAATTGCCGAACGAATTGGATTTGACTTGGAACGTTACAATGCAGCTTTCACTAAGATTGATGAACAGATTCAGACATCAGAACGCCCATATAAAACGATCGTTTTTGCACTCCAAGATGGAAAATTCTTAAAGCTAATGTTTGGGAAGGCAGAGGCAATCCTGCAAACTTGCCATCGCATTCAACTCGATGGAAGTGCTAATTACATGAGTTTCGATCAGAAGGAGTTGATACATCAGGCAATCGGATACCTATCCAACAGCAAAACTCAGGCCTTCGCTGTCGCTTATCGAAACTTAAACACTCTACCTTCGCCAGAAGATACACAACACAACATGACCTTTTTAGGCTTCATTACTTTTATGGAGCTAGAGTATCCTGATTCAAAGGAGATTATCGAATCTAGTCTTGATGCAGGACTTAAAATTATCACAATAACAGATAGAGACAGAAACGCCGCTCTCGATATTGCCAAAGAACTCGCCATTGTTCAGGATAAACACGGAGTTGTTACGCAAGAAGACTTAGCTGAGTTCAGTGATGAGCACTATGAATCGATTGTAAATCGTTTACTTGTATATTGCCGTCCTTCCGCCGAACAAAAACAGAATCTGGTACAACATTTGAAACGCCTCGGTTATTCTGTTGGATTTTGGGGGAAATTACCGCTCGATTTGCGGGCGATGCGAATGGCAGATGTCAGTTTCGCTTCCGCTGCACGCTCATCTCATATTGTTCAACACCGTGCGGGGTGTGTGATCCTTAAAGACGGTTTTGGTGTTATCACAGATCTCATGCGTCAAGTCCGTGAATCTTATATCAACTTAAGGAGCTCTATGCGCTGGCTGCTCTCTTGCAGTCTTGCACAAGTTATTACGCTCATCATTGGATACGCGCTGCCATATATCGGTGCCTTCTTTCCTAAACTACGGGACTTACCCATGCCGTTGACGCTGCTTCAGCTGTTTTGGGCCCATCTACTCGTAAGTCTGATACCGCTGATGAGTCTCGGATATGATCGCGTCCGTGGTGATATCAGATATAGCAGACCCCAAAAGATTCCTCCCTTCCTAGCGCGCGCCGATTTCTATGATATGCTGCTACGCAGCCTTGTCATTGCATCAATGACTATTTTTAGCTTTATTCTTACAGCTGTGAGTACAGATGCAACCCAGCAGAACCCTCATGCCGCGGCGCAAACGGCAGCATGTACAACATTGATTTTGGGGTTGTTGATTTCAAGTTGCCAGTGCCATCGCTTCTTCTGGGAATCTGTTTTCCAAAGGATAAAGGCAAATCTTCCCTTATATTTCACTATCTTGGCTTGTATTGCGCTGCATCTATCTTTCGTTTATCTGCCAACAACACAACAGATATTCGGTTTTGCACCGCTCGTCCAAGAGTGGCAATGGATGCTCGCATTCTGTGCAGTGCTGCTATTTTTGCCCTTGAATCTCACGATTCGGCGCCGTTAGGATTAATTTCTGAATAGTTCTCCCGCTTCAGTAGTACCTTCATTTGTGAACTCTAATGTGATGAAGTTCCATTAAGTGCTGCCATCAATACATCGCGAAGTCGGATGCCAACAATCTGCGCTTCGCCGGGTTGAAGGCTGAGCGAGAACACTGTCAATGGGGTGCTTTGACGCTTGGCAGATTTGTCATCAGGCGGAGCCGGTGGAAAGAATTCGCGTACCCGCGTCACATAGGGATTGTAATTGCACAGCACCGATATAGGTGGATCACCTTCGCGCAGCTCCTGTCCACATTCGTCCACGGTCAACCCAAAAGCCTCTTCGTCCCAATTCACAATCAGTTGCATAAAGCGGTTACTGCCGGTACGGACTTCAATCTTAGTTTCAACGCCGGGTACAGATTCCACGAACGCTGCGATTTTTTCTAGCATCTCTCTCTGTTCGTGATACAGTGCATCAAGGTCAATGGTCAGCCACTTTTCAAGCGCTGCCATACAGCCAATAATCTCCTCCTTGCCGACCTTCATTGCGCGGCACACCGCACCTTCAACTGGCGTGGCATTGGCAAGGGCCGCCTCAATTAGGTCCCGTCGTCCAAACAGCAGCCCACTAGCTTGCGGTCCCCGTAATCCTTTGCCTCCACTGAACCCATATAGATCTACCCCCATGTGTGCATAACGCCGAATATTGTCAATGGGTGGGATGCCGCCGGCTGCGTCTACAAATACAGGAATATCCGCAGCCTTACAAATCGACACCATTTCTGCTAGCGGTGGTAGATCGACCGGATCTGGATCAGCGGAGTATCCCGTGCAAAGCATGACGGTCTGATCGTTAATGGAGGCACGCAACGCGTCCAACGACCTAACCACCACCGGTTTTCCTCCTACCAGTCGCAGCGCACTGTCGAAGATACTACGCCCACCCCACATGATTACCTGATCCTTGAGTCCAGTAGTATCGGGCAGTTGCCAAATTCTCTCGGGATCCGTGCCTGCGATGCACGCTGCTGTTGCCAACGCCATAGAGCCAGCAGCACCGGAGGAGACCATGCCGGACTCTGCCCCTGAGATCTCCGCAAGCCGCCTGCCTACCCCTCGTTGCAGTTCTACTACATCAACCATATAATGCGCTGCTTCATCAATTGCCCGCCGCACCTCTGGCCACACCACCGTCGCGCTCAAAAACGTAAAAGGAAGGTTGGCATTGATGAATGGTTTGACACCTAGACGAGTATAAACGTTGGATTCAAAGGTATGATCTGTTCCTTCTGTTACCTGTTGTTCGGTTGGATAACGCATCCATTTCTCTCCTTGCGTTCAAGTGTGTTGCCTGATGAATCTCTCCGAAACTATAGTGAATTCAAAAAATAAATGAACACTTTCGCTCCTCGGTTTCGATCCCCCCGATAAATCGGGGTAAACTAATTATCGGGGCCGGTAGGTGCGGTTTTCAACCCTGGTCTCGATTTATCGGACCGCACCGGTTTGGCGTGTCTCATTAATTCTAAGATCCACTATAATTGGCATCTTTACTATT
Organism: Candidatus Poribacteria bacterium; assembly: GCA_965207975.1. GTDB lineage: Bacteria > Poribacteria > WGA-4E > WGA-4E > PCPOR2b > PCPOR2b. The sequence goes on along the minus strand of OZ242315.1, from coordinate 6,662,129 downwards.
TCTCCTCCCAAAATCAATTTAACAGGGTGAGCTTGATTATACGAATTCTCAGATCGGTGTCAACGTGAAAGTATGGCTAGTGCCATCTTAGCGTTTGGAAGTACCAGGGCAGTTCCGAAAAAGGTTGACTCGGTTGAAGGATTGATTTATGCTATTATCAATACTACGAGGCAGAAAGGGGAGATTAAGATGGCTGAGAAAAAGTTAGGGGTATTGGTCCATGGAGCAGGCTGGGTTTCGACACAACATATTAAAGCATTTGAAACGAATCCACACACAGAGGTGGTCGCGATCTCAAGCCGAAAATTGACAAGTTGCCAAGCCCGTGCGGAAGAAGCAGGATTGGAGAATATTGGGCTTTACGATAACTATGAGCAAGCACTCAAGCATGATGGTGTGGACATCGTTTCTGTATGTACACCTCAATTTTTACATGCAGAAAACACCATTGCCGCAGCAGAGAACGGGATGCATGTCGTTATTGAAAAGCCGATTGCCAATAGTCTTGAGGAAATTAGAGCGATGCGTGATGCGGTCCGAGCCACAGGGGTGAAGACAATCGTCAGCTTTGTTCTACGCTGGAATCCTCTTTTTGAAACCCTCAAGGCGATGGTTGCTGATAACGCGATCGGCGATCCTTACTACGTCGAAACAGACTACCAACACGATATCGCCAGTTGGTGGACCGGTTACGAAGATGCCAGAAAAAAATCAACAGGTGTAAGTGCGATGATCACAGGAGGCTGCCACGCCGCTGATTCGCTGCGTTGGTTTGCTGCCAAGGGAGAGTACGAGGCTGCTGATCCCGTCGAAGTATTTGCCTATTCAGGGGGCTATCGCAAAGGGGTTTCGGAGGAGTACGACTACTTCACCTCACGATGGCAGGAAGCACCGCCACTGGAATATGACGACTTTGAGATCTGTCTGGTCAAGTTTGACAACGGTGTGTTGGGCAAGGTCTCTGTCAACTACGGCTGCATCATGCCCTACACCTTTCCACTTGAGATCTTTGGCAATCGTGGATCAATCAAAGACAATCGGATCTGGTCACATAAGTATCCCGGACAAAATGGGTGGGTCGAGATACCTGCCATCCTACCCGACAGTGCTGATGTTACGCACCACCCATTCCAAGGGCAGATGGATCATTTTGTCGATTGCATATTGAATGATCGAGAATCGCACTGCAATCTGGAGGATGCCATCAAGACGCACGAAATTGCTTTTGCCGCTTTGCAGTGTTATGAGACAGGCCAGCCGGTGCAGCTGCCGTTGTTATCGGGCTAATTCCTTTGTCCGCTAGGGTTAATCTTGTTCCTTCGTCGATAGTAAGCCTGCCGGACGGAAACGCATCAGGAGGATGAGAATGATCCCGAAGATCAGATAGCGCCATCCACCGAATTCCCGTAGGAGTTCTCCTAAAACGCCTAGGATGCCCGCTCCGATAACTGATCCTTTGATGGTTCCCATTCCACCGAGCACGACCATACATAGGATGAAAATAGATTCCCAGAATTCAAACGCGCCTGCGCTGATATTGACCTGAAATTGGGCAAAGAACGCGCCTCCAACGGCTCCGATTGCCGCGCTGACAGCAAAGGCAAGGGATTTGTATTCGCGGAGATTAATCCCCATACTCTCTGCCGCCCGTTCGTCCTCTCGGATTGCTGCCCACGCTCGCCCAACGCGCGAATGCTGCAAACGATACACAACGATGATTGTAAGACCCAACAAGATCAGGATATGGTAATACTGTTGCCAGTATTTGTAGAGTTCATATCCAAAAAGGTTAGGAGGTGGAATATCATTGACAAATCCGTTGGGCCCACCGATGAGCCACTCCTCATTTTTCACAATTCTGAAAAGCAGTTCCGAGAAACCAAAGGTCACAATGGCAAAATAATCTCCAGTCAGACGCAAGGTAGGCGCACCGCGTAATAGACCCCAGAGCGCGCCATGAATTGCAGCAAGTGGCAGCACAATCCAGTAACTCCAACCGAGCCTCGCCATCAACAGGCCCGCCGTATACCCACCAACAAGGTAAAATCCCACATATCCCAAGTCAAGCAATCCTGTGAATCCCGGCACAATGTTAAGCCCTAAAGCCAGCAGCATATAAAGGCAAGCCTGAACGACTACTCGGAGGATGTAGCCCCCACTTGGTAGGGGTAAGACAATGCCGCGTTCATATAACAGATCGACAATACGGTCTGAACCGTAGACTATCAGCGGAAACAGACACACCGCCGCAAGGAAGATAATAGTTCTAGGAGTGAATAGCTTTTTCGGCATGTTGGTTTATTGGATTAAGCCCGTGTTGCTGTTGATTTCCCCAGCAGTCCAGATGGTCGAAAGATAATAACGAGAATCATAATAATATAAGCAATCGCTAGGCGGTACCCAGAGGAGATGTAACCAGCACCGAGAGCTTCAGCAACGCCAAGGACCACGCCGCCAAGCATCGCTCCAGTAATGTTACCAATCCCTCCAAGCACAGCAGCGGCAAAGGCTGCAACCCCTTTGTAGTACCCCATCGCCGGCTCTGTGACCTCACGCAGCCCCACCATGACACCGGCAACAGCTCCCAGCGCGGATCCAATCGCAAAGGTTACTGTGATTACACGGTTGGTATCAATGCCCATCAAGCTGGCTGCGGTTCTGTTTTGAGCGCAAGCCCGCATCGCTTTCCCAATTTTCGTTAAGTGAATTAACCGGTTTAAGCCAATCATCAAAACAACGGCGAGCAAGATAATAAAGACATCCAAGAATGAAACTTGTGCCCCACCGGGTAAGGGGATAGCATTTCCCGTCAAGACCGTAGGTGTTGCTTCGACGGGAAATTTCCGCCATCTTGCCCCCCAAATTAACCGCGCAAGATTTTGTAGCACCAGAGACATACCAATGGCAGTAATTAGCGCGGAGAGACGCGGCGCGTTACGGAGAGGCCGATAAGCGACAAAGTCAATCAACATCCCCATCAAAGCACACATGGCCATGCTGACCGGTAATGCAACCCAAAAGGAAAGTCCAAACGTCGTGACACATAAGAACGCAAAATACGCACCAAACATAAAAATCTCGCCGTGTGCAAAGTTGATGAGCTGGATGATACCGTAGACCATCGTATAGCCCACAGCAATTAGGGCGTAGATGCCACCAAGCACGAGTCCGTTAATAATTTGTTCCAGAAATTGGGCCATAAAGAAATTAAAAACTCCTACAACGTTATGTGTGAAATGTAAAATGTCAACGAGGAGGTCAGCAAAACACAGAAAAAGTTTTCACAGCAGCGACGTGAGACACCGCTGTGCACGTTACTCTATACCAAGCATCTGCTCCGCAGCGGGGACGAACTGACCATCTTTGACAATCTTGACATAAGCCGGCTTGGTACAATCCCCGTTTTCATCAAAATAGGTTAAACCTGTAATGCCGTCATATCCTTTTTCAGGGCTGTCGATTGATGCCAAATGGTCGCGAATGGCTTTTCGATTCTCGCCGCCTGTTTCGATCGCTTCGACAATCATGCCGACTGCGTCATAAGTCAGGGCCGCCCACGTATCAGGAGCAACCCCATGCATTTCTTCAAATGCTCTCGCCATCTTTTGAGCTTTGGTGTCGTCAGATCTAAAAACAAACGGCGTTGTGACATACGTACCTTCAGCCGCATCGCCGGCGATCTCAAGAAAATCCGGGGAATCGACACCATCTGCACCAAAGAGTTGTGCGGTGATGCCTGTCTCACGGGCTTGTGAGGCGATTAATCCCGCCTGACTGTACAACCCTGAGAGAAAAACCAGATGTGGTTGCTTCGCTTTAATACTTGTCAATTGCGCCTTAAAATCGGTGTTATCCCGATCATACGCTTCCATCCCAACGATTTCCAGGCCAAGTTCTTTGGCGGCAGCGGCGAAGCTATCTTTAAGGCCTTGCCCATAGTCATCGTTATCAAAAAAGATGGCAACTTTTTGGACATCGCTTAATATGTTTTTGATATACTTCGCTGCAAATGCAGCTTGAAAATCATCACGGTAGATATTTCTAAATGTCCACTCGCTGCCCGCAGCAACATTGACATTGGTAGAGCCAGGCGAGAGTTCAACAATACCAGCACGTTGATAGATCGGTTTACCCGCTAATGAGCAGGCACTATTGAAGTGGCCAACGACTGCAAGAATCTGCCGATTGCTAGCGATTCGCTCTGCAACTAAACTGGCTTCTTTATCTTTGCCGGCATCGTCTTCAAAGATAAGGGTTAATGTTTTGCCATTGACGCCACCGGCAGCATTAATCTCTTTCGCCTTGAGTTCTGCACCCCGCTTAATCATCTCCCCAAAAGCGGCGACAGAGCCGGTATAAGGACCCGCAACAGCGACTTTAATCTCATTTCTAGCTTCACATCCGGTAAATACAAAACCCATAATCGTAACAAATGTCATGACATAAATGACAAGTATAACGGTTGAACACGCTCTATTTTTCTTCATATATACCTCCTTGATTGATTCATCTTCAAACAAAAGATTGTCAGCAACGAAATCGTAGCCGACTATTCATTGCTGACAGTCTAAATGATTCTGTCTAACCTCATGAAAGGTTTCATTCTGTTACATTGACAACTTGTCGAAAATCAAACACGAAATCGGATTTCGACCGCTTTTTCTTTTTATTAATAATCTGAACTTCTGGCAAGATAACCTTGATGTCTGTTGCACCGATGTCAAGCCTATCAAACACCAAGAGACCCTCGCGTTGTGCACCTGAGAAAAGCTGACCACCATCGAACACCGTCTCACGTGCAACCATCCGCTCGTGATTCGCAGCAGCCGGATCCGGATAGTAATCATATACCCGATACGATGTGTAGGGGTAGCGGTGATGATACCGATAGCCCAAACGATAGTTATATGGGTGGTAGTAGTTATGGCGGTAGGGGCTCCGATAGTAAGAACGGGGATAGGGATAACGGTATCGATATCCAGGGTCGTAGAATGCCACCCTTCTTGGTCTCACGTTCTCGTAGAGTTCCTTAAAATAATCGTAGGGGAAGGAGGCATACTGTTCGCCGTTTAGATCGATTAAAATCGCTGTCGAATCAACGATGACTCGCGACTTGGATCTGTTTTCGATGTGGATACCAAAAACGGTATACAACGGTTCAACATTGCCCCAACGGTCAATCCCAAGATATGGATTAATCCGTGGATCTTCTGTTAGTTCAAACAATTCCACTTCGTCGAGTGGTTCAAGCGTAATCTGAACGTCGCGATGCTCCACGGAGATCGAGCTTGTTTGTGCATCGATTTGGGCGTGTTCTCTGCCTGCAACAGGTTCCATATAGATTTCAATCTGCGGCTTTGGGGCACACCCCGCTAAAATGCTGATGGTTGTGATAAGGGCAAAGATGCCCAAAAACTTTCGGTACATCATTTTTCACTCCTTAAAATTGGGTCGGTGGATTTTAGGTGTTAAAACCTCTATTATCAACTTATCAGCATTGGTGGATAACGTAATATCGATGGTTTCTCAAGAATTTTCCAAGTTTCTCTTGAAACTTTTATAGTTTAACATAGAACGTGGGGAATTGCAATTGCATTCTTTCACTTGCCCCCAGTTTTTTTTGAGGGGTTATTGTCATTGGTTTTGCGAGCGATAGGAGTGAGAAAGTCAGGTCAGATATGATAAAATACCTCCCTACCGAAAACACTCACTGTTTAGGGCAAGGAGGTATTATGAAAGGAAAACACTCTCAAAAACGGGTGAATCCCACCCCCATGATAACCACTATCACTGAGATTTTCAAGCCTGTTTTGAAAAAACCGGCGTTAAAAAACCTGATGCTCACCATCATAGCTATAGCCTTGGCGCAGTCCTTTGGCATCAACGAAATCGCTTCACGGTTGCCGGTGTCAGTCAAGCATCAAAAGACGAAACAGAAACGACTGCTTCGATTCTTGGCACGTACATTTCCCATAGGTGCGGTGATGCGGTGTTGGTTAGTCTTCGTGGTGAGGCGTGTCTGTCACCCCGGCACTGTGCGTCCGTTAATTTTAATTGATGAAACCCAGGTGCTTGGTACTTTCAAAGCGATTGTCGCTGCGGTGCCGTTTCGACAGCGTGCGATACCTATCTATTGGCACATCTATACCGATGCTGAGATTCAGGATATGAAATATAAAAGCCATAATGAGATTATCCAACGATTTTGCCGCACGGTCTATCGTCAGGCACGAAAAGCACTGCCCCCAGCGTGCGAACCGGTGTTGATATTCGACCGGGGGTTCGCCCGTGCGAGATATGTGATAAAATTTCTCAAAGCAAAAGGCATACCGTTTGTGATGCGCGTCTGTCGCAACGTTCGCATTACCGTTTGGGGTCAGGTCAAAACGATGGAACAGATGCAGAAAACTGGGTTCTATCCACAGATTCTCTATTACCCAACCGAGCCAATTCGACTGAACCTATATGTGGTCAGAGATGCACGGTTTGCTGAACCGATGTATCTGATTTCAAGCCATCTGACGGGCAGTCAAATCCACCGGTGTTATAAACGAAGAATGCAGATTGAACACGGTTTTAGAGACATCAAGACCGGCTTTGGATTTGGCAAGCTGATTCTCAAAAAACCGACAAAAGCACGAATCAATCTGTTATGGCTGTTGGCTTGTCTGAGTTATGGACTGCTGTTTATCATCTACCAAAAATCCGGTGACCGATGGACCAAAGCATTCAACACAAACAAAAAAATCTATTCGTTGATTAACGTGATTAAGCGCGTGATTGCTCAAGCTTGGCTGGGGTGGACTCTCAATCCCTTTTTCACACTGCCACTTTGTCAGACAGATGCCTTGCAAGGCGCATAATCACAAACATTCTCACAAACATTACCTCTCAAACACACTCAACTCTTAAATCAGAAAAAACTGGGGGTAAATGAACAATTGCATTCTACTTTGCTTTTTTCCGATTGCTTTAGATTCGCAGGTTTTGTATAATTTTGTCAGACGAACTCCCCGTTGGGAAATATATTATGAACTCAAACAAAAAACGCATTCTTCTGCTCCTGCCCACAAAAACATACCGTGCGAAGGCATTTCTCTCAGCCGCATCGCAGTTAGGAGTAGCTGTTGCGATTGGATCGGATCAGCCACAAACGTTGTCTGAATTGTCACCTCGCAAGTCCTTGGTCATTAACTTCAGTAAACCTGAGAAGGCAACGAAGGAGATTGTTGCGTTTGCCCAAGACCACCCAATTGACGCAGTTGTGGGGGTTGATGACGACACGACAATTTTGGTGTCAATGGTATCGAAGGCACTGTCCCTGCCGCATAACTCTGTGGAATCTGCCCGTATCACCCGCAGCAAATATCAGATGCGAAAAGTGCTTGCAATGGGAGGTATCCCTTCACCGCACTTTGAACTGGTTTCAATCGGTGCAGATTCGGCAGCAGTTGCAAATGGTGTGAACTTTCCCTGTGTCCTCAAGCCGCTTTCTCTTTCAGCGAGTCGGGGTGTTATCCGTGCGAACAATCCGAAGGAATTTGTCAAGGCATTTCAGAGAATTATTAGCATTCTGGGTGCATCTGACGTTAAATCGTGGAAAGATGCGAGAGCACAGCAAATTCTTGTTGAAGATTTTATACCGGGGATAGAAGTTGCTCTTGAGGGCATCCTGATTCGAGGGAGACTCAAGGTACTCGCTATTTTTGACAAACCTGACCCGTTAGATGGACCCTTCTTTGAGGAAACGCTCTACATTACCCCATCCCGCTTGCCGGTTGAGATTCAAAACGATATTATATCGTGCACAGCACGAACGGCAGACACGCTTGGCTTGCGGGAGGGACCCATCCATGCAGAGCTGCGAGTCAACGACCATGGTGCATGGATAATCGAAATCGCCGCTCGGTCGATTGGTGGGCTTTGTGCACGGACATTGCGATTTGGCACAGGTATTTCGCTAGAAGAACTCATCATTCGGCACGCTATCGGGCTGGAAGTTGAGTCGTTGCAGCGTGAACGCCAGCCGGCTGGCGTGATGATGATTCCCATTCCCCATGCCGGAATTTTGCGGGAGGTGCGAGGTAAAACGGCTGCGGAGCAGATTGCAGGCATCGAGGAGGCTACCATCAGTATACCGATTGGGCAGGAAGTCCTTCCGCTGCCGGAAGGTGCAAGATATCTTGGATTTATCTTTGCGAGGGGGAGCACTCCTGAAAGTGTTGAAACATCCCTACGCGAAGCGCATCGTCGGCTAGAATTTGTCATCACAGCGGAGTAATTTTAATCTACTCTACAGATGAAACTTTACTGAGCAATAATGGGATATAATCATAGCAAGCAAGGCTCCTACATTCTGGATAACAGAAAGGCAAGGTGAGGTTGATGATACGCGCTGGTGTCGGACATAGCCTCAGTGCTTCAGGCTCTGAAGCCGCTGAGCAAGCAACCATAACGGCAATGGGCAAGGCAAAATTGGCTAAAGTAGACCTTGCGTTTGTTTTCGCAACGGTAGACTATCAGAACGAATACGCGCAGCTCTGTGAGGAAGTACAGAGAATATCAGGATGCGAGCACCTAATCGGTTGTAGCGGGATGGGTGTCCTCACTTCGGACGGCGAGTTTGAAGGGCAATCTGTTGTTGCTGTCCTGGTGCTGCGTTCAGATCAGTTGTCCGCCCTTTCTTTCTGTGTCTCTGAAGATGGGGTGTCGCCTGTTGGCACAACTATACGCAATCAGATACAACCAGAACTCCGTGAAAATTCACTCTTGGTCGTATTGCCGGATGTACGATGTGTCCAGCCTGCCGAACTGGTCCAACAGATCGGCGGGAGCGGAGACGCACTCCCCATCGTTGGTGGAGCTGCATCCGGAGATCCGATGAGCGGTCAAATGCACCAATGGTGTGGGACGGACATTGCAGAGTCGAGTGTCGCAGGGGTGTTACTGACAGGGGATTTTCATGCCGAGATCGGTGTCGCACAAGGGTGTCAACCGATTGGAAACCCAGTTGAAATTACTCGCGCAGAGGACAACCTGATTTTTGAGCTGGATGGTAGGGAAGCGGTGGAGGTGCTACAAGAATCACTTGCACTGCTGACGGAGGAAGATATACAGCGTTCAGGCAGAATGATTTTCATAGGTATTGCAATGGATATATCAAATCGGTCCCCGAAGCCGGGTGACTACTTGATTCGTAACATCACGGGCATCGATCCACAAAGTGCTGCAGTTGGAGTAGCAGAAAGAATCGAAACGGGACAAATTGTGCAGTTTCACCTGCGAAATCCTTTTGCAGCGTCAGAAGATATCCATGCCATCGTGAATCGGCTGCATGAAAGAGCACAGGCACATCCGCCGGCTTTTGGGCTTTACTTCAATTGCTTGGGTAGAGGTGCAGGATTATACGGTGAAGTAAATCACGATATTCAGATTATCAAGGAAAAATTTCCGGATCTGCCGATTATCGGCTTCTTCGGAAATGCTGAATTCGCGCCTATCGGTAATCGAAATTTCGCACACGCCTATACGGGCGCACTTGTTCTCTGTTCCGAGACTTAAGAACCGAGTGGGTATATGGGCAGCACGATACGGGAAGCGTGATTCATCTCATGATAGACACTGTTTTCAGCGATACGCCATCGCCTATCATTTGGATCGCCGGTGTTGCGGTTGATGTCAAAATTTGGGAAATTGCTGCTACAAATGTCGAGGCGAATCCTGTGATTCACTGCAAATAGGTTAGCCGATGGTTCCAGCGGAATCTCGATCTGATACATCTTTCCTACTTCCATCGGCTCTGGTGTTTCCCACCCTTCCCGATAACGGGCACGGAGGATACCCTCAGATACCGGAAAAGCGTAACCCGTTGGATAATCAGAACTTGGTGGATAAAGGTCAATCAGTTTCACGAAAAAATCAGTGTCGGGTGCATCTGATGATACATATAGAATAACCTTTATGTTTCCGGCAATTCGGACTTTTTCAGACAGAGGTTGAGTCTGGAAGACCAATACATCTGGACGGGAGGCAATCGGCATCCCCGGAATCCCATGCCCCGGCAAGGTTTCTAAATCAATCTGATCGCGTGGTCCCATCCCTGAAAACCCTCCCTCGGCGGCTGGACCGTAGGGAATGATACAGCGGCCATTGCTAGAAACCGTGTTTCGTGGATCGTAGGTGTAGATCGTGTAGGCACTCTCTTGACTCGGTTTGGCCTGTGCTAGCCCCCCAGCCGGGTGCAGATAGTATGAAGTCGGTTGAACACCTTCGGGGGGCCAAATGTCGCCGTAATGCCATTCTCCACCGTGCCTCAGCCTCCCGTTATTGTCGCGTCTCCCATCCCTGTCTCCCATCGTAAACACCTTGACCGGCGTTCCAATGTCAGCACTCTGATCCTCCTTGAGCCAGCGATCAAACCATGCCAACTCCAAATTTAAGAAATCGTCGTAGTTGTGAATGGTTCCTGCTGCCCCAAAATTCACATCCCCGCATAACGAATTAAAGTTGTTATGTGTCCAAGGACCGACGAGGAGGTACTGATTTTCTCGCTGCAACTTCACCATTTTCTGGTAACCGTCAATGATGGTGCGTGGATACCAATCATACCAACCGACGACCCATAGGATAGGCATCTCCGGAAAACACTCAAAATACTCGTCCATCGCAAAGCCGGGTTGCCGCCAAAAATCCGTGTAGTCATAATTTTCAAAATATAACTGAAAGGCAGCATCTTCATATTTGGGCGCAATACTGAGCGGGGTTTGTCCCCGTTGCCACGGGATCCGAGAAGCCCAATTCAGAAAGGTCTGACCTGAACTCATCGTCCGAACCGCCTCAGCGATAGCGGGGTTTTGCTGTGCCTCTTGGCTAGTTATCGCCGTTTCAAGAATCCACTTCAAAAGCCCCAAGTGTAGTGCCCCGCCCACGCGCATACTGTAGTGATACGCATTGATGGGCCCCTCATACGGGATTATTGTGGCTAAGCCCGGCGGGTTCTGTGTCGCTGCGTGGAACTGTACCCAAGCCATGTGCGAACAGCCATACATACCCACCTTTCCGTTGCAAGAAGGATGGTCCGCAAGCCATACCACGGTGTCATAGCCATCTTGCGGCTCATCCCGAAACGGGAAAAAATCGCCCCCAGATTTGAAGCGACCACGGCAGTCCTGCACCACCGATAGATAACCGTGCTTGGCGAAGAAACTCCCCATGTTCTCATAACTTTCCTTCTTGTAGGGAGTTCGCTGTAGGACAGCGGGCAGTTTGCCCTCCAGCGGACGACCATCTGCCGCGGGATAGTAGAGATCTGCTACCAAATTCACACCGTCTCGCATGGGGACCATAACGTCCCGCAAAACAATGACATCCCATGTCTTTCTGCTGCTCATATTTTTCCTACTTGCCTTTTTTACTTTGATTTTGGTACACTAAACATATCCATAACCATCTATCGCTAGTTTTGAGCAATTATAGAAAATCGCTGAAACGGACTCAATCAGTTTTGGAGGATATATTCATGAGCCTCACCAGTACGGAGTTACAACAGTTTAATGAAGAGGGATATGTGGTGAAACCCGCTGTCTTTTCGACGGGGGCCCTACAACCAATCCAAGATGCGCTTAGTGAAATAGTCGATACAGAAGCAAAACGCCTGCAATCTGAGGGTGTGTTGGAAGACATTTTTCCTGACGAACCGTTCGGTAACCGTCTGGGACGTATCAGAAAGTCCAACCTCGACGCTGCAGTAGAGATTACCAAAGGTGTCATGGGATCGGGCGGTGGTGGCTTTAGTGGAGAATCAATGTTCGGTATGCTCACCCACCCGCCTTTACTGTCTTGTGTCGAAAGCCTTATCGGTCCCACCATTATCGGTGCTTCGGCGTACCGTATTCGTCCGAAACTGCCGGAATGGGAGCGCGGTGAGGTGCCATGGCATCAAGATTCCGGGTATTTCCTCCCACACTGTGACAAGCATCTCCTTGTTACCTGCTGGATTCCTCTAGTTGATTCAACCCGACACAACGGTTGTCTCTACGTGATGCCGAAGGTGCATCGAGAGGGTGTTTTTCGACATTATACCGGAGGGCATGGCGGATACCTTGAAGTGCCTACCGATGAATTTCCAGACACCGGACCCATTCCGATGGAGATGAAAGCAGGAGATGTGCTATTCATGACCAACCTAACGCCACACGCCTCGTTTGAGAATCACAGCGATCAGGTACGTTGGAGTGTGGATCTGCGGTATCAAAACGCTGAAGCCCCAAACAACGCAGACGAAGGCCCAGAATCTTATACACCGGAGCGAGAAACTGTTACGATGGCGTGCTACCCACCAGAAGCCGATTTTGTCCTGCGTAATCCAGAGCAACCAGAGCAGGAGGTACGCAGCTCCGAAGAATTCCGTGAAATCCGAGAGCGTTATCAAGGTGCAGGGGCATACCATCCCGGACGGGGTTGGACACGGCTTGAGGATAGAAATAATTACTGTATACGCGGATAATGGTGGGTGCTTTTATCGCATTATTGGTTTGGGGGAAACAGCTCACTTTTGGATTTATGGGTATTGACTTAATACTGGCAGCCAAAACTGAGTCTTCCCGTCCCACCGTTATTCTCCCAGATATGCCTGCCGGACTCGGACATCATTGAGAAGTTCCACTGATGTACCTTCAATAGTTATTTCGCCGGTCTCCATAACATAACCGCGATGGGTAATCTGTAAGGCGAGATATGCGTTCTGCTCGACAAGCAGAATAGTTGTTCCTTGTTTGTTGATTTCTTGGATTATTTCAAAAATCTGCTCAACCAGAATTGGTGCAAGCCCAAGCGAAGGTTCATCAAGGAGGAGCAGACGGGGGTGTGACATTAGAGCGCGACCGATAGCAAGCATTTGCTGTTCACCGCCGCTTAACGTACCGCCTTGCTGCCCTCTTCTCTCGCGCAAGATCGGGAAAAGTTCAAAAACTCGATCAAGATCTTCCTTGATGATGGGGGTATCCTTGCGCCGGAATGCACCAAGTTCAAGATTTTCTAACACTGTCATTTCAGGAAAAATTAGCCTTCCCTCGGGAACTTGCGAAATTCCCAATTCAACACGCTTTTCCGCTGAGATCGCGATTAAATCTTCCCCCTCGAAGGTAATTGTACCTTGCACCGGCTGATGGATACCCGATATCGTCATCAGCGTCGTTGATTTGCCCGCTCCATTTGCTCCAATCAGACAGACCATTTCCCCTTCTTCAACGTAAAGTGAGACACCCCTGATAGCGCGAATATTGCCATAGTAGGTGTGAATCTCGTTAAGTCTGAGCATCGTAGGACTCTCCAAGGTAAGCTTTGATTACACGCTCATCATTTTGAACTGCTTCAGGTTTGCCTGCACTAATCTTTTCCCCCTGAGCGATTACAGTGACCCAGTCTGAAATCTGCATGACCAATTTCATGTCATGTTCGATTAGCAAAATCGTGATTCCTTGCTCGCGGATTGCATGGATAAGCTCTATCAACTGTTGTGTTTCCTGTGGATTCATGCCCGCCGCGGGTTCATCTAAAAGCAGCAGCGTTGGCCCCATCGCCAACGCCCGCGCTATTTCAATCCGCCGCTGATCTCCATAGGAAAGATTGCCGGCGAGTTGGTCCTTAAATCCATCCAGTCCAACGAAGTTGAGTTGCTGAAACGCATACGACGTGATGGATGATTCTTCTTGACGCTGTTTTTGGTTACGACTGATTGAGTTCCAAAGGCGGCTTTTTGACCGGCAGTGCCTGCCGATTTTCACATTATCCAAGACCGTCAGTTCAGAAAATAGGCGGATGTTTTGAAATGTCCGCGCCATTCCAATTTCCGCAATCTGATCAGGACGCAGACCAACAATATTTTGATTTTGAAACGTAACACTCCCTTTGGTTGGAGGTTCCAGCCCCGTGACACAGTTAAAAAGTGTCGTTTTTCCGGCACCGTTAGGACCAATGAGGCTGGCGATCTGCCCTTGGTGCACAGATATGTCAATATTTGACACAGCGGTTACCCCGCCAAAATGCTTGCTCAGGTTGGTAATTTCAAGAATTGGTGCTGTTGTGTCCATAGTTTTTATCTATATGTAGAGTAAAAAGTTGACAGGAGGATTCACACCTGATACCCACCTGTGTTGAATAACACGACTCTGTCTTTGGGTTGGATTTCTCCCGCCTCCACCAGCTTGCGAAGTCCGGCAACCGTTGCTGCGCCCTCAAGGCAAGCGAGAATACCTTCATGCGCCGCCAAGGTCCCCATCGCCTCCCGTATCTCATCATCGCTGACAGCGACCGCAGCCCCACCGCTTTGGTAGATGGCATCAAGAATCAGAAAATCACCGACAGCCTGTGGCACCCGCAAGCCTGCTGCGGTTGTCTGCGCGTTTGACCACGGCTCGGCTTCAGTTGCCCCGTTCTGCCACGCTTTGACGATTGGAGCGCAGCCCGCTGATTGTACAGAGATCATACGAGGACGTTTCTCGTCAATCCATCCGATAGTTTCCAACTCCTGAAAGACCTTCCACATTCCGACGATCCCCGTACCTCCGCCTGTTGGGTAGATGATGGCATCGGGAAGCTCCCAATTGAACTGTTCTGCAATCTCAAGCCCCATCGTCTTCTTCCCCTCAACGCGATACGGCTCTTTGAGCGTTGAAACATCAAACCACCCTTCATCTTCCTTACGCTCGGCAACGATTTTCCCCGCATCGGTAATCAATCCGTCAATAAGCGTAACATCTGCCCCCGCCAGTTGACAAGTGTTACGATTAAACGGGGGAGCATCTTGAGGCATAAAGATATACGCCTCCATGCCCGCCTGGGCAGCGTAGCTAGACAGGGCAGTTGCCGCATTACCGGCAGACGGGATCGCGAGTTTGGTCAAACCGAGCTCTTTGGCTTTGGAAACTGCCATCGCCAATCCGCGTGCCTTAAAACTGCCGGTCGGTAGACGGGACTCATCTTTCACCCACAATGCTTCAATTCCAAAAAGGGCGGCGAGCCGTTGTGCTGGCAGGAGCGGTGTCATCGGCTCATTGAGAGAAACAATGTTGCGTGAGTCAATCACAGGAAGAAGCTCGGCATATCGCCACATCGATGCCTCACGTTCCAAAAGGGAAAATTTATCCCAAGTTTGGGCGATCTTATCCAAAGCATAACGCGAAAATAACGGTTTGCCGCACTTCGTGCACAAGTTCTGTGGGACGTTGGGATCGTAGGTTTGGGCGCAACGGCTGCATTCGAGGTGAGTGAAATAACTCATAATGCCCCCAACAGTTTAAGGATCAACCCTTTCATGCTATGAAGTCGGTTCTCCGACTGATCAAACATAATTGATCTCGGGTCTTCAACGATTTCACCGGAAATCTCATAACCACGGTGGGCGGGCAGACAGTGCATAACGAGAACATCCTGTCCTGCGAGTAACTCTGCGTTCAACTGATAGGGGGAAAGTGTCTTAATGCGTCGTTCCTTCTCCTCCTTAAACGCTGGATCCGTGAAAAACTCCATATCGACCCATGTGTCCGTATACACAACGTCGCTGTGTGCAATTGCTTGCTGAAGCTGATTTGACGTTTTATAAGTACCCGCTTTACGTGCTGCTTCATAAAGTTCTTCATCGACAGCTGCGGGATTAATTTCCGGTGCAACAACAGTCACTTCCATGCCCGTCTTCAGTCCGGCGGTAATCAATGAATTGCATACGTTATTGTGCACCCCGACGTAAGTGAGCTTGACTCCTTCAATTCGTCCAAATTTCTCCTGTATGGTCATCAAGTCACCGAGGGCTTGTGTCGGATGGTAACGGTCGCAGCACCCATTGATGAGCGGAACAGTCGCGCTCTCGGATGCCTTCACGATATCCGCATGTTTGAGAAAACGAGCGAGAATTAGGTCTGAGTAAGCCGATAGCACACGAATTTCATCGCGCAAATCTGCAAGCGCGAAATTGGTGGTACGCCAATCCAAGTAAACCGCGTGACCACCTAATTGGGTCATACCGACTTCTCCAGCACAACGGGTTCGGGTTGAGGTCTTCTGGAATAGCATAGCGAGACTACGCCGACTGGTAGTATCCGCATATCGTTCTGGATTGTTTTTGATTGCGATACTGCCCTCGACAACCTCAACTACATCTTCCGTTGACCAGCTTTTTAGTGAAACAAGATTCATGATAGATCTCCCAAAAGTTTGAAAGCCATGATTATACTGCATGGCAGCCCGCATGTCAAGCCAGAATGACGCTAAAAAGGTTTGACGCTGAAACATACTTCTGCGAAAATAGAGATGTGTCCGATTGCTGCCTATCTGCCCATCGTTCAATCAGCCCAATACACCGCCATAAAATCTGAGGGACCCAACTAATGGATAAAATCAAACTCCAACTTTACACGAAAGCGGATTGCCCGCTTTGCGATGAAGCGAAGGAATCACTTGAACTACTTGCAGCGCAGCGTCCAATCCAAATCGAAGAAATTGACATCACGGCGAACTTGGGACTGTTCACAAAATATAAAGAGCTAATCCCCGTGCTTGAGTTGGAAGGGAAACAGCTGTTTGTGCATCGGATTTGTGTAAAAGATCTCAAGCGAAAATTGATGTGGGATCGGTGGCGACGGTGGTTGATCGACAAGGGGTGAGCAAGCGAAAAATAACCTACAAGCAATTTATCTGTCCTACCTCTGTCTTGCAGAGGTTCAAATATTTATAGCCTGTAGGGTCATTTAGTTTTCGGTTTTTTGACCGGTTTTGGAATGACCCGAACCCGTAGGCGGGGCATCTTGCCCCGCCGTGACCTCGACCGGGAGATCAAACTGCGGGAGAATTAAATGACCCTAATAGCCTGACTCTCCACTTGACACTTCTATAAATTTGTGATAGACTTTGCGACGCAAATATAATTGTATCAACTATTGAATCACAACACCAAATGTTTAGAAGGAGGTTTACTTATATGGCAGACGTAGGAAGTGCTGCGCCTGATTTTACACTCACAGGCACTCTCGGTTCCGAGGATACAGAGGTCTCTTTGGATAACTTCAAAGGGAAGAATCTAGTAGTGATATTCTATCCGCTCGACTTTTCGCCGGTGTGCTCAGTCCAGATCCCTGATTTTAATGAGAAGGTTGATGAGATTCGCGCAAAAAATGCTGAGATTATCGCGATAAACCGTGACTCAGCGTTTGCTCATAAAGCGTGGAGCGAGCATTTGGGTGGTGTTAAGTTCCCACTCCTTGCCGACATGAATCTTGAAGTATCAAAACAGTTTGGAATGGCACTTGAAGCGGTCGGCATCACGAACCGCGGCGTTATCATCATTGATGCGGAAGGCAATATCGCTTTCAAGCATGTTGAAGATGCGCCACCGGACAATACCCTTGAGGTGAATCAGGTGCTGAGTGAACTTGATAAATTGAGCTAAATCGGTATTCCAAATCTAATCTGAAATACAGCAGTAATCAACGGGCTTCAGATATTTAATCTTTGAAGCCCGTTTTTTTATGAGAGCTTGTCGCGTCCACCGGGGAAGCAGCATAGAAATCCACAACGGTTTGGACAGCGCGTTCATGTTCAATTATCGGATACTTTAGATTGAGTGCCATACGCTTCTCACGTTTCTATCCTGTGCATCACAACCAAATTATCCCGATGAATCACTTCGTTATAATAGTAATAGCCGAGAATCTTTTCAATTTCGCTGGTCTGTTTGCCCATAATCCGTTTCAATTCATGGGTATTATAATTGACAAGTCCTCTGGCAAGTTCAACGCCGTCTTCGTCTTGACAGGAGACGGTGTCCCCATGATTAAAGTTCCCTTCTACCCGTTGAATCCCGGAGGGCAATAGGCTTCTGCCGTGATGAACCAACGCACGACGCGCCCCACTGTCCACAAACAAATGACCTTTCGGAGGGCGCGAGTAGGCAATCCAGCGTTTCCTTCCGGACATCCGCTCCTGTGGGAGAAACAGCGTGCCAATCTTTTCACCCGCCAATATTCGGTTGATAACCTGAGGTTCGGTGCCATTCGCAAGCACCATCATCTCACCTGATCCGGTCACAATTTCGGCAGCGTGTAGTTTCGTAGCCATGCCGCCGGTGCCGCTCTGGCTGCCTGCGCGTCCCGCTGACCGTTTGAGCTCATCAGTAACATCATAGACGAGGCTAATCAATTTTGCTTCCGGGTCTTTGCGGGGATCTGCAGTATAAAACCCATCCTGATCCGACAAGATAATCAGCAGGTCTGCCTCTGCGAGGTTGGTTACATACGCTGCCAATGTGTCGTTATCGCCGACCTTGATCTCTTCTACCGCAACAGTATCATTTTCGTTGATAATTGGAAGCACCCCAAGTCGCAGCAGAGCGCGCAACGTATTGCTCATGTGTGTATAACGTTCGCGGAAATTGAAATCGTCCTGCGTGAGAAGCATCGTCCCCGTAATCTGGTTATATTGCGAAAACCGATGCTCATAGGCATGCATCAAGCGGGTTTGTCCTACGGATGCCGCCGCCTGTAGCCCAGGAAGAGTTTGTGGACGTTGTGTGAGTCCCAACCTTCCGGTGCCCGCAGCAATCGCGCCAGAAGTCACAAGAATAACCTCTTTACCTTTTTGCTTCACCGATGCGAGATCTTGAATCAATGCATCCAAACGCTCAGGATTGAGATCGAAATTCTTTGAGACGGTTGTGCTGCCAACCTTCACGACAACTCGCCGAGCACGCGCTAATAGTTGACGAGGTTCAATGTGTGTTGATTTCATCAGAGGTGAATGTAAACTCGAAGGTATCAACCTGAACGGTATCGCCTTCCGTGATACCTGCTTTGATGAGCGCATTCAGGATGCCCATTTTTTTTAGCTTTCGATGGAGGAGAACCAGTGCCTGATCATTCTCCATATCGGTCATGAGAACAGCGCGACGCGGTTCTTCGCCACGCACAATAAAACGATCTGCCCGCGTGATGAGTTCAAATCGTTCGCTAGGTTTGGGTATGTGGAAGGTCGGTTGCGGTTCCACAGTTTCTTGGCGTTCACGGATCCGTTCATTTATCCGCTGCAAAAGCTGATAAGCCGCTCTAATGAGCCGGTCTACTCCCTCACCGGTGACCGCGGAGATTGGAAAGACACGACGTTTTCCGAAGTAATCTTTGACTCGCTGCAAATTGGTCTGAGCATTAGGAAGGTCAATTTTATTGAGAACAATTAACTGTGGCAGGCGGATTAAACGGGGATTATACCGTTCGAGTTCCGTATTAATCTGTTCGTAATCGGTGATTGGATCGCGTCCATCGACGGAGGCAGCATCAATGATGTGGAGAAGCATCTTCGTGCGCTCAATATGCCGCAAAAAATCATGTCCCAGTCCTGCACCTTCGTGCGCGCCCTCAATGAGCCCCGGAATATCGGCAAGCACAAAGTTGTGTTCTGGATCAACTCGGACAACACCTAGGTTGGGGGTCAGCGTTGTGAAGGGGTAGTCCGCAATCTTCGGCTTTGCAGCAGAAGTTCGTGCCAACAGTGTCGATTTACCGCCGTTCGGATAGCCAACCAAGCCAACATCTGCAATCAACTTGACCTCTAGCGTGACGGTACACTCCTCCCCCGGCTCCCCCTTCTCAGCGACACGCGGGGTTTGGAACGTGCTGCTCTTAAACCGCGCATTCCCTTTACCGCCAATCCCACCACGGGCAATAACTGCACGCTGTCCCAGCCCTTTCAGGTCAGCAATGACCGCCTCCGTCTCTGACAGCCGCACAATCGTGCCTGCTGGTACTTTGACAATTCGATCTTCGGCATCCGCTCCGTGCATCAGTTTACCCATGCCGTGTTGGCCATTCTCCGCAACCTGATGAGGATTATATCGGAAATCAATGAGCGTACTTATTCCCTCCGCAACTTCCAAGATGACGCTACCACCGCGTCCACCATCACCACCGTTGGGACCACCTCGCGGCACAAACTTTTCTCGACGAAAACTTATGCAGCCATTTCCGCCCCTGCCGCCCTTCGCATAGATTTTTGCGGTGTCTGTGTTCATCATTTGCTCATTCCCTTACTTTTTACAACGCATAGAAAATAGTGAACGAAACAGAAAAATAGAGGGTAGGAGGGAAAAATGGGCGGATTCGCTACGGAGGTAGAAAACAGATGTCAGGCACTTAGATTCCACTCATCTGCACAGTTGCCCCGGCGGAATCGATGGATAGAATCTTGATATCGCAAGAAATTTGATTTCGTCTAAAAGCTTGACTCATTTGCGAGCCAACTTCATCTGCCGATGTTATGCAGTACGCTGCAATGCTGGGACCTGCGCCACTCAGAGCCACACTTAACGCGCCCGCACCCATAGCGGATTCAGCCACATCGTCAAATCCAGGGATGAGGGAGGTTCGGTACGGTTGATGGAGTCGATCCGCCATCGCAAGCGATAACATTTCGAGTTTGCCTGTTGCAATGGCTGCGACTAACATCGAAGAACGGCTCACATTGTGGATAGCATCAGCAAAATCGACTGTTTGAGGCAAAACACTGCGGGCTGCTTTAGTTGACAACGAAAAGTCGGGGATGGCCACAACAACCCGCAGATCTGAATCACAATCCAATTGGATTGAATGGACGTGACTATCCTGCATCATAGATATAACCAAGCCACCAAGCAGTGATGCAGCAACATTATCCGGATGCCCTTCAAACTCCGTCGCAAAATCGAGCAATTCAGCGCGGGAAAAAGGGCTATTGCATAATGCATTTGCTGTCAACAAACCACCGAGTATTGCTGTGCCACTACCACCTAACCCCCGAATTGCGGGAATGCCATTTACTATAACCAATCGCAGCCCTGTCGGCTTATACCTGCACTTGTCGAAAACCAGACGTGCGGCTCGGTAAGCAATATTGCTCTCATCGTTGGAGAGCTTATCTACATCGATGCCGGTGACCTCAATATCGATTCCCTCATCAATTTCTTCAAGCGAAATCGTGCTATAGAGTTGTAGGGCAAGTCCAAGGACATCAAAACCCGGACCTAAGTTTGTAGTGCTCGCTGGAACACGAGCAGTTGCTTTGTTGGACATCTACCGAATCCGTGAAATTGCTGAATCCATCCGGGCTAAGGCTGCCTGAATATTCTCCAGCGAGTTTGCATACGACAATCTCAAGTAGCCATCGCCAAATTTACCAAAGGCGGTACCGGGCAAAACTGCAACCCCTGCGTCTTCAAGCAGGTAGTTCGATAGGTCTTGGCAGGAAAGGGGCAGTTGTGAAACATTCGGGAATACGTAGAATGCGCCAAGGGGTTTGATGCAACTTACACCATCAATTGCATTGAGACCATCAACAATCGCGTCACGCCGTTTTCTGAACTCAGTAACCATTTCGTGGACAAAATTTTGCGGTCCTTTCAGCGCCTCGATCCCTGCAAATTGCGTGAACGTTGCAGTGCACGAGTTGGAGTTTATAGTCAACTGTGTAATCTTATCCGCTAGTTCTGTGGGAGCTATCCCGTAGCCCAATCGCCATCCTGTCATGGCATAGGTTTTGGAGTGCCCCTCAAGCAGAATCGTTCGTTCCTTCAGGCCCGGTAGACTGATGAGGCTGTCGTGGATGCCTTCATAAAGAATTCGTGAGTAGACCTCGTCTGTCAGCACATAGAAATCGTGTTTAATCGCTAGTTCAGCGATTGCTTCCAAGTCACTCTTTGCCAACGTACCGCCTGTCGGGTTCTGTGGTGAGTTGATGATTAACAGCCTCGTCCGATCCGAGATAGAAGCCTCAAGATCCTCAATTCGGAAGCGAAAATCAACCTCTTCACGCAATGGCAAGGGGACTGCTTTCGCATCAATGAAGTCAATGACAGATTCATAGATCGGGAATCCGGGATTAGGATAGATAACTTCATCTCCTTCATTGATAAGTGCCAAGATAGTAAAAAAGATAATAGGTTTGGCACCGGGCGTAACAGTGACTTCATCAGGATGAACCTCTACACCCCGCGTTTCCGAAATATGTTCAGCGATAACTTCACGAAACTCCAATAAACCGGCGGAGGGCCCATATCCGGTGTGACCATCCTTCATTGCCTTAAAAGCCGCCTCGCTAATATTCGCAGGGGTTATGAAATCAGGTTGACCAATTTCGAGATGGACGATGTCTTTACCCTGCGCTTCTAATCCTTTGGCTTTGGCAAGGACCTCGAAGGCAGATTCCGTGCCCAAACGGTCCATTCGATCTGCAAAATTCATCTATCACCTCAATTTTTGAAAATAGATTATCATGGTGTTACGATTGCATTCATAATGACGGGCTCTACTTTGATGACGAAATCATGAAACCACCAGGTCCTGTTATCCAAACACGACTTGCATCTAGAGGAAAGACATCAGACAGTTGTTGTTTACTAATAATAGGTGCTTCATCTACAGTAAGGGTTTGATTTTCCCACGTTGCTCCGCCATCGGTCGTATGGAGGATAATGCTGACGCCTAAGTCACCTCCAACTGCCCAACCTACGGTGCTGTCAGCAAATCTGATGCTTAACAGCTTTTCTTCTGTACCACTCGTTTGAATGTCCCAACTTTTGCCGCCGTTTGTTGTGTGTAAAATAATACCGTTTTCTCCAACTGCCCAACCCGTATTGGCATCCACAAAGAAAATATCTTCGAGAATATCTGGGATATTAGTCGGCTGATCCGTCCATGTTTGTCCACCATCGGTCGTCAGCTGGACTAGGCCATCTTGGCCGCCCTCCTGCGGACTAATCCTAACCCCTGTCACCCAACCAGTGGATTCATCAAGAAATTGAACTGCATTAAGCATAATTGACTCTTCATCACCCACAGCGGAGGGAACCTCACCACCTCGAAGTATATTCCATTGTTTTCCGCCGTTGTTGGTACGAACGATTGTTTCGTTCATCCCAACTGCATAACCGGTTTTGGGATTAACAAAGTGCACCCCTTTAAGCGTATTTCCAACCTTACTTGTTTGGACATCCCAGCGTCTGCCGCCATTCGATGTTCCAACAATTGTGCCATGTTGACCCACCGCCCATCCATTCTTTTTATCCAAAAAATAGATATCCGTGAGCGAGGTTTCGATAGTAGTTTCTACCTGTTCCCATGTCTTTCCACCGTCCCTAGTATGACCAATATATCCTGTCTGGTCGAAAGGGGAACCTCCAGCAACCCAACCCTCCCATTCATCTAGGAAGGCAACAGCACTAAACGTCCAATCCATGTCAAGATTCTTGATAATGGCCCAGTTTCCGCCAGCATGGAGGCCGGTTGTGCCGAACACAACCATTAATAGACTCACTCCTAGTACAATCGCTTTGTTTTTCAACATGCTTCAATAGCTCCTTTCACGGTTTTTATCTTGTATCGATCCTCAAGGCTCAAATCTTTGCAGCCTCACGATTCGATAGACTTTATTCCAGTGCAACATATTTTTTTAGAATAGGCTTTAGTATAGCACCCATCATAGATGCTGTCAAGGACAAACATATTGCGCTGCAGCATACCTCTGGGAATGCAAAAAAAAGCCCCAAGACTCTATACTTCTACGTCTTGGGGCTTGATGTTATGTTGGGTTGATGAGATTACCAGCGTACTTGGCAAAACTCCTCATAATCAATCAGTTCGTGAATCGTTGGGTTTTTACCGCAAGCAGGACATTCAGGATCTTGGCGGAGCGTGAGTTTCTTAAACTCCATCGACAAGGCATTGAACAGAAGAAGTTGACCGATTAACGGCTTCCCAATATCAAGTAAAACTTTGATAGCTTCTACGGCTTGCACATTTCCGACAATGCCCGGCAACACACCAATCACACCCGCTTCTTGGCAACTCGGCACCATATCGGGTGGCGGCGGCGATGGGTAGAGACAGCGATAGCACGGTCCCCTGCCGGGATGGAAAACTGTCACCTGTCCTTCAAACTGGAAGATACTGCCGTGAACGATCGGTTTGCCAAGCATCACACTTGCGTCATTCAGCAGATAACGGGTCGGTAAATTATCACACCCGTCAACAATCAGGTCGTAACCCTCAAGGATTTCAAAAGCATTTGCCGAAACAATCTTCTCGGTATGCGTAATGACTTTAACATCGGGATTGATATCTGCGATTGTCTCTTTTGCGGACTCTGTCTTCAGTTTGCCCACATCGCTCGTCCCGTGGAGAACCTGTCGCTGGAGATTGCTCACATCCACAACATCATCGTCAACGATTCCGAGTGTTCCAACACCGGCTGCTGCGAGATACAGTCCCGCCGGTGACCCAAGCCCGCCTGCACCTATGAGAAGCACCTTCGACTCAAGCAGCTTGGTCTGACCCATTCCCCCAACCTCTTTGAGGATAATATGCCGACTATATCGTTCAATTTGCTCACTACTAAAGTTGTGCATCTAAAAATTCCCTTGTTATGAACCGCAAGAACGGATTCTAGTTATTTTCCAAGTTTGTCAGCAGATCTGAAAGGCCCTTGCCTGAACGCGCAGAGATTTGAACCGCAAACCGTTCCCGAATATCTTCAAATGCAAGTTCAACCGTAAAGTCGTCCCCACCGTACATCTGCTCTAGCACCGCGGTTAAGTCCGGCTGAATCGCATCAAACATCTCTTGGGTGTTTGGTGCAATATGGCGGTTATTAATAAAAAACAGAATCTCATCTCCGTTTAGATGCACAGCGTTCTCTAGTTCTTTTGCCTCTTCTAAACGAATACATCTTTGAAGCGTTTCGGTGAACGCCTGATGGATTTTTTCGCGATTATCTCCTTCCACCTTATGCTTCCGGTTATAGAGAAAACCGTGACGGCTTCTCGCTGCATCTATGCTATAATTCGTGCTTTGGGAAATTAACAAAACGCCGGGACCCGCATGGGTAAATGAGTAGTCGGCGTAGTTTAGATATTCATCCGGCTCACCTTCTGCCATCCACCTGTTGAATACCCTGATGAAATTCTCGTAATTGATATCGCTGTCTTCTGTGGTGAAGACCTTAATGTTAATCTGTTGTAGATCCATAGTTTGCTGTACTCAGAAACTCCTTTTTTGTAAATGATTTTTAATACCCATATAGGGTATAAAGGGGCGAAATTGATTTGTCTCTTTCGCTAAAAACCTGATGAAAAAATACAGTCATTTTTGACCGAAGTCTATTGAGAAATCGCGAAAACATCAATAGCAGCATAACTTTTACCGCCAATTGCAACGGCGAAGCCAGATCGCTATCGCTGATTTGCAACCGGGTGCTAAAACCACCGTAGCACAGCAGCCGCATTTTCGCGTATATGGTAATCTTTATGGTTCTTTGCTTTTGTCAACTCCGGCACAACCGGTTCGCCCATTTCCATGAACGCCGTCATCGCGTATCCGTGCATGAATTCATCGCTCATGACATCGAGTAATGCCAAAACCGCTTCTTCGTTCGTCGCCCCAATCATTCCTAACGTGATTGCAGCACCCGAACGAACGAGAGGGATTTTATCATCTAACCGCTTTATCAACGCCGGAACTGCCGGACCTGCAGATTTTCTCATTTTCCCCAGCGCGTGAATGGCACCGTGACGGGTAAGCCACTCTTTATCATCTAATGCCTCAATCAGCGCAGGTATTGCCGGTTCCCCAATCCGTGCCAAAACACCACTCGCAGAGGTGTAACCTTCGTAAGGCCAACTTCCATCTAGTTCGTCAATCAACGCCGGAACCGCCGGTTCCCCGATAGCAACCAGCGCATCTGCTGCTTGGAAACGTACTTCTACATTCGGATCGCGCAATTGTTCTATAGGTGTAACTATGCTTTCATCATAAACGGGTGAATCGCCACAGCCTAATAGACTGATTGTGACGAGTATTGCTATGGTGTACAACCCCTTCACGTCGTGAAATGCCTGCATTCGCATGTCATACCTCCTCACAGGTTGGTATAAAAGCATATCAGAAACCTTTCACCATTAACACCAAAAACATTCGAGAAACTGGAGCATCCGTAGACTGTAGTGCTAGTTTCATATTTGTCGCATTATTACTATTCTCTGTCTATGCCATAAGTATCAAAAAATTATTGGAAGGTTTTCCACAAGCCCTTGAGCGATTATCAAACGGTCAAACGGATCTCGGTGATGAAAAGGTTACGGCGCAAGCTTTACGAAGCTATCAACCCCAATCTCCAACAACTCAATGCGGTTGAGATGTAGTTGTGCCGGAAACATCTGCTCAAACGGTTTGCTTAAATCAAGTTTCCCTAACCCTGTTTTAATTGCTATCTCCCATAGGCTGGCGATGCTGCAAAAGCTTTCGTGACTTGAATTCTCAATTAACTGTCGGGCTCTGTGGCTCAATTTTTTGTCGTTATCAAGAAACCAAAGCAGCGCATTTGTATCAAGCAGGAATCTCATTCCATATACTCTTTGAAATCTGGAAGTTCATCGTCAAAATCTTCATGGATGTGAATAAGTCCTTTCGCACTTCCAGCGACAGCCTTTAGCCACGGCTCCAGAAAAACCTTCTTCCACTCATATTGATAGCTTGGCATCAACGTGTCTATTGATTTAGCATAAAACAAAAGATGATACTTCACATACGTCTTATCAAGTAATTTAATGCAATCATCCAGTTCTCCGAATGTTGGTATAACTTCCGGCTCACCCTTATCCCAATGCACAATCCGTTTATCGGCAAACTCCTCATGTTTTTCTACTGCTAATTTGAGTGCCTTCAGATCGTCCTTTATCATCTTGGGACATACATGCTCTCCGCTAGCATCTGCGTATGGCGCAAAATCATCCATTTGTATCAAATCTTTCAGTTGAGAAGTGTCAGTAATTCCCACCTCTTCAAGCCCTTCTTTACCTTCCATCTCGATTTGGCTCATGTCAGGTCCATCAGGATAAGCACAGAGAGAACGGTAGTAGTTCCGAGACAGCTCTTCAGGGTTATTGGCAATATCATCAAGCAACTCCACAAAGGATATGCTATCCTTCTGCGGTTTGATTTGCCGACGCAGCCCCGCTAGTGCATGAGAAAGATAAGTCCTTCCAAGGTAACTATAGAAAGCACTCGGCTTTTGGATACGCTGATTCTCACGGATAATGTCTTGGACTTCCCAGAACATATTTGTATCCCGCAGGAGCCTCTGAATCTCGCCTTGAATAATTTCCATCCATTTGAGCCATTTTTCAAGTTTTGAGTTCTTTTCAGGTACAAATGCGGTGTATTCATACACAGGTGTCTCAATAGTACGAACCGGACGATACTGTTCCCATACAGCTTGCTGCAAACGTTCAACGGTTTCTGGAGAAAAGTACCTTTCTCCTGTTTCAACATTTACGCGGGCGGGCACATCTTCAATGATGACAAACCGTCCATCAACCTCAATGCTATACCTTACCTTTTTCTCAACCAATGTTTCGTTCCACTCTTCATTGTCGGACATTTTATTTTTTCCTCGACTTGAAGTCAATCCACCGTAACGGATCTGGCTCGTACAAAGTGATGATTTTGACTAACGGTCTTGATGGGTAACTACACTGAATATGTAATGGTCCCTTTGACTGCGTGAAGCCAAAAATCAAGCAACTCGGACCATATCTATCCTTTGGGTAGTCTTCGATCACTTCGCTATCTTCGAGTGCTTCTCGGATCTCTTGCACACTGATATGACGAATAGTACTTTGATCCGTTGCATGTTGTGAGAATTCAAACTGATCATTTCTGATTTTCGTGCGGATTTCATCAAGAATTGCCATCTCTCAAAGTTCAAAGACCTGCTCTCTGGAGACAATCTCAGTTTCTTCCCCTTCTTTGATTGAATTCGCCACAGCTATATCTTAAATTGATCTTACAATATTTTGAATTGAACTGATACTGGAGTTACTCGGGTTATAAACCCATTCATTGTCGAATATCTCTTGTAGCCTTTCACTCAGGAATAGATCTCCTATGGACAAAGAATAAAATCGATTTTTATTTTTTTTGGCATTTGAGATTTTTTCATACAATGATTCAGGCAATGAGTCCATCATAAAATCTGAAATGATAAGTAGGTCAGACTGGTTGTATTTTTCATCATTCATCATATTAAGGGCATGGGTAAGTGCAGGCCCTACGTCTGTCCCACCATGAAAAGAACGCTGTAAAAACTCAATCACTTTTGTCAGACCAATTTGTCCCGACAAATCTAGAGTCTCTATACCTGTTGAAAAATTGATTAAGAGACAATCCCGTTTTTGTGATATGGCACGAGTTGCCATAAATAAGGTGACAGCCTTGGCTACGGTTTCAGGAGAGCCTTGCATGGAGGCACTGGTATCAACACAGATTATGATAGGTCCTAACTTTTCTTCCTCTGCAACCTCAGTTATGATTTCTTCTTCAACCTCATGGAAGCTCGTCTGCATACCTTCCATTTCAAAACACATCAAGCGACCTTCCACAAATTTCATGTCAAACAGTACTGAGGTCTCATCATCCGAAAGCAATGCGATTTCTTGGGGCAGGGCATGTTCAATATCTTTCCCTAAGTACCTAGGTTTCGCCCAATAAGACGCGTATTTTATAGGGTTTTAAGAAGGCTTGAAATGCAGTAATGATGCGTTCAATGAGTGGATATAAAGGGTTAAGAATGATACAGACGACCTTTTTGTTTTTGAATTGTACTTTGCCAGAGATGCCTAACACCTCGCGCATCAACCGTTTGATTCCCCTCGCTTGAATGGTAGCAATAGTTTGATTGATTGATGCGCTGGGTTGCGGTGGGGTCTGTTTTTCAGTCTTGCTCCCCGATGCAATGAGCGCATCAATAAGCCACCGTTTGGACCACATGAGAATGTTATGAGCCAACTGAGAGAGTAGAAGCAGCACCTGTTGGGCTTCAAATCCCGCTTTTCGACGCTTTCTCATCGACAACCCTTGATAATCTTGGCAAAAGGTGCTTTCGGGCACCCCGCTTCGTTTATCATAATGGGTGACAATTTGGGTTAACGTTGCTTTTGTATCGGTAGTCA
This sequence comes from Candidatus Poribacteria bacterium, assembly GCA_965207975.1. GTDB lineage: Bacteria > Poribacteria > WGA-4E > WGA-4E > PCPOR2b > PCPOR2b. Next base: position 6,633,112 of record OZ242315.1, on the reverse strand, counting down.
CCAAAACCGAATAGTTATAACCGCCTTTGTGGTTTGGGGTTCTGACCGCCACTTGTACCGTTTTGCGCCCATACCGATGTGGCTTTGTGACCCACCCGGCTTGTCTAGCGGTCTTATTGGCACACGATGGGACAGCCACCCACTTCTGCACAGATTTGGCTAAAGCAGTGGCTCTTTTCCACGAGTAGATTTTTACCAGAATCGAGTAATTCCGCCAGAGCGCGAAATTGATGTTCGCGTCGGTGCCAAATCCGGCATCGAGTCTCAATTGAATCTGCTGCCGTTTGGCGTTTGTATCCAGTTTTAAGGTGGTTTCCATTTTGGCAACCATTTCTTTGAACACCGCCTTAGACGAGGTGTTTCCCGTGTAAAGGGATTGGGAGACAATTTCCTGGGTGTCAGGCATCAGGACGCGTCCGACTTGACGGGTGTATTGATTTTTGCGGTGGGGGACATACCCCTTGGTGGCTCCTTCTGCGCGTTTGGAGACCGGCAGCGCCGACAGATCCATATCAATAGTTACCGGCTTTGATTCGGTCAACGATGAGAGGGGAGATGACGTCAGGTGATGTTTCTCCCAAATACCATCAACCGCTTGCTGAAGTTGAAAAACTGTTTCCGACGTGGCGGCATTTATCGTCTCCTGAATTACTGACTGATCCGCACACTTGCAATACCCAAATGCCAAAAGCAGCGCACCATGCGGACGGAGGGCGGTGTTGATGTCTGAAATCGTTGATGCTCCGGCAATTATGCCAAGCGTGGCAAACACCAATTTGTCTGTCGGGCGATAGGTAATCGTCTTCTGAGGGATTTCAACCCTTTGATGAATCTCATCAAAGAACGCTTTCTCTTTAAGCACTTCGCCCAATGCACACAACGGCGCGTGAGCGGTGGAGTGACTGACTTTCTGTTTGCGTTTTTTACGTCTTTTGGGTATCCTTTTGTTTGCCATTACTTCCCTCCATCGGTGGTCATAAGGATTATGCTATTTTTATGATAACCTTTGGAAGGGGGCAATGGCACGTTATTATTGGATGCAGACCTTTCTAAACCAGATTCAACTGTTTACTTCATTGCACGAAATCGAGGTAAGTAAACGCCTACTATTTCTTCCCTTGAATTTATGTCTGGAACGTATTCCGTAACGGTCAATGAGTTCTTAACGAGCTCTTGCCGCATTGTTTTCTCAGCCCGGCGGAGGCGACCCAGCATATCACATAATTCTTTTACCCCTTCATCGTTTGAGATATATGATACCCATTTCTTCAGTTGTTCAATATTTGATAGCGACAAATTGTCCTTTGATAGATCAAACAGTAAGCCCGGTTCAATAGATAACTCGTCCAGCGTGTCGGCAAGCAATTGGAGATTTTTTAACCATTCCTTTAATCGGTTCAATAATCTTTGCCTAAATTTTTGGATTGTTTCTATTTCCCATTTGGCAAACTGTTCGTCTAATAATTTTCTCCACTGCTGCAATAAAAGTTTCCGACAGATGACCTGCTCCTCGTGTGCATTCCTTAAATCATTTTCTTTTTCATTTTTGTTACTTGAACTATATTTTTTGACAGGGGCTTGTAGCTTGGCTTGATGCTCCTGATTTTCTTTGAGTTTCTGGAACTCCGACAACCAATACTTTTCATCAATTCTTGAGTTTGCTTGCTTTGCCAACGCTTGGAAGTGCCGAAAGTCTTGCTCTATCTGCTCTAGCGTTGCTGTATCTTTTGTTTCTAACTCGTTTACCGCACGTCGCAGAGCGATTTGGCTCTCCCCAAATGGATTATCTCGTCTTAGATGCCTGTGAATATTCCTCTGTTCAGTTTCAATTTCTGACGATAGCTGTTCTCTGATATCCTCTCCTTTTACTACGAAGAACTCTTGAGACAATTCCTCCAATATTTCTTGTGTTTCATTTTCAACTGATTTTTTATTCATGTCTATCCTATTAAACTTTCTAAGCGGTCACAGTCCCTACGTCTCAACTTCATATCTTCTAACTGTTTCTCTACACTTTCTAAAGCAATGTTGCGTGTGGGTTCAGGGACAAAGGGTGTCTCCAATTCTGTCCTAAACTGGTCTAACTTAGCTTCAATTTGCTCTATAATTTCCTCGATTTTATGACGTAATTCCAACACGGCTTCTCTTAATGATTCAATAAGCCTTGAGCTGACATCTGTTTTTTTATCGCCTTTGTGAAATAATATTTGGGGAGTGAAGTCTTCCGCTTGACTCCAATCATTATAATAACGCAAGTTGCTAGTTGAATATCCATGGAATTTCCGTTAGAGTGTTTGTTAGGCAAAACAAAACTCTTAAAACAGGAGAATCCCATGGACTTAGTAATCGTAGCATTTTATACACTTTGTGACGATCTGTTAATTGAACACGGCTATCAAGACGACCCACGAGCCAAAATGTCTGCCGCAGAAGTAATGACCACTGCCTTAGTGGCAGCAGAACTGTTCGGTGGCAATCAACAGATGGCACGGTGTCTACTCAAGGAGCAGGGATATATTCCCAATATGCTCAGTAAGGCACGATTCAATCGAAGACTCCATCAAATTGCACCGATGTTTCAGACACTTTTTGAATCACTTGCCACAGACTGTAAAGCACAAAACTCAGACCAACTCTATATCATCGACTCGTATCCCGTGCCAGTGTGTGATGTGATTCGCATCTCTAGTGCAAAACTTTATCAAGGGGAAGTCTGGCGCGGTAAGATAACCAGCAAACGGAGATACTTCTATGGACTCAAACTGCATCTGATGGTCACCGAGTCTGGCATACCGGTTGAGTTCTTCTTAACACCGGGCAGTTTTAGTGATGTTCAAGGGTTGCGGTGTTATCCGTTTGATTTGCCTCAAGGGGCAACCATTTATGCAGATAAAGCCTACTGCAATTATGGGATTGAAGATGCCTTAGCTGAAGCCGGTATAATGCTCAAACCGTTGCGAAAAAAGAACAGCAAACGGCAATATCAAGCCCACGAAGTTTACATACACCATCACCACAGGAAGCGGATAGAGGTGACAAACAGTTTAATCACCCAACGGCTACCCCGCTCTATTCATGCCGTGACTGCCGCTGGGTTTGAGATTAAGATTATTTTGTTTCTCATTGCTACTATGATTACACTTATCATTAAATAAACACTAGCAACTTGCGTTATAATAAGAATTTACTTGTCTCCTAATTGAACAAGTTCCCTGACCGTCAAAGCAACACTTAATCCGAGTAAGTTCGTTTCCTTCCTCATCTATTGGATAGAACTCATCCGTGCTTTTCATTTTGTTTACTGGAATATAAAAAGTCAGTTGATCTATCGCCTGTTTGAAATACTCCTTACCACGAAGATTTTCAGTTTCATAAACGTCGTTGTTATGGTACAGGTATTTGTTAATTTCGTCCTCCAAATCCTGTTTTTCAGAATCAATCCCATACGGGCTGAAACCCGTTTCAAAACCACAGTTTCTCACGGCATTCTCAACTATTTTTACTACTTCTGCATGATTATCTTTCGTTGTCCACAAGCAGTGGCGCAGCAATAAGGTATCAACTAAATTTGTTTCTTTTCTATTACAAAAGAATGCTGCGGCTTTAAGCAAAATTGCAGCTTTTTGCCAACGCCGGTCTGAAACATATACATCGAGTTCTTCTCCTTTTTCCTCAAAAGAGAGCCGAATATCGTGTATGATATTCAGGGTTTCCTCCGACAGCTTTATTGAGTGAATATCATTACACCACTCTTCCCACTCCTTATGTGTTATAGCCAAACCTTCCGGTAATTCTAATTCTGCACCAGTTGGTTGAGATCTTAGTAGTGCTTCAAAGCTGTCCTTTACCTCCATCGGCAGAACATTCAACCGAACGAGAAAGCGGTCATATAGTGCTTCCAGTCCTTGCCCTGGAGGTGGTGTTTCATTTGAGGCAGCAATTAATGCCTTCAACGGAGTCGGTTCTACCTTCGTGCCGTTGCGAAATAGCTTTTCATTGATAATAGTTAGAAGTGTGTTTAGAATAGCAGGACTTGATTTCCAAATTTCATCTAAAAACGCAAAATCAGATCGGGGCAGAAACCCTTCCGTCTTTCGGAGGAAGTTGTCTTTTTTCAGTTCAGTAATCGAGACAGGCCCAAATACCTCCTCTGGAGTACTGAAACGGTGCATTAGGTATTCAAAATAACCATTGGTTTCAAAGGCATGGGACAAACGGCGGGCTATCAGACTTTTTGCTGTCCCAGGTGGACCAAACAAGAAAACATTCTGATTCGATAAAGCAGCTATAAACGAAACAGCAATTGTTTCTTCTCTTTCATGAATTCCTTCATTTAGGTTTTTAATAATTTTTGTAATTCGCTCTTTCAAATTCTCCATAATTCCTTACTGTTTGATAAGTTCAATTATTCGCGCCTACCAAAAAATAAAGCGTGACGAACCCCACTTCAGTTCATCACGCTTTACTTTAACGACATTGTATCAGTTATTCACCTTTACGAATCACGAGCCGATAGTGCTGACCAACCTTCTTGGTATCAGTAACCTCATGTCCATCATTCGTGAGGCTCTTGGGGACGTTTTCAATCGGTTCGCCGTCGTCAATCGTGATTTCGAGCAACTGACCAACATTCATCGTCTCCAAACGAATCTTCGCTTGTACGTAGTTAAACGGACACGCCACACCCTTGAGATCAAGACTGTCAACAATCTCCTCGACCGGCTCCGCTTTCGGCGGTGCCTTGGGGATACGCGCCGGTCTGGCTTCCCGTTTCTTCGTGCTGGATTCCTCCTCCTGCCGAATCCGCATCCGCCCGTAGACGTTATGTGCTTCTTCAACAAAGAGGGTTGCTTCCTCGACACGACGATGGGTTAGCTCCCTATCAAAGGTAGTGGGATCTTCCTCGGCCGCCTTAAAGATATGTGCCCCAAAGCCGGGGAAAACAACTCCGGGTTCAAAGAACCGACTTCGGAACTCTCGGACCGTCGTCTCATTATCAATGTGTTGCTGTCCTTCGGTTGTCAACAGTGCGTCCGCGGCTTTGATCATCGCTTCAAAAGCGTGTTCAGCGGAATCCACATATTGGTCGCGTTCCAAGTCGATCCCCGCCTCGTATATCAGCCGGTCCGCCTCTTCAAGTATGAACGAAACCAACTCGACCAATGCCCCCGCACACTCGCCGACACCCGTTTTGAGTTGAAACTCCTTCGTGTCGCCGGTGTCGATATAGTAGCTGGGATCTTCCTCGAAGGAAGGAATCTTATCATACTCACGGAGGATCGCCTTAATCTCGACCTTGCCGAGTCTCGCAATGTAGTCGGTGAAAGATTCATCGCTGTCTCGTTCATCGATGTATCTTCCGGTCAGGTGCTCGATGAATTGTGGGATGTTCTTGCCGTGAATCTTTCCGGCAGCAAGCCCATAAGCACTTGCATTCTCGATAGCATGACCACCCAACAGAACCTGATAATACGGGGCGATGTGTTTCCCCATACGTCTTGATGAACCAAAGAATCCGATGTTTGCGATATGATGCTGACCACATGAGTTGGGGCAACCGCTGATCTTGATCCGCAGATCTTGGAGCCCTTCCTTGACACCGGTTTCGATGAAATAGTTCCTCAAGTAGGCAGCCAATCCGCGAGAGGATGAGATGCCCAGTTTGCAGGAATCGGTGCCGGGGCAGGCTGTAATATCAACTGTGCTTTCGGCACCCGATGCACCTAAACCGATAGCATCGAGTTCCTGATAGAGTGCGGGCAAATCACTCAGGCTAACCCAACGCAAAACAAGATTCTGCTCAACGGTTGTGCGGATGGTGTCCTTCACATACTTGCGCGAAATATCCGCCAATGCCCGGGTCTGATCCGCCGTGATGTCTCCGAGCGGCAGCGTGATATTGACGACTGCGTATCCCGGCTGTCGTTGGGAACGCACGTTCGTGGCATGCCATTCATCAAATCCTTCCGGTCTTGATGCACCGTTAAGCTGCGTCGGCGGCTTCAATGGTGTTTCGTCATACGCATCAAGATTGTTGAGATGAGCAGTCCACGCTGGATCATGGCGCAACTGTTCGCGTTCTTCCAACACCAATCGACGAAATTCTTCGATACCAAGTTTCGCCACGACGAACTTCATCCGCGCCTTGTTGCGATTCTTACGTTCTCCCAGACGGGTGAATACCCTCGAAATTGCCTGTGAAATTGGCAGCAATTCCTCTTCAGGCACAAACTCATCAAAGACTTTTGCCTGATGCGGCACAGGGCCAAGGCCACCACCGACAAGCAACTTAAATCCACGCTTCGGTTTGCCATCGACCTCTTTAATCGCTGCAACTGCGCCGATGTCGTGCATATATCCCAAGCCACAAGCGTGTTCGTCGCAACCAGAAAACGCGATCTTAAACTTGCGTCCGAAGTCTTGTGCGTCCTGATGTCCTAGCAGGAAAGCGGACAATGCCTTGGAATGAACCGTCGCGTCAAATGCTTCATCGTTACATACACCAGAAAGAGGGCAAGCGGTGACGTTCCGAACCACATTGCCACACGCTTCCTTGGTCGTTATACCAACTGATGCCAATCGACGCATTAGCTCTGGTGTATTGTTAATGTCCACGTAGTGATACTGTACATCTTGGCGAGTCGTGATGTGAATGATATTGTCCGAAAATTCTTCGGCAACATCCGCAAGCATTTCCAGTTGTCCTGCGTTTAGACCGCCGAACGGAATTTTTACGCGAATCATCTGTGAACCTTCATCGCGCTGTCCGTAAACGCCGTGACGCAGTCTAAATTCGAGGAAAATCTCCTCTGGCATCTGGCCCGCTTGAACGCGACCCAGCTGCATCTCATAAATTTCAATTGCACGGGCCTCGTCCGGATCTATTGCCTCCGCGTTAAAAGGTGCTAAACTCTCTGTCGCCATGATTGGCTCCTTCCAAATTGGGGTTGGGGTTCGTATAAACAACGCCATCTCTGATGGGGTTTAGTATTCTAATCTATTACACTGTTCTTAATTATGGTTCTACGGTGAACCGTTACGGTCCAAGTCGCTACCTATTTTTGGGAAACCTAATTTCTCGTTCACTTTCCTCCAAATTTTCGTCCCATGGGTCGAATTGTCTGCCCAATCTTTCCTCTTAGCTGTGAAAAATCGGTTTCTATATCTTTTTTAAGCGAGATCATACAATTATTATAACAAAAAAGAAAGCATAGATCAAGTGCTTATGCTCATGTTAGACAACAAATTTAATTCTCTACTAGACAACCCCGCATCGTTAATTCGCTGACAATTATGATTATATCCTAATCTCATGAATTTTACAAACAAATCTGCTAACTTTGCTCTAGTTTAGCCGATTACTTTTCAGTATGGGGTTTGACAGGGATCTGGGCTTCAAGTATAATAACAGCAACTGAAACATAGAGAAAATTGCCCTCGCGTTTTAGGTATCATGTCCGATATTGTAGAGTTTTTATCCCTTCGCGCGGCTGGATCTTCTTTGGAACCAGTGATAAAATCATTTCCAGCACTGTATGCCTACAACATCAATTCAGAGAATTATCAAAAATTCCTTTAGGGGTAAAACCCAAAGGTTTACCTTTGGGATAGCCCTCTGCTTTAGCATTTTTTAATTTTGCAGTTAAAATATGATATGTTTGTCTTGGGTCTGGCGGGAGCGTTTTGTACTGCCCGCGTTAATTAGGGCCATAAATCGCCAAATTTAAGCCAAGAGTTGTTGTTCAAATTCAACGGGCGTTAAATAGCCTAACGCTGAATGAGGTCTCTTGTGATTATACACTTGTAAAATAAAATGCTCAATTCTGGTTCTTGCGTCGATAATATCATCGTATTCATTGAGATGGACCTCTTCCTCTTTGAGGGTTCGTATGAGTCTTTCGGCATAGCCATTGTCCCAAGGTCGTCCTCTATGGGCTAAAGAAATCTTAATCCCATGGCTGATGAGCGTCGACACATAAGCCGTCGAAAGGTACTGAACCCCTTGGTCGCTATGGTGAATCTCCGGAACACTTTGGGTTAATGCGTGTTGCAAGGGTCTCAAGGTGAGCGGTTGTGTCAAGTTTAGGCTCACCTGCCAGCCTCTGACCATTCGCGTGAATACATCCATTAACACCGACACATAGATGAATTGTCCCTTGAGTCGAACATAGGTAATATCACCGACCCACACCTGATTGCGTCGACAGATGTCAAGGTTCTCAATTCGATTCACCCATTGACCTAACCCCGCAACCGATTGGGTGGTTTGGCACGCACGGTTGATGGGGATTGAAAGATTTTGCTCTTGCATCAATCGGGCGATCCGGGTGGTGCCAACGTCATATCCCATACGCTTCAGCAACTGGGTGATACGTCTATAGCCGTATGTAGGATACCGGGCAGACAGTTTCTCTATCTCATCTCGTAACTGTTGTTCAGAAGGGTCTGTTTTCGGTTGATAATAGAGACTGCTCCGATTGAAACCGAGAACCTCACAAATCTGTCGAACCGAGTAATCGGTCTGCAACGCCTGAACTATCTGTTGTTTTTGTGACCGATTCAACTGAGCCACGTCGAGGCTTTTTTTTGGATGTCTAACGCTATAGTCAACCGTCCGACCAGCTGTTCCAGTTGAGCAATCTGTTCGTTATGGTCATTAGATTGCTTGTCAGTCGATTCAAACAAACTCGCCGCGTTGTCAACCAACTGGTGTTTCCACTTCGACAGTTGGTCTGCACTGAGGTTGTGTTTGCGACACAACTCGGCTTGAGAACTTTGACCGCTCAGTGCCTCAATGACCACTTCTGCCTTAAATTGGGGCGTGAATCTTCTACGTTTTGCCATCGGAAAGCTCCTTTCGATTAGATTGATATTCTATCACAATCTTGGTTTAGACAGTGGCCCTAATTTCCGATGGCAGTACATTTGCCCCCTATCGCCCGATAGGATCTCTCGCGTGCTTGTGAAACAGGATATAAAGGACAAAGCCGACTCCAATGAAAACCTACAAGTTCAAGATGTATAGCAATCACGGGAATCGTGAGTTGCACAAGACGATAGACGGTCATGCTGATGTGTGGAATCACTGTGTCGCGCTTCAGCGTCGGTACTATTGCCTCTATGGCAAGTATATCAGCAAGTTTCGTCTGATAAATCATATATCGAAGCTGAAACGACTTGCTAAGTTTGCTCATTGGAATCAGCTACCCAGCCAATCCATTCAAGACGTGGCAGCACGGATTGACAAAGGGTATAAGGCGATGTTTGAAGCGCGTGCGAAAGGCAAGGCGTGGGGGAGCCCTCGTTTTAAGCCACGCGGCAAATACAAGTCATTCACGCTGCTTCAAGCGGGTTGGCAATTGCTTACCAGTAACAAGATTCGTATTGGCAAGTGTGTCTACCAATACTTTAAGCCCCGTGATATTCGTGGCACTCCGAAACGTTGCACAATCAAACGGGACGCTATCGGCGATATATATATCTGTGTGCTGACCGACTATGAAGATGGAGACCTCAATCGCGTCATGACGGGTAAAATCGCAGGCTTTGATTTTGGTCTGAAAAGGTATCTCACGGGTCACAATGGACATGATATAGAATCACCACAGTTTTTTAAGCGCAGCCTCAACGCTATCAAACGTGCAAACCGAGCGCATTCACGGAAAAAGAAAAAATCAAAGAACCGTGAACGGGCAAGGCTTGACTTGGCACGAAAACACCGCAAGATTGAACGCCAACGGGAGGATTTCCATTGGAAGTTGGCACACCAACTGACAGATGCCTACGACGAGATACGGCTTGAGGACTTAAATCTACAGGGCATGAAAGCCCTCTGGGGACGTAAGGTTAATGATTTAGGTTTTGGCGATTTCGTCAAAACGCTGATGTATATTGCCGACAAAAAAGGGGTCAAAATCACATTCATTGATAAGTGGTATCCTTCGAGTAAAACTTGTTCGGTTTGCGGTGCTGTCAATGAAGCGTTGAATCTGCGTGATAGAACTTGGCAGTGTAACGATTGTGGCACGGTGCATGACCGAGACCGCAACGCTGCAACTAATATTTTTCGGGTTGGGGCGTCAACCCATGAAGGAGAGGACGTAAGCCCCGATTCGTCGGGCAATCCTTGTTGATAGCACAATTCCACTCCTATCGGCAAGGGGCGCGCTCCGATTCTCGGAGTCCCGATAAATCGGGATAAGACTCCCAAGCCTTTAGGTTTGGGAGTACGTCAAAAAACTGTAGGTGATCCCAAGGTAGGCAATGACAATGAAAATTTATAAAATCCTAGTGGTCGATGATGAAGTAGATATCGTTGATTTTATTGATGACTATCTGACGGGAGAGGGATATGAGGTTATCACAGCTTACGATGGGGTTCAAGCACTTGATAAAATGCGACAAGACCTCCCCGATCTCGTTGTCCTCGACATTATGTTGCCGGAATTGGATGGCTTTGAAGTCTGTAAGCAAGTGCGGACAGAATCTGCTGTGCCAATTTTGATGCTTACAGCGAAAGATACCGATGTGGATAAAATTGTCGGATTGGAAATCGGCGCGGATGATTATATGCCCAAACCGTTCAATCCACGTGAATTGGTAGCACGGGTCAAAGCGATTTTGCGAAGAACCTACCGCCAAGATTATCAACCCCGTAGCCAGACAGCAACACTGAAATATAAAGATCTGTTTATTGATACTGAACGCCGGACAGCCAACATTGGGCATAAGCAATTAGAGCTCACAATGAAAGAGTTCGATCTGCTACTATTTTTAATGCAAAACCCAGGACATGTCTATTCGCGCGATCACTTACTCGATTATGTGTGGGGGCAGGATAGCTTCGTCGGAGCGCGTACGGTTGATGTACACATCCGACGACTGCGGGAGCAGATTGAGACCGATGCGAGCCAGCCCCAATACATCATAACTGTCTGGGGAATTGGTTACAAATTTACTGATGAGTAATTTTTCAGTTGGAAGCAGGAATAGAAGTAGGGGCAGGTTGTGGACTTCTGTCACTTGTCACTGTTCCGATCTCCTAGTATGCCATTCTTTCCGTTCTTATGCTTTAGCCATCTACTCCTCCCTTTTTTCCTGCTGGCATTCTTTTCCTCCTGTCAAGTTAATACTTTTGTTTCTACTCGTTGGGACCGGTATGATCAGCTATACTGTGCGAACACCCGCTGCATTTGAGGACGGGTTTATCGGTGCACGTGCTTTCGCTATGGGCGGAGCCTATACGGCAATCGGGGAGGAATCAGATGGATTGTTAGTTAATCCCGCATCAATTGCTAACCTATCACCTCGATCCGAATCGCGTCAATCGGCACAGCAGTTATCAGCAACCATGGCGAGACTACATGTGGGACTGACCGATGAAACCTCAGTTACACAGAATCTGATTAGCTACGCCTACTGTCTACCGACGCAAGGCGCGCTAGGGCTGCTTTGGAAACGATTGAATGCCGCGGACCTATATGCGGAAAACTACCTCCTCATAGGAGCGAGCAAGAGTTACACATTCGGCGAAAAAGAAAAACGTCGTATCTCACTAGGAGGGGCTGTCAAGCTATTGAATTGGGACACGGCACCCACCATCGGGGCAGATGGTTTCCTTGTGGAGGACTTACCGGGGCGCAGTCGGTTCGCATTCGATGTTGGCATGATCTTTCGTCCATCCCCAAATATTCCGATAGCACTTTCTCTCCAGAATCTCAACACACCTAATATTGCTTCTGCCAGTTCAATCGCCACCGAAAATCTCCCACTACAGGTAATGCTCGGTATGGGTATTGTTGCCAAGAACTCCACATGGGGGATGGATCTCGTTTTCAAACAGAGCGAGGTCGATGTTAAGGTCGGCATTGAGTCTCAATTTTATGATGAGAGTTTAATCCTACGCGGCGGATTCCGATTGGAAAATCTGGCATGGGGAACAAACTTGACCCTCGGTGGGGGCTATCGTCCACTCAAAAGCCTCCGAATCGACTACGGTTTCCTTTTCCCGATCGGCGGGATCCAGGGCACAGCAGGCAGCCATCGATTTAGTATTGTTTACGATTTCTGAAACATTATCAACTGAATGAGACAGAATAGAGGATACGTCCCGTTTCCCGATTTAACCTGACTCCCCGCGATATAACCCATCTTTTCTATGGCAACTACAAATTCATTCCTCCCAAAAACGAAGCAGCAACCGATCGAAGGTGTCACTGTCAAATCCATTCTCATTGCCTCCTTACTCATTCCGATTAACTGCTATTGGGTCATTGAGATGGAGATCATCCGATACTCAGGCCATCCGGTCACCATCTCCCTCTTCTTCAACGTTATTTTTAGCCTTTTTGTAATTATCGGAGCCAACCAGTTTCTCAAGTGGTTTTCACCCCATGCTGCACTCAAGCAGGGAGAACTTATCGTCATCTACCTGATGCTCTCCATCGCGTCTGGCATCACAGGGCACGACATGCTCGAAATCCTTGTTCCGATGTTGGGACACGCCTTCCGCTTTGCTACCCCGGAGAACGAATGGCGTGAACTATTTCTGCCCTACCTTCCACAATGGCTGACCGTCAGCGACAGCAAAGTTGCCCGTGGGTACTACGAAGGGGAGGTGAATCTCTACACCGCTGAACAGCTGATCGGCTGGGCTTCGCCCGTGCTATGGTGGACAACATTTATCTTCGTGCTTGTCTTCGGGATGTTCTGCATTAACGTCATCATTCGTAAACAGTGGATTGAGCATGAGAAACTTAGTTATCCGATTATTCAACTTCCACTCCAGATGACGGAAACGCAACGCCAAGCGTTCTTTCGGAACCGAGTGATGTGGGTCGGATTTGCCCTCGCGGGAATCCTAGCGCTGCTGAACGGTTTGAACTTCATCTTTCCCGTTGTCCCCGAACTTCGGACGCGGATTCGGAGTTTTTCTCTTTTTACTGATAGCCCATGGAACGCCATGGGGCGAATTCCACTCTCGTTTTACCCATTTGCCATTGGGCTCGGATTTTTCATTCCGCTTGACCTATCCTTCTCCTGTTGGTTCTTCTTCTGGTTCTGGCGGTTGATGCGTGTTGCTGGTGCCGCAATGGGCTTGCGGAGCCTGCCGCACTTCCCTTACATGAGAGAACAGGCATCAGGGGGATATATCGCACTTGCCGTCATCGCGCTCTGGGCGAGTCGAAGACATCTGATAATGATTGCCAGAAAGGTGTTTGGTGGAGCTGAAGATCTCGACGATTCAGATGAACCGATGAAGTATCACACCGCGGTGTTAGGGCTTATCGGTGTGATGGTGTTTCTTGTCTGTTTCTGCTATCGTGGCGGGGCAACGGTGGGGATCACGATCGTTTTCTTCGCCCTCTATTACGCCATCTCCATCGCCATAACCCGTATGCGAGCAGAGTTGGGAACGCCCGTCCATGATCTGCACTATTCCGGTCCTGACGAGATCCTCACACGGACAATCGGCACCCGAAAACTGGGACGTGGGAATCTGGTGATGTTCTCGATGTTCTGGTTCATCAATCGTGCCTACCGTAGCCACCCGATGCCGCATCAACTAGAGGGGTTCAAAATGGCAGAGCGGACGCGCATGAACCTACGGCATCTCATGCTCGCACTTATGTTTGCCGCATTTCTCGGCTCACTCTCCGGTTTTTGGGCATTGATCGATCGCGGCTATCAGCTGGGTATGGAGATGCGTGCCCCCCGTCCTTCGCTAAGTGCATTCGGTATCGAGCCGTATCGACGGCTTGATCGCTGGTTGAGTACACCCACAGACACATTAATGGCTGAAAGCGGATTTATGGTCTGCGGTTTTATCATCGCTAGCGTTCTGATGCTCTTCCGCATGCGATTTGTTTGGTGGCCCCTCCACCCCGCTGGTTTTGCCATCTCGACAAGTTGGGGAATGAGAGTGACATGGAGTTGCCTTTTTGTCAGTTGGCTCATCAAGTGGCTGTTACTGCGACACGGTGGAATTGGGCTGCATCGTCGTGTTGCCCCTTTCTTTTTGGGGCTTATTCTGGGAGAATTCACCGTTGGTAGTCTCTGGACAATATTCGGTATCCTGGCAAGAATGTCAACCTACGGTTTTTGGGTGTGATATATTCAAAAAGGTTAGAATCGTTGATTGGTAAGGTATATTGGATTTGCCGATCTATACTGACTAGTACTATCAACCCTCATAGATCTGATTTATTAGGTCGCAATTTGGGCTGTTTTTCCAAGCGATTTATGGATTTCTGTAAATTTTCAACACCAATCTTCTCTTGACCAGAAGTGGGATTCGTGATAATATAACTAGAACGCGTTGACTTTACTACTGTACCATTCGGTGAACGCTCCAATCAACGGTCACCTGAAATTGTCTCAAGGGAGATCAAATCGAAATTTCTTGGAACGAAAATTGGTCGAATCCGTCAAATCTTAACAGAACCCACCATGAGCAGACAGCAGCAAAAGATCTGGGAACATAGAACACCGGACATCGAGAAGAGTTCCCGGTTGGCAGTGAGGCTTGGGATTTCACAATTAGTGGCACAGCTTCTCATCAATCGGGGAATTGAAACGGAAGACGAAGCGCGTGCCTATCTCTATCCAACGCTCGATCAGCTACATTCCCCCTTTCTAATGCACGGGATGGAACAGGTAGTTGAGCGGATCCGTTTAGCGATGGCACGTAGTGAGCAGATCTGGATCTTCGGAGACTATGACGTAGATGGTACGACCGCGACTTCGTTGCTGATAACTACTTTCCGGCACCTTGACTTTCCAGTGAAACCTTACATTCCCAACCGTTTTGAGGAAGGGTACGGTCTCAACAAGGAAGCGATTCGGAAGTTGAAGGAGCATGGATGTAATCTGCTGATTACCGTTGATTGTGGGATCACCTCGATTGAGGAAGTAGAGTTTGCCAACACGCTCGGTATGGATGTCATTATCACCGATCACCATCAACCACGCCCCGATGCACTACCGCCAGCAATTGGTCTCATCACGCCTAAAATGCCGGAGAGCGAATATCCCTTCGATGGTCTTGCGGGGGTCGGGTTGGCGTTCAAGTTGGCGCACGGGTTGATGGGCGGCGGCGATTTAGACCCATTTCTGCAATCCCAACTGGATCTGGTCGCGCTTGGCACGGTTGCAGATATGGCTCCGCTAACGGGGGAAAATCGAGTCCTCTCAAGCCTTGGCTTAGTAGAACTCAATAAGCGTGAACGACCGGGGATAAAAGCACTCTGCAATGTGGCAAACTATAGCGATAACAAGCTGATTACTGGCTATACATTGGGGTTTGTCTTAGGACCTCGAATTAACGCCGCGGGACGGATGGATGAAGCGTCCAAAGTGGTTGAATTGCTAACAACTGAATCGTATGAAAAAGCAATGCCGATTGCCGAAGAAATGGACAATCATAACCAAAAGCGGCGGGAGGAGCAGAACCACATTCAGGAAAGAGCAGCTGCTAAGATTGAAAAGAATAGGGACCATACAAAAAAGACAGGGTTGGTCGTTTATAATGAAGCCGATGAAGTTTGGAATCAGGGAGTCGTTGGAATTGTCGCTTCGCAGCTGCTTAATCGGTATTACCGCCCGGTGTTTGTATTGGCAATTAAGGGTGACAAAGCACACGGTTCAGGGCGATGCATTGAGGGCATGAATCTCGTCGACAGCTTAAACGCTTGTAGCGATTTATTAGTCAAATATGGCGGACATCAGGCGGCAGCAGGGTTAACAATCAAAACGGAGAACATTGATGAGTTTGCTACCCGATTTGATCAATACGCGTGTGAACACCTCTCTGATGAGGATCTAATCCCCAAGCTGAAATTGGATCTTGAGGTCCAGTCCTCTTTTTTGACGCTGCAAGCCGTAGAAGAATTGCAGCAGCTTGAACCGTTTGGTGAAGACAATTCACCACCACACTTGGCACTGCACAATCTCCGCCTCCAGAAACCACCAAGCATCATGGGCAAGGAGAAAAACCATCTCAAACTATTCGTGACGGATGGAGGGCAGCCGCTTGAAGCCGTTGGGTGGGGGATGGCGGATCGCTTCATTGCGCTGAAGAACAAGAACATTCGATTAGACTTGGCTTTTGAGCCGGAGATTAATGAGTGGAATAATAGCCGTCGCATCCAACTAAAAATTGCGGATCTGCACATCCACACACTTGAACGAAGCACCGTTGGAAGGATGTTTCCTACGCAGGAGGAAAAAAGCCCTGTTAAAATTGTTGACCACAGAGTTTTGGACAACAAACAGGATTTTCTGCTTAACCTCCTTGAACAGACAGAACCAACATTACTATATGTCCGGGACGAAAAAGCACTGGATCAACTCTTCGAGATGCTTGGTTCAACGGAAAAGATTGGGCGATGCGAAACCGATATGTCGGAAACTGACAAAGCGCAAGTCACAGGCAAATTGGCACGTGGAGAATTACTAGCGATCGCTTCAAATTGCACATTAACCCAGCTGCCTCACATTAACCATATAGTGTTTTGCCACCCAATTCCTCAACACTTAACTTTCTTCAATCGATGTCAGTCCGCATTCAGACATCCTGAGACGACATATATCCACCTTATTTATCAATCCAAGGATATAGAGTGGATGCGTAAATGTGTCTCTTGGGAATATCCAGATAAACAGATTCTACAAAAACTCTATAAATGTTTACAAGCACTCAGTCAGGACAACAGGCACCTACTCACACTTGAATCGGTTATAGCCGGTGCACAGACTGATTCAATCCCAGTGTCTGCTGTTAAAAATGGTCTTTCAATCCTTGAAGAATTGCAGCTTTTGACGCAATATCCAAATTTCTCAAAACAAGAAATTCAACTTTTACCACCACCATCGAAGAAGCGTCAGCTCCATGAATCCGAAACCTATCTAAACGGCGAACAAATGAAACAAACGAGCCACTGGTTTTCGGAATTTCAATTGCGGCAGAATGTCAAACAGATTTGGGAGAGAGTGTCGTATGAGTGTCAACTATCTAATTCGCCAAATCCAAGCATATAACCCCGATGCGGATTGCGATCTTTTACGAAGAAGCTATGAATTTAGCCAAGCCTCTCATCACGGTCAGCAGCGGATATCCGGAGATGCTTATTTTACCCACTGCTTTGAGACAGCTAAGACGTTAGCTGAATTGAAATTGGACACGGATACTATCTGCGCCGGGCTACTACATGACGTACTCGAGGATACATCAGCCACCCGTGATGAACTTGTGGATCAGTTTGGAGACACAATTACCGAATTGGTTGAAGGCGTGACCAATATCAGTAAATATAAGTTCAAGGGCGGGGTTCAACAAAGGCAGGCGGAAAATTACTTGCGGCTGCTTCTGGCAACAGCGAAGGATACACGGGTAATCCTTATCAAGTTGGCGGATCGGTTGCATAATATGCAAACGCTTGCCTCACTGCCACCACATAAACAGGAACGTATTGCCAAGCAAACTTTTGAGGTTTATGCGCCGCTCGCCCACCGATTGGGTATTGCTCGGATTAAAAGCAGACTTGAGGATTTGGCGTTCAAATATCTGCACGCCATCGAATACAGAGAGATTGCCGATTTGCTTACGGCGAAGTTAGGGGAACGGGAAGCATACACGAAGTGGATGGTCGATGTTGTTCAACAGGAATTGGATCTGATGGGTGTCAAAGCGAGGGTCTACGGTCGCCCTAAGCATATCTACAGTATCTATCAGAAAATTCATCAAAGAGGGGTCCCGTTTGAGCAGATTCGAGATCTATTCGGCCTGCGTGTGCTAGTCAATAGCGTGGGAGATTGTTATGCAGTGATTGGAATTCTACACAACAGGTGGAATCATATTCCTGAGCAATTTAAGGATTTTATCGGTCTTCCGAAGGCGAATGGCTATCGGTCTTTACACACAACAATTGTAGACCGCGGGCAGCCTGTAGAAATTCAGATTCGGACCCATGAAATGCACCAGATCGCGGAATATGGAATTGCTGCACATTGGCGGTATAAGGAAGGAATGCCATCGGAAACAGATAACGAAAGGATTTTTGCTTGGTTCAGAGAAATGCTTGCAGAGATTCAAGAGTTCAAAGATCCGTTTCAGTTTATCCGTTCTATGAAAGGTGAGTTGTTTCCAGACGAGGTGTTTGTGTTTACGCCTAAAGGAGATCTCCACAGCTTGCCAGCGGGCTCGACACCAATTGATTTTGCGTACAAGATACACACCGATATTGGACAGACCTGTTCTGGGGCGGAGGTTAATGGCGCGATAGTTCCCTTTAAGTATCGGCTACAGAATGGGGATAGGATAAACATTCAGACGCGGGCGAATGGACATCCGAGCCGTGACTGGCTGCGGTGGGTCAAAACAGCGCGGGCACGCAATAAAGTCCAGTCTTGGCTCAACGAACAGAATCGTGCACAGGCGATTGATTTAGGCAAGAGACTGCTCGAACTTGAGATGCGACAACGTCAGTTGAGTCTGAAAGACTATCTCAAATCGAACGAACTGCGTGATATATCAGAAAAACTAGTTTCAAAAAAGAAGACGCAACTGCCGCTAATTGACGAGCTTTTTAGACAGATTGGCAATGGTAAGGAGTCAGCTACACATATCGCCAATTTATTGGCTCCTGAACCGCCACCGACCACTGAGCCAAAAGAAAGGACAACGCGGCCTCCCCAATCCGCACCATCAATTGAGATGGAAGGTATTGATTTAGATCTGGCGCGTATTATGAAGTGCTGTCATCCTATTCCGGGAGATGAAATTATCGGGTATCTCACGCGGGGACGCGGCATTTCTGTCCACAGAGCAGACTGTCCTCGAATTATTAATGAGCCAGAGAGAATTTTTGATATTGAATGGACACCTGTTGAGAATGTGACCTATCCTGCACCGGTCACCGTTGAGTGCGATAACCGACCTGGGATGTTAGCAGAGATTACAACATTAATTGCCCAATACAAGGTTAATATTGATGGAGTCGTTTTTCACAGACTAAATAAAGAAACTGGTCATGATCAATTCACTTTGGAAGTAAATGGGATTGAACAGTTAGAAGCTATCATGGAGTCAATCCGTTACTTAAAAGGGGTGCAACGTGTCTCCCGGATTACATCTTTTTCCTCTAAAAAAACGCAGAAACATTTGAGAGAAAGCAAAATTTAATATCACCCATTCCCACCTGATACTTTCAATTGCCGTAGGTAACTTGTGCTCCACCAGAAATCGCTTTGATAACTTTCCCGGTACGGAGACATCGCACGCATACACGGACTCGTTGACTCCCGATTTCCGTTTGAACACGGACTCGTTGTAGGTTGGGGAGTTGTCTATGTTTTGAACGCTTACTAATCTGCCCACGGGTTCGGGCAATTTTATTACCTGCCATCGGCTTTTTTCCACAAACATGGCAAACTCGAGCCAATTGAACCACCTCCTTTATTCGTAGTGCAACCTATTTAACATATCATATACCCCTGCCGAAATGCAAGGTTTTTTGTGTCTACCGGATTGAATCTTCTCAATTCAATACCCAACTGAGACTGATTGCTTATCTGCGCGCTCCGTCGTCGTGGAAGGTTAAAGAACTGATAATTGCGGTGCTACCCGCCGGGTGGGGCAATCCGCTCGACCTCCAATCCTTCTGGGCGGAGGAAGTTCTTATAACGGGTCTGTAGCTCAACACCGTTGAGACTACGGGTAAAACCTGCTGTCTTTGTCAAATGCTGTGTTGCGATTTCAAGGGTATTCTTCCCTCGTGTGAGATCGTCCAATTCCAGCTTGTACCGAAACCAATGGGCGGACATACCGAGCGGGGCTTGGATGTGCATCGAGCCCGCGAGTTTTACCGGAATCGTTAAGGCACGCTCGTCCGTAATCTCCGCATCCTCCCAAGGCAATACTCTGCCATTGAAGCGGAATTCAATATCGTCCTCAATACAGAAAAAGGAGAAGCGAAGGGTGAGAATAGGGTTGCGTACCTCTCCGTCTTTCTTAGCACTGTCAATGTCATCAGCAACCCAGATATTGATAGCAGCGGCTTCCCCTTGCTTAATTTCCAATGGTAGTTGGCGTCCCGGTGTGGTTGTCGGTTTGTCTAGCTCTCCCTCCCGTGGTTGGAGTAGATAGCGCTTATCACTCCGTGCATGGACTTCAGGATAAGCCACCTCTCGCAGAATCTGGTATTCCCTTTCGCTGAAAGGCCAAGATAGGTAACCGTCATACAGTCCTGCCCAACCATCCCAGCGAAGTGTCTGCGCTAATGCGTTGTACATTTCAATACTCGGCAGACCGACTCGCTCGTCGTAGACGCGTCTGGGTGGACGATAGTAAGCTGCAGCACCGGCGGCATTAGCAGTATCCGGCATCCAGCGAGGTTTTGGCTGCGTGTCGGTTAATACATACGGATCTTGACCGATAACGTAATTGATGCTGCCCTCCTTGAGCCATGTTTCCACGTCCAGTCCCATCAACAGATTTTTTTCTTTCTCAAGATCAACGCGCGCCATGATGGGGATTTCTCTTCCCTGTTGACTTCCGATAGTGTTTGCCATCTCCCGAATTTCAGCGACGAAGCGATTCATCAACGGGATGTTTTTCTCTATCTCATCCTGCTTGAAATAATACGAATCGAACATAAAGTCCAACTCTATCCCGTCAGCCTCATAGTCCTCCAAAATCTCCCTGAGCACAGCAAGTTTGTCCTGTCGCACTAGCTCGTGAGCAAAATCGTAACACCATTCCGCCCGTCCTTCCTCTCCGATACATACTTCGGCACCATGGTTCCATTTCAGTAAACCACACCGCTCGCTGCCCGGCGGCGAACTTGCCTGTAACTTCAGGGAAGGAAATACAGCCAATCCCATTTGACGACCTCGGTTGATGACTTCGCGGACCTGGTCGGTCCCCATCTTCTGGGCTTCCTCCACCATCCGCATAATACGCCAGTCAATGTAGTTGTCCCAAACCTCTTTCATCTGCCCCACAACACGTCCAACCTTGCTGTTATGGAAATAGACATCAGCATATCCGAGTCCTAACACCAAGAGATCTACACCAGTGCCAAGTACCTCATCAACAGGCCATTGGAGTTTATGGATGGAAGCAGGCGGTTCAATCCGCTTTGCGTTGAAATGATGGGCATCGTTGTAATAAATTAAGCGGGGTTTCTGCATCGCTATATTTCTCCTCTGAGGTAAATTCTTGGGAACATACTAATAGTTTCCCCTAGTTGTACAGGCAAAAGTCGTCTCCCTACCTAAATCACGCTACAATTCGTGCTGCATCTCCTCGCTGAAGGACAATATGCTTTTTCCATTTAATATCGTCCTGTTCAGGGAAATCTTCTCGATAATGTGTGCCACGACTCTCCGTGCGTAGAATTGCCGCCTCCGTTACCAATGTCGCAACATCGCACATGTTTTGAAACTCAAACGCTCCGACACCATCCCAATAGCAGTTCCGGTTCAGTGCTTTCAATTCATTGAGTATTGTCTCTAAATTTTCACCATGCCTAACCAGTCCAACGTGCTGCCACATCATCTCTTGAACAAGTGCCTTTGCTGCTTCAATATCAATACTCTGAGATGTTGTTTGAGAACGAGAAAAGTCATCGTCAGAGGAGATTCGGAGGTTCGCATAATTGTCCGACTGAATTGTTCCTGCATATTCGGCACCTGCATTCCCAGCGCGCGTACCAAACACAATAGATTCAAGTAAAGAATTTTTTGCCAATTGACTTGCCCCATGAACACCGGTACAAGCAACCTCCCCGCAGGCATAAAGACCGCGTAAGGTTGTCTCTGCGTTTAGGTTCGTGCAAACACCACCTATCATAAAGTGCGCGCCAGATCTAACAGGGATAACATCAGTAGTAATATCAATTCCAAACTGATGGCAAAACTGATAGATATTTGAAAAGCGGCTGCGTATGAAATCAGATGACAGATGGGTTATGTCTAGATAAACGCATGGGCTTCCGGTTAATTCCATTTCATTCAGAATTGCACGCCCCACAACATCACCCGGAGCCAGATCCTCCATATCGTGGTATTTTCCCATGAACCGTTCCCCACGCGAATTAATTAAAATACCACCTTCCTCACGTACCCTGTCACCTATCAAGCAGTGCGGTGCCTCCATCAGGAACAGTGTCGTCGGATGAAATTGGATAAACTCCATATCCATCATCTCACAGCCCGCTCGCCAAGCTGCCGCGAAACCATCACCTGTTGCAATCGCTGGGTTCAACGTAGATTGATAGATGTGTCCAAGTCCCCCCGACGCAAGGATGGTAGCTTTGGCAAAAATACAGTGAGGAGCATCGTTAATGAGGGCAACCACCCCATAGCATCTATCCCCTTGGGTCATAAAATCAATCGTAAAGGCTTGTTCGATGATCCGGACATTCTCCTGATTTTCAAGGTGATTGACTAATATCGTCTCCGCCGCTTTGGCACGGATCGTTCCAGTCTGAATCAATTCTGAAACCTGTTGAACGCCTTTTTCAACCATCACTTCAACTGCTGTTTCCTTGCAGAGGCCCTTTCCCATTTTTAGAGTTTTTTCAACATGAGAAGTGATAGTATCAGCTTCGCTCATGACCGCAGTGATTCCACCCTGTGCATGACACAAGCCATTCTCTTTTATGACAGACTTAGTAATCAGCAAGACATCACCATGTGGACTAGCTGCCATCGCTGCGCTTAATCCGGCGTTTCCAGCCCCGATTACTAAGAAATCGGTGTCGATTCTTGGTAATTTGGCTGAATCAAATTGGACGATATATCGGTGATTCATTGTGGATTTGATAGGATCAGGAGGTTTGTGCATTTCCTCCCTTCTTGAACAAAGCTTTGTTTTATACACAGAGGATTGTCGTTTGACTTTGATCGGTGAGAATGTTGTCCGAGGCGACAGGACATCGAATAGGCGTTAAAAATCACCAGCGACTTTCATCACCTTTCCGCTTCCTTCGACAATTAGTTTGCCATCTTCTGAATTGATGTGTGCTTCAACTTCAATGAGACGCTTACCCATTTTAACTCGATTGGCTGTAACGATTAATTTATCGCCTGCCATCGCTGGCTTCTTGAATCGTACCTCAAGTTGTGCTGTTACCGCAGGCCCATCAAAGCTAGCGATACCCACATAGGTAATCGCTTCATCAAGGAGTGTACTCAAGATTCCACCATGAATTACATTTGCCCAGCCCTGAAAATGACCGGGGGGTGTACACTCAATCTTGACCCGTGTTCCATCGGGGGTGATATCTGGATTAACTTGCAACCCAAAAGGGTTTTCCTTACCACATGCAAAACAACGATTATTGTTCTCAACGCGCATCCATTAACTCCTGCTGATTTTTCAAGCCTAACATAAAATTGTATTGTAGCACACGGTATGACAAAAGGCAAATGAAATCAAGAACCCCATCTTATGATTATGGCTGAGTTAAGATATCAGTTACTAACGCTGAAATTTTTGCTGATAATTCCCTTGACAGAAGAACGAATATTTTGTAAACTTAGATTCTACGCAAAAGATACATGCGCTGAAAAGGACGTTCTACCCAATAAATCCCTTAAATGAAAGAGGAGAAAAAGAGTTAGATATGAAAAAGTTTTCAACCCTACTGATATTTCTTATTTTGGCTGTTAGTATCGGGTGTGATCAAGAACAACCGATTACACAACTGGAGGTTGGTAGAAACAAACTGCTCCTTGCTGGTCTGACAATCGAAGCCGTTAATCACCTCGAAAGGGCGGAAATTGAGGAAGCCAAAACCCCAGCCGAAAAAGTGGAGCCACGAACTTTATTGTTGATTGCCTACTCACACGCCATCGCTACCGGAGACGCTAAAACTCAAGAAGCTGAAATTCCGGGGCTTGAAGCCCGGTATAAACAGGCGCGGAGTGAAAGGATTGCGGCATTAAGCAGTACTGAAATAAAAAAAATGCTTCAACTGCTCGCTGAAAGACATCGCACACAAGACGCAACTATACAAATCTTGGTCGATAAAGGAGCAGATGCTGCCCCCGTATTGATCGAATATCTCGGGGTAAGAAGATATATGGTTCTTAGACCCGAGTTGATTGAAATGCTATATCAAATTGGTTCCGAAGGCCTAGACCATTTAACCGCTGCGCTCGGTGATGCCCAAACCTCCCTAGAGATGAAAGCGACCCTGACGCAATTGATTGGAAGGATAAACGATCCGCGCGCAATTCCGGCTTTAGAAGCAATCCAAAGTGGGAGCACCCCAGGATTGAAGATGGAAGTCAACATCGCGCTTTATAACCTTGGCAAGCAAGAGTATAGGACCGAAATTATCAATGGGTTAAGCGATAACGATGTTGCGGTCCGCCGCGCAGCGGCACAGGCAATGTTGCGCCTTGATAGTCCCCCCGTGGATGAAATTGTCGCCGCCCTCAACGATTCCGATGCGTGGGTGCGGATGTATGCAGGTCAAACGCTTGAACAGTATCCAAGTGAAAAAGCTATCGATCGGCTCGTTGAAATGGTGGTAAATGATGAAAATGAGAACGCGAGAGAAGCGGCAGCGAAAGCTTTAATCGTTCATGCTGGACAAGATTTTGGACAAGGCATCGCGCGGCAGCTCATTAAGGCTTTACCGACTGTAAGTGATCCAAAAGATAGGATACGGATTGTCTTGGTCCTCAAAAAAGATGCACTTATAAAGCAGATTAAGAATGCTCCAAAAGAGCATGATGACAATATTGAACTCGATATCTATTACTACTTTCGGAACACAGAACAAAACGATATGGTTAAAGAAGAACTCAATATGCTGTTGAACGATCTAGGCCGTTGAGGGTTTTTCCGAGCGATTGAAATTGCCGTGATGTTCCCGGCCGTCTGTGTGAGCTGATACAAGATACCGGAGATAACGACTAAAGCAGCGAATATCTAACTCTTACCATTGATTGGGTTAAATGGTTTACCACCTAACCGTGTAAGATGCGGTGTAATAGCGCGTGTATGGAAGTTGATAAAGTCGATGAATCTCTATCAATGTTGCCTAGTAGAAGATTTTTGAATCACTACAATATAGTCTACTGGGATCTACACTTGCATGGTCAGCCCCATATTTATAGCATCCCGACAATAAAAATTTGCACCCTAGACAGCGGCTGGAAGTAGGCAGACTATGTCGCATTTATCTCCTCCATTCGGTGCTGCTGTAAAACCACTTACTCATATAGACGTGCCCCGACAGACGAACTACGAAGGTAAGTTCATTGTACTGTCACCAGTCAATCCACAAGCTGATACTGAAGAACTCTACAGGTGCACCCACGGTTCAGATGCGAAGGAGCAAATATGGACCTACATGAGTTATGGACCCTTTGACAACGTGCACAGCATGCGGCGATGGCTTGAGGTTAGAGCAAAATCAAAAGATCCACTTTTCTTTACGGTACACCACCGCGAATCGAAACGCCGAGTGGGGATGGTCAGTTTTCTAAACATCGTCTGTGATATGAGGCGACTCGAGCTGGGACACATTTGGTATTCGCTCAATGCTCAAAGATCAAACGTAAATACGGAATCCATATATCTAATGCTCTGTGAGGCGTTTGATAGACTAAAATACCGTCGAGTTGAGTGGAAATGTGATTCTTTGAATGAGCAATCACGATTAGCTGCTCTACGTCTCGGTTTTCAGTTCGAAGGTGTTTTTAGGCAGCACATGATCGTAAAAGGTCGAAATCGAGACACGGCTTGGTATTCAATATTGGACAATGAGTGGGCGGATCTTAAAAAGAACATGGAGATGTGGTTGTATCACAACCCAAGCCAGCAGTTGTCCTTAGCAACACTTAACAGCAATAGATCCTAAAGTGCTCGAATCCATTTTCAAATACTATAATTTGAGCAAATCTGTGGTGACAGTACATATATCCAATATTAGATTAAAGATAGCCTACTCCTCCTCTCTCCTTCCATTATACGGTTCAGCACACTGCCAACTAAAACGGTCACTGCATTAAATCTGAATCCTCGCCTATTTTTCCTATATTTCACTGACATTTATCTCCAAATTTGCTATGATATAAATTGGAGCGAATCGTAGCTCGCTCTGTTGGCGTTTTATGCGGTTGAAGCCCTTGAAATAAAAAAACATTGAGATAAATTCTATGCACAGACGAAACAAATGCTTAATCCTATTTTCCTGTCTTGGAGTGATCTTAATCCTTGGCGGTTTTCTGTTTTCGCGCTCCCCCTATGTGCTTAACCGGGTGCGCCTAGTATTAGAGATTGAGCTCCAGAAGCACTTAAAACATTCAGTCACCATCGATAAAATTGCAGGAAATGTGTTTACCGGCTTGGATGTTAGAGGGGTTGAAATCGCAGATGCAGATCCAGAAAACCCTCCTCTAATGGCTCTAGACGAAATCCGAATAAGATATAGATTATGGAGCTTGGCGCAGGGGAAACTTCTCATCACTCAACTGCACTTTAACCAGCCCCAGGTTAATACGCGCATGGGGGCAGACGGGACTATCAATTTAGCAAAGCTAATCCCGAAAGACGGGGCCGGAACGAGTGCTAAGGTGCCAGTTCAACTGTTAATCTCTGATATCAGTATCGAAGATATTAGTATTGAAAATGGCATCATCAATTTTGAAAATGAAAGTGGTTCCCTCAAAGTTGCAATCGGCGGTCTTGACAGTCGGGGGCGCGTTGACGGTCCTCTGAGCAACTGGAAGTACCGTAGTCATTTGGAAGTGCGAGATGGACGTTTTGAACTGAACGGCGTTGAAACACAGATTAATGAATTCAAAACTGAATTTGAGTTACAGAAAAATCGAGGTGCATTGCACTCGTTGCGTTTCGCGCTGGGAAATTCCCTGCTGACTGTCGTTGGTGAGGCAAACAATCTTGGCAAACAATCCCCACAGGTCAAGACACAAATCCAAATGACCCTCGACTTCCGTGATGTGCAAAAGATACTATCTGCTCCAGGGAAAATAGAAGGAGTGGCAAAAGTGGAGGTCGAAGCCAGTGGTCCAATTTCGGAAATGATCGGCAGCATCGGGATTAGCCTTCCGTCTGTCCAGTTAAACGCACTCCAACTTGAGAATCTCACCCTCCAAGCCGAGTTCACGCCGCGTAACGTCCGAGTTACCAATATTGATGCTCTATTCGCTTCGGGAAAGCTGACAGGAGCGGCAGAAATTGACCTTCCTCCCACACAAGAAGATTCGCAACATCTCACCTACAAAGGTTGGGTACAACTTAACTCCCTTCGGGCAGAGCAACTACTACCAATTATAGATTTTCCGCAAGATTTTTTGGCTGTTAAAGGGGATTTGGACGGTGAAGCCCAATTTAGTGGTAAGGGTTCAGACCTCCGCAAAATAAATCTTGATGGCAACTTGCAATTGGATGATGCGAGTCTAAATGGAGTACCAATTCGCCTTTCAGTAGCGCACTACCAACTCAACGACCAACAGCTATCGCTTACAGCGAATCTTGACGATGCACAGATTGAAATCAATGGTAACCCCGGATTAACTGCTCAACACGATATGGATCTGCGTATCACAAAAATTGACATAGGTAAAATCTCCCGAATCTTGCAAATGCCAGACCTTGCTGGCGAAGGCACGCTTACCGGAAAAAGTAGTGCAGGCATAGGGAATAACCCACCTTATTCTTTGCAAGGGCTCCTCAACGTTCCAGAAGCAACACTGTATGATGTACCAATCGGTGTGTTGACAACGGATTTCCATTATACGGAGAATAAGGTTTTTCTGAACCCAATACGTCTTGTCAAAGGAGAGAGCGTATTGATTGCCGATGGGGTTGCCCGTATGGAAGGAGATACGCCGATCGATCTTAAGGTGCGCGCCCAACCCCTCCAAATCGCGGACTATGTGAGGCTGGCGGGTGATGATTATCCGATTGAAGGAATTGCAACGGGGGAACTGGTATTGGATGGAACGTTAGCGCATCTTAATGGTCGTGGTACACTTCAGATCGATGACGGCAAGGCGTGGGATCTGGCACTCGACCCATTAACGCTGCCGATAGAGATTGAGAATTATCTTGTTAAAATCCAAGATTTTGAAATATTAACTCGTGGGCAAAAAGGCGTTCTTAACGCGCAGATTGACCAAAATCAAGACTATGTAATCGATTTTCAAAGTGAGTCAATGCAACTCGCAGAGATTGCAATCGCACGCGGCATGACTGACTTCTTGCTGGATGCCGATCTGATTGTCACAGCCAACGGTCAGGCAAACGCAGCAGATCCGATTGTAGATGTAATCTTCCAGTTCTCAAATGTCACTTACGCGGGTCATCCGCTGGAGGATGTTTACATAACTGGCATCTATAGAAATAACGCGCTGAACTTTGAAGGTGTAGGTTTTAATGACACTTGCCAAATTCGCGGGGTTTTAGAATCAGTTGTAGGCAGCCCATATCAGGTTGTTGTTGACGGTATGGGAGTCGATCTGCATCCATTTCTACGAATCTTTAATGTAGCAGACTATTTCACAGGTACAGCGGATGGTAGGGTCGAAATTGAAGGGATGCTAGAAGATTTGTCGAAATTTAAGTTCCAGATGTCTCTCCCTAAGGTTGCAATCGATGTTAATGGTCGTCAGATGACTAATCCCACTCCAATTCGCGTTTCCTTTGTGGATAACCTCTACCATATTGAATCTTTGGTGCTTGCCGATAGACGGGATGGCAGCCCATTCCTAAATGCGGAAGGTACTTTCCCCATGCAGGGCGCGATAGATGCCCCCCAATCGGATCGGGGGTCAGAAACCACCAATACATTCAATTTCACCGTAGAATCTGATGGATTTCCACTTGAGGGATTATCGTACCTGTTGGGACTACCACCACTCCTCTCAGGAAATGTCAGCTACAAATTCACGGGGCATGGAACTTATGAGGATCCACAGTTGGCGCTTAACTGGGACATTCCAGATCTAGTGCTTCAAACACCCATCGGACAAATTCCGATTCGTGAAGCTGTGGGCGGTCTCGCCTATAAGGACGGAAGCCTTAACGTTGAATCCTTCGATCTGCTTTTGCTCGGCAATCCCATTAAAGTACAGGGAGATCTACAGATTAATCTTGAGTATCTTCCATCTTCGTATCTTAATCTCCACGCTTCATGCCCAAATTTTAGGTTAGATACACGCGATTTTCAGAATTTACCAGATTACCTGAATAATCATTTAATCCTGTTCAATCTAGAAGCACAGATTACGGGCGATCTGGCTCAACCGGAATTGATCGCTTCAATTGATGTGACACAAAAGACACTGCAACTCTTGGATTTGCCCCAGCCCGTTCAAGATTTAAAGGTCTCGCTTCAGATATCAGCTGGGCAGAAGACATCGTCTGACTTAATTGCAGTCAATCTGAAATCAGCGGATTGGCAGTTTGATGGTGGACAATATCACGCATCGGGGGATTGGAGTTTGCCCAAGACGGACAGGGGCTTACCCTTGACTTCAATTATAGAGGTTTTAGAACAAAACGATTCAGCCCGGTTTCAACTGCACGTCAATGGGGTAGATGTAAATCTTGTCACACCTCTCAATTACATAATGAAACGCGAATTCCACGGTATAAAAGGTCAAGCTAATGTAGCACTTGAATTACAGGGCAGTGGCTATCGTCCCGATCAGATATCGGCAACCCTCAAGTGTGATAAGTTGTACATTAAGATCAATGACCGTGATTTACACAATATCAAAGATATTTGGTTGCACTTCACAAACCGGCAACTCATACTTGCGCCAGCCCAGATAGGTGAGGGAAATATCGCTTGGCTCAACGGTAGAGGCACTATCGACCTAAATGGAAATATGAATCTCCATTTGGGAATAGATCAATTGCCTTATGGGGTACTAGTACCGGCAATAACGCTAACGCTCCTTGAACAATCTTTCCTCAAATTTGACGGTTTTCTTACAAGCCAAATTCGTGTCCGTGGTAATCTTACGAATCCAATTATAACTGCAACATGGGAGTCAGACGGTCACGTTGGAAATGCCAATATTAAAGATAGTGGAAGCGCAGACTATCAGGAACAATTGCTTTCCATCCAGAATACCCAGCGGATTGCTGGAGTAAGCAAACAGTTGGAAATGTCTGGCACGATCCCGATTAATCTCGCCTTTCAACCACTAGCTCTTGAGGACCGATTCCTAGATCTGCCCATTGACTTGAAACTCCAAGGACAACAAATCTCCTTGGCACCCCTAGGCTTGCTACTTCATCCGTTGATCGAACATGCCGATGGTATTGCTGACATAGATCTCAGAATACAAGGAACAACGCGGTCACCTTATCCGCAAGGGACATTTTCGGTGCAACAGGGTACGCTGAAGTTGGCAAAATTTGATATGCCTATTTCAAATGGGACGTTTGAATTGAAGGCAGATAAAGGGCAAATTCGTATTAGCACACTCAGCTTTCAGGTAGGTCAAGGAGAGTATACCGCGGAAATCAACTGCGCGTTGGAGGGAATCATCGCAACTGATTTTGAAATTAGTCGATTCAGAGCCCATAAAGCAAGAATTGCTGATTTTATCGGGGATCAGTCGCGGTTCCTTAATCCTACTGTCTCAAAGGTTTTAAATCCCGAAGCAATTGGGACGGAGGTAAAGCCCGCCGAAGTCTTGAATGGATATATTACGGCGGAAGCCAGTTTGAAAATTCCAATAAATCAGTTTCTCATCCCCGGTGAAACCGCATGGATTCCACAATTCATTAAGCCATTCAATCCACCAAATGTAATTAAATATGCAACGGGTCAGCTAAATATTCAGAATATTCTGATCGAAGGCTTAGGCTATAAGATCCATAACCCCAGACCAATTGCAATCCAACTTGCAAACCAGAAACTCAGTTTGGGAGAAGGATTTAGCTTGGAAGATCAAGAGCCAACGGTAGACGACGCAAAACGCCTTCGAGTGATGGGATTCGGAAGTTGGGAACTTGGGAAAAAATTACTCTTTCATGTTGAAATGAAGAACTTGGATCTCGGCTTTATTTCGGGATTTGTTCCTGAAATTTACGCTGTTCGTGGCTCCCTGAACTCATCGCTCGATATACGCGGAACGGATGCTGAACCGAGAATTTCCTTTACGTGGGAAACCCCTGAACTACGGATAAACCAAGCGGAGGTTGATCACTTTACCGGTAATATCACGTACGAAGATCGTAAGATTCAAATTAGTGGGAAGCAAGATAGTGATGCCCATCTGTCTATTGGAAAAAATCGTGCTACCTTGTCGGTGCTAATTCCATTTCACCTGTCTTTATTGGAATTCAAAGCAGAACCGTTGTCGGAGGATATTGAGGGCGAATTAGATATAGCTATCGAAGATTTAGAATTCTTATCCCTTATTTTCCCTCAATTTGCTTTTACCGAAGGCATGGGGGTTGTTAATGCTACGCTTGGCGGGCAATTTGCTTCACCTATGCTTAAAGGATCTACAAATTTAAGAGGGTTTGCGTTCGAGCTACCGAACTCACACATCAGTTTAACAAATGGAACAGCACACCTCAATCTGAGCGAGAAGGGTGTGAATATCCAGCGGATTACGGGGGATATGAATGATGGCACCTTTGAAATTAGCGGTGTGATACAATCCAACTGGTTCGATGTTCAGCATATAGATGTTGTTGCAGAATTGAGCGAAGGAACCACGTTTAGACAACCCGGTCTTTACGAACTTGAGTGTCAGAGCGTCAATTTACAAATGAAAGGGGATATTACGACCGCTGAAAATCTTAAACTTCCCGCGTTAAGGGGTTCGATTCGGGTCAAAAGAGGGCTATACGAGCAAGACTGGAGGCAGTTAATTCAGGATCTGGTTGATAAGACAGCAGAGGTACAGTTTGAGGTCTGGTTTGATTACCCGATCGTGCGCGATCTTCAGCTAGATCTTGATGTCACCGCACCTAACAACTTTTTGGTGGAATCAAATCTGGGGGAAGTTGTAACATATATCGGAGAAATTGAAATCGAAACATCTATCAACGGTGAACTTGTTGGACCAATTCAAAAACCTATTTTTAGCGGACGGGTAGATCTGTTAGAAGGCGAGCTGTCCCTTTCTGGAGGTCATCAATTCGAGATTCGGGAAGGCTCTTATGTAGAAAACAAAAATACCCTAGACTTTAATCCATGGTATGAAATTACCGCTGAGACGATTGAACCAATCCGAAGTATCCAAGTTCCAACTACAGACGGGGAAGTCCATACGAGGGATCTCAGAGTTGAAATGCACTTGAATGGCTATCTCAAGGATAAACATAATCCGGAGTTTCAAGCAGATGTACTCAGAAAAGGTGCCGGCGAAGATTACGAATTAACTCAATCGCAAATCCTTTCTATTTTAACTTTCGGTGGTGCAAATCCGCTTGATTCTGAAGCCTATACGCCAACGGATTTCGTTGAAGGGATTCTAGGACACCACCTTGCAAAAGCGACGGGCTTTAAGAAAACCCATGTCGACTTGAGTCCAGACAATTTTGAACAATCACGCTTCCTTTTGACGAAAGAACTATCGGAACGTCTTTCGTTGACTTACTCGTCTACCTTCCAACTTCATACAGAACCTCGTATTGAAGTTGAATATCAAATTGACCGACACATTTATATTAAAGGAGAACGGAATGAACGCGGAAAATACGGCGTAGACCTCAAGCTAGAACGGCGGTTTTAGATAGTACCTCCAATCCTTTTCCGTATTGCCTGAATCACGGTACACAGTGTTTTCCGCTAAAGGGTTGCTGATGGACACCATGATACAAAAACCTAACGAAATTGCCATAATCTTGTAACATCTCCCTATTACAATCACTTTTTCCGTACCTTATCTGTGAGCTGCCTGTATCTTTGGGGGCAGACCAACTGTATATTATATGGTGATGTCAGTGCTAGAACATCATCGTAAAGAAACTATAAGAAATCAGGAGAACTAAATTTTATGAAGAAACATGTAACCACAATGCCCGCTACTCCTCAAGCAGATTCTCCCATCTTGAACAGTGCAAAGGATCTCTCGATTGGAACGATTCCGAAATCCTTTATTTCAATCAGAATGATGCTTTGTACCGGGCTAACATTGTTAATCTTGCTAACTGGTTGTGAACCGAAACAACAAATTGACCACTTGAAAATTGGACGACAACAATTGCTAAACTCAGGGCTTGCAATTGACGCAGTTAAGCACTTGAAACAAGCTGAAATAGATGAGCTAGACAAAACCCCGCCTCGCGTTCTGTTAGTCCTCGCATACACACATGGTCTCTCAACCGGGGCTGCAAAAGCACAAGGAATGGAACCTGAGTTTGAAAGTGAACGGGCACAGCGATTAGCTGCGCTCGGAAATGAGGAAATTGAATATCTCCTTCAAATTTTGGTTAGACGTTCTCGCCTTCAGAAAGATGCGATGCAGGTAGTCATCGACAAAGGTGTAGGCGCGCTCCCGACCTTGATT
The DNA here is from genome assembly GCA_965207975.1 of Candidatus Poribacteria bacterium. Lineage (GTDB taxonomy): Bacteria > Poribacteria > WGA-4E > WGA-4E > PCPOR2b > PCPOR2b. The sequence goes on along the minus strand of OZ242315.1, from coordinate 6,599,590 downwards.
GCTGCCTTAGGTCAAGCTGATTTTCTAACCCTGCGTGGTGACATCGTAGAGATGATGTATCAAATTGGAAGTGATGGGCTTGGCTTAATGGTTGATGCCATGCAGAATGCTGACACATCAACGGAGGCGAAAATTGAACTCGTACGTCTGATCGGACGAATCGGTGAACCACGGGGACTTGAAGATTTGGAAACAATCCACAGCAATACCGAGGATGCCGGAGTAAAGATGGAAATCAGTGTCACTCTCTACAGGCTCGGAAAGCATGAATACTCAACGGCGATTATTAAAGGGTTGGACGACGATGATGTGAACGTCCGTCGTGCCTCCGCACGTGCGATGATACATCTTCGCGATTATCCGGTAGGTGGAGTTTTGAAAGCGCTTCAGGACACCGATGATCAGGTCGTTACTTATGCGGCACAAGCATTTCAAAATCAGCCAGATGCACAAGCAGTCGTACCCCTTACCGAAGTCCTCACAGGCGCAGCCGATAATCCTGCAAAACAAGCGGCTTCTGAAGCACTGCGTATCCATGCGGAACAGAAGCTGGCAAAGGGGTTGACCACGCAGCTGATTAAAGCGTTGATTTCTGGCAAAATTACGAACGCGGAAGATCGACTGCGCATTGTTCAGCTGCTGCGGAAAGAGCCGCTGATGAGGCAAATTAAAGTGACGGCATTGGTCAATCCGCAGTTGGTGTACAACCTTGATCAATACCTAAAACAGACGGAAACACATGAACTGGTTAAGGGAGAGTTGAGACGACTCCTCTCCGAAGCAGAATAAAAAATAAAGGAATCTGCCCCCTAAGAATCCTTGAGTTTAGATGTTCAACGGTGTAATTCCTACCCTGTTAACTGAGTTGCAAGGAAAGAAAGGAGGTGAAAATATACGAATGGGTAAATGGGCAAATCTGCAAATCCATAAAACAACGCAACTCCCCTTTAATCCTTCTTTCATATCCTACCTTTTTCCGTTATCGCTTTACGTGATACTTATCTGCTCTGCTATTTTCCTCAATTTGGCTTGGAGCCAGTCTGAGAGTCCCCCCGTTATTGAAATCCATTACAGATTGGATGGTGAACCCCTCAACTCAGGTTCAATGTATGCGGAGGTGAAACGTAAGACGCGGGTTCAAATTGGAAGTAGCGTTTCATCTTATCAGATCCGCAAAAGCATTGAAGGAATCTACACAACCGGTCTCTTTTCTCAGGTTACAGCAATTGAGATGCTTAGACCAAATGGGATGCGATTAACGTTCGATCTCACCAGCAAAATACGAGTTGGGAAGATCAAGTTTAAGGGGAACAGTCTAGATAAAGATCTGCTCCTAGACGTGGTGGTCTCTCGTCCAAAAAAGGAATATTCCGTTGAGATTGCAGAGGACGATCGGCATAGAATTCTCGATTTATACAAAGACTACGGATACTTTCAGACAAAAATTCGTTGGACCGATTCTGCTGACCCCAATACCTCGCATCAAGTTGATCTGTTATACAATATTGAAGAGGGTAACCAGGCACTTATCCAAGACATCCGATTTGAAGGTGTTAAATCAATTGATATTAAGAAGTTAGAAAAAAACATAAAAGGCGAAAAAGGTAAAACCTATCAAAAGCAATCTATTGATGCCGATGCCAACCGCATTCGAGAATTATACCGGAAAAATGGGTATTTGACTGTAAAAATCATACCTCACCGGAATTACAATGACGCAACTGGTACAGTTGTCCTAAACTACGAAATTATCGAAGGGAAAAAGATTAAAATCGAATTTATCGGTGACGATATTGACGAATCAGAACTTGAGCAAGAGCTCGCTCTGTTCAAACGGGATAGCTTTTCGGAAACGGTTCTTAAAACCACAGATCAACGAATTCGTCAATTTTATCAAGGGAAAGGGTATTACGACCCGAAGGTGAGCCATAGGAAAGAAGAAAAATCGGGTCAAGAAGTGGTTATCTATTTCAAGATTCAGTTAGGACAAGCACCACGAATTCGGGATATCAATTTTGACGGTAACACGGCATTTACGGATGCCGTCTTGCTGGATCTGATGAAAACCCAACCTCGCAGTCGATTTATCGTCCCCGGATTTGGATGGCTGTTTTCCAAAGGTATTTATAACCCGGCAATACTCGAAACCGACAAACGTGCATTGGAACTCGAATATAAAAAAGTAGGTTATCCAGATGTTAGGGTTACGAGCAATCCTCCCGAAATTGATAAAGATAACCGGTTGATCTTGCATATAAAAATTAACGAAGGAGAACAGAAAATCATAGATCGCGTTTCAATTGAAGGTGTCACAATCTTTGAAACCGCTAAATTATATGCAGAACTTAACGCAAAACCCGAAACATATTACAGCACAGATGTAACAAACAAAGATGAACGCTATCTCGAATTTCTTTACAATGAGAAGGGATATATTTATACACGTATCAGCCACGACTATTATCCAGAGACGCGCACGCTCATCTATAAGATTTCTGAGGGAATTCAAGCCAAGTTTGGCAAGTTTTATTTCGATGGAGATGGGCAAGTTAAACTACATGTTTTGCGACGAGAATTTGAAAATCTCGGCTTGGTTGAAGGGGCGGTATTTGACGAAGAACGCTTACTTGCAGAATCTCGGCGACGTTTATTGACCGCAGGTCTTTTTACAGCCGTTGAAATTGAGGCACCTGACCGATATGTTGAAAATACGGAGATTATTGATGTTGATGTAAGGGTTGCGGTAAAAAAACCAGGAGCAATTAGCGTCAGTGGAGGATATATCTCCTCTGAGGGTATTCGTGGCACATTGGGGCTCGCTCATAACAACTTGTTCAAGCGTAACATGAAAGTCAGTGGAAAAGTTAGTAGGGGTACAAGAGGTAATTTGTACGAAATAACGTTGATTGAACCGTGGTTCAAGCTGACACCCCTGGATAAACTGATTGGACCAACGATAGGAACTTTTCGCCTGTTCAACGATAATCTAGAGGAGTATGAAGATATACGGGCGCGGGGTGGAACGGCAAACCTTGCCAAACGGCTTGGACAATTCAGCAATCTCGCATTAAAGTACAAATCGCAAGATCTACGTGACCGTAACGACCCACCTAAAATTCAGACCACAGTGAGTAGCCTCGGTATCGAATTCCTTCGAGACAGCCGAGACCATTTCCTGAACCCGAAAAACGGTTGGTTCAATGAAGTCGCGATTGAGTATGCGGGTGGATTTCTCGGAGGTAAAACTAGTTTCTTCAAATTTACAACTGATCATCGCTACTATTGGCAGTTTTGGGGTGATGCTGTTGTTGCCAGCGCAATTCGCCTTGGGTATGAAAAAGGGTTGAGAGGAAACCGGGACCGGGAGATTATCTCCTTTGAGCGTTTCTATGCCGGTGGATCAAACACAGTCAGGGGATACCCGGAGCGGAGCCTTGGACCGAAAGATGAATTCGGCAATCATCGTGGGGATGTGTTATTTATTTTGAACACGGAACTCCGTTTTCCAATCTATAGGTTCATCGGTGGCGCGCTATTTTTGGATACAGGCAATGTTTGGGATAAATTTTCGGATATTCAAGGGGAGCTTCCGCGTATAGCAATAGGCTCAGGTGTGCGCTTAGAGACCCCGCTCGGACCTGCCCGTATTGACATGGGAGTGCCGTTAATGAGAGAATTTAAACCCATCTTTTACCTCCAGTTGGGTCAGGCATTTTAAGCGTGAAGTCAACGACACAAAAAATACCTCGATATCCTGCTGCTTGTACTTTGATTTGACGTACGCCTATAGCAATGGTGGTTCATATTAATAGAGAATTAAGGTATAATTGGATGAAATTGACAGACGAACAAATTGAAGAATTTAGAACGAATGGAGTGTTAATCGTCAAGAATGCCGTACCTGAATCCGAGTTAGACCCTGTGATTGACGAGCTTGAGGCTTGGGTAGATAGACGTGCGTATGAATTACACGCTGCGGAGAAAATTGAGAAACTTTATCCTGATGCTCCCTTCGACACACGCTTTGGACTCCTTTATAAGCAGTGCAAAGAGGTTGGCGATGGCCTCGACATCAGTACATCTCGCGGTCAGGCGATGTTTGAGTTTCTGCATAATAAGAACCTGCTCGATACAGTAGAATCACTTGTTGGTTCAGAAATCACTTGTAATCCCATTCAACATGCGCGGACTAAGCCACCGACAGCATACGATGGACATACTGGGCCCTCATTCCATGTCGTGCCTTGGCACCAAGATGCCGGTGTAATGATGCCCGAAGCTGAAGTGTCAAACATCGTAACCTGCTGGCTGCCCTTGGGAGATGCAACAATCGAAACCGGATGTATGCAAGCACTCCCAGGTGTCTTCAATCATGGCTATCTGAGCCATTTTAAGGAGGAAGCAGCAACCGTTACGATTCGACCGGAAGTGCTACCATCAGTCGAACCGATGGATCTTGTGTGTTATAAGGGAGATGTAGTTCTGTTGAATAAATTCACCCCACACCGTTCAGTTCCTAATGTCTCGAACAGATGCCGTTGGTCTCTAGATCTGCGTTACCAGACTACCGGGCATCACACGGGTAGGACAGCCTACCCAGAATTCGTCGCGCGCTCTCCAAGCAATCCTGCAAGTGTTTTGCGCGATTATGATGAATGGTGCCGGCTTTGGATTGATGCCCTTGAGCATCCCAGAGGGGTAACGATGCACCGGACAGATTAATTGCGAGGTCGGTTTCATGCGATTATTTCTCACTTAAATCATAGTCAAAAACGGAGGGAGTTTATGTCCAGTTTTAATGGTGCATGGCCCGCTTTGGTCACACCTTTCACAGCTGAAGATAAAGTGAATGTAGGGGTATTACGGGAGCTGGTGGAGTATCTGATCGATAAGCAGGTCGGAGGATTCTATGTTTGCGGCGGCACCGGAGAAGGGCTTTTCATGTCGCCAGAGGAACGCAAACTGGTCACTGAAACCGTCGTTGACCAAGTGAATGGGCGTGTGCCTATCATTGCACATATTGGTACCATGATTGTCGCCGATGCAGTCCAGTTGGCACAACACGCACAAGAGGCAGGAGCTGCGGGGATAAGCAGCGTTATCCCACCGATGTTTCAGAACAGCCAAAGTTTGCATACCTACTTTGCGCGGGTTGGTGCCGCTGCTCCTAATATACCGCTGCTGACTTACATATTTGGTGGTCCCACGGATGCCGTCGCGCTGATGCGGCAGTTGATGGAAATTCCTACTGTTGCCGGTGCGAAGTACACGGGTCCGAATATGTACGAATTTAGAGAAATCGTGGAATTGCGAGGCGATAACTGGAGCATCTTTTCGGGTATGGATGAGCAGTGTATTTACGCCGCAATGCAGGGCGCGTGCGGCAACATCGGTTCAACGCTCAACTACATCCCCGGAATCTATCGTAAGATGCACAGCAGCTACGAGAAAGGGAATATTGCAAAAGGTCAGGAACTCCAAGTTCGTGCCAACCAAGTTACAGGCGTGCTGTTTTCCTTCGGTTTCTTTGGTGCACTCAAAGCAGTAATGCAAATGTTGGGCTTCGACTGTGGAAAACCACGTCTACCTCAACTCCCTTTCGCTGAGGAGAGACGTGACGAGTTGCGATCAGAGTTGGAAGCCATTGATTTTTTTACGGTGGCGGCCATGTGAAACCCACCCTTGTCCTCCTAATCAGTTAAGCCAGCACTCCGGCGTATAAGCTTCGCGCAAGAACATCTTTTTCCGGATGGGATCTGCACGTTCAATCCACTCTGGTGGAATTTCCTGTGTATAGCGATGCGGTGGGCCCACCTCCTTGAAGATATCAATCAAAAAAAGTCTAAACGGCTGCGGTGAGTCCAGTGGCTTCGGTTCAACCCCGTGAAACATTCTGGCGTTGAGATAAACCATGCTTCCCTGCGGCAGTTCTAGATGCCTCGCCTCAAGTTTACGACCGGCAACATCGTCAAATTCGCCCGCTAGCAGCCTTTCCGGCGTAACATCTGCCGTTGGCGGAACCCGGTGGCTCCCCGGAATGACCGAAAGACTCCTGTCTCCGCGTGTGAACCCGTTGGGATAGTAAAGTATCTGGATGTACCACTTGTCCCTCTCAGCAAGATTGACGGGGTTCGCATGCCGCCAATGGTGGTGATCTTGATGAAAGCCGAGTCGGCCTGCGCCGCGAGGGGCAATATTCAGTGCCGAATGGCAGAAGTGATAATCGGGACCAATGGTGGCTTGGAGCAACGCTGTAACAAGTGGTGCATCAATAAGGCGGTCAGCCCACGGTCCCCTGTCGTTCCACGGCCTAACAAAGTATACAGTTGGATCGCTCGGTCTACCCTGCTCTTCGTCTAAGGCGCGGAGATATTCACGGGCCCCCTCCATATTGAGGACCTCCTCCGTCAATTCCGAGAGTGCTTCCTCCGCAAAAACTTCAGGTATAGCAACGTAGCCGTCCCTATGAAAATCTTCGAGATTTTCTTGCGACGGTGCGTCAATCCGAAATATCGGACTCATGATTGATTCTCCATTAATTAAGGGGTAGGGCAACCGGGGTATGCATCCGTGCAGACCGGCGACAGGCGAGACATAACTCAATCACGTGCTGTGCATCCTTGATGGTCAAATCCGGATCTGTTTTGTTCTGGCAACATTCCACCCAATGGGTCATTTCGTCGAGCAGGTTGTTATTTTGGAGGCGATAAAAATTGCTAACCCCATCTTTCGTGAAAAGCGTTCCTTCGTACACGCTTTGATGCGTCCGAATCGCACCTGCTGTCCCGACTAACTCAACCTCATAAGCAGGCAGCCGAAAACCGTCTACGGAAAAATAGATGTCAATCGACCCCATGACCCGATTCTCAAATCGTAGGATAATCTTACCATTGTCCATAAAGGGTGAGCGATCTGAAAGGTAGTTGTCGTATTCGGCGTAAACCCTTGTCACCTCTGAGTCGGCAAACCATCTAACTACATCGGCAGCGTACCAAATCAGGGAGAGTTCCGGGCCCCCTTGCGCTTCCTCCCAATACCAATCATCCTTTGGGAAGCTGTTAATGTTTCCGTGTTGGTGCAACGCTCGAATCGAAATCAGTTCGCCAATCGCTCCGCTTTTGAAATGCTGATATGCTTCGCGGATGCCCCCATCGAAACGTTCTGTCGTGCCGGAGGTGGCAATCACTCTGTGCTCACGCACCGCCTTTACGATGCGTTCTGCCGCTTCAAGGGTTGTCGCCATCGGTTTGGCGATGTAGATATCGACACCCAAAGGGGCAACCTGTTCGACAAGACAGACCGCTTCGGTGTTCTTTGCACAGATGCAAACCGCCTCCAAACCCTCCTTTTGAATCATCTCTACCGGATCATGATACAATCGGAGACCGTACGCTGCGGCATATTCCGCCGGTGTTTTGCCAAGGGAGATAGCTATCAGATCCGGGTCGTAGTCTAGATCGGCACATGACACAAGTTCGACGGGGGAGATAGCATTCAAACAGTTTGCGAAGGCATTGGGTCAATAAACGCTCTGGAGTCCGACAATACCTACTCTGAGGCCCATGGTTCTCTCCTATTATGCCATACACTGTCTATCAGCGGCTAAATCAGATGTAGCCAATCGGCTAGTAGGAAGTCGACCCGTTGAATGAGGAGAGATACACGGCCCATCACCGTATTACCGAATGCTGAACCGAACCCAATCATCAGAAAGACGATGCCAATCTTTGAAACGCCACCAACCACGCCCCGATGCTCAACCGAAAAGAAGAAGTAGGTCAACGTTGACATCACACCGATAAGCATAAGAATGACACCAAAGATTTGAAAGAGATCTAACTCACCCGCATGAATTTGTCCGAACGGAGCTAATGTGCCGAGCACCTGTTGAAAGATGTCAGCTTGCATCACATTCGGAATTGCTAAGCCGGACCAAATCCCCATGAGGATAGCAATTGGATACCGAATCAGCCAAGCCTGTGTTGGGACGAGACGAGCAAAGAATAGTGCACCGATACCAATTGGAACAAGCCTCCACAAACCCATCCACTCCTGCTTCATCACGGCTTCCCGAAGTGGGTTCCACGCAAATGGAAAGAAGCCTTGATGGATTGTGATTGTGATTCCGTAGCCCACCGAGATGCCCACAAACAGGTGTTCGGCAAATCGGTAAAATGGATTATCCCGATAGAGAAAGCTATAGATACAGAGTGTAAGCAGTGCAGCCACCCAGATACCAAAGATACTAAACCACTCCATGTATAAACCCTCCTGTTTTATTCAGCACGACGTCGTTGGATAAAGAAGGCGATATTACCCAGAATCACAAGCCCAAAAACTAGCAGATGCGCGAAGGACTGGATGCTCATGCCTTCGGTCCCTTTTGCAGGTTTCTCAATCAACTTTTCATACTCTGCGGCACCTAACAGTCCGGGCATCAAACCAATTAGCTGCTTTGTCTGTAGGTACGGGTACATCTGTGAAACAATTACACCGGTCACCCCCGCGGCAATCTGTTGGTTATACCTTGTGTTCGTGTAAACAATCCACCATTCCGTTGAGCTACCTGATGCCAAGTCGAGGACTAGATCAATCTGCTCATAATTCTTGATATCCGCCATCATGGGAATTTCAGCGAGTGAAGTTTCGGCATAATCGGTTTCAAAAACAGAATCGATTGACGCACCCATACCGAGAAGGACCTGCGCCGACCCCGGTCGGTAGCCGAGATGAACGTAATCTTCACCGTAAACCGCTCCGGTTTCGTCCGCAACCTCTTTCAGTATTTCGTCACCCAATGTTGCCCCCTCTACTATAAGTGTCATGCCAATCACCCGAATCTTTTTCCGAAAACAGTGGTGTATCACCGCCTTTGCCATCGGGTGGAGTTCTGCTAACGACGAGGGACCGTAGTTAAATCCAATCATGAGGGTTGAACCGGCGGGCATTGCTTCGATATAGTCGTATGTACTGCGTGTTGGTTGCGAGACCGTGATAGGAAAACTGACTGACAGTAGGGAGGGAATAATCACCGCCAATGCTACCAGAATGAAGACAATTCGTCGATCAATGTTCATCAATTTTTCAATCATTTTTAATCTCCTTCTACACCTCCGAGATATGAACGCTCAATTCCCAAGATAATACGAATTGACTGAGAGATAGCACCGAGGCTGATACCGAGGATAATCCCCCGTCGCGCGGAGAGATTTGGATTATCTAAAATCCACTGCCGTGCAGCAGAAGGCAAATTATCGCCAAGTGGCATCACGGTGTTCCAGATGAGATCGCCAACGGGTGCATTCCCAATCATGACAATCAGCGACGCAACGAGTAGGAGCGTCGCTTCAAGAGTTCGAGCACGAAAGGCGCGGTACGCAGCAGATGCAATAAAAAAGGCGAGCAGTGAAAACATGGTGGCATCCATCGGGACCTGTACATAGTTAAACAACCACACAAATATGGGACTTTTCGGACCAAACGATAAGCCTATTTCTGAAAGGAAAGAAATCTTGTTAAGGAAGGTAGGGACACCTATCAGCACCATGATAATCATCCCAGCGAACACAACATAACTGTATTGCCAATGTTCTGTGCGACGACGGATGCGGACCCAATGGGTTTGGACCAGTGTTGCGACAGCCAGTACAAGCGCGAACAGACCGATAACCAATGACCAGTTGATGACCTCCTCATTGAGCTTTTTAGAAAATGAGTGTGGACTAAATTCAGTGAGTGCCATCACAATACCAAAGGCGAAACAAAGAATTAACGGAACTTGTCGTCTCATAACACCTCCTGAAGTGTTAAATGTAAAACACTACCTGACCCGTGCAAAAAAGGTTGTCATCCAAGTAATCCCGCAGAGTTCGAGAATGATGCCAATCACGATAGCAGCAAAAATCATCACCTTGCCGTAATCCTGCCCCTTGAGGCTACCGAGCAGCATCGGTTCACGGGATAGGTACGCGCTGGCGGCGTATAGCTCTTCACCAATTAGCGTGTAGTCACACGCGGCGATGAAGAAGGGCATCTGGTGCTCCTTGTCGGTTCCCGCTATCTGGATTGCACCGATGGAATTGCCAGTTTCCGCCAAAATCAACGATTCGGCGAAAAACGAACCTTGCAGGAAGACTGCCGCTGGTTCTTCTCGTACCATCATCCCATCGACACCGGCAGCGTAAGCAAATTGGCTTTCGGTGAGGAAGAAGATATTTTCCTCATTATAGGCATCAGGTCGTCCTTCATTGAGATAAGCGGTTTTCACCATCTCCCTAACTACATTCATTACAATGGGATCATTGCACGGGACTCGTAGCGGCGTTTCATAATCCGCGGTCTTCTGCGCCACTTGGCTGAGGATGTTCATACTCGCGATAGTCGCGATGTTACTGACACCTCCCAAGCCAAGGATGTACATAATTGAACGCCCCATCTCCGTGGCGCGACCAATCGCCTCATCTACCGCTTCAAGACCGGGAATACGACGAATAAACAACTTCTTCCCGCTCCGAGCATGGTAGATACAATAGACTACCGCAGCGGAGTAAAGGAGCACGGCAAACAGAAGCCATTTTTTGCCGCTATGAAACCACTCTCCCGTCGCTTTAACAGGCAGCGTTGCCTCGGAGTCCGCTATCAGTCCGTCTGCTGTGATAGCTTGCACAATGTAGGAGTAGGCTACACCGCGTTCAGTGCCTTCATCAACATAGCGGTTTGTTCCCACAGGAATCGGGGCGACCTCTTCAAATTCGCCATCTGGGGACTTACGTAGCACTTTATATCCGGTAACACTTTCTGCTCCCGTACCATCGTCGGGCGATTTATCCCATGAAACCGTGATACTTTTCCCGTCATCGTTTGGGGTGTCAATCGCTTTGACCTTTACCGGAGGCGCAGGCGTTTGCGCGAAGGCGATGCTAAGTGTTCCTCCAATCGCAAGTGCCAATATGACTAGCCATTGAAAGGTTGTTTTCGGCTGCATTCCTGTTGATACCCTCCTGTCTTTTTCGGTTTGTATGTTTGTCTCTACAATCACATTTCATCACCGATCTCTTTAGAATCCACGCTTCTTGCCAACAACATTTCGCAGCGGTTCCCCTTTCAGGTAGCGCTCCAAGTTCCCGCAGAAAAATTCAAAAGTTTTGCGCGGGCGATGTTGGGAGGAACCTGCTCGATGCGGTGTGATAATGATGTTAGGGGCATCCCAGAGTGGACTCTCCGGCGGGGGCGGTTCAATTTCTGTCACATCTAAGCCAGCACCGGCAATCTCGCCATTCTTCAGTGCGTCGACGAGGGCATCTTCGTCAATAATACCGCCGCGAGTGACGTTGATTAGGTAGGCGGTCTGTTTCATAGCAGCGAGTTCCTCACTCCCAATCAGATGATAGGTCTCCGGGGTTTTGGGACAAGCGAGCATGACAGCGTCAGAACGCCTAAGTAGGTCGTGCAGATTTTCGCGCGTTGCAGGTTTCAGCTCAGCGACCTCATCCGGTTTGTCTTGGCGCACCGGATCAACAGCCAAAATTGTCATATCGTAACCGCGAGCCCGCTGCACCATCTCCATGCCAAAGCCACCCAAACCGATGATACCAAGTGTGCTGCCTGTCAGTTCAACCGCCGGCATCTGCCATGCACGGCGTCCCTCGCTACCCATGATATGTGGGATACCTCGCGCTAGGGATAAAAGCAACGCCCATGCGTGTTCACCGCCTTGGCTTGCGTAGAGTCCTGCCATATTGGTAACGGTCACATCATCTCTCTCAATGATTGCTGGAAACAGGAAATTATCCATGCCTGCGCTATTGGATTGAATCCAACGTAGGTTCGGGGCAGCCGCACAAACCGAAGGCAGAAAAAGCCCCAGTATAACCTCTGTCTCTGATGCAAACTGGAGAGCTTCCTCCTCGCTAGTGGCGTGGCAAACTTCATGGCCTCCGTATTTGTGTGCAATCTGTTGGAAAGTTTCGATCTGCGCTTCGTCGAAGGAAAAATGGATCAGTATTCTCATGCTTGTTTCCTAAGGGACCAATCTCCGTGAAAATAGGGACCGGCGGGAAAAATTTGGTGGTAGTTTACTCCAACTATGTTACCATCTTATCATAGGTTGTTTTTTAGAACAACAAAAAAGTGACAGAATGCAGGTATTTATTCGATTCCAACCTTGAACTAGTATATGGACGGAGGACAACATGATTATCGACTCACACCAACACGCATACTACCACGGTCTCAATCCCGCAGGGGTGATCGCCGAAATGGAGGAACTTGGGATTGATGTAACTTGGCTGCTAACTTGGTATCATCCACCGGCGGAAAATGCGCCGGGAAGTTGCCGCGCCTTTAACCCCTGCAATATCCGACCGGATGGCACACATGCAGGTGCTACGTTAGATGAACTACTGGACGCACGGGATCGATATCCGGATCGCTTTGTCGCCGGATATTGTCCATGTCCCTCCGAGGGAGATGCGGCTACACTGTTTGAAACCGCCTACCACATGCACGGGGTGCGGGTCTGTGGAGAGTGGAGTTATCGCATGTTGTTGGATGACCCACGCGCATTAGAACTGTTTCACAAGGCTGCCGAACTCAAGTGTCCGGTGGTGTTACATTTGGACGTTCCTTATCTACCGGATAAGAACGGCAAACAGGTTTATCAAACTTACTGGTACGGTGGTGGGGCGGATCCTTTGGAACGTGCTCTGCAAGCGTGCCCCGAAACAATTTTCATCGGTCATGCCCCCGGCTTCTGGCGGTATATCAGTGGTGACGCTGATACTGATCCAGCAACATACCCGCGTGGACCGATTACACCCGGTGGTCAGGTACAACGGCTTCTCGACACCTATCCCAACCTCTACGCAGATCTGTCTGCCGGATCGGGCCTAGGTGCGTTGCAGCGAGATATAGGACACGCACGGGAGTTTCTCACCCGCTATGCAGACCGTCTGCTCTTTGGGCGTGACCAACACGGTCAAGCACTGCAACTATTTCTGGGTGGGCTTGAACTGCCTGACGACGTGGCGAACAAGATTTTTTACCAAAATGCGTTGCATCTGGTGCCGCTCCAGGATGCTGATTGAAGTAGCACCACGAAAATATCAATTGATATTGACCCCACCCTCGGTTTCTGCTAAAATAACGCAAGTTGCTAGTTGATAGACCAAGCACTATAAACCGAAGTTTTTTTCAAAACTCGGTTTCTGTCTGATTCTAACTACCTGGGTTATGTTATAGAATCCCAGTAGTCGTGCACATGTTGCCACTCGTGGCGCAGATTGCCGAATCTGCGATCCCCTGCATTACCTATTACGCTTCATTTCACGATTCAGACAAACACCAGAACAACAACTAAGTGATTTCAGATTAATTTCTGGACAATGGATTTTGTACATAGTATCCTTTTTTTTGAGTTTTTTGCTTCAAAAGGCAGGATATGATGAAACGCCCCAAACAGGTTCACTCTTTATCAGATTCGGAACTGATCGAAATCCAACAGGTGATTAGCACACACCCTAAACCGCGTGTGAGAGTCCGTGCGATTATGATTCGCATGTCCCACGAAGGCTTATCCGCTCCTGAGATTGCCACGTTACTCGGCGTAAGCCGGCAAACAGTCCTTCATCAAATTCAACGCTACGAGGCATCGGGTATCATTGGCATTGAGGATAGACCTCGGTCCGGGGCCCCCGCCAAAGCTAACGCTGAATATATCACTAAACTCAAACAAGCAGTAGCCAGCGACCCCCGTGAATTGGGATATCGCTTCAGTGTGTGGTCAGTCGAAAGGCTTCAGAAGCATTTGGTTGAGCAAACCGGTGTCGAACTCTCGCCCATCTATCTCCATGACCTGATGCAGAAACATGATATTGTTTACCGTAAACCTAAGCATACCCTTGAGCATAAACAAGACCCAGAAGAAGTTTCTCAAAAGAAACAATTACTTGAGTTTCTAAAAAAAACGCAGTAGATTGTCACTATCGATTTGAGTTGCTCTATATTGATGAATGTGAGGTGCATTTGCATCCACCCCTACGCAAAATGTGGATGTTCAAAGGGCAACAAGTAACGATTCCCGCACCGGGTGCAAATAAGAAACTACACCTGTTTGGTGCCTTGAACTTCGCCACGAATCGTGTGGATTACCAAGTGTCTACCGCCAAGACCCAATGGGCAATGGAGACTTTCTTGTGTAAACTGTTCACCGAAAGTTATCCGACTGATTATTTGGTGCTTGTCATTGATAGTGTCAGCTATCACCAAACTCCATTGATTGCGCGTATATTGGCAGAATACGCGCATCGTGTATTCGTGTTATGGTTGCCTAAGTATTGCCCTGAACTCTCTTTAATTGAGCGGTTTTGGGAGCATATGAAACAGGTGGTGTTTGACAATTACTATTTTGGCGATGAGTCCAATTTAGAGGAGGCAGTCCATCTGTTCTTCAAGGAACACAATACCCAACCTCCCTCTGATTTAACAATTGATTTTCGATTGTCCAAAAACTTATCTGAGGATTGAAAATACCTTAAAATAAGTTTTTGGACAATCCTACTCCCAAAATACAGACTATATGCGAAGCGAACAAACACATTTGTCCAATGTCCAATTACTTACCTGAAATCACTTAGCAACTTAGGTTTTATAGTGTTCTGACTGAAACCCTGAAAGTAAAATCTAATAACTGAGTTACAGTCAATGAAATGAATTTTTCTCTATCTATCACGTTTTACGTTTCACGCTTCACATATAGGAGAATGTAATCATGGCAAAACACCCAATGGACAACATCGAACCGGGCATCAAAGTAACCGCACAGATGTCTCCCGAACCAACCGAGGAGGATCTACAATTCACTAGGCAGATGGGGGTTGAATATGTGGTGCTCTGGACGGACGGCGAACACGCCAATTACGACTATTTTATGAGTCGGCGGGAGATTTTCGAGAACGCCGGATTAAAAATCTACGGCTTCGGTAACAGCGATGTTCACAATCAGGACGCAATTGTGCTAAACCTGACCAATCGTGATGCAAAGATAGAGCAGTACAAACGATATATCCGCGATCTGGGGCGCGCCGGGATTCCCTACACCACCTACGCCCACATGGGCAACGGCATCTGGAGCACGGAACGCGAAACCACCCGCGGCGGTGCGAGTGCGAGAGGATTTGATCTAGACAAAGCACAAGAAGGACATTGGCGAGAGAAAACCTATCAGATGCCGCTTTCACATGGACGCGAGTATTCAGAACAGGAGATCTGGGACAACTACACCCATTTCATCAAGGAAGCCGCGCCGGTGGCGGAGGAAGCCGGAGTCATGATCGGCATCCACCCCGATGATCCCCCTGTGCCAAGACTAGCCGGTATCCCGCGCTGCATCTTTAGCAGCTTTGAGGGTTACAAACGCGCCCTTGAAATCGCTGATAGCCCCAACGTTGGCATGTGTCTCTGTGTCGGCTGCTGGTTAGAGGGAGGCGAATTGATGGGCAAGGATGTCCTAGAGTCCATGCGCTTCTTCGGCGAATGGGGCAAGGTCTTCAAGGTGCACTTCCGCAATGTAGACCAGCCGCTGCCACACTTTGTCGAGACCTTTGTGGACAACGGCTATCAGGACATGTACCAAGTGATGAAGGTGATGCGGGAGGTAAACTTCAAGGGCGTTGCGATTCCAGACCACATCCCATCTATGGTGGGAGAGCGAAGCGGAACAGCCTACACCATCGCCTACATGAACGCACTCGTCAAACGGGCAAATGAGGAGGTTGCAGGCGCGTAATTTATCGTTCACGGCGTATCCATTGGACTGCCGCTTGCAGGGTCTTGTCGTTGCTGTATTGGGAGACTAGTTCCTTTAACACAGTGGGGGAGGCTTTTTGCAACCGCTTAACCTCCTGAATCAGCAGCGGCAAAGCCCGGACCACATTGTCCACAATAGTCACGCCTGCGCGTTTGGCGGTTCGCGACATCGGGTTGAGATCAACCGTAACTACAGTTTTGCCCATTTTCTGCAACGCTTCGCAGCGGTCGCCATCCTCAAGGGGAACGAACACCACATCGGCGCGAAAGATACCCTCTGGATGGACGAGCTTCCGGTTCGAGTCAATATATGAAAGCCGCGCCTCCGTTGTGGGCATTAATACGTCAACCGCTCCATGTTTTTTGAGATGCTCTCGTATTGCCCTCTCCCGTTCTTTTGAGGCGTGGAAGACATTCACCTCTAATGGGGCTTTGAGGGCATTTGAAAACGCTACCATCTCACTGGGTGTCAGTGCCGCAACATTGCCATTCACGGAAATTACGGGCTGTTCAGCGAGCAAAAGGGTGGCTGCTCCGGCGCGGATTGCCTCCATAGCAAAGGGTTGTGTTTGCTCACCGATGAGATAATCAAAGGCTTCGCCGCGACCATGCGCCATCAAGCCGTGGATAGACGTCACCCCACTCTCCACACCGGCGACAATCGTATCCCGCAATCTCAGTGATACATACCGGGGATGACTTTCAGGAACATCGCTCATAACAGCCTCCCCTTTTCGCCTTCAGACAGCGTTGTTTTGGTCGCTCCTTCAAAAGGATAGGTGCTAAATACCGCATTTCCCAACATAATCATAGACGCAACCCCGCCTGCCTCCTCGATTTCGCGGATGGTCTCCTGTACACGCGTATCTTCTAACAACCCGCTATTAAGAGAAAACTGTTTGGACAATCGAATACAGGCATTAAAGTCAACCGTGTCCGATTTCGTCAGTTTTTCTAAAGCCTGCAATGTTTCATCTGCTGCTCTGTTAATGCGCTCTCTTCGCTCGGCACTTTCGAGAATGGTTTTCGTCTGGATAGAGCTGAAATATCGGTAGTAGATCGGTTGTGCTGGAATCGGCAGCCGTTCCGCAGCGAGAGGATAACCTCTCTTCAATTTAACGAGACAACCGCCGTGGTATTGGGCGCAGACATCTCCCAACCCTGTTCGGTTTTCCACTTCTGCCACATGGGCAGTCATCGCCAATTCTTCCTCAGACTTGCCTAATCCTAGTAGGTCATTGAGTGCATACGTCGTAGCGAGTGAAGTGGCTCCACTCAGTCCAAACCCGCATCCGAGCGGTAGGGGAGAATGGATTTCTACCAGCACTGGTTGATGTGTCAACTTTTGGACAACTGATGTAACGGTGGGGAAATGGATTTCACTGTCATTGAATTGAACGGTGGTCTGGCTGCTATGCTGGGAAACCGTTACAACAACGCCTTCTGTAATGGTAAACCCCATACCGAGCGAGTGCATTTTGGTTGCTTCAGGGTGGGGGATGATCTTAAATACGCAGGAGAGATTGCCGGGTGCGAATGCTTTCGCCTGTTTCATATTTTCGCTGTTTTAACCTTGTTTCCATTGAGATTGGTTCAGTGATTTTACAAATATTATACAGATTTGTCAGGCGGTGTCAACGGAAATCAGCGACTTCAGAAATAAATGAATAGGCGAGTCAAAACCAAAATTTGAGCATAAATTTAATCAATTCAAGGAGGGGTTATGAGTGAAATAATCCTATCTTGTACCACGTGTGCATTACGTAATCCACCTCTGGACGAAATTTCGGAAACGTTCAAACACGCGCCGAAAGCGGGGTTTACCTATTGGGGGTTGGCAGGACCAATCACTTGGACACCCGGACTTATCCGGTGGTTAGATACAGAGGGACTCCGACATCAGGCAGCCAAAGTCGGGTTGAAAGGATTGACAGAGGTGTACGCGTCAGCAATCTCTACCGATTCTGTCAAAGCTGCGGAAAAGTCCGTCGAAGATTTATTGCTAAACGCTCAAGCGGCTGTCAAACTCAAGTGTCCACTGCTTGTGTTTTCAGGAGGGAAACGGCAAGTAGACGGTTTGAAACACACACTCGCTGGGCTTGACAAACTTGTTAAAGCAATTTCTGAGCTACCTGTGAAAGTGGCATTGGAGCCGCATGTGGGATCTCAATTTCAAAATGAGGCGGATTACGACGAAATCTTCACGCATATCACCACAAAGCAGATCGGCATTACGATTGATACGGGACATTTTCACGAGGCAGACGTAGACTGGAAAGGGCTCATCCGCAAATATCCTGACCGTATCTACAACGTCCATGTGAAGGATCATATCGGTTCTCAATCCGTTCCAATAGGGGCAGGAGAAATCGATATGCCGGGCTTATTCCATGAACTTCGCACGATTGATTACCACGGTCCACTCGCCGTTGAGTTGGAGGTCGAAGATCCAGAAAACCTTCCCCGGTACGTCGCCGATGCTTACCAATACCTGTCAGGTTTAATTCACTCCGGATAATAACCTTTGGTACTAGTTTAGTGAGAAAGTTTTGCCACATTGTTTGGGGCTAAATGCACCACTGAACCCATGATTTTTACGTTTCACGCATCACGTTTCACGTTATCAACAGCTGCAAAATAGTACCATTGGTTAATAGAGGGGTTGTCCGTTTGTATCATCTCTCAACTTTCAACTGTCCCCATATCGTAGCGGTTTTTCCGATCGATTGAACGCTTTGCGGTGGTAAGCCGGTATCATACGCTTCCACGGTTGAAAGTGCTCGCCGCAGCAATCCCTGTGAGCCGCCGACGGCATAAACCTTCCCATTGACGGCACTGGTAGCAAGATTTCCTCTTGGGGTGGGCATGTCCGGTGCCTTCGTCCAAGTATCCGTCACCGGATCATAGACTTCAACATTCTGAAGTCCATCACGACCATTTTGTGTGCCGCCAACCGCAAAAATCTTACCGCTGACGGCAGCGACTGAAAACCCCCAACGTGGCGTGGGCATGCCTTGTCGCGGTGCCCAACTGTTTGTCGCTGGGTCGTAGACCTCGACAGTACCAAGACTTTCTAGCCCATTTGGTGTCCCACCAATAGCATAAATCTTACCGTTGACTACACTGCTTGACAACCCCCATCGTGGAGTGGGCATATCTGCCCGCTGCCCCCAAATGTTCGTCGTTGGGTCATATACCTCGACCGTCGTTAACGCAGCCTCATCGCCCCCAATAGCGTAAATTTTCCCGCTGACGGTGCTAGTTGATAGACCCCATCGTGGAGTGGGCATATCTGCTTTTCGCGCCCAAGTATTCGTCGCCGGATCGTAGGCTTCGACGATGGCAAGCATTCCACCGAGGTCCCCGCCGCCAATAGCATAAATCTGATCAGCCACCAAACTCGTGGAAAATCCCTCCCGTCGAGTTGGCATGTCCGCTTTCTTAGTCCATTTGTCTGTCAAGGGATTATATTCTTCCGTCTTAGCTAGGAGTGTATTCCCCACTCTCCCGCCAATGGCATAAATCTTTCCGCTCACTGTGCTGGTAGATAGCGCGAATCTTGCGGTTGGCATATCTGCTTTCTGGCTCCATTTTCCCGCTTTAGCAAGACTCAGTAGGGGCACAATCCAGAAGATTGCTATCAACATAAGAACAGTTTTGAATGTCAGTCTTCTCAAAATCAAAACTTTGTTCCTTATCTATGCCAGTCGTACTCAAGCCCTAGAGAACGATCTGCTAGCGGCAGGTCAATCCGCTGACCGCCTTGAGCTGAAGATAACTTTATGGCAATCTCGACTTCGAGCGCGACACCGACCCGTCTGCCCGAATTTTTGGGTTCGTCAAGTTTACCCTCCAAGCACTCCATCACATCCGCTAATCCGTTGATCGAACCGCCGCCAACTAGCATCTTCGGTCCGGGCCACGGCACTTCTATCCGGTGCCGCCCGGCAGGAGTATCCACATCCTGAAACAGAGTCCAGTCGGAGTAATGCTCTGGATGAAAAAGTTCACCTTCCGTGCCAGTGATGCGTACCGCTGGAGCACCCTTCCTGAAATGCACGACAAGCCCTGTGTCGGTAACCATCATACCCTGACCACGGAACTCGTTACTGCCGGATTCGCGCTTAGGTAGATCTCCCAGACCGATGACCCATGCAGGTCTACTGTCGACAAAGTACGACCAGTTTTGGTGCTGAGACAAGTTTTGGTCCGATTCCGCCTCAATGGAAAGCACCTCCCCAATCGCACCACTTGCTATCAAATCCTTCGCTGTGCGGAACGCAGGATGGCTGGTCGAAATGGCACCGCAGCATAGAGGCACGCCGGCATCGGCACACATTTTTACCATGCGGTCTGCCTCCTCAAGGGTGTAAGCTATCGGTTTCTCTGTCACAATCCCTTTTGCACCGCACGCCACGGCGTAACAGGTCAGCTCTGCTCGTCCTTTAGTATTGGTGGAAATGGCAACGATATCCGGCTTTTCTTGACGCAGCATCTCCTTAGCGTCGGTGTATAGTGCTTTGACACCATAGCGTTCCCCAAAAGCTGCGAGTCGCTTGCGGTCACGCTCGGCAGCGGCAACCAATTCTATCTCCGGACGATCTGACAGTGCCTCTGCATAACTACTCGGCATCGATTTTCTCGGCAAGTGTCGATCATGGTAGTAGAACTTGCGGTGGATGTCCAACTCGGGGGTTGGACGGTTGATATCGTCGACGTGCCACACTCCCATGCGCTGTGCCAAATCGTAGAGCATACCCATCCACCCAAGTCCTATGACTGCGCCTCGGTATTTCGCCATTTCTGCCTCCTTGTTCTAATCGTGATTCGTTCATGTAAAGCAATCGTGCAACCGAAACCGATTGAGTTGATAAATTCACTTGTTTATTAATGAACCAATGAACAAAGTGCTTTCACGCTTTACGCATTTTGTATTTTGCACTTTCTTTTAACATGAGCCAACATCTTCTGGACGATTAATCTGTGATCGCAATAATCTCTGAGGTCTGCTGTTGCAGCTGCACCAGTTCGTAGAAAATACCCATTTTTCCCATCAATTCGCTATGTGTTCCCATCTCAACAATGCGACCTCCTTCAAGTATGACCAGCCGGTCTGCATTTCGTAGCGTTGACAAGCGGTGGGCAATTGCGAAGGTGGTGCGCCCTTGAGTCAACCGGGCGATGGCATCCTGAATCTGTTTCTCAGTTTCCACATCCACCGACGAAGTTGCTTCATCAAGGATGAGAATTTGGGGGTCGCGGAGGATGGCACGGGCAATCGCAACCCGCTGTTTTTCGCCCCCTGATAACTCACCTCCGCGTTCCCCGACTTGGGTATCGTAGCCATCGGGTTTGGCGACAATAAAATTGTGAGCGTTTGCTGCGATAGCCGCGTCCATAATCTCCTCAAAACTTGCCCCGGGTTTGCCGTAGCTGATGTTCTCCCCAACAGTGCCACTGAACAAGAATGGTTCCTGCGGTACGATGCCGATTTGACTCCGTAAATCCTCAAGGCGAATCTTCTGAATAGGCACACCATCAACCTCAATTATCCCCTGATCTACATCGTAGAATCGACAAATCAGATTCACGGTAGTCGTTTTACCGACCCCAGATCGTCCCACAAGTCCCACCATCTCACCGGGTGTAACATCAAGGTCAATTTTGTGGAGAACAGGTTTGCTCTTATCGTAACCAAACGTGACATCTTTGAACTGAATATGGCCCTTGATACTAGATATAGCTTGTGCATTGGGATCCTTGTACGCTTCCGCGGGGGTGTCAATGACCTCGAAAATACGCTCCGCACCGGCGAACGCGCGCGTCATCCAGCTATTGACTTCTCCAAACCACTCCATCGGCTCATAAAGCATCCACACGTAAGCATAGAACGCCAACAGTGTCCCTATCGTCAGCGTTTCTCTGATTACCTCTCTCCCACCAAAAAGCCACACAACTAGTATACCAAAACCGGTCAAGAGGGTTGTTGTGGCAAAAAAGACCTCCCAGTTAGTCTCTGTCCGAACAGCGAGTTGCCGGATGTGCCTGTTTCTCACTCCAAATGCGGCTATTTCCCTTGCTTCTTGGGCGAAAGCTTTGACCACACGGATACCGGATAACGTTTCATTCACCGTCGTCATAATATCTGACCAAGCCTGATCCCATTTGTTGAAGTAAAAGCGCATCCGTTTCCAGAAGATAACGCCCCACCCCATCATAAACGGGATCGGCACAAGGATAAGCAGTGCCAACAGCCAGTGCTGCCAAAATAGAATACTTAAAATACCGATAATCCTTAATGCGTTGAGGATTAAGTAGGGCAGTCCCTCCACCAAAAACTCCTGGAGCCTGCCGGCATCTCTGGTTACACGGGACATCACCGCGCCGACCTGCTGTCTATCATAGAACTGGAGTGAAAGCAACTCAAGTTGCTGATAAAGACGGTTTCGGATATCAGCAGTGATACGCGCTCCCAACCAGCTCACCGTCCAACCATGCGCCCATTCCATTCCCCAGTTCAACACACGTAAGCCAACCAAACTGAGCACCAGTAAACCGAGCAGTGTCAGCCGTTCAGACATACTATCGGGGTTCCCCTCCTTCGTTATTAAGACACCATCCACGATCTGTTGATACAGCATTGGAGGAATTACTGCTGTCCCTATCTCTATCAAAGAAACAATCGCCAAGAGGATAGCGTATTTTTTGTAAGGTTTTAGATAGCTAGCAATGCGCTGCAGCGTCGCAAGTCGCCGGATACAGGCAGGACAGATTCCGTTCTTTTCAGGGAGCAGCTTACCGCACTTTTCGCAGCGCGTGCGGTCAAGTTCTGTGCTGATTAAGAATGGTTCTCCCTTGCGGAGCTGCTCAAGTCCCCGTGCGACCTCAGAAAACTTTTCTGCGAGAGAACTGGAGTAAGGAACTGTGATGGTCGGTTTATCCTTCCGTTCAATGCTCAAGCGACCGCCACCGACCAGTGCTTCGGTCTGCACAAGGGTCAACTCTTCAATGGGCACCTCGACAACGCCGCCAAGCTCCGTCGTTGGGACAATCAGGAGCCGTTTATCCGTAACAATCACCCACTGTGTCCCAAATCCTCCTTCCTGATTCAGATCAGTGGATACACGGATAAGTTCCTCCTCTCCCGTGGAGAGCACTCCTTGCAGCTTTGCTCTAACCGAATGTGGCATTGACTCAAGTAATTTCGTTTTCATAGCGTTTCATTGACCGTATATTTGGATAGATAGCACAACCTTACTTAATCCATTACCACTAGATTTCTTCACCCAAAAACGGCGAAGTTTTTCCTCGATTAACCGGTGCACCGTGTTGAAATTATACCATTTCTGAGTGATTACATGGGTAAGAATTTTACCTGAGCCCTTTCCATTCCTGGCTCATGTTAAGAAATAGTGCAAAGAAACCGAGTTTTTTTGCCGACTCCGCTTGCCCCGATGCAATCGGGGAGCATCCCGAGAATCGGGACTCGAAAACTCGGTTTCTCTTCGCATTTTGCACTTTCTTTTGATATGAACCTCATTCCTTTTGCTTTGTAAAATGGGTCGTGATATAATCTACCAAAGGGGGCTCATAATTATCGTATGAATCGCGGATTCAGCAGGTCCGTAGGTTGGGTCGAACGGGTGCAACTGAATCCCTATCAAGGACGGTAGACGTTCTATTTTGCAACAACACTGCCTGGTAGATAGTGAGAGTGAAACCAAACACCTCTATCCGCTACCGATAAAATGTTGGGTTTCACTCGACTTGTGAACTTACAACCCGAATCCTCCCTCTAACCCCAGTTGTTATGCGTGGCATTTTCGCCGGTTCCGTTCAACCCAACCTACGAACTTTCGCCCCTCGGTTTCAATCCCCCCGATAAATCGGAGTAAACTTATTATCGGGGTATGTGCGGTTTGCAATCTTGGTCTCGATTTATCGGACCGCACCGATTTGAAGTGTCTCATTAATTCTAAGGCCCACTATAAATAGGAGTTACGCATTTGAGTTTGTAGTAGCGCAATTCATTGCGCGTTCTTCCCGCCCCCTGCTTGTTTCTTAATCCCGATTTATCGGGGATTCATCGGGTGTCTGTTCCGAGACCAGGGTTAGGAACGGTATCCAGTTGCTTTGAATCCCGATTTATCGGGGCGGCGATAAATGGCCAAACTACAATGTTTTGAGCGTTCAACTGCGTAAGTCCTATTAAATATTCTCAAGAAGGGAATCTATGAAAAAACGAATTCTTTATTTAACTTTTTTCCTGCTGATTTGCCTCACCCTCCCGCTGCCCGTAACGGCACAAATCGTAAAAATCCCCGATCCCAACCTCCGCGTTGCCCTTGAAAATGCGATCGGCAAAGTGTCAGGTGCCACCATCACCGCCCACGCTGTCTCCGATACGGAATCACCATCAACTACAGCGGATGTCAATAAGGACGGTAGTGTGAATGTCTTGGATTTGGTTGTGATTACATCTGAACTTGGAAATCCAGGGATCGATCCGGCGGCAGATGTCAACGGAGATAGGGCTGTCAATGTTCTGGATCTGATATTGGTTGCGGGCATGTTTGACGGTGCAGCAGCCGCACCTGCAGCGCAGCCACAAGTCCCTGAGACACTCACAACGGTAGAGGTTCAGGGTTGGCTGACCGACGCAAGGGCACTTGATAGGGATCCCATCATGAAACGGGGTTTTCTGGTGCTTGAACAGCTTTTGGTATCCCTAACACCAAAAGAGACAGAATTGTTAGCAAACTACCCGAATCCGTTTAACCCAGAGACGTGGATACCGTATCGGTTAGCAGAGGACGCTTTCGTGACGTTGACCATCTATGACAGGAACGGTCGGGTTGTTCGTACACTTGAGGTTGGGCAGCGGATTGCATCTGCCTACGAGAATCGGTCAAAGGCAATCTATTGGGATGGGAGAAATGATGTCGGTGAACGGGTGGCGAGTGATGTGTACTTTTACACCCTGTCCGCAGGTGATTTTTCTGCCACGCGCAGGATGCTAGTTATCAAATAAGAATGGAGTCCTCCGTGTCCAAACACAGCCAATGGTCAGCGACAGATCGAAAATTTATGGAACACGCCTTAGCGTTGGCATCAAAGGCACGTGGCCACACCAGTCCAAATCCGATGGTCGGTGCGGTGATTGTTCGGGACGGTGAAATTATCGGCGAAGGTTATCACCAAAGGGCGGGTGATGCCCATGCAGAGGTTCATGCACTGAATCAGGCAAAAGGACTTGCGGAGGGCGCGACAATGTATGTCACGCTAGAACCGTGTTGTCATTGGGGCCGTACGCCGCCCTGCACCGAATCGGTCATTCGTGCGAAGCTAGCGGACGTTTTCGTTGCGATGAAAGACCCAAACCCGCAGGTTGCTGGCAACGGTATACGTCAACTTGAGGAGGCAGGCATACCCGTTCAGGTAGGTATCTGTGAGGAGGAATCACGGCAGCTTAACGAAGTATTTATCAAATACATCACCACCCAATATCCCTTTGTCATTCTCAAATCCGCAATCAGCTTAGACGGAAAAATCGCCACCGCTTCAGGGGAATCCCAGTGGATCACCTCAGAAGCATCGCGGCTGAAAGGGCATGAGGTTCGCGCTCAGGTTGACGCAATTCTCGTCGGCGTTGGGACCGTGCTGCAAGACAACCCATCGTTGACTGCGCGCTTCCCAGAGACGCAGAACGAAGATCCGATTCGCGTGGTCGTTGATTCGCGTGGTCGCACGCCGCTCGGAGCAAAAGTCTTTAATCCAGACAGCAAGGCGGGCACACTAATCGCTGTCACAGAAAATGCACCCGTAGGAAAAATCGAGGCTTTGCAATCCGCCGGTGCCGATGTGCTCATCATCGAAGCACAGGAAGGACGAGTCTGTTTAAGCGCGTTAATGCGAGAGCTTGGACGAAGGGAAATCACAAGTGTGCTGATCGAGGGTGGAGGAGAAATCAATGCCGCTGCTCTACAAGCGGGGATTGTCGATAAGCTGATGTTCTTTATTGCGCCAAAACTGATAGGCGGTAAAGATGCCCCCGGTCCCATTGGCGGCGTGGGGATTGCCCGTTTGGCTGAAGCTTTTGCACTCCGCGACGCGAACATCTCCCAAATCGGGACAGATTTTCTGATTGAAGGATATTTGTCGTAATGTTTTCCAAGGGGGAATAAGGTGATGACAAGATACGAATATATAGAGCATACCGGCGATATCGGGATCCGCGCTTATGGGAGCACGCTAGAGGAACTATTCATTAACGCAGCGCAAGGGCTATTTGAAGCCATTGCAGATCTCAGCACAGTTGACACAACGACACAAACCGAAATCGAGGTATCGGCGGAATCGCTTGAAGAACTGATGGTAGCGTGGCTAGATGAGTTAAATTTTCGGCATGAGGTCGAAGAAATTTTCTTTGGACGGGTTGAGATTCGGGAAATTTCCACAGCCCCGTACCGGCTGACAGCGGTTGCCTACGGCGAGCCGGTGGATTTTACGAAACACGTTGTCTACACAGAGGTGAAGAGCATCACCTATCATCAATTAATCGTTGAGCAAACCCCGGATGATCGGTGGCTGGCACAGGTAATTTTCGATCTGTAGTGGGTTATTATAGTGATTTCTAAAAATAAGTAGACATTAAAAGTAGATAGTTTTTTGTACCACGATCTGTTAGATTGTGATCCCACGCCGCAAACGCCACTTATAGCAGATTGCCCTTTACATCGGAGGCGTGCACCGCTATCAAACCCGCATAACCACAGGAAGCACCATCGGACGGCGATCCGTTTTCTTTTTGAAAAACCGCCGTAGAACAATCCGAATCTCCTCTTGTACCGCTTCGGCTTCACTCTTGCTCTCCGTACTCAAATGGTTGATTGCATGGATGACAATCTCTTTGGCTTCATCCATTAAATCCTCGGATTCATCCATGTGGACAAACCCTCTCGAAACCATGTCCGGCCCCGCGGTAACTTCGCCACTGTTACTGTTAAGGACGACAATCGGAATGACCATACCATCTTGAGCGAGTTGTTGACGGTCATGCACCACGATGTTCTCAACACCCATATCAATCTTTCCATCAACAAGCACTCTGCCCGCTGGCACCTTGCCCCGAACACCGCAGAAATCAGGGGTCAAAGTGATTAGATCGCCATCTTCAGCAACGATAATATTGTCTGAAGAAATTCCAACTTCCTCTGCAAGCTCCGCGTGTTGTACCAGATTGCTATATTCACCGTGCGCCGGAATAAAAAACTTCGGACGAACAAGATTCATCATCAATTTAAGATCTTCCTGTGCACCATGTCCCGAAACGTGGATATTGGCATTCCGTTCGTGTAAGACACGGGCACCGCGACGTAGCAGATGATTAATCATGTGCCGGACGGATAGCTCGTTGCCGGGGATGATTCTCGCGGAAATCATAACAGTATCCCCCGGCTCAATATGCAGGAACGCGTGTTCATCCTTTGCGATGAGTGCCATTGCAGACCTCGGTTCACCCTGACTGCCGGTGCTGAGCACCACAACCTCATGAGGTGCAAAACGATCGGCTTCACGCGCATCAATCAGGAGATTGTGCGGGACATCTAAATATCCCAACTCCGATGCTGTACGGATGTTATTAATCATTGAACGACCAGAGACCGCTATTAAACGGCGGTGTTCGACAGCGAGATCTATAAGTTGTTGGACGCGATGTAGGCTTGACGAAAAGGTAGCAAGGAAAAGTCCACCCGTTGTTCGTTGAAATACCCCATTCAAGTCGGCGTAAATTGAACGTTCGGACGGAGTGAATCCCGGTCGGTCTGCGTTGGTGCTGTCAGAGATGAGTAGTAGAACGCCCTTCTCGCCGAGCGCAGCGAGTTTATGAACTTCAGTCAGGCGATTGTCAACGGGGGTCTGATCGAACTTGAAATCACTGGCGTGGACGACGATTCCGACGGGAGTATGAATGGCGACCGCAACAGTATCAGGGATACTGTGTGCAACATGAATAAACTCTAGGCTGAAACAGCCCAGCTGCAACGTATCATCAGGATCTATGACGTTCAACTCTGCCATGCCCAACACACCATATTCGCGTAGCCTACCTTTAGCGAAAGCAAGTGTTAATTCAGTACCGTAAATAGGCACGTTAATCTGGCGAAGAAAGAATGCAAGCCCACCCACATGGTCCTCATGTGCATGAGTAATGATGATACCTTTAATTTTATCTCGGTTCTCGCGCAGATATGTGATGTCTGGAAAAACCAGATCCACGCCGGGCATATCGGCTTCCGGGAACATCAGCCCGGCATCCACGACGATGATGTCGTCGCCATATTGATACACCATCATGTTTAAGCCGAACTCCCCTAATCCACCGATAGGAACAATCGACACACCTGCGTCTCGGTGTTCAGACATTATATATCGAAATACCTCCAGATCTGTTCTTGAGCAATTCTGTTTGATAATAACATATTAACCAGGTTCATTATGGATAACTCTGATAATCTCAATAATGTTTACCTTTAACCAAAAATTGGCATCAGAAAGAAGCTCTCGTGAATTTTTGTTCTTCCTGACCAACAGGATTGAAGACAAACATCATAGATTCAACGTGCCTTTGCACATCATTGATAACTTCAACGATCTCTTCATAACTCTTGAGGATCACTAATTGTTCCCTATACGCTTTGACGTTTGGGATGCCCTTTAGATAGTTTTTATAGTGCCTTCTCATCTCTAAAATGCCATGCCGCGTTCCCTTCCATTTAATGGAGAGTTCCAAATGCTTTTTTAAGATAGCCAATCGCTCTTTGATAGAAGGAGGGTCAAGCAGTTGTCCGGTCAAAAAATAGTGTTTAATTTCTCTAAAGATCCACGGGTAACCGATAGCCGCTCGTCCAACCATTATCCCATCAACGCCGTATGCTTGACGCATCTTGTGTGCTTTTTGCGGCGAATCCACATCCCCATTCCCAAAAACGGGGATTGCCATGCGCGGGTTGTTTTTAATTTCTCCAATGAGTCTCCAGTCCGCATTTCCTTTATACATCTGTACACGGGTCCGCCCATGAATCGTAATCGCTTGGATCCCCACATCTTGTAATCGTTCTGCAACCTCAACGATGTATTGTGTCTTCTCATCCCAACCGAGCCGAGTTTTTACAGTGACAGGCAGCGTCGTTGATTTAACTATTTCGCGCGTCATCCTAACCATCTTCGGAACATCGCGCAGTATCCCCGCTCCCGCCCCTTTGCAGGTAATTTTCTTGACAGGGCAGCCGTAATTGATGTCAACTAAATCTGGATTTACCCGTTCTGCAATTCCAACCGCGGCTTTCATTGACTCAACATCGCCTCCAAAAATCTGAATGCCTATCGGTCGTTCTGATTCAAAGATATCCAGTTTCATGACACTTTGCCGAGCGTTTCGGATCAGCCCCTCAGAAGATATAAATTCTGTGTACATCATGTCCACTCCGCCCACCTTGCACACTGCACGAAAAGGTGGATCGCTCACATCTTCCATTGGGGCTAATAACAGTGGAAAATTTCCTAACGCCACATCGCCAATTTTCACCATAACCTGAATCATCTCCAATTCATATTCTCCCCGCATGGTAGCATCATGCGGGGCTTCAATTTGGTCGCAAACGGATATGAAATTATAAGGACTTATTATAGGTTTGTCAAACCGGAAATGAAACATACAAAAATTTATGGGCAAAGCGAATGATATGGATGTTAAACTATAATAGATTTAAGGTGATAAACTCGAGGTAGCTGGGCGTGGCAGCTCGCTACTTAAGAAAGGAACCATTAATTGGAAAATAGATTTGCATACTCCAGATTTTGCTTATTAGGCATCATCCTTCTCTTTTTGCTTGCGTCTCTCTGTGCAGCCGCACCGCCAAATCCCTATCTTTTCTACAATTACAATTCTGCCACAAATGATTGGATGCCGAAGGCACCCGCAAGTGAGGCTCAATTCCGCCATGCGTTAGATGGTTGTTGTTTTGTTCGTGAGGGGAGCGTTTTGCAAGCAGATGGTATCGAGTATGTTCTAGCGATAAAGATTGATTTTTCGGATCAACCCGGTCAGCGACCGGGGGCAGCATTTGATCAGTACCTCTTTGCAGACGAGGGTGTTTCGTTGAAAACCTACTACAGGGAAGTTTCTTACGGACAGATGGACATACAGCCCGGACCGATAGGGGGAGTCCTTCCGCAAGGCAACCGGTGGGTTCGCGCACAAAATCCGATGAGTTATTATGGTGAAGGACAGATTAACGTCAGGCGTTCCCAAGAACTTGTCCGTGAAGCGTGTGCAGCGGTAGATGATATGGTCGATTTTTCTGCTTATGACCGTGACGGAGATGGTGTAGTTGACCACGTTTTTATTATCCATTCAGGTAATGACCAAGCATCGACCGTAGAAATGAATGATATCTGGTCAATCTTGACCCCGGATATCAACAGAAAATTTGATGGTGTATGGGTAAGCACGGCGGTTCTAGTTGGTGAGGAACCTAGTTTCGATACACCACACCTTGGCATCTACTTCCACGAATTCTTCCACGATTTCGGTGCACCCGACGTATATGGTGGAAATTTTTTAGGTCCTCGCGATCATAAATGGGGACTGATGGGACAGTTAGGGCCCTATCAGGGCGAAATCATTGATGGGATTGGGAATGGATTACAACCGAGCCATATC
The DNA here is from genome assembly GCA_965207975.1 of Candidatus Poribacteria bacterium. GTDB lineage: Bacteria > Poribacteria > WGA-4E > WGA-4E > PCPOR2b > PCPOR2b. The sequence continues at coordinate 6,569,061 of OZ242315.1, read as the reverse complement.
AGCGGTTACCTAAAATGGGACTTTGACGCACGCCCCGAAAACGGACGGCTCGGTTGGATTCAACCCGTTGAGATACGGGAGAATGTTGCCAACCTGCCCATACCGAGCTTTGAGTTGCCGCCGTACGATAACAAGCTTTTCAAAATCGATATTCCCGGAAAAATTAACAAATTTGGAGATAGCACAGAATTCTTCCTCATTGAAAACCGCTATCGAGAATCGGGGGCGCAGTTCGATACCCGATTGCCCGAGTCCGGAATTCTCATCTGGCATATTGATGAAACAGATGTACGTCCTCCCGGAGCGATTGATGCTGCAAGTCAAATTTGGCTTGAGGATCCGAATGACCCCAAGCATTTTGGTATCCCTCCTGATAATCCGAATAACATAGATATCCGCACCATTACGGATGGCGCGGCATATTCCGCTGATGACGACGAAACATCTTTTACCTCTTCAACCCTTCCTAATAGCAACGCCAATGATGGGACAATCTCGAAAATTTCTATCACAAATATCGGTTTTGAGGGACAGGAAACGACAATCTCCGTTGCGTTTGGAGATACCTATGAGCCGAATAATGATTTGACCGAGGCTTTTCCCATTGAATTTGACCAAACCTATGAATCCTTTATCGCCGATGAAAAAGATGAGCGAGATCTCTATCAATTCAACGCGATACCGGGAGAAGCAATCGTAGCTACCTTGACTACTAATTCCGATACGGTTGATTATCGATTGTCTATACTTGATAGAAGCGGTCAGTCTATTGCTGCTGCAGAGTGGGTTGAAGTCACAGAACTACAGGTTGTCTTTCAGCCAGAGAACGCAGATACATATTTTGTTTCAGTCAGATCCCTATCTGGATTCAGCGAAGTGGATTCATACCGCTTGACTGTCAATGCGGTTGAAACGCGATCTGGGCAGCTGAAATTGACAAAAGTCCGTGTCTTTCCGAATCCGATGCGCGCGGGGCACCGTGAAATAATCTTCTCCTACACAATCCCCGGCTTCCAACTCGCTGAACAAGTCGAACTAGAAATCTACAATATCACTGGCGATCTGGTTCATGCGGAGGCCCGCCAGAATGTCATCGGATCCGGTCAATTCCGTTGGAATGGTAAGAATACGGGTAATGAGACACTCGCTACCGGGGTTTATATTTTTGCTATCTCCGCGACTCAAGGCGGAAAGACGGTTCAGGAAATTGGAAAAATTGGTTTAGTCAAGTAAAAAGTCCCTCCTAGCGCAATTCGAGTTAAAAGTCGTGTGTAAGGACTGATTTTGCTTGGAAAACTCGGTGATTGTGTGATAATCTTGAACAAACTCCGTAAGAGAATCCAATAGATATTTAGGAAACCACAAGGAATTCAGATGAACATTCTTGGAATTGAAACTTCGTGTGACGAAACCGCGGCGGCGGTCGTTACTGACGGCAGAAAAATCCGATCTAATATTGTTGCCTCACAGATAGAACTCCACGCAAAGTATGGCGGGATTGTGCCTGAACTCGCCTCTCGGAAACATGTCGAAACGATTAACTATATTGTCGATCAATCAATGGTTGAAGCCGATCTACGGTTCGATGACCTTGAGGCAATCGCTGTGACAAACCGCCCCGGCTTGATTGGTGCCCTTCTCGTCGGGGTCGCTGCAGCGAAATCGCTGGCATACTGCCATAATCTACCACTTCTGGGGATCAACCACATCGAGGGACATATCTACGCAAACTTCATGGAACATGAAACCTTACCTTTCCCGCACGTCTGTCTCACCGTTTCGGGGGGACACACCCTTTTGGTGGAGGTTCAAGAGGGTTGGAAATATGAGATTCTCGGCACAACCCAAGATGATGCCGCCGGTGAAGCGTACGATAAGGTTGCCCAATATCTCGGACTCGGCTTCCCCGGCGGTAAAATCATTGATGATCTGGCGAAAGAAGGCGACAACAACGCAATCCAGTTTCCGCGTCCGATGCTTGATCGTGACAACTACCAATTTAGTTTCAGTGGAATTAAAACCGCTGTCCGTTTCTTTGTAGAAAAAGCGAATACGGCGGGAACTTTGCCACCGATTGCGGACATCGCGGCAAGCTTTCAGGCAGCGGTTGTGGATGTACTCGTCGGGAAAACCATCCGAGCAGCGAAAGCGAAAAACCTTAAGGCAATTACTTTGACAGGTGGTGTCGCAGCGAACCGTCAACTGCGCGAATCAATGCGTGAGGCGGGCGCAGAAATTGGTGCGGAAGTTTACTATCCGCCGATTCAACTCTGCACCGACAACGGTGCGATGATTGCCGGAGTTGCTCACCATAAGTATCAAGAAGGATTAAGAGATGTCCTTGACCTGAATGCCTCTGCTGCTGGATCTATTGTGTGAAATGTAAGACTTAATGTCCAAAATCTTAAAACTGAATCCTTGAATCTCTGAATATTATGAACCAATCCGATGATTTATATATCAATCAAGCCATCACAATTTTGAAAGGTGGTGGTGTCGTAGCCTTCCCAACCGACACGGTGTACGGTGTCGGCGTGGACCCCTTTCAACCGGAAGCCGTGCGAAAGCTGTATCAGATTAAAGGCAGACCTATCGACAAACCGATCCCAATCTTAGTTGGATCTATCGGTGATGTAAATCATGTCGCTCAAAATCTACCGCCAACCTTTTCCCAACTTGCCGAACAGTTTTGGCCCGGAGAATTAACGCTGATCGTAGAGGCAAAATCGCTGCCTCACGAAGTTACTGCCGGTGGGGATACAGTTGGTGTCCGTATGCCAGATCACCCACTAGCACTTACACTGCTTCAACGTTTTGGCGGTGCCATCGCTACAACTAGCGCAAATAAATCTGACGAACCGCCAGCTACCTCAGCAGAGGAAGTCCGATCTGAACTTGGCGAACTAGTCAGTATCATCCTTGACGGTGGACAAACCGAGACTAAAATTGCCTCGACTGTTTTAGACCTTTCCGTCTCGCCACCACAAATCCGACGATATGGCGGCATTTCAATGGATCAACTTGCCCCTTTTATACGCTAACTTCATGCAATTATGGTGAACTCCAAAAATAAATAGACACTTTCGCCCCTCGGTTTCGATCCCGATTTATTGAGGTAGGTGCGGTTTGTAACCGAACCGAATGCAGCCTAACCCGGTAGGTGCGGTTTGTAACCCTAGTCTCGATTTATCGGACCGCACCGATTTGAAGTGTCTCATTAATTCTAAGATCCACTATAAACCCATATGTATCACATATTCATTGCAGAAAATAGACTAGGAGTTCAACTATGGAAATTTCCCTTGCCGGTTGGAGTATCAACCGCCGTTTCAGAAATCAGGACAACCCGCTGTCTCTACTCGATTATCCGCAACTTTCACGCGAAGAATTCGAGATCAATGCAGTAGAATTAAACAGTCCCTTCTTTACCTACGAAAACCCGGACAATCCCGCACAAAGTGGAATTTCCGATCTGTATGTCGACGAGTTACGCCGCCGAGCCGATAGTGTTGGCGTGAGGTTGCTCAGTATTGCCGTTGATGGGCACGGTAACCTATCCGCCCTCGACGAGGCTGAGCGAAGGCAAGCGGTACAGAATCACAAGAAATGGTTTGGTATTTGCCAGAAACTAGGTTGCAATGCTTTTCGAGCGAATAGCGGGGGCAGCCACGGCGCGGATGTAACAGAGACGGAGATTGACCAGTGCATCAAGAGTTTTCAGGAACTCGCGACTATTGGGGAAGATACAGGTATTCGTGTAATGATGGAAAATCATGGCGGTGTCTCAGTCTCACCGGATAACATTGTGCAGGTTATAGAGGCGGTAGACAGCGCATATTGTCGTGTGTTGGCGGACTTCCTTAACTGGAGACCGGAGGACGATAAAGTAGAGAATTTGAGAGCAGTCGCGCCCTATACTTGGGCAACCCATGCGAAATTTCTCAGTTTCGACGACAATGGCGAGTCGAACGAAATTGACTGCAAAAGTGTCATGGAAATCTTTAAGGCGGCAGGATACACCAATCCCTTCGGTATTGAGTACGAAGGTCAAACAGACGATCACCTGGGAGTACTCAAAAGCAAGGTACTTATTGAGAGATATGCGTATTAACCTCAAAGGGCAGACAAAATTATGAGCCATTCTCCGCAGCGTATAGGAAAATGAAAAAATGACCGATTTTAGCACAAAATGCTTGCCTGACATCCCTGATGCTATCGCCCCAGACGGCTCAGATGTTCGTGTTTTGCTGGCACTTGCAGGAGGTGGAATGGCTCACTTTGAGCTTGCGCCGGGAGAAACATCAACTGCGGTCGCCCACCGGACCGTTGAAGAAATCTGGTTTTTCTTAGGCGGCCGTGGCGAAATGTGGCGGAAGCAAGATCAAATCGAGGAATTAGTCCCGGTGCATTCCGGCATCTGTATTACAATCCCTGTTGAAACTCACTTCCAATTCAGAGCCTTTGGTCATGAACCTTTGGCAGCGGTTGGAGTGACCATGCCCCCTTGGCCCGGTGAGTGCGAAGCCTATGTCGTCGAGGGAAAATGGGAAGCAACCGTCCCACGAAAATCCATATAATCCGACATGGTTGAGGTTTACGGTGCCACTGCTTAATCTCATGTTCGACTATCAACAGATCTGAACATACTATAGTGAATTCAAAAAATAAATACACACTTTCGCTTCTCGGTTTCGATCCCCCCGATAAATCGGGGTAAACTTATTATCGGGACTTGGTAGGCACTGTTTGCAACTGCGCCGATTTGGAGTGTTTCATTAATTCTAAAATCCACTATAAACGTTCTCAAAGAAAGGAAACCATCGGGTAAACTATGTCAACAATCCATACTAAACTCAAGATTGGTGCTGCCTCAGATGTTGGAATGTCACAGGACGCGCTCTTGCAGGCGGAAGCCATCCTCCAATCTGAAATTACGAATCGGCGAATCACCGCAGCAGCGTTGACTGTGGCACGCAATCAAACAATCGTCCACTCAAAAGGCTATGGGCATCTGACACCTGAAGCGGATTCAGATCCAGTCAAACCAGATTCCGTTTTCCTGCTCGCATCGATTACCAAGCCGGTTACAGCTTGTGCCTTGATGTTACTAGTTGATCGAGGACAGGTTTCGCCTGGCGATCCGGTTTCCCTTTATCTACCAGAGTTTCAAGGTGGGGAACGCCATAAGGTGCAAGTCCGCTATCTGCTATCGCACATTTCGGGTATGCCGGACATGCTGCCTGAGAATACAGAATTACGGCGTGCCCACGCACCGCTAAGCGAGTTTGTACGTCGCGCAACTCAAACCCCATTACTCTACTCACCCAATACAGATTTTAGTTACCAAAGCAAAGGCATCCTACTGGCATCGGAGATTGTAGAGCGGGTTACAGGGAAACGCCTGCGAGATTTTGAAGAAGCAGAAATCTTCCAGCCGCTTGGAATGATGGATACCGCATTGGGGCTTGGACGATTTAAGATTCCCGAAACAGTGTGGTGTGGAACATCTATGGAGGAAACCGAAGACCAGCAGCGTTTCGGACCAAATAGTCCTTATTGGCGCGATTTGGGCAATCCGTGGGGTGGGATACACAGCACCGGACCAGACCTCGCTATCTTACTACAGACCATGCTCAATGGCGGTGGATACGCCGGAAAACGTGTCTTCAGCCCGGCTGCAGTCAAAGCAATGACAACGGATCAGAATGGAACGCTGAATGCACCGTGGGGATTGGGTTGGGGATTGGCGCATTCAAAAGCGTGGAACTTTTTCGGTGAATTGGTTTCCTCAGCAACCTTCGGCCATACCGGTGCCACCGGCACGGTGGCATGGGCAGATCCCGAACAGGAGCTGCTATGTGTGATTTTGACAAATCAGATGGTGGATAACGGAAGTCTGCTCCGGCGGGTTTCCAACGTGGTTGCATCCGCTGTTGTTCGCTAATATCAAAGGACGGAGAAACCTTTATGACCCTAATCGACTGGCTGCTCGTCCTAGTAATCAACGGTGGCATTGTCCTGTATGGAATCATTGTGTTCAGGGGACAGCGCGAGAGTTTTGACTGGTATCTAGCAGCCAAATCTATACCGTGGTGGATTGTCGGACTATCTGCTTTCTCAACTGCGGTAGATAGCGGCGATTACGTGGCGATTGTCGGTGGCTCCTATACACTGGGACTCTCTCAGTTGTCCCAATGGTGGCTGGGGATCGCCGTGGGGTGGTTCGTCCTGAGTTTCTTCGCCATTGTGCCGATGTATCGATCTGGGGTATTCACCAACGCAGAATGGCTTGAATTCCGTTTCGGACCCGCAGCCCGATTCCTTTCTGTCCTGATCAACATTCAATCCCGTACCAATGTGTTGGGTAACATCTTCTTTTCCACCTTTCTGGTCCTTAATATCGTGGCGGATATCGAAAAGGTCTGGAGTTGGCTGATTGTCGTTGCCGTTGCGTTTACCGCAATTCTGTATATCGTCCGGGGAGGCTTGAAGGCGGGAGTTGTTACCGACGCGCTGCAGAGCGTCAGCATGATCGTTGCAGCCTTTGTCCTCTGGGGTGTCGTATGGGTGAATACCGGCGGTTGGAAGGGGCTAAATCAAAAACTTGGCGCAATAGATCCGAACTTGCCTGAAACCCTCCTGCATGTGGGTGGATATTCGCCGCCTGGGGTGCCTCCCCTTTTGGTCGTCTTTGGGCTTGTTGTGGTATTAACGATGTATGTGTTAATCAATCAATACGAAACCATCCGATTTTTAGGAGCGCGTTCTGAATGGGATTTCAAGATGGCCGCCCTAGTGGCTAGCGTCGCAACGGCGATCTGTCTCTGGTTTAACGTGAGTTTAGGTCCTCTAGCACGAGCGGATTTCCCTGCATTAGAGATGAGCGATCAAGCCTATCCCCTGATGCTCAAAAGTTATCTTCCTACAGGCTTAATCGGCTTAGTGCTCGCCGGGTTGGTAGCTGGAGGATACTCAACTTTCGATTCCATCGGCATCGGTATCTCAAGCCTTTTTGTCCGGGACATCTACGCCCGCTTCATTGTAAAAAATGGCTCCGATGCTCACTACACGCGAGTCGGCAGAATAACGGTGCCTTTCATCATTCTGCTTGGATTTCTGTATGTGCCGTTTCTTAAGGGTGGGATGGTACTGTTCTATCTACGCTTGGCAGGAGCGATCCAGGTCCCGCTCATGACGGTTATCCTGATGGGGGTTTTTACACGGGTACATCGGGAAACAGGTATCATCGGGCTTGCAATAGGGCTGATTTACGGCATATCAGCGATTATAGCGGACGCGAAGGGTTGGGCACTACCGGTTTGGTATACCAACACTTGGTGGGCTTATCTATGGAATCTGATACTACCGGCGGGAAGTATGTTGATTGCCTCAAAAGTTATTGATCTGTTGCGTGGTCCTATCAAAGAAGAAGAAATAAAGGGTTTGGTCTATGCCCACGACGAAGCAACGGCGGAGCTACGAGAACTGATGGCAAATCGGTTGAAAGCGCTTGAAGGTACATGGCTGCAGAAAACATTGCGAGAAGCACCAATTCGCCCCAAGTATCCTTTTGAAGTTCCGAAAACGGGACTACGCTGGTTCCAACGCCCTGGGGTGTGGGCAATTATCTACCTCGCCATTGCTTGCTATCTACTCTTTGTCCTGCTCTGGTGAAAGGAAGCGCGATGGGAAATTCAGAAGACACTAAAAAAGCGAAGCAATTTGAGCGGTTGTATACAGCCATCCTTGTGCTGCTCGTAGCGATTTTGCTGCTAATCTCTATCCTTTATACACCGCGTTTGTGGCTCGTGAAGGTTGGTATTTCCGTGATACTTATCAGTGTTGGTGCGTTCTTTTGTAACAGATACTTACACAATCGGTAACCTATTTATCCATCCGCAAAAACCACCTGAATTAGACCTTCCTTGCTTTGGGACTATCGGAACCAGTCATAATTGAGTCCCAAAGATCTGTCTGCCAACGGCAGATCCACCCGTATACCGCCCTGTGCCGAGGACTGTTTAAGCGCGATTTCGACCTCTATAGCCACAGCGACCCTTCTGCCTGAGTTCTTGGGTTCATCTAGCCTGCCTTCCATGCAATCTATCACATCGGCTAATCCATAGATTGAACCGTAGGGACCAACAAACTGCGGATCGGGCCACGGTGTCTCCACCCGGTTGACACCCGCAGCTGTTTCGATATCTTGCCATAACCTAAATCCGGTCGCCATTGTAGGAATAACTATCTCACCGCTCGTGCCAGTTAAGCGCAGATGCGGTGCACCCGGCCGAAAATAAACCGCGATTTCATTTTCCGTAACCATCATCCCTTGACCCGTGAATTCGTCGCTGCCGCCAGGACCGCTGAATTCATCGGTGCCAGTACCACGCCGCTCCTGATCACCAATGCCGATAACCCATGCAGGGGAGCTCTCCAAAAAGTAAGACCAACTCTGATGTTGCGCGCCTGGCCGCGGTGCTTCGATGGAAATCAGATTGCCAATTGTGCCATTGGTAGCCAATTCCCTCGCTTTCGCAAACGACGGATGAGTCGTCGAAATGGAACCACAGTTAAGTGGCACACCGGCATCAGCACATACGTTGACCAGCCGGTCAGCTTCCTCAAGGGTGTGTGCCATTGGCTTTGCTGTTACAATCCCCTTCGCGCCATTCTCAACCGCTAAACAGGTCAGGTCGGCACGTCCCTTGACGTTCGTGGCTACAGCGACGATATCAAGCTTTTCAGTACGCAGCATTTCAACCGCATCGGTGTAGAGTGCACTGATATTGTAGCGTTCCTTGAATGCCTTTAACCGTTTCTGGTCGCGATCAGCCGCAGCGACCAAATCTACCTCCGGACGGTCCCAAAACGCCTCTGAGTAACTGGTAGGCAAGCCTTCTTTGCCGGGGTGAGCATGGTGATAGGTTTTGCGATGGACTTCCAGCTCCGGCGTAGGGCGATTAACGTCATCAATGTTGAAAAAATCGCCAATCCGCTCTGCCATATCGTAAAGCATTCCCATCCAACCGAGACCAATCACTCCTGCACGATATTTTGCCATATTTGGTTCTCCTTGTAGTGTACTACTAATCTTTATGTTTCATCTTCTGTTTCTAGCATCATGGCAGCAAAGGTCATAACATCTTCTTGGAAAGCCTCTGTAAAATCTTCCGCTCGTTTTTTTTCTGCAAACCGGTTGAATACCGTTTCTACCGCTTGGATGAATTCTTCTGGTTTGCCTGCCTCCTCTGCCTGTTGCTTCATCTGCTCTAGGATAGTCATCTTAGCTGCTTCTTCTCGTTCTGCTTGTACTTCCTGTATTGATTTGTCAAACGTAACCCGAAGTGTTTCAACGATATGATATGCCATAGAACGGCTATACTTCTGGGAATCCCGTTTCGCGCCCTCATAAATATCAAGAGGAAGCAATAGGCTTATCTGTTTCTTTAGAGAATCTTTAGATTGGCGATATTCTTTCATTGGCATCTCCGAACATAGTGGAAGCATAAAACTGCACAAATGAAAATATGCAAATTATTCTATATAGTATATCAATAAAATGCGGAAATGTCCATCAAAATTATTTCATATAATAGAACATGCTGTATTTGTACGCATACTACTCCCATGAAATGCTTTCCATAGTAATGTGTAAATCTCGTTCAGTAGGAATAGTATAAATAGATGTTGTATTAACATTTGAATGCCCTAATATTTTGGCAACTCTATCAATCGATTGTCCAGCATCAATAAGATTTTTAGCGCAGGTATGCCTAAATACATGCGGGGACAGATGGTTTATTTTTGCATTATAGGCATATTTTTTTATGACGTAACGAACACCACGATCCGTCAGGGGCATCCGTTTCTGTCCGTAAAACAGAAAACGGTCTCGTTCAGGATTTGAACCAGCTGTCAATATCACCTCTCCGTTGTCATTAAGTGACTTCAGATAATCCTTCAGAACGCCTATAGCAGTTGAGTTTAATGGGATATTGCGCCGTTTCGTTCCCTTGCCCTCTCGAACCGTAACCATATTACTATTTGTTGATATTCTAATATCAGAAACTCTTAGATTGCAAAGTTCGCTAACACGCACACCGGTATGCAGCAGCATTGTAATAATTGCTAAATCTCTCATATTTCCCGATCTGCGTACCGCTCTTAGTAATCCCAACTGCTCTTTGCGTTCGAGTGCCCGTGGGGCAAGCGGTTCCTCGGCAACACTCCGTATACCTTCAGCGGGGTTATTTACAATGAGGTCATTTTGCTGTGCCCACTGGCAGAAACTGGAAATACTAATCAGGCTACGATTAATCGTTGATGGCTTCCTATCCCAGTCCAGCATTGCATTTCGGTAATCAATTATTTCCATCGGCGTAACATTTTCAAGATTAAGCGGTTCCCCAGTAGTGTGTTGGAACCAGCGTGAAAATGAGTTGAGATCTGCCATGTACGCCTTGATGGTCTGCTCAGACTTATCCTGATCATATAGATAATCGCGATAATCCTGTAATAAATCGTCCATTTTTGCGTCTCCTTATCGGACATTTTTTTTAAGAATTCAGTGTTTATGCGGGTTAGAACGCTGAAATTTGGCAGTCCGTTTCACTTATCGGACATTTTTGGGGGAAATAATGTCCGATAAGATTAGTTATCGGACATTTTATAGAAGAAGGTGAGGGTAGTTAGCATTAAAATGGTTGATTTTATGATTTTACCGAAAATTTGATTCCGTATCAACATTTTTCTCGTCACTCATTCGCGGATTCAGACGTTTATGTCTTTGGACTTGACATCAAATTCGATGAATGCTATCATCCAAATACTAAGTACCTCAATGAACAGATAGAACCATTACCGGCTCGGCAAGGGAATGCTAGTGATAATGGTAGTTATATTAACTCTTAAAATTACGAATCACGTTTCACCGTTATGTCAATAATCCTTGGCTTAGACATTGGCGATTCGCGAACTGGTGTAGCCATCAGTGATGAATTAGGCATTGCTGCTCATCCGCTCTGTACAATTCAACGCAAAAGTAGAAAAGCTGTGCTAGCAGAGCTACAAAAGTTAGTTACTGCTTACAAAGTCGAACGGATTGTCGTAGGACTGCCACTTCAACTCGATGGTGAAACGGGAACTCAAGCACAAAAGGTAAAACGATTTGCAGAAAAGTTGGCGCAGCAAGTCAATCTGCCAATTGTCTTCTGGGACGAAAGTTTTACCACCGTTAAAGCTGCACAGATCTTGCGGAGGACCAAAAAACGGAGGAAGAAACGGAAGCAGGTTATCGACCAGGTTGCCGCTGTACTGATTCTTGAGGACTATTTGGAGGAATTACGCAATTTACAAGGAAAAGGTCAAGTCAACGAGTGTGAATCATGTCATTAACAGATTGTTGCTCATACGCTCCAATCCATACACTGATTTTATAATTAATTGACTTTTTTGGAATAGACCTCAATGAAATTGCCAGATATTCGCAAAAACACCCGGCGGTACATTTCCATCACCCTCTTTGGCATATCAACGCTCAGTAGTCTTGCGATTTTAATCGCGATATTCTACATGGGGCGCTACCTGTCTCCTGTGGATGCAAATGCAAAACCTATACAGTTAAAAATTGTTCGTGGCATGAGTGCCCAGGCAGTAGCGGATCAGCTTGTCCATAATAAGTTAATTCACAATCCATGGGCTTTCCTGTTTGTTTCTCATCTCAGTGACACAAGCCACCGGTTACAGGTAGGAACCTATCGTCTCAGCGGGGCAATGAGTATACCACAAATTATTGACCACCTCAAAACTGGGAAAGTGGTCACGCAACAATTTGTGGTGCCTGAGGGGTTAACGGTTGTGCAAATTGGGAAACTTTGGGAAAAAGTTGAATTTGGAACGGCGGCACTGTTCAACCAAGCCGCGATCGACCCAAAGTGGCTGCGTAAATATAGAATCGAAGGGAAAACACTGGAGGGCTACCTATTTCCAAATACATACCAATTTCCTGATGGGGTAACACCGCAGGTGATCATCCAGATAATGCTGGATGAATTTAACCGACGATGGACGGCTGAGTTCACTGAGGAAGCCAAGGCACTCGGATTCTCCAAACATCAGATCATTACACTAGCTTCTATTATTGAGGCAGAGACACGAGTGCCAGATGAACGTCCTTTAGTTTCAGCTGTTTTTCACAATCGTCTGCGTCACGGCTGGAAACTTCAAGCGGATCCAACTGCACTTTACGGTTTGGGAAATCCGGATCGACCGCCCAGAGCAGCAGACCTTAGAGTCGATTCACCTTATAACACCTATATTCATAAGGGGTTACCACCGGGGCCTATCTGCAATCCGGGTATGGCTTCAATTTTAGCAGCACTCCGTCCTACTTCAGTTGACTACATGTACTTCGTCGCCATAGGTGATGGCAAGCATCATTTTTCTAAGACATTAAGGGAACACCAAAATATGATCAACAAAATAAGGCGGAATCGCAGACTGATTGCCGATTGAAAAAAATCTGAATATGGAGACCACACGCCTACAACTCCAGATTAGATGTCGTCCAAGAGTACATGAACACTTCAACTGACAATTATTAATTCTCCAACCACACGAAAGGGCATACACCTTTTGGCTTCACAACAGACTATTCAAAATGAGGTAACTATCTCAGGAACCGGTTTGATGCTTGGCGAGTCAGTCAACCTCACATTCAAGCCGGCACCAGCAGATCACGGCATTGTGTTTCATCGGATAGATCTGCCCGATGAACCAATAGTCCAAGTCTGCCCCGATAACTATGAAGCAATCATTCCCCGCTGTACAAGTCTCCGCACCGGCGATGCAGCGGTCAACAGCGTTGAACATCTGTTGTCCGCATTAGCTGGCATGGGTATTGATAACCTGCAAGTTGATATCGATGCCCCAGAGTGCCCAGCGTTAGACGGCAGTGCATTACCGTATGTCCAGATCCTGCAGCGGGCAGAGATAGTCCAACAAGATACCCCACGCGCCCCCATTGAGTTGACAGACCCGTTCGCCGCTTATGACGAAGACAAACAGCTCATCCTACTTCCCGCGGATTCCTTTCAAATATCCTTTGTGTACGATCATCCGAAACTTCCTGCTCAAGTTGCGAACCTCACGATAGATCCAGAAACCTACGTGACTGAAATTGCGCCTGCACGCAGCTTCTGCTTTGCTGACGAAATCGAATTACTTAGGGGCCAAGGGATCGGCAAGGGAGCCAGTTATGATAACGTCCTTGTTATTGAAGATGATGGACGTACCAGTAGCGAGTTGAGGTTTGAAAATGAGTTTGTCCGACACAAAATGCTAGACCTGATTGGCGACCTTTACTTAGTCGGAAAACTACCCCAAGCCCAAGTCGTTGCGCTAAAGTCAGGGCATACGCTTCACGCACAACTTATCCTATCAATGGCGGAAAAAGGGCTGATACAACAGCAAGAGCCTATTGAAATTATGGATATCTTGGAAGTATTACCTCACCGCTATCCGATGTGTATGTTGGATCGGATTATCGAAGTCGAGCAAGGCAAACGGGCGGTCGGTATCAAAAATCTTAGTTTTAACGAGCCTTTTTTTCAAGGGCATTTTCCGGAACAACCCGTTATGCCCGGTGTCCTACAGATGGAGGCATTGGCACAACTTGGAGCATGGTTGTTGTTAAAAGAATTAGGGGCTGAAGGGCAAGTCGGATATTTTGTGTCAATTAAGGAAGCCAAGTTTAGACGACCGGTTATACCAGGTGATCAGCTGCGGCTAGAAATCGAAATCCTTCGCAGGCGCCGGACATGGGCGCGGCTTGGCGGCAAAGCGTATGTCGGCGATCAACTGGCAGCGGAAGGAGAGTTGTCAATCGCGCTGGGACAGGAATCAGCAGGATAGGCAAACACCTGATTGGTGTGTATTCGGATTGAACCTATCGCGATCTGGTATCTCTCAATGGTTTATGGAGTCGCCTACCAAAAAAAGGAGGGCAGCGGTGACAAATATTCATGAAACTGCCATCATCCATCCTAAAGCCGAACTAGACGATAACGTTGAAGTCGGTCCCTTCTCAATTATCAGCGAGGATGTGCAGATCGGTCGTGGAACTGTGATTGGACCGCATGTCCAGATCGACCGGTGGACGACCATCGGTGAAGATTGCCAAATCTTTTTCGGTTCTACAATCGGTAACCCATCAAAAGACCTCAAGTATGGCGGTTGGCGAAGTTATACCCGAATTGGCGATCGAAATGTTCTGCGCGAGTACGTTTCAATCTCTAGAGCCACTACGGAGGACGGCGCAACGATCGTCGGTGATAACAATCTGCTCATGAACTGGGTCAATATTGCACATGATACCGTTGTCGGTAGTCGGATTATTATGGCGAACTTTGCCACAATCGCCGGACATGTCCTCGTTGAAGATGATGCACGGATTGGTGCCCACGCTGCAATTCACCAGTTCGTTCGTATTGGTAAAATGGCAATGGTAGGAGCGTGCTCGAAATTTGTGCAGGATGTACCACCATTCACTGTGGCTGATGGACATCCCGCCCGTGTGCGCAGCTTAAATATTGTTGGGCTTGGCACCTCACAAGTTCATCCAATGGCATCACTCTCCGCCAAAACTATTAGTCGGCTCAAGACTGCCTACCGTATTCTATTCCGCAGCAAAGTGAATCTCACAGAAGCGATCGCACAGGTAAGAAGCGACGGTGAACCGGACCCAGAAGTGGAATATCTACTAAATTTTATTGAGAATTCCAATCGAGGAATCGGTGTTTAACAGAAAATAGATGTAAGAGGACACCATTGGAAAAACTGGGGCTTATTGCTGGGGCTGGCGATTTACCGCTACTGCTCGCACAAGCAGCATTAGAACAAGGCCGGATGCCGATTGTTATTCAAATCACTCAACCCGCATCCGAACCGCTTGAAAGTATTGCCTCAAAGACGTACTCGTTCGGCATTGGTCAGGTTCAGAAGATCACAAAAACGCTGCTCGATTCAGGTGTCCGAGAACTGGCAATTATCGGAAAAATTGATACAAGCATCCTGTTTCGTCCCTTTCTAGTAGACCCTACAGCCATCAAGATTCTAGCGCAAAATCGCAACAAAGGCACCCGCTCAATCGTTGCTGCGGTGATTGAGCATTTTGAATCAAAGGGAATTTGCGTGGTTGAACAGCATCGCTTTCTGAGTGGATTGATGCCAAAGGAAGGTGTGTTGACAAAAAAACACCCGACCCAATCCCAATGGCTAGATGTAAAGTACGGGATGCAACTTGCGCGTCAGACAGCAGATTTGGGGATTGGACAGACCGTCGTTGTGAAGAATATGATGGCAGTCGCGATTGAAGCCATTGAGGGAACGGATGAAGCAATAAAACGGGGTGGCACACTCGGTGGTAAAGGAGTTGTCGTTGCAAAAGCTGCGGCAACAGACCACGATTTTCGCGTCGATGTGCCAACGGTTGGAGATCAAACGTTAGAAACCCTGCAAGCAGTTGGCGGAGGTGTACTCGCTGTTGAAGCAGGACGGACGTTTGTTATGAATCAACCCGCTCTTTGTGAGCAGGCGGATCAGTGGAAAATTCCCATTGTCGCTTTGGCTTAATAAGATTCGCCTGTGGCGGACATACCGTTAGCCACGGGCTTTTTTGTGCCATATTCATCACAGTTCCATAACACTAGTGTTAGTCAGGTAAGGTGAATCAAAGTGAGTGAGCTCACCAGCGTTCAAGCCGGGAACAGGAAACAGACGAACAGAGAGGGGTTTTTCCCATCGAATCGAAAGAGAGGCCACATCGGTAAGGATGCTGCAGATTTGACTAA
The DNA here is from genome assembly GCA_965207975.1 of Candidatus Poribacteria bacterium. Taxonomy (GTDB): domain Bacteria; phylum Poribacteria; class WGA-4E; order WGA-4E; family PCPOR2b; genus PCPOR2b. Next base: position 6,553,210 of record OZ242315.1, on the reverse strand, counting down.
TGGAAGCATCGCCGGGAATCGGAATTGTATCGAGACCTGTACCGCAGACAGCGGAGTAGAGCAGTAAACTATCTAGATTAAAACACCCCTCGCGGCTACGAGTTCCTAATACTTCGTCCTCAAGGACCGGAAGCATCAAACCCGAGTATCCGCATCGTGGCAAATTCAGCGAATCAAGGGTCGCCGTTATTGCGGCTGCAACAGTTAGCGTGCCCCTGTTCCCAAACCTACCGGACATTTGAGTCTCAATTGCACCGGCGATGCTTTCAGTTCCCATTGGAGCCGGCGAGACATCCAGCCCTACGAATCGGATGCCAACTTCCTCCGCAATTGCTTCAGCAAGGGCAACGATCCGTTTTCCTTCGTGTTCCATCAGCTCTTTCAGGCGACCCGGCGCGATCTCTATATTCGGTGCATCAAAAAATACCTCATGAACAAGATCGGCAGCCTGCCAACCAATCCCGACATTGAACCCTTCATCCTGCCAATACGCGGCGGGGAAAAAGGGCGTGTTAGGCGGGCAATTCATTGTCGCCGCAAAACGTAGATTCCCAAGCCCGTCAGCCGTTTTGTGGGCAATCTGCTGTATGGCGGCTGCCACCTCTTCGGCTGCTTCCCACCCAATCTGTTGGTCGGGAGTCGTCAATGTGGCTGATGCAAAGACGGTGTGGCTTTGAGAGATAACGTCTGAGACGAGGGCAAGATGGGTAGGTGTTTGCGGTAGGTGCGGAAAAATCGTTCCTAAACTGAAAAAATCCCCTCCTAATTCAACGACACGCTGATCTAATTCAAGGACCTGATCTATACTCGAAACTGCGTTCCATGCCTGACTGCTCACGCGCGTGGTTTGGACCTCGTATCCATTCGCTTCAAAACGGCTCTGGCAGCGACGATTAAAGTCCATTGCGAATTGCAGCTGCTCAAGCGAAAAAGCGTCAGGTATTCCTACGGTTACGGTTCGGATTTTCATAGCTCACCGTAAACCCCAATTTTCCGGTAACGTTCACGGCGTTGTTCAACCAAGAATGTCGAGTCAATTTCTATCAACTCTTTGAGATGTTTCCGAATTGCGGTTTTAACGCGTCTCGCCGCCAGTTCAATATCCCGGTGGGCACCACCAAGTGGCTCGCGGATAACCTCGTCTATGACACCAAATTTTAACAGATCTTCGGCTGTTGGTTTGTAACCTTCCGTTGCTTCTGGAGCACGCTCCCCCTCATCTTTCCACACAATACTACTACACACCTCAGGTGCAGCGACACAATAAATAGCGTATTCCATCATCAGGACACGATCCCCAATAGCGATGGCTAACGCGCCGCCGCTTCCGCCTTCACCAATTACCACGACGATAATCGGGACGCGTAATGTGCACATCTGAGCGAGATTCTCAGCAATCGCTATCGACTGTCCGCGTTCCTCCGATTCCGCATCGTAATGGGCACCACGCGTGTCGACAAAACAGATTAGGGGACGATTGAATTTTTCCGCGAGAAGCATCAAACGTCGTGCCTTGCGGTATCCCTCCGGACGGGTATACCCAAAGTTCATCTCTTGGCGTTCCTTGATGTTCGTCCCTTTCTGCTGGGCAAGGTAAACAATGGGTTGACCGTCGAACCAAGCGAATCCACCAATCAAAGCCCTGTCATCAGCGTACAGCCGGTCACCACGTAACTCAATCGGGTCCTCAAGCATTGCCTCAATATAGACGGGTGCCTGCGGACGCTCTGCATGTCTTGACAGCCACACTTTATCCCACCGTGACACCTTCTGAAAGGCTTGCCTTGTGAGATCTTTTGTGTTCTCGTCAAGGGCCGTAATCGCCTTTGTCAGATCCAATTCAGGATGTATTTCAGCAAATGCCTTCAACTGAGCGGCATATTGATTCAATTCAAGCAACGGTTGTTCAAAATCTAAAAGACTTCGCATAATTCAGATTCTCTGTTGATAATTTGATTCTGTCTGTTTTACATTACTCGAAACAATTTTTTAACACAAACGCTCAAAGCGAACAGAAGTTAAGAATAATGAGTAACGAGTGATGCGTAAGATTATTACGCATTACGCAGCCTTGCTCTGTGGTCTCTGCGGTGAGGTCTATTTCTATTCAATTCTCCGTAGTTTCTCGCCGTTCAAACAGTGCTTCAACAAAATCACGCCTAACAAAATCGCGGAGATCATCCAACTTTTCACCAATCCCAATTAATCTTACCGGTGCACCAATTTCCTGTTTTACGGCAATAACAATTCCACCCTTTGCTGTGCCGTCTAGCTTGGTCACAGCAACGCCGGTGATCGGCACTGCTTCATTGAAAACCTTTGCCTGCATAATGGCATTCTGTCCCGCTGTTCCATCAAGGACAAGCAGCACTTCATGCGGTGCCTCTGGGATTGCACGCCCCATCACCCGTCCAATCTTCGACAATTCATCCATCAACGGTTTTTTTGTGTGAAGCCTACCAGCGGTATCAACGATGAGTAGATCTGCCTGACGAGATTTTGCTGCCTCAATGGCATCAAAGACAACCGATGCCGGATCTGCTCCTTCACCACCGTGGATGAGTTCTACCCCGGCGCGATCACACCAGATTGCCAACTGATCTGCCGCCGCTGCCCGGAAGGTATCTCCCGCAGCAACAACCACCCGATTGCCCTCGGATCTGAAACGGTGTGCTAACTTACCGATGGTCGTCGTTTTTCCGGCACCATTAATTCCGAGCACCAAAACCGTATACGGTTGCCCTCCATCAACACTGATGGGCGCATCTTCCCCAAGCACATTCAACATCTCCTGCTTGAGAATCTCCGCCAATTCAGAAGCATCGTTGAGTCCTTTCTCCCTGACGACCTCGCGGACATTATCCATTAGTTCGAGCGTAGTGTTGACACCAACATCCGCTTGGATCAAAATTTCCTCGATCTCCTCCATCAACTCTTCATCAATTGTCCTACCAACGCGCAGCAATCCGGAGATCTGCCCAAGGATATTATTTCGGGTTTTGGATAATCCCTCTTTGAGACGACTAAACCAGCTACCTTCTTTCTCAGGTGTTGCTTCAGATGTCAGCGGTTCAGTTGCAGGTTCCTCAACCTTAATCTGTTGTTCTTCCGATAAATCATCTGTTTTCCGGTTGAATAAATTTCTAAGCATTTATCTTTCCATTATCACTGAAATCCTTAAGTATTATAAAAGGGACACCTACATCTTTTTCCTCTGACATATTATACATCAACAAAGCCAAGAACAAAACAAAAATTTGACATCCCTCCGAGCGCGTCATATAATACCGACTTTGAACTGAACTCAGAATTGTACAGCGAGGAATGAAATGGGAGCAGCACAACAATTCTTAGCATTCGATCTCGGCGCAGAAAGTGGACGTGGCGTACTTGGGACCTTCGATGGGGAACGCCTCAATCTAGAAGAAATCCATCGATTTCCAAATGGAGGCATCCGTGTTTTGGATAGCCTACACTGGGATGTCTTAAGGCTCTGGGACGATATGAAAACGGCACTTTCGATGTGTGCACAAAAACGTGTAAACCTCAGCGGAATTGGAATTGACACGTGGGGTGTCGATTTCGGCTTACTCGGCAGAGGTGATGTGCTGCTTGGATTCCCGTATCACTATCGTGATTCACGCACCGACGGCATGCTGGAAGAGGCTTTTCGACGCATAGATCGTGCGACAGTCTTCGAGCGAAGTGGCTGTCAGTTTCTTCAGATTAACACACTTTATCAGTTGCTGTCAATGGTTGTCGACGAATCCCCGCTACTCGATGCTGTCGAAACATTTCTCATGATTCCCGACCTTTTCAACTTCTGGTTGACAGGAGAGAAAGTGTGTGAATTTACTGATGCAACAACGACACAATTTTATGATCCGCGGAGGAACGCTTGGTCCACAGAGATCTGTACCGCGCTCAATTTGCCGTCCGAAATCCTGCCAGAGATTGTACAACCGGGGACGCAGCTGGGTACGTTACTCCCCTCTGTTGCAGCGGAAACAGGACTGCATGAAATACCTGTTATCGCCCCAGCCTGCCACGACACCGGTTCAGCCGTCGCTGCAGTGCCGGCACAAAAGGACAATTGGGCGTATATTAGCTCCGGCACATGGTCACTGATGGGGATTGAAGTTCCTGAACCGATTGTTACCGATCAAGCACTCGCCCTCAACTTTACGAATGAGGGAGGAGTAGAGAACACATTCCGTTTTCTCAAAAATATCATGGGGCTCTGGCTTGTGCAAGAGTGCCGGCGGACATGGGCACAAGCCGGCGATGAAATGTCTTATACTCAGATAACACAGCTTGCCGAAAAGGCGAAACCCTTCACCGCGTTGATCGATCCCGATGACGATGCCTTTCTGCCTCCCGGCGACATGCCCGCCCGCATCGCTGCCTACTGCAAACACACCGGACAAACCCCTCCGTCAACCACAGGAGAGATTCTCCGGTGTGTCCTAGAAAGCCTTGCACTCAAATATCGCTGGGTTCTGGAGAAACTAGAAGTTGTCCGTGGCGGAGCGATTGACATCATCCATATTGTCGGCGGGGGAGCACAGAATCGAATTCTTTGCCAGTTCACCGCAGACGCAACCGGGGCACCGGTTATCGCAGGTCCCATTGAGGCAACAGCGATTGGAAATATCGCAGTTCAGGCGATTGCATGTGGCTTAATCGGATCCATTTCTGAGGCGCGGGCGGTTGTCCACCAATCTTTCAACGTTACTACTTACGATCCGCAACACTCAACAGGGTGGGATGAAGCCTACGAACGGTTCCTCAAGATTACAGGGCTGCCATCTTAGTTGTATTATCATAATCTGATTGAGCAAAAGGAGAGATATTTCATGCTGACCGAAGAAGAAAAATGGTCGTTTGACCTGCACGGCTATCTAGTACTCAAGGGTGCTGTCCCACAGACGGACATAAAACGAATGGTTGAATTGTGCGATACTTGGCATGCCCTTGATGACAGTGAACTGCCACCACCGTTAAAGAGTTATCATGATGTGAACACCAAGCCGACTACACCGCGCTCGATAAATAACGTTCCGTATGCCGACGAAGTTTTTCAACGGCTCGTTCTCAATCGGGAGATTATGCGTGTCGTGCTTGCACTGACAGGAAACTCCCCACAGCTGCTTTCAGTCGCGCTCGTGCGCAACACGAAGGCATCCGACGATATTGGCTTTCATGGTGGTTTCTCCGGTGGACTCCGCAATCCGGCGAACGATTACCAAGCTGCCAATGGAGAGGTCTTTGCAACCTTTCTAAACGCTGGTGTTTCACTAGTAGATGTGCCGGTTGGAACCGGGTTTGTGTGCATTCCCGGCAGCCATAAGTCGAATTTCTCCAAGCCCGACCATGTGAACATCTATGACGGTTCACCGACAGTTGCAAACGTCAGCGTGAATGCTGGAGATGTGGTTCTGTTTACGGAGGCACTCTGTCACGGTGCCCGGCGATGGACACTTGACGAACCACGTCGTACCGTCTTTGTCCGTTACGGCACTTCCTACGCCTCTTGGTCACCCGGATACGGACCCATTGACGAACATCGAGACAAGCTGTCAGAGGAGGTGTATGAACTACTCCAGATGGCAGGTTTCCAACATCAAAAGCGGGTGGTGAGCCGGTTGCTTGCAGAGATAGGTGAGTAAGAACTTGGATGATCCCATTGTCGGATGTGGGTGGAAACGATGTTCCCTCAAATACTATTCCAGCGGATTAAAAGGTGCTATCCTGTTGCGGAAAAGACCATCCCCCTGATCAACAACCAAATCTGCATGACGATAATTGATGATCCGGACCAGCTGCTTGATACGTTGAGCAAGGAAGATCAGTGGGGGACGCTTCATCTCCCTTATTGGACTTATCTATGGCCCTCTGCAATCGGTCTGGCACGATATCTTGACCTAAGTCATGGATTTGAAGGGCAGCAAATCTTAGAGATTGGTTGTGGCTTGGGACTCGCCGGAATTGTGGCGTGTCAAAAGGGCGGCACTGTTCTATTCACAGACTATGAACGAGACACGCTCACTTTTGCTCAATATAACGCCTTACAAAACGGGTGTGCTGATCGGGCATCCTTTGTCCAGATGGACTGGAATAGTTCCTGCCTGAAAGGCAAATTTTCGCGCATTCTCGCCTCAGACGTAATTTACGAAGACACACATTGGAATCCGATTCTATCACTACTTCAAAAGCATCTAGCCCCTGACGGAGAGGCTATCTTTTCTGAGCCTAACCGAACCAGTGCCCCCGGCTTCCTTGAACGGATCAGTCGTTATGGGTTTACATACACGACACAGACCGATGATGTTGTGGGGCTGGACGGCGTAGTTTTCAAAATCTCCATCTATTGTTTAAAGTGGGCTGAATAAGGATTTACCCTGAATACTCCAAGAAACTCCGAAGGTCTTTAATGAACCAATGAATAGACAGAGGCTACACTCACTCAATTACTTCGTAACGAACGTCAATGTTAACCCTGCCCTCTAGTGCGTCCGTTAGCATTGCCAGCAATTCGTCATCACAGCCATTCTCTGCAAAAAAACTCAGGGATTCTGAATCAATATAATAATCCTGGTCCTCAAAACCTTCCTCCTCCAGGTTATCAATAAGAAACTGCACCTGATTTTCGGCAATTACGCCAATTTCGTTGTCGTGTTCAATGTCTATCAATCGATACATTTGGTCCATGATAATCTCCGAGCAGTTATCTGGGATAGGTAGCGAGATGTGCGCCCGGAGTCCCATGGTGATAATTCCCATCACAGGCGTTGAGCAGCCACATATTCAGTCTATCAACGATTTCGGGATGCGCTGCAGCCACATCGTTCTCCTCCCGATAATCCTGATTCAGGTCGTATAACTGAAAACAGTCTTCACTGTTGATATAGCGTAACTTCCAATTATCTGCTGTCACCAAAGCGGGTCCTAGTCCAGAGGCATATACGATGAATGGATGAACCTGCTGTTCCTCATCTTTCCCAAGTAACGTTGGTAGGAACGAAATCCCATCCTTGCCTTGAGGCAACTCCGCTTCAATGAGTGCAGCAAGCGTTGGCATAAAGTCGTAGTTCGTGAGGATATGATTGGATAGACTGCCGGGGGCAATTTTATCGGGGAAGCGGACAAGGTACGGTATTCGAGTCCCACCCTCCCAGCTTGACCACTTCAAGCCAGCCATGCCATCGTTGCCGTTAAATACATCTCCTCCTACCTCGGAATAAAATTTCGTTCTGATGTTATCAAACGCCTCACCGTTCAAATCCTCTGTTCGTCCGGAAGTCCGTCCTTCTTGAATCGCATACACCTCATGACCGTTATCCGAACACAACACAATCATCGTTCGATCGTCAATTCCAAGCTGTTGAAGTTCGTCCAAGATGATTCCAACGGTCTCATCAAACTTGAGGATCATTGAAGCATATTCCTTCTCGTATTCCATCAGATTTGGATTGTGCTTTACGGACGGATGGATCTCAGGGATAGCGATGGGACCGTGCGGTAACTGGGAGGGGTGATACAGGAAGAAAGGTTGATCCTTGTGCTTGCGAAGAAAAGCAACGATTTTTTCGTTAAAAATATCTTGAGAATACACTGCCTTTCCCTTCCGATCTGATCGGATTGCTGTATTTTCAGCCGACTCACCATCTAGGTGCACCCCGCAATCCGCCCTCGTATTGCCGCGTATGTAAGATAGCTCACCGTTCTCGAAGAGGAAGGGTGGATAGAAACCGTGGCAACGCGCGTGATCATACCAGCCATAATGGTAATCCCACCCGTGACGCCGGATCCGGTTGCCTGTCGTGTCAAAGCCCCACTCTAACTTGCCAATCTGTCCTGTCACGTAGCCTGCTTCCTGTGCAATCTGAGCGAGGAAAACTTCATCGGGTCTCGCTTGGAGACCTGTTGTATGGATCAACTCCGTAACCTGTGCCAGTGTCATCTCACCGGTACTGAGCCTGTTATAGATACTCCCTTGCGTATATGTCCAAGTGCCTTGATGACAATCGTGAAGTCCGGTCATCAGGCTGGCGCGGGACGGTGCACAGAATGCACAACCGTAGGCTTGCCTAAATCGCATACCCTCGTTGGCAAAACGGTCGATGTTCGGTGTCTCGAAGTGCTGCTGCCCGTAGCAACTGAGCATCCCGCGTCCGAGATCGTCGCCGTAGATGAAAATGACATTTGGCTTATCCGCCATATCGGTTATTTCCTGTCCATTAACCTTTTATGTAGTACCTATCACATCTCAGTGCCTACGTCCAACGGGTTACCATCTTGGTGCGTGGGTCTTCTCCGCTTCCAATCTCCTCATGACGGAATAGCTGTTTGGCACGATCCGATAGTGAATCATAGATGTCCTGTCGAATCCCGATCTGTGGGTACATCGTTTTGAACCAAGAACGCGCATACATCAGAGCGATATTCGGACGCGGTTCGTCAGAGACATTGGGTGTACCACGGTGCCACATCCGCGCGTCTCGAATGAGTAGCGATCCCGCCGGCATAAGTATCTGCTCCGAGTGCATAATCTTAGATATGTTTTCGATATCAATTCCACTCGGCATCAAATGTGTGCCACCGGGCCAGATCTCCATTGCACCATTTTCTTTGCGAAACTCGACCAATGGAATATCCAAAACGATACAATACACCGGTGATGGAGCATCTACCTCTGGAAAAAGTTGATGAATATCAGAATGTGTAGGTTGATAGTCCGATCCAGGAAGCGGCGTGTTGTTTCCTAAATAATGACAGATACAGTTTTCACCGAGTAAGTGGTCAATTACCGACAGAACGACTGGATGGCTTATCACGTCCGGATCATTAAACGGTGCGCGAAACGGCAGGTGCATCTGCCACCGTTTTGCCCCACGGTTAGGTTCGTTTTTGGCAATATTTTCATTCAAAAGTTCCATATAATGGGCGCGAAGTTTATCGACCAGATCTTGGGACAGAACGGACTCGAAAACAACGTAACCGTTCATCTTGATCTGCTGAAGTGCAGCATCAAGTGTTTCTGGATTCAGGCTCCTTGTTTCGCGTTCTACAGTGCTTAGCTTCATCGAATCTCCTCTTTAAGATGTCCAATGGACGAAAGATTCCTCGACCTCAAATCAGAGGCTAAAGTCGGAGGGGCGCATTCCCCTCTTGAAAGTCCCGAAACCGAAGAAAGTGGGGTTATACTCGCCCACATAATCAACTTGACTGTTATCGGGGATCTGATTTTCCAACCCCATGCACCAGTAACAAGCGTTTACCAATAACCGCCGCAAGCCTGCGCTTTCCAAATCTACCGAGGCTCCCATCGTAGTGCAGAATACACGCGATGCTGTCCCCTGCTCACCTGTGTAGCTCTTAATCCATGCCAACGGCATCGTAGCGGTGTCAGGCTTGGGTGCATCCGATGGCTCCATTCCAACAAGCACGTGGCCATGGAGAAGCACTTGTGGATCGCCCGCCAATGTTGTGGTGCCATAAACATCGGTGGGTCCCCAGACATCTTCAACCCCTTTCAGAATGGGATGCGCTTTCATCTCTGCGTTGAGGGCACCGCGTGTGCTCTCTTTGCCGTGGTGGCCATGATGGTTAATCCACGTTTCTCCCAAAACTTGGCGGCCGTATCCACCATCAAACTCCTCACTGTTGAAGCTGTATTTAGCATAGGGGCTTTGTAGATTTCTACTGTAGCTGAAAGCGTGTGTTGCTGTCCTCAATCCCATAACCGGCTTGCCCGAATTAGTATAATCAACAATGTATTTCATCTGATCATCGGGCAGTTCTCGGAAGCGGGTGAAAAGCACCATCATATCCGCTGTTGTGAGAGTGTGAAGTCCGGGAATATTGGTCTGTTCCTCTGGATCGATTTCCCCGGTTTCTGGATTGATTGCGAAAAGCACCGTGCATTTGAACCCGTGATGGACAGCCAAAATTTTTGCGAGCAGTGGGAGGGCTTCTTCGGAGCGATATTCCTCATCGCCGCTGACGAACACAATGTGTTTTCCCGTGCCCGGTCCTTCGTTGCCTTCATATACAATCCAATGTTCAGAATTGCCCATATTGTTCTCCTCTATGGTGTTCGGTAGAGCCTTGAACCTTTGTCCTCTCTGCGGTAGTGCGGCGCAGAGATAACTGCCTTTTGACCCTCGGTCAATTCATCATAAAACGGTGGTGGTGTGTAGTTTCCCATCAATGACTCACCCATAACGCCAGAGTTATAGCGGATAATCACCGAACGGCGTTGGTGCTTGGCGACCCACGGCAATCCACCGTGCATCAGACATTCGACAAACAGGATAGCATCGCCCGCCTTCGCCGGAATAGTCACAATTCGATCTTGGTATGTATGATAGAGTCGTATATCGTCCGGACATGGATAGTTCGCCTTGTGGCTGCCGGGCAAACAGGCGAAACCGCCGTCTTCGGGCCCCACATCGGTCAGTTGAACGGCAAAGTTTGTCATGCCACAATACATGCGGCCATTACGATAGAGAAACCCACGCGAACGATCAAAAGGTTCGGCACCTTCGTGGAACCAGAAGCCTTCCGCACCCTCGTCCATCGTGATGATACCAACCCCCTCCAGTCGGGGGCCGGCTCCCAGCAGCTCCTCCAGGTACGGCATGAGCCTAGGGTGAGCAATCATCTGACGAAACACATCACAATGCGGTTTCTCCCATGTCAACATACCTCCTAGATCGCCACGTCCCATCTTACCCCGCAGCGTTGTGGATCCATTCGCAAGATCATTTGGACGGATGCTAATCGCATCTGCGTGGTGATCAACCGCGGCATTCGCTGCTGCTAACTCTTCGGGTGACAGGGCATTTTCGATTACCAAATAGCCGTGCACATCAAAGATATATTTTTCTGCATCTGTCATTGTCGTTCTCCTCTCCATTCAGGACTGTATACGTTCCAATTGTATCATTTCAAAACAATTAAAAACCAATTAAACTTTCGCAACCAAAATTCTCAAGTTTTCCTGTTGCAAACTATTCCACAAACTGAAAACCAAACAGTTTCGCATTCTTAAGATAGAACTTCAGCTTGATATACTCTCCTTGTAGGGAGCGAAGATCTCCATTGAAGTGCCAAGTAACCCAATTGGCAATACCCGTTTGCGTAAGTGAATCTGCGTCCTCGAAAGAGAAACCCGCAATAGGAAAATGGTCTGAGTGCAAAATCTCCACCTTAACATCGCAAGCAGCGGCGGCTGAAATCGACTTCATATTCACACTCAGCTGGTTCCCCGAAAAGCGAAAGGGTCGCGTTAGCACTTCCCCGTAACCGTTGGGTGCGTCACCCGTACTGTCAAGCGAGACGAAACCATCTAACGGCGTGACCGCCAAGCCAAGTGCCCCTGTCGGACCGGGCCCACCAACCTCAGCGAGCCTCCGCTCTCGGAAGTTCATCCCGTTGTAAAAAATGAAAATCCGATTATTATGTACAATCGGCTGTTGTGCATAAATAGCCACCGAATCGTAGGCAGGTTCAGGACTCAGTGGAATAAACGGCTCACGGAATCGGCGATCATAGTGAATCCCGTCACGACTAAACACGAACTGTGGCCAAATGAACAGCCGTTCCTCCCGTAGGAAATTCCACAGCATCCCGATGTAGAACCCTTCGTAGGTCGTGGCCCACATACTGTAAAATTGCAAATCCGGCGAATCTTCAGCATCAGGGATAATAATTGTCTGCGGCGGAGTCCAGTGAATGAGGTCGGGGCTCTCTGCCCGTCCGATGACCCGCTTCCCCAACGGACACCGTTTATGCTGACAGTTTTCCATGTGGACAGCGTACTGCCCCCGAATCTCATCCCAACCCATGAACGCCGTTGGTCCCCACAGATCGCTTTGCTCATGCTCTTCTACATCGACAACCTGTTTAGCCCCGGAAGGGTCGAGCTGAATCTTTTGCCCGTAAACGCCTCGCGTTTTCACTTTAGGGAGAGTGCCCTGTTGTATTACAGGATTGTTCTCATGCGGTGTCCAATTGAATGCGTCCGGAGAGGTATAGAGATTCCAAAAGCACTCCAGGGCGTTTTCCGTTCTACGTTTTGTCCGCTGTGATAGAACTTTATACTGTTTTGCCGGATCTGTTTCATTGGGATCTACAAAGATACCGCCCTTTGCTTGCACCCAATTTTCTGGCTTCAGGATATTATTCTCCCACGACCCATTGAATTTCACCAGTCCCAGCGACGGTTTTTCCCAATTGTACCCATCCGTCGAGATCGCATAACAGACAATCGGCTCAGTGCTATTTGGCTTCTCCTGTTCCAAAGGTGCCGCGGTCAATCCTGCATCCGGTTGTGTGAATACTCGAACCGTTTTTGAGGGGGTTACCGTTGATGCCGTATACCACATCCGAAACAATCCTTGGTCCTTGTCATAAAAAACGCAACCGTAATGCAGGTTATTCCCCTCCCACGGACGGTCTGGACAGATGACAGGATTGTTCTGTGCTTTGGTCGCAGGATTGAGAGTCCGCTTAACGCCGGTTATGCCTTCGATGAGATAATCATCGAGAAAAAGCTGCTTTTGAGAGCCAATTTCGATCATCAGCTTGACTAGCCCCCGTCCTCATAAGCAGTAACGCGAGCAGCACCTATCACCTTACGGAAATCATCAATTGCCATACCTACTGCCCGAACCCATCGCCAGTTACAATCTGCGAGTGTCATACTATACGCATCTACACGCTCCGGCTTCCCTTTTTCCCACGGTGTATCGGGCCAAATTGTGTGTCCGTTCTTGGTACAGACCTGTAAACGTCGATCATCAAGCCGAAGATGTAGGCATCGGTCATCAACCCATTGCGCTGTCAACCGTGACTGAAAGATCGCAGCCGCGGTCCCGTCGTGACACTCAAAAAGCCACGCCTCTACATCGCAACCATCAATCGGGATAACCTCCCACCGTCGGGCACCGTACAAGAACCGAGAATCGTAAACAGTCATTTCAAATCGCATCTGGGGCGTGCAGCGCAAACCAAGGTATTCAGCAAATGCACCTCCGTATCCGGGAACACATCCCTCAAAGGATTCACCCCAAAGCTCAGACGTTACCGTAGCCGTTTCCAATTGCAGCTGGTGCGCTGAGACGTGATCATGGAAATCGGATGCAAGCCGACGGTAGTACTCACGCAGATCGCCACTGTTAGGAAACGGAGTATGTGGATAGAAAATGGTCGCTTCACCGCGATTTGCTGCAGCGGTATCTCGCAGATATTCAGGTCCTCCTAGTTGGAAAAACAGGGTGTTCTTCGGCAGTTTAGATAGGGTTTGCAGCCATCGCTGCTTTACCTCTTCCTCTCTCTCGACAAAGAGATAAAGGTTATCCCTACGGATCACATCGGGGGCGATATTCTCGTAGCAGCACGGATGGATTAAAAAGATTATGTGTTCAATCTTCATTTTCACGGTTTTATTGTCGGTATTGTTTGGTACTGAGAGGATTTACAGTTTATGGTCGGATCACCGTACCATCAGCGCGTCGCGCATCGCCCCACAGCTTGGGACCTCCCACATCTTTGGCAGGAAAGCGAGCTGCTAACTCCTCGTTTATATCCACCCCAATTCCGGGTTTGCCGTTGGGCCACATATAGCCATTCCGCAGTTCAGGTGTTCCGGGGAAAACCTCCTTCAACGTCTCATGGGTGTTTAAGTAAACGGAAGCCTCCTGAATACCGAAATTCCAAACATTCATATCTAGCATCAGGTTGGCTGCGTGCCCGACAGGAGAAACATCGGCGGATCCATGCCAAGCCGTACGAACATTGAAGGCTTCGCACAACGCCGCCAACTTGCGCGCCGGTGTCAAGCCGCCTATGGTGGAAACATGCACTCGAATGAAGTCGATCAGCCGGTCCTTAATCATCGGGACAATCTCTTGGGGGTTGCTATACAACTCGCCCATAGCGATGGGTACACTGGTCTGTTGACGGACAAGGCGAAAATAGTCATTGTCTTCTGGCGCGAAGAGATCCTCAAGGAAAAATGGTCTATATTGTTCCAGTTCTTTTGCCAAACCAAGCCCTTGGATAGGTGGCATACGCTCGTGGAGATCGTACAAAATCTCTGGGGTTGGTCCAAAGGTTGTGCGGAAATGATCAAAAGCAGCCACGACCTCTTGAGCATACGGCACTGGCTCGAAGATACTCACCCTGCTATCCGAGACTTTATTGGTGATGACGACTGGCTCCTGATGGGGCTTTGATTGTGATGTCGAAGGATGCATAGCACCCAGCTTGAAGTGGCGAAATCCTCGCTCTTGGAGCTCGTGGATGTGTTCTTCATACTCCACAAGATCACGTCCGTTAGGGATGATGTATACCGCTGCAGCCTCCCTAGATTTGCCGCCGAACAACTCGTACACCGGCATCCCTGCCACCTTGCCTTTGATGTCCCACAGTGCTTGGTCAACGCCGCTTATCGCGTTGTTCAGAACAGGTCCGTAACGCCAATAGGCGGACACATTGCACGACTGCCATATATCCTCAATATCAGCGGGATCTTTACCGACAAGAAACGGGGTGAGATAATCGTTCACGGCTGCTGCAACAGCAGTCGGTCTTGAGAAGAATGAAGCACAGCCCAAACCGTGTAGTTCCGGCTCATTGGTTTCCACCTTCACAACGATAAGCGTGCGTGCGCCGGGTGGTTGCGTGATAATTGCTCGAACATCGCGAATCTTCAAGTTGCTCATTCTGTCATCCTCTTTTATAGAGAAATATCCAAGTTTGTAGGGAACAATAATCGTTGTTTCATGCTGCTATACACAACCGGGGAACTCACTGCCACGAATAAGGGGCCAACCGTTGACCGGTTCTGGTCCTATAAGACAGCCCAACTGCTTGATTTTCTCAGTCTCGTCAGGTGTGCCGATATAGCGGGTCTCCGCTGATACGTAGTGCATAGACCAACCCCGCCTGCGGTGAGGTGTCGTATTGGGACCACTGCAATGCAGTGCCAAACTATGATGGAAAGTAGCATCACCCGCGGCAAGGGGGACCGACACCTCCTGCGCTAGGACATCTTCCGTCAACATATATGGTAAATGATCCCAGTTGACCAGCCCAAAGTTGTGGCTGCCCGGAATAAAGCGGACACAGCCGTTTTCCACAGTTGCATCGTCCAACAGAAGCTGACACGTAATCTGGAAGTCACTCGCAAAAAAGCCCCAGAATACAGAATCCTGATGGTAACGATTAGCTCGTGCATAAGGCGGTTTGGCAAATACCTGATCGTAATAGAGTTTGATATTCGGGCCCATCAGGTCAGCAATGATATCAACAATCTTCGGTGAGCGAACAAAGGCATCAAAGACGGGGTCATGACGGGAAGGTACATTGACCTTGTTGATAGCGTCAAGCGGATCTTTGACCGGTGCCGTGCGCTGTGCTGCGTAACCCGCTTCGCCTTTCGGAAAAACTTGGGTCCCCCGGCGATCGTGCCGCTCTCCGTGCGGCGTGGCTGGTTCCAACGTCTGCGTCTGTTGCGGGTTGTGCCGAGAGATGTGCCGTTCAGGAAAATCGGGGATGCCCCCTAATACGAGGTTGGCGTAGTGTTCCCGTAACGTCTCAATTTCATCGGAGGAGATTAGATTCTTGACGACGATATAGCCATCTCGAAAAAACAACTCTCTCTGTGCTTCACTCAGTCCCATGTTTATTCCTTCCTCTAAAGATTATGCGATTCTAAGAGCAGATATTGATCCGCCGAAATTTAACCGACATCACAAAGTTGAGCTGCTGCGCGTAACCCTTCAATTGGATCGCCTTTCGGGATAAACTCGTGACCGACATAGAGCGTATAACCCGTCTCTGCAATCGCTCGCATGATGGGCGGATAGTTGATCTCTTGCTCTTCATCCAAGTCGTGACGACCGGGGTTGCCTGCTGTATGAAAGTGTCCGATATACTCGATATTGTCTTGGAGTGTGCGGATAATGTCGCCCTCCATAATCTGCATGTGGTAGATATCGTAGAGCAGCTTCGCTCGCGATGAGTTGACACGCTTGCACACCTCTACCCCCCACGCGGTGCTATCACACTGATAATCAGGATGATTCACCTTGCTGTTGAGCAGCTCCAAACAGAGGTTGATCCCCTTCTCCTCTGCAGCCTTTGTGACGCGCCTGAGTCCTTCCGCAACAATATCGATGCCCTCTTCATCGGATAAGCCTTCATAACGGTTACCTGAGAAGGTGATGAGTCCGGGTATGTCGTTTGCGGCAGCAAGTTCGATGTTTGCGAGGAGTTCATCCTCGATTCGATCGTGGTTTTCGCGCTTGTTGAGTCCATCGGTCAGTGAGCTGTGTCCGACAAAGGTCGCAATATCAAGACCTAACTCTTTCACAAGGGGCCAATACTGCTGATCGACTAACTCAACCGCTGCCAAGCCAGCGTCAGCTGCCCCTCGGATAAATCCTTCGGGGGTCAAATCACCTTGAATGAAACTCCAGCCTGTTGCGGATTGCTTAATTCGTGCCATATTATTCTCCTCTATTCCTACTTATTAGAAATGTGGCAATTCCAAAATTTCAGGGTTGTTTGAGATAGGATTGGACGACCTCTCGCTCGATAGTCAACCCCTCCCATTCATCGTCGCCGGGACCGTCGTAGATAAGCGTATGCGGACCAGAGAAACCAGCATCCTGTGTCAGATCTAGACACCGGATATAATCATCTTTGTCCATTTCACCGGGTGCCAGAAAATGGGCTTTGGTGTGGCAAGAGTCCGCCCGTGACGCGATTGCCTCAAGATCTGTGTACTTGGTTGTCCCCGACCAATTGCCAAAATCGAGGCAGAACCCAACCTCTCCGTCTAAACGGTCGAGCAGCGTCAATACGTTTTCTGGGGTTGAGAGGATAGAAAACCAATTTTCTGTCATCAATCGGATGCCGTTTGCCTCGGCGTGCCCTGCCAATTTCTGTAGCCCATTTCGGCTCTTCTCCAGTGCTTCCCCGGAGGGAGCCGCTTTTCCAGCGATCGCGCGAGCACAAGTAGCACCTAGCAGCCCCGCAATCTCAATCCATTCACCGATCCAGCTGAGATCCCGATCCGCATACTCCGGGTGGGTAATATCACCGTGATCGATCAACAGGGAGAACAACTCGACATTTGCCGCCTCCAATGCACCGCGCAGTTCATCTAGATACCCTTTGTCCCGATTCGGTATATGGAAGTGACAAAGCTCTAGGGTGTTAATACCGAATTCGGCGACGCGGGCGGGTACTTCCAGAAGCGGGATCTCACCTCTACCGTGCGTCGCGACTGGAAGCTGCTGTCCAGCCTCAGGCCCATAAAAGTCGGGACGGCCAAGCTGCCGGTGCAGACTCCAAGTCGAGACCGATAGTCGAGGCCCTTGACTGTTTTTGTTAGTATTGTTCATTTCATCTCTCCCAGGTCAAATTAGTCGGTCAGTTTTTCAGGTTTGTAAAACAGCGTAACATTCTTTCGTGGATATTCCACTCTCCAGCCGTACTGGTTTGCAATCCACGTCATCGTCTCTCGTTTGTAAAAGCAGACATGTGTGGGCTCACGATGATACCACCATTTGGCAAAATCCTTATCTGACGCTAGCATTTCTGTCATAATCCCCAACCACCCATTACACCGGAGCAGTCGGTTAAATTGATGGAATTCTTTCGCAGGGCAATAGAAATGCTCAACCGTTTCGGTACAAGTGATGAAATCGTATTCGCGCTCAAGGGGAGCGGTATCCGGTGCGAAGTAGGGATCGTAGATAGCCATGGGAAACCCCGCCTCTTCAAGCATAACCGAAAGCGTGGGTCCCGGACCTGAACCGAAATCAAGCCCTTTCGCTTCCGGCTGTAGTTTGGGTATCAGATGGTCGGTCAGCCTGCTGAGAAACTGCCGATAGCGGCAATCTTCAGGACTGTTTTCGTGCAACAGATACCGGGCAAGCTCATCCTCTAGAGACAGATAGGACTCTGACGAAAGGAACGTTAAGTGACATACATCGCAACGCCAATAGATCTTGGAATCAATAATGGCGAGTTGTCGGATCGGTTCGGAGCAGCAAAGAGGACAGTTTCCCAAATCTACGGGTTCAGGTTCGCAAGCTGCGCTTTTATCCACACAATCACCCTCTCGACCATCACAGGTGTAGACTCGTCGCTGAAAACGTGGTTCGCACTTTGGAGCCTGATGAGTTGTGTTTGATCATTGGCTTTGGCTAAAATATCGCGGGAGTCCTGTATCGGTACAACATCATCTTCGTCACCGTGGACTAAGAGCCAAGGAACGGTGATTTGTGAAGCACGATCTACCACCGTATTGATCTGCGTCAGGTCATCCATGTACACCTGCGAAAGTGGACAATCCGGTTCGTCCCACATGAAGCCTTGATCGGGGGTGACATCGCCGAATTCACGTTGTGCGAAGGCTTTGGTGTGCACCATGCCCGCGAGAGAAATTAATAGTCGAATTCGATTGTCCTTGCTAGCGCGTAACACGCCGACTGCTCCGCCCATGCTGTGTCCCACGTAACAAACCGTGTATCCCACCAGCGCATCCAACACTGCCCCAAGATCATCAACCTCTTTGGAGATGGTTGAATCGGTAAATTTGCCCTCCGATGCACCATTTCCAGAGAAGGAGAATCGCAATGCAGGAATCCCCGCCGCAGCCAATCCTTCCCCCAACGCCACAACAAAAGGGCGGTCTTTGTTTCCGGTTACGCCGTGTCCAAGGACAACGATGTTTTTAGATCCTTTTTCGCTTTTGTGAAGGGTGTAGTCAAGTTGTTCACCGTATCTGTTTTTAATCTCACCAAACATAGTAGCTGCTTCTCCATAAGTTCATGAGAGATAAAGCTGTGGGTTTAACTCATCCAGCTTCACCAAATCCTTTTTCTGCTCTGCGCGGCGTTTGATCTCTACCGAATCGGTTTCAAGCGTGCGTTGGCTGATTGTGAATCGCAAAGGCATCCCCAATAGATCAGCCTCCTTGAACTTAACGCCTGGGCTTTCTTGCCGATCATCGTAGAGCACCTCATATCCCTGTGCCCGAAGATCTGTATAGAGGGCCTCGGCACGTTGTCGCACCTCATCTCCTTTGCCGATGTGCATGAGATGAACCTGATATGGTGTAACTGCGGGGGGCCAAATAATACCGTCCTCGTCGTGGTTTGCCTCGACGATACTGGCGAGCAGACGCCCGATCCCAATCCCGTAGCATCCCATGAAAAGCAGCTGCGGTCGCCCTTGCTGACTAAGATAGGTCGCGTTCATTGCCTCACTGTACTTTGTACCCAGCTTAAAGATATTGCCGACTTCAATCCCGCGTCTCTCCGTCAATGCTCCCCCACAGTGAACACAGGTCATTCCATCACGCGCTAGCGAAATATCGGTGACGACATCCGCCTTAAAATCACGCGGATAATTCATGTTTTTCAGATGGTATCCTGGCTTATTGGCACCAGCGATCAGGTTCGTTGTAGATGCGACTGAATCATCGACGACCACTGTAACGCCTTTTACATCAATCGGCGACGCATAACCAGCGACCAATCCGTATCTTCGCAGCTCATCATCGGTTGAAAACCAAAGATGCGTGGCTCCCACAGCCTTTTTGAGTTTAGTCTCGTTCACCTCAATATCGCCGCGGATAGCAGCGAAAATAAGACTTTCGTCTGTCGAATAGAATACCGCTTTGAGTGTTTCTTCCCTTTCAACACCGAGGTATTTTGCAACATCTTCGATCGTCGTTTGATCAGGTGTTGCAACTTCTTCTATTGGTTCAGGTTCGCCATTATCAACCTGCGGTTTCTGCATCACAGCAACATCTGCATTTGCCCGATAATCACACCTGTTGCAAGAGATAATTCTATCCTCACCAGCATCAGCAACCAGCATGAACTCGTGTGCCTCTGTTCCTCCAATTATCCCCGGATCAGATTGTACTGCAACGACATCAATGCCGGTACGATGAAAAATGTTGAGATACACCTGATGCATCTCGGCATAGTATCTATCCAGATCGGCTTCATCCGCATGGAAACTATACGCATCTTTCATGGCAAATTCACGGACACAAATTAATCCAGCGCGGGGACGTGGTTCGTCACGAAACTTCAGTTTAATCTGATAGAGCATCAACGGTAACTGCCGATAGGAATTGGTCTGATTCCTGACTAAGTCGGTGACCGCCTCCTCATGGGTCATTGCAAGCACTAGCCTTCGACCAAATCGATCCTCAAAGCCAGCCAACTCCCTACCGACAAGCATCTCCCAGCGTCCGGTTTCTTGCCATAACCCGGCAGGTTGGACAAGTGGCATGTCAATCTCTTGCCCACCGATAGCGTCCATCTCGTCGCGGATGATATTTTCAATCTTGCGTAAGGTGCGTTGGGCAAGCGGTAGGTAGCTATACATGCCCACTACTAGACGGCGAATCATACCAGCCTGTAGGAGCAGTTGATGGCTGGGGATTTCCGCCTCTGATGGAGATTCTCTGAGTGTGCGCCCAAATAGTTGAGATCTTCTCATCGTTTGATATTCTACAAGGGTTACGGCATACGGAGTATGCCTACTACTATAACTTAATTGGCGACTGATTCTGCGATCATGTCCCCGATTTCTGTCGTTGTGAATCCCATTCGTCCGGCAGCGAGGTCTTTAATTTTTCCACTGGAGAGCAGGTCGCTAACTGCTCCGTCAACCAAAGCTGCGCCCTCTGTTTCACCGATATGTTCAAGCATCATGCCAGCTGCACTAATCGCTGCGATTGGATTAATCTGGTTTTTTCCGGTGTATCGTGGTGCCGATCCGTGAATTGGTTCAAACATCGCTACGCTCTCAGGATTGAGGTTACCAGATGCAGCGACCCCCATACCGCCTTGGATCATCGCGCCGAGGTCTGTGATAATATCGCCGAACATATTACAGGTCACAATCACATCAAACCATTCGGGGTTTTTCACCATCCACATCGTTGTCGCATCGACAAAGGCGTAATCCGTCGCAATGTCCATATATTCGGCACTCACCTCATCGAATACCCGTCGCCAGAGATCGTGTGCATATGTCAAGACATTTGCCTTATCGCATAGCGTCAACTGTTTCGCTCTGTTCCGCTTCCGAGTTAGTTCAAAGGCGTAGCGGACACAGCGTTCCACCCCTTTGCGGGTGTTAATCATCTCTTGGATAGCGACTTCATCGGGCGTTCCATGCTTCAAAAATCCACCGATCCCAGCGTATAAGCCCTCGGTGTTCTCCCGAACAATGATAAAATCAATCTCTTCAGGTCCTTTGTCTTTGATAGGTGTCCAAACGCCGGGGTAAAGCTTGACGGGCCTAAGGTTGATATACAGATCCAATTCAAAGCGGGTTCGCAATAAAATCCCTTTTTCTAAGATGCCCGGTGTTACATCGGGGTGACCGATGGCACCCAAAAAAATAGCGTCCGTCTGCCGAAACTCATCGAGCGCACTGTTTGGCAGGATCTCCCCGGTTTCGAGGTAGCGATCGCCGCCGAAGTCGTATTCAACAGTTTCATATTTAAAGCCTGTTTTGTCCGCAGCTGCCCCGAAGACCTTCATCGCTTCGTTTGTTACCTCGGGGCCAATCCCATCGCCAGGGATGAGGGCAATTTTATACATCAAATTCCTCCAGAAAATGTAGTTGTACTAAAAGTTGCGAGGTGCGTAGGTTCGACCTTATGAAAGGTTTCAGCCACTTTGAACCGTACTTACATTTTAACACGCCTTTGGGCAGACTGCCAATTTTTTTCTAGTTGCATAAGGTGCTCAAAGTAGTTGCACCCATGCCAGACCTTTCCCTAAATTCACACCATCATTCATAGACAATCGTATTAACACGGTGGGCATTGATATAATCCCAATCCAATTCCACACCAAGCCCAGGTCCCTGCGGCACTGGTACATGGCCATTGGCGTCAATGTTCTCCAGTTCATCAGTAAAATCGGGCGGATGGATGGGCGGTTTTGTGTGCTTGATTAGCGGATTCAGCAGCCCAAGTTCGTAGTAATTGGTGTTGCGGATAGCGGCGATGCAGTGGCGGTGAGGTATACTTCCACCGTGGAACTCTACATCCAAGCCAAATCCTTCAGCAGCGCGTGCCACCTTCATCGCACCGGTGATACCACCGTCCTCGTAAGTGCCAGTTCGCACAAAATCTGTGCCACCATTGACAATAAAGTCGACATGCTGCTCCAACCCAAAGATATGTTCCGTCTGTAACAACGGTGTCTTAATCAACTCCCGCAGCTTCTTGTGACCGAAGACCGAAACACCGCCGTCTTTGTACGCATCTTCCAGCCAAAAGAAATTTTGCTCGTCACACGCTCTACCCAACTTGAGTGCATCCGCCCAAGTCTCTAGTTCACAAGCAGGATCGACCATCAGGTCCATCCGATCTCCCACACGCTGCCCAACCGCGTGGATATTCGCCACTTCCCGCTCAATGGGGGCATCCCCCCAACCGTGAATCTTAAACCCAGGATAGCCCAACTCGGCGCACTGCTCGGCAAAATCGGCAAACGCCTCTGGTGTACTCAGTCCACCGTTCTCATCACCGTGGTAGGTACTGGCATACGCCGGGATAG
The DNA here is from genome assembly GCA_965207975.1 of Candidatus Poribacteria bacterium. Taxonomy (GTDB): domain Bacteria; phylum Poribacteria; class WGA-4E; order WGA-4E; family PCPOR2b; genus PCPOR2b. Next base: position 6,530,591 of record OZ242315.1, on the reverse strand, counting down.
TTTCCCGCCAGCCACCGAGTAGTTGGTAAATTGGGGCATTGTATACTTTGCCTGCGAAATCCCACAACGCAACATCAAGCCCGCTGAGGGCAGTGGTGCCGGTATGACGTAATCCCCGTTTGACATCGTTGTATATCTTTTCACGCTCAAAGGGATTCTTCCCTAGGGCGTAGTTGGCGACATTTGCGGCTATATTCCTGCCCGTTGATTCACCGATAACCCCGGTACTGGTATGAATCCGCAGAATTGATGACTGCATCTTATGGACATTGCCCTTCTCGTAGACGAGATTAAAGCCGTTGTAATCGGTGCCCATGTTCTGAATATCGTACTCAAAAATGACTGTTTCAATCTTAGTAATTTTCGGATTTGCCATTAATCTTCCTCCTTATTTAGCCCCAGCGGTTCGGGCAATTTGTAGGGAACGCAGATCTGCGTTCCGTTTCTTCTTACGTTTTATACATTACGTATTATTTTTCCAAATTTCCCCAATTTCCCCGTAAAAACAGGGTTTTCGTATTTACGAAGGTGTTGGCACCTCACGATAGGCTTGATAGAGTTGCCGTTTGAGATACGCATTGAGTTCCTCTTGCGACAATTTCGTATAGAGATCTAGCCTACTATTGACGAAGCCCAATAAAATCTCATCAAATACCTGATCAAACTTATACTTTTTGTTGGTCTCCGTATTATCTCCGTCGATTACCTGCCGGAGTTCTTCGTGCTCACGAACTTTTCGGTAAATGGTCTCGATGTCAACCTTATCTTCCATCGTGAAATCTGTCTGATACGCATTGTTCAGAGCCTGAATGATAATGGAAAGGAGATCTGTTTCCGGCTCCCTAATTGTACGGACATCACCGCCGATGCCTTCAACCTCGCTATCTTGTGCTTCAAGGGAGAGTTGTAGACTGTCATGCGTTTTCTGTAGGCGAAACGAATCCAGGTCCACAGAATTCAAAACATCTTGCGGGTCAGGGTGATCCCGTTTCGGTAGCTTCTTATTTAGACTGTGTCCAAAGATATACAGTTTTTCCAACGCCACATCGGTAAAGGTAATCAACTGTGAGATGTATCCGTAGAGACGGATGTAACTCTGCAAGATAGAACGGAATTCTTCCCTCTCATTCATTTCAAGCCCTGACCACTTTTCGACGACGCCATCAAGAACGCCCTGTAGCAATTCATCGGGACGGCTCGGCTCATAAAAGACAGTACAGAATTCCTCTATGGTCTCCTCGTCATAAAGTTCAAAACCTTCCAACTGGCTCTGTAGGTCATACAACCGATTTGGGTCGGTTTCCTCAGCGAGTATCGTGGTCTGGTAGTAATCCTGAAACGATTCTTTTACCTGATCCGGTTCATTCACAAAGTCGAGCACCAGCGTATCCGTCTTGCCGGTGGCGACGCGGTTCAGACGGCTCAAGCTCTGGACGCATTGCAGCCCATCCAACCGCTTATCGACGTACATTGTCTGTAGCATCGGCTCATCGAAACCGGTCTGGAACTTATTGGACACAATCAGAATCCGATATTCAGGACTCTTGAAGCTGTCCGCAATCGAACTGCGCGGCGGTAAGCCGTTCATCCCTTCTTCCGTATAGTCTTGCCCGTTGTCGGTGTCGTGCACGGTGTTACTGAACGCCACCAGACAACCGTAGGGAAGCCCCATCTCCCGCATCTGCTTATCGAACTCCTGCTTGTATCTGACGCAGTGCAACCGGGATGGCGTGACCAACATCGCCCGCCCCTTCCCTTCGATTGTCTTTGCGGTCTGGGCGGTGAAGTGTTCTAGGATAATCCGGGTCTTGGTCTCAATGCTGTGGGGTTGCAAGTCAACGTAGTTGGTCAGTGCTCGCAGCGTCCGCGCCTTTTCGTACTCTTTATCCTCCGGCACACTCTTGACCAGTTGAAAGTACCGCTTAAAGGTGGTGTAGTTCTGGAGCACGTCCAGCGTAAAACCTTCGCTGATGCTCTGGTGCATTGAATAGACGTGGAACGGGACAAATTTCCCGTCTTCATCCTTCCGTCCGAACAGTTCGAGAGTCTTGTTCTTGGGTGTGCCGCTGAAACCGAAATAGGAGATGTGATCCTGCATCCTACGTCCCTCCATCTCCGCAATGATCCGAGCGTCTATATCCGATACTTCGTCGGCGTTATCTTCCGTTACCCCATCCTCAACCCCTTTTGAGAGTGAGGTTCTGAGACTTCTTGCGGACTCGCCGCTTTGCGAGGAGTGCGCCTCATCAATAATCACGGCGAAGGTCTTGCTTTTAAGTGTGCCGATCTCTTCGGCAATTACACTAAATTTCTGAATCGTCGAGATGATGATGTCTTTGCTATTCTCAAGAAAACCCCTGAGTTGTGCTGAAGTTCCCTCAACGGGATGCACTACGCCGTCAACCTGTTCGACCTGTTTGATTGTGTCCTGAAGCTGCTTGTCAAGCACGCGCCGATCCGTCACAACGATGACGGAGTCGAAGATTCGATTTGTATCGTTCCGGGAGCGGTACAGATGCGTCAGCAGGTGCGCCAACCATGCGATGGAGTTCGACTTGCCGCTCCCTGTGGTGTGTTGGATCAGGTAGTTATGTCCAACCCCTTCCTCCACGATAGCCGCTTGCAATTTACGGATCACATCAAGCTGATGGTAGCGTGGGAAAACGAGGGCGGTGTGCTTCACATCTCTCACCCCATCGAGGTCGGGGTCGTAGACCTTTTCTGTGGTCTCCTGCTCATGGATGAAGTTGTTGATCAGCTCCATCAGGTTATCGGGCTTTAGGATATCTTTCCACAGGTAGGCGGTCTTGTGACCGTTTGGGTTCACCGGGTTTTCGATACCCTTGTTGAACGGAAAGAAGTGTGTGCCGCCTCCTCTCAGGTGGGTTGTCATTGACACCTTTTCGTTACCCACTGCAAAGTGGACCAGACACCGCTTGAATTGGAACAACGGCTCTCGCGGATCTCGGTCGGTTCGATACTGTTTCTCCGCATCTGTCACCGTCTGACCGGTGAGGCTGTTCTTCAATTCCATTGTCACCAACGGCAGACCGTTGAGGAACAACGCCATATCGACCGATTTCTCGTTCTTCTGTGAATACTTCAACTGCCGAATTAGGGAGAATCGGTTCTGAGCGTAGAGTTCTTGGTGGCGGGGGTTCATGCCGCTTGATGGGCAGAAGTAGGTCAGATTAAAGTTACAACCCCTATCCTTAATCCCTTTCCGCAGTACGTCTAGCACCCCGCGATGCCCAACCTCTCTGCTTATACGGTCGAGGAGTTTGGCCGGTGTTTCCATCCCATACTGACGTTCCAGTTTCTGATATTCATTTGGTTGCGTTTCCTTGATAAACTGCAGCGTTTCATTGGGTATTAGGCAGATAGATTTATTATAGATAGCGGACTGTCGGGACCGGTAACCTGACCGATTCAGATGTGCTTCGATGTGATCTTCAAAGTTTTCTTCGTCATACGTCGGCATGGGCTATACCTCGTTTCGGACATCTATCTTGCCGGTTACCGCTTCGGAGATGAGGGATTGACGGTATTCTTTGAGGAGTTCGATTTTTCGCTGCTCTGTGGATATCAATTTGTCGATCTGTTTGGTTTTGTGGTCAAGAAAGGTGGCAATTTGGATTTGTTCTCGTTTAGGTGGTATGGGTATCCGAAAATTCTCAACAAACTCAGTCGGTACTCGTTTAAGACCAACTGCACTAGTCATAAAGTGTTTACCAATACTACGAAGTGGAACATTATAGAGGATATAATAAAGAAACGGTGAAAGCACTTTTTGGGTATTGGGACGAATGACAATAAACTCAGTCGAGCCAAAACCAACTGGGGTTGCCAAATTCTTTATAAGAACAATCTTTCCATTTTCAAAACAGGGGGTTACTTTCGCTATAAGAACGTCGTTTTCCTCAAAGTAGGTGTAGCCGTTTTTGAGTTGAGAATAAGGAAGCCTTAATTCTTGGTCAATTGTTCCATCAGTATGAACTCGCTCCATTGGAAGGAATACCACGGGTTTCTCTTTAAGACAAGCCGTTTTGGGATTATTCTTGGAAGGATTACTAGAACCAACATGTTTTACTTTCAAAATTTCCCAATGCGCCGGTATCTTCCCAATCCACTCCACACCCGACGGTTTCATTTCCACATTTGGGTCAAGTCCCTTCGTTACTGTTTGATTTATCAGTGCGGTTCGTTGTTCTTGCAGCAGTTCTATTCGTCGTTCTTTGATGCGAATCAATTCGTTAATCTGCTGTGTCTTTCGTTCTAGGAAGTTGGCAATTTTGCGTTGAATGGGAACCGGGGGTAGTGGAATTTCCAAGTTGCCGATAATTTCTTGCGTAAGAGCTTCTCTTGTTGCACCACCCTGAGCCAGAGTTAGCAATTGGTGTTTATAGACAGGACTGTTTATGCAGCACAGTACATAGCGCGAATCTGCACGATTGGGATCGACGCGCACAAGTGAGACGTGCTGATTCACTCTAGCAGGAAGAAGATGTTCAGGAACTATACAGCATCTAGCCACAGATGCACCCGTTATGTTGAGGAGAATATCCTGGGGTTCGATGATTACCCTAGCGAGTCTTGTTTCCGACGCTTGCTCTTCATCAATGAATGCCAAACCTCCATAGCGGAATTCAAAGTCGTGAACATTTAGACTACGAATTAGTGTTATTCCTTCGGTTTTGTATGCGCTATTACCGCCTCGTGGAGTTGCACCGCTGCCAATTTTAGTCGTGATTTTCTTTAAGGGAGTAAGTTCCCAAGTCATACTGCCATCCCTAAATAAACCAAGGCGTATTTTCTAAAGTCGGGTGAAGACGAAACTCGCCTCTTTGTCGGAGGAAAGCGTCAGTTAAATACGCTATATCACCGGCGTACTTGGTCGTGATAGGTTCACCACATATAGAATTAGTGGAAGCCCAATTTAATTTCGTCAAACTGAGAATTTGAACAGCGAGAGATTTTAGATCAGGGTCCGAGTTAGGAGTGGTTTCTGGCCGTTCAGTCCAAATTGTAACTTCTAAAGGTTTGGGAGTGCCTAATGATTTTTGAAAGGCATTATAGCCTGTTGTTGAAATCAGTATTTGGTGGGGTGCTGTAATAACATAACTACCTCGACTCAGGCTGCCATCAGTTTCAGCTCGATCATCATAAAGTCTGATATTGTGGTGAAGGTTAACTGAAACGAAGGAATAAATTCCATTGGGGTAAATGCTTCGTGCAGCTTTCAGCATTGCTTGACGATCCTCCCGAGAAAAACGTGCAGAATAATGAAAGTAAATGCTTGGACTTTCTGACAGTTTACCCAATTGAGTGAGTTTCTTTAATGTTTGTTTAGTGAGATTTGCAAAATATTGCGTACGCTCCTCGTAAGAAAATGTCCCCATATTACCTAAGTAAAATTCCCAACGCCCAAATTTACTGAACACTGTTGCATAACCTACCAATCGGCGTGCTTCTTTCGCCCTGCTTTTCGTATAAGAGAGACCTATAAAAAAATCTGCATCAGGAATGCTGTTTGGAAGCACCCAAGGTGTTACTCCACACTTTGCAATAATATTCAACCCTAGAGTCAAATCTCTCCAATCTGGGTTAAGAAGGGTTGGAGTATCAACCATTTGGCAGGGAATGCCTTGCTCTAACAGAAATCTCTTGATTCGGTAATACGGAGCATTTTGATCGTCTCTTGCATAGCCTTGTTCTGGGGTATGAACTAGGAAAAGGCGATTTAATCCTTCTGCTCCAATCCAATCCGGATGTTCATCAAGTAATCTTTGACACTCTCCCAGACTTTCTTCGTTTTCCGGCACTGTAACGATAGAATTGTACACAAGGCGTGTACTAAAAGTCCGCTCAGATCCGCTGTACTTATATTTGCCTGTCTTAAGACGTGCTATCAATTGTTCCATCTGGCGACGCAGTGACTCTGTGCAAATTGGCACCAGTTCAATTGTCTTTTGAGCATCTTCGTAGGTGCCAAAGTTGGTAATTCCTTCGCGGATATCTGATAACCTTCGGTGCTCCCTAAACTCGACAGACGGTTCATGAAGTGTCTGTACGTACAGTGCATTCGGTTTTTTCTCATGGCTAAGAGGCTCAGAAATTGCGTGCAGAAACACCTTCAGATTTCCTATAATCAACGGAAAGACTGATTGTTCAATTTCTTGAACCATTTGGATAGTCTTTTCAACTCTGATTCGTGCAGAACCAGGATCTAGCACAAGGCTATGCCGCCTTATTTCTTTGGATAGATCGAACTTAATCTGAGAATTTTTTAAGATTTTCTCTATCTGATTGATTGGCAAGTCAGGTATAACTTTGTCACTGGAGATTGATTCTTCTCTGTCAAGATCGAAAAAGTAGGCATGGGTCCATTCAGTATCAGCTTTTATTATCTTTGCCTGGTGCCAGTCATTTAACTGCGCTACAACCCTTCGCCCTTCTAAATTAAACGACGGTATTTTGTTTAGCAATACGTTATTTTTTAATACATTTTTTACTTCCAAAGCATAGTCGATACATAAGTAAAACTGCCCCCAGTAACTTCTCAATTGAAGCTTATACGAAGGATAAAATCGAACAAGGTCTTGCACTGCTGCTGGGAGGTGTAACTCACTGCTTCGCCGATGAACTGTAAGTGTTCCGTACCTCAATCTGTCTACATACCAACCTTTAGCCTGAAGGGCATCTTTCAAAAAGGTCATAAAATCTTTGCGGTGATTCCTCAATGCATCCGGATCGGCTGGTTGACCTTCCTTAGTTATGAAATGGAGAGGAAATAGATTAACAAATTCTGTCGTGTCTTGTGCAGCCGAAGCAGCGCGCAGAAGTGCTTCACGCTTCGTTGCATTGTTGAATAAAGTGACTGTCGTATGAGAATAGTTAATGTTGTAACTCGGGGCAGGTAGATCTGCCGTGAGCATTTCATCTCGCATTCGCTTAGTTCCCTCACTAAGTGCCCTTACAAATCCAACTTGATGAAGCCATCTAATAAGTTTTGCATTACGGGGCATCGAATCTAGTATTATATCATCTAGAGAAAACTCGCTAGGAAGAGCCTGATCTCTCTGAAGGATGCGTCCGGAGTTTCCGACCGTAAAGGCATCTTTGTAGTGTATACATTCTATAGGAAGCTGTGCGGCATAGTCGCGATGAGCAACAGCATTGACAATAGATTCGTCAATTGCAATAGGTGGAAATTCAGGATCTTCTATAAATCCGCCATCTGGATTGCGTCTCTGATAAGTTTTGAAGAAACCAGACTCCTCTAAAAAAGATCTGATTTTCCGAATTTGCTGAGCAATTGGTCCTTCAAATGTTCGTTCAAATGTTGGCAGCCCACGCGATTCCGCTTCATTAATGTTGACTTCAAATCTCATTAAGCGAATATGTGCCCAAGGAAGCTTGCGTTGTGGCTGCCTCGCGAAGAACAAAAAGCCCGCATTATTGAAAACGTAGCTAGTTTCATCACGATCTATTGCTCCTGCTTGGTAAAGCAAGTCTATATCACTCAAATTATAGTTGGAATCCGCCGAATATGCCTGACGGAACTCTTGTAATACTTCCTTGTCCACATCATCAATATGGAAGGGGCAGCAGTAAGTATTTTCAAAATTAGTAATCTGCTTGTCACGTCTCAACTGTTCTCGATATTGTTCGCTCATTGGGAGGTTCTGCGCTCCACTTCGGATCCACGCCCTCGATGGAGTATCTATGGTTTCACAAATTGCATCAGATGTGCAGGGAACATAAATCAACAGAATCTTCACTGTCATACCTGAACTATTTTGCTCTTCAGCGGAGTTAACGATTGCAGCTTGGTTTTTGAGTAAATCATTGAAGTTTGTTAGGCTATTTATTCCATCTTCTGAAAGATGACTTATTCCCTTAACCTCACCTGTACTAGAAACACCGAGTACAAGCAGGCCACCATCTCTATAGCTATTCGCAAAAGCAGATATACATGCGGCGATTTTTTCTATCCTAAAACGTCTAAGAGTGGCTTTGTCAACTTGACCGCCTGGACGAGTAGCGGGCACTTCCTTGCGGTCAAAATGTTGGCCCTCAAAATCATCATCAGAATTAGCTGTGATAAAACTCCAGTGCTGCCGATAGTTGTCAAATACTTCCCTAGGATTAGGCATAATGTTTCCCTACATTGTTTTGTTCAGTTTCAGATCAGTAACCCGACCTCACATAGCAACTTGAGCGGACAACCAGTTTTTGGCTATCAAGCGCAAAATAGTTTACCATTTGATTGAATCCTTGTGCAACCGTTGAATATCATCCTCGCAAATAAACTCCACTATTATGTCATCTCGACGGAATGCGTCACGGAAATCCCACCACTGACTATCCACCCCTTGCAGGATAGGCGGTTTCTCTAAGTGGGCAACTGCAACCGCGATAAATTTCCGATCATCTGGATCGAAGTCATTCAACGCTGGGTCGTCTGGGAACTCTTCAAACTCATTTTCTGAGCCATCAACGGGCGTAATCGAAACCAAGTCACACCGTTGATCCTTGTTCATCAAGATCCATCGGAGAAAGTTATCGCCAGCACCGGGCTCTCCACTGGATCGGAGATTTCGCAGGTACTCGCCGAGAATTATCCATCCACTATCAAGAACCAATTTCTCCTCGCCGCGAATAATCCTTTCAAGCCGATTGATACAGGTGTCTACACAATTAGAAGAAGCCTGCGGTGATTGGCCGTTGGCGACCACTGCGACATTTGTATCTACAATCACCGCCATTATTCCATCACTTTCCGTCGCTGCATTTCGGCTTTCGTCTTTTCCACCAAGTCACCTAAATCATCACCAAAGAAGTTTTGGGGCCAATTCCGGATGTTGCCGTATTCATCAACGTCAAGTTGTTCAATTTCGGATGTACCGTCGTTGATCTGACAGAAATAGAGCGCTGTGTCCTCCGCTGACATCTGTTCCTCGGCGATTCGTCGTTGCAAGCGGTGTAGTAGATGGGCACTGTGGCTCTCAAGGATAATCTGTACCTTCCGATTTTTTACGACATCAATCAGAACATCTGCTAGCTCTGATTGCACTTTTGGATGCAGGTGCGCCTCTGGTTGTTCAAGAATAAGGATTGAGCCTTGGGGTGCGTAATAGCAGAGTATCAGCACCGGCAGAACTTGGGAAACACCGAAACCTACATCGGTGAGTCTGACTTCGGGAGCGTCTTTGTACTTTTTGACAAGGAATTCATAATCCCTTCCTGTGTCAGAGACAGGGCGAAGGTTGTAGGAATTAATTAGTTCTAGCCGCTGTAGCCAATTTAGTATCTGCTCGTCAATAGAAAGATGTCTAATCCGTCCAGAGAGCAGGGCAGAAATCGCTTTTTCTCCCTCCTGTCCAATGCCTTTTGGATGGTCGCCATCCCAAATGTAGCGGTGTCGGGGATGTTCGCGGAGCGGACCGAGGTAGAGGATTCTAGAGAAAAGGTTTTTAAAAGCCTCCTCAAATTTCAAAGCGACTTCTTGAACTTCAACTAATCCACTGCGATACCCATAGCACCGAAATCGGCCATCTGACCCTTCGACATAAAATTTATTTTGAGAAGTCTTGTAGTGAAAACTATTCATGGAAGAGCGAGCGATGTTAGTCGAAAAGGTAATGTTTTTTGCTTGCTCTGGGTTCGACCAAGAAGTGTTCAATTTGTCTACTCTTACATTGGCAGGAAGTCTCAACTGCTTAAGTTCAATATATATGCTCTTAAGAGACTCCCATGATACAGACATTTCAAGATTCAAATTCAAGTCGTGTTGGTGAATTACATCATCAAAACTAATCAAGTTGACTAGTGAATTTTCATTGCCGAAGTAAAGTGCCCCATTCCAATCCGGTGATGGATTTTCCACTGTCTGTTTGAGCATCAACAGTACTTGTAAGATACTGGTTTTGCCGGAGCTATTCGCGCCGAAAAGCCCGGTCAGTGGGGCAAACTGTAGCGTACCTGTATCTTGCCATGATTTGAAATTTTGTGTTCTGAGTTCGGTAATCATCACTTATCCCTCCTTTCATAAACAGATCGAACTACGAAGAGAAACCGAGTTTTTTCTTGAAAACTCGGTTTCTTTGCACTAAATTGGAATATAAGCGTTTTATAGTGGCCCTTAGAATTAATGAAACACTCCAAATCGGCGCAGTTGAAAACAGCGCCTACCAAACATGGGGAGCAAAAATGTCTCTTTATTTTTTAAATTCACTATAGTTATCATTGTACCTGCACCGAAAAGTGCTTGCCAATTCGATAGGCGGTTGGAAACCCGATTTGTAAGCCATAAACAACAGCATTGGGACGCTTGGCAAGGAGACGTTTCGTGGCTACCAAATCGTCGGCGTTCATTTCGTATTCACCCGTTTCGATGTCAATGACCAAAAACTTGCCTTTGTGTTTCGGCTCAACTTTATGGCGTATCTCTCGCCTATAGATTGCCTCACCCCGCGATGCAACCTCTTTGGAGGTATAATTGGTATATGGTATAGTGAATTTCTCCTTAACAAAATTGTTTGCGGTACGTGGGTAAATCGGTGTCGAGATATGAATTTCGACCTACGGGCATAACTGATTACGGCACACGGAGTGTGCCTACTACTATTTACGGCACACGGTGCCCCGATAAGATCTGTTCCGAGAATCCCGATTTATCAGGAGATTCAAAGCCAGATGTCTACTCCTATTAATCATAATCCCAGAACTTCATTCAGCAAGCCTTCGCTTTTCCGTTCAAGTGCTAGCATTTCATCGGCGATCTCTTTCAGGGAGCGGAGCGGTGTGTACTGGTAGAAATACCGATTGAAGTTGATTTCGTAGCCTACCTTATCCTTCTTTCTGTCTAGCCAACTGTCCGGCAGGTGCGGTTTGACCTCTCGACGATAATAATCATCAATCTCCTCCGTAAGAGGAACGCGCTCATGGTCTCGGAGTGCGGGATCTGGTTTTGGATTGCCTCGCTTGTCCCGGAGAATGTCCCTTGTCTCCGCGTCGATCAGCGGTCTCTCAACTGTCACTTTTGTGTAGCCGAAAAAGTCGTTTGGATAGATTTTGGAGCGTTCGGTCTCTTCAAAGTTGGTGTACAATTCCGCTATTTGACGGATATGGGTATCGGAGATGAAAACCCCTTTGTCTCCGAGATTCCTTTTCATCTTATCGAAGCAGTCAACGGCGTTGATTAGTTGTATCTTACCCTGTCGTGCGTCCGATTTTCGGTTCGTCAAGATCCAGATATAGGTGGAGATACTGGTGTTGAAGAACAGCTTATCCGGCAGCGCGATGATACATTCCAGCCAGTCTTCTTCGATAATCGATCGGCGGATCTCACTCTCACCGCTGCCGGCATCGCCTGTAAAGAGTGGCGACCCGTTAAAGACAATTCCCACTCGACTCCCGCGGTCCTCCATCTTAGAGAGCATGTGTTGTAGGAATAGCAATGCCCCGTCGGAGGAGCGTGGCGTACCGGCTGAGAATCTGCCGTTGGCGTTCTGCGCTTCTGTTTTCACCGCCGCTTCATCGGACTTCCAACTAACACCGAAGGGCGGATTCGTTATCATATAATCGAATCGTTCCGTTTGAAATTGGTCATTAGAAAGACTGGATCCGTGTCGGATAGCACCGGGGTTTTCATCTGTAATCAACATATCCGACTTACAGATTGCGTAGGTCTGGGCGTTCAACTCCTGACCTGATAGCCGGATAGTCGCATCTGGATTAATGTGTTCGCGGAAATATTCCTTTCCAATTGTCAACATGCCGCCTGTGCCGCAACAGGGATCGAAGATGCTGCGGATAACCCCCTGTCCGCGCAGATCTTCGCTGTGTTCGGCAAACAGCAATGAGACCAGTAACCGCACGACATCCCGCGGCGTGTAGTGTTCCCCGCTGGTTTCATTGGACATCTCTGAGAACCGGCGGAGCAGCTCCTCAAAGACCTGTCCCATTGTGTGATTGTCCACTTTATTCGGGTGCAGATCTACTTCGGTAAACTTATCACAGAAGATGAACAGCCGGTTGTTATTGTGCAATCGCTCGATAAACCGATCGAGATTGAAGTTTTCGATGATGTCACGCACATCCTGACTGAATCCGTTGAGGTAGTTCTCAAAGTTGAGGCGGATATTGTTTGGGTCCTCTTTCAGTCGAGATAGGTCGTACTGGGAAGTGTTATAGAAGCTGGTGTTTGTCTCTCTCAGGATAATCGGCGGTAGCGCGTCTTCGGATACGTGGCTACTGAATTGGTTGTAGGTATTGATGGCTTTCTCTTTTCGGTCGTCCTCGTCTAAGATGCAGTCCAATCGGCGCAGCACCAGAAATGGGAGGGTGATGTCGCCGTATTCGTGCGGTTTGAACAGTCCTCGCAGTACATCGTCCGCCACATTCCAAACCAGATTTGCGAGTTCTTGATAATTTGCCATTTGCTTCCTTTTTTGCAGTTGAATCTATTGTGAAGTCGAGATCTGAATCTCGACCTAGGGGCTGGTTACGGCATACGGAGTATGCCTACTACTATTAATTGAGATATGAATTTCGACCTACAATTATTATAAACATGTCGCCCCTCACGGGGCTTTGATTCTATTAAGAGGGATAGTTCAATTGGGCAATTATCCACAATGCCCTGGCAAAATCTAACAAAATCTAACACTTTTTACAAAAATTAGGTTTCCTTGCCCAACGGGTTGGGGGACCCAGCCCCTACGGATTTAACTGGTTACGGCATACGGAGCCCCGATAAGATCGGGATTCAAAGCAATATGCCTACTACTTTGTCGTCTTTCTGTCTTTATCCGGCCGCGGGGGTGATGCAGTCAGGAGAGTCGTTACTGGGTTGATTGACGAGGCGCGAAACTGGGTAAGCCTCCATCTCTTCAGCGGGGTACGCCGTGAGGAGCCCGTCCAACTGTTTGGGGGATTGGTCGCTCGGATCTAGCCATAGATCGTAGGCATCAGGTTCGAGGATGACCGGCATCCGTCGATGGATGGTCTCCATGAGTGCGTTTGGAGAGGTGGTGATGATTGTACAGGAAAGAAGCGGATCATCATCTATATTCGGTGACCACGCCTCCCACAGTCCCGCGAAGGCAAATGGCTTCTCCGATTTGAGCCGAATATAGAATGGAGTTTTCGACTTGCTCCCCGGTTCAGCCTTCCACTCATAAAACCCGTCGGTAAGGACGAGACACCGGTGCCGCTTGTAGGGTGTCCGAAACGAGGGTTTCTCCGCCAAGGTTTCGGCGCGTGCATTAATCATGCGATTGCCGATTTTGGGATCCTTTGCCCAAGACGGAATCAGTCCCCACTGGAAAAATTCCACCTTATTCTCACCGTTGTTCGCTACAACAGCAATAGGTTGAGAAGGAGCGATGTTATAACGGGGACTCATTTCATCGGCAGCAGGGGTTGTGAAGCCGGGAAAAGTTTCTGTCAGTGTCTCAGGGTCCGTTCTCAACGTGAATCGTCCACACATGTTGGTCTCCTCAAAGAATTAATCTATGATTTTATTATTATGTTAATTATATCATAACAAGGAAAAATTTCCCAGTGAAAACATATCACGTTTCACGCATCACGTTTCACTTTTACAGTGTGCCAAGGCGTAACCTGTTCGTAAGTGTGGGCTATCTGAAGCAGCGTTTTTTCTGACCACCAGGGACCAGAAATCTGTAACCCGACGGGCAAGCCTGGGTCGCTATCGGAATTTTCAACCTGTACAAAGCCACACGGCACAGAGATTGAAGGCAAACCGAGCAGGTTAATCAAACGGGTGTTCCGGGTCAAACGCGGACGGATGCGATTGGATTCGCTGCCGCCGGACAGATCATGGGTACTCCGAAGTGGCGCAGGAATCGGGGCGGTCGGCGATAAAATGCAGTCAACCTCTTCAAATGCACCCACAAATTCGCGTTTGGCGATTTCCCGGACGCGAACCGCTTTCACATAATCCGTTGCCGACAATGACAGCCCGGCTTCAAGTAGTTCGCGTACATCAACCCCATAATCCTCTCGATGCGCTGCGAGACGTTCCTGATGAAATTGACCGGCTTCCGCCGTCAAGAGCGTCAACGTTACCTCATGCCCCGCCTCCGCAGATGGCAGATCGAGTTCAATAATATCTACTCCCAATCCCTCTAGGACTTTAATCGCTTCGCGGACGATTCGCTCAACTCCTAAGTCAAGGTTATCGAAGAAGTGCTGTTTTGGAATACCTACTCTGCGTCCACGGATAGGTTGGTCTAATCCTTCAGTGTAGTCCGGCACGGGCTGATTTTCGCTGTGTACATCGCGGGGATCGTAACCGGCGAGGGTATTCATCATCAGTGCAGCATCGTGAACATAGCGGCACATGGGTCCCACAGTATCGAGGGACTGTGCCAGCGCAAGTACGCCGTGAACGCTGGTGCGTCCGAAGGTCGGTTTCAATCCCACATGCCCACATACCGCTGCTGGGATACGGATTGATCCGCCGGTATCGCTGCCCAATGCACCAGCGCAGCAGCCCGCAACAACGGCTGCCGCCGAACCGCCACTCGACCCACCCGGCACCCGCGCAGTATCCCACGGGTTGGCGGTTGCCCCAAAGTGCGGATTCTCCGTCGTTACGCCGAAAGCAAATTCATGCAGATTAGTCTTGCCGATGATAATTGCCCCGGCATCTCTCAGCTTGGAGACTAGCGCGGCATCAAATTGTGGCGATTCTTCTGAAAAGAAGTTTGAACCGGCTGTGCTGCGGGTTCCCTCAACGTAGATTATATCCTTGAGGGCAATGGGCATTCCGTGCAGCGGACCGAGATCTTTTCCGCTTTTGATCTCCACCTCTGCCCGTCTAGCACTTTCGAGGCTCTCCTCACGAAACACGGTGATGAAAGCATTCAGCTGTGGCTCGCACTGGTCAATTGTCTCAAGTGTCATCTCAATGAGTTCGACAGGGGAGAGTTCGCCTTTGCGGATCTGCGCCGCAATTTGAGCGATTGATGCGTGAAGAATATCGTCCATTGGGACCTCCATTAGCCTTTAACAAACTCAACGATGATAGCAATAATTATACCAACCCAAACCGGAATCATCAGTCCAATGGTCCACCTGAGGTTATCTCGAATATCTTTGCCCAGTCTAGCGTAAGTATCAGTAATATCTTTGCTCAAGCTAGCGCGAGTATCAGTAATATCTTTATTCAAGCTAGTGTGAGTATCAGTAATATCTTTATTCAAGCTAGTGTGAGTATCAGCAATATCTTTATTCAAGCTAGCGTGAGTATCAGCAATATCTTTATTCAAGCTAGCGTGAGTATCAGTGAGCCGTGCCTCAAACAAGCTCATCCGCTCCTCAATCGAAATCATTCGATTTTCTACAGAAACAATGCGATTTTCTACGGAAACAATACGATTTTCTAGTGAATCTATACGTGCATCGAGGGTACTAAACCGCTCGTTTACCTGATCCAACGCGCCGCGCAAGTAATTCTGTTCTTTGACAACCTCCAACAATATTTCACCGTGCTGTTGGAGAACTTGACTATGGTGCTGAAGCATGTCCCTATTCTGTTGAACGATATTTTTGATTTCCGTGATTTCAGGATTGCTGTTCATACGAGCCTCCTTTTGATAGAGTGCATTGTATCAACTGTTAGTCTATCGGTCAACGATAAATGGGCAACCCTCCCCCCGAATCACGCCTCACGTTTTAAGAGCGCTTCTGCGTTTGGACGGATTTGCGTCAAATCTTCCGGGCGGCTGAGTTCGTACATAAACACCCCAGGATACTGAATCTCATCCAATGCGCTCACAACACCAGCGAAGTCAACGGTGCCGCGCCCTGGAAGGAGATGTTCGTCCCGCTCGCCGTGATTGTCGTGCAGGTGCAAGGTGATGAGATGTTCACCGATGGTACGCAGTGCTTCCACCGGATCGCCACCAATATTGCGATGCCCCGTATCAATAACGACCCCTACATTCGGAGTAGCCAAATCCGTCATCAGTTCGACAAGACGTATGGGGTCGCCGGTATACCCACGCGGCACGTTTTCCAATGCAAAAGAAACCTCCCTAGGTGCTGCGTATTCTGCAACAGTGCGTAGATTATCCAGAAATGCCGCTCGCTTTTCTACGTGAAGCGGTTCATCAGGCTCCGGGATCCGGATATGATGCGTCACAAGAATTCCGCCCCCTAAAACCTCCATGGCATCCACTGCTTGACGATAGGCGATAAGCGTTTTGTCTCGCTGTGCAGCGTCGAGCGTTGCAAGATCATAATCATCGAATATCTCCAGATGGATGTGGAGCGAATTAAGATGTAGCGACAGGTCTTCCATTGCTAGGCGCAACGCCGTAAACGTCTCAAGATCTGTATACGAAAAATCGGGGTGATAATCTGTCAATTCCAGAGATTCAATGCCTACTTGCTGAAATTCACGGAAGAGTGTCCAGTTCAGCGGGCGGTCACGATGGAGTATCGTTGATGCACCAATTTTCATAACGGTTTTCCTTTCCTTGTTTGGCGGTATGACAAGAAGTCGGGATTCGGAGATCCCTCCTACGGGAGAATTAAATGACCCTAAATTTCTGGATTATTGAATCAAGTTCTGTTAAACTTCACTCAATCATTGCGCTGTCCATAGTATCAAAACCTTTGGAAATTTAGCGTATACTGGAGGACCCATGCAGAAAATTATACTCGATACAGATATTGGCGATGATATTGACGATGCACTTGCTTTGGCTTTTGCAATCATGAGCAGAAAAATTGATATACTCGGCGTGACAACGGTGTTCAAAAATGCAGCGCAGCGCGCAGAATTGGCGTGCTGTCTACTGGAAGCGTTAGGGCGAACAGATATCCCCGTCTATGCAGGGATCGGCAAGACCCTGCTGCAATCTATTCCAGATTGGGAACAGGTTGCAGCCGATCATCGCCCACGTCAAATGGAAGTGCTAAAGAAACAGCAGCCATCAATTCAGCCGAAGCCGGGTAGTGCCGTTGATTTTATTGTCGATACAGTGATGGCAAGCGACGGGGATATCACACTTGTACCCATCGGGCCCTTCACAAATATTGCGGCAGCATTCACCTTGGAACCACGTCTAGCCCAGAAAACGCAAATCGTCATGATGGGAGGCGCGACAGACCGTGTGCGCCCAGAGTGGAATGCACTCTGCGACCCCGAGGCGACGTGGGTTGTTTTCGGTACAGGGGTGCCAATTACGATGGTTGGTCTTGATGTCACGACGAAGTGCGTCATGAGCTACGAGCAGGTAAAAACCATCGGGTCGGTAAACCGCCCGATTAACCAGATCTGTTCTGAGCTAATCCATCTATGGGGTGGCGACAATCCAGAACCACGTCCAACCCTCCATGATCCGTTAGCCGTGGCGACCTTGATCGATCCCACCCTCTGTGAAACACGCGAGATGCGGATTGAGGTTGAAACACGGGCAGATCGCCTGCGTGGGGCAACCGTGCCGGTGGTGGGCGAACCGAACACCTCTGTCTGTGTCTCAGTTGATTCGACTCGGTTCATGGATCACTTTGTTAAAACATTGACCGCGTAAAAAACTGAGCAACAAACAAATCTAGGACTTACGCATTTCAGCGCGGGGAAACCAGATGCCCGCCTACGGTTGCTGGTATAGGCTCTAAAAGAGTCAAGCATCTCAGGTTTTTACCGGCGACGATTCCCTTCCTGATAAAGCAGCTCCATCAATTTTGGCACGTCAGGGTTATCCGGTTCCAAGCGCATTACTTCTTCGCCTGCGGCAATCGCTGCATCCAGCATTCCTACGTTGTAATACGCCCAGCCAAGTGCTGCATGGATAATGGCAGCATCTGGATCTAGACGCAACGCCTCCTGATATCGCTCAATCGCTTCGCGATACCTCTTTTGTTTCAGATAGATATTCCCCTGCTCAAAATATGGGTTGCCGCGATTCGTAATCTGAGGTTTTCTTGTTGGTTCTGATTGATACGCTGCCCCGCAGCCTATAAAAAATAAAATCAATAGCCACATTGTCCGCTTAAACCACAGTTCCATCATAACCACCTCGTTCTCCCAAATAAGATAGCATTGTGGCGGATTTCTGTCAATCCGAAAGCCAAATTCTGCTACACAATAAAAAGTGCAAGGCAGGAAAATCTGCTTTTATTTCCTTGAATGATAACTTGTGTTTTGCACAGACTTATGATATTATAACCCTGTACTCACATCGTAATTATTGGTAATGAATAATTTATCAACCTTTTATGGGGAGGAAGCGTAATGGGAAAAATTAATACACTGGTGTTTGCTGGCGGTGCTGTTCACGATTGGAAAGGGTGCAGCGAAGCGATAATTGACTACCTATCACAACGGGAGGAATTCGAGATTACCAAGGTAGAGGAAGACCTCGATGCCCTAGTTGCCCCGAATCTTGATCCGTATGACCTGATTGTCTTCTATTACACTATCGGGGAAATCACAGACGCACAAAAGAACGGCTTGCTAAATCATATCGCTTCGGGCAAAGGTTATGTTGGCGTGCACTCCGCAGCCGATTCGTTTCGAGGGTGCCCTGAATATAGGGCAATGGTCGGCGGCTATTTTGTTACACACCCGCACTATCGGGATTATCAGGTAAGCATCGTAGATACCGAGCACCCAATCACCGAAGGTCTCGACGAAACAGTGGTTACAGACGAACAGTATATCCTTGACTACGATCCCCGCAACCACGTACTCGCGTCGGCGTTGTGGCAGGGCGATGCAGTGCCTGTCGCATGGACAAAAAACTGGGGAGAGGGTCGTGTATTCTATCTAGCACTAGGACACGATGCCAATGCGTGCGAACATGAGATATTCGGTACGATGCTGCAACGGGGGGCACTCTGGGCGGGGACACCCGGTGAATAATTTCGTGGTTCTTAAACGCCGAACTTTCCGGATTGGCGTTTTACACGATTTTTTTGTGGGAGAAGCGATCTTGTAGATTCGTTCTGTCTACCTATTCTGATGAAAAAACGGATCACGGACATCCAAATAGATGAGGAAACGCCTTCACGCCGAATCCTTTTGCTTGACGGAGTGTACTTTGACAGCGTTGATGCGGGCTGCATCCCCAAACTCGGCTTGCGAGTGGGACTAGAGATTGAGGCGGAGGTGCTCCAAAAGCTAATCCAAGCGGACGAAGATATGCGGGCGAAGAATTACGCTCTTGAGCTGCTATCTAGCCAGAGCTATAGCAAGAATCAGATGGCTCACCAACTTGGTCAGAAAGGCTTTAGTACAAAGGCAATCGACATAACGTTAGAGGATCTAGAGCAGCTTGGTCATATCAAAGACGAAAACTTCGCCAAACAGTGGGTAGCACGCCGTCAACGTTCAAAGCCTAAAGGCAAAAGGATGTTGGAGCACGAATTAACGAATCAGAGCATAGACAAAACCACCGTAGATCGTGTGCTTGCGGGGATTCACGATGCGGAGGAAACAGATATAGCATTGCAATTAGCGCGAAAACAGGTAAAGCGTTACCAATCACTCGCACCAGAAGCTGCGAAACGCCGGCTACACAGTTTTCTACTTAGGCGCGGATTTGACTATGAGACGATCCAGAGTGTAATCAAGCGAGTATTGATTAAAGGAAATGGACAATGACATCAGATGAAATCAGATCGAATTTTCTAGAATACTTCCGAAAACAGGGGCATACGATCGTTCCGAGTGCCCCGCTAATACCCGCCGACGACCCGACCTTGCTGTTTACAAACGCCGGGATGAACCAGTTTAAGGACGTGTTTCTTGGAACAGGACGACGCGAGTACACACGGGCTGCTGATACCCAAAAGGTGCTGCGCGTCAGCGGGAAGCACAACGATTTGGAAGAGGTCGGCTATTCCCCAGGGCACCACACCTTCTTTGAAATGTTGGGCAATTGGTCATTCGGGGATTACTACAAGCGTGAAGCGATTGCCTACGCTTGGGAGTTAGTCGCGGAAATTTGGAAAGTCTCCAAGGAGCTTCTCTGGGCAACGGTTCACGATACCGACGATGAAGCCGAAAAATTGTGGCTTGAGGAAACCGATATACCGCTTGACCGCATCCGCCGATTTGACAAAGACAATTTCTGGGAGATGGGAGATACAGGTCCCTGTGGTCCTTGTTCCGAGCTTTTTGTCGACCTCGGTCCTGAGATGGATCCAGCATCAGTTGACGACCCCAATACAGGTCCCAATATCAGTGACCGATTTCGCGAGATTTGGAATCTGGTGTTTATTCAATACAACCGCGATGCAGCAGGTGAACTTCACCCGTTACCGGAAAAGCATGTCGATACCGGTATGGGCTTTGAGCGGATAGTTGCTATCATGCAAGGTGTCGATTCCAACTATAAAACCGACGTATTCGTTCCGATTCTTGATGAAATCTCTAACATAACCGATCGGGATTATTTTGATGACGAGCGTGGCGTACCGCACCGCGTTATCGCGGATCATATTCGATGCCTCACGTTTGCGATTGGCGATGGCGTGATGCCTTCCAATGAAGGACGTGGCTATGTTATCCGCCGCATCCTTCGGCGTGCCGTGCTATACGGCAAGCGGTTAGGGATGGAGGAGCCGTTCATCTACAACCTTGTGGATAAGGTGATTGACCAACTCGGTCCTGTTTTCCCCGATGTGCTGCCCCGTCACGATTTTATCAAACGGATTATTCAAGGTGAAGAGGGTCGGTTCCATCAGACCCTTGATCGTGGGCTAGAAATTCTCCAGGGTTCGCTCGACGAACTGCATACGCAGCAGCTGTCTGTTCTGTCAGGGAATCGGGCATTTGAACTGTACGACACCTTTGGATTCCCACTGGATCTAACACAGATGCTTGCGCGGGAACGTAACTTTACCGTTGATGAAGACGGGTTTGCCGCAAGTATGTCGCAGCAGCGAGAGCGCAGCCGTGCGGATTGGAAGGCTGCCGGTGGTGGGGACACGGGGGAGGCAATCTACGCGGACATCCTCAAAGAATATAATACCACGGAGTTTTTGGGGTATGACAGATCCCATACAGAAGCAGAGGTTATCGCTCTCATCCGAGGAGATGAGTTAGCATCGGGTGCTCATGAAGGAGAGGAAGTATCCGTCATCCTGAATCAGACACCTTTTTACGGAGATTCTGGCGGTCAAGTCGGTGATATTGGTATTATCACAAGCGAAAGTGCGAAACTTAAAGTTATTGATACTGTAAAACCTGTTCCCGATCTGTTCGTTCATAAGTGTGAGGTGCTCACAGGGGAGATTACACCGCAGACACAGGTGGAAGCGAAGATTGACGGAGAACGGCGGCAACATATAGCGGTCAGCCACACAGCGACGCATATCCTTCATCATGCCTTGCGTACTGTCCTGGGGACGCATGTCGGTCAGGCAGGGTCACTCGTTGAGTCGGGGCGGCTGCGATTCGATTTCACACACTATGAAGCTGTCAGTCCAGAACAGCTACACGAAATAGAGACCGCTATCAACGACAAGGTTCGTCTGAACAACGATGTTGAGACCGAGTATCTCCCGCTACAAGCGGCAAAGGACCGTGGTGCCCTTGCCTTCTTCGGCGAGAAGTATGGTGAAATTGTGCGCTTTGTACAAATCGGCGGCTACAGCAAGGAACTGTGCGGTGGCACCCATATCCATGCGGCGGGCGAAATCGGGCTTGTGAAGATTACCAGTGAGAGCAGCATTGCCGCCGGTGTGCGTCGCATTGAGGCGTTGACTGGATCGGCAGCTTATCAACATATCTACGCCGAAGATGAAACCCTTACGGCTATCGCAAATCTGCTCAAAACTTCAAAACAATCGACTCCTGAACGCATTGAAGCCGTGCTTCAAACCAATCGCGAATTAGAACGACAGATTAATGCACTTCAATCGCAGATGGGTCAATCACAGGTTGCGGATCTGGTGAACAGTGCTGTTACTATTGACGGTTTTCGTGTCATTGCCGCTGCCCTCGAAAACACAGATCGGAATAGGCTTCGAGAACTTGTAGATGATTTGAAAAATCGGGTTGGGACTGGTGTCGTTGTGCTCGCCTCGGCTGTCGGTAACGATGTGGCGTTTGCTGCCGGTGTGACTTCAGATCTCGTGCAAACACGTGGCTTACAAGCCGGAAAAATTATTCAAGCAGTGACTCGTCTTGCTGACGGTCGTGGTGGCGGTCGTCCTGAGCTTGCCCAAGGGGGAGCTAAAAACCCAAACAAGATGAAAGAAGCAATTGATGCCGTCACGAAAATTGTGGCGGATCAGGCTTAAATATTGGCTGAACCTCCCCATAGAATCGGGGTGGAGATAGCTCCATAAGGAATGAAATATGGATACTGTACTTAATACGGCTTCGCTGTACTGGCAGATTCCTTTAGGTTTATTGTTATTGGTGCTTGCTATCTTTTTTATATGGTTGGCATCTCGGATCGGGAAGACGCTAAAATCTGTGGAAAACCTGCTAGACAAAAGCGTTCCTAGTCTGCTCAAAGCAACCGAGCAACTAGTTGGCGTACACAGAGATATCAGCACTTTACTCACATCTATAGATGGAACCGTCACAGAATTGAATCAAAGGCTTCCTCAGTTGCTTGAGAATATCAATGGAATTACCGCTTCCATTCAGCAGATTAGTGAGTCCGAGATTCGATCAACGACACACAATATCCAAGAAATAACGGAAACTATGAACCAAAACATTGCGAAAATTGATGATTTGGTTAACACTGTCACAGATTTTTCGCAAACAACAATCAAACAGGTCGAACATTATAGAGATCAGCTTTCCGTTCCTGTCACAGATGTTATCAGCGCGTGGAGTGCGCTTAAAAGAAGCTGGGATGTATTCAGCCGGTCTCGGAAATCAAGCACATCAGATTCAGAAGATACAACTGGGAATGAACAGAACGGATAAATGTGTGTTTTATGATGTCGATTTAGAGATCTATGCGTTACTGAATTGATGAGAGTGTGGAACATGCCGCACGATAGACTGTTACACTTCTCACATATCAGATTCATTGATGCATTATTATCGGAACAATAGTGACAATAGGCGTAAATGTTGCCTAAACACTTAACAATAACTATGGAGGTAATCCAAATGGACGACGAAAAACGAGGCAATGGGCTTGTCGTACTCTTGGCATTCTTTACGGGAGGCTTAATCGGTTCACTTCTCGGTTTGCTCTTTGCCCCAATGGCTGGTAGAGAAACGCGAGAAAGGATTCGTGATGCTTCTACAGATGCCAAAGAACGAACAATCAGCACCGCCCATCGAGCGAAAGACGCAACTACTGAAAGGGTTGCTGATCTGGTTGACAAAGGGAAGACACGAGTAGATGACGCTACGGAGAGTGTGAGAGCTGCTGTCGAAGCGGGTAAATCTGCTTTTGTCGAGAAGAAATCGGAACTGGCGAATATCCTTTCTCATGAGAAAGACGAGGAAGAAGCCGAAAGTTAAAATTTACCCTGAACAAACAGGTTCGAGATCTGTTTTTACACAGTCTACAACCTGTCTCAACACAGAAACCACAGGTGGAAACGCTATATGCCTGTGGTTTCTTTATCTGGAGCAGACGTTCAATGAACCTCGACAGATTACGCGTGCTCTTGGAGGATGTTAAACGCGGTGAAGTTGACATTGACGAGGCAATACAATCTCTACGTCATCTGCCATTTGAAGATCTCGGTTTTTCCAAAGTCGATCATCATAGACAACTACGCACAGGCTTTCCGGAAGTTATCTTTTGTCAAGGCAAAACGGTCGATCAGGTAAAGGAAATTAGCAAACGTATTCTCGCCGCCGATCATCTCCTCCTCGCTACCCGCGCTACTCCCGAAATTTACGACGCATTAGCATCCCTTGATTCATCAGCTCGCTTCAATGAATTGGGACGTACTATCACGATTGGGGAACCCTCCGGTGAATTACTTGATGGTATCTTAGTTGTATCCGCTGGCACGTCCGACCTCCCTGTCGCTGAGGAGGCGGTGGAAACCGCACACATTATGGGTAACCGGGTGGAGCGACTATATGATGTCGGCGTTGCTGGATTGCATCGTCTACTCAATAACCATGAAAAATTGACTCAAGCCCGTGTGCTCGTTGTCGTGGCAGGCATGGAGGGGGCATTAGCAAGTGTGGTCGGCGGATTGGTGGATAAGCCTGTCGTCGCCGTACCGACAAGTATCGGCTATGGCGCGAGTTTTGGCGGCGTTGCGGCCTTGTTGAGTATGCTGAATAGTTGTGCTTCGGGCGTGACTGCTGTGAACATCGACAACGGATTTGGAGGGGGCTATAGCGCGTCGTTGATCAATCAGCTCTGTATATCTAAATAGGCAGCGTGTGGAGAGTGAATACCTCTAACGCTCAGAATAATAACAGTAGACTAGATG
The DNA here is from genome assembly GCA_965207975.1 of Candidatus Poribacteria bacterium. GTDB lineage: Bacteria > Poribacteria > WGA-4E > WGA-4E > PCPOR2b > PCPOR2b. The sequence continues at coordinate 6,506,171 of OZ242315.1, read as the reverse complement.
AAGAGGATAGGTTGATGACGATAAGAATTCATTATGAGACTGTATTGGCAGTGGTAGAAGCATTTGCTGCACAAGCACTGCGATTGCAGGTATTAGATCCATCAGACCGCAATTATGGCGGTTTCCGGTGTCCTGAGCATCGGGTATGCGAACCGTTGGCAGTGGCAAACACCCTCGCATCGCTAGCAGTTCTCTATATGACTCCAGATTCCCACTATTATCGCAACTCAGAACTTGCCAATCGACTCCATCTAGTGATGCAATTTCTCGCCCATTCCCAACGCGCAGATGGAACAATTGACGGATACGCCCGTGGTGAAATACACGCAACTCCCACTGTGGCGGAGGCTGCACACGCGCTCTTTCGGACATACCGATGGCTTGCTCGCGAGGAGCAACACCCAGCATTACTTCAGGGCATTGAAGCTTTTCTCCGTAAAGGTGTAGAAGCAATTAAGAGTAAGCCCGTTTTTACCTCCCACGATTGTTGGGTCGCTGCATCCGCACTGGTAGAGTTTGACAAACAGTTCGGTGATAGTGCTGCTTTAGCGAGAGCAGAAAGTTACCTGCAAGAAGGCATAAATATCAACAGTGAGGGGGTCTATGATGATCGAAGCCCTATTTATAGCATGCAGTCCAACGCCATGTTGTGCAATCTTGCCGAGAAGTTGAATCGCCCCGCCCTGCTAGAGTATGTTCGGCGCAGCCTCAATTTTCTGCTTTATACTTTCCACCCCGACGGTGAAACAGTGACCGAGTTTTCAGATCACAAAGGCAAAGAGAACGGTCTGCCTACGGGCTATAGTGTATGGAAAAATATGTCAATCATCGATCATAACGGTTACTACGCAACCGCAGCTGATTTAACGTTATCAACCTACCTCCGTCGCATTGATAATGGCCTTATCTGCCCAAACGTCAACAACCCCAATCGTAGCTTCAAGGACGAAGGGGTCTCCCGTTTCTTTATGACCGCTGATATTGGCGAACTGCTTTCCATTGAATCTGAGCGGAACAACGACTGGATTACTCGGATCCCGCTCCCACGTCATTATGAAAGAAGGTACACACAGTCAAACATTGCACGCATTCAAAGAGACCAAACGAGTCTGACAATTATCGGTGATAAACAGATCTTGTTTGCCCTCCGGAACGGGGGAACAATCATCGATGGGTTTCGGATCAAATATATCTACCACGGTTTTCGAGATTATACACCGGCAGGATTGATGGTTGACGGCAGACAATATTTCACCCAAAACCGAGTGATTCAATATGTATACAAACCTACATCGACAAGGCGAGAAGTTATTCCGTTGAATCTTCGGATCTTCACACAGATTGAACCAACTTCGGATGGTTTGGAACTGCGCATCGCTACAGAAGGGGAAGCGCGAATCCCACTTCAACTTGAATTTGGCTTGCGGAAAGAGGGGAATTTATACATCGGCGAGATGGGGCATGATCTATCCCGGACCGGTGTCATTTTCCTTGACAAAGAGCCGGCACGAATCGTTCACGGGACAAATGAGATAGAGATCAATGGTGGGGTCACCGCACACCAGATCTATAGCTCTGATGACGATTGGACGATGAACCACGAAACAGCGCGGTTATTGATTACGCCCATAACCCCTTACGAGGGTGTGATTCGGATAACGTGCCGTTAGCTTAACACAGCAGGCAAAGTGGTCTGTTTGCATTTTATCATCTCTGTCTTGATGACGCTTCCCTCGCCTAATCGTACCTCCTCCCCTCGTTCATTAATCAGATACCTTTCACAGGTTTTAAGGACTTCGTCAACCTGTATTGTATGCATGCAGGGCGAAGTTCCGTCAGAAAGTGCTGAACAACCGTATTCAAAGCCGAGATTGAGGCATGGGCTGCACGGTACATCCACATGAAGAATTGTATGCCTATTCCCCCACGGTGCCCATTGCGATGGATTTGTCGGTCCATGTAGCGCGATGACCGGCGTACCAGCGGCAGCAGCGAGGTGCATCGGTCCACAGTTCCCACAGATAACGAAATTGGCGTTGGCAAATAGTGCAGCGAGTTGATTGATATGAGTTCTGCCGGCTGCGACAACACAAGATGACCGAGTCTGCGAAGCGATTTCTTGTGAGAGCTCAACCTCTGAGGGAGCACCTGTCAGAATAATTTGCGCATTATACCGTTCCACAAGCGCATCGGCAACCGATACAAATCTATCTTGGGGGAACCGCCTTCTCGGTTCACCACGCCTGCCTGCTTCCGGATGAATCGCAACAACGGGTCTGTTCGGAGCGATACCCATCTCATCAAAGAATTCTTTCGCCCAATCCCAATCTTCCCTTGTCAACCACACCTCCAAATCCGTTTCCCTAATTGGACACCCCAATAATCTTGCTATCTTCAGAAAGTTTACCACCTCATGTTGTCCTGCCACATGCTCGACAACATCCGTAAATAGGTAATGCCGATGTTGGCCCGCTGACCGAAATCCGATGCATCTCGGAGCACCACTCCCGTAAGCGATTAACGCGCTGAACCTCGCCCAGTGTTCAAAATCGACTACGCAATCGAACTTCTGACGGCGCAATGCCACAATAAATCTAATCAGGTTCCATGGCGATTTCATCACTTCCTCTAAGCGACACGGAATGTGTTGATTGATATAGGGACAGTCTTCCAAATATTGCAAGTTGATAGACGACGCGATCATCGCCAAGTGTGCATTAGGAAACCGATTCCGAATTGCCCGAATTGTTGGAATTGCTAGAATGGTATCACCAATCGCAGACAGTTGGATGAGCAAAATGCGCTGCGGCGCACGCCGATGCCGGATAGTCATACTAGATTGAAGTCCGCCTAGCAGGAAGCAGACGAAGCTGCCGATGTAACGATCTAAAATCTTTTGTAGTATGTTTGGGTGCATCGGTTCTCGCTCCGAGATTTTGCACCAGTCAGGGCATCCGTGTTTGGGTTTTCTAAACCGTTCTGGGCATTCGACAGATTCTATGATTACAGGAAATAGTGATTTTAGGGACGATACCCGCAAATACCTGTTGGCACATAATTTGCTATTATCTCCAGCGTGAATGACTGTTATTTGTTGACTCACGATACTGTGATTTGCCGATAGATAGTTCCGTCACAGTATCATAAATGCCAAACCGGGAGGAATAAAATGAACGCTAAGAGAATTTCAGGAGCGTTGCTGGTCTCGTTGCTGCTTCACTGTATCATCATGTTGGTCGCAAGCATATTTTACGCGGCCCGAATTGTGCAGCTCAGGCAGCCAGAAGGTCTAAAGGGCACTCCATCGGAGCCACCGCTAGTTCCTCAAGTTCGTAAACCTGTTATTACGCCAATTATTAAGCCTGTTGTTAAGCCAACGGTTCCAATGCGTAGGACTGTTGTTGTAGAACAAGCTCAAGCTCAACCGAGAAGTACGACTCACGCTATTGTTCGTCCCACATCTGCTGGTCACCCGCAAACAGTGCTTGAGTTTTCCAATAAAGTGGCTAAACTCGATGCCCCCACCAATCCCAACGTCCCTAAAGTAGTCAATCCCATGCCAACTGCTCCAAATGCTGCGCCCGCTAGTATCGGTCGTGGCATTGATGGCAGCGTACAGGTGAAAGCCGCTTTTGAACGTCCGGCTGGACTTGCTATGGTTGAACACGTTGGTGGGCCCCGCAATGCCTTGAGTGATTACGTAACCGTAACCAATCACTCTCAATTGAATCCCCCAAATGATCAAGCCTATCACGATATGTATTTCAAAGGATCGGGCACCAATCCATTTATTGATACCGAAGACGACCACCTTTCGACATTTGGGATGGACGTTGATACAGGTTCCTATTCGATAGCGCGCCGATACGTGACAGAATTGTATTTGCCGCCACCGGAGGCAATACGTGTCGAAGAATTTATCAATGCATTTGATTACAACTATGATCCACCGGCGGAGGACGCATTTGCTATCCACATCGATGGTGCGCCGTCAAAATTCGGTGAAGGAAAACGACTTCAACTTTTACGCATCGGGCTTCAAGGGCGCGTAATTTCAACCGAACATCGAAAAGATGCTATCCTCACATTCGTCATTGATGTGTCCGGCTCAATGGAAAAGGAAAATCGTCTGGAGTTAGTAAAGAAAGCACTAACTCTACTCGTTGATCAACTCCGTTCCACCGACAAAGTAGGTATTGTGGTTTACGGCTCTCGTGGCAGACTTGTGCTTCCACATACAGGGATCGAACAACGCAGTACAATCTTGTCAGCGATCAATGCCCTCAAACCGGGTGGATCAACCAATGCGGAGGAAGGGCTGCGAATCGGATACGATCTCGCTTGGCGGAATGCACGTGTCAATCACATCAACCGCGTGATTCTCTGCTCAGATGGGGTTGCCAACGTCGGTAACACAGGTCCCGATGAAATCCTTAAAGAGATTCGTACTTACGTTGATAAAGGAATTACCCTCTCTACAGTTGGTTTCGGCATGGGAAATTATAATGATGTTCTCATGGAACGCCTCGCCGACACGGGCAACGGCAGCTACGCGTACATCGATACACTCGCCGAAGCCAAGCGAATATTCGTTGAAAATCTGACGGGGACACTACAGTTGATTGCGAAAGATGCGAAGATTCAAGTGGATTTTAACCCCGAAGTTGTCAGTCGCTTCCGATTGCTTGGCTATGAAAATCGTCGCCTCGCTCATGAACAGTTTCGAGATGACACCGTTGATGCTGGAGAGGTCGGATCAGGACATCGTGTAACTGCCCTGTATGAGGTTAAACTGCATCCAGATACAACCGGAAAAATGGCAACTGTTTCGATTCGATACGTGGATGCTGATAACCATCAGGTCAACGAAGTTAGCAAAGACATCTCCGTGTCACAACTTCACGAATCATTTGCTGCCGCCCCTGTTACGTTGCGGTTAGCTGCTGCTGTCGCAGAATTCGCTGAAATCCTTCGCGAAAGCTATTGGGCAAAGGACGGTAGTTTAGATACGGTCCATCAAGTCGTGAAAGATGCCTTCCCCGAAATAGATAGTGAGCAGGTTATCGAATTGATGTATCTAGTCAACAAGGCAATCCGTTATAAGGCAGAGCAGTCTTGAATCCCCAATGCTACACAAGACTATCTACTGTGGACGCATCGATCTGCGGGATTAGATGCAGTAGTAGGTCTAACGTTGCTCGGTAATCGTCTATATTGATGATAGACACATGGCTGTGGACATAGCGGGCTGGCACTCCTAGTACGATTGACGGTACGCCACGCCCGACTTGGTGGATTGCCCCGGCATCTGTTCCGCCGGAAGTACGCACGGCAATCTGATGTGGAATTTGGTGTGCGGTTGCAGTTTCAATCGTAAGTTCTGTCAAACGTGGATTGGCAATCATGGATGGATCATACAACCGAATCTGCACACCGCCCCCTAGTTTCCCCTGCAAGGTGTCACCACTGGAACCCGGCAAATCGTCTGCGGGCGGTCCTTCCAGCACAATTGCCACATCTGGCTCCGCTGCGGCGGTAACTGTTCGCGCCCCACGCAGCCCAACCTCCTCCTGTACGCTCCCGGTGCCGATAACCGTGTTTGGATGATCACCGAGTTGCTGGAGGGTTTCGATAACTAATCCCACACCGACACGATTATCAAATGCCTTCGCGGAGAACAGTTTGGGATTCTTCATCGGCATGAACGGACCATAGGGAACAATTGGACAACCGGGCTTCACCCTATACTCTTCCATTGCCTGTTCAGCACTTTCCGCTCCAATATCGATGTATAGGTCTTTAATATCCATCACCTTATCACGCGAACCGGCACTTAGAAGATGGGGAGGCGTGGAACCAATCACGCCAGAAACTTTACCCTGTTTCGTCAAAATATTGACGCGCTGTGCGAGCAGTGTATGTGCCCACCATCCACCGACCGTAAGAAATTTGACATACCCCGCCGCAGTCACATGCTGAACGATAAATCCGACTTCATCCATGTGCGAATCAAGCAGGATCCGCGGGTTTGCAGCACTTCCGCTCTTTGTGCAATAAATGCTTCCCAATCGATCTTTCTGGATAGCTCCAACCCCTTCTAGGTGCGAATGAAAGATCTGCCTGACCTCGTCCTCGTGTCCGGGGATTGCCTCCGCTTGAGTGAGTTCTATAAGTAGTTCAACCGATGTTTCGCTCATCGCTTCCCTTTCTGATTGAAATTGTAAACGTCGAAGTGCCAAAATACGTCCACACCTCTTCCGTTTTGCCATCAATAATCACTTTCCGTTTCTCCCGCTGGTATACAGGTGTTTCGACATGACAGCCTTCATACCTATCCAAAACAGCAAAATCTTGAGCCGTCAATCCTCGCCAAACAACTCCTTCGACGCTCGAATGCGCGCTCGGTATCAACACCGGATAGCCCCACTGTGAGATAACGGTTGTGCATTCAGGCATTATTGCGACACTTGGATCGCCGAGGGGACGTTTAAGTAGTGATTGAATCAATCCTCTATTTTTCAAGGTGCCATAGACAAAGAGGTTCATAATACAGTTGCAGCGAGTCCAGCGTAGTTTTCACGCACGACGTTTCAGTGTAAGATAAAAGCGGCTTCCTTTACCTAGCTGACTCTCTGCCCAGACCTCACCGCCGTGGAGCTCGACGAGATTTTTCACTATCGGTAGCCCCAAGCCGATGCCACCGCTTTTCGAGTCTGCGACTCGATGGAAACGATCGAAAATGAAATCTAGTTCTGTCTGACTGATACCGATGCCCATGTCTTCAACACAAACTTGGAGCATCTGATCCGAGAGTGTTGTCACACTGACCCCGACATACCTACCGTTTTCGGTATACTTGATAGCGTTATCCAGCAAGTTTGTTATAATCTGTCCTATCTTGTCAGGGTCCACAAACGCAACGACATCTAGGGCGCAATCCAGATTAACTTGAATGCCTTTTCTATCTGTTATCGGTTGAATCCCTGCGATTGCTTCATCAAGAATAGGATATAGTTTCGTCGGTTCAAGCTGCAAGGAAATCTTACCTGACTCGATTTGAGAGAGATCTAATAGGTCATTGATCAACCGGATGAGCCTGTCACAATTGTCCTTCACGCGCAACAGATAGCTTGCCTGCTTCTCCGAAAGTCCGCCCCCCACACCATCGAGCAGATTATCCACAAACCCTTTGATGTGTGTCAATGGTGTCCGTAGCTCGTGGGACACATTATCCAAAAATTGAGATTTGAGTGTGTCTAGTTGCTTAAGTTGGTCATACGTCTCCTTGAGAGCAGTGGCAATGTTATTAAAGTCCGACACCAACTCTCCGCTTGTCGCTTTGGGTATTGTACCACCATAAGTGTCCAAATAGGTCACCATCAGTTGTTGCCGTGCAGTCTCCATCGCTTTTGTTCGTGCACTTAGCTGGGCGTAGAGCATTGCATTCTCGATCGCGGTCGCTCCTTGATGTGCAAGCGTACCGAGCAGTGCCAAATCGGCTTGCGTATACGGTTCCTCCGATGATTTTTGACCAAGTACAAGCAACCCCACTAGATTCTCGTTTTCTTTCGTCCGTGTCACGAACGGAATCCACACCGCGGATTGGAGAAAATCAATAAAGCCCTCCGCCGACGCGGAGGGCGCAACGTGAATCAGATCGGGGTCAAGGGGTTGATCTGAAAAATCAAGAGGTTTCTCCGCTTTTTGCAGCCGCTGGAGCAGGGAGGTAGATAGCGTCAGCGGCAATCCATTGGGTGGTGCATCAACTCCGATAACCGCTTCTGGAACAAACTGTGCCCCCTCCTCTGAAAAAGGATTGGATTTACCTTCCTGATTGTATTCAGATTCCAAATAACCTGATACACGATACATCACAACACCACGACTGATATGTATTGCTTTCGTTACTTGGCGGAGTAACGTATCCACTAAAATTTCCAGATCGAGAATCGAGTGGAGTGTCTGGCTCAAAGCCAAGAGGGTCTGACGGTAGTTGTACGCCTCACGATCAAATGCCCGATCGATCAGTTTTTGAATGCGTGTCTTGGCAGGTGCAAACAGCACAGCAGCAATAAGCACCGAGATTGCGGTCACTGTCCGAGAACGTGCGGCTGTATGGAAAAACATGGTGAGTCCTTGAATGCTTAACAGATAAATGCCAAGTGCGAAACCGCTGACAAGCGTATATACAACGCTGCGATTAATAATGAGTTCTATATTCATCAGCCGGTGTCGGATGATCGCGATGACATAGCAGATCGGGATAAGGCATAACGTATAGGCCGAAAAGCGAGCGTAAGGGATTGAGACATCCCAAAACCTCGGAATTGTCGTACAGATAGCTAGTGGGAATGTCCCTGCGACAATACCGAGCAACAACCAGCGTGCTTGACGGCGTTGAGAGGCGGAGGGGGCAGCAAAACAGGTGTGCAGGAGTAATAACTGACCAGCGATCGAATAAGCGAAAAGAAACCCGGTCGTGATGTTCTCAAGAGGCGGCAGTTTTATCAGAAAAAACTCGCGGGTATAGTCATGTCCACGCAGATAGAAGAAGGAGGTTACCAAACACAAAGCAACGCCCGGACCGTAGAGGAGCTTCAACAGCCAAAGGCGGTGCTGGAGGAGTTGTTTTTCAGCAGGAAAGATGAGAAAACAGTGGAGGAAAAGGCAGGGGGTCATTGTCGCCGTTACGAACTGGCAAATCGGCACAATCCGACTGCTCCATGTTCCCTCAGTAATTGAGAAGGTCGCATCAACAGAGCATACGCTCATGAAACCGATACTCATTAGGTAGGAGATTCGTACTGCCCGATATGATCCTAGGGTTTCTTCACTGCCGTTTTTTGCATCGGGTTCGGAAGAAACTTGGCTTTGCGATTGCTGCATCCACACGAGCGTTGCGACCACCCATGTGATGAGCCCAATCAGATAGAAGTAGCCGGTCTCCGGCGTATCCGGTGCTCTGGCGAAACTCCTTGCTCCAACAATGAGGTATATGCCCGACGCAAGAATATAGAGAGTTGTGGTCAGGTCACGCTGGATTTTCATTTGAATCCCCGCAGGTCCCCTCCCAAACTGGAGGGGTAATTACACCTTTTTTATGGCGCGAGTAATCATGTTTTCAGGCCCGCTTCCAGATAGGGACGGTAATATGCAAGATCGGGTGTTACAGCGTCTGGATCCTTCCCCATCTCATCATAACGACGCAACCGCACCGCGTCAGCAAAGTGAGGTAAGGCTTCAAATGCTTCGACTTCGGTTTCCGTTAGTGGCCCTCCTTGGCGTTCCAAACTCCGAACTGAAACAGGGGATAGCTTGTCAAAATAACTCGCTTCCACAGCACAGAGATAGCGTTTCGCAGGCACATGTAACCGAGCAGGTTCGGTAACCGCTGAAACAAAATACGGTTCCAAAAGTGCCGCAACAAGTTCTTCATGCTTATCATCTATTCCTTGCGACACAATCGCTTGGGGTAAATCATGAACCAGATGACCGTAGTCGTGCAAGATAGCTGCGGCTATCAGTGTATCGCTAGCACCATCCTTCTCGGCAGCGTGGGCAGTCTGCAGGGCGTGTTGTTGTTGTGTGACCTGTTCGCCACCTTCATAGAGTTGATCGCCATAGTTCTGAAACGCTTCAAAGATTTCGTCAATAATAGTTGCTTTACTCATGTTTTTTTCCTATGCGTGTGTAAAATGTGTAAAATTTACGTTTGCCGTTAAAAAACGACCTCCCGTTCAGTTCTTGCCGATTCGTAGCAGCCATCGATTAATCGCTGTAAATTCAGCAGTTGCCGGCGGTCCTGCATTACCCAAGGGGTATCCTGCCGCAAACGCTGAATAACATCGGCATCTTGGTTTCGGATGCTCTCGCCCCAGCCACTGCTTTCCTGCAATTCTGGAGTTTTATCGACAACTTCGCCGTCTTCGTCCACCGTCACGGTGAACGGATCGCTGTTGAGTTTGCCTTTGGTCGTGACCATCTCAAAATGGTGAGGTGGTGGAGAATCATCGCACCAGTTACCCTCTAATATACAGGTGGAACCATCGTCAAACCGAACAAAGGCAGTCAATAGATCTTCGACATTAAACCGTTCCCTTATCTCCGGTGAAGCGAGAGGCCCGCGTTTTCCGGGAAACAGGCGACGCATTGAGGCAGTCACTGAGACAGGATTCGGACAACCCGCCACCCAGATGGCAAGATCAAGTGCGTGGATAAGTGTAGATGCGAGGACACCCCCAGCAGAGCTGCTCAGATAATAGTGAGGTCCCCACCAAGGTGGATTGACGTGACACCCCCAAACTTTACTAAGCACAGGTTTCCCAACTTCGCCGGATGCCACCAAATCGTGGAGGTAGCGGGAGATCGGCATATATCGCATATTCGTGCCCAACTGGATCTGACGACCCAACCGCTCCGCTGCATCAAGCACCGTGATCGCCTCCTCCAAATTCCTCATGAACGGTTTCTCGCAAAGCACATCCGCCCCCGCTTCTAGTGCCGCAAGTGCCATCTGCAGATGGGTGTTCGGCATCGTGGCGACGATCACCAGATCAAGTTCACCGGGCGCGAGCATATCTTTAACGCTCTCTGTTGCCTGCGCTTGGGGCCACTCCTCTTTTGTGTTCTGCAACCGTTCAGGATTGAGATCGCAGAATGCACTCACGACAGCGGTTTCTGCCCCCAATTTTTTAATAACGCTTAGGTGGTTCTTGCCCTGCGCGCCGCAACCAATTACACCAACCTTTACCGGCGGATCTATCATGTGTACTCCTCTTTACAAAATTATCGACTTTCGTCGTTCATTTTTTTTAATATGCTCCTATTGTCATTGGAGTATGTCGCTTTCACTCGCTCTCACCGGTGGATGTTAACCGGTCCAATTTTCGCACCCCCGGAAAGGCATGTGGAATCCGTCTACATATTTCGGACGCGGTGCGTAGTCGTTCACATCAGGAACACCTTCTCCGCGCAATAGAAATGCACAGGGCCAAGGTTCCTTTGAGGTAATTCGTGTGCTTGTGGGGATATAGCGAATAGTTAAACCACAACGCCGTTGGTCGGACGTATTTGGGTTGGATCCGTGAATAATGTTCGGGTGATGTACAGAAACATCGCCAGCTTTTAGTACAAAGTCAACTGCCTTGGATTCATCAACCAAGGCGGGATCCATGTGTGAGCTGAGGACGTTAGGCTCATCACCGCTGCGCTGCATTTCATGGAGTTCCATTCGCTGTGTGCCGGGGATAACACGCATACAGCCATTAGTCGGGGTCGAATCATCGACAGCGAGCCACAGCGTGACCACCTCCATTGGTGCCAGCGGCCAATAGCTGCCGTCCTGATGCCATAGCACGGGTCTTCCATCGGTAGGCGGCTTGCTGATGTAGTGCGAAGCGAACAGAGCGATGTTAGGTCCAATAAATATTTCCGCAATATCGAGTAGGCGAGCATCGCTAATCAGTCGGACCCAGAATGGATCTTCTCTGACAAGACGATGGTGTAAATGTTCGGGGCGTAAATCCGGATTCTTCTCAAGCAGCCAATCAACGTGATTGCTAGTCTCTTGAACCAACTCTGCATCGAGAACATCTCGAAAAATCGCGTAACCATCGCGTTCGTATTGCTCGCGAGCGGGAGCATGTTTGTTCGATGAATTGTCCATCAGATTTCCTTTCGCGATAGATGTGTGGGCTCAGATATCACATATAAACAGTCCTCACCCAAGCTGAATGCTGTCATTTTATCACGAATTCACAGATGATGTAAAGCCAACTTTTGGAATTGGTTGGGTGATTAAGTGTTGGGATTCGGAGATCCCTCCTACGGCGGATCTTTAAGCTAATGACTGGATTCCTTTTTCTCGATCGGGACCTGCATCAACTCTAAGATAAAGCCATCTGGATCCTTGAAGAATACTACATACACGATGCCCCATTCCAAATCAAAGCTAACCGGCTCCGACACAAATTCGACACCTTTTGCCGTCAGATCTTGATAAGCAGCCCACACATCCGACACACCGAAGCAGAGATGCGAGTGAGCCACATCACCCAATTGGGCATCAGACACTTTGCCTTTAGGAGCGACGTATTGCTGCAAGTCAAGCATAACCCCCGGCGTTTCGGGGGCTTCCAACCGCACCACTTCCATAATCACATCCGGTTTGCCTACCATCTTTGAGATAGTTTCGCCCTCTAAGCGATGCCGTTCCACCTCTTTGAGTCCGAGCAGATCGCAATAGAACCTTAGCGAGCGTTCCATATCGCCGACTGTTACCGATACATGGTCCAAAATGTTGACAGAATTAATCATGTTATGCCTCCTTCTTATCGCGTTATACGCAGATTGGACGAAAAAACGTCCCTTATGTTGAGCGTGCCTTCTTTGAATCAAGGAGACGCTATAGATGTGCAAGATAGAATCGATGAAGATTATCGCTTGGCGTATCTTGGAATTGTAGTTGCAGAGAGCGGAGATCTTGAGTATAATACTCGACAAATTGATGTCTCACAACAGGGGAGTATAAACCGTGCGATTTCGACGTAAAGAGGAAACCGGAAGTAACCCCTCACCTACCAATCGAAAAACTGAGGTGCCTGACCCCGACCTTCAGGCACACAAATATAGCATCCAATTTGATATTTCTCCAGAAATATCTTATCTGAATGATTCGCTCCCCCGACTACTTCCTGAATTTTTGCCCCTCTTTGAAGGCTTTCCCGATGCTGTCTGGATTTCGCAGCAAGCTGTTGAAGAAGGGCTTGATTTCTGTCAGGTGACCTTCTGGGCTTTTTCCAAAGAATCCGGCGCAATTAAGGCATTTTCTATCTGGTTTCAAGCATTTTTTAGAGATGAGCGAATTATTGATCTGCTAGAGCGTTTTGTTAAACACGCGCTTGAAGACCCCGATGAAATAGAGGTTACTCTACTCGATTGGGCGCGGATTCATGTAACGGAGGAGGAAGTGCAACAGGCTGCCGAGGAGGAACGCTATTCTATCAGATTAACCGCCGTATAGCGGGTTAGGTTCATTCAATTCTCCCGTAGCTCGATGTCTTGGTTGACGCTACGGTGGGGCATCTTGCCTCGCCTATGGATTCAAATCATTCCGAAATCGGTCAAAAAACGGAGAGCTAAATAGCCCTAATAGCAGGTAAAACGGCGTTGACAAACCGTATCGCAAGTGCTATACTGCTAGCTGTATTTCTCGCATCTATCCGAATCACAAAGGAGCGCGGCTTGAATGAACTCTACGCCGCACAGAGATAATGAACCGATTCCACTTTCTTTACATTCTTACGTTCCTATTAGCTATCACTGTAAGCAATGGGTCTGCGGATACTATCGAAAGCGTGTTTCAGAACTTCAAAGCAGCTTACGAAAAATCTAAAAACTTTAGTGCCGATTTTGAGGAAACCACATTGCAGGTAGGAAACAAGAGTGTTGCACGCGGACGATTGATGTTCAGCAAACCGAATCTGCTACGCAAGGTATATGTCAGTCGCAAAGATCCGACACAACTTGCACAGCTCATTGTGCTTGACGGTGAATATTCTTGGTCATATACGCCGTTACTCAGTCAGGTTAATAAGATGAAATGGGGCAGAACCAACCGCAAAGAACTATATCCGGGGTTAGGGGTGTCATTAGATGAAGCCGCCGAAAAATTTAATATGGAGCTGGTGCCGGACGAAGCGGCAAATCCGAAGGGCATCTACTGTATCAAGCTAGTTCCCAAGCCACAGATAACGCCTAATCTAGAAACCAATGCCCCCCGCGAGATTATTGAGATATGGGTCAAATCTGATAACTGGTTACCCGTCCAATTCGGTTATCAGACTGAAAGCGATGAGGAAGGCAGTCTAAGCGTTATCGTTGCGCTTGCTAAGATCCAGCGGGACTTAGAAATGGACGCTGATTTATTCAAATTTGCTATTCCTGATGGAGTTGAAGTGATTGATCTTTCAGCCAATCAGTAATACGTTAAATACAATGCTTAATATGCGAATCTCCACCCATTAAAGCAGGGATAAAGCAGATGGATTTCCACAATGTGATGCGCCTAGCAAATTATTTGACGATTGCCCGCATGCTTCTTATCCCTTTCTTCATGCTCTCTTTCCGATATGAACGCATGTTGCCGGCACTTATTATTTTCTGTGTGGCAGCCATAACAGATTATTTCGACGGAGTAATCGCCCGAGAACAGGGGACGACCAGTTTTGGGAAGTTTATGGATCCGCTTGCAGATAAACTCCTCGTTGGCGCGGCATTGATATGTCTGACCCGCTTTAAGGGTGGATTGATTCCGGGGTGGATGGTGTTAATCATTATGGGGCGTGAGGTCGTCGTTACGACACTCCGCCTAGTCTTCGTTGGACGATATGGCACAGTGGTCGCAGCGAGCAAGTGGGGAAAATATAAAACATCTTCACAGATGATTGTCATTATTATCAGCCTCGTTCTGCTTGTCTGTCACGAATATAGCCATCTACTGAATATAGATATGGATTTTGTTATTCAATTCCCAGGTCCCATTTACTTCATGATGTACATTCCTTTGGTTCTTACGGTTATTTCAGGATTGGAATTCCTATATAACAACCGCAAGGGAATCTATGAATTGATGCGATCGCCAGACACTTACACGGATGATGACATATAGTAGGCAATGGTACTAGTCTATAACTGTTGATGCACTATTCGGTCAAAGATCAAAAATGGAACGTGAAACGTGTAGACCGTAAAAACGTCCTGAATCAATAAACCAATGAACCAACCCATCCGATGTTTCATCGCAATCGAAATACCAGAGACGATCCAAAATCAGTTGGCACGTATCCAAGGAGCTCTACGAAAGCAGATTCAAAAAGCATCTTGGGTGAAACCGGGCAACATTCATTTGACGTTGAAGTTCTTAGGGGATGTTGACCCAGAAGATCTTGAATCTATCGGAGAGGCAATCGAAGGGGCGGTTATACGTCACCACAGTTTTTCATTGCACATCGGCGGCTTAGGGACATTCCCTAATTTCGCACGCCCACGAGTCCTGTGGACTGGCGTAAAGGTTGGAGGTGAGCGGGTCTCTGCCCTCGCTCAAGACATCAATGTGGCATTAACTGATTGTGGGTTTTCGCTCGACACCAAAACGTTCAATCCCCATTTAACAATCGCCCGACTGAAAGAGCGCATTGACCTTCGGACTTTCACGAATCAGTATCGTCAATATGATCGTATTGACGGGGCAGAGATGAGCGTCAATACAATCTTGCTTATCCAAAGCCAACTTCACCCGGCAGGCGCGATCTACTCAACTTTACAGTCCTATTCCCTTACGTAACACCAAAAATGGAGTGGCTCATATAAAAAAAAGGTGCAAAACACTTGAAGAAACCGAGTTTTGAAGAAAAAACTCGGTTTCGGTTGAACCACTGACGTAATATCGAAAATGGTATCAAAGGAGATTTAGTATGGCATCAAACGATAAGAATAAAGCCATCGATCTTGCAATTTCGCAGATTGAGCGGCAGCACGGCAAAGGCGCGATTATGCGCTTTAGCAGTGAAGACATCCTGCCCGTTGAAGTCATTCCAACTGGCTCGCTCGCCCTAGACATTGCGCTTGGCGTTGGCGGTGTGCCTCGCGGACGAATTGTAGAGATTTTTGGACATGAATCTAGCGGTAAAACAACGCTCGCTTTACACATCATCGCTGAGGCTCAAAAAATGGGTGGGACCGCTGCGTTTGTCGATGTTGAACACGCGATTGATCCAATGTATGCCAAACGCATCGGTGTCAATATGGAACACCTACTTATATCCCAACCGGATACAGGTGAACAGGCACTAGAGATCGTTGAAACGCTAGTGCGTAGCAGTGCTATTGATGTGGTTGTAATCGACTCAGTGGCAGCACTCACACCTCAAGCGGAAATCGAGGGCGAAATGGGCGATGCACATGTGGGTTTATTGCCGCGTTTGATGTCCAAAGCATTGCGCAAGCTCTCTGGCGTGGCAAGCAAATCGAAATCGTGCATCATTTTCACGAATCAGATTCGTCAAAAGATTGGCGTTATGTTTGGTAATCCAGAAACCACACCGGGTGGACTCGCCCTTAAGTTCCACGCTTCTGTCCGACTTGAAATCCGACGGGCGGAAACCCTCAAGGAAGGGGACGAGATGGTTGGCAACCGTATCCGGGTTAAAGTTGCTAAGAATAAAGTGGCACCTCCCTTTACACAAGCTGAATTTGAAATGACGTTCGGGGAGGGTATTTCTAAGCTAGGTGATCTACTCGACGTAGCAACGGATCAAGATATTGTGAATAAGAGCGGTGCCTGGTTCTCTTATAACAACGAGCGTCTCGGTCAAGGTAGAAATAATGTCAAAGAATATCTGATTCAACATCCCGAGATCATTGACGAAATTGAAACTAAAATTCGTGAGAACCTTGGTATTTATGCCCAATCTGCCCCTGCATCAATTGCTGGTGTTGATCCTGACGCATCCGATAAGAAGTGAGTCCGATTCGCTATTAATTCCATGGACATGCTTGAAATAGACGGAAATTACGGCGAGGGTGGCGGTCAAATCCTACGCTCAAGCCTTAGTTTGTCTGCGATTCTTAATCGCCCCATCCGTATCAGCCGCATCCGTGCAGGACGAAAAAAGCCGGGAATGGCTCCACAGCATCTCACCAGTGTTAATGCAGTGGCTGCGATTACCAGTGCTGAAGTAACCGGCGGACAACTCGGTTCCCAAACGTTGACGCTTCAGCCCCAAGAAATTACCGGCGGAAACTATACCTTTGATGTCGCAGAAATTCGGTCGAGTGCTGGGGCGTTATCGTTAGTTTTCCAAGCGGTAGCACTACCGTTGTCCTTTGCTAAAATCCCTTCAACTGTGACTTTGCGCGGTGGAACACATGTCCCTTGGAGCCCCACCGTCCATTTTCTACAAAAAATTTTCATGCCGATGGTAGCAAAGTTTGGGATTCAAGGGTCGATTCAGTTGAACCGGTGGGGCTGGTATCCCAAGGGGGGCGGAGAGGCAACCGCAGGAGTGCAGCCGACCGTAGATTGGCGTGGTGTTGAATTCAAAAATCGTGGGGAATTGCAAGCAATCCACTGCATTTGCGCTGCTTCCAATCTCCCTGAACATATCATCAATCGGCAGTACAACCAGATCGAAAAACGATTACAAAAATTCAATGCACCGGTAAACATAGAGCGAGTAAACGGGGAATCGATCGGGCGGGGAACGCTCGTTTTCTTGAAGGCAGAATTTGACAATACCCAAGCTGGGTTTTCCGCACTCGGGGAGCGCGGTAAGCGGGCAGAGCGCGTTGCCGATGAAGCCTGCCAAGCGTTGGCAGATTTTCTGGTGTCAGACGCAGCAATTGAGCCGCACCTTGCAGACCAACTCATTCTCCCGATGGCACTTGCAAAGGGGGAATCTCGCTTTACCACCTCTCAAATCACGCGACATCTCACAACAAACATCTGGTTGGCCCAGCAGTTTTTACCCGTTCAATTTGAGGTGAACGGGGTTGAAAACGGACCGGGGGAGATTGTCAAAGTAGATTGTTGAAAGTTCGGCTCCTCTTTACGAAAGCAAAAAACTCAAAAACCCGTCCACAGAGCAGATGAAACCGCTTAATCGTGAAATTGACGAACTCATACAGCATGGAATCTCTGAGAAGGTCTTCCCCGGTGCCGTTGCCTATATCGCTGACGGCGATGCAATCCCACACTGTGGGGCATTTGGCTACCGAATGCACACCCCCAAAATTAAGCTGATGCAGTGCGACACAATCTTTGACCTCGCCTCTCTCACCAAACCGATTGTGACCGCGACGCTCATCATGCGCTGTGTTGAGGAGGGAATTGTTGAACTCAACGATCCCCTTCAAAATTATCTTCCTGAATTCAGCCATCCGCAAATAACCGTTTTTCATCTCGTGACCCATACTTCTGGACTTCCAGCGTGGCGTGCGACCTACCTAGAATCAAAAAATAGGGATGGAGTTGTCAACTATCTCAGCCAAATCCCATTGGATTATCCGACGGGAACACAAGTGGTGTATAGTTGTTTGGGATATATCCTTCTTGGAAAGTTGCTTGAATCCCTCACAGGCGAAGTGCTAGACGTACTCGCACAGAAACGGATTTTTCAGCCACTTGAAATGAGATGGACACGCTATAATCCCCCATCGGCGTGGACCGAGAAGTGTGCAGCGACAGAGGATTCCAACAGCTTTGAAAAACGGATGGTGAACTATCAGCCGCACGATTGGCGGGAAGGAGTCATTGTGGGCAAGGTGCACGACGAAAATGCACATTTTCTTGGCGGTGTTTCAGGGAACGCTGGCCTGTTTTCAATCGCTACGGATATTGGCAAATTTTGCCAGATGCTGATAGATGGTGGAGATGGCATTTTAACGACCGAAAGTATTAGCCAGATGGCGACCGTTCAGACAGCAGGATTAAACGAATCACGTGGCATGGGCTGGATTATATTAGAAGATGGTTCGCTCTACCACACCGGATTTACCGGAACTTCAATTCGGCTCAATCTGAAAAGGAAGATGTTGGCCATCTTGTTGACAAATCGTGTTCATCCCGATGCGTCCCGGCCCGGCATCACCGATTTTCGAGCCAAGTTTTATCAATCTATTTTTTCACTTTGAAAGGGAGGTAACAGACATGCGTGAGACATTGAATGAGTTTTTAGATAGTATCAAGGAGCCATTGACAAGGATAGCGGGGGAATCTATAGTTAATGTCCTATATGCAATTGTGATTTTGATTGCATTGCTCATTGCCTATAAAGTATCGAAGAGATTGATTATCGGTGCGATGCAAAGTCAACAACGCACCGATAATGAAGTCCGACAGTTCATGGCGATGTGGAGATATGGGTTTTTGCTGGCAGGCATTGTCTTTATCATTGTAAGTATGTCGGGGTCACTGGCTGCGATGGGATTGACAGTGGCATTTGTTAGTATGATTCTGGGTTGGTCACTCCAGCGACCGGTGACAGGTGTTGCGGCGTGGTTGATGGTGATGATTAAACGTCCCTTTATGATTGGCGATCGCATCATCATTCAAGGGGTACGAGGGGATGTCTTGGAAATCTCACCTACACACATTCTGCTCGGCGAAGTCGGCGGCACAGTGGGCGGTGAGGAGTCTTCTAACCGCGGCATACTGATTCCCAACGCGGTGTTGTTCGATCAGATGGTAATCAACTATGCCGTTTCTGACGATACGAAGTATATCTTGGATGAAGTCCCTGTCAGGGTGTCCTACGATTCGGATTATAAATTGGCAGAGCAGACATTGATTAATTGCGCTCAAGAAGCAACAAAAGAAATTGTAGAAGAGACAGGACAAGATCCCGAAGTGCGTGCCGAGTTCTTTGATTCAGGGGTCAGGATGCGCCTGCGCTATCAATCAATTGCCGTGGATAGGCAGAAAATATCGACCGCGATCGTTGCAAAGATTGTGGAAGCCTTTAGCGAAAGCGATCAACTCGGTTTTGCCTATCCCCATTCTGCCATAGAGTATAAGTTGTCTGACGTGGCATCTCTACCACCAATGTATAAGGAGGTTCCTCTCAATCAAGAAGTTAGCTGAAATTGAGTTAAACTCCAATATTGATTTTTGAGTCAAAGCGACACGCAGATATGAAGATAACGAACATGCAGATAATAAGATATGTTATGGGCTTGACTTGTCTGTTTTTTCTCGTCGCAAGTGCGAGAGCACAGGTCAATATTGAGACATTGCGGCGGCTGGACTCAAAGCCGGGCTGGTATAACAATATTACTTTAAGTCTAACATACCAATCGGGGAATACAAACCTACTTAGATTTAAGAGTAGTCTGCGGTCAGATTATTGGTTTGACAAGTATCACACTTTCGGTATTGCTACCTTGCAACAAGGTGAGCAAGGCGGAAAGTTGTACACTGATAAGGGGTTCATTCATCTACGCGGTGCCCGTTCTATCATCGAGCATCTGGGTGTAGAAATATTTCTTCAGAAACAGTTTAATGAGTCGATTCTGTTACAAGACAGAAATTTGGCTGGCGGTGGGCTTCGTATCTCCGCCCTCAAGCAGCGTACAGACAAGAAAAATACGGGAATGAATCTCTATCTCGGTATTGGAGGAATGTGGGAAAATGAAACCATAAATGATAAGGGACACGGTGAGGTTGAGACGAATATTATCCGTTCTACCAATTACATCTCTGCAGCATGGCGAATTGATAAACGATTTGCTGTCGTCGTAACCGGCTACTACCAACCTTATACCCGACGTTTTTCTGATTTTCGCGTTCTGTCTGAAAGTCGTTTTGATTTTCATGTGACGAAGACGGTATCAATCAACACTCGATTGAATATTCGTTACGACAGTAAACCACCGACTGATGTTGAATCGCACGATTTAGAAATTGTCAATGGATTGAGTTATAAGTTTTGAACAGGTTTCCACGCAAAAATCCATTCACTCATGTTAAGATCTAGTGCAAAGAAACCGAATTTTTTCGGCAAAACTCGGTTTCTCTTCGTGTTCCGCTCGTTCCGCAAGGCGGAATCCCGATGTATCGGGGCTTGCGCTTTCTTTTTCTATAAGCCAATCCATTATATCCCCGATTAGATAACAACTTCAATGTCCATCAAAATTGGTTTAATAGTCTACCCGATACTCATACTCACAAGCAAAATCAGGGAAAAATATGAATAATTTGTGGTTAAACCCTCGACAAATCAAAATTGTGTTTGTTTGTATCGCTCTCTGTTGGGGAATAGGAACGGTGTCTTTTGCGGCAGAAGACACTACTACAGAAAAAGAATATATCTATCTGCCCCTTGCTCTCTCGATTGTCCCTCAAGTAAGCCCTGTTGAGTATGAACCGAACGAGGTGCCCCATCTGTCCTTCAACCTGCTAGCTGGCTACTACGCGAAACTGGATGGATTTGAGTTGGGTGGACTCGCTAATCTGGAAACAGAGGAAGTATACGGCGTGCAACTTGCGGGATTGACAAACGTTGTTGGTGGAAAGGTCAAAGGGTTCCAGGCTGCAGCGGGTCTTAATCTCGCTCGTACGGATCTCAAGGGATTACAGGGGGCATTGGGCGCGAATATTGTCGGTGGAAATGTCGAAGGGTTCCAGGGTGCCTATGGACTCAATTTGGCAGGCAGCAACCTTGATGGAATCCAGATATCAGGAGCTGCGAATATTGCTGACGGATACGTTGAAGGGGCGCAGGGCTCCTATGGATTCAATATCGCGCGTGGCGATCTCAAGGGGTTACAGGTGGCGAGAGGTGCGAACGTTGCCGGTGGGAGTGTCAGGGGATTCCAAGGTGCTTTTGGACTTAACTTGGGTAGCGATATCTACGGTCTGCAACTCAGCGCACTTAATATCGCTCGTGGGCGTGTCGGTGGAACACAGATTGGTGTTATCAATATCGCCCGGAGCATGACAGGATTTCAGTTGGGTGTCGTTAATATATCTGGAAGCAACACCGGCACTTCCGTTGGGCTATTCAGTTTTACCAAGAGTAAGCTCTTGCATCTCCGCCTCTGGAGCAGCGATACCGAAAATGCGAACGTAGGACTGCGGTTCGGCAGTAACCGCAGCTACAACCTATTGATAGTGGGTGCCCAACAAAACTCGGATCCGATGCGGTGGTCTTACGGGATCGGCATGGGCGGACATACTCCGTTGAGCGAGCATTTCTTTATGAATATTGATGGAGTTGTTCGGCATGTTCACTACGGTGTGTGGGATAAAGATAATCAAGACAACTTCTTGACTAAACTACGTGTCGCTATCGGTTGGGAACAGTATCAACGCTTGAGTGTCTTTGGTGGTATCGCACTGAATGTCTTTCTGTCGGGTGCAAGTGAAGCATCTGACTTCGCCTATGGACTAGATTACCTGACCGAATGGGGCGATGTGAAAATCCGGCTTTGGCCCGGAGTTTTTGCCGGTGTTCAGTTTTAGATGCTGTTACACTAAAGGGGATTGCCCTTAATTCCAAGTCCAGCAGAGGAAACCGAGAAAAAATATGAACCGACAGACGAAACTCATCCTTGGCATTGTAGGTGGGGTTGTATTCATTTTGTTATGTCTTTACTTCTTTGTGCGTAGGCAAAAAGATTTGGACATCTCGATTATGCCACCCGCGCCACCACGCGCTGTTACACCCGTTCCCTTGCCGCCGCCTATACCTTCGGCTATTGCGGTTAGGGCAACTCTGCCGATCCCGGATCTTGAAAACCTCGCTTCATCAGCACTTAATGATTATTTGCATAACCCTATCCATAGAAAAGATGATTCGATAGAATATCAGGTAACGCTACGGTTACGTGACATTATCATGAAAGGTGTAGAAGGTTCACCGCAAAGAGATAGTTCTGCCGAACAGATAATTGAGGCGGAGCTACTGCTTGATTTTAACGGTTGGGCACGCGTCTCTAAGCAAATTTTTGGAAAAACTCTTCAAAAACGGGAAGATGTTACCGGTAATGCGGTTGCCAAATTACAACTTGGATTAACATTTAATCCAGATTGGAGTGTTACAGCAACAACGCACTCGGACCTCCTTATTCAACAGGCGGACATTGAGATTTTGGGCTTAACAGTCTCAATACGGAGGCCCCTTACAAAACTGATACAGGAAATGGTCCTTCCCAAATTAGAGGCTAAAATTGTTGACTATATCACCCAGATAGAGATAAAAAGCCGCGTCTCCAGTTTGTGGGCCCGGCTCTATGAACCGATAGTTGTAAATTCGGAGCCACCTATTTTGCTTTCGATAGAACCGCTAGAGATCCTCGCGCAACAACCTTCAAGTGATCCGGAAACACTCTACCTCAATTTTGGCATAAAAACCTATATTAGAGCAAACATTGGGGATGAACCTCCGATTGTACGCGATGCAACGGATACAGAGATCCTACCAACGGAAGATAAGGAGGAGAAAAAAACAATACCGAACCTTCATTTTGTCGATTCACTTGAGTCAGGGTACAGCATTACCGCGCCACTCCTAGTGACTTACGCAACCATTGAACAGCTAGCGCGCCCCCATGTGGAGAAAGCGCATCGGCTTAAAGGGATCGAAACGTTTGTTGATAGTTTAACCATTTATGGGAGTCAAACTCAACTTGTTGCTGGGCTCTCTTTTCGGATGCCGAAACTCCGTGCAAATGGACAGGTATATCTCCTCGGTGCTCCACACTATAATCCAGACGAGATGACGCTTTCAGTTACCGATTTTGACTATACGCTCACAACGCGCAATTTGCTGATAGAGATGGCAGAGAACATGAGTGGGGGTACATTTCCGCATCTCCGTGAGAAAGTAGAATCGAAACTTGTCTTCTCCTTGGAAGAGCGATTGATGCTGTTACGGGAAAAACTTCAAGAGGCGATTGAAAACCGGATTGTTGGTTCTTATATTCGCTTGCATGGGACTGTGGATACAATTACCCCAGAAGGACTTTATTTAAGCTCAGAGGGCATCCATATCCCTTTCCACTTAGAGGGAAAGCTGCACAGTGAGATTGAACTAAATCCTCCGGAGGGTTTTGATTAGGCAGCTCATTGCAACCAGACAATCGGGTGGGCGGCATAGACAGACGGTCCTTCGTAGGGGTTGGGTTTCCCAACCCGTTGGGCGCGGAAACCTCGCCCCTACGATTATAAGCGCCTTTACAAATGTCAACACGCCCTAACCACTCGATATGCCCCTGCCTCCTTACCGATTAGTAGCTACTAAAACCGCTACCATAAGAAGGGACAAACCTCTACTCGTCGATAACAAACCAGAGAATTAACGCAGCCTTATTCTCTCCCGGATCATTGAACCAATAAACCCTGCACCAACGGTCTGAAAACGATGTCTGAAGCCCTCTACAGTGCCACGCAATGGCTGTCTGGTCAACGAGGATTCGGTAAATTTTTCTAGGCAACTCAAACTCACGTATACGGTCAAACAGATTGCGCTGTTCAAATATCTGCTTCCCGTTCATCGTTAGCCTCACCTGTTGAATACAAATCTTTGTTCGGGAGTTTATCGTTTTTGTCATCATCGCATCTGTCGCTTCGTGTTTGGGCGCAATAACCAGGCGTGGTAGCCGCGCCGATAAATAGGTCGAGACTCAAAACTCTTTCTTTACCTCTGGATTCCTCCCAACCCAATGTTGCTAGGCTTATCGTGGACAATAACACTATTCCCACTCTGCAGCAAGGGCAATTTGTCGTGCCTGCTTACGTATTGCGTATTATGTTTTCCCCTAATCAATTGCAATTCGCTCAATTGAATGGACAAAAAGTACATCGTTCGCACCTGCGTAACGCCGCAGGGTTTGGGTCACTGCTTCCGGTTCGAGATCTTCCCCTGTTACACCTGCAATGACTAAATCAGCCTGAGAAGAGTGGTGGGTAACCTCTTCCTCCAATGCTTCTCCGTTGCTGCACGAAACAGAGGTCACGTTCTGTGCTGAAATCGGCAGCCGTCCTCCCCTCATCCACGCGGAGAGCCTATCCGCTTCACGTTCAGCGTCCTGAGAATCAAAGCAGGCAAAGAGTTGAATCTCAGCCCGCCTCCATTCCGGGTGCCCCACAATGATATATGCAAGCAATAGCATCATTGGAGCGTTCCCCAAGTTATCTTCGGTCACCCATACATGGATCGAAGATCGATAGCCGAATCGGTACTTTGTTGATCGTAGGATGAGCACATTGAACATCGAATTGGCGGCGAGACGCGCTCCTTGCCCAACCGCATTGATTTCATCAGGATTTTCTTGATCAAACTCAAGAAGGATGGAGTTGTTCGGTAAGCCGGAAATCCCTGGCATCTGCAGCGTCTGTGCAATAGCGAGTTGGAACGTTGGGCAAATCAGGGTATCAACAAAGATACCTGCCCTACTAATCTCTGTTCGTTGGATTAATTCGTCAACATGGACACGCGCATCAATCTCATCAGGGAACGAATAATCGCCGTGGAAGAACTGGAGGAAGTGGCCAAATCCGTGCCGATGGCAAATCCAACGGAGCAGATCGAAATGCCCAAGCCGCCGTTCACCAAATTGGGTTACTGCGATGATAGATGGACGCCAGCCTCCTTCAGATGAAATCACACGGTTCTTCTGTAGGGTAATCTGCAACCACCGGGTTAGTTGGAACATGGTTCCTTGGAAGATCGCCGTTAAGTCGCGCTGCCCGCGATGGGTATGGCGAAGTCCAAGATAGATTGCTAGCATGAGAAAGATTGAGATAAATGCATACAGCACATTTATCTGAATCATCATCAAGCCGCACATTACAGTGCCAACCAATGATAAATACCAGCGGGAATGAAACGTCGGACGATAGGACGGATTGCCTGCAAAGTGCTCTAGGAATGACACCGCGCAGAGGACACCGTATGTCACAATGAAGAACATGGTGAGGATTCGGGCGATAAAGTCCACACCGCCAATCGCTACAAACACAATCGCTATCGCACCTGATACGCAGGTCGCATACACCGGCTCCTGTGTCTGTCCTACCCCCTTTTCCATTAGACGGTTCAATCTAGAGAACGGCAGCACATTGTCGCGACCAATCATCTGGAGTGTTCTGGGAGCCACTAAAACTGAGCCAAGGGCAGAGGACAGGGCAGCTGCACCCAACCCAACGTAGATTGCAGGACCCCACAAGGCAATCTTCGCCATAACAAACTGATCGGCGGCAAGTACCTCAGGCGTGGCACTCTGGGCAAGCTTTACAGCGACGAGCGCGTATATGACCATTCCCGCGATCGTCGCGCCGATCGTGCCGAGCGGTATACTCCTTTGGGGATTCTTCAGGTCGCCGGATAGTCCTAGACCCGCAATCATGCCGGTGAAGGCAGGAAAGCAGATGGCGAAAACCGTGCCGAAGCTATCACCCCCTTCGATTCGTGCGGTGATGTTTAGTCCTTCTGGTCGTATATCCTCGGGTCCCGTCCCCAAAAGGAACGCACCGATTGAGGCCGCTAGGATCGCGCTGACCGCCCACAATGCCCACACCCCCATATCCGCCCCCTTAGTCAGCATCAGGGCAATAAGGATGAGCGTGCCGGTAAGACTCACCCAGCGGGCATCAAGTTTTAATTCGTATGTAACCGCCACCCATTCATAGAGGGGTTGCAAAGCCTCTGCAAACGCAACCATATAGAAGGCAATCGAGATCGCTTGGGAAAGATATAGGGTAATCCCGATCGTGCCACCAATGGTTGGCCCAAAGGAACGGCTGACTATGTAATACGCGCCGCCACCCGCCACCCGGCGGTTTGTTGCAATTTCGGACACCGCCAACACTGTGGGAATGGTCACCAAATGTCCGAGGGCGATAATCGCCAAGCTGCCCCAAAGTCCTACATGGCCGACAGCGTAACCGAACCGCAAGAAAAGAATTGCGCCTAGAATTGTACAGATTGAGGTGAGGAAAACAGGGGCGGTGCCGAAGCCGTGCCCATCTTGGGTATGTGAGACACCGCTGCTGGAGGTCACCCCGGATTGTTGTGTCGTGTTTGAAAACATTAAAATGATTTCTCCTTCATCAAGATGTCAACACGCCTTAACTTGTTTCATCGGCTTCTTTTTTTTCCTTATCACCGGAGCGGGTATCAGCCAGTTCCGACTTCTTCTCAACAAAAGCGGTTTTCCCCGCCTCGACAGCTGCCTTCACGCTTTCCGTCGTGTCGTCCACTCGCACTTTCCCCTTGCCAACCAAGTCAGTAACCTTTTCGCTTGTAGTATCTTTCACGCGATGGGTAGTGCTGATAGCTTTCTCCTTGACAGTGGTAGAAGCATCGCGAATCTTCTGCCGTGTTTTTCTGCCGCTCGCGGGTGCAAAGAGTAAGCCGAGAGCTGAACCGACTAAGCCTCCCGAAAGAAATGCCAAAAATACACCAAACTTATTACCTTGTTTTTCGCTACACATTTGAATAACCTCCTTAGTTATAGTTAAATGTTTAGACGTATACTTACGGCTAATTTCATGAATAATCCAAAGAAATACTGCAAAACGGAGATCTACCCGTTCTGTGCTGTCGGAGTTGTATCCTCTGAATCTGATATGTGTGATTGCCGAGACCCCCTGAATACCTCCCAACCAGTCTTAATTGCACTCCATGTGCTGATAATGTCTGTGACAGAACCGGCTAGTCGGTCACGATAGTATTCTGCCTGCTTGATTGTTGTTTGTGAGGCATCCTTGACGGTGTCAACCAATCCATCAATTTTTCCAATGTTTTGGTTGACGGTTTCTGTGATTTCTTGAATATTATGCATTGTCGGTTGAATCTCGGAGTCACTAATCTGCCGAATAGAGGCAGCAATGCGCTTGGTAGTTTCAAGCAACTGAGGGAGCTCTCGATTCAACGCGGTAACAGTTCTATCCAAAGATGTCAGTAAAGAACGTGCAACGTTGCTCACGTCTTTATGTATAACAGCTAACTCCTCAATCGCCTTGAGAAGATTGAAAATGTTTCCATCTAGCAGGGCCTCTACGGATTTTAGAGTCTTCCCAATCCGAAATGCTAGCCATGTAAAAAAGATAGAAAGCACCGATAACAACAGACCGAGAGGAATTTGCCAGTAAAGCGAAGCCTCTACACCAAACAGATTAGTCATATTTACTCCTTTTTATTCCTAGAGGCGATTTATCGCCCCTCGCGACGCGCTACAGATTGTCCTATTACAAATCGCTCATGTTAAGATTTAGTGCAAAGAAACCGAGTTTTTTCGGCAAAACTCGGTTTCTCTTCGTGCTTTGCACTTTCTTTTTACATGAGCCTTACAAATTAAAATGCTCAACTCCTACCCTAGCGTTTTTTTCGCGTGTGGCTGAGGCTTCGCAGTCCATAGGCAATACAGGATTTTGAAACACCAAAATGTCTAGCACGTTCATCAAGGGTTTGATTGGGATGTGCCTTGACATGTTTAGCTAGTGCGACCGGGTCAAGCAGTCTTGGTTGTCGGGGTCCGGGTTTTCCGCACGCCAACGGGTCGGGTGCGTTAAGCCATCGGTAAATCGCAGTCCGGGCGACGCTGAAGCGTTTTGCCGCTTCTGTCTTACCCCCACCGTTTTCTATGAACTGAAGGACGCGTTTGCGTAAATCTGCTGAATGTGCCATAATTTGAAGAATATAGCATAGCTCTGAAAAGTCATTTCCAACCTAGTGATACGTATCATAAACACGTTATGGAACGAGTTCGTAAAGCGTAGGACTACACTTTATGAACTCGTCATAAATTCCTTTGTGTTCGCGCCTCGTCTATTTAGAAGATGCGGTAGTTGAGTACAACAGTAAAATTGCTGGTGATGTCTTCATCAGGCACGATTTCAATTTGTTCTGTTGCCACTAGATTGAGGTTATTCTCAATGTAGTAGATGAACGAAATCCCTAATGCCTGACTGTTCTCCGTATCCCCCCCTTCCGGTTTGGACAACTGAAACAGATGTCTAAGACGAAGGTCAATACGGTTGGACAACTCGTAGGAAATATCGCTTGACAATGACAACGCGTATGCAGATCCAAAGCTATCAAATGGCGTGTTCATTGTTATACGCTCACTAATTTGCCATCGCCACGCTATCGGACGTGCATAGCTCGCGGTCACATCAAGATTTGCAATTGGACGATCCTGCTCCTCATACGGTGTGGTAATATCGAATTTGGAACCAAGTGCCACGTCCCAGCCGTAGAACCGATCTGCGATATCCTCACGTTCAAGGACCTCTTCGATGCGAAGAATCGCAATTGCACCAAGCCCATCTTCTTTGAGCAGACCGGATTCACGCATAACCGCTTCCATGGCTTCGTACCACTCTCTTTCGTAGGTTTCGCCATATCTATCTTTGTATTCGTTTTCGCGATTGATGATCTTACTCAATTCAAGAATCGCGTCCTTGGACAAATGACCGCTAAGCTCTCCCTCGTTAATGAGAAATTCTTCGATGCGAACGGCTTTTGCCAGCGCGGTTGCCTCAATAAATCGTCCATATCCCAACCCAACAGTCACGGCGGAAGCAGGTCGATCATATACCTTTTGCATGTCTGAACTGGCACGAATGGAGCCGAAGCTATCTCTGAGAAATGGATTGTTTTCCATCAGATACTTTTTGACACCGGCATCGCCGTTGACTTGGTAGTTGGTGTCATACTCATCGGTTTCGATGTTCTTATCCACCAAACCAGATCCAATAATATCAATGGAATAGCCAAACGGCAAGGAATCGTAGAACCTTTTGTAAATACCGCCGATATTGCCTTTACTGGTTGTTGCGGTCGATCCTGATGTTGCATGGTTCATAGCAAAATCGATGAGGAGTCGATCCGCAGCACTGACTGGCACTTCATAGTCAGTGACAGATACATTTTGTGCAAACACATTGTTTGCGACAAACATAAGTGCTACAACTAATGCGAGTGATACTCCTAAGCAAACGACACATTTCCTCAACATGATTAATCTCCTTTTTGTAAGTGTTTTGGTAGTCAATGATGTGCCCAAGCTAATTCAGAGTAAAAATAAGCAAAATTAAAAGACACATTCGCCTTAATATGGCGCAAGTCCTATGCCATCAACGCAGCCCGATCTATGTTCAATTATTTTTAAATCGACGGGAAGCCTTACCAAATCTGGACAACTCTGGATTGACGATAGTTCTTCCTATATCAAAAAAAATTACATAGGGGCGATTATTATTTTGATGTATTTTTCTCACGCTTGAAGAAGCTAACCACTATCCTCTGGAAAAATCGGCAAAAAGCATTGATTTTCTCTGATGTCTCAAGTAGAATATAATCAGTTGAAGCAAAACCACGAGCATTAAATTAAGGTGCACAGTTGAGAGAATTTCCGCTTTTGGCTCGCAGCGATTAGAACAAGCGCGTCATAAATCAGTCCTGTGCTATTAAAGCACACCTCAACTTAATTGCATTGTCTACCACCTCCACCCATTTGGAAACAGTTATGAATAATAATCACCCGAAACAAGCATCAAATTTTCTAGATATAGGTGCCCCTAGCATCTTAGAGGAAATAGCAGAGGCATTACCAGCCAATGTCGCTTTCCTGCCATCTGAGGACATGGCGCGAGTTTATAAACTTGCTCATATGGTTGCCCAGTCTCCAAATACGACTATAGTACTTAGTGGAGAGAGCGGTGTTGGGAAAGAAGGGATTGCACAGCTCATTTATAAGCTTGGACCTCGAAAAGAGAAGCCATTTACCGCAATAAACTGCGCGAGTTTTCAGAATAACGAACAGTTGGCCCTTAGTCAGATCTTTGGTCACATAAGAGGAGCATATACCGGCGCAGATAGAGCGAACCCTGGACTCATTCTTGAAACTATTGATCAAGACCTAATCCTTGACGAAGAACGAGTGTGGTATAAAGCGTCGAAAGACGAGGAGGGTGGTATCTTATTTCTCGATGAAATTCACACCCTGCCCTTAGTTGTTCGATCACAATTACTTGTTTTTCTAGACTCTTATGCGTTCCGACCGCTAGGTGGAGGGCATAAGCATCAGCGAAAGGTCAATATCCAAATCATTGCAGCGACAAACCAAGACCCCCATGACGCATTAAGTCCAATGGATTTTCGTCAAAGACTGATGCAAACTCACATTCACATCCCGCCTTTGCGAGAACGACCAGAAGACATTCCAGAATTAATACGCAGCTTCATCCAGAGCCACAACGATCTGTATAAGACTCAGATTAATATTACGCCGGATGCTCTTAGTGAACTTAACGATCGAGGCTGGGAAGGTAACATCCGCGAGTTAAAAAAGATAATTAACCAAGCACACATTGTGGCAGCTTCAGAAAATATAGAATTGGATGCACGAGCTATAGAACTCGCATTTTACATGGTGCAGCACGGGGACCTCCCGGAGCAAGTGCAGCCCCAAACAAAGGAAAAGATACAACTTTTATGGGGAAACTTGTCTCCAAAAGAGCTTTGGCTAAGTTTGCATCAAGATTTTCCAGCACGTGAATTTGACAGATTACCCGAGGCCGAGCAGCTATTTCATATTCGTACTGCGGCAGCTATGTTATCATCAACTGTAGGAAATCTAGATTCTTCAGAAGATGCTTCAGACCAGAGTAGGATAATGCCAACCCCGATTTCAATGCCAAACGATTTACTAGACGAACTGACAGGGGAGTTCAAGGCAATCAGGGACTTTCTCAACAATCAGAGACAGGGGACCAAGAACCGAAGGCGAGGTCGTCCTCCTATAGAAATCGAAAATATCCTAGGTGCATATTATTACATAGCCAAGTACCAGTGTGACTGGGATGATTTGAAATCGCTGCCGGACTCGGAGATGGATTATTCCTCACACGATACCTATAACCGTTTTTTTGCAGAGCAGCTTTCTGAAACGGAGCCATACAGCAATACGGCAATGGATAAGGCAAACACAACAATGCAAGCCAGCATTGAGAACTACATCAATGAGTATACAGCATACGAGAACATGATGCGTATCCCGTCCAGTGAGTTCTACATGGGCAGTAACGATGAAGACGCTGAAGATGACGCAAGACCACAGCACCGGGTCTACGTGGATGAATTTTCTATAGACCAGTGCGTGGTGACGAACGAGGAATATCAAGCGTTTGTTCTTGCCAATCCGGAGTGGCGCAAACCGCCGGAGTCGCAAAAAAAAGATTCTAACCCCTACTATGATGCACATTATTTATCTCTTTGGACAGGAAATGACTACCCAAAAGGGAAAGGTAAGCATCCTGTCGTCTACGTGAGTTGGTACGCGGCAATGGCATATGCACAATGGTTAGGAAAGCGGCTTCCCACAGAAGCTGAGTGGGAAAAAGTCGCGCGTGGAAACTTAGAGGATCAAGATTATCCGTGGGGCAATTCTATTACTGACAGGCAGGCGAATTATCGATCTTTTGACAGGCATTATGCGCCGGCGCTAGCAACGGCTAAGAGTTACTACAACCCAAGTAGCGGTTTGTATAATATAGTGGGCAATGTTTGGGAATGGTGTTTGGATGACTATGATCGCGATTATTACTATAAGAAACCGGAAAAAAATAATCCGCTGGTAACGAATGAAGGGATAGATCTCAAATGGCTAACGGGTAAGGATAATTTTACAAATCTTGATGGAGAGACCCGGGTGGTAATTCGAGGTGGAAGTTATGCAGATTGGCGTGGAACACTAAAAGTTTTCACACGCAATGCTAACACAAGAAAATCGACTCAGCCAACGCTTGGCTTCAGATGCGTTCGTCAAGGGGCACGCAAACGATAAAACAAAAAACACTAGCGGAGCAGCATATTTGTTGGATAACACGTAACCGTTCAGTTAATACTACAGAAGATGAGAAGATGCCCTTATGATCGACCGGCTGACAAACAGGCTGAAGTTTTGGATTGAACAACTACTGTTACGCGGTGCACACTCTCGATTGCTATTTATCGCGTCCCTAGTTGGCATTGTCGCTATCGGCGGCGGTTTGCTGGTGCAGGCAACGGATGCCCCCTTTGATGGCAACGAAACAGCGATCTGGTGGGCATTTTTGCGTCTGACCGATCCGGGATACTTGGGGGACGATGAAGGAATAGCACGTCGCGGGATCTCAACGGTGTTGACAGTACTTGGATATGTTCTCTTCATGGGGTCGTTGGTCGCGATTATGACGCAGTGGCTCAATCAGAAAATTCGCAATTTTGAGAGCGGATTTACTCCCATTGCGCGGCGCAATCACATTTTGATTTTGGGTTGGACAAACCGGACCCCCGCCATTGTCGAAGAGTTGATGTACTCTGAAGAGCGTGTCCGTCGGTTTCTAGAACTGCTCGGTGCCCGTGGATTACATGTGGTCATCCTATCCGAAGATGTGAGTTTAGAGCGAACCATGGAATTGCGGAGTGCCCTCGGCCCCCTGTGGGATGCCCGGAAGATTACATTTCGATCAGGTATCCCGCTACGGATGGAACATCTGGAACGAGTCGATTTCCGAAACGCCAGCGTCATTATTTTACCGGGGGCTGATTTTGCTTACGGCAGCGCAGATGAATCTGATACGCTCATTGTTAAAACAGTGCTATCAATAGCAAATCAGCAAGGGACTGGGAGAAGTCAAACTTTACCTTTGTTGGTGACAGAACTTTTCGATCCGAGTAAAATTTTCATGGCACAAAAGGCTTATCAAGGTATTCTAGAAATCTTAGCAACGGATGTTTTTATTACACGCTGCATGGCGCAGAACATACGCCATCCGGGACTATCACATCTGTTCCACGAAATCTTGTCCCACAGACAGGGAAATTCCATCTATATCCGTACCTTTGAATCGTCTACGGGTGCTCGTTTTTGGGAGTTGGCGGGGGTGTGTCCCAAGGCGATTTTACTCGGTGTAGTACGTCCGCATCGCGAAGGGTTTCTCTCCATACTCAATCCTTCTGAAGATCTGATTTTAGAATCAGGGGACCGCTTGGTCTTTCTGTCCCAGACGTACCAAGATTGTGAAATGCCGAAAGATTTCTCATCGGAACAATCACCATCTCGACCTCAGCTTCCAGCGCGGCAGAGATCTCAGATTCAAATTGAGCGGAAGCGACGAATCTTAATTTTGGGTTGGAATCACAAAGTTGCACGGTTGATTGGCGAACTGGACGACTATCTGCTAGAACGCTTCGAGATTTCGACGCTGTCTCGTAAGCCTACTGTTGATAGAGAAATTGAATTGGCGCAGCAAGGAATTAACCAAGGCCGCGTGACAGTAAACCATTATGAAGGCGATCTCACTTCCCTCTCGGATTTGGAAGCCGCACAGCCAGGCAGCTACGATAATGTGGTAATGTTCGGGAATGATTGGTTAGAAACGCAAGAGAAATCGGACGCACGGACAATTACGGCACATCTAGTGTTAAAGAATATACTTGAAGGATATGCTCAGGAACCGAGGATTTTAGTCGATTTGATGGATGCCAGCAATATCGGATTGTTTGAGGAGGAAAACACGGAGGTATTGGTAACGCCGGTGATGGCAAGCCATGTATTGGCGCAAGTTGCGTTACGCCGGGAACTGAATGCGGTTTATGCAGAGCTGTTTGGTGCGGGCGGGGCAGAGATATGTTTTCGATCAGTCACAGATTATAACATAGCCGATCAAAAAATAAGGTTCGGAGCACTCAGGGCAATAGCGGCAGACCGCGGTGAAATCACGCTGGGCATTAGGTTAAAAAACAGTTCGATAGAGTTGAATCCGGCACAAGAAAAAACCTATACATTACAGGAACAGGATGATTTGATTGTATTGGTTCGGGAGGATGCCGCATGAAAAACTGGCAAGAGATTCTTGATGTATTAAAGAAAAAGCTGGTTTCTTTGGGAGATGTGACAATAACGCCAGCCGTTTTGATAACGGTTGTGTTAATCCTGTTAGGGGCGTTTTGGGTGTCCCGTTTGTTGCGGGGGATGTTACGGCGCAATGTGTTTAGACGGACGCACCTGAACATAGGCACACAGGAGACTATCTCCCGTATATTGCACTATATCATAATGTTGCTGGGCGTATTTATTGCCATACAACAGATCGGGGTGGACTTAACAACCTTGGCTGCGATAAGTGCGGTATTGATGGTTGGAATCGGCTTGGGGTTACAAAATATCACTAGTAATTTCATCAGCGCACTTATTCTATTGTTTGAACGCCCCGTGCAGGTAGGTGATTTTGTTGAGGTAGGCGGTGTTCAAGGTCGTATTCGTAGGATTAAAACACGCAGTTCAATAGTCGAAACGCTAGATAATGTGTCAATCATTGTGCCCAACTCAAACTTCATAACTGATAACGTAACAAATTGGAGTTATCGAGATTCAAAAGTGCGTATTCATGTATATGTCGGAGTGTCTTACGGTTCAGATGTTGATTTGGTCGAAAAAACCTTGCTACAGGTGGGGCGTGCCCATCAAGAGGTATTGTTGAATCCCGAACCGACAGTACAGTTTTTGGAATTTGGGGATAGTTCACTTAATTTTGATTTGCTGGTTTGGGTCAATGATGCTTCCCGCCAATATATAATAAGGAGTGCCCTGAATTTTGCTGTTGTAAAAGCGTTTCGAGAACAAGGTATTACGATTCCATTTCCGCAGCGAGATTTGCACATCCAAAGTGCAATACCACTGGAGTTTAGCCAAAGAAACAGACTTGAATAAGCTTAATCTCACCATGACAGAAGTCGGTTTAAGCGTTTTATTCAGAGAAGGGATGGGGTGCGTTGAGGGTCAATCGATCGGTTTAATCACCAACCAGACCGGAATTGACCCACAATTTCGGAGTAACCTAACGCTATTTGCTGAACACCCGAAAGTTCGACTTGCGGCACTCTTCAGCCCGGAGCACGGTATATCGGGGACAGCACAAGCTGGAATCCAGACCGCCTCCGCAATCGGCAAGGGGAGGCAAGTCCCGATTCATAGCCTCTACGGCGAGACGCGGCAGCCTACGCCGGAGATGCTTGATGGGATTGATGTGTTGGTATACGATATCCAAGATGTCGGTTCCCGTTTTTATACCTATATTTCGACGATGCTCAGAGCTATGAGCGCAGCTGCAGCCAACAGTGTGGACTTTATTGTGCTTGACCGCCCAAATCCGATCCGCGGTGATCGCGTTGAGGGGAATCTACTCCAGCCAGCGTTCCGATCTTTTGTTGGGGAAACCACGATTCCAATCCGACACGGCATGACTGTTGGGGAGCTTGCACTATTCTGTAAGGCGGAACTTGATTTTGCGTTTTCATCGCGATTACAGGTCGTTCCGATGCACGGTTGGCGGCGAGAAGTGTGGTATGATCAGACCGGACTGACGTGGGTGCCACCCTCGCCGAATATGCCGACCGTCGAGACGGCAACGTTGTATCCCGGCACCTGCCTCATAGAAGGCACAAATCTATCCGAAGGACGGGGGACAACCAAACCGTTTGAGTGGATAGGGGCACCGTGGATAAATCCAGACAGATGGGGGGATACGCTCAACAATTTAGACCTCCCCGGTGTCCACTTCCGTCCAATCCAGTTCACGCCTACTTTTTCCAAATATGCGGAGCAAGAATGTCACGGCGTACAGGTTCATCTCACAGACCGAGATCAATTCAAACCGGTTGATGTTGGCTTGCATCTCATCGCAACGGCTCAACAGGACTATTCGGATCGATTTGAGTTTTTGGAGAATAAGGGACGGTACTTCTTCGATCTCTTGGCTGGGACTGATGAACTACGGCTGAGGCTCATGAAGCGCGAATCACCGACGGAAATCGTTCAGTCTTGGGAGGCAGGGGTAACGAAGTTTATCGAGCGATGTCGTCCGCACCTGCTTTACGATTGAGGTTGTAGGGAACGCAGATCTGCGTTCCCTACGAAATGGAATCAACACCCACTCAGTTTGCGTGTCGAGATATGAATCTCGACCTACAAATACTTCCTTTACAATCATGAAATCTCTCCATCAACTTGTCCAAAAACCGACGAAAAAAGTTATCGGGTTAATGTCTGGGACCTCTGTCGACGGTGTCGATGCCGCCCTTGTCGAAATTCGGGGACACGGTTTAGAGACACAGGTTGAACTGCTTGGATTCCATTCTCATCCTTTTGAGGTAGAAATCCGGGATCGAATCTTTGATCTTTTTCAGCCGGAGGCAAGCCGTATTGACGAAATTTGTCAGATGAATTTTCTTATCGGGGAGGTTTTTGCAGATGCGGTGCTAGTGGTTATTCGCGATGCGGGGTTAGAGGCGAGAGAAATAGACCTGATCGGCTCACACGGTCAGACAGTCTATCATCTGCCTCCGCAGGCAGGGGCGGAGTACGTTCCATCTACATTGCAGATCGGTGAACCGGCGGTTATTGCATATCGTACAGGTATCCCGACAATCGCAAATTTCAGGGTGGCTGACCTCGCAGCGGGTGGACAAGGGGCACCGCTCGTACCGCATGTGGATTTTCTGCTTTTTCGGCAGGCGGATCGAACAGTTGGCTTGCAAAATATCGGTGGTATTTCCAATGTGACGCTTATACCCGCGGGCGCAGCGGGATCCGATGTCCTTGCCTCCGACACGGGACCGGGGAATATGATTATTGATTCGGTGATGGAGATTCTCACGGAAGGTCGGGAAAAGTACGATAACGCGGGTCGGTTTGCTGCACAAGGGAGCGTTTGTGAGTCGCTGCTATCAGAGTGGTTGGGACATCCCTTTATCAGTGCACATCCACCTAAAACAACGGGACGTGAAGCGTTTGGCAGGCAATTCGCACATCAGGCACTAGAGCAAGCAAAAAACCAGAACGTGGGACAAACGGACCTGGTTGCCACCTTGACAGCGTTTACGGCGGAGACAATTTTTGAATACTATCGTCGGTTTCTATTCCCGTACTATTCCGTCGATAAAATCTATATCAGCGGAGGCGGCAGTCATAATCTCACGTTGATGGAACACCTTGAGAGGCTATTCCAACCGATTCCACTTCTACCCATCGAGTCCATTGGCATTTCAAGCGATGCCAAGGAAGCGATTGCCTTCGCTGTCCTCGCCAATGAGGCGGTTCATGGAAATCCGACGAACCTGCCACAGGTCACAGGGGCGTCACAACCGATGGTGCTTGGGACGTTTTCTCCTGCCTGAAGTCATGTGCTTGGCAGCAAAGAAACCGAGTTTTGCAGAAAAAACTCGGTTTCTCTGTACGTGTTACGCTTTCTTTTTCTATGAGCCGAGATTTCTAACGGCTGCTGTTCAACCCCTACCGGGGAAGGTGAGTTCGGCGACACCGGATTTATCCAACTCCCCTTTGCCGAGTTCGATCATCCTGTCATACTGATTCTTGGTTGCTTCGGCGAGTGGGAGGTTCAAGCCAGCATCTTTAGCCAGATCGAGTGCGATTCCCGAATCCTTTGATGCGTGCGCCGCAGAGAAGTAACATTCGTGATCACGAGCCTCCATATCTTCACCGTCGGTCTCTAGGACGCGAGAGTTTGCCCCGGTTTGGGAGAACACTTCTTGCAGCATCCCCAGATCCAACCCAAGCGCGGCACCGAGTCCAAGCCCTTCAGCCAAGCCTGCGGTGTTGATGTT
Organism: Candidatus Poribacteria bacterium; assembly: GCA_965207975.1. Lineage (GTDB taxonomy): Bacteria > Poribacteria > WGA-4E > WGA-4E > PCPOR2b > PCPOR2b. The sequence continues at coordinate 6,468,000 of OZ242315.1, read as the reverse complement.
CATCACCATGTTCACAAGTGCTTTCACTTGGGCAGCCCGTCCTGCTTCACCGATGTAACGCAGAGAGACACTCATTGAATCAAGGATCGGTTTCGCATCGTTAAAGATGTCTTCTTTCCCACCGCACATCAGATACAGCGTACCTTCCCGTGCCTGCGTGATACTGCTTGCCATACACCCCTCAAGGCTCGATGCGCCGTGCTTCTCTGCCAGCTGTTCGACATCTACATGCACCTGTGGCGAGATAGTCGCACAGTTGATAAATGTCGTTCCGCTCGCGCCTTTGAGCAGGCTATCGTCTGCATCTTCCGAGAAAATCTGCCGCATCGCGTTATCATCTGTAACAACGGTGATAATATAATCTGCAAGCTCTGTCACCCGTGCAAGCTGACCCGTTGCCTCCGCACCAATCTCCTCGCCGAGCGATGTTGCACGACTATCATCTGCATCGTAAACGGCGACAACTGAAAATCCTTCATCATTTAAGTGGCGTGCGATGTTTGCTCCCATCCTGCCCACGCCGACAACGCCGATTTTGTAATCTGAGTTTGCCATGTTTTCCTCCTATCGTTTGAATATGCTTGAAACATAAAAAAAGTTTAGCACAGTGTTGAAAGAAATGATAACAAAAAGAGAGGGTTGGTTATGTCCGCAGCTGCCCATTCCCGTAGACGATGTACTTATAGCTAGTCAACCCCTCAAGTCCCATGGGACCTCGGCAGTGCAGCTTTTGTGTGCTGATACCGACCTCCGCACCCAGTCCAAATTCGTAACCGTCGGTGAAACAGGTGCTCGCATTGACATAAACCGCCGCGGAGTCAACCTCTTTGAGGAACCGTTGTGCGGTGGTGTAGTTCTCCGTTACGATCGTGTCCGAGTGGTGTGAGCCGTAGGTTTCGATATGTTCCACCGCTGTGTCGAAGTCCGAGACGATCCGGACCGATAGGATATAATCGAGGTATTCCGTTTTCCAATCCTCCTCGGTGGCGGGTCGGAGGTCTGGACATATCGCCCGCGTTTTCTCACAGCCGCGAATTTCAACCTCTTCGGCGGCGAATTTTTCGCATATCGACGGGAGAAAGTTGGGAGCGATTTCTTCATGAACTAGCAGCGTCTCCATTGCGTTGCAGACAGCGACCTTGTAACCGCTCTTTGCGTTGATACAGATCTCCCCCGCCATCTCAATATCGGCTGCCTGATCAACGTAGACATGACAGATCCCGTCCGCGTGACCGAGTACCGGAATCTCCGACTGCTTCATGAGGTAACGGACTAGCTCATAGCTTCCGCGCGGCACAATAAGGTCAATCAGGTCGGGCAGCGCAATCATTTCGTGGACAGCCTGCCGATCGGTAATATCTACAAACTGAACGGCCCCCGGTATCCCCTCTCTTTCAGCGGTCTCGCTCAAGATGTTAGCGAGTGCCGTGTTCGAGTGAATCGCCTCCGAACCGCCGCGTAAGATAACGCCATTGCCGGACTTGATACACAGTGCAGAGACCTCGACGGTGACATCTGGACGCGATTCATAGATAACACCGACTACTCCTATTGGAACACTGACACGCCCTATTTGTAGACCGTTGGGCCGCTCCCGGATATGTGAAACCTCTCCGATCGGATCTGGCAACGCAGCAACTTGCCTTAAATTATCCGCCATCCGTGCAATCTTCTTCTCATCTAACTCCAGTCGCTGCATTAGCGGCTCGGCAAGCCCCGTCTTCTGACCTTCCTCCAGATCGATTCGATTTGCTTCTTGGATCTTGCTCTTGAATGTCAGGACACTATCCGCCATCGCTAGCAGTGCTCCGTTACGCACATCAACGGAAGTTTTGGACAGCGTGCGCTTGGCAGCTTTGGCAGTTCGGGCTTTTGAACGGATCATCTCCTGAATTGCTTGGCTCATAATATTTTTTTCTCCTAATCTCGTCGCTATATTAACCATTAGTGCTAGTTGGCTTGATTCATTGGTTCATTAGTTGATTAATCAACTAATGAACCCACAAACAAATTGCTTTCACGCTTCACACATCACGTTTCACTCACGGATTAACCAGCGAACAAAAAGCCTAGGTAAACGCCGACTCCGACTAAAATAATCGCTACGCCGATAACAGATAGCACAAGTTTCCACGTCAAAGCGATTGATCCTCCTTCCTGTTCCGATGTTTCCCAGAATACCCTCTCATCTTCCCTTGCTTCTTCCTCCGTTTGTTGCTCTTTGGTCTCCTCCGTGACGGGGGCGGGTGCATCATCCGATTTTGTTTGAACGCTTGACGCATCTCGGTTCGTTTCTCCGTCCATAGTTTCCGTGGCAGTAGGTTGATCTGCTGCTATGGATGAAGAATCGGATTGCACATCTGATGATATAGCATCGGTTGAATCCATTGTGTTATCTGCCGCATCACCCTGATCTGTCTCCGCCGTTTTTTCCTCAGATTCTTGCGACGTTGATTGTTTTCCTGACCACATTACTTGACGTTGCTCTTTATATTTTTCCTGCAACGCCTGTTTGTCTTTTTCACTCAGCTGCACAACGGTTACCTCCTGAAAAACACTCGCTTTACTCTCCGTTATTCGTCGGAGATTTTCTCAATTTTAACAACGGTTCCATCGCTAACCTGTTTGAACACCCTTGGCTCACCAATCAGCTTGCCGAAGACATTCACCGGGCTCGCTGGACGAATCTCCGCACCTCGACTCATCGGGGTGGGACCAAAGAAGATGCAGAACGCCGTGCCGGGGGACCAATAAGCAAGTTCGCCCAATTCCACTACCTCTTGTGCGTTTTCAGCCTCTGCGTCTACAGGGATGGAAAAGTAGATTTCGTCGCCCCACGTACTTCCACGCGCCTCAAGCGGGAGCACATCCCAAATCTGCTGTGCTGTTTGCGATTGATTCAGTTCAGCTTCCATAACAACAGGTGCAGCGGTGATTTTTATTCGCTTTTGTGACATGAGGATCCTCCAAGATGGAATGGGGTCAGTTAGCCTGTCCTAAAGGACGGGGCTTCCACTGCTAAGAAGTTGGTGAAATCCCATTTGCTGTTGACTTACAGGATACTTTTTGCGATAATAGGTATCCAGCAAGATTTAATTCTATCATAAGCCTATAAGGATTCTCAACACAAAAAATAGTTCACGCAGGAGGAAACATAATGAGGCTGAGGGACCGTGTTGCAATTATAACCGGCGGTGGACAGGGAATTGGACGGGCAACCTGTCTGCTGCTTGCCAAAGAAGGTGCGAATATCGTTATTGCAGAACATAACCCGACTACGGCTGAAGCGGTGGGGAAGGAGATCGAAGGCCTCGGTGTGCGGAGCCTTGTCCTTCAAACCGATGTCTCAGATGGCGAGTCTGTCCGTTCAATGGTAAATCAGACCCTTGACGCTTTTGGGCGAATCGATATTTTAGTAAATAACGCCGGGATTTTTAGCTACACGCAAATCGAGGAGTGCACCGAAGAGGAGTGGGACAGAATAATGGCAGTCAACCTCAAGGGACCGTTCCTCTGTTCACAAGCAGTTATCAATACAATGAAAAAACAGAAATCCGGCAGAATTATCAGTCTCGGTTCCTTAGCGGGTCAGGTCGGCGGACTTGTTTCATCTGCACCGTATGCTGCCTCCAAAGCGGGCGTTATGTGCCTGACAAAATCCCTAGCACGCGCCCTCGGACCGCACAACATTACCGTCAATGCTATCGCTCCGGGTGTTGCTGCAACGGATATGACGACGAACCATCCCGATCTGACAGCACAGATGGTACTTGGTCGGGTTGCCGAGCCGGTGGAAGTTGCAAATGCGATCCTATTCCTAGCTTCCGATGAAGGATCGTACGTGACGGGCTTCACGCTTAACGTCAACGGCGGGATGTTCATGTCATCTTAAAAGCCCTTGAAAACTGATCACCTTTCTGATACACTGCCCGCAGTTTAAGAGATAGTATTTTAACTTTAGATAGTAGGAGAAAAGATGCAGATCGCAAATAGACTCAAGAGGATTCCACCTTACCTGTTCATCGAACTACGGAATAAAATTAACCAAGCAATCAGTGATGGTATTGATGTTATCAGCTTGGGAATCGGTGACCCCGTTGAACCCACGCCGCAGCCCGTTATCGACGAACTCTGCCGCACTGCAGCGGACCCAGCAAACCATCGCTACCCAACGGACGAAGAGAAAGGGATGTTTGCCTTTCGGAAGGAAGTTGCCGATTGGTATGCTGAACGGTACAATGTTGAATTAGATCCAGAGGAGGAAGTTCTCGGATTAATCGGATCCAAGGAGGGCTGCCACCATTTTATTCTCGCGGTTGTGAACCCTGAAGAGACCGTATTGATGACGGATCCGGGCTATCCTGCATACCGGGCAAGTATTTTCATGGCTGAAGGGGAACCTTACAACGTCCCAATCACAGGGGATAACGGCTTCCTGCCCAAGCTCGAGGATATTCCGTCAGATGTGGCTAACCAAGCGACAGCGATGTTCCTGAACTACCCCAATAACCCAACGGGGGCGACCGCAACACCTGAATTCTTTGCAGGGGTGGTTGAGTTTGCCAAAAGTTACGACATTGCCGTGTGCCACGATAACCCGTATAGCGAGATTGTTTTTGAAGGCGAAGAGCCGTTGAGTTTTCTTGCGACACCGGGAGCGAAGGAGGTCGGCGTTGAACTCAATTCCCTGTCCAAGCCGTTCAACATGACGGGCTGGCGAATTGGGATGGCGATGGGGAATGCGGAATTGATCACGGGGATGGCAAAGGTCAAAGGGAACACTGATTCGGGAATCTTCAACGCGATTCAATACGCTGGGATTGCCGCTCTGACGGAATGTCGAAATAACATTGACAAAATGCTGCCCATCTACACAGATCGTCGTGAGAGGGTGCTTAACACCTTCAAGGAGCTCGGCTGGGCTGATTATGATACCCCCAAAGGGACATTCTACCTCTGGCTGCCAACCCCTGATGGGATGAACTCGGTAGATTTTGCAACGTTGATGTTTGAAAAAGCAGCGGTTGTGATTGCGCCGGGGGCATCGTACGGTGAGTACGGCGAAGGGTATTTCCGACTGGTCTTGACCGTACCGGATGACAGGTTGGACGAGGCACTAGATCGAATCAAAAAAGCATTGAGCTGATAAAACTGTAACAGGAGATCCTGCTTCTATCGTTTTGAAGGGGGTTCGGAAGGAAGGGGTGGGTAATAGCAAGTTTGATTATGACCTGTCCTATTGCCTCAACTCTTGGGCAGTGCCGGTTTTCAGGACTTTATAGCTGCACACCGAATCCCCGGAGGGCATGTGACATTCTCGCTCAACTGGCACATCAAGTAGCCGCTGCAACAGGGACAATTCGAGATGACAGAGTTGGGGGTATTTCTGTGCAATAGATTCAAGAGCACAGTTATGTTCTTTAAGGATGTAGGCGTTTGGCGTTTCCGCAATCTCTACCTGATAGCCCTCTTCGTCCAAAAACGCGGCAAGCACTTTAATCTTATCGGCTAAACTTTTACCCTCAATATCGTTGAGACACATAGCGACTTTCGCTTCCATCTGATATTCGAGAAGTTGGTTGACCTTTTCCGCGCCATCGATCACCACTAGCGCGTCCAGGGTCCCCAGGGCAAATCGTGGATAGTCGTTTGGAAATAAACTCTCCTTTGCCTCCGAGGTGAGTTTATATATGTAGACAGGTCTACCTCGGCTAATTTTTTCGCGATAGTGTTGAATATAGCCTTCTCGCTCCAAAATAGACAGATGCTGACGCACTGTCATGGAATGGAGGTCTAACTGCTTCGCAAGTTCACCGGCGGTCATACCGTTATTCTTTTTCAAAAGTTCGACGATTGCGCCGCGTGTGTCCTTTGGTACTGATTTCATCGTTTAACCTTCCCGGCTTTGGCAGCAAACCCGCCTTAACTCCTGCGTATTGCTATGTCTCCAAAATTCCCTGATTAGGCAAAAATATTGGCTAACAAGCCTTCCCAGTACAATTCTAACAAGATTATATCAGAAAAATAACGCATTTACAAGTTAAAATAGGTTTTTTAAGTTATTTACTTGACAAAACATAAAATATCGTGTTACCATTCCACTAATTCGATGCTAAACCCTGTTACGATACGTTAGTTTAACAACCTTTTAGGAGAGCGAGGTAAATGACAACAAGGGCAAATGAAACGGTCGGTGGAACGTTCAACCGGAACCTTGTTGAAGCACCGATCGAAGATGCAGAGAGCTATGAAGGTAACAGCGAGTGGGCAACGTTGTCAGAAGATGAGGCGCGAACGATTCAAATTGATGCGTTAAGCACTTGGCTGCAGAAGGTTTCAACGCACAGAATTTTGTCTAGGGAACAAGAGGTTGAGCTTGCCAAGCGGATCGAGCAAAACGATGAAAGTGCTCGCGATGAGTTGGTCCAGGCAAACTTACGCTTAGTGGTTTCAGTCGCAATGAAGTATCAAGGACATAATGTTCCCCTCGAAGATCTCATTCAAGAAGGAAATATCGGGTTGATGCGTGCAGTGAGTAAATTCGACTATCGGAAGGGATTTAAGTTTAGCACCTACGCCATTTGGTGGATTCGGCAGGCAATCATGAGAACCCTAGATAACTGTTCGCGTTCAATCCGGCTACCGTCTTATGTCGTCGCAAAGGCGAGCAAGTTTGATTCGGCTTATGCCCATCTCAGCCAAACACTTCACCGTGAACCCACAATAGAGGAATTATCTGAGGTGCTTGAGTTGACAGATAAACAGATCGAAGATTTGTTGGTTCTCAATTCGGGGCCGGTCTCGTTGGAGTTACCCCTCAACGATGAAAAGCACGCAACAACCTTGAGCGATCTGATCGAAGATCCGAAAGCAAATCCAGAAACCGGTCCGATTGCGAATCTAGTTGACGGCGATTTAGTAGACACACTCCTCAGTAAATTAAAAGTGAGAGAGCGGGAAGTGATTAAAATGCGCTATGGGCTTGAAGATGGGGAAGAAAAGACTTTGCGTGAAATTGGGGAGAAGATGGATGTCACTAGGGAACGGATCCGACAACTGGAAATTGAGGCGATCGCGCGTATAAAACGTCTGTACGACGAGGCGGGGGAACTTCGGCTGCCGAAAGAGGCATCAAGCTGTCCGGCTGCGTAGCACCTACCAACACTAAGGAGAAGAAATGAAGAGTATATTGAATAAATTAAAACAGAAACAACCTCAAACTGTAGAGGGGTCCACACTACTTACTGTCACTGAAGCTGCCAAAGAGAAAATTCAATCGGTGGTTGAAGACCAAGGGATGGAAGTTGAAGGGTTGCGCGTTAGTATCAATGGCCGTTCCGCATCAGCGTTTGAGTATGGCCTGGGTCTCGAAGTTGAACCCAATCCAGATGATGTCGTGGTTGACTGCGGCGATTTTAAGGTTTTGGTTGATCCGGAAAGCGCAAAAAACCTAAAGGGAGCAACCATTGATTATGTGGAAGATCTGAATTCGAGCGGTTTCAAGATTGATAACCCGAACGCGCCGACATGGGATAATCCCAAAGCCCAAGCGATTCAGCAACTCATCGACGAACGGATTAATCCCGCGGTCGCATCGCACGGTGGGCACATTGATTTGTTAGATGTTACAGATGATTCAATCTACATCCACATGGGGGGCGGCTGCCAAGGGTGTGGCATGGCAAATGTCACCTTGAAACACGGCATTGAGGGGATGATCCAGGAGCATTTCCCCGAAATCAAGAATATTATTGATACCACCGACCACGAATCCGGCACAAACCCTTACTACCAATCAAGCAAGGGGTAAAAGGGGCATGTAGTTGCCCGCTAATGGATCGTGCAGTAGAAATCGAGTTTTTGGCAAAAACTCGGTGTCTTTTCGTGCGCTGCCCTTTTTTCTTAAAGGTCAAATGAATGATAAAACGTCCGGGGGCACTATTACTTATTTCTTGCTACGAACTTGGGCATCAACCGATTGGTCTTGCTTCCCCGCTTGGGTTTCTTGAGCGTGCGGGATATACACCGGACGTGATAGACATCGCCGTTGAAACTCTAGATGTGGAAAAAGCTGCCCATGCAGAGTTTGTTGGGATTTGTGTGCCGATGCACACCGCCCTCCGTCTAGGTGTCCATGTCGCAACCCGTCTTCGCGAAATCAATCCGACCTGCCATATCTGTTTTTATGGACTCTACGCTTCATTGAACGCTGAATACCTGATCCAACATCACGCCGATTCGGTCATCGGGGGCGAATATGAAACACCACTAGTCGAGTTGATCAATTCTCTTGCAGATGGAATCCGTGTTAAGATAGCCGGTGTCCTCCGACGTGAGGATGTCGAATCGCTTCAAGATACCCCTCAATTCAAACCCCTTCTGAAACCTTCATACAATGCTGTGCCAAGTCGAAAGCGATTGCCGTCGCTTGATAGGTATGCACGCCTTGAACAAGATAGCGTAGCCCATCTCGCCGGTTACGTGGAGGCAAGCCGCGGGTGTAAACACCTCTGTTTCCACTGTCCTATCCCGCCGGTTTATGAAGGGAAATTTTCCGTTGTGCCGAAGGAGATTGTGCTGGAGGATATTCGAGCGCAGGTTGATGCGGGTGCGGCTCACATCACATTCGGTGATCCCGATTTCCTCAATGGTCCCAAACACGCGCTTCGGATTGTTCAAGCCATGCACGAAGCGTTCCCAAACCTGACCTTTGACTGCACAACTAAAATCGAGCACCTCCTGAAGCACCGTTCCATCCTACCTGAACTCCGCAACTGTGGTTGTATCTTCATTGTTTCCGCCGTTGAATCGCTCAACGACACGGTGCTTGAAAACCTCCAAAAAGGACATACCCGTGCCGATGTTTTTACCGTCATTGATCTTTTGGAGGAGGTTGGGATTGCCCTTCGACCCTCATTTGTCCCTTTCACACCGTGGGAGACACTCGATAGCTATCTGTATATCCTCGACTGTGTTGAAAGCAAAGGGCTAATTGATTACATTGATCCTGTGCAGTACACCATTCGGTTGCTCGTTCCGCCCGGTTCTTCCCTGATTTCCCAACCCTCTATTCAACCCTACCTTGGAGCGTTGGATCAGGAATCCTTTACCTACCGCTGGACCCACCCCGATCCTCGAATGGATGAGCTTCACAAAGCGGTCACTGTCGCCGTAGAGAGTGCATCGCAGATAGGTGAGGATGCGTATGTAACCTTCCATCGGGTGTACAATCTCGCATATACCGCAATCGGCAGAGAGGGATCCCCCATCGCGTTCCCAACGGATTTTGAATCTGACCGAAAGCGACCACCACGTCTAACCGAAGATTGGTTTTGCTGAGCGGAACCAACGCAGGGTCAGTTAGACCCGCTCACCTAATGCGATTTACGCCATTAGCCTCTCAATCTCATCGATTGTCTTCGGCACGGCTGCAGTCAGGACTTCACAGCCGGACTCAGTGACTAAGATATTGTCCTCAATCCGCACACCAATTCCCAAATACTCTGATGGCACGTTTTCGCTGTCAGGATCGATGTAAAGTCCCGGCTCGACAGTCATCACCATTCCTGGTTGGAAGGTTTTGTATTCTTCCCCCTCCCGTGTCTTTGCCACATCGTGAACCTCTACCCCCAGCATGTGTCCGACACTGTGCATATAAAATTTTCGATATTCCTTTTCCTCGATAATCTTTTCCTTCTCTCCAACCAATAAACCCAATTCCAGCATCGCTTCAGTCAACATATCCACCGCTTTCTGAACGGGATCTCCAATCGAAACGCCGGGACGAATGCTTTCGATAATCTCACACTGGACATCAAGCACCGATTGATAGACGGCACGTTGTGCCTCCGTAAACTTTCCATTGGCGGGGAATGTCCGGGTTATATCGCCGCAATAGTATCGGTATTCACACCCCGCATCAATGAGTACCAAATCGCCATCTCCGATCTGGCAGTCATTTGTCGTATAGTGCAGGGTCGTTGCGTTTGCACCTTTCGCTACAATCGTGAGGAACGCGGGACCTATGCCACCGTTTTTTCGATAAATTGAGTCAATCAGGCTTTCCAATTCATACTCGTACATACCGGGGCGCACTGCCTGCATCGCTGCCGTATGTGCTTCAACGCTGATGTCTACCGCTTTGCGGATCCGTCCCAGCTCAACTTCATCTTTGATAAGACGCATCTCGACAAGGAGGTCAGTAGGGTCAATTAGGGTGGTAGGTCCTGTTCCCTCGCGCAAACGGTGTCGTCTATACCCCTTGAGGAGCCCAATAATTTTCTGATTAAAGGCTTCGTCCGCACCAAACCCGTAGTAGAGTCGCTCCGATCTCCCGATATACTCGGAGATTTTTTCGTCAAATTCCTCAATGGGATAGGCTTCATCTGCGCCGAACCGTTCCTTCGCGCCTTCGACACCGGCGCGCTTGCCGGTCCACACCTCCTGTTCAGGGGCACGCGGACGGACAAATAGAACATATTGATGCTCAGGGTGATCTGGGGCAATGACGCAGACTGCCTCCGGTTCCTCGAAACCAGTTAAATAGTAGAAGTTGGCATCTTGACGGTATCTATATTCGGTCGAGTGGGTACGCATCGCCTGCAATGCGCTTGGAAAGATTGCGACACCGCCCGCTATTTTTTCCATAAATGCTTTGCGCCTGTTTTGGTGCATATTTGCTTTCTCCTTTTGGGGATAACCGTGATTGGGATTGATCAACATTATAGCACAATCCCCTAACCGGTCGAATGAAAAAGAAAGTGAGAAAACAAGAGAAGGGGAAAATGAGATAAGATTCTCATATTGTTTTTTTTTCTTTCACCGGAACTAATGAATTGATGAACCAATGGACTAATGAACCAATTTGCGTTGCAGGTTTTCGTCAGATTTGCTATAATGACGGAAAAAGGAATGAGCGTTGAAGTATGAAAATCTATACTAAAACTGGAGATACCGGCGAGACAGGATTGTACGGTGGGACGCGAGTCCCCAAAGACGCGATGCGTGTTGAGGCTTGTGGAACGATTGATGAACTCAATGCCTGGATCGGATTCGTGAGATCTCAAATTCAGGACACTGAAATTGATGTCATCCTCCATCGCATCCAAAACGAACTCTTTGATATTGGGGCGGATCTCGCAACATTGGATGCACACCCGAAAGCGACAAGTCTAAGAATTCCGCCAGCCTTGACCCTCGAACTAGAAAGCGAAATCGACCGGTTTGAGGGTGAGCTCCCACCGCTGAAAAACTTCATTCTGCCCGGAGGCTCAACCGTTGGTGCAGCGGTTCACCTCGCCCGAACTGTTTGCCGTCGTGCTGAACGGTGCGTTGTCACTCTCGCCAGAGCGGAAAAAGCAAATCGAGAGGTGCTGATTTACCTTAACCGGCTCTCCGATCTGCTATTTGTACTTGCCCGTTTGGTCAATCATCGGTTGGGTGAATCGGAGCCGCTTTGGGAGTCACAAACAGAACGCACAAAATCTTAATCACCTCGTTCAAGAGTTCATTGGTTCATTAATGAACCAATCCATTTGCACTTTGAGGACGATTTGAATATTCCTAACCGATTGATTTTGAACCCCAAACCACACTCACAATCCGAATAAGGAGCAAATATGAACAACTCAAAAATAGATCGTATTGAATGCGTACCACTTATCGGCACACGGCCGCGGCAGGCGGGGTGTAATTCACGCTTGCAGGTACACGGGCTGCATGTCAGACCTCCTATTGCACGTATCACCACCGATGATGGCGCGACCGGTTTTGGTTTATCGCGTATGTCTGAGGAGGATGCCGCAGGGCTCGTCGGTACGCCCTTGAGTGAAGCGTTTGATCTCGAAAACGGTGTCAGTGAACGTTTCCGCCCGCTCGAATACCCGCTCTGGGATCTCGCTGGAAAACTGGCTGGAAAGCCGGTGTATGAGATGCTCGGCGGCGAACCCGATGCGGATGGCGTTTTCCGTGCACGCTGTTATGACACATCACTATACATTGATGATTTACATCTATCAGATGACAACGAAGCGGCTGCGTTGATTGCCTCTGAAGCGTTGGAGGGCAAAGCGCGGGGACACAAAGCATACAAAATTAAGGTCGGGCGCGGTGCGATGCACATGCCGCTCGAACAGGGGACGCATCGCGACATCCTTGTAATCCGTGCTGTCCGAAACGCTGTCGGACCTGATGCAACGATCCTGATTGATGCAAATAACGGCTATAACCTGAACCTGACCAAACAGGTGTTGGGTGAGACCGCTGAGGCAAAGGTGTATTGGATGGAGGAGGCGTTCCACGAGGATGGCAGCTTCTACGCCAATCTGAAGGAGTGGCTCAATACAGAGGGTATAGGAACGAAAATCGCTGATGGGGAGGGCGGTGCTTCCGCCAATCTGCTCCAGTGGGCGGAGGAGGGGTTAGTCGATATTGTCCAGTACGACATCTTCCACCCCGGTTTCTCCCGTTGGTTAGAACTCGGGCCCCAACTCGACGCATGGAACGTCGGGTCCGCGCCGCACCATTATGGCGGGCATTACGGCAACTATGTGTCGTGCCACCTGTCAGCAGCGATCGAAGGTTTTGAGTTTACCGAATGGGACGAAGCCAACACGCCCGGCTTGGATGGCTCTGGATATTCAATCTCTGATGGGCTGGTCAGTGTTCCCAATTCGCCCGGCTTCGGTCTCAATCTGGACGAGGAGATCTATACCCGCGCCATCAAAGAGAGTGGATTTGATGTCCAGGCGACGTGATACGTCAGGCAAACAAGGCAATGGGTAGTGCTTCTAGTAGGAAATGCAGAAAAAAATTTATGGTGAATTCTAAAAATAAATAGACACTTTCACCCCTCGGTTTCGATCCCCCCGATAAATCGGGGTAAACTTATTATCGGGGTAGGTGCGGTTTTCAACCCTGGTCTCGATTTATCGGATCGCACCGGTGCCGATTCATCGGCATCTCCCGATATATCGGGATCCTCCCCGATTGCATCGGGACTCCGACAAGCCGAGAGCAGGCAGGCGGAACGGGACTCGATAAGTCGGGATTTGGAGGGTCTCATTAATTCTAAGATCCACTATAATTGTTTGAACCTTACCCCTTCACCAAGTCGTTGGAAACTGTCGAGAGGGCTAAGATATTTCACAGGTCAATGGAACGTGTAGTAAAGCGGAATTCCCCTTCCCATACATTGCCTCCGCCGTCTTGCGCTATTGCTGTAACGCGGTATTCAGTTTCATAGCGTAATTGTTCGGCGTGGGCAAAATTCCAACTGACAATTTTGGTACATAGCATCCCATCGCCAATATGAATTGTACCATCTATAGGAGGCATAATGGCAATATTGCCGATTACTTGAAGATCAAACAGGAGGCGAATCGACGTTACGGTTTCAGGATCCACCTGGTCCCCCATTGGGCTGTATCCAATGGGCTCAGGTGGCCACGGATCAAAAGGATGAGGCTTGCAACAATAAAAATGGGCACTTTAGAATACGTCCATTCTTTCATTGTATAACTACCTCCACGCAACAGTCATTGCGATAATTTTGGCCTTTTGTCCCCAAAACTTCGTTTATCACTTGATAGCATATCAAGTTTCAGGCAATGTACACCATTTTCTTGCAATCAACGCGCTCGACGTTTTTAACAACTTCTAAAAAAACTTGCAACGAAAAATCGAATCGGGTATAATCAATTTCTAGCAACACAGGCAGTGCAAGATCTAATAATTGCTTGAAAAGACTCACTTGTGCATTCCCTAAAATAGTGGTTACTACCCCTATCATACATGGCGTTGATTTTTTTAGCTCTCCTCCTTGTCCAAACCGCGCGTACCTGAGTTCGATTGGGATGCTATCGACAAGGTGTACCACCTGATAGAACATGCTGCACTTGGTTTTTTAGTTGTGTGTGGCTGCTTAATATCTCACAAATTATTTCTTGTTTCTCTGCCTGGATTTATGCACTTTTACTCGGTGCTTTTTATGCTGCTAGCGACGAATGAGATCCATCCTTCATTATGGGGAGGTATTCAAGTATCGCGGATTGAATTGTCGATTAAAAGAAAAACGCCGTACACCCGAGACAGAGTTGCTCTTATGTATCCATACCAAAATAACAAACTTAGATTGCGAATCGTGATCTGCTGTGCCGCGATCGCGATGCTAACTGTTTCTCCCGCACCAGCTGCCGATCGATCGCGTGTGTTGACGATTGGACTGTTCACCTGTGGGGTTGCTCTCAAATTTGGAAGCGTCTTTGTCGCCAACTCAGCGCAGGACACTTACGATCAATATCTATCCACCGGAATCCAGAGCGACCTTGCAACGCATCGGGACGATTACACAACCAAGCGCGATCTGAGCGTTGCGATGTCCCGAACAGGCATCGCATTTGTTGGACTTGCGGTGCTAGTCTCGGTTTTTGACCAATTGGATGTTATCTCCGATTTCCGTTCAGTTCAGTTAAGCCTTAAATCGAATTACAATCTAAGAGCCGGTGATGCTGCCCTCACCCTTCAACGGAAATTTTGAATCCATGATACCATCTCCGTTTCAATCACTCGCTTTTTTTAGCCTCTTTATTGCAGTGGGGCTCTTCGCCGGTTGTACGGGTAATGAGGATTTCGCCAATCCGCTCGACCCTCAAAACCTCCGCACCGCCGGATCTCCGATTGGTTTAGAACTCCTCCCCGGCGATGAACAGGTAACGGTGTCGTGGGCAGACAACGGTCACGAAGGGATTATCGGATATCGAATTTATCGACGATTCACAGGTGATGCGGACTTGACTTTTGAGTTTGTTGGTGAGGTACTTGGGGAAAACGGCGAGCGTCCACTGACAGAGTTCGTTGACACACAGAACCTAAAAAATGACCAATTTAATAATGTCAGCGGGGAACGTCACCGTTATCTTTATCGGATTTCATATATAGATGCAAATGGGGTCGAAATCCCCGATCCCAATGCACCTCCGACCGATAGCGCAGATCCACGCCGAATGTGGCAAACAGCCAGTGCAACGCCGAGCGTTGCCCCACCTATCCCCAATGTCATTGTTGGCGATGACTTGGACGATCTGACCGTTAAACTGTTCTGGCAGGACTATCAGGCACCCAACGATTTTGAGCGATTCCGCGTAATTGTGTCCCAACAAAGTTTGAACGGTGAATTCTTGCCGTTTCGCCTCCGTGCAGAGCTGCCGAAAGAGCAGCCATACTTTTTTGATATGGAATTTAATCGCGATAACGCCACCAAAATTTACCGTATCATTGCCGTTGACCGGTTTGGCGTTGAAGGAGTAAAAGTGATTCAAGCGACTTCCCCTAACTTGCCACCGTCGCCGCCGCAAAGTGTTCGAGCGGCCTTTGGTCTTCTCGGTGCTAGGTATAATGTCCGAATCTCTTGGTCGAAGAGCAAGGAACCGGATGTCGCCGGCTATGTAATCTACGCTACGAAAGCAGCTACAGGCAATCTTGTTGGCGGGGAAGATTTGATTCCACGACGGAGAGCGGATGCGAAAGATACGAGCGTCACGCTCACCGGCGAAGAGTTTATTCTGGACGGGCAAGACCTTGCGCCCCGGCGATACTTTGTCACAGCGTTTGATGATACACCTCAAGAGAACGGCACTCGCGACGAAAGTGAGATGGTTGAGGCACGGTAATAAACCGGGTCGTTCCAAAACACAGACTACTTGTAAGGACAAATATGCAGTTATTTCAGATACCGCAGCAGCGATTTCTGTTAATTCTCTCTGTTTTTTTTGCGCTGACGGGAACATCTCTCGTTGCACAAAGCCCACCGGTGACGCAGCTCGGTGTGATGCAAACTGCCGATACCTTGGGTAAAGGTGGCTACACAACTGCTGTAGGGATGTTTCAAGTTGATAGAAAAAAATTGGACGACACGCCCAAGCAGCCGCAGCGGGTGGTTATCGGTAATTTTGAGGGGTTACATAATGTCGAATTTGATGTTAATACCTTCTTAATACCTGCTCAATTTACCTATGGCATTGGTGAGCGATTGGATCTCCTCCTAGGCGCAACCTTCTCGACTGGCGGCGCACACAAAATTGTTCCCGATTTTTATCGGATTGGTGACACTTACGACGTTGAGGAATCAATTGACTCCACGCGAGATCGACGGGTTTACGAGCAATCCATTTTTGATCTTGTGGTCGGGTTGAAACATAATATCAAACCGGACCGACAGGACGGTTTGCCCGGTATATCGATCGGCGGCGACGTACAGGTTGGGTTTACCGCGGATGATCAGCTTAATACCGACAAGGAATTCGTCGATGCTTCACCTGCGGATGGTTTTCCGTTTGTGGGTGTTAATACCTATCTAGTAGGGACACAGCGGTTCGGTCAGTTCATGCGGGTACACGCGGGTGTCGGCAGCTATCTTTCCACCAAATCGCTCAAATCAACGGATTCGTTTCAGCTGCTCTGGCAGCTGGGAGTTGAATTTGCGTTCTCGGATAACTTTTGGCTTGTGACCGATTTTTCACGAAGGCGTGCCCTCAGCGGTATCACCCTCAGCGACCTGATCAGTATCGGATTTCGATACAGACTTTCTGACACCGCTGCTTTCAATATCGGTTACGTAACTGAACCGGGCTTTCAGTTCTATCTGACGATTGGCGGTGGCGCGGAAGGCGGTGCTGCACCAGAGGAAGGTGAAGCTGATCTGCTGTTTTAATCAAGATGACGCAAGCTGCTAGGGCGTATTAGCATTTTGATGTTGCAATTAATGATTCAAGGGAGAGGACAGTACCAATGTTATTCAAATTTTGGTTTCGTCGGTTGCGCCGTGTAAGCCGTAACCGTCACATTCAGCGCATTACCGTGGCGGGACTGATCGTCCTGGGGTGCATCATTCTCAATTCCGCATGTTTCTACTTCTTTGAAAAGTCAGTGCAGGCAGACCTGACGGTTTGGGATTCCTTCTGGCTCAGTTTTACGACCATAACAACCGTCGGTTATGGGGATCATGCTGCATCGACGGTCGGGGGAAGGGTAGCAACAATGGTTCTGCTATACGGGGTTGGATTAGCTACATTCCCCTACGTGATTACTCAGATTGTGGACACAACTGTGGAGAGAAATAACGATCGCCGTCGTGGGTTGATTGATTGCCGGGACCTTGTTGAAAATCATATCATCATCGTCAATTATCCCTCTGAATTGAGGGTAGCTTCAATCATAGAACAACTTTCCGCGGATGTAGTGACAGCACATCGGCCTATCGTTATCTTGGCGGATAACGTAGATGAGTTATACTTCAGCCGCTCCGATGTTTACTTTGTGCGCGGTGCACCATTGGAAGAAGAATCGTGGAAACGTGCGAACATTGAAATGGCGTACTCGGTCCTTATCCTTGCACCGCAAACCCCGGAACACGTAGCAGATGCGATTACCGCCTCAACGATTTCACTCATTGAAACACTCCATCCGAATATCCGGACAATTGCTGAATGTACTAGTATTCAACACTTGGCGATTTTCCGATCCTTCCGATGTGATGCTGTGATACCGACGAATAATATTGCCGCGAAGGTATTGGCGCAAGAGGTGCGCGACCGTGGACTCGCTCTCGCAGTCCGAGAGTTGTTGACCGAAGCAGAGGGCAGTGAGCTATATAGTGAAACTGTTGCTATTGATGGGATAAACTTCGGTGAGCTGCAATCCTTACTCCTGAAATTGAAAGCCGAAGTTATTCTGATTGGCCTCCTGAGAGACAATCAGCATTTGATTAATCCGCCACTAGATCTCCAGATCCAAAGGACAGACCGGCTTATCCTTATCGGCAATCGTCGTAGCGATTGGGA
Source organism: Candidatus Poribacteria bacterium (assembly GCA_965207975.1). Taxonomy (GTDB): domain Bacteria; phylum Poribacteria; class WGA-4E; order WGA-4E; family PCPOR2b; genus PCPOR2b. The sequence continues at coordinate 6,450,163 of OZ242315.1, read as the reverse complement.
GCAGATCCACCACCAATTGTTAAGTGTCAAGGGGGCATAATAAAGCAATCGTGACTCATGTCAAAAGAAAGTGCGGAAATACCCAGAGAAACCGAGTTTTCAAGAAAAAACTCGGTTTCTTTGTATGATTGTTTAACATGAGCCAAAATCGCTACGATCCCGGCCGAAAAAGCGTTACCAGACAACCACCAATCGCCGCCAACACGATGCCAAGAACAAACGGCCACCGTACAGCACTCCAACCTCCCGCAGGTGGATGCAGTGCCGTTGCCACCACCGCGTTGACGATCGGTGCGCCGGCGAAGACGATGGACATCACCACAGGCGGAGTGCCTTTTGCCCCAAATGCCAAGAGGACACCGAACGCCCCCACCGCACCCACAAGCCCCGCCAGTGTTGACCAGACCAACCCCTTCGCTGGAAAAGTCCATTGAGCACCGTTGACCGCCAACATAATCGCTGAACCAATGACCGCCGTCAACAGATAGGCAATCCCGACAAAAAGAAACGCTTTGTATCGTCCATGCACCGGATCGCTCATCGATATCTGTCCCGTATGCAGAAAGACACCGTAGAGCCCCCACGCTGTAACAGTCATAAATGCAAATATTAACCAAGTCATACGCATCAAAATCCTCCTATATTTTTACCTTATGAGTAGTTAGTTTGGGCAAACTTTGCTACATCACTGGACGATAAATTGTTACCATACAACTACCAGCTATTGCTAACTGGATACCAACAATAAACTGCCACCGTAAACCACCCGGCTGCGGTGTGTCTATCACCATAGCGGCAACCGCATTGATAATCGGCACACCGGCGAAAAAGATGGACATCACCACAACCGGGGTGCCTTGCGCTCCAAACGCCAAAAGGAGACCAACTGCGCCCATTGCGCTGACGACTCCCGCCAATGTTGCGAAAACTATTCCTTTAGCTGGGAAACGCCATTGGGCACCGCGGACCACCAACATACTTATTGAGACAATGAACGCTATCAGTAGATAGGTAATCCCTGCAAAAAGAAGCACTTTGTGTCGTCCATTGGTCGGATCTGCCATCGCTATCCGGCTCGCGTGCAGAATGACACCGTAGAGCCCAAGTGCCATAACCTTTATCAGTGAAAACAGTAACCAAGGTCTACGAAATATCAACAAACGTCTACGACGCATCTATACCCCTCCTATGTGCCCGGCCGATAAACTGTCACCATATAACCGCCAATCGTCGCTACCGCGATCCCAAAGATAAACTCCCACCGTAAACTGCCCGGAGGCGGCGGAAATAACGCCAAAGCGATAACTGCGTTCACAACTGGGGCACCGGCGGAACCGATGGACATTACAACAACCGGCGCGCCTCGCGCTGCAAATGCCAAGAGATTGCTCAACATCACCACAACAATAGCAACCCCCACCAAGGATGCTAAGCCGAGCCCTTTCGTCGGAAAACTCCATTCAGCACCGTTGGCTACCAACATGGACCCCGAACCGACGATCGCTACCAGTGAATAGCCAATCCCGGCAAAAAGTAGTGCTTTGTATCGCCCATTATCTGGATCTTCCATAGCTTTTTGTCCCGCATGAGTAAAGACACCCAAGAACCCCACCGAGGTCATTGCTATTAGTGTAAATATTAACCAAGCCATACGTGTCTAAGTTCTCCTATCGGTTGACATATTTTCGATAAACCGCCAGAGTTGCTTCAGCCATCACATCATCGCTAAACCCGCGATGTACTGCTTCCTTGCCCCGTTGTCCCAGTTGTTCTCGGTAGCCTCGATCGCTCATGAGTTGGGATATTCCCTCTACAATAGCGTCGGGCGATTCTGCGTCCACCAGTATGCCCCCATCTGTCGCTGCTATCAATTCAGGAAAACTGCCATGTCTAGGTTGAACAACGGGAACACCGTTGGCAAGTGCTTCTAAAATGAAAAGCCCCTTTGATTCTTTATATGTCGTCGGCACGGATAAGACGTGGAGACCGTTGAGGAAGTCAATTTTTTGGTGTCGATCAACTTCGCCCCAACAGTCAAAGGCATCTGACAAGCCCCACGCATCGATCTGCTTAACCAGTTTCTCAAGATAGGGCTCGTCTTTTTTGCCGAGGTAACCGGCGACCTTGAGTTGGACATTGTCTGATCCGACCTTAGTTGTCAAGCGGTAAAACGCGTCCACCAACAGATGCAGTCCTTTCTCAGGACAGATGCGGGCTAGATAGCCGATGACAAAGGGGATTTCGGCGAGGTTCTTTTGAGACACTCCATGTTCACTCAGATTCAAACCGAGGTGCACAACATCAATTTTGTTCGCTGGGATAGCCAGATAATCAGCCATAAAGTCCGCGTAGTATTGACAAGGGGCGATGTATCCATCCACCTCCGAAGCCCGTGATTGGAGTAGCTTCAAGGCTTGAGATTTGTACGGCTCGATGAGGTCTTCGAGGAAAATGTCCTCCCCCTGAAGGGCGCAGAGGATCGGAACGCCTAACGCTTTTTTCATCTCCTTTGCGAATCCCACGAACATGGAGTTGGTGAGTTGAACGAGATCGGGCTGATAGGACTCTTTCAGCCATTTGACCAGTTTCGCCAGTTCCTTTTTCTGTTGCCCTTCCTCTCCCTGAAGCACCGAGACGGTAAGCGCACCCAGATCATGTGCGCTGGTGGATGCACTCAAACGGGATAATCCGTTCAACAGCGAGGGACTATCGAATAACCGATCAAGCATCCAAGGCGTGTGACGGAAAAGCGCGGATTTCTGCTGGAGATATACATTAATCCCGCCGTAAAAAACACGATTGGTACTAACATCGGTTTCATCGGTGCGGATGGGTGTGTAGGTCGGAATCAGGGCAACGTCGTGCCCTTTCCTCTGCAAAGCGGCGGCAAGCGTATTGTCATGGATACAGGTGCCGCAGTACATCCCCGCAGCACCTGCAGCGATATAAGCAATTTTCATGATAGATCGAACGTGAAACGTGAAGCGTGAAACGCAAATGCCTTCATAAACTTATTTCAGGTTCTGCTCGCTCTAGACTGCCAAATATAGCGGACAACAAGGGGCAACTTGCGTTAAGTCGGCAAATGATATCGGAGCCGATTCTAAGGAATCAGCAGAACTTTACCAGTTGTCTGTCTGCCTTCTAACGCACGGTGTGCATCAGCGGCATCTTGAAGTGAGAACGTCCGATCAATACGCAGCTTCAATGCGCCAGCGGCGATCCATTCAAAGAGGTCGCTCGCCCGTCCCATCAGTTCTTCCCGATCGGCAGCGTAGTGTGTCAACATCGGGCGCGTCACGAACAACGAACCACTCGACAGACGGCTCAGATCCAATGGCGGCGCAGCTCCACTTGACTGACCGAACAGGACCAGATAACCGCGAGGGCGAAGACTATTGAGGCTTTTATCAAAAGTAGTCCTAGCGACCGAATCGTAGACTACATCAACCCCCTGTCCATCGGTTAGCCGCTTAACTTCGGTTTCAAAATCGGTCTGTGTGTAGAGGATGACTTCATCGGCACCAGCTTCCTTGGCGAGTTGTGCTTTCTCCGGTGTGGAGACTGTGCCCAATACACGCGCTCCTAACGTCTTAGCCATCTGAATGAGTAGAAGCCCGACCCCACCGGCGGCTGCATGAACCAATGCAGTGTCACCCGTACTGAGTGGATAGGTGCTGCGGGTCAGATAGTGCGCTGCCATACCTTGCAGTATTGCCGCCGCTGCCGACTGTGTGTCAATCGAATTGGGTAAAGGGACAAGTGCTTCAGAAGGCACGGTTGCTACTTCGGTGTAGGAACCTTGGTGCGTCGCATAAGCGACACGGTCCCCCACATTGACTTCAGTGACACCGGGACCGACTGTCTCGACCACGCCTGCGCCTTCTCTCCCCGGCGTAAAGGGCATGTTGGTGCTCGGATAGAGGCCCGTGCGGTGGTAAACGTCAATATAATTCAGTCCCGCTGCTTCGATACGCACCCGCGCTTCACCCGCACCGGGCTCACTAGCAGAAATCTCTTCATAACGGAGTACTTCTGGTCCACCGTATTCGTGAATACGAATAGCGTGCATTTTTCTATCTCCTATTTTTGTAGGGGGATTATCCCACGATTGCTAAAAAATCTGAAGTCCAACTGTCTAGGACCTACATACTTCAGTCAGGAACAATGGTCGTTGTTCCTTACGAGTTCTTCGCTGGAATCTCTGTTATCATTGTCAGATTCATCTAACCACTGAATTGACATCACGCAAGTTGGTACTTCAATATCCGTGGGATTGTCATTAGGGTATTTGTTAGCCTGACAAAACTCACAAACAAGAGAGCCCCATGAACTTAATCATCGTAGCATTTTATACGCTTTGTGCCGATCTTTTAATTCAAAACCGGCATACACATCGCTATGTAGGATCGTACATAGCACCTTAGGTTATGCTAATTCAACTCCCCTTCCGATGGGAAGAATTTCTGGATTACGGTTGGAGCTAGCGGTTTACTGAGCAGGGAGCCGATGATCATCGCTACAGTAGAAGCAACGAGAATAACTGCCACAGGCATGATTCCAGTGCTACCCACCGTGTAACCGGGTGTCGCCCATCCCTGAATAAAGAAATATGTCCATAGCGCTACAACGCTAAAGATAGAGGCGAAGGCACCGTATTTAGTACTGCGTTTCCAAAAGAGTGCGGCGATGACAATCGGGAAAAGCGAGGCGAATCCCGTAAAAGACCAGACCGCGAGTTTGAAGATGCTCCGGTTGAGAACAAAGGAGAGCAGGTAGGTCAAACAAAGTATCCCAAAGACAAAGAGTCGCCCAACCAAGACTTGACCCTTTTCGCTCAATTCGTCCTTCGTAGGATCAGAACGGACCCTGTAATGGCGGATAATATCGTGCGTAAACATACTTCCGATGGAAAGTGATTGAGAGTCGAGAGACGACATAATCGCCGCAAAGACACCTGCACCGAGAAGTCCCGCCAGCACGCCGGGCGCATGACGTTGAATCATCTGCACCAAAACTGAATTGGCTTCAGGTCCCTTGAGTCCCGGCACATCCACACTTCCCAAAATTCCGAGTAGCACGCTTGGGATCCATACAATCGCAACGCAGATCGGATACCACATCACGGGATAACGAAATGTTCTCGCACTTTTTGCTGTAAGCCAGTGCATAAATATATGAGGGAACATTCCCACTGATAGCGGGATGCAGGTGTAGGTTAACAATTCTAGCGGTTTGATGTGAGCCTTCTGAATCAACAGATCTGGTGCGACTCGGGTCAAGCTAGCAGAAAATCCGCCCATTTTATGCACAATAATAAAAAACGTTGCCCCACCGAGCGTCATGAAAACGAGCGTTTGAAAGGTGTTCGCCCAAGCAGTCCCACGCACGCCACCGTAGCAGACATAAATGAAAACCACAGCACAAACTAGCAGGCCACCCAGCCACTGCGGAATCTGTCCGCTTGTAATTTGATGCAAGGTGATGCCGCCGCCCATCACGCCGATTAGCAGGTACGGAATGATAAGGGCAACAATAACTACAAACAGCAACAGTCCTAACCCATTGCTGTTCCACCGTTCTCTGAAGTATTGCACCTGCGTGAAATAGCCGTATCGTTTCCCAATCGCCCATAATCGAGTGCCAACAAAAAAGAATACGCACGGAGCAACCAAAGCGGTCGAGGAAGCCATTAGGGCAAAAACACCGATGCCTCGATGGTAGGCTTCACCGGAAGCACCGAGGATGGAGAAGGCGGTCATGTTCGTGCCAAAAAGGGACATCAGCAGCACAAAGGGCCCAATAGTGCGGCTAGCGACGAAATAATCCTCACCGGTGCCGCGAAAGAATTTATGGCTCACGGTGCCAACAACTAACACAAGCCCCAAATATGCAAAGATAACAACGATAACTATCATTATAGATCACGACTCATCGGTATCTTCGTCTTGAAGATGACGAGGCCAAGCATGGGAGATTATCAGCATCATCAATATGGCTGCTGCGATACAGAATCCAATGTGATAGAGTAATCCAACGGGTAATCCCAGCACCTGCTTTGGGTTGTCCCAAAGCCAGAAATCATTGTGAAGTAAAAACAGTGCAACAAGCCCAATATAAAGTATCCATCGGGAAAAAGTTTTTTTCATCTGTTTATCCCTCTAGGCTTTATGGGAAAGCAGCATTGATAATATCCAAGCACTTGGCTTTCTCATCGTTACTGATTCCTTCAGATAGACGAGCGGCAGCAGCAGAGAGTTCCCAGCGCGCAATCGCTTTGCGTGAAATTGACTGTATATGCGCGTAGTGTTCTAGATAAACCTCACAGAACAGATGACAGATCTCGGTAATTTTTTTCCGGTGGTGCTCATTCATGCTGGGCGGTAATTCGCTGAATCGAAGAAGTAGGACTGTACGAGCGACATCGACCAACGGGGATCCTTGGGTGGCATCTACCCAATCAATAATAACAGGTTCTTCAGTCGTTAGCAAGATATTCTCTGGATGAAAGTCACCGTGGCAGATGGCATTGTCATCCGGAAGTCGGTCCAAATCGGTTAAGATAGCTGCCTTAGTCTCAAAAGCTAATCCAGATGCGCTTTGAATGTTGCGTTGTAGCCGGTGGTGCTGTGAAGGCAGCCTAGATGCAGCGTGCGTGTGCATATCGACTTGTAATTCTGCGAGGAGATGTGCGTATGAGCTGAGTTGGTGAGGATGAGCAATTATGGCTTCCACCATGGTTACGCCGTGCACCCTTTCAAAAATGATACCTTGACGGTTTTCAATAGTGATAGTATCAATAACTGCGGGTGTATTCAGACCTGCGTCATACGCGATAGAAGCGTAGACAGCTTCTTGATCGGCTTCCCCCGGTGAAGCACCTTCATGGTACAGTTTGAGGATTTTATCATCATCCCATGCGAAAATTTCGGCTGATGCTCCTTCGGCAATGCGCTGGTACTTAATCGTAGATAAGCCCATCTTTTTGTCACAATCTATGCAATGATTTCTAAATAAAGAACTACCGGTGTTCCAATACAGAATTTCTTGAACGCCAGTTGAAAAAACCGATAGCTGCAACGAGAATAAATGCGGCTGACTGTCCCCAGCCGGAATGAGTGAGGAAGAACACCGCAGCGGAGGCAAGCAATCCTGCCCTTTTCCAAAAATTAAGCGGTGCGAACCAGTAGCCTGAAACGCTTGCAGCCAATGATATAATTCCAAAAACAGCAATCAGGATACTTGCTGCGATAGCAAAAAAACTGGCGGTCCCACCATCTGGGGATAAAAGCAGTAGTTCTGGCTTTAGGACGAAGGCGTAAGGCAGCGCGAATCCCACTAATGCGAATCGAAACGCAGCGACCCCCGTCTGCATAATACCGGTGCCCGCGATGGCTGCCGCTGTATATGCCGCTAGAGCAACCGGTGGTGTCACCATCGCCATCATACCAAAATAAAAGATAAACAGATGAGCGGCAAGCGGAACCAATCCCAGTTCACTCAATACCGGTCCGACCAATGTCGCCATGAGCAGGTAGCACACCGACGACGGTAATCCCATACCAAGAATGATTGTCGAAATCATCAGGAGGGCAAGTGCTAAGATGCGGCTATTTTCTGCAAGCGGTAAAAGGGTTCCCGGTAGTTTTGAGCCAATTCCTGTCAAAGTGACTACACCGAGAATTAGCCCTACACACGAAGCCGCCGCAATCAGTGAAACGCCTCCGTGTGCTGCTTGTTCCATCGCTTCGATGATTCGACGAATCCCGATCCAGATCTGTCTAGCGAAAATCAGGGATATCCGCCTAATTGGTGTCCCGGCTGATGAAGCACCACCGTGGGTAACCTGTCTGAAAATATCCCAAATCCCACGAATGCTTATCAAGATTAGGATGAAAAGCAAGCTGAGACTGACCGCTCGAAAGGGCGTATAACCAAGGAGCAAAAAGAGGATAAGCGTAACAAATGCTACTAAAAAGACGAATCCTTCTATCCCGGTTTTCGACTGAGGTGTTTCGGCTATGCTTTCTTGGGGAACTGCGGCGGATGCACCCACGCGCTTGGCGTAAAAATGGACAATCAAGAGGAGTGCCGTATAGTAGAGGATCGCAGGAACCAGCGCAGCTTTGATGATTTGTAGATAGGTCACTGCTGGCTCGACAATTTCGAGCATCATATAGGCACCTGCACCCATAATCGGCGGAACCAACGCGCCGCCTGAGCTCGCTGCGGCTTCTATGCCTCCGGCAACTGTCGGTCTGAACCCGGAACTTCTCATCATCGGGATAGTGAAGGTGCCGGTGGTAGCGGTATTGGCGACAGCACTTCCCGAAAGCGACCCCATCGCCCCGCTGCTAACAACGGCAACCTTGGCGGGACCTCCGACGCTTGAACGAAACAGACGACGTGCAACATTGATGATGTAGCCGGTCGCTCCCGTTTTCTCCAATAACGCTCCAAATAGAACAAAGAGGAACACATAGGCGAACATTACCTTCAAGGCAATGCCAAAGACCCCCTGACTGTGTAGGAAGGTCTGGCTGACAATCCGTTCCCATGAATAACCCCTGTGCGGAAACAGCCAATCGGGCATTGATTGACCGAAAGCCGCATACGCTAGAAAAGCTAGAGATAGGATGCACAGGGTTAAACCGATAGCGCGGCGCGTTCCTTCCAAGACAAGTAACAATCCCAATAGCCCGATGACGTAATCCGTGGTGGTTCCCATTCCCGCCCGATCCCCAAGCCGTTGACCGTCAATCCAAAACTGTTTGAATACAGGCTCCGTTTGAATGAGGATATAACCGAAGCAGATCACCACGGCGAAAGTGAAAACAAAGTCAAGGACTTGGAAAGCGATGTTTTCTGCAAATCGACGGTGGATGGGATATTTGAGGAAAACGAGGACCAAGCCCAACATGGCGAAGATCGCTAGTTGGGCTTGGGGCGAAAGTTGGGGATAGTTGACCTCCGCTAGGATAAATACGCTGAGAAGGACGGCGCACGTCCGAAAAAGGGTTCGCCGGATATGTTGGAGCATAATGGTGGAAGTTGGAACGGGTGTTGTGGTCCACTAGAGGGTACGAATCCAAATGTTACGGTATCGGACAGGATCACCGTGGTCTTGGAGCATTATCGGTCCTTGAGGGGGATGCGGTTCATCATAGGCGGGAGCCTGTCTATGTCCTGTTGGGCCCATAGCTGCTCGGTGGTTTTGTGCCAATACGCCGTTGTGGACGACGGTGATATACGCTGGACTAATCAGTTTCTGTCCTCCAAAGCGCGGTGCTGTGAAGAAGATGTCGTATGTCTGCCATTCGCCGGGTTTGCGGCAGGCGTTGACCAGCGGTGGATACTGACCATAGATTGCTGCGGTGATTCCATCTGCATAGGTCGGATTGTCGTAACCGTCAAGCACTTGAATCTCGTAATTGCCCATCAGAAACACGCCGCTATTGCCGCGTCCCTGACTATCTCCTTTGACCTCCACCGGCGCAGCCCATTCGATGTGCAGTTGGCAGTCGCCAAAGTGTTCCTTGGTCTCTATGTTGCCGGTGCGAGTGACTTCCATATAACCGTTTTCGACCTTCCATTCGGCATCTCCATCACGCCCCGTCCACTTTGATAGATCACTGCCATCAAAAAGGACGATTGCATCCGAAGGTGGTTCGTTCTGCGAACTTTCAGCACCGGGGGTAACGATTCGTGGCTGCGGTCGTGTCCCATCGTGCACCCGCCATTCCGTGCCGGGTATCATCGGTGTGTCGTCATAGCCGATGGGAGGCTTATTTGCCGGTGATTGTTGTGCCATAGTTAAATCTCCTTGTATAGTATGTATAATGCAAGTCGCGATTTGGAAGGTACACTTTCAATTTAAGCTATCACCTTGCTTTACTTTTTTAGTGAAACGTACAATTCATTATATCTGAAATCAATATATTTCGCAAGCGTTCTATCGTGTTTCACTTGCCCCCAGTTTTTTTTGAGGGGTTATTGTCATTGGTTTTGCGAGCGATAGGAGTGAGAAAGTCAGGTCAGATATGATAAAATACCTCCCTACCGAAAACACTCACTGTTTAGGGCAAGGAGGTATTATGAAAGGAAAACACTCTCAAAAACGGGTGAATCCCACCCCCATGATAACCACTATCACTGAGATTTTCAAGCCTGTTTTGAAAAAACCGGCGTTAAAAAACCTGATGCTCACCATCATAGCTATAGCCTTGGCGCAGTCCTTTGGCATCAACGAAATCGCTTCACGGTTGCCGGTGTCAGTCAAGCATCAAAAGACGAAACAGAAACGACTGCTTCGATTCTTGGCACGTACATTTCCCATAGGTGCGGTGATGCGGTGTTGGTTAGTCTTCGTGGTGAGGCGTGTCTGTCACCCCGGCACTGTGCGTCCGTTAATTTTAATTGATGAAACCCAGGTGCTTGGTACTTTCAAAGCGATTGTCGCTGCGGTGCCGTTTCGACAGCGTGCGATACCTATCTATTGGCACATCTATACCGATGCTGAGATTCAGGATATGAAATATAAAAGCCATAATGAGATTATCCAACGATTTTGCCGCACGGTCTATCGTCAGGCACGAAAAGCACTGCCCCCAGCGTGCGAACCGGTGTTGATATTCGACCGGGGGTTCGCCCGTGCGAGATATGTGATAAAATTTCTCAAAGCAAAAGGCATACCGTTTGTGATGCGCGTCTGTCGCAACGTTCGCATTACCGTTTGGGGTCAGGTCAAAACGATGGAACAGATGCAGAAAACTGGGTTCTATCCACAGATTCTCTATTACCCAACCGAGCCAATTCGACTGAACCTATATGTGGTCAGAGATGCACGGTTTGCTGAACCGATGTATCTGATTTCAAGCCATCTGACGGGCAGTCAAATCCACCGGTGTTATAAACGAAGAATGCAGATTGAACACGGTTTTAGAGACATCAAGACCGGCTTTGGATTTGGCAAGCTGATTCTCAAAAAACCGACAAAAGCACGAATCAATCTGTTATGGCTGTTGGCTTGTCTGAGTTATGGACTGCTGTTTATCATCTACCAAAAATCCGGTGACCGATGGACCAAAGCATTCAACACAAACAAAAAAATCTATTCGTTGATTAACGTGATTAAGCGCGTGATTGCTCAAGCTTGGCTGGGGTGGACTCTCAATCCCTTTTTCACACTGCCACTTTGTCAGACAGATGCCTTGCAAGGCGCATAATCACAAACATTCTCACAAACATTACCTCTCAAACACACTCAACTCTTAAATCAGAAAAAACTGGGGGTAAATGAATTCTATCGTGTAAGTAGAAATCCCCAATTGACGGGAATTTTCACAAGGAATCTGTATTCTGTCAACTTTTGCCTTGTCATTACGGTTATCGTGTGATAAGATGGGGAAACTATACCTAGCAAAAAATCCAGCCAATTGAGGGGTCGGTGATGGCAAAACGCAATGGGTTTTCGGAATTGGCAAGATTGCTGGTTCGTTACCCTTCCCAAGGGCAGAGAGAAAAGCTGAAACAGCTGTTACTACAGAATTACACGCAAGAAGATCTGGTCGGCTACTTAACGCATGAAGTCGCTCCAACGCGGCAGGCAGCAGCTTACACACTCGGTATAATTGGCGACACGGAAGCAATCCCTCCTTTAGTGAAAGCACTTCAGCACAGCGATCCGGATATGCGCTCCAATGCGGAGCAGGCGTTGTGGGCTATTTGGTTTCGCTCCGGCGATAAATCCGTTGATGATATGCTTCAAAAAGGTGCCGAATATATCAAGAAAGAACAGTATGCAGAAGCTATTGATCTCTTGACAGAAGTTACTCAAATAGCACCCGAATTCCCTGAAGGATACAATCAAAGGGCGATCGCATATTTTATGTTGGAAGAGTGGGAACAATCTATTGATGATTGCGAGAAGGTGATTACGCTCAACCCGGTACATTTCGGTGCGCTTGCCGGAATGGGGCAATGCTATCTACGGCTTGGAAATCTCCGCGAAGCGCTAAAGGCATTTCAGCGGGCACTAGAGATTCATCCAGGCCTTTATGGTGTCGCGCATACGGTTCTACAAATTCAGGACGCGTTGCAAGAACAGGCTAGGCGGAGGCGCTAGGAAATGAAATGCACCACATACGCCGCTTTGCAAATCCAATCCTCACCCAAGTGATACACCAACAGTGGAAAGTCAGCAGAATCTGTTTCGCCCTCATCATACAGAGTGTGCTGTTGCTAGTCATCTGTCAACTCCTGTTTCTCGCAAAACTGGGGCGGTATACAGATCTCATCTTCCTGTCAGAAGCCTTGATCTTTTTGATTATCCCACCATATCTGGCATGTAGCGGACTCGATAGACATTTCGCACCTCTCCTGTCGACAAATCTTTTACCACTGAGTGGGATGTCCCCCCGCCGAGTCGGGTTAAGCATCGTATTCGGGAGTCAGATTTACACCTTTTGCTTCCTTAGCCTCGCATCAATTATCTTTACAATTCTGATGCCATCAATCAGCAACATCACCTACCTTCGGGTGGTTCAATTGCAGCTGGTTTTTGGACTTTACATCATTGTATCTGCCTTAGTTGGTGGATTGTGGTGGCGGGTATTTCGCCATGAAGTCTTTGCAACAGAAGCAACATATCTCGGCTGGATACTCCTGATCGGTGGTGTATTTCTGCTGGCACCGTTGGATCGTTATGTGGAGAATCTCGAACCTATCATCCCGCCGTTTCTACATCTCAATCCACTGATGGCTGTGCGTCACCTACTTGAGGTCGATGTGTTTAGAACACCACACTTATACGAACTGACACCGATTCCATCATACCGGGTTGTCTATCCTTCATGGCATATTGTTTGCACTTGGCAGATACTGATTGGAATCTGTTGCGTTGTACTAGCACGGTGGAATCGAGTCTAACTTTTTGAAAAACAGGAGTGGTTCATGTTAAGGAATCGTGCAACAGAAACCGAGTTTTTGGCACGGGCGGGGAAGCCAGATGCCGCGCCTACAGTTTCTTTTGGCATTTTGCACTTTCTTTTTAGATGAACCACAGGAGTTTGTAGATTGGACGAAGCGAAATCTCACGAAGATCTCATCATCAGTGTATCCGGCGTTAGAGGAACAGTCGGCAGTGCATTGGATCCGAGCCAATTAACCCGGTTTGCTACTGCATTTGGAACGTTAGTCAAAGGACGAACTGTAGTGGTCGGGAGAGATACACGGACATCGGGTCCAATGGCGCATCATGCTATCCTCGCTGGACTCATTGCGACAGGCTGTAAGGTGATTGACGTGGGGGTATGTCCAACACCAACTGTTTTACTTATGTCGAAGAACTTGAGTGCCGGTGGTAGTCTTGTGATTACAGCGAGCCACAACCCGATTGATTGGAATGGCATCGAATTTGCATCTGAATCCGGCAGACTCTTGAGTGAGGCGGAACGCGCGCGCCTGATGGGGATTTACGAGTCCGGGGACTTCAAGCTAGCCGCTTGGAATAAACAGGGAAGTATAGAGGTAATCAACACTGCTGTGGATCGGCATATCGCCGGTGTGCTCAGTTGTGATTGGGTAGTACGAGATCAAATCCAGTCTCATGCGCTAAAGGTCGTCATCGACTGCGGCAACGGCGCGGGAAGCGTGATTAGTCCACACTTGCTGAGAGCGTTGGGATGTGAGGTGGTTGAACTGAACTGTGTTCCTGACGGTTATTTTCCTCGCCCGGCAGAACCGACACCAGATGCGTTAGATCAACTTTGTGAGGTTGTCAAATCGGAGGAGGCAGATCTCGGTTTCGCACACGACGGTGATGCAGACCGACTGGTACTAGTCTCCGAGGAGGGTGTGCCGTTGAGCAGCGAATACACCTTCACCCTGGCAGTGGATTTTCTGCTGAATAAGCGAAAAGGAGATATTGTCGCTACTGTATCAACCAGTCGCATGTTGGATGATGTCGCAGATCGGCACGGCGTAAAGCTGCACCGGACACCGGTGGGTGTCGGGTTCGTCGTCGAGAAAATGCGAGAAACAGGTGCTGTTATCGGCGGTGAAGGAACGGGCGGCGTGATTTATCCTGAGCTCCAATACACGACTGACGGGATTGCCTCGATAGCTGCAATCGTCCAACTTCTCGCTGAATCAAGCGCATTGACGATTTCGGAGGTTATCGCCTCAATTCCAAGTTATGCGATATGTAAGGAAAAATTGGAAGTGCCCTCCCAGCAAATCGCGGATGCGGTGCTTCAACTTGCGATTGAAACCTATGCAAATGAGACACTTGATCTGGCTGATGGGGTAAAACGGGTTTGGGAAGACCGATGGGTCAATATTCGGAAGTCCGGTACAGAGCCGGTCATTCGCGTTTTTAGCGAAGCACACACCCTTAAAGAGGCACAGGAACTTTGCAATTCAACGCTTGATACACTGAAATCTTTGATGCAGCAAATCTCCAAGTAATCGCCAAACTCTGTTTCGGATCGTGAGGAGTTTCACGCACCACAATTTTTCTTGAAACGCAAACGCCCTCGCAGCGTCAATTTTAATAGATTATTGTTGGGCTGTATTGATGGAGGTTTATCATGGTAGATGCACTAAAACTAGTCTGTATAGGTGGCGGCACAGGCTTATCATCCCTACTGAGCGGTATTAAACAACACACGAGCAACAGACGTTCAGGTTCAGAGATTATTGATATAGATAATCTGGCGGCGATCGTTTCCGTATCTGACGACGGTGGTAGTTCTGGACGGTTGGTCGAAGAATTCGATGTGATTCCACCGGGTGACATTCGCCAACTACTCGTCGCCCTCTCCAACGACGATGGGTTACTAGCCAAACTCTTTGGCTATCGCTTTTCAAGTGACGGTGATCTCGGTGGACATACGGTTGGAAATCTGCTTCTCATTGCACTTACCGAATTAAATAACGGCAGCTTTCCAAAAGCTATCCAAGAAGCGTCCAAATTGCTCTCCACGCGGGGAAGGATCATACCAGTTAGCCTAGACGGCACTACACTATGCGCCCAACTAGTCGGTGGTGATATTGTGTGCGGTGAGTCCAACATCCCAGAACGATCCAATCGAGAACCAATTCAACGCGTCTTTCTGAAACCGCGTGAGAATGGCAAACAGCATCGCGACGAACCTTATGAATGCGCTGCACATACGGAGGCTGTGGAAGCTATCGCCAATGCAGACGCTATCATCATCGGGCCCGGAAGTTTATACACTAGCATTATGCCTAACCTTGTAATCAACGAAATCGCTGAAACGATCCAGGCGTCAGATGCGCTGAAAATCTATATCTGCAACGTGATGTCGCAGCCCGGTGAAACGGATGGATACTCGGTGACCGACCACGTCGAAGCAATCTTCGCTCACGCACCGGGAATATCATTAGATTATGTCATCGTTAACAATCAGCCGGCACCGGAAAAAATCATCGAACGGTATAGGCAGAAAGAACTATCAGGTAAGTTTGCACAAATTAAGATGCACACAGAGGAAGTGCTCTCCATGCTTGAAACAACACAAGTCGAAGATTTCGCTGAAGGCAAAACCATGGACTCCGTGCTATATCTAACAGAGTACATCTCTCAACTGACCAGTGAGACGAAGCAGATGGCAGGACCATCCAATGTGCAAATATTCTATAACGCGGAACGGGATAAGCTCGATGATATGCGGATTGTAGAGGCAGAACTGATTCAAGATACCACCGAGGTTATTGATAGTGCTGGCCCACAAACCGTGATCCGTCACCATCCCGAAAAGCTGGCACAAACGTTAGTCAAGGTATTGAGCGATCATCCAAAGTTTCATGAGCCTCTCTCCTAACGGAGAGCTATCCTGTTTTCACCCTTTCCCCGACCAAACATACCCTTGATAGAAAATCAAAGTTCATGTTAAAAGAAAGTGCAAAGCACGAAGAGAAACCGAGTTTTTTCTTGAAAACTCGGTTTCTTTGCACTAAATCTTAACATGAGTTAATTGAGAAAGGAAAAACTTATGTGTGGAATTGTCGGATACATCGGAGATAAATATGCTGACTCTGTCTTATGGACAGGATTGGAACGGCTTCAGTACCGGGGATATGACTCAGCGGGTATGGCTGTCATCAGTGATGGGGAGCTAGATCTGCGGAAGCGGGCAGGGAAACTGCGTGAATTGGACGAATGCCTCCGTCAGCAGCCGATGCGGGGGGCAATCGGTATCGGGCATACGCGATGGGCAACACACGGGGAACCGAACGAACGCAACGCCCATCCACATACCGACGAGGACAAAACGTTGGCAGTCGTGCATAACGGAATCATTGAAAACTATCTCCCACTCAAGCGGGAGCTGCAAGCGCGAGGACACCTATTTGAATCTGATACTGATACAGAAGTGCTAGCACACCTTGTTGAGGAAACGATGGAGGCGGATTTTGTCGATGCTGTTTGTAGCGCACTCCAGCAGGTGGAAGGCACATTTTCAGCCGCTTTTATTCATCAACGGTTTCCGGATTGCATCGTGGTTGCACGACGCGGCAGCCCACTCATTTTGGGGTTTGGGGAGAGAGAGAACTTCGTCGCTTCAGATGTGCCGGCATTGCTGCCGCACACTCAACGGATGGTCTATCTGGAGGATGATCAGATTGCGGTGCTTACACGGGAACAGGTAGAGGTTCAAACCATGGACGGCGAGCAGGTTGAACCGCGCATCCATCAGATTGGCTTAAGCCCTGACGTTGCCGATAAGGGTGACCATCCACACTTCATGCTCAAGGAGATCCACGAGCAGCCCAACGTCTTACGGCGGTTGTACAATATCTATGTCACCGATGAGATGGAGGTCGATTTCGGCGAATTGGGATTAAGTGATGCGTTTTTCGCCCGTGTGAATCGGATCGTCATCCAAGCGTGTGGAACATCGTGGCACGCCGGACTTATCGGCAAATATCTGCTAGAGCAGTATGCCTACATCCACACCGAAGTGGACATCTCCTCAGAGTTTCGCTACCGCAACCCAGTTCTGGAGGGAGATACGCTGGTCATCGCTATCTCTCAATCCGGCGAGACCGCTGATACGCTTGAGGGATTGCGTAAGGCAAAGAGCAAGTTCATGCGGGTATTAGCCTTGTGCAACGAGATCAACAGCACCATTGCACGAGAGGCGGATGCGGTCATTGAACTTCACGCCGGATTGGAGATTGGTGTCGCTTCTACCAAAGCGTATACCGCACAGATCGCAGTGCTTGGGCTGCTTGCGATGCACCTCGGCAAGCTAAAAGGGATATTAACACCGAAAGATGTTCAGGAATTTCTCCAAGCCCTTAAAAAGGCACCCTCTCTTATGGAACGAACCATTCAGCGGCAGCAAATCTGTGCCTGTGCGGAAAAATACAGTGATGTCGGCGCATTCATGTTTATCGGACGAAGCTACAACTATCCCAACGCTTTGGAAGGCGCGCTCAAACTCAAGGAAATCTCATACATCCACGCAGCCGGACATCCAGCAGGCGAATTAAAACACGGGCCCATCGCCCTGATTAACGAAGATGTGCCGGTTGTCTGCATTGCTACCAATAGCAGCATCTATCCTAAAATTGTGAGCGCAATCCAAGAGATCCGCGCCCGCGATGGGGTTGTCATCGCCATTGCGACTGAGGGGAATATAGAGATCCAAGAGTATGCCCAAGAGGTGCTCTACATCCCAAATATTGCGGAGGAGCTTTCCCCACTACTTGCTGCGATCCCGCTTCAATTACTTGCCTACTATACCGCTGTGCATCGAGGCTGTGATGTTGACCAACCCCGAAATCTTGCAAAAAGCGTTACCGTTGAGTAGACGAATCACAGATGCTGGAACTGAGGTAATTCTAGCGAAGGGAATTCCACGGTGCCTCATCGGCAACATCGACTAACTGATAACCTTCATCACTAACACACGGACCTAAGATAGCCAGCAGTTTCGCGGAAGCGGAGGAGATGTTGAACGACGCATGTACCACGTCAGCGGGAATGAATATCGAATCGCCTGAACTGAGCATCCGTTTTTCGTCGCGCAGCCACTGCTCTACGGTCCCCTCAATGACGTAAATAACCTCTTCCTGTTCCGGATGTTTGTGGAAGTTGTGTCCACCGCCGGGCGATAGGTTCACCTCAATGACCACCAGATCCTTTGCACCTGTTGTTTCAGGACGGCTCAACCAGGCCAAGGCACCCCAATCTAGTTGTTCACGTTCTGCTTCTGCTGCAGGGATAAATTTTCCACTCATGATTAATTCTCCTTCAAAATTATGTTTACGTATTGCACATTACGTATTATCCTAATTATAGCGTTTCTACCGTGTCTATGTCCATAGTTTATAGTGAATTCAAAAAATAAATGAACACTTTCGCTCCTCGTTTCCAATCCCGACAGGTTCCGATTTATCGGAATGCTCGGAACGGCATCGGGATCCCGAGAATCGGGACAAGCCGATTTTGGGTGTCTCATTAATTCTAAGATCCACTATAATTGCAAAAGGAAAGGAAGGTTCACATGACCGATAATGAGAAATTTCTGTTTGACCTTTGGGGTTACGTCGTGATTGAGGATGTACTTACACCGGATGAGGTCGCGCTAGCGAATGAAGCGGTTGAGCGTCACACACATCTCATCGCCAATCGGGATCCGGGCTTATCCCACGGATCTAAACATTTGAAAGGGGCTACAGGTCGCGGCGAATTCCATCAAAATCCATTGATTTTTGACCGACCATGGTGCGAACCGTTTCGACGGATGCTGACGCATCCACGCGTCGTTGACATCTTTAACGAAGTATTGGGACCTGGTTTTCGGCTGGATCACGGTCCCGGGCTCATTCAAATGGTCAAGGGGACTGAGGGACACTGGCTGCACGGCGGGATGACCTTCGATCCAAGCCAATATCACCGATTTGAGCATGGACGGATGCAGTGCGGGCTCTGCGTCGCCGCGTGGCAGTTGACGGAGGTGCGTGAGGGGGACGGTGGATTTGCGTGTGTGCCGGGCAGCCATAAATCGAACTACCGCCCACCGCAGCATGTACTGTCCACAGAGGATGGGATGGGGTGTATTCGACAGGTTGTCGCAGGACCGGGTTCTGTTGTCATTTTCAATGAAGCACTGGTGCACGGTACGCTTCCTTGGCAGCCCACCGATCGTGAACGTCGTTCGATCTTGTTCAAATGTTCGCCCGGATTCTTGTCATGGGGTACACCTCACGCCGAATGTCCGATCCCGGATCCAACGCCGGAGGAGTTGGCTATCTACGAACCGCCCCACCGTACCGGACGCACCACGCTGGGGGAGGATGATGGTTGATTGGTGAAGCGCACTTTCAGCAGAAAAACCTGCATTTATAGTAGATTTAACAATTAACGATACATATTGA
This sequence comes from Candidatus Poribacteria bacterium, assembly GCA_965207975.1. Taxonomy (GTDB): domain Bacteria; phylum Poribacteria; class WGA-4E; order WGA-4E; family PCPOR2b; genus PCPOR2b. Next base: position 6,430,753 of record OZ242315.1, on the reverse strand, counting down.
TAATCTCCTCAATGGGCTTATCCGCATTGTATGACCGGACTCTCTTTATATTGGCAAACTTTTGTTCAACGGGATTATAATCCGGCGAATACGGGGGCAAGTATAACACCTTAGCACCACAGGCTTGTATCAATGCTTGGGTCTCGGTGGTCTTGTGAATGCGTGCATTATCCATTATCACGAGACTGTTGGCATCTAAATGTGGCGATAACGCTTCATCAAGCCATGTATTAAACCGTTGTGCATTACAACTGCCCGATATTAACTTTGGGGCAATCAACTTATTATTCAGTTGTGCCACTATCAAAGTGGTGGTGCGGGTCTTTTGGCTGGGTATCAACCCCTGGACACATTGTCCCCGGGGGGCATAGCCATGACTTCTAAACGTTTCATCTGTAAAACCGGTCTCGTCGAGGTAAATCAGCGTTTTGCCTGATGCTTTCGCCGTTGCGAGTTGCTCCTGATAGGCTTGTCGTTTTTCTGGACATTGCTCCTTATATCCAACCGTTTTTTTTTACGCGTGTAGCCGAGTCTTTTGAGTCCATAGCCGACACAGGCGGGTGAAACCCCAAAGTGTGTGGCGCGTTCTTTAAGGGTTTGGTCAGGGTGTGCCTTGACATGTTCAGCCAGTGCCGTTGGGTCAAGTAGTCTCGGTTTTCGGGGACCCGGTTTGCCCGGTGTGAGTGGGTCTGGGTCATTGAGCCATCGGTAAATCGCAGTTCGACCGACTTTGAACCGTTTTGCCGCTTCTGTTTTACTGCCACCATTTTCTATGAATTGAAGGACGCGTGTGCGTAAATCTGATGAATGTGCCATAATGCAAACAGGATAACATACTTCTAAACTATTGTCCCGTTATTTCTTGCGTCTACTATAATATCGCCTTTTATCGGAGCGATGAGATGCAGGATGTCCTTGAATGTGCCAGAACAAGCATCGATCGAAATGAACGGATCGAACTGTATCAACAAGCATCGGCGATATTCCACAGAGATGCGCCGTGGGTGCCGTTGGCGCACGCGCAACGGCTTTTGGTTGTTGACAGACGGGTGAAAAATCTTAGGCTTGCGCCGATAGGGTGGAAATACATCCGCAGCGCATCGTTGGCACCGGAGTAAATGGGGGTATGCTCTACAGTCCAGTTTGCCTACCCCGTTTGTTCCCTCCAATACCCGTAGGTCGAGATTCATATACCAGAAAGGAAATTCCTATGACTCCTTCAATGCCCTCGAATGCCCAAGATTATTACAATCGTGGGCGAAACTACCATCGCGAAGCCAATTACGACCGCGCTATCTCTGATTATACCCAAGCAATAGAAATGAAGCCGAACTATGCGGATGCTTATGCTTGGCGGGCGTTGGCTTACTTTGAAAAAAGGGATTATCTTCGCGCCATCGCAAACTGGACTGTAATAATAGGACTTAATCCCAATCAGGCTTACGGCTATGTCGGTCGTGCAATAGCCCATCGTGACGCAGAGGATTATGACCGCGCCATCGAAGATTGTACGATAGCAATAGAACTGGAGCCTGACTATGCCGATGCCTATCGTAATCGAGGTGGTGCTTACTTGATGAAAGGAAATTATGACCGTGCGATTGCAGACCTCACCAGAACAATAGAGTTGACACCGGATTATGCTCTTGCCCATGAGCTGCGTGGAAAGGCATACCAGAAAAAAGGAGATCTTAATCGTGCCAAAGCAGATTTAACCAAAGCTGAACAACTTGAAAAAGGATGACAAAAATAATGTCCGATGAAATAAACTCGAAAGACAAAACAATCTTTATCGGTGACAATCTACACATCCGTCATCAGTTTAGCCGTCGCTTCAGACAAATGACACATGTCGCCCCGCTGGGGCTTGAGGGCAAGGCCCTATCACCCGGCTATAGACATATCGCCCCTCTGGGGCTAAATAAACCAATGCCCTGCCTCCCATCTCCCGTTCCGTTTTATATCCTGTAAATCCTTCAATCCAGAGAATCCTGATTCAGACAATATTTTCTCGCACTCCTAACCAACAAGCGCATTGAAGAACAGCTTGAACGTCCCATGCGTTTGCGCCCGATGCTGCGGTCTGAATCCGAAAAGGACAACCGAACCCTCACCGTACTCCACTGAAATCAACCCAGCGGTCCCCGCAATCTGCTCTTCACCGACAAGCCAACCACTCTGCAAAATGTCCCGCTCAGGATACTCGACGAGAATCTCGCATCTCTCATTGGAAAAGGAGGGTCGGACGCGGAAGGTGGGACCGCTCCAAAAGAAAATGAGCCCCTCGTCAGGCATACCGTAAGTGAGTCGATGATTAGTGTTTATACTTGCGTGTAGTGTGGAACCGGGGCAATAGAAGTCCTTGGCTGACTTACCTGTGAGGACGTTCTGCACCGGCAGATCCAGCGTCTCAATGACGAAGTTGCAGGCTTGGTTGAGCGTTACCAACGTGCCGCCGCTCTGGACAAATTCCTTTATCGCTTTGACACCTTCCTCCCCGATACCGCTTCGGTATTCTGATGGGACAGGGTTTTCTCTGAGACGATCCTCCGCGTTGTCACCGATGATCATATCGATGGGGTCATCAGGCAGTATGAGAACGTCAATACACTCGTTCAAGTTGCCGGCTTTAATCTCCGCATCTCTCAGCGTCTGGTACGGGAAGCCATACTGTTCCAAGACCAACCGCGTCCACCCCTCATCCATATTCCCGCCCCAGTATCGCTGATACATACCGACTCGCGCTCGCCGTATTTCACTCTGTTCTATCTCCAATCCACTCTCAAGCGCGTGGAAGGTAACACCACAATCCTCGGCTATCTCTGTGAGTAGATTTTCAGCCCCAGCGGCAGCCACAAACGCGCCTGCGGGAAATTTTTCATCTCCCACAACCACCGTCTCGTGCAGACGGCTAACTTCTACTCCCTGATCGAACAGTCGATTGAGGGCTTTGAAGCTATCATTTAACCTGCCATCGAAGAGATAACCGACCTGTGAAATACCAACCACTTCGCCGATAAGAGGTTCAGGTGCCATAACAGTCTCAAAGTCCCCTTTGATATTCCCGTTGACCGGCACGGCCTCAACTCCCATGAATTCCGCCATAGTGTCTGTTGCGCTATCATAGGGTCGTTGCGGTGTCCCATCAGGTTGGCGTGTCCAAGCGTCGTCCGGGTATAGTGTCCGTCCCAACAGTGTTTTAATAACCCCCATCTTAGGTTGATTAAGGGGGATGCAATAAGTTCCTGCTGGATAGTTTGAACCGTTGGCAGTAAAGGCTTGGGTGGATTTCTGGATGTCTATCCCCTGAACCAGTAGCTTGTTAATCGTCCTTACGACGGTCAACGGATCGTGTTGGTCCGGGCGGATAAGGTATGCGGTGGACGCATCGGACGCGCCAAGTGCGGTCTGTCGTTTCGCCTTCAGATACGCATTCCGCAAAATCGTGTCCTTATTCCGTGCTGCCATGTCGAGCAATCCCCACGCCGAAATCTTTTGTTGCTCAACGATGTCACGAACCCGCCACCAACCGCCCTCCCACGGGTGAGGAAAATTGGTCTGAGGCTTATAGTGCGGAAACGCCCTTAGCGTGTTACCGCCCTCGTCTAACAGTTGTTTTCTGTCATCCTCACCTTTCAGTTGGTTTTTGTGGATGTACATCGGGGTCGCCAACTTAGCGTGTGCCGATTCTGTCAGCATACTAGCGATGTTATGATAGTTGCCCATCCAGTGGAAACCGAGATGACTCCACGCTGGGAACAGGGACGCATTGAGGATGCCGGTCTTACCCGCCTCCTCCAACTTATACGCCATGTGCGCCCCATACCAGCTAATCTCCCGCCAAACCAACGGATCGCCGTGCGGATGCAGCGGCTCCGAATAAGGACACACCCATAAACGCGCACCGTAGCAACCCATTTCATGATGGTCTTGGTAGGCGTGGGGCTGCCACTTTTTATACATGATCTGCGCCATATATTGAGATTCAACTAGGTTGAACATAAAAGCGTCACGGTTGTTGTCATGCCCGGCATACTTATGATACAGCCACGGTGGCGTACTCCCTTCGTACTTCGTGCCGACATATTTGTTGTACCAGTCGGTCACCATAATCTGACCATCGGGGTTGAAGCACGGCACCATCAGTGAGATAACGTTATCCAGAATGCGCGTCGCTTCTTCATCGGTCCGCGTGATCTGATCGTAAGCCAGTTCCGATACCATCTGCGTGCTGCCGATCTCCGTTGCGTGCAGCCCCATCGATTGGAGGATAATCGCCTTCCCTTCCCCGATGAACGAGTTTATGACCTCCTCCGATATTCCACGCGGATCTTTGATCTGCGCGTTCACCTCACGGAGACGCGCCAAATTTGCCAGATTCTCCGGTGAGGAGATAACCACAAATAGGAACGGGTGCCCCTCTGTGGAGGGTCCCATATCAATGACTTGGATCTTGTTGCTCTGCTCCTCCAATAATCGGAAGTAATCGACAATCTGATCCCACCGCGCCATCTTCCGGTCACTTCCAAGCTGGAAGCCAAAAAACGCTTCGGGGGACGTTATCTGTTGATTCATAGTTATCTCCTGTCTGAGTATCCGTGACGCTTTTTACGCTTCACCCAATCCCCAATTTCTCGTTAATCTCGCCCTGATATCCTTCCAATTCGCAGCTTTCAATCTCTGCCAAGGTCACCGGACGACCGTGCCAACCAGACTCATAGACCGCCATGCAGATCGCTTCGGACTTCATGCCCTCAACCCCATCAACCTCCGGTTTTCCACCGGTGGTGATAGCGTCGGCAAAATACTTGAGCTCTATGGCAACAGTATCCTCAATACCGCTTGGGAAGTAATATTCGCGTTCATCGTCGCTGATGTGCGCCAGAAATTCTTGGAGTAAGACTTCGTTGCTGATGGTTTCGCCGCCGCGAGGTGTGAGTCCTGTTTCAAAGTCCAAACTACCTTCGCTGCCATAAACGATTCTGCGACTGATACCGTTCCCCGGCCCCGAACCGACCCACGTCCACTGTGCGGAGATACCTCCCTCAAATTTGATTGCAGAGATCATCGCATCTTCAACATCAACATCATAACCACCCCGTCGCGCTGCTGGGTCATCATAGCGATAGGGTTCGTAAGCCTTATTGATTGCGTAAACCTCTACCGCCTCCGCATCGAGAATAAAACGCATGAGATCTGTGAAATGGACACCGCCATCGAGCACCCAACCGCCGCCGGCATCCATCTTGAAATTCCGCCAACTCCATTTCCCCAGACCCTCGCCGACCTCTATCCAGAAAAACATCCGTGGATCGCCAATCCGCCCTTGACGCACCGCCCATCGTCGCGCCCGTTGAACCCGATCCAAGCGGTAATTTTCTGCGACAGACAGGATGCGCCCATTTTTCTTCGCTGCGTCGAGGATGAGTTTACAGGCACGCATGGTGATACCGAGCGGCTTTTCAATGATGACATGTTTTCCCGCTTCCAGTGCGGTAACAGCAAGGGTGTGGTGCGCGCTATGGAGGGCACAGATGTCTACACAATCGAGATCTGAATGCTTAGACAGCATCTCTTCCACATCCGTATAGACCGCCGGTTTTGTACCCCTTTGAAATTCATGCGCTTGGGTCGCCCGCTCTTCTGCACGGCTCGCATCAATGTCGCAGGCAGCGACAATGTCAAAGGACTTAATCCCTTTCGACTGTAGCTCTTGATAGCCTCGCATGTGGGCACCGGACATACCGCCACAACCAATTAACCCCATTTTAAGTCGATTTGACATGATTCATCCTTGTATTTATCTTAAGAGATTGTACAAAGAAACCGAGTTTTTCCGAAAAAACTCGGTTTCTCTTAGTTCATCACGGACGGATTATAGTTCCATCAGCCAGTCTGACATTGCCCCACGACCAGTTGGAACTTGCGGGTTCTGTGATTGGATACTTCGCCGCTAACTCCTCGTCTATATCAATGCCCAAGCCTGGTTTGCCGTTAGCCCACATATACCCGTTGCGGACTTCAGGCGTTCCGGGGAACACCTCCTTCAGCAGATCGGTCTGATAGGGACCTGCCTCTTGGATGCCGAAGTTCCACACATTCAAATCTAGCATCAGTTGGGCTGCGTGACCTACGGGAGAGACATCCGTAGGACCGTGCCAAGCGGTACGGACGTTGAAGGCTTCGCAGAGTGCTGCCAACTTCCGCGCTGGTGTCAGTCCACCGATTTGAGAGACGTGGACACGCATGAAATCGAGCAGACGGTCCTTGACCATCGGAATCATCTCGTGTGGATTGTTGTACAACTCACCCATAGCAATTGGCGTACTTGTCTGTTCCCGCACCAGCCGGAAGTAGTCGTTGTCTTCAGGTGCGAAAAGATCCTCTAAGAAGAAAAGTCTAAACGGCTCAAGCTCTTTCGCCAAGCCAAGTCCCATGATAGGTGGGAGGCGTTCATGGATATCGTAGATAACCTCAACATCCCAGCCGAAAGTGGAGCGGAAATGTTCAAAAGCACGCACGATACCGCGAACCGCTTTCACAGGATCGTAGATACTGCCGCTCGATTCGGAAACTTTGTTTGTGATGACAGGCTTTTCACCGTGGGGTGTATCATCTGCAAAAAGGCGGTCTGCGCCTCCAAGTTTGAAGTGCCGGAAACCGTCTTCAATAAGTGCCCAGACATTTTCTTCATACGCTTTAAGGTCGCTTCCGCCCGGGACGATGTATACAGCAGCAGCCTCCCTCGATTTCCCACCAAATAGATCATAAACAGGCATTCCCGCGACTTTGCCCTTGATGTCCCACAACGCTTGATCCACACCACTGATGGCGTTGTTGAGGATAGGTCCGTTCCGCCAGTATGCGGACACATTGCACGACTGCCAGATATCTTCGATGTCCGCGGGATCCTTGCCGATGAGAAACGGACGGAGGTAATCGTTGACAGCGGTTTCAACGACAAGGGCACGTTGGGTGAAGGTAGCACAGCCCAAGCCGTACAATTCCGGTTCATCGGTCTCTATTTTAACCACAATGAGGTTCGCCGTCGGTTGCGTCACAATGGTGCGAACATCACGAATTTTTAGGTTGCTCATAGATACTCCTTGAATTTATAGTGAATCATAGAAAAAAATAGCACTTTCATTCCCCGGGTTTGGTAGGCGCTGTTTCCAATCCCGACAGGTCGGGATCCCGAGAATCGGGACAAGCCGATTTGCAGTATCCAATTAATTCTAAAATCTACCATATTTGCAGATCACGTTTTAAGGGTGCCGCAGTAAGCACAAGCAGAGATCGAGGGTTGATCCGCGATTATTTCCGTCTCGGGTTCCAAGTAGCGTTCATGATTGCTAACACAGTTGAGATTCTCACATGCCTGTTGATCCGATACAAACGTTCTCGTCGGCGGTTGTGTCAAAACCAACTGCTCAAGCCCCAGTAGACTTGCAAGCAGTGCCATCCGAATAGGTACGGCATTTGCCGATTGGTCAAAATACGCCGCACGCTCATCCTCATCTAACTCATAAGCCAATTCGTTAACGCGTGGCAGTGGATGCATGATCATCGCATCAGATTTAGCGTAATCCATTATCGCGACATCCACAAGGTAACTCCCTCGCGCATCTTCCGGCGAAATCTCCGGCGGCAAACGTTCCTCCTGAAGGCGATTCACATAGATGACATCAAGCTCACCAATCACGGCACTGAGCTGATTTGTCTCAGCCGGTTCCTGATTGTAGAGATGTTTCAATCGGGTCGAAACCCATTCGGGCATCTGAAATCCATCGGGCGAAATATGGAGAAGCTTGCCACCGAATCGCGCAACACCGAGCGCGAGTGAATGTGCCGCCCGTCCGTACCGCAGATCGCCACAAATCCCAACCGTCAGTCCTTCTATCCGTCCTTTCCGTTGGAGGATTGTGTACAGGTCTGTGAGTGCCTGCGTGGGATGCCTGTGGCTGCCATCGCCGCCGTTGATTACCGGAACATTGGAATAGCGAGCCATAACATGGGCTGCGCCAGCCCAACTGTGGCGTACTACGATAAGGTCTGAGTAGTTCGTGACCATGCGAGCGGTGTCGGCAATTGTCTCGCCCTTTGCAACAGAAGCAGCGTCGGGATCCGCGAAACCGAGGGCGCGCCCATCAAGGCGGCCTATCGCACTTTCAAAGGAGAGGCGCGTCCGAGTGCTCGGTTCGTAAAAGAGCGTCGCTAGCAGTTTGCCCTTACAGAAACCGGACCATGTGGCAAGCTGCGTCCGCATCTGATCTGCGAGTCGAAAAAGCTGTTCAATTTCAAAGTTGGATAAGTCATCGAGCGTGATGAGGTGTCTCATAGGCAATCCTCATGGATGATATTGATACACATTTGTAGATGTGTCTAATTTTTCGATCATGTTAAGAAATCGTACAACAGAAACTGAGTTAGTTCATTGGTTTATTAGTACATTAGTTCATTAATGCGCCAACCCCGGTCACATCCCGATTTTTTAGATGAGTCAATTGTTTCCTTATGGGACCTCTAGGCTTCCTACTAATTCTGCGATTGAACGCATCCCATGCTGTTCGAGATACGCTTCAATGCCGTCAACCACATCCAAGGAAGCGCGTGGATTGATGAAGTTTGCCGTCCCAACCGCAACCGCAGCAGCACCCGCGATAAAAAACTCGATAGCGTCATCGCCGTTCATGATGCCGCCCATGCCGATGATTGGGATACTGACAGCATTGTAAACCTGCCACACCATACGCAGTGCGATCGGCTTGATTGCGGGGCCCGAAAGCCCTCCGGTAATATTGGCGAGCTGTGGACGACGGGTGTTGATGTCAATTGCCATACCAAGCGCAGTGTTGATCACGGAAAGCCCATCGGCACCTGCGCCCTCCGCAGCGCGCGCAATGACAGTAATATCTGTGACATTTGGCGAGAGTTTGACCAGTAACGGTAGGGTAGTTTTTGCTCTAACGCCTTTAACGAGTTCGTCGGTCAGCTTTGGGTCAACGCCAAAACTCATCCCGCCACAATGGAGATTAGGGCATGAGATGTTGAGCTCAATTGCTGCAACTCCATTAGCAGCGTCTAATTTCTCCGTTACCTCCAGATACTCTTCCACCTGCTCGCCGCAGATGTTGACAATTACGGGGACATCGAAGCTGCGGAGGTAGGGCAATTTCTTGTCAATGAACCCGTCCACACCAACGTTTTGCAGCCCGATGGCGTTGAGCATCCCCGATGGCGTTTCAAAGATTCTCGGCATTGAATTTCCCGCCCACGGCACACTGGTGATACCTTTGACAACGACTGCACCAAGCTGGTTCAGATCAATGAAGTCCACATATTCGCTGCCGTAACCAAAAGTCCCCGATGCTGTCATGACCGGGTTTTTCATCTGGATACCGGCGACCTCAATTTCAAGCGAAGGACGGATGGCACTCATCTTTTTTCCTCACTCTGCATACAACGCATCTGTTTTTGCCGCCATGATGAAGTCGTTCCGGTGCAGCCCCCGGATTTTGTGCGTCCACCATGTGACAGTCACTCTTCCCCACTCGGTCAAGAGCGCGGGATGATGACCTTCCTCCTCCGCTAGTTCCCCCACACGGTTTGTGAACGCCAACGCTTGTGCAAAACCGTCAAACTGGAAAAGCCGTTCCAGTCGCTTAATCTCATCGCGCTCAATCAACTCCCAGTCGGAAACTTGCGGGTGATATTCCGCAATCTCTGCCTCTGTTACCTTCGGCGCGTCCCGACGGCAGGCAACACATTTCATCCCTGTTAATGCCTCCATGATTAAATCTCCTTTCAAATTCTTTTCACGTTCACTCATGTTAAGAAATCGTACAAAGAAACCGAGTTTTTTCTTGAAAACTCGGTTTCTCTACCTTTCACCAAATAATATCTTCAGCGTTAAAAACGGGGCCCTCTGTACATACCCGCTGATATTCAAACCCACCGTCCGGCATTTGCACCTTGCAGACGCAACCGAGGCAAACTCCCAACGCACACCCCATCCGATTCTCCATCGCTAGTTGTGTGGGCACACGATAATCCAACGCAATTTTCGTAACAGCACGCAACATCCCATCAGGTCCACAAGCGTAGATTATAGGATTTTTCAGTTCGCGAGCTTCGAGGAGATGTGTCAGCAGTTCGGTGACAAATCCGTTATGCCCAACGCTGCCATCATCAGTGGCAATGTGTGTTTCAACGTCGATTGCTCTCAAATCCGCTACACTTAACAAGCGTGCCCGGTTCATTGATCCGACCAAGCCAAGCGTGTGCACACCTATATTCCGTAACGCAACAGCAAGCAGCATCAACGATGCTATCCCTGCCCCACCCCCAACAATTATGGCGGGATCGGGGGCTGATGAAATCTCGAAGGTATTTCCAAGCGGTCCCAGCACACGAATCGAATCACCCCGCTTTAAGCCGGATAACACAACCGTTCCCTCACCAATGAGCTGATAGAGCATGGTGATTTCCTCGTCTTCAACGGTGTAAATTGTAAACGGGCGGCGCAGGAGCAGGCCACTCCCTTGTGGGATAAGAACATGGATGAACTGTCCGGGGAGTGCACTCGCAGCGATCTCTGGACACGAACAGCGCAATAGATAGTGATTTTCGGCGACCTGCTCGTTTGAAATAACTTCTGTAAGAAGATCTATTTTTTTAGTGGGAGTCGGCATTGAATTTATGTGGTCGCGAGTCAACTATAAGAGTTGCTTTTGATACTCTACCAGAGTGAGTTCCTCGATCAAGTACGCAGGATATTGATAATTTTACCCTGTTTTGGAAATAAACGCAACCGTTTTCCCAAATCATCAGAAATATGCAATTTGAATCTCAATTCTATCCGGGGACACTTTACCGCAGATTGCTTTGAATCCCGATAAGATCAGGGGACACGGAGAACGCGGCGTAATACAGGGAAGAATTAGAGGAAGCGAGGGGACGAGGGGGCGAGTTTTCATATTACTGCAATGGATTTTAGGTTATATGGAAATTTTGTTGTATTTTTGGGAAATCATGCTATAATTTTTGGAGGTAACTACTATAGCAGTTTAATATAAAGGAAGGACAAACAGATGGGCAGAAAAATTGAGAAGTTATTTCGTGCACCTTACGGTGTACCCAACGGCTTGCAAGTGACAGATGAGGGACTGTGGATCGCAGACCAAATCACCGATCGGGTGGCGTTGGTGGAGATTAGCGATGCCTCGGATTACGGGGTAACCAAGATGATTCGGGATATTCCGAGCGACTGCTCCAATACTAGTGGGATGTGTTATGGCGATGGCGCACTCTGGCTAGCGGCAAATGGTCCCGGAGAGCGGTGGCGTCCACCCCGACCAAACGATGCCAAACCGGGGATGGGAGAAATCATTAAAACCGACCCACACACCGGGGAATGCCTAGGGCGATATCCGATACCGGATGGCGGCGGCACACACGGCGTGGAATACGATCATTATGAAGAGGGATATATGTGGGTCGAGACGCTGAAAAATCAAATCATGCACAAAGTCCGGATTTCTGATTGGTCTGTGCAGCACTCGATTCCGCTGCCCTACGGACGGGGACACGGCGTTGTGCGAGTAGAGGATGGCATTTGGGTTGTGCACACCTCCGACAGGGTGATCGTCAAGCTCGATTTGGACAGCGGTGAGGAACTGGATCGGATTGAGGTTCCAGAGGATGAGCCGGAACCGCACGGACTATCGGCATTCGGCGATGATTTTCTCTACTGCGATGCTACCTCTGGTTGGATAACGAAGATTACGGTATAAGCGGGCGGGTTACAGTTCGGACGGATTTCTGTTAAATCGTCCCCTCAAGCTCCGACAGAAAAGTCTCCAAATCTTCCAGTGCCCGTTGAGCATAGGCGGCGGCGCGTTTCCGTTTGTTAAGCCGTTCGTTTGTGTTCAAGGGGGGTAAGATCCCAAAGTTTGCCTTCATCGGTTGGAAATCAGCCGGACTGGCGTGGGTCACGTAGTGACAGAGGGAACCGAAGATTGTAGTGGTTGGAAGGGATAATGGGGCTTGACCGTGTAGGAGACGTGCAGCGTTCCAACCAGCGAGTAAGCCTGTTGCAATGTTACCCATGTAGCTTTCAACGCCCGTGATCTGCCCCGCAAAAAAGAGGTTTTCGCGTCCACGGAACTGAAGCGTGGGATATAGCAGCGTCGGTGCATCAATAAAGGTGTTACGGTGCATCTGGCCATAGCGCACAAACTCAGCTTTTTCAAGTCCGGGGATCATGCGGAACACCCGCCTCTGTTCAGGAAACTTCAAATTTGTTTGAAAACCGACCATATTAAAGAGCGTACCGGCAAGGTTGTCTTGACGCAGTTGCACCACCGCATGAGAACGCCGTCCGGTACGCGGGTCGGTCAACCCCACCGGACGCATCGGACCAAAAGCGAGGCTCTCGCCACCGCGTCCCGCTAAAATTTCAACAGGTAGACACCCCTCAAAGAATTGATGCCAACCCGCCCTGACCCCCTGCTCTAACTCCTGCTCGAAAGATTCCAATTTAATGCGCTCCGCACCAATTAGCGCAGCAACGAAGACATCATATTCAGCGCGGCTCATCGGACAGTTGATGTAATCACCCTCCACCTGTTCGCCGTGCCCATAACGTGAAGCGTGGAAAGCGACCTCCATATTGATGGTTTCTAGGCTTACAATCGGGGCAATTGCGTCGAAGAAGTAAAGGTGTTCCTGCCCACTCAAAGCAGCGATGGCATCCGAGAGGTTTGGTGAGGTCAGTGGACCGGAGGCAATGACGGTAGGTTCGTCAGAGAGGGTGGTAACCTCTTCGCGCACCACCTCAATCTTGGGGTGATTTGAGAGCCGCGTCGTTATGAGGTGGGCAAAAGCATCACGATCTACCGCCAACGCACTCCCCGCAGGTAACGCCGTTTTATGGGCGGACTCCAGCAGCATCGATCCCAGTCGGCGTAGTTCTGCTTTGAGAACACCGGAGGCACGATCTGGAAGATTAGATCCGAGTGAGTTGGAACAGACCAACTCCGCAAGATTAGCGGTGAGATGGGCACCTGTCGCGGTAGATGGACGCATCTCGTAAAGATATACTTGGATGCCGCGTTCAGCCGCTTGCCATGCCGCTTCGCTGCCTGCTAACCCACCGCCGATGATAACGAGATCTTTCATAGGCCTTACCCAATTTGCCTCTTGAAAAAAAGGAACATTCGGTAAATGTAGGGAACGCAGATCTGCGTTCCCTGCTACCCAATTGTAAAACGTTTGTACCCAATCTTAAAAAGGCCTACCCATACGATTGAGCGCTACAGGCACCTCGTTCTTGACCGGTTTAATAGTTTTCAAATAAGCCCACATCGCCTTGAGGTCTTCATCGTTCATGTTTGCGTAAGCGTTCTTAATCGGCATCGGCGGTAGAAGCTTTCGATTGCTCGTATCACCCTGATGGTATCCAGTTCGCATCGTGTCAACGAACATTTTTTCCGTCCACTCACCGAGTCCCGTCTCTTTGTCCGGTGTTAGGTTTGCGGCAAACGTTGTCCCGAAGGGCATTGAAAACGCTGCAAGGGTCGGGGCAGCAACCATAAAAATACCGCGTTGCATCATGCTCATATCGAATTTGGGGTATGGCGCATTCGCAGGATGGCCTGCGAGATACATACTCATATCCATCTCTGCACGTTTGCGCGGTGTATGACACTGACCGCAAGCCCCGATCGCATCAACGAGATATTTTCCGCGTTTGACCAGATCACTCTGGCTCTCTGCGTAATTTAAGCAGAGGGTTACAAAGATCAATGTTGAAAAAATTGCACCACCAAGGATCCAGAGTCTTTTGTTCATTGTATCAATTCTCCTTCCGATTTCGATGAGTTAAGAGTAGTCATATTATACCGCAGCACGTCCGCGTTTACGATTTGAAGCAGCAGTGGGTGTATTACGTGAATTTACTCCTATTGTTTTGTCTGTCCTACCTCCTGTTTCCTCTTTCTTCTGGTTCTGTCCAAGCTGCATCAATCCTCCAATGTCCTCCTTGAGACGGGCGAATGTGCCTTCCAAGATCGCTTGCCGGACACCTCGCATCAGGCTCAGATAGAAATGCAGATTGTGAAGTGTGAGCAGTCGATGTGCAAGAATCTCGTTTTCGAGATGTAAGTGTCGCAGATAGGCACGCGTAAAATTCTGGCAAGTGTGGCAAATACAGTTCGGATCTAACGGTGTAAAATCTGTCTTGTACTTCGCGTTTCGGATTTTAACTGTACCGAGCGTTGTAAAGAGGGAACCATTTCGCGCGTTGCGCGTCGGCATCACGCAATCGAACATATCTATCCCGCAGCTTACACCGTAGACCAAATCCTCCGGTGTTCCAACACCCATCAGGTAATGGGGCGAATCCTTCGGCAACAGCGGCGCGGTGTAGGCTAATGTTTCATACATCAACGGTTTCTCCTCCCCAACACTAAGCCCACCGATTGCATAGCCGGGGAAGCCAATCTCCACTGTCTTTTCCACACTAATCTTTCGGAGCGATTTTTCCATTCCACCCTGTACAATACCGAACAACTGTTGATTCCGGTTTCGATGTGCCTGCTTGCAGCGTTTTGCCCAACGCAGCGTCATTTCCATCGACTGCTTGAGATAACTATAATCGCTGGGTAGCGGCGGACATTCATCAAAGATCATAATGATATCCGCACCGAGCGCGTTTTGGATTTCAATGGAACGCTCTGGGCTGATAAAGTGTTTTGATCCGTCAATCTCAGAGCGAAATTCGACTCCTTCTTCGGTGATTGTGCGGAGTGGTCCCAAGCTGAAGACCTGAAACCCACCGCTGTCTGTGAGGATGGGTTTCTTCCACGCCATAAATTTGTGCAATCCACCCGCCTGTTGGACGATTCGGTGTCCCGGACGTAGATAGAGATGGTAAGTATTCCCAAGTATAATCTCTGTCCCAATTTCAACGAGATCGTGAGGCGTGCACGTTTTGACCGTGCCACGTGTGCCAACAGGCATAAAGATAGGCGTATTGACAACGCCGTGCGCTGTCCGCAACTTCCCGACTCTGGCTTGCGTCTGAGAATCTGTGTGGATAAGTGTGAATTTGCTATCTGCCATTAAGTTGAAATTTTATTCTTAATAAAATCAAGTGCTTCGGATCGGTTCGCACCAAAACGGACATAGACCCCCCGAAAGTTTTCGAGTCGAGAGGGTTTAGTGAATGGACTCAATAGCACACCGTTGTTGTCAACGTAGAAGCTGCGATATGTATCCCAAGGTTTTGTTAAGCGATAAAATGGTGCCGTGACCACAAGCTGATGCTCATATAGCTCATACCGGAAAGGAACAAAATACCGATATAAAGATCCAGTCACAAAAATTGCTGAGAGGAGAGCAATAAAAACCGACTGGAAAAGCCAGTAGATGCCTAAAAAAAGGAGGATGAGAAAGAGGAAGAGCAGGGTTGATCGCGTCCAGTTTTCACACAACGGATGAACCCTCCAAGTGTGTTGAGCGATAGGTTGATCGGACATTGGTGAATTCGCATATTTTAAGAAGGCACTTTCCAGCGTTTCAAACATCAACACGAGTGAAGCATAAGGGGAGGTATACTCATGTAGATCCCGGTTTATGTCCCACGTAAGCATACCTGCCGGGTTTTAGCCGCATTCATTACTGATTTACTTCCCAGCACTTTCTTCAACATCATCTGCGCTATCAGATGACGAATCAGTTCCATCTGTCTCGGCGGTGTCAGACGTTTCGGTTGCCTCTTCTGGCGGTGTAATCGTGACTTCAGCCTGTGCTGCTTCTTCTTGGAGCGGTTTTAATTCGCCACCCGTTTCACCGTAGAAACGCATCAGAAACAGTGCCATTACCATGAATCCAATGGCGAGCCACGTTGTGACCTTGGAAAGGAAAGTTGCGGCACCTTGTCCCCCTAAAACAGACTGCATGCTGCTGCCCGCTCCACCAAACGCACTTGATGAAAGCCCTTCCCCTTTGCTATCTTGCAACAGGATAATGATGGGCAGCAAAATACAGGCGGGTACAAAAAGAACAAGAATAAAACCAACAATGATTTCCATGATAGTTCCTCACTTTCGTAATAGTTATTTATTTTTTATTGATTGAACAAACATCGTACACAGCCTTGACGATTTGGGCAAACGATTCCGCCTCCCAGCTTGCTGTACCGACCAATGCGCCATCTACATCGGGCTGTGCAATCAACGCAGCAGCATTGTCCGGCTTAACACTCCCACCATACTGAATCCGGACCCGTGATGCCACGTCAGCCGAATAGATTTCTGATAAGAGCGATCTGATAAGTGCATGAACCTCTTGGGCTTGGTCTGGGGTTGCGTTGTGCCCCGTCCCGATTGCCCAAACGGGTTCATAAGCGATGACCGTCGACACAATCTGATCTGCGGATAACCCAGCGATTCCGTTGAGAACGTGGTCTTTAACCACTACCAGGGTTTTCCCCGCCTCGCGCTCTTCAAGGCTTTCGCCTGCACAGATTATCGGTATCAAGCCGTGTGCATGTGCTGCCTTCGCCTTGCGGTTGATGTTTTCGTTTGTCTCACTGAAATAGAGCCGGCGTTCGGAGTGACCAATGATCACGTAGTCGCACCCCACATCCTTGAGCATCCCCGGCGACACTTCGCCCGTGAATGCGCCGTTGTCCTCCCAAAAGACATCCTGCGCTGCAAGCCGAATCTCTCCGTCTACTAGCGTCTGCGCTACTGCAGAAAGCCCCGTAAAAACAGGGGCAACAACAATTTCGACATCGGTGACACCAGTGACCAATGGCTGAAGTGAGGTGACAAGCACCACCGCTTCACGGACGGTCTTGTTGAGTTTCCAGTTACCGACAATGATTGGTGTTCGCATTTTCTCCTATTATGAGTTACGCCACAGAAACAAGATTCAGTTCAGTTGGGAACGAATTGAGATAGACTGAGCCTATTACAACACACGCGCAGCCAGTTCAACCAAACGATTTGAGTATCCCCACTCGTTATCGTACCAAGAGAGCACTTTCACTAATTCGCCATCAATCACCCTTGTGAATTCAGCATCAAAGATCGACGAATGGGGGTTACCCTTGAAATCAACCGATACCAGCGGAAGTTCCGAATAACTTAAGATGCCTCGCTGTTCTCCCTCTGCAGCTTTTTTTATAACTGCATTAACCTCTTCTACACTTGCTTTCTTTTCTATATCAACGGTGAGATCTACGACTGAAACGTTCGGAGTTGGAACGCGAATCGCCATCCCATCAAATTTCCCTTCAAGTTCAGGAATGACCAACGAAATAGCACTTGCCGCGCCTGTGGATGTCGGAATCATCGAAAGTGCAGCCGCACGCGCCCGGCGTATATCTTCATGCGGGAGATCCAACACTTGCTGATCGTTCGTATACGAATGAATGGTAGTCATTAGACCGCTATGGATACCGAAGTTTTCCAAGAGCACCTTTGCAATAGGCGCGAGACAGTTTGTCGTGCAGGAAGCGTTAGAGATGATATGGTGTTTCTCTTTATCATATTTATCCTCGTTGACACCTAGCACGACAGTAATATCTTCATTCTTAGCCGGGGCGGAGATAATCACTTTTTTCGCTCCCGCCTCTAGATGCTTCGATGCATCTTTCCCATCCGTAAAAAAACCTGTCGATTCAATAACAACATCAATTCCTAAAGCGTTCCAAGGTAGCGCAGCCGGATCCCGTTCAGAAAAGACGAGTATCTTTTTACCGTTGACAATAAGTCCGTTATTTGTTGGTTGGACATCGGCATCAAGTTCCCCAAGCACCGAATCGTATTTGAGCAGGTGCGCGAGTGTTTCTGGGTCTGTTAGATCGTTAATTGCCACAAAATCAAGAGCAATATTTCTGTTTTTTAATGCGGCTCTCAATGCGTTGCGTCCAATTCGGCCAAAGCCATTAATTCCAACTCTTAGCATATCCAATCATCCTCCATATTCTTAGCGCAAGCCTAAAATTATTCCACACAACCCCTCAATTCGTCAAGTCTCAAATTTTGAACACTTATCCCTCACTCCGTTTCATGAAACGAACTTAATCGTCATACAGATTCTGGAATCAAGTACAGCAAGGCATTTTCCCACTTAATTACCTCAAAAAAGACTTGCATTAGGAACGGCATTTTGTTTATAATGTCATAACATTAGAGTATATACAAGGATGTCTAACCTTGAAGTCCGCAAACTGAGGTGAATTCTAATGCGAGTTGGCATGAAATATGGACGAGATCTGCTGGAAGTCGAAATCCCTGACCAGAATTTGGCAGGTGTGCTGACCCTCCAGAAATCCGTCCCGATCGAGCAGCCGGAACGTGCAGTTTGGGACGCGATCGAGTCACCAATCCACTCCGCGCCGCTAGCCGCGTTGGCGAAAGATCGGACTTCCGCCTGCGTTGTCATTTCCGATGTAACACGTCCCGTCCCCAATAAGCTAATCCTCCCACCAATCCTGCAAACGCTGGAATCCGGAGGCGTTCCGCGCGAAAAAATCACAATTCTGATTGCGACGGGCATCCATCGCCCCAACCAAGGAAAAGAGCTCGAAGAAATGGTCGGCACCGAGATTATGAGCAACTATCAAATCGTCAACCATTTCTCACAGAAGATCGAGATGCACGAATATCTCGGTTCAACACAAGGCGGTGCGCCGGTTTATATTGATAAAACCTATCTGGAATCGGATTTGAAGGTCACGACCGCTTTGATTGAACCCCATCTGATGGCAGGATATTCCGGCGGACGCAAATCGATCTGTCCGGGACTCGCTTCAATTGAGACGATGAAAGTGCTGCACGGACCCCAGATCCTTGAACACCCGAAAGCTTCGGTCGGCAACCTCGAAGGCAACCCCCTTCATATCGAAGCCACCGAAATCGCCTTGATGGCAGGCGTAGATTTTAACGTGAACGTCACAATTGATGACCAACGTAGACTCACCGGTATATTTGCTGGTGATATCGTCGAATCTCATTTAGAAGGTGTCAGATTCGTCGAAAGACAGGTGAAGGTAACATTGCCGAAACCTGTCGATGCTGTCCTCGTGTCAAGTGCAGGCTATCCGCTCGATACCACGTTTTATCAAGCCGTCAAAGGAATGCTGGCAGCGGTGGAAATCGTTAAACAGAATGGAAGCATTATTCTGGTTGCGGAATGCAGCCAAGGAATTGGGAGCGGACCTTTCACCGATCTCATCTTGAAAACGAAAGACCTGAAGCAATTTATTCATGATATTCACGACCCAGACAACTTTGTCATCGACCAATGGCAGTTGGAGGAGTTAGCAAAAGCCGCCAAAAAAGCCGAAATATACTGCTATGCTGATGGCATACCTCATGATCAATTGAAAGATCTATTTGTGCAGCCAATCCGAACCCCGCAGGAAGGGATTGAGCGCGTCCTTGCCAAACATGGAACTGATGCTCAAATTGCTGCGCTTCCCGATGGCCCCTATGTCTTAGCAAAAGTTGAAGACTAGGCACTAGGATTATTATTCTATAAGAGGAGTGAAATGCAGAACGAATCACATCCAACCGTTGAACTCAAAGGCTTCCGCGATGGTATGCGCCTGATTATTGATCCCGAAGCCTCAATGGAGCAGATTGAACAGGCGATTGTAGAACGAATGGCAAGTTTAGGGGATTCGTTATCAGGCTTGACAATGAACATGGATCTCGGAAGTCGATCATTAAATGATGAAGAGTTAGTCCACCTGAAAAAGTTATTGAACGAAAATTATGGACTTGAAGTCAAGCAAATCATTGGTGATTCTCAAGACGAACCCAAGAGCACCGAATCAGCTCAGATTGCAGGTGTGCCAGCCCTCCATAGCGAAGAACGTGTTTATAATCAACTTGCTCAGATAAATGAGGAGACGCGATTTATCCGTCATACACTGCGTTCTGGTCAAATCGAACGTGCTTTGGAAGGGAATATGGTCATCCTAGGTGATGTGAATCCGGGAGCAGAAGTGGTCGCTGCCGGAGATATTATAGTCCTTGGCACCTTGCGGGGCGTTGCCCACGCTGGCGCGCTTGGTAATATATCATCAATAATTTTCGCGCTGAACCTGCTGCCGACCCAGTTGAGAATTGGGCGTTTTATCACCCGCGCGCCTGCTGAGCAACAACAGCACCAAAGCGCAGAAATTGCGCGCGTCCTAGAAGATGCCATTATTGTCGAAGAATACGATTGACTCTAACCCGTATTAGAAAAACAGAAACGGGTGTAGACTCCTCTCACCATCTTCAAGTTTTGTCAATTACCGAATCGTAATAAAGCATTATCGCTTGCCAGTCGATTGTCTTTGGATGTCGAGGCTATAACCGGCTGGTAGTTAGGAGCGATTACTACCGAAGCTAAAGACATCTCAGGTGACAAGTCTTTGGACGTTGTTCCTAGTCAGAACTGGTACGATTTTTAAATCTTTATGAGGGAAGGATGACCAGAAAAATGGGAAAAGTGATCGTCGTTACGTCTGGTAAAGGCGGGGTCGGCAAAAGCACTTCCACGGCGAATCTTGGAACGGCCTTAGCTGTGTTGGGTAAGAAGGTCGTTGTCATTGATGCGGATGTGGGACTGAGAAATCTTGATGTCATTATGGGGCTAGAAAGCCGCGTTGTGTACACATCAATGGATGTCCTCGAAGGTGTTTGTGAACTGGAACAAGCACTAGTTAAAGATCGAAGGACGAAAGATCTCTATCTCCTTGCTGCCTCGCAGAGAAATAACAAAAGCGATATTCAGCCGGAACAGATGAAAAAACTCTGCCTAGAACTGAAAGAGACACACGACTACGTTTTGGTCGATTCACCTGCCGGCATTGAGCAGGGGTTTCAAAACGCAGCTGCGGGGGCGGATGAGGCACTGATTGTGACAACGCCGGAGGTCGCAGCGGTCAGGGATGCAGATCGAATCATCGGTTTGCTACAGAACATGACCATTAGTAGCTTGCAGCTCATTATCAATCGACTTGCGCCGGAGATGGTCAAGGCAGGCGACATGATGGAGCCAACAGATGTCATAGACATCTTGTCAATCAATCTGATCGGTGTCATCCCAGAGGATAAGGAAATTCTTATTTCAACAAACCGAGGTATGCCATCAACCTACAATCACAGGTCCGATGCTGGGCAGGCTTACAAACGTATCGCACAAAGGCTTGAAGGGGAAGATATTCCAATCCCAGAGTTTAAGGCGGGCGGTTTGTTCGGTAACTGGTTTGGGAAACTGTTTAATAGTTAAAAGGAGAAGATAGATGTTCAAACGATTAATTCAGTTACTAAATCGGGAGCAGAAAAGCAAAAGTGTTGCGAAAAGTCGGCTGCAACTCATCCTTGTCCAAGACCGCACTGGAATTGATGAAGAGATAATGGAAAGCCTGCAAGCAGAGCTGACTGAAGTTCTGTCGAAGTATTTTATACTCGAGCAGGAACAGGTTGAAATGGAGCTTGAGCGTGAACAAGACTCAATGGCACTTGTTGCAAATATCCCAGTCCTCGGAACGAAGGTACGCCATCCCATACAGGCGTAAGCCAATGCGAGTATGACCCCCTTCAAAGCAGCAGATGCTCGACCGCTAGGGCAACACCATCGTTCTGATTAGTGTCCGTTATGTAATCGGCGATAGCTTTAATTTCATCAACGGAATTGCCCATAGCCACCCGGAAACCGGCGATTTCCATCATGCTCTCGTCGTTGTATCCATCGCCAAATGTAACAATCAGATTGTTAGCGATGTTAAGTTGGGCAGCCAAGGCTTGTAGTGCTCGTCCCTTCGATACTTGTGGATTCATAAATTCGATATATTCGACCTGCGTCCGTGTAACATACAACCGCTCGCCAAATTCGGCCTTGCATTCGGTGAGGAGCAGATCTATTTTTTCGGGTGTATCTAAAATCTGCATCTTCGTGGGTTCTTGCCCATCTAATTCACGCAGATCACCGAGTGGTGTCGCCGGAACTCCCGTTCTGTTTTCATACAGTTCACCCCACTGATTATACTCCTTGATGAATAACTGATCATTCAAACAGAAGTTAAGATGTAGCCCCTTCTGATCTCCATACTCGACCAAGGCCATTGCATCCGCCGCCGGAATGGGAGTATGGTGAATTACTTCCCCTGAGCGAGGGTGTTTAACCATCCCGCCGTTGTATGAAATTATTGGGTTTTCCAATCCAATCTGATTGCTGATCGGTAAGATGGCTCGATGCATTCTCCCTGAAATCAGCACGACTGCAACACCTTGCGCCGATAATTTCTGGAGTGCTTCGCAGTTTCGATCTGTCACAATATGGTCATCATTTAGCAGTGTCCCATCTAAATCCAACGCCGCCAAACGGCACGGCACATTTGCCATATTTTTCTCCTTTTTGGCTACGGCTTTTCTCCGGGTAGTTCAGTATCTATTTTTTATTCTTGCTGATGTCAACTTTTTCAGCGCGCGGACAATTACCACCGTGTCCTGATACGGACCGATGAGCTGCCAATTTGCAGCTACAGTTTCAACAACTGGATTCGATTCCAGATAGTCCGCCATGTAGTCGATATAGTGTTGGAACGCTTCCGTTTGGATTTCCGCCTCACCATAAGGACAGATCATGTCAATACCCAAGACAACCTGCGTTTGGTCCTGATTGTACATTAAGGCGAAAGGATAGATCTGACAGTCCAGCGGACGAATCGGGTAGATTGTGCATTCACTCGTTTCAGAATTAAAAAAGGGACAGATGTACATATCCCCATCCGGTATAAGTTCAATCTGTGCACTTCTCCCATCAGATGTGGGGCGAAAGAGATTCGGGTTCATCCCGTTAGCCAGCGCGTTTTTCATTTCAGCTTGGGTAAAGATGGGAGCGAGGAAGCTGTCTTGGTCGAGGAATCGGCAGCAAACATCGCATGAAAAACAGACCTTGCTCGGTATAATTTGTTCAAGTTGAATCAACTGATTCATCTTTACTCCCCATCTGGACGAGATAAACTCTCAACTTCCGGGTCCGAGAAATTTCGTTCCGTCCATTCCTCCGGAGCAACTGCCACCCCCTTGACTACCATACCCCAATGGAGATGGGATCCTGTGGCTTGTCCGGTGGCTCCCATCAGTCCGATGCGTTGACCTTTCTCAACATGATCGCCAGTTTTCACATGAATCTCGTTGAGATGATTATAATTGCTCGAAACCCCCTGCCCATGATTGAGAATCACGGCGTTTCCGTAGATGTGTAATCTGTCAGCGAGGGTAACAATGCCACGGTTCGACGCATAGACAGGGGTGCCCACCACATTTGCGATGTCTGTACCGTAGTGATGCCGACGGACACCGGTGTTATACTCTCGATATTTCCCAAAAGGTGATGTCAGCCGACCTTCAGTAGGGCGAATGAACTTACCCTCCCAAAGCTGCTCGGCTTCCCGGTCCGCCTGTGTGTAAGCTGCTCCGCGTTTTGCATTGTCTTCCCTGCTTTTAGATCTGTCCATCATGATCCGCTGCTTTTTAGGTGAGAGGGTAATGTACCCTCCACGCGCGAAGACTGTTTTATGGACCTCGACCTGAAAGGTTTTCTCCACCTCATTGCCAACCACATCTGTCGCTCTCACCGTGAGTGAGTAGTCCTGGGGAGTGGTTGTC
This sequence comes from Candidatus Poribacteria bacterium, assembly GCA_965207975.1. Lineage (GTDB taxonomy): Bacteria > Poribacteria > WGA-4E > WGA-4E > PCPOR2b > PCPOR2b. Next base: position 6,407,072 of record OZ242315.1, on the reverse strand, counting down.
ACGCCGACACCAAGAAAACTGCGGCGCAAGTTCTCTGAACTCGTCGGATAGAAGGTGACCGATCTGTTAAAAAGCTTTCCCCCAATATTTGAGAGCAGCTCATCCGCCTGAAGAAAGAGGGCGAGTGTTCTGCCTTGTCCAACACGGAGCGGTTCCTGGGGGACATGAAGCGTTGGCGGGGTGTTGTCGATATAAAATGGAAGTATGTACTGTATCCGGTTTTTGTGCAACGACCTATCCGTTGCCGTTACATAAACCGTGTGGAATCCATCGCCAAATGCGGTGGTTTGGAGCGTCCACAAAGTGGTCTCTGCTTCGCCAAAACGCAAAGGGGTTGGGGGAGCATCATCGACTTGTACGGTCAATGAGCCTAAGCCAGGCTTTTCGTCCATAACAGCAATTTTGAGTGTAAGAGAACCGCGATAGTGTTGATCCTTCTTTAACCCATTTACCGTCAGCGTTGGTGGCGTGGAATCTAGCAGATTGGGACCAACGTAAAGTCCAAGCCCTATCAGCGGAATGATAATTAGAATGGGAATCAATATAGGGGCTTTTGGCGTGCGGGAGTTTGAGGTGGAATTTTTCATAGGGCGTTCTTAGCGAAATTGTTCAAAGTTCATCTCACTTAATAACTTTCTCGCTTTATCCAACGCCTTCGCACGGTGGCTGATCTGATTCTTAACGGTGTCGCCCAACTCCGCAAAGGTTTTGTTATAACCTGTGGGAACAAAAACCGGATCATATCCAAAGCCACTTGCCCCACGCGGCGTGTGAGTAATTCGCCCCTCACAAACGCCCCGGACAACCTGTACTTGAGCGAGCGGTTCGGCGATAGCCACGGCACAGATGAAACGTCCTGATCGCCGGTCATCAGGAATATCCTGAAGTGCATTGAGCAACTTGGCGATACGATCTTGGTCTGAAGCGTTCTCACCAGCATAGCGTGCGGAATGAACGCCGGGTGCTCCATCGAGCGCATCTACCGCCAAACCGGAGTCATCTCCGATGGTTAAATGTCCGGTATGTTCGGCGAGGGAGGCAGCTTTTTTGATAGCGTTCTCCTCATAGGTTTTGCCATCCTCAACCACATCTGGCGCGTCCGGGTAATTGCAGAGCGACAACAGTTCAATCCCATTTTGATCTCTAAGTATTTCGCTGATTTCTCGCACTTTACCCTGATTCCGGGTTGCCAATACTAACTTCATCTCTATTCTCAATGATTATCTGTTTTTGCAGGCGGATGAGTTGTTCAATGCCGCCGATCGCCAGATCGAGCATTTGATCTGATTCTTCCTTCGAGAAAGGGGTCTCTTCCGCAGTGCCTTGAATCTCCACAAATTTCCCCGCGCCTGTCATGACAACATTCATATCGACCTCAGCACTAGAATCTTCCGTGTAACAGAGGTCTAACATAGGTGTTCCGTTAATAATGCCAACGCTGGTTGCTGCCACATGTTCGATGATTGGAATGGTTTTTATCAATTTCTGATCCATCAGCCATTGACAAGCATCCCAAAGCGCGATAAATGCGCCGGTAATTGATGCGGTGCGTGTGCCACCGTCCGCTTGGATGACATCGCAATCAATCCAGATTGTGCGTTCACCGAGGGCTTTGAAGTCTACAATCGCCCGCAAAGATCTACCGATAAGTCGTTGAATTTCTTGCGTTCTCCCGCCAAGCGATCCGCGGGTAACCTCACGCCGCATCCGGTCGGAGGTGGAACGGGGCAGCATTGAATACTCCGCAGTAACCCAGCCTCGATTTCGGCGGTTTTGCTCACGCATGAAGCGCGGTTGTGACTCCTCCACCGATGCCGTACAAACAACCTTTGTATCGCCGACAGCAATCAGGACAGATCCTTCCGGGTGTTTAGTGTAATTCCGAACGATGCGGGTTGGGCGCATCTGACTCGGTGTACGCCCATCTTCTCTTGCCATTTTAGTGCCTCTTTTTCTTTTTTGATTTTCAATCATATACCACAGGTTTGCTCATGCTTGTAATGCCGTTGCAAGCATTGAGGGCGATGTTTTGTTAGGATGAATTCTCTTTTCTAGAAGCCTCGACTCAACGATAGAGATATATTCCTCGTTGATGTCTGATAAAATTGCGCTCCGATTATGTTCCAATGCGAATGCACCAGTAGTGCCAGACCCACACATAGGATCATAAATTAAATCTTCTTCCTTTGTCGTCATGAAGAAAAGCGGTTCATATACTTTTAGCGGTTTCTGAGATGGATGCCCCGTTTGTTCATCTTTGCCCACAAAGCCTACTAACAAGGAGGATTCTATTACACTTGTTGGACCTGGCATATATCTTAGTTTTCCGGCTCTTAGCTTTTCCTTTTGGGCATCATTCAAAAAATGTTCGGGATATAACTTTGCATCACCCTGCGAAAGATGCAAGCAAGCGTTCTGGCTCGACCGCCAACCTCGGATAACAGATGGGTTATTCTTATAGTACCAAGTGAGCCATGCAACAAGCTGGTACTCAGTCGGTATTCGATTAAAATACTGAGCTATTATCTCAGGAAAACCCCACAAAAACAGATGATCGGAGACACCAATTAGGGCTTCAAGTATGGATATAATAAAATCATTATAATCAGTTCTTATTTCCCCAAAACCTTTGTTATACCACGGATCAAGCATTGTGACGCACGGCTTAATGCCGGTTGATTTAATCAACTCAATGGATTCAAATATATCCATCGGTGGTAGTATAACAGCATTTCCTTTTCTATTGCCATTATTACGCGTAACTTCATCAAGTTCCGCGAAAGTCATTTGCGTCATACCTACTCCCTCTCCAATTTCTCATCGTTAATTTGATACCCAAAATAATCGACTAAAAAAGAGAAGACAATCCGCTTTTCCCGCTCACTTGCAGCTTGGATAATAGCATAAACATTGATTTTGCCTGTGCTATCGTCCCAGAAATTCTTTTTCATCACTTGATGTCGGCCACATAAGACTCTCCACTGATTGGGATTGCCTGGGTCGGTTTCAACGTTTATGGAATGTGGAGACTTATGATCTGGTGTCAGTTTTACGGTGCCTCCTCCGATTGGATCTACTTGTCCGTCCTCAAGTCCGCATCGAATACCATCCTCATCCCATTCACAAGAGTAGTTCGCTTTTTCCAATATCTGTAACCACACTTGGTCATGTGGACGAACCCTCCTGTTGACTTGCTGTCTTTTTTCGGAGGTAGGCATAAGATATTCTTGAACTTTTAAATCACCTCGATTGCGCCATGACAAAATTGTGTATCCATCATCAGTCCGTAACTCCGATACTCTCTGGTGCCAATTTTCAGGGTCCTTTTGGGTTATCGGGTCTCTAGCGGCTTCGATAATTTGTTCTCGCAGTAGGATCTTTCCGAGGTTATCAAGAAAAAGGGCTTCGATTCTCTTTTTAATACTCTTTTGGTTATAAGGTCCTTTTACTTCACCGTAAATTTTCTCAGCTTCCGACTCAAAGTAGTTTTCTTTTTTCTTTTTCATTATTCTAACGCATGGAAAGAGCGGTTTACGGTTTGAATTGCATTTCGGTTACGGATTTAGTTTGTTAGGTTTCCGGTGTTTGCATTTAATGAAGCTTTATATATCTCAATCCGAATCAGCAACGAAGTCCTCCTTCAGAAAATCGAGTGCTTTGGTATAACTTCGACGTTCTAGATAATGACGTAATTGCGGTGGGGCAGTTGTTCTAACCTCCTGCTGGAGACGCTCGATCTGCTCAAGGTCTTCGATTATACTCTCCTTTTGGGCGATGTGATCAAACATTGATTCTAGGGTCGTTTTCAGGGTGGTTGCTTGTTCTGTTGTCATGAGTTTCTCCTAATTGTATGACGTAATGAACAATAAATTCTATGTCTCAGTTTATCATCCTTCCGCCCTGATGTCAAATCCTTATGATACTTGATTCACGTAAATCCGAGGGATCCGTTTCCCTATTCCTGTTAAAATCTCATACGAGATGGTTCCCGCCTTCTCCGCAACCTGATTGACGCTAATCTCCAAGTCCCCCTGTTTCCCAATCAGTACCGCTTCATCGCCAATGCGTAAGGGAGGATCCCCTTTCGGTGCGTCAATCCGAAAGACGGACCCATCCATACAGACCGATCCCACCTGTTCACACTTTGACCCATCAATCAAAGCCTCACCACGGTTCGAGATAGCGCGTGAATAGCCGTCGGCATAGCCAACAGGCAGCGTGGCTAACCATGTCGGTTGATCAACTATATGGGTGCGACCGTAGCTTACCCCCTCTCCTTCCATCGACCGACGCAAAGAAATAACGCGTGCCTTCCAAGTCAGGGCAGGTTGCAAAGACACAGGGCTTATTCGTCTAACTTCGGACGATGGATAAACACCGTATAAACTCAAGCCAACACGAACTGCATCAAAATGGGCATCGGGAAGCGTTAATGCAGCTGCGCTGTTGACAGCATGGACAATCGGGGGACGAAGGTTAATTTTGGATAGGTTGGAAAGTACCGACCTAAACCGCTCTAGCTGAAGATACACGTCGCTTTTGTCGGATTCGTCCGCAGTGGCAAAGTGAGTGAAGATGCCTTCAATCTCTATCCCCTCCAGTGATGTCAGCCACTTGAGGAAATCAGCTGCCTCTGTGTACCGTATCCCGCCGCGATTCATACCGGTATCCACATCAAGATGTACCTTAACCAACGTTCCCTTCTCTTGCGCTGCGCGGGACAACCCATCACAGAGCGTTGGTTCATACACCGATGGTGTCAATTCATAATCAACAATCGTCTCTACTTGAGCGGGCAGCGCGTTGAATAGCACCAGTACCGGCTTTCTGATGCCAGCAGTACGCAATTCAACGGCTTCCGCCACAGTGGCAACGGCGTACATCGCGGCTGCCTCGTGTAATGCTTCGGCAACCGGAATAACACCGTGTCCATAGGCATCAGCCTTGATTACAGCAATCAGCGAGCTGCCTTGGGCATACGCTTTGATTGACTGTGCGTTAGATCGAATTGCAGAGAGGTCTACTTCCACCCATGTTGTCGCTATCATTTTTGGTTTTCATTTCTTCTTGCGTGTGCTAAAATACGAGGAATGGCAGAGATTAAACTTGAACACATCACAAAACGTTTTGGGGATGTCGTTGCTGTGGACGACATGAACCTTGAAGTCCACGATCAAGAGTTTGTTGTTTTCCTCGGTCCTTCGGGTTGTGGAAAAACAACCACGCTTCGAGCAATCGCCGGATTGGAACACCCCGACGAGGGAGACATCTTCATTGATGGGAGGCGAGTAAACGCGCTCCCCCCGGCTGATCGAGACATCGCGTTTGTCTTCCAATTTTACGCGCTCTATCCCCATCTGACCGTTTATGATAACATCGCATTTCCACTCAAGGCGGTGAAAGCACCGAAATCCGAAATTCAGGAACGGGTCAAAGAGGTTGCAACAATCCTGCAAATTCAGGCGATGCTTAATCGGAAGCCAAGTCATCTAAGTGGTGGTGAAATGCAGCGCGTCGCCCTAGGACGGGCTATGGTCCGCAGACCTAAGGCATTCTTGATGGATGAACCGATGTCGAACCTAGATGCAAAGTTGCGGGTAGACATGCGGGCGGAACTGAAACGCTTACAGCATAGACTCGGAGCCACCACCATTTTCGTCACCCATGACCAAGTTGAAGCGATGTCGATGGCAGATCGTATCGTCATCATGCACCAAGGAAGCTTGCAGCAGATCGGAACACCCCAAGAGGTATATAACCAGCCACAGACCGTTTTCGTCGCCCAATTTATGGGAAGTCCCTCAATGAACCTGATCAGCGGCACGGTTCGGTCACAAGCTGCTTTGAATCCTGATTCCACCGGAGGCGGAAAACCCGCCTTGCACCTGAACCACACAGATGTCTGGATTGAATTATCGGCAGAACAGATCTCGCGCGTCGGTCAGTCGCTTGAAATCACTTTTGGAGTTAGACCGGAGCATATTGTTGTCTCCAAGGAGCCAATTGAAAAGGGCTTCAAAGCATCGGTGCACCTCGTCGAAGCGTTGGGGTCGGTCAATATTATCGACATATTTCTGGGGGAAAATCCAGAGACCGGAGATCTGGTTCTCCTCAGAGCCCGTACACACCCCGCATTCAAGCCTGATGTGGGACAGTCCGTTTGGTTTGATTTCGATGCCAAGCAGGTTCATCTGTTCGACCGTCATACCGAACAAGTCATTGCTTGAAGATTGCCTGATTTATCAAAAAGCCTACAACCACTCACGCTAAAGGATAAACCCCTTTTCGACCGATACGCCCATCAAATGCCGGCGGAACTATCGCGTTACGCCTTCGCACCACACCATGTATGGCGCAACTTTTTTGATTTTTACTGGACAGTAATTGATGACCAGTTCTGTCTTTTTGCCAATCAAGATGGCGATTACTTTATGCCGATTTTGCCGATGGGGGTGGCACTGAATCCAAAAGTGATCCACCAAGCGTATGCGTTCACCCTTGAAGCCAATCGTGCGAAGCAGATTGCACGAATTGAAAACGTTCCAGCGAATCTGATTCCTTCTTTGCAGGAGATGGGCTTCCGCACCGCTCACAAAGAGACGGAATATCTGTACGAAACGGCTGCCCTCATCCAACTTAAGGGAAATCGTTACAAGAGCAAGCGGGCTGCTTATAACGCCCTGATCCGCGACTATCCTGACGCACAGTTGCAGCCATACCAACCCGCCCATCTTGCAGATTGCCTCGCACTTTATGAATCATGGCAACGGGAACGGGAAGCGCAGTCCCATGATGCTGTTTATCAAGCGATGTTGGAGGATTCTCGACATTCCCATCGCACAGGATTCATGAACTACGAAAAATTGGGGTTGGTCGGCAGAGTCGTTTTCATTGATGGCCTCCTGAAAGGGTACACCTTCGGATACCCTCTCAACAGCGAAACTTTCTGTATCCTCTTTGAAGTGACAGATCTCGGAATAAAAGGGTTAGCACAATTTCTTTTCAGAGAGTTTTGCCGAGAACAAACGACCTATAAATGGATCAATACAATGGACGACTCCGGCTTGGATAACCTCAAACGTGTGAAACTCTCATATCGTCCTGCCAAGCAGCTCGCCTCCTACAATCTATTTCTCCCATAGCCGATTGCTAATTCAGAGGTTATGAAATCTGCTTTAATTTTTCTCAACGGACATTATGACCTCCGCTACCCTCAATTCTACAAGGAAGCACTGACCTGGGCCGCGGAAAACAAGCACCCACTCATCTGTGCTGACGGCGGCCTCCGCTTATTCACCGAACTCAACCAGACTAGCGACACCCCAATTTTCCCCAACGTCCTAATCGGCGATCTGGATTCCCTTGAGGAGCTACCCAGGGATACTATCGAAAAGTTGGAGCAGTCTGGTACGCACATCGTCCGTGAGTGGATCGGACAGATGGACAAGGACGACACGGACGGACAGTTAGCAGTCGCTTATGCAATCGTAGAATATGGCTGCCAAGGGATTCTGCTCTACGGTGGACTCCCTCACCCCAACGGTTACGAAATAGATCACTTTCTCGGCAATCTACGATTAATGCGCCTCGGACTCCAACTATTTCAAGAAAGTCCTCACGGAGAGCGCGGGAACGGACGTAGCTGGCAGGCAGAGATGCGGGACCCACTCCAAACAATCCACTTCGTTGTTTCGGAGGTAACTCTAGAGCGAAAAAACGAAGGTGTGCAACGGGTATCGCTTATCTCCGATGATCCGAATGTCACCGTCGAAAGCAGCACGAATCTTCGATGGAGTTTGAATGGACTAGGTGTCGATCCGGTTAGAATAAACACTCTACGGAACGAGTTTGTAGCAGGGACAGATCAAGCAACTATCCGCCTCGCGAAAGGGTCGGATCCGGTCTATGTCATCCATAATTGGTACGAATAGCCATTCTTGTCCTACTGTCCGGTTGATCGAATTTCAACGTTGTCCAGCCCTTCCTCTAGCGGTAACGGAACCTGCGTCCCTGTTTTATGGGAAATGTGCATGGCGGTAATAACTTCCAACGCTTTCAGTCCGTCACGCCCGGTTGAGACGCTCTCCCGATCCTCTAACAGGCAGTCAACTGATTCCCGCGCTGCGCTGTAAAAATAATCGTCAAGGATGAGCGTTTCGGGCATGTCGGGAAGCGGTTGAAAGTCGTAGCGTGCGCCATAGCCTTCGCTTGCCTCAACGAGGGGACCGTATTCCCAGATCCCACGCCGCTCACAGAAATGGATCTGTCCCGCTGTACCCCCGATGATGACATCGCTGAGGGATTCTTTGCGCGTTGGGATGCAGTTGATGAAGATAACCACACCGCCTTCGCAGACGACCATCCCGCCACCACCCGGATCCGCAACAGGTTCATCGCTGAGAAAACCCGATACCAGCGTGGGTTGCGCCGATGTGAAGTAGAAAGCGTAGTCCACCGTATGCGTGCCGTTGTGCAGCAGAGGACGGGCACCGGAGTAGGTGATAGTTCGCACATCTCCCACCGCTCCGTCATCGACCATCTTTTTTAACCTGCGGTAATGCGGTAGGAAACGGCGTGTGTGATCCACAGCCAATCGACACCCGTTCGCTTCACAGGCTTCGACCATCTTCCGTCCCCATTCGACGCTGATAGCGAGCGGTTTCTCCACCATTATCACCTTAATCCCCGATTCTGCAGCCTCAATGACCGGTTCGTGATGATGGAAGTTATGGGTAGTGACGCTCACGATATCCAGATCTGCTTTTTCGTACATCTCCTGTGCAGTGCTGTAACGTTGTTCCGGTGCAATTTCCCATTCATCGCCGAACTGTTGCAGCCGGTCATTATTAATATCAGCGATAGCTGCCAGCTCAACCTCCTCGCATCGCCGATAGCCGCCGGCATGGGAGTTGTCTCTGCCGCCAAGTCCGCCGACACCACCGGCACCAACGATACCAACCCTAATCTTCGGTTTTGACATTGTGATATTCCTTCTTGGTTTGGATATTATTATGTATAGGACTTACGCACTTTAGTCGGGAATTGGAACTCCCTCCTACCAAATCAACCGTAGGCGGGGCATCTTGCCCCGCAACATTTTGTCGGAAATCAGAATCCTCTTCTACTGCGTAAGTCTTAATTTATTTCTCTTCTCGTTATAGCCAGCATTAACCCGTTCTGCCTGCCACGGTTTTCTGTTACCGTAATAATCCCCTTCGCTTCTCAATGGGGTAACATCAGGCAGCCACAAGGTATAGACAAGCATATCCATCCAGTTTTCCCCGTCGTACAGTCGACTTTTCAAACGCGCTTCTTCGACAAATCCCCCCGCTCTCGCCATCTCTTTTTGGTCGTCGTCACAGTCAGCGATGTAAATCTGTAACCCCTGAATTGAGAGGGCTTTCGCTTTTTCCGCGGCAGCGGTCAAAAGTTCAGGACCTTGGTCAAAATAGCTTGGGCAGACGCGAAAACTGAGCGTAGCGATATGCTGCTCGTGGAAGGTGTCAAAACGTTTCAATACCGCGGTCCCGACGATCCGCTGTTCACGGTTTTCCAAAACCACAAATGCGCCATTCCGATCTTCGATCTGTCGCATCAATCTTACAAAGTGACTTTCAAAGCGGGTCTCGCGGAACGTCTGCGTGAAATAGTCCTTGATGAGCCAGCGCGGTTCACGGTGATTGTAGAGGGCGGAAGCACGCGGCAAATCCGCCCACGTAGCATCTCGGATGTGCGCCGGTCCGTAGAACGCCAGATAGGTCTGGTCAAACTCACCGGCATCGGGTGCGAGATAGCGCATCCCATCCCCTAGGTGATACCAGAACCCATGTTTTTCATACAGACTGCCAGCAATAGGATTGGTAGTGCAGAGATAGAGTGCTATCCCATCATCAACACGAAACCTCCGGATCAGGCAATCCATGAGTGCCGAGGCGATGCCTTTACTTCGATGTTCCTCCTCTGTTCGCACAAATTCCACGACACCGACATCGCGCGTGTCCGTTGGTGTGTAATAGCTCATACTGCCGACAACCTCGCCGTCAATCTCGCCGACAAAGTACGGCGTGAAGAGCCATTCTGTCAGTTTTCCGTTAAGCAGATCATCGCTTACATCACCCCAACAACCAACTTTGCTAACGTAATCATAGAGCGGCGGGTGTAGGGTTTTAATGACAAGCTGCTCATCGGTTTTTAATCGCACTGTTTCTGTCGTCATAGTACCTTCCTCGATCCTATCGGTTATCAATGTATCAGCATTTTAACACGATACCGTCTCTGCGGTCAATCCAGTTTCTCCCCATTGGATCCTCACTTTCATAGGGCAGGATTGACACGCCTACCGTCCTATGGTATAAACTCCAGGCATCAATAGAGGAGGAGATAAATGTCTGAGGAGATAGTGATACGCTTTGCACGGTTTGATGACCTAGATTTCGCATATCAGGATGGATACATCCCCGCTGCGGTGTTGAAGCGAAAAATTGACGCACAAGTTGCTTTGAATCCTGATCGCATTGAGGAGATTGTGATTGCTGAGTGGAATGGGAAACGGGTAGGATACGTGCGCCTTGAGTATTTGTGGTCAATTGTGCCGTATATTGCACTAATCCGAGTGTTGCCCGAATATCGTCGGCAAGGGGTTGGTAAAGCCTTGCTTCGGTTCATCGAAACCTTTCTCCGCGACGCAGGTCACGAGGCACTCTACAGTTCATCGCAAGCCGATGAACCTGAACCGCAAGCGTGGCATCGGTATATGGGGTTTGAGGAGTGTGGGTTTATTGCTGGAATTAATGACGGGGTGGGTGAGGTGATTTTCTGCAAAAGCCTTTGGTAGGCTATAGTCCATTTTGAAACGGAACATCCCTGCTGCTCCTTCGTATATTGCTAAAAGGTTATTATTCTTATAGTAGATTTAACAATTACCGATACATATTGATAATCTCCTCAATCGGCTTATCCGCATTGTATGAACGGAGTTTCTTTATATTGGCAAACTTGTGTTCAACGGGATTATAATCCGGCGAATACGGGGGCAAGTATAACACCTTAGCCCCACACCGTTGTATCAATGCTTGGGTTTCAGGGGTCTTGTGAATCCGTGCATTATCCATTATCACGAGACTGTTGGCATCTAAATGTGGAGATAACGCTTCATCGAGCCATGTATTAAACCGTTGTGCATTACAACTGCCTGATATTAGCTTGGGGGCAATCAACTTATTATTCAGTTGCGCCACTATCAAAGTGGTGGTGCGGGTCTTTTGACTGGGTATCCATCCGTGGACACATTGTCCCCGGGGGGCATAGCCATGACTTCTAAACGTTTCATCTGTAAAACCGGTCTCGTCAAGGTAAATCAGCGTTTTGCCCGATGCTTTTGCCTCTGTGAGTTGCTCCTGATAGGCTGCGCGTTTTTCTGGACATTGCTCCTTATATCCAACCGTTTTTTTTTACGCGTATAGCCGAGTCGTTTGAGTCCATAGCCAACACAGGCGGGTGAAACCCCAAAGTGTTGAGCGCGTTCTTTAAGGGTTTGGTCAGGGTGGGCTTTGACATGTTCAGACAATGCTGTGGGGTCAAGCAGTCTCGGTTTTCGGGGACCCGGTTTGCCCGGTGTGAATGGGTCTTTGTCATTGAGCCATCGGTAAATCGCAGTTCGACTGACTTTGAACCGTTTTGCCGCTTCTGTTTTACTGCCACCATTTTCTATGAATTGTAGGACGCGTGTGCGTAAATCTGATGAATATGCCATAATGCCAACAGGATAACATACTTCTAAACTATTGTCCCGTTATTTCTTGTGTCTACTATAGTTTACACAGATGTGGAAATTTGATACAATTAAAAATTATACACTCCAGCTTGTAGTAGCATAATTCAACCCACGTTCAGACAGGCGATAAATTGCCTTAACGCAAAGAATTTACAGTTATTTTTTTTTATTCGTTGAGGACCGGGAGTAGTGTTGTACGTCAATGAATCTGCGAACGATGGGGCTTTGAGCGTTCAACTCCATAGAACCTACCGGTTATACACTGGGAATAGAATTATGAGCCAAATAAGACTAAATGAAAAACTAGGATATTTTATTCAGTACGCTGGATCTCGCTTAAAGATTTGGAGATCAATCGTTGGCCAAGAAATAACACATTATCTTGCTGGGCCAGGCACTATTATTGATATAGAAAAATATGGTACTAGTATTTATATCAAAGTTCGACTTCATGCGGGACCGGTTATAGAGCATCGTGGGGTAATACGGAATCTACCAAATGTTTTCACTCACTTGACACTTTCTGGGAAAGTTGCGAGAGATTTAGAAACACATCATTGGAACATCGAAAAAGATGGTTTGCTCAATCAACTCAGAAATTTGGCTTCGCGCCCTTCGATTGATTGCAGCACCTTTAAATCAATATACAATCAGTTAATGAAAATGGATCAGACGCGAAAAATACCAAAACAGACCCTACAACAAATAAATGAATACCACCAAGAATTCATGGACGGAAGGCAAAAGCTAATCGACAGAAAGCAGTTCTTTGATTTGTCTGCAAAGGCTATGAATCCTAATGTAGAAACATGCTATTCACTTCCCAAACTAGATGAGAACGACCTGCGGCTTGTAGAAAAATGGCATGATCTCCGGTGGAATAGTCTTGATAGGACATCATTGATAAACACTAAGAACACGGATTGGGAATTAGGTCGCTTATTTTCCGCGAGATCAGCAGAAAAAGTAGCTGCCGATTTTTATCAGCATTACCGGAAAAAAGTGACAGATATTTCAATTACACAGATCGACGAAAATAGTAAATCCGAGTGGGAGAAGTACGATCTGAATGTTGATGGACTTCCTATAGATGTCAAAAATTCTCGCCGATCCCGGAACAGTCCGGATCGATATACTAAACACTGTGTTCCAAAATTCAAGCACAACAGAAAAGGCCAAGATGTAATAATTGCCGGCGTTTTTTCTCCTTACTTACAGGTATACGAGTTATTGGGTAAACCTGAACCATATCGTAAATATCGCGAGATCCAATTTCTTGGAGAAACAACTCAAAAAAGTCTACAGACATTGAAAAATGAGTTTAACGATCTAGTTGATTTTGTAGATCTGAATTCTGAGAGCGAATATTTTCTCCCTCCATGGGTGTTCGACTATCCCGAATATGTTTACACAGAACGAAATGAAGCACTAAAAGTCCTAAAAAACTTTAGCAACCTTGATTCGTTAAAAGGAGCTCCATTTAAGTTTAACCTGTATCCGGTAAGCATCACGGTGGGTATAGACTTAACGGAAATTTTAGGAAACGAGGCTTCAGAAGAGTGGGAGCAGCGTTTTCTGAATCAACTCCGGGGCCGAATCGACAAATACGGACTCTCCCTGCCTTTTCTATTTCTTACGATATTAGCGCATTTTCTCGATATGGCTGCTTCCTCCAAAACAGTTTCCGATTTTAAGCCAAACAAATATAGAAAATTCCTTTTCTACGAAGAACCTGATAAACCTTTAGGCATTTACGATCCCTTGGGAACCATAGATGCACTTATCAAAGCGTTAAGCACTTTATGGACAGCTGAAAATGGATTGATTCGCAAATTCCGTATGTTCAAATTAAGTACCTAGGTTTCGCCCAATAAGACGCGTATTTTATAGGGTTTTAAGAAGGCTTGAAATGCAGTAATGATGCGTTCAATGAGTGGATATAAAGGGTTAAGAATGATACAGACGACCTTTTTGTTTTTGAATTGTACTTTGCCAGAGATGCCTAACACCTCGCGCATCAACCGTTTGATTCCCCTCGCTTGAATGGTAGCAATAGTTTGATTGATTGATGCGCTGGGTTGCGGTGGGGTCTGTTTTTCAGTCTTGCTCCCCGATGCAATGAGCGCATCAATAAGCCACCGTTTGGACCACATGAGAATGTTATGAGCCAACTGAGAGAGTAGAAGCAGCACCTGTTGGGCTTCAAATCCCGCTTTTCGACGCTTTCTCATCGACAACCCTTGATAATCTTGGCAAAAGGTGCTTTCGGGCACCCCGCTTCGTTTATCATAATGGGTGACAATTTGGGTTAACGTTGCTTTTGTATCGGTAGTCACCAAAACCGAATAGTTATAACCGCCTTTGTGGTTTGGGGTTCTGACCGCCACTTGTACCGTTTTGCGCCCATACCGATGTGGCTTTGTGACCCACCCGGCTTGTCTAGCGGTCTTATTGGCACACGATGGGACAGCCACCCACTTCTGCACAGATTTGGCTAAAGCAGTGGCTCTTTTCCACGAGTAGATTTTTACCAGAATCGAGTAATTCCGCCAGAGCGCGAAATTGATGTTCGCGTCGGTGCCAAATCCGGCATCGAGTCTCAATTGAATCTGCTGCCGTTTGGCGTTTGTATCCAGTTTTAAGGTGGTTTCCATTTTGGCAACCATTTCTTTGAACACCGCCTTAGACGAGGTGTTTCCCGTGTAAAGGGATTGGGAGACAATTTCCTGGGTGTCAGGCATCAGGACGCGTCCGACTTGACGGGTGTATTGATTTTTGCGGTGGGGGACATACCCCTTGGTGGCTCCTTCTGCGCGTTTGGAGACCGGCAGCGCCGACAGATCCATATCAATAGTTACCGGCTTTGATTCGGTCAACGATGAGAGGGGAGATGACGTCAGGTGATGTTTCTCCCAAATACCATCAACCGCTTGCTGAAGTTGAAAAACTGTTTCCGACGTGGCGGCATTTATCGTCTCCTGAATTACTGACTGATCCGCACACTTGCAATACCCAAATGCCAAAAGCAGCGCACCATGCGGACGGAGGGCGGTGTTGATGTCTGAAATCGTTGATGCTCCGGCAATTATGCCAAGCGTGGCAAACACCAATTTGTCTGTCGGGCGATAGGTAATCGTCTTCTGAGGGATTTCAACCCTTTGATGAATCTCATCAAAGAACGCTTTCTCTTTAAGCACTTCGCCCAATGCACACAACGGCGCGTGAGCGGTGGAGTGACTGACTTTCTGTTTGCGTTTTTTACGTCTTTTGGGTATCCTTTTGTTTGCCATTACTTCCCTCCATCGGTGGTCATAAGGATTATGCTATTTTTATGATAACCTTTGGAAGGGGGCAATGGCACGTTATTATTGGATGCAGACCTTTCTAAACCAGATTCAACTGTTTACTTCATTGTACGAAATCGAGGTAAGTAGCTTTAACATTTTGCAGGGCAAACCTGACTCAGATGAGGACTTATGGACAACACTCATCGCTTATTGTGGAGGGCGGTTAGAAGATAAATCTGCTTGTGGTAAAAATCCTTTAGTTTTAGGCGAATCAGAGCACTGTGAATACCACAGGTTGATCTGTCCCGCTTGTGGCTTTTGTTGTCAGACATGCGGAGACAAAACCCAAACAGAAGTATTTGAAAACGTTCGGTGAAAGGAACATAAATTGAGAAGTTTACAATTCACATTGATATTGACCTGTATTTCTAGGGTTGTTTTGACAACTTAAGCTTCGTCCACAGCTACATAAAAAAATCGAAAAAACGTTAAACTCGCTATTGCACACAGTCGCTATGACTGTTATAATAAGATTAGGTCAAAACCGCTATAACTATTGTGTATAGTGAAGGAGGTATATATGGATACTGCATGTTTGGATCACTGCCTGACGCATGAGGAACGGCTCCAATTTGAAAAGAACGGTTTCTTCATTGTTGAAGATGCGTTGCCCCCGAAGATAGTCGATGACCTTAACGCCGTATTAGATCGGCTTGAAGCGGAACTTCGACCCCAGCAAGATTTGTCACCCCATGAGCGTCTGAATATTTTTGACTTCATTGGGAAGGATGATAGCTTCCTAGAGTTACTCGATTGGTATAAGACATTTCCAAAGGTGTGGGGGATCTTGGGATGGCACATCCAACTCTACCACTCGCACTTGGGAATCACGCCACCATTACCGCTTGAGGAGAGGTCGGATGATAGTCGTTTGGGATGGCATCAAGACAGCGGACGTTTGAACATGGATCTGGAAAGCAATCCCCGTCCACGAATCTCCCTCAAAATCGGCTACTTTCTGACTGACACAACGGTGGAGGGAAGTGGAAACTTCTATGTCATTCCCGGCAGCCATCTGTGGAACACGTTGGAGTTGCCTGAAGATGAGGTCGCAAATCCTGAAGGGATGACAGCGGTGAAAGTGCCGCCCGGTACAGCGGTATTTTTCGATCGGCGGATCTGGCATTCCGCAAGTCCGAATCATTCCGATATCACCCGAAAGGTATTGTTCTACGGTTACAGCTATCGGTGGCTGCGACCGAGAGACAATATGACCGTTGACCACTATATGGAGCGCAGCGATCCCATTCGGCGGCAGTTGCTGGGTGCTAGCACAGGGGGATTGGGATACACCTCCCCGAAAGACGAAGATGTGCCCCTTCGAGACTGGATCCAGGAACATCTCGGAGAAGATGCGGTTATCCCCTAACCTGATTTGCCCTGAAGAACAAGAAACCGAGTTTTTGCCAAAAACTCGGTTTCTCTTTATACTTTGCACTGTCTCTTTTGGACTTTCGTAGGTCGGTCTTTCTGTCCTAACTACATCAATGAGCTAATGGCTTTCACGCATCACGTTTCACGTTCTGTGCATTTTGCATTTTCTTTTGACATGTGCCTTTGCTGTTTGCCATATTAGCCCACCGTAGTTACCTTTTCCAAGTCATCAACGGCTCCAACCTTGCGAGAATTTCATCCAAGTATTTCGAGGCGATCTCGTCTAACGGCATTTTTCCATTTCGCTTGAGCGGACAATCGATAACTCCACGCCGATACAGGACCTCTTTGTAACAGCCGGGGAGTTGATGTTCAAAGAGGAAAAGCGGTGCCATCTCTTTGTAAATATAAGTTGACCGCTCCTCATCGCCTGCCTCTAGAGCGTTCCATAAAGCGACGACGACCTCAGTGACATGGCTAGCGGGCATCTGTCCTGCGCTCCCACGCCTATATTCCTCAATCAGATAACGTCCACCTGCCCCACCGAATACCCCCTTGCACGAGCCATCGTTTCCTTCCATCACAGCGGTTAGTTTTACCGTGCTAGGCAGCGTCTCCTCCTTGATGTATTCGACATGCTCAATCTCCCGACAGAGTTTAAGCAAACATTCTGCCGACAGATTTGACCCAATCGGAGGCATATTGTTCTGGATGAAAATAGGCATTTGCGCTGCATCTGAAATTGCTTGGTAATAGTCAAAGGTGAGGCTTTCAGAGATATGATTAATGTACGGCGGCATAGCAATGACACCGTCCGCACCAATATCATGAGCGTGCTTGGCAAACCGTTCTGCGACCTCCTGCGTTACCCCTGCAACGCCGATAATGGCTGGCAGTCGTCCGGCGTTCTGCTTAACAAACATCTCCGACATCTGAAACCGTTCCGCATCGCTGAGGGCGGTGAACTCACTGGCGTTCACGGGATAAACCAAGCCGTGTGAACCGCACTCGATGCAGAAATCGATCATGCGTTGGAAACTGCGGACATCAATCTCTCCGTTCTCTTGGAAGGGTGTGGATGGGATGGTGAATACACCACGATAACTGTTTGCGGTCATCAAATTCTCCTTTGGAAATTAGCGTTATTAATTCGATATCCTTGTCGGTTTGGAAAGGTCTGTTCGACGGGGGCGATCATTGTCGTGATTTTGGGGGTTGGAACACAGTTACTCGGTGGGATTAGTATCTGAAAAACGGTATTGCCAGTCAGCAGAAGGCCTGCTGATTGGCAACATTGGGAGCCGCAGAACCATTTCTTATAGAGATCTGCTTATTTCTATTCATGTGGAGATCTATTTGCACACCTCCATTCAACTCGTGCTATACGCAGGTTCTATACCGTATAGCCGTGGCAGTCCAAGCATAATATTCATGTTCTCGACAGCTTGGCTAGCAGCACCTTTGCCGAGGTTATCCTCAAGGGAACAGATATAGGCAAATCCTTCATCGACTCTGACTTTGACGAGGAGTTTATGCGTATCAGCAATATCGCGTGTGCCCCACTGTTTATCAGTGGTATCTTCCACGATGAATACTAGATCCTCCGGTTGGTAGGCGTTTCGGAGGGTCTGACTTAATTGTTCAACTGCTGCTTCTTCAGGGAGGTTTTTCAGCGGTTCCGTCAATTCAATCCTGATGTTTGTGTTAATTCCCCTGAAAACGGACTGGAGAACAATAGGCGTAAAGTTCACACGAAAACCGGAGTATAGCTCCATCTCCGGGATGTGTTTGTGCCTTCTGCCGTATGCGTACGTAACCTCATTGGGCACCTCTTCAACATCTTTTCGTGCGCCGGAAATGCCCGAAGTTGCTACAATTGTCGCTTCTCCTTGGACAATCCCTTTAAGCGGCCTTAAAGCCAAAACTACGCTCGTCGGGTAACAGCCCGGATTCCCCACTAGCCGTGCCTGGGCGATTTGATCTTGCAGCAATGCAGGCAGCCCATAAACGGCTTCCGCTAGTAATTCCGGAACGTAATCCGCCGACTCATACGGATCCAGCCCAATTCGCGGTGCGTACTCTTCTTCAAATTCCGCTCTGGGAAATCTAAATGCACCACTCATGTCAATCACTTTCTTGCCAAGTTCAAAAATCGGCGGTGCAAACGTCATTGATTCTGGATCTTTCGTCGCAAGAAAGACCAGTTCGCAGGAGTTCAACGCTCCTTCTTCTCTTCTTGAATTTTTTCTGAAGCAGACTTCAACCTGATCGTGATGTTCTAAGACTTTTTCAATCTCTTGGCCCACCATACCGGTGTCGCCGTATATGCCGATTTTGTACATGATCTGCCTCCTTTTGCTAATTCTGATTCAAGAATGGTCGAATAACGAGATTAACCTTCGTTATCAGTATAATCTTTCGTTTTTCGGGTGTCAATGTTTTTTTGATTAGGGGATAGGGCAATCACATGTAAATATTGTCCCGATGTATCAGGATGGTCGTCCGCAGCAGAGTCAACCCAGATGCGGACGGGATTGACCCAAGGTGCGAATTGCTCAACTGCCTAATTCCTACAACAGATGCGATTGCCCTCCCCCGGTACAAGTTTGGGATTGACGTCTCTGTACGCTTCATGCTATTATTTCGATTGGCTTCAGGCACTGTGAACCCATCAATACATCATCTCACAAATCACGAGGGAATTTTTCTATGGCTCTAATGCCATCAGCTTGGGCACAACAGATAAAACCATCGCCGACTCTGGAAATCAAATCTATAGCGGACAAACTGCGCCTAGAAGGAAAGCAAATTTACGATTTCGGAATTGGTGAAATGAACCCAGAGATTCCGGTCCCTCACTTCTTGAAAACCGCAATCTCCCAAGCCGTAATGGAGGATGCAACGCACTATTCTCCGGCGGCGGGCGATCCAGAATTACTTGAAGCCATTCATGCCGACCTTTGTCTGTTCGGATTAAGCTATTCTCCGTCAGAGATTGTCATCTGTCCTGGACCCAAAGATGCGGTCTTCAAAATCTGCGTGACGATGCTGAACCCGAATTCTCGCCGGAACCGATTGGTCACGTTTGCCCCAACCTACGAATCTTTCGAGAACCTCCCTATCCTGTTGACGGGTAAACCACCGATTGTTTTGCAGACCGATGCACGCTTCCTACCGGATCCAAATCAATTATCAGATCTCCTGAACCAAGATGATACGATTGCGTTGATTGTGCTAAACTCGCCAAATAATCCAACAGGAACAGTCTATCCACCTTCGCTGTTACAGGAGCTTGCCGAAATCATTGGAAAGCACGAGCAGATCTGTGTTCTGTCCGATGAAGTTTATCGCACCGTCGTCTATGATGGTCTCGAACATGTGAGTGTTGGCTCATATCTTCCCAACCAGACTCTGATTGTTGGGGGGATGTCCAAAGAGGTTTCAGGTACAGGGCTTCGTCTAGGATTTATCGCCGGACCAGAAGAGGTGATGGGTGCAATAGCAAACGTTGAAGGAAATACCTCCTCCTGCGTCAACCTGCCCACGCAGAAAGGATACGCAAACTTTTTACGGAAAGATACAGATCTGCGCCTACGCTACCAAATTCGGGAGGCACTCTCTGTCCGGCGAGAGACGTTGACGAGGCGTTTTAAGGAATTAGTGAAGGGTGCAGTTTGGGATCGTCCATCAGGGGCGTTCTATTTTTTTCCTGATATGCGCGCCTACTATGGCCACCGTACTCCGAAAGGAAAACTACTCAACACAGACGAAGCGTTAGCACTCTACTTAATTGAGAACGCAAATGTCGTAACAGTGCCGGGGAGCAAGTTTCAGCGTCCAGGGCATCTTCGCTTTGCTTATGCGGTGAGTCTCGAAACAATCAACACGGGGATAGAGCGGCTGGCAAAGGCTCTGAATCAGTTGAGCGATTGATAGCGGTTTGCTATGAACTTTTTAACCGCCATACAGCATCAGGTTGAAACATAAATTGTAGATCAGCGATTATATTCAGGAGGGCACATTCATATGAAATATGGAGACAACTGTTGGGTTGATATGCAGGAGGCAGACAAAGAGAAAGTTGTTGTTCTTCCACTTGGATCACTGGAGCAGCATGGCCATCACTCTCCACTGCTGACGGATACCTATCTTGTAACCGCGGTGGCACAATGCGTCGAAAAACAGCTTAGTGAGGGGATCTATCTGTTGCCGACGTTATGGCTTGGTGCGTCAGACCATCATCTAGATCGTCCCGGCACGGTGAGTGTCCCCAATCACATTTACACGTTGATGATCAAAAACGTTGTCAGGTCTATCGCCAAGGCGGGATTTCAACGTGTGTTTTTGCTCAACGGTCATGGAGGAAATGTGGTTCCCGGCACACAAGCAATCACGGAGCTAGCGAACGAATCGGAAATTTATAACAATATGTGGATTGCGCTATCCTCTTATTGGACAGTAGCTGAACCGGCGATCGCACCAGAACTTCATGGGATGGAGACACCGCAGCTGACGCACGCTTGTGAGTACGAAACCTCGATGATGTTGTTTTTGCACGGCGAGATCATGCGGATGGACCGGGTAACGTCCAGTCCACCGTTGATAGATTCACCGTTTTACCACAGCGAGCACGGCGGGCGTATCAATGTCGGCAAGCGATTGGTCACATGGGCACCTACTGGAGCAATGGGTGAACCTCAGCACGCCACGCCGGAAAAAGGGGAATCATTGCTTAACGCCATTACGAGTGAGGTCGTAGCCTGCATCAAGGATTTCGAGACATGGTAGATAGATAATATATGAGAGATTTTATATCACCGAACTTTACAATTCACAACTTTTTATCTCGTACAAGATTAGCAGTCCTTTTTTAGACATGACCCTAGCAAAGTTGTAAAACAATGAGAAGATTATCACGAAATGAACCTTGCTGGTGTGGGAGTGGTAGAAGATATAAAAATTGCCACCTCAAGCAGGATAAAAAATCAGGAACATCTCAACCACGAATGGCTTCAGGGATTATTATCAAAACTGAGGAACAGATCGAAGGTATTCGCAGAAGTGGTCAATTGGCGCGGAAAACCTTGGACATGCTGGGTGGGCGAATTGATGCTGGCATCACAACCAACGATATAGACCGATGGGTCTACGAATACACCTGCGACCACGGTGGATATCCTGCGACTCTCGATGTAAAAGGATTTAATAAAAGCTGCTGTACTTCAATCAACAATGTTATCTGTCACGGCATTCCCGATGATACGGTCTTGAAGGACGGGGATATCATCAATGTGGATGTCACCCCAATCCTAGACGGATATTTTGGCGATACCAGCCGTATGTTTGTGATCGGCGAAGCATCACAGGAAGCCCTGAAGTTAATCGAGGAAACAAAAGTGTGCATGTATCTCGGTATTGATGTAGTGAAACCCGGCAACACGATTGGCGACATCGGCTACACAATCCAACAACATGCCGAAAGACTCGGATATTCTGTCGTGCGCGAATTGTGTGGGCACGGCACAGGTTTACAGTTCTGGGAAGCTCCTCAAGTTCCCCATTACGGCAAAAGAAATGACGGTCCACCAATGGTGCCGAACATGGTGTTCACAATTGAACCGATGATTAACGCCGGTCGCTGTGAATGCACGACACTTTCAGATGGCTGGACAGTCGTCACCGTTGATGGTTCGCTATCGGCGCAATGGGAACATACCGTGCGCGTAACGGAGACCGGTGTCGAGATCCTGACAGCCTAGATTGCGAAAAGGAAGGATAATGTCGCAGATTAAAATCTATGGATTAAAAGAGAACCTTAATCCTATCAAAGCGGAACTCTCCGATGTCATTCATTCGTGTGTGGTTGATGCCTTGCATTTTCCACAGGATAAAAGAGCACACCGCTTCTTTTCACTAGATCCCTCTGATTTTTATTATCCCAGTGGACGCACGACAAAGTACACGATCATCGAGATTAGCATGTTTGAAGGTCGCTCTGTAGAAACGAAGAAACACCTGATTCGTCTACTTTTTGAAAGAGCCCATCAGCAGCTGAATATTCTCCCACAAGACCTTGAAATAACAATCACTGAGACACCCAAGCACAACTGGGGGTTCCGTGGTATGCCCGGTGACGAAGTGGAACTAAATTACGAGGTTGAAGTCTAGCAGACGGAGGAATTGACGCTCAACAACTCCGTGTCTCTAGCAATGTTGCCCTACGAAGTGCACAAACTTCCAAGACCATAGACACAGTAGGCATTTTGATGCTACAATACCCATGGATGTATCGGCAAAAGTAATACAGAATATTTGACACAAGTTTTACCTATGGCTCTTATTCTCAAGCAACCCAATCCAGACACAATTATTCTTAGACGCAGTCTTGCCTCTCGACTTTCTAGTCTGATTTGGTTTGGAGTAGCGGGCTTGCTCATGTTTGAGTTCAAACTGGACGACCGGATATGGATTGCAGTCCCCTTCTTGCTCATGGGGCTACATCTCTTGACTTACACCATGAGGATTGATATCCGGATCCCGCTACGCGATATTCTGTGGCAACGGCGTATCCTATTCCTTTTTCCCAATGCGCGCCCAATACCATTTTCAGGCATCCGCTCTGTGCGGATTAGGGCTCGTGGGAAGTTCCTTAAAATTTTGCATCTTTACTTTCTCCTCGTTGATGGCTCACAACTTTCCATCACCCGCGCCTATCAGATAAATCAGATTGAGGGACAGGGGAGGGAATTAGCACAGATCGTTGGAAAACCGCTGGTATACGAACAGGAAGCGCATGAATCAGAAGAATAAAAAAACAGGACATAAATCTCAAGGTAGATTAATCAACTACATCTAAGAGGTAGGTCTATGACAAGCGAACTGAAAGTCGGCTTGGTAGGAGTCCCACGTGGTTCAGGGTTTATCCGGGCATTCCAAACTGTGAATGAAACTGCTCTCGTTGCCATTTGTGATATCAACACTGAAATCCTAAATCAGGTAGGTGATCAGCACGGGATAGAAGAGCGATACACAGACTTTGAAAAAATGGCAAAGTCGGACCTCGATGTGATTCTCGTCTCTACACCGATGCCTTTGCATGTTCCCCAAGCCGTCATCGCGCTTTCGGAAGGCAAGCATGTGCTCTCTGAAGTCCCCGCCGCAACAGACCTTGAACAGTGCTGGCACCTCGTCGATGCCGTCAAACAGAGTGGGAAGAAGTATATGATGGCGGAGAACTATACCTACATGAAGCCGAATGTGTTAGTCCGCGAACTCGCTCGTCGTGGTTTGTTTGGTGAGATCTATTTTGGCGAAGGCGCATATATCCATGAACTGAAGGGGGGCAACGAAAGAACAAAATGGCGGCGTAAATGGCAGACCGGACGCAACGGATCAACCTATCCGACACATAGCCTCGGTCCCGTGCTACAGTGGTTCGATGAGCGTGTCGCCACTGTCTCCTGTTTCGGCACAGGACACCATTATCGTGATCCACGCGGCGCACATTACGAAAACGAAGATAGCACGACAATGATGTGTAAGACGACGAACGGCGGACTGATCGAAATCCGGGTTGATATGCTGTCTAACCGTCCGCACAACCTCACCTATTATAGCTTGCAAGGAACGCGGGGCTGCTACGAGGCACCACGCGGCTTCGGGGATGCCCCGAAGATCTGGCTGGCGGACTATGACGAGAAGATGGAGTGGCATTCGCTATGGGATTTTGAGGAAGAATTTATGCCTGATATATGGCGCAATCCGCCGGAGGAAGCCTTACACGCTGGACACGGCGGTGGAGACTACTTTGAGATCCGGGAGTTTGCTGATTCAATTATCAACGACGCAAAGCCCCCAATTGATGTTTACGAATCTCTTGATATGACGGTGCCGGGCTTGGTTTCGGAGGCATCGATCAATCAGGGTGGGATTCCGCTGCCCGTACCCGATTTCCGAGAGATTCAGAGTTTTCCCCAAGATCTGCCGGAACCGTTGCGAGATAGTGAGATTATCTCAGTGCAGTTATAAGTGGGCCTTACTCTTCTAAGCCTACACAAATGGATATCAGATGTATCTCTATTAACGGATTCGATATTGACAAACCTATAGTGTTGGTATACCATAACCGCTCATACCCCATATTCCGGATTTGACAAGGAGATCGCTTATGAGCCACACTTCAGAAAATGGAGACTATTTAGCCAATCAAATTGCGAGTGAAGAACAGATTCAGGAATGGGTGGAACAATTCCACCGAGATGGTTTTCTGTTTTTACAGAATGTCCTACCACCGGATTGGTGTGCTCAGATGCGTGAGGATTTGGATTGGGCGTTAAAAGAAAATCCGAATGGTCACAATGGTGTAAATGAGCGTACCGCACTCGCACACCGAATGTTTGAGACCAGCGAAACCAACCTCAAACTATTTGACTTAGAACCCATCGTGAGTTTTGCCGAAGCCCTTATCGCCCCAAATTGTCACGTTATCCACAACAACTCATTCCAGAGTTTTCCGGGCGGCGGCATAACCCGATGGCATCAGGACGATGCCCCTCATTTCACCGTTACAGATGGTGAACCACCGAAGAATATTCGTTTGTCTGTTATGTTTTTCACTGCAAACTATTATTTGACGGATGTGACCGATGCCAAATACGGTGGTACAGAGGTGATTCCCGGCTCCCATCTGTACGGCACGGGTCCGCCCCCCGAAATCGAAGGGACAGAGTGGGAGAGCAAGATTCAGTACAACTTAGGAAAAGCTGGCAGTGTTGTTATGTTCAACAATCAGGTGTGGCACCATGGTGGACTTAACCGCAGCAACCGAACACGTTATATTACACAAATTACCTATGCCCGCCGCATGATTGGACACAAATATTATCCGTTCATGAACTACACCATGCCAAAACATATCTACAAAGATGCCAATCCGAGGTTAAAGCGATTGCTAGGATTCCTTGAGCATGGCACTTACGGTTAATGGCAATAAGACAGCCTAGCGCATTCGCCCCCAAACTGAGCGACAGAATTCCATGAAAGCGATTATTTTTCACGAACAGGGCGGAATTGATAAACTCCGCTATGAAGAAGTCCCCATCCCGGCCGTTGCCCCATCAGAAGTATTGGTCCAAGTCAAGGCGTGCGCGGTAAACCACCTCGATATCCGCGCCCGACGAGATCGCCCGGAAGTACAGCCATTCCCGCACATCCTCGGATCCGATATCTCCGGAGATGTGGTCGGAGTTGGACTGGCAGTCCACAACGTCACTCTCGGTGATCGGGTGGTGCTCTCACCCTGCATCCCCTGCGAACGGTGCCCTGATTGCCTTAACGGAGACGAAAATATGTGCGACTTTCAGGAACTGTTGGGCTTTCAAACCAACGGCGGTTATGCGGAATACGTCAAAGCACCTGCCAAAAACGCCATTCGGATTTCCCCTGATCTCTCATACGTCAATGCTTCTGCTATCCCAATCGCCTACCTTACCGCGTGGCACATGCTTGTAGAGCGGGCGCAAGTTCGTCCCGGCGATGATGTACTGGTCTTATCTGCTGGTAGCGGTGTTGGGAGTGCCGGCTTGCAAATTGCCAAACTGTGCGGCGCAAGAGTCTTTGCGACAGCGAGTACGGACGAGAAACTTGAACGTGCCCGTCAGATGGGAGCCGATTTCACAATCAACTACACGCAAACCGATTTCAGCGAAGCTGTTCAAGATGCGACAGATGGACGGGGGGTTGATGTTGTCTTTGAGCATGTTGGAGCGGCAACATGGGATCAGAGCGTCGCAAGCCTCGCAAAAAAGGGACGGCTGGTTTCGTGCGGTGTTACGACGGGAAATATCGGTGAGATTGACATCCGTAAAATGTATCAGAAGCAGTTGACACTGATGGGATCAGCGTTGGGAACAACATCTGAACTTCAGACCATTATCCGCCTGGCCGATCAGGGAAAATTGACACCGATCATCGATCAGGTATTGCCGTTACAAGCAGCAGCGGAGGCACATCGGATTATAGAAGCACGGGAGAATTTTGGCAAGATTTGTCTCCAGCCGGAATAATAAGAAAAGAGAGAGTTTACATGGGAAAATTGGATGGTAAAATTGCAATGATTACGGGTGCTGGTAGAGGCCACGCCGAGGCAATTGCCTTGCGATTCGCAGAAGAAGGTGCAGCAGTCTCCTTATGCGATGTGATTCCAGTAGCAACGTTGGAGGAGAAGGTTGGTTCAAAGATAAGGGCTGCTGGCGGGAAGGTTCTCTGCTTTCAAACCGACGTTTCAGACGAGGAGCAGGTAAACAGGATGGCAAAGGAAACGATTGAAACTTTGGGGACAGTTGATATCCTCGCTAACGTTGTTGGCATTGCCGGACCGACCAAAGATGTGTGGGACATGACCTTAGCGGAATGGAAGCGAACACTCGCAGTCAACCTCGATTCCCATTTCCTCTGTTGCAAAGCAGTACTGCCCGAAATGATAAGAAAACAATATGGAAAAATTATAAACTTTAGTTCGGGTACGGGCAAACAGCCACTTTCCCACAGGGCACCGTACGCCACCTCAAAGATGGGGGTGATCGGTTTCACGCGCACACTTGCCGCCGATGTTGGGCGTTACAATATCAATGTCAATGCGATCTGCCCGGGCGGACATGAGGAAAGAAGCGTCGAATTGGCGAGAGGGCGGGCAGAATATATGAACCAACCCTTTGATGAGGAAACATTTCGCGAGCGGATCAGACAGCCAAATTCAAAAGGTGTTCTCGCGGGCAGATGGTGTGCCGATGAAGGCTATAGTGAAAAAGGATCCGGATCCGAAGAGATGGCTGGCTTAGCACTCTTTCTCGCCTCCGATGATTCAGCGAGCATGACAGGACAGGATATCAATTGTGATGGTCGGGTGATGTGGTAGTTCGCCGTATAGCAGATAAAAATGAAAGGAGGTTTTTTTACGATGGCAGAAACGCTTGAAACCCTAGGAGAACGGTTAGACCAAGCTGAAAAGGCGATTGCAGCATTGACGCTGCAACTCTCTTGGATTGTTGATGAATTAGTGCCAAACCCGCCGATGGATTGTAAGACGGGCGCAGAGGTAATTGCACATTATAGGAGAGATAAAAAAGAGAGTGCTAAAATCTTCCGTGAACTTCTGGACAAAATGGGAATTGCGGAGGTGGAGCCTATCTCCATTGAGGAACTTCGCAAGAGTATGGCGCGCCATGGCATTCGTGCCGAAGACAATGAGTTCAGTCACGCCATCATTGAAGAACGTGAGAAAATCGTAGTCTCTTAAATCTTCACCCCTTCTGGAATTATTTTTGAATTTCTATATTAGTGTGATACATCAGCACAATCAGAGCACATCAGAGCAAATCTTTTCTGCCCACCAATGCCATCAAACTCCGTCTCATAATCGTAAGTCACCTTCACATCTGTCTCACCACACCAATCACATTTCCCACGAAAATAATCTGCCCCCTGTGCTACCAGTTCCTGATGTTCATCCGCTAACTGTCTAGCGGACTGAATGAGATCGACTGCACGTTGGCGCAGTTTTGGATCCGTTTCTTTCTTTGCAATCTTCTCAAGAATTGGCTGTAACTGTGGATCATTCGGGCGTCCGCCATCGTCGAGGGTATGCCATGCCGCCTTGCGAACATTGATGTCGGAGTCTTGAAGTCCACGGTATAGTGCTTCCCACACAGCATCGATCCGTCTACGCACATGGCACGGACACAGATTCTCCATCGCAGCTATCCGGTCCTCCGGATCATCTGAATATGCCATCGAAAGGTAGAAGTCAATTTGGTCGCCGCGCAAACGGTCTTCGCCGCCACGCTGCGCCCGCTTCTGATATTTATTCTTCGCTCGTTTTTTTGGCATTGGCTTATCCTCTCATTCGTTGATTTTTCAGACGCAGCGAGGGCAACCACAAGGGTTGCCCCTACGGGGGAATCAATCCAATGTAGGGGCAGGTCTTGTACCTGCCCAACTCTCTGCTGCGTAGGTCCTAAGATAAGATAATAGTAGGTGAGGGCGGCGGGTTATAGCTATCAAAATAGCCGTTAAGCGGATCTCTGCCTCTTTATAGTCTGTCGAGTAGGTCTTGTTTCTTAGTGTTAAACTCTTCCTCCGTAAGGATGCCTTGATCTTTTAATTCAGCAAGTTCGCGAATCTGATTTGCAATATCCGGTGTTGGCTCAGGTGGATTGGATTCAGATGGACTAGGTTCAGCGTCTTCTGCTTGCTTTTCCCGAATATATTCTGTAAATTGTTCTACAGCTTCGTCCTGTTCGTTAATATGCTTGATCCGTATTTTCTCATCGCTGACGATTTCCTTATCGCTGGTGATTATAATCGACGTGCCTGTCCATGACGATTTGGTTTCTACCGCATATATGGTATCGTAACCAAAGACTAGGAGAGTCTTCACTTTGGATTGTTTTTGGTAAATGATGAGTCGCTTATCGGTTGCTGCAAAGATTCCGTTTCCTAGGACAAAGGTCTCAAGTACGCCCTCGACTACAACCACGATTGTTTCGTCTTGTGGTATTTTTTGCTTGAGTGCGTTTGTTAGATTTTCGATCTCTAGGTCCTTCTTCTGCTTGAATTCCTCAGATCTTGTGGGCTCTCCTCGTTTTCTTCGTCTGTTGTTTTCAATTGATACTCCAATAACTACCACGATTACAGGTACGATGACTATAAGGACATATTCCATAAGCGTGGACTCCTTTCAAAATGCGTTGGTTCTGACGATGTGTGACAGTAAGGTGGGTTTGCCAGACACTATACGAATTAGAGTTTGTGTCTGCTAGCCAATGGACATCTACAATTCTCACTAGATTCAAAACTCCAACTCGCTATTCTAAGGCTATCAGATACACGCAAGCACTGTCAATGCAAAAGGAATCAGGCCCTTCTGAGTTTAAAAGTCCATAACCAAGCAGTGCTATTTTTTAGACGCTGGCGATTTCTTATACGCCGGCGACATCCCCCGCATCTGCTCAACAACCTTGGGCACTTTTTCGATGACCTCATCGATCTCCGCCTCTGTGTTATCTTTCCCCAGCGAAAACCGGACGGTGCCTTGCGCTAGCTGCGGTTGGAGCCCCAGCGCAGCCAATACATGAGACGGCTCCATCGAGCCGGATGTGCACGCTGAACCGGTTGAAACGCAAATACCTTCCATATCCAGCCGCAAGATAAGACTCTCCCCTTCAATATACTCAAATGAGATATTCAGTGTGCCGGGCAAACTGTTCTCTGGATCGCTGTTCTCATGGATACGATCAATGCCTTCATGCAATCCTTGACGCAGCTTGCCTGTCAGTTGATTCAGATGTTCAATATTCGCTTCTCGATCTCTCTTCGCCAACGCTGCCGCCTCGCCAATCCCAACAATCGAAGGCACGTTCTCTGAACCTGCCCGTCGGTTCCGCTCATGTGAACCCCCGTGAAGCAGGTTCTCCAACCGTGTGCCACGCCGAATGTATAGAGCACCGATACCTTTTGGACCATAAATCTTGTGCGCCGAAAGCGAAAGCATACTAACCCCCAACGCTTGAACATCAACCGGCAGTTTACCGACGGATTGCACCGCGTCCGTATGGACAGGGATGCGATGTTCTTGGGCAATTTCGCAAACCTCCGCAAGCGGCTCAATCGTCCCCGTCTCATTGTTGGCGTGCATGATTGAAATAAGGATTGTCTCGTCCCGAATTGCCTCGCGCAGGTCGTCGAGTTGAATTTGTCCATACCGATCGACAGGGAGATACGTTACCTCAAATCCACGTTTTTCAAGGTATTGGCACGTATGCAACACAGCGTGATGCTCGATTGCAGAGGTGATGATGTGATTCCCGCCATTGCGGCTCTGCTGCAACTCGGCTATCCCTTTGATGGCATAGTTGTCAGCTTCCGTCCCGGTGCTCGTGAACACAATCTCGCTTGGGCTTTTCGCGTTGATGAGGGCTGCAACCTGTTCACGCGCATCATCAATCGCATTGCGTGCCTCGCGGCCGTAGGTGTGGATGCTCGAACCGTTGCCGAACTGCTCCGTCATAAAGGGAAGCATCGCCTCAAGCACCTCAGGGTGAACTGGGGTTGTCGCGTTATGGTCGAGATAAATACGTTTCATGATTTTCACGACACCTTTCGCACTGTATTCCAATCCTGTGCTGCATCTTCGGCAGTATAATCTAACGAGACATCGTATTTCGACAAAATTTGGTTCATCTGCCATACAGATATCCCTGCGATTTCTGCGGCTTTTCCAAGGGAAATCTGCCAGCGGTGATACAGTGAGACGGCAACTATTTCCATGATGCTCTGTCCTATGCTCGTTTCCGTCGAATCTATGAGGGCTAAAATGGATTTAGGGAGTTTGAGCATGATTTCAACGTTTTCGGTTGCCATGTAAGAACCCTCCAATTCAAGTGATAAGGGAGACCTTCAATTTCCTAAAGCTGATTAGACCGGGTTGCAATGCGCTCTTGGACAGCAGCTACAAATTCTTCCACAGGCAAACCGTTCTGACGCGCTCCGTCTCGCTTGCGAACAGAAACCGTGCTGTTTTCAATCTCTCTGTCTCCAACAACAAGCATATAAGGCACCTGCATCAGCTGCGCTTGACGAATCTTTGCATTCATGCGATCTGGTCCCAGATCCGCCTGTGCACGAATTCTGGCTTCCCTCAATCGTTCAGCAATTTTCTGGGCATAGTCGTTGTGGCTGTCGTTGATTGGAATCACACGCGCATGTTCCGGTGAGAGCCACACAGGAAATTTACCGGCATAATGCTCAAGCAGGAAACCGATCATCCGCTCGTGCGTGCCCAGCGGCGCACGATGGAGACATATCGGTATTTCAGACTCACCGGCACTATTAACAAAACTCAGATCACATCGCGCCGGCACAGCAAAATCGACCTGATTCGTGGCGAGGCTAAACTCTCTGCCGATGGCACTCCAAATTTGCACATCAATTTTGGGACCGTAGAACGCAGCTTCGTCAGGGACCTCCACAAAAGGCACATCACCATTCCGCATCGCATTGCGGACCATCTCTTCGGTTTTGAGCCACATCGGTTCATTGTCGATATACTTTTTACCGAGCCCAGCTTTGTGGTGCGTACTCAGACGCATCACATATTTCTCAACGCCGAAGATTCGGAAATATTCGAGGTATAAGTCAACAACCCCCATAAACTCCTCTTCAAACTGATCCTCCGAGCAGTAGATGTGTGCGTCATTCATCTGCATGGAACGCACCCGCATGAGCCCAAAGAGTTCACCACTTTTTTCAAAACGATAGCAGGTCCCGTATTCACCCAAGCGAAGCGGCAGATCCCGATAGCTACGCGGCTTGCTATCAAAAATCTTGTGATGGAATGGGCAGTTCATCGGTTTCATGTAGTAACGCACACCCTCCATCTCCATCGGCGGATACATGCTCTCGGCGTAGTGCGAAAGATGACCAGTCTGCTCAAACAGCGCGTCTTTGGCGAGATGAGGAGTTCTAACCCGATCGTATCCTCTCTTTTCTTCCATCTCTTTGGCAAGTGCTTCTAGCTCCTCAATAACGATGCCACCATTTGGCAGCCACAGGGGAAGCCCTGGCCCAACATCCTCGTCAAAAATAAAGATTTCCAGGTCCCTGCCCAGTCTTCGATGGTCTCGCTTTCTCGCCTCCTCCAGCATCTGAAGGTGCTGCTTCAGCTCGTCTCTGGTATGCCACGCTGTGCCGTAGATGCGCTGAAGCATGGCACTTTTTTCATCGCCCCGCCAATATGCACCGGCAACCGTCAACAGCTTAAAGGCATCGGGTCGTATCTCGCCTGTGTTTCCGACGTGGGGACCGCGGCAGAGGTCTTCAAAGGTGTCCTGTCGGTAGGTACTCAAAACCGGTGTTTCGTCGATTGCAGTGCCATATTCATCGACATCGCCCTCAATGAGTCCATCTATCAACTCCAACTTATAAGGTTGATCTTTGAATAGCTCACGTGCTTCATCAGCACTAAGTTCTCGATAATCAAACGCATGTTTGCCTGCGACAATCTGTCGCATACGTTTCTCAATTTGCTCTAAATCTTCCGGCGAAAATGCGATCGGTTTACCGTCGCTATCGCTTCCGAGATCGAAATCGTAATAAAATCCGTTTTCAATCGGTGGTCCAATAGCGAGTTTAGCGTCTGGATAAAGCTCCATGACCGCTTGTGCCATTACATGCGCGGTGCTGTGCCTAATCTTATAAAGTAGATCTTTTTCTGAGTTTTCCATAATTCTCTCCACTGTTTGTCGTCTCTTACGACTCGCTTCGACTCCTGCTTAATCCGTATAAACTCCTGTCCCTCAAGCGTTCTTCAATAAAAAAAGAGCCTTTCGGCTCTTTAATGTTAGATAGCATGGATGGGCGATACTGGATTTGAACCAGTGACCTCTTGCATGTCAAGCAAGCACTCTAACCACCTGAGCTAACCGCCCGTATGAAGAAATGGAGGCGGCGGTCGGAATTGAACCGACGCATAGGAGTTTTGCAGACTCCGGCCTTACCACTTGGCTACGCCGCCATATTGGAGCGGGAGACGGGATTTGAACCCGCGACCTCTACCTTGGCAAGGTAGAGCTCTACCACTGAGCTACTCCCGCGAGAGTGTCTTTAAGTGTATCAAACACACCCACATTTGTCAACTAAAAAGTGAGTTCATTTACCCCCAGTTTTTTCTGATTTAAGAGTTGAGTGTGTTTGAGAGGTAATGTTTGTGAGAATGTTTGTGATTATGCGCCTTGCAAGGCATCTGTCTGACAAAGTGGCAGTGTGAAAAAGGGATTGAGAGTCCACCCCAGCCAAGCTTGAGCAATCACGCGCTTAATCACGTTAATCAACGAATAGATTTTTTTGTTTGTGTTGAATGCTTTGGTCCATCGGTCACCGGATTTTTGGTAGATGATAAACAGCAGTCCATAACTCAGACAAGCCAACAGCCATAACAGATTGATTCGTGCTTTTGTCGGTTTTTTGAGAATCAGCTTGCCAAATCCAAAGCCGGTCTTGATGTCTCTAAAACCGTGTTCAATCTGCATTCTTCGTTTATAACACCGGTGGATTTGACTGCCCGTCAGATGGCTTGAAATCAGATACATCGGTTCAGCAAACCGTGCATCTCTGACCACATATAGGTTCAGTCGAATTGGCTCGGTTGGGTAATAGAGAATCTGTGGATAGAACCCAGTTTTCTGCATCTGTTCCATCGTTTTGACCTGACCCCAAACGGTAATGCGAACGTTGCGACAGACGCGCATCACAAACGGTATGCCTTTTGCTTTGAGAAATTTTATCACATATCTCGCACGGGCGAACCCCCGGTCGAATATCAACACCGGTTCGCACGCTGGGGGCAGTGCTTTTCGTGCCTGACGATAGACCGTGCGGCAAAATCGTTGGATAATCTCATTATGGCTTTTATATTTCATATCCTGAATCTCAGCATCGGTATAGATGTGCCAATAGATAGGTATCGCACGCTGTCGAAACGGCACCGCAGCGACAATCGCTTTGAAAGTACCAAGCACCTGGGTTTCATCAATTAAAATTAACGGACGCACAGTGCCGGGGTGACAGACACGCCTCACCACGAAGACTAACCAACACCGCATCACCGCACCTATGGGAAATGTACGTGCCAAGAATCGAAGCAGTCGTTTCTGTTTCGTCTTTTGATGCTTGACTGACACCGGCAACCGTGAAGCGATTTCGTTGATGCCAAAGGACTGCGCCAAGGCTATAGCTATGATGGTGAGCATCAGGTTTTTTAACGCCGGTTTTTTCAAAACAGGCTTGAAAATCTCAGTGATAGTGGTTATCATGGGGGTGGGATTCACCCGTTTTTGAGAGTGTTTTCCTTTCATAATACCTCCTTGCCCTAAACAGTGAGTGTTTTCGGTAGGGAGGTATTTTATCATATCTGACCTGACTTTCTCACTCCTATCGCTCGCAAAACCAATGACAATAACCCCTCAAAAAAAACTGGGGGCAAGTGAAAAAAGTGAGAACTTACCGAGATGCACGCAGTCACGTCTATGACTACCCCTCGCCATCATAACCAACAATTTCACCTGTCGCCGAGTCAAAGATTGCCCCGTAACTGCCCGGTGTGGCGAAGTCCTCATCGGTCTGCATCGCCAACCGTGTATTAGCATCCATCAGATAATAGTGGCCGGTGTATAGGTGCGTTGTATCCTCGATTTGCTTGACATGATAGCAATGGCTATGAAATTGAATCGTGTTATCGTAAATGATAATATACCGATCCCCGAACAGACTTAGCGCGATTTGGTGGACGATGAACGGTTCAATCTTTTGAAATGTATCTCGATTTGACACGTGCTTCCAAGCCTCCGTGAAGATGTGCAAAGTCGGCAGCTACCCTCATTCTTGGATTTCTACCTCCCTCGTCAGAAGGATCGTATCAATCCGTCGATTCCTATCTCTGCCTACCTGAGAATTGTTGTCTGCAATGGGATGATCCTCCCCCAAACCGACGGCGGTCATTCGTTCCAATGGCACGCCGCATTCTTCAGCAAGGTACTTCATGAATGTATCGGCACGTCTCTGTGTCAACCTCAGATTTACATCTGTTCCCCCACTGCTATCGCTATGTCCTTCGATTCGCACTTTGTAGTCAGCAAACGTTTTGAGAACTTCAGCAAGTTGACCAATTTTTGGGAAGAATTTCGGATTAATTTTTGAGCTTCCTTGTTGAAAAAGGTCTCCACTGAATCGGATGAGCGCGCCTTTCTCAGTTCGACCCGTTTCTGCGTCAGGAACAGCCGTCGCTGCCTCCAGAATCTGGGTTTCAACTGCTTCAATCTCTTTCCCTTTTTCAATCGCAGTCATCAGGTGGTCGTAGCTTTGCCGACCCGCTTTGATAGCGTGATCGTAATTTTCCTCCGCAATCGCCTGTTTGGCTTCTGCAAGCAGCGTTTTCGCCTGTTCGTGTAGCACAGGGATGGGCGTTGTCGCCGCCGATGCTTGCTGATTCAGCACCTCTTCCGCTCGGAAGACAGTATCTTTGGCTTGAGCGATTTGCTCCTCTAATGCTTCCTGTGCGAGGTGTTCGCGCTCAATCGGTTCTGCGGTAGTGAAAGCATCGTGGGCACTGCTTTCAGCCTGCGCTGCGAGTTGCAACGCTCGATCATACTGCTCTCCTGCCAGTGCCATATTTGCACTTTCAAGGCTGGTGATGGCGCGTTGAAAGAGTTCCGCTGCATGCTCAAATGCACTCACCTTCTCAGCCCGATCAATTTCAAACTGTGCACGGGCAATTGCTACCTTTGCATTTGTGTGTGCTTCCAGCTTTGCCGCCTGTGATTCACTGGCAGCGGCATTCTTTCCGGCAACGGCTGCAATTCTCGCCCTATTTGCGTAGCTTTCGGCTTGTGTCACAAGCGATCCTGCTTCATCAAACTCATTCTGTGCGAGGGCAACGCGCGCTTGAGCAATCAGATCTCTCGCTGTTTGGTAGTTATCTGAAGCATACGTGAACGCACCTATTTCCTTTGCATCATCAAGTACAAGCTCTACCTTATCAATGCTGACCTGTATCTGTGATCGGAGCAGGGCATTTTGGGCATCTTTCCTCGCTTGAATTGATTCCTCGTGAGCAGCTATCGCTTGCTGCTCCGCCCGGAGTGCCCTAGTCAAAGCCCGCCTCGTCTTTTCTTCGGCAATCAACTGACGGACTTGCGCCGATTGGATCTTATACTCCATCTCCTGAATCACAACTCTCAGTGCTTCCGCGTCTGCTTCGTCAATCCGATTCTGAGCGATTCGTTGACGCGCCTGTGCACCCGCAATCTGAGACTCCATCCCCGCCCAAAACGCTAACTCTATGCTCAGAATTCCATCGCCATCACGTTGGGCTTGCTGCGCCCCCTCGAATAGTCGGGTGGCTTTATTAAATGTCTCTGTGGCATACTCGTCCGCCCCTAACCGCCGCGCTTCGGAGATAGCGTTCTGCGTATCATTCAAGCTTGATTCGAGCAGGATCGGATCTACCGTTCCGGCGCAACTCATAAATCCGAATACCATGAAAATATGAAGCGCAATGCATCCCAAATAAGTTGTATATCGCACATACCCTACCGCATGTCGCATGAATTGATTCAATCCATTCCTCCGGTGACTACCATTAAGAACTATGCCCTTTCCATCGTGGGATAATCTCCCCCTTACTTCGGAAGAACACTAATCTTCAGGCGTTGATTGCAACTCTTCTAACTCCTGCTCTGTCTGTTTCAAATTTCTATGTGCGGCTTCTGCGTCCCTTAATTTTAATTCCAACGCGCTTTCTGAGCTGCTAGCTTGTGCTTCCATCTGACTTGCAATAGCCATAGCTTCCGCAATTTTCGCCTTCAAGTGAGCACGCATCCCCAACCGATATGCCTCGGTCTCTTTGCCCATGCCCAACACCTCTTCTGACCGAGCAAGCATCCTCTCTGCATCCGTCAATTCTTGAGATGCAAGATTTTGAGCGTTCACTGCTTTGGCTGCTTCTACTTGCACTTTCGCGTCGTATATAATTTCCGTAGCTAGCTGATTTGTCGAACCACAGCCAAGCCCCATCAGAACAATGATTAAGCTGGCAGCCATCATCATTAATGTCTGTTTCATCACACTGCTCCTAAAAGCGAAAAAGGGTTTGAACTCACACAATATTAAGGCAAGCATCAAATACGAGTTCTCAACTGACTTAACGATCAACCCCAATCTCAAAATGTCGAACGAGAGGTGCCAAGTCTTCCCAAAAGGCATCTGGAATCTCAACCGCCCCTGCCTTTGCGTTCTCCACAGCTTCTTCAGGGGTGCGGGCACCCGGTATTGTGGCAGCGACTTGCGGATGACGGGTGCACCACTGAAGAGAAGCAGCGACCATCGGAACGTTATATTCCCGGCAGAGGGTCTGGATCTTGGAAACGTGATCTAGGCAGTCTTGGCTAAAGTTCCGTGCCAAATAGTTAATATCTGAGATTGGTCCTGTTGCGAGCAGCCCTCGTTCAAGCGGTGTCGCAACGACAAGCCCGACGTTATGCTTCTCTGCAGCAGGTAGGATGCGTTCCGCTGCAAGCTGATTCAGAAGACTCCAAGCCTCCGGCACCACAGCGGCATCAAATTCCCCCGTTTCGATGTAGGGTGCGTTCGTTACGGGCTCGTTAGCCGCAGCACCAACATATTGAACAACCCCCTCTTTCTGCAGCTTGCGTAATGCTCCCAACGCACCATCTCGTCCCATCACCTGCTCCATCGGAGCGTCCATGGGATCGTGAATATAGAGCACCTCAAATTGTTCGATGCCCAGACGCTCCTGGCTGGCTTCCACATCACGCAGGATTGCATCAAAACTAAAATCCTTCGCATCCATCGTGATTTGTCCGACCTTGGTGGTGACGGTGCACTTGGCAGCTAAATCTGGACGCGCTTGGAGCGCACGACCAATTGTTGTTTCGCTTCGGGTGCCACCGTAAAGGGGAGCGGTGTCGATCAGCGTACTACCAGCCTCAATGGCGGCATGGATGGTTCGCACGCCGAGATCTTCCTCCATGTAGCTAGTCAGAAATTCATCACCCCGAAGGTTATTGGGATCTTCAGGGTATTCTTCAGCAGCCTGATTAGGGGTCGGAATCCCAATAAACGCAGCCCCCAAACCCACAATCGGCACTTCCAGTCCAGTTCTGCCCAGAATTTTGGTTTGCATAGTTTTCACCTCAGTAACTAAACCTTGCGAAGGTATTAAACCCTCGCAAGGTTGAAGGCTAGCTCATCATCTGCTGCATCCGGTCGGCAACCCAATCGACAGCGACATCGATCATCGCCTGCCCTTTTTCGGCGGTTGCCAGTTTGGCATCATGGTGATACATCCGATCCGCTTCAGCTTGATCCGGATTGGAGATAGTCAATTTGGCACTGTCATAGTCCACACCGTCCCAATCGACATTTTCTGGAAAAGCAGCCCACGCAAACGCCGTTTCAAACTCTGCAGCATGACCAGGACATCTGCCCGTCTCCATCTGCTCTTGGACAAACTCCGGGGAATACGCCTCCCAATATGAGTGAAAGTCAATATTGATACCGAGTTGTTTGCGGTAGCCATTGAGCCGTTCATGTACGGGGGCCGCGTTGCCAGCATGTCCGTTGATAATCAATATATTTGTAATCCCGTGACGACGCATACTATCTGCCACGTCATACAGAACCTGTCCGAATACTTCAGCGCGAAGTGTCAGCGTTCCCTTGTGATCCATCCAGTGCTCTGACACGCCAATCGCCAGCGGCGTAGTCACAATTACTTCGGGAAATAACTTTTGTGCAGCCAACTTTGAGACATGCACCGCACTTGCAGTATCGTGGATCATTGCCAGATGTTCGTTATGTTGCTCGGTGCTGCCTGTTGGGATAATCGCGCCCTTGAGCGTTCCTTCATCAATCGCTTCACGGATATATCGACGTGGATTTTCCCATAGTAGAACGGATTTAATCTGAGACATTTGGAGACTCCTTTTGCTATTGGGGGAGCGTGTGTAAATCCCGCTTTATCGGGCTGCGTCCCACTAAATTCGAGTAAAGTTAATAAAATAGGACTTACGCATTTCAGCACAGTTGGCGTTGGGAAACTAGATGCCCCGCCCCGATAAATCCCCGATGAATCCCGATGTATCGGGACAAGCCGAGAGCAGGTGCCGATTTGTCGGGATTCTCCCCGATACATCGGGACAGGCGGAACGGAACAGGCGAGATGCAAGCACCTATGGCTAGCTGCGTAAATCCTAAAAGTGTTAGATTTTGTTAGATTTTGCCAAGGGTGCCGCTAAAGTTAGGACTTACGCAGTAGGAGAAAATTCCGATTCTCGACAAGTGTTGCGGGGCAATATGCCCCGTCTACAGCTGGCTGCGTAAGTCTTATAAAAATTAAAATCAGCATTTA
The DNA here is from genome assembly GCA_965207975.1 of Candidatus Poribacteria bacterium. Classification (GTDB taxonomy): domain Bacteria; phylum Poribacteria; class WGA-4E; order WGA-4E; family PCPOR2b; genus PCPOR2b. The sequence continues at coordinate 6,367,597 of OZ242315.1, read as the reverse complement.
GAACGGAAGGGGAATACCAACTCGTTCAGCAACTATTTTCAACTGTTCCTGATGTATGTCGCCGACCGGGATGCCAATCTCCGCCCACTCCTGTTCGCGTTCCCACTCTAAGCCGCCGGGCAAGTCTGATCGGTCATAACCGGGTGCCGGCTGCATCTGTTGGGCATCGCGGATATGCCGGTCCATCTCCGTTTTGAACTCGTCGATCGGCCGGAACCGAGTGATGTCAAATGCTGCGATGAAAGCACCTTGGTTCGCGCCTTCCCAGATTGTCGGAGGATCCGGTGGTTTGTCGAACAACCAAATGCCTGCCATAAACCCTCCAAGCGCATGGCTCACATGACTCAAACCCAACATCTTGAAGAAAGCAGCGGGACTCTGTTCAAACGCCTGTTCCAATGGCAGCTTGGCATCAATGCCGGTTGCCATATCGGCGACTATTGGCGGCTGATCACCCGCCGGGATCGCAAAACTTATCGGTGAAGCCCCTGTTGCGGTAGCAATCACGCCATCGGGACTGTGGCGAAAACGGTGACAAGAGACCGCAAATCCGGCACAATCCGCTTCAGCTGCGAGCCGTGTATACTTGCCGGCACTCCCAAAATGGAAGTGATTCCGACTCGTTGCGGCACCTAGCCCCATCTCTTTGGCTTTTTTCACCGCCGCCTTCGCAGCGTGATACGAGGCAAAATGTCCCATGCCGCCATCGCCATCGTAGATTGCCGTCGTCGGAGATTCATCAATACAGCGAACGGTTGGCCGTGGATTTACTTTGCCCTCAAGCATCATATCCACATATCCCGGTGTCTGGCGCGTACCGTGACTGAACACACCGCGTAGATCCGTGAGAACTAGCAGATGAGCCATGTGTGCAGCATCCTCTTCCGAGGTTCCCGCTTTCTGAAAAGCTTCACTGATGAAGCCTCGGAGTGCATCTGGCATCACGCGGATAAATTCGTCTGGAACTACATTCATAGTTTTTCTCCGTATTTCTTAATTCATAGATTAGGTGAAACACATTATAGTACCTGATTTTAGATCAATTCCAACGATTGTAAAAGCATAAATTTAGAAACGCAGCTTACAGCAACGTTCAGATCATAGATTGCATTATGATAATATACTCGATCTGCCCTATTCTTGACAAGTGGTAAATCTCAAATTGTAAATCTCTAGTGATCGACGGATTGACAGAGTTGTGATAAAATCAGCCTAAACCATCAAGAAATCTAGAAATCTCAGAAGAAAGGAACTTATAATGCCTACGAATTCTAACGTATCAAATCTGTCTCCGGCGAAACGTGCGATTGTAATCGGCATGGATGGCGCGAGTATGGAACTAGTCAACAATGTGATCGATTGGGGACACGCCCCGAATATGGGGAAGCTGCGAGAGCAAGGGGTTTTTCGCCCTATGATTGGTGTTTTTCCAACCTTGACCCCGCCAGGGTGGACGGCACTCAGTACCGGCTCCTGGCCCGGCACCCACCGTGTTATGGATTTTAATATTCGTGCTTTAGGGGAACGGTTGGATAAAACCGTTTGGGGGATCAATACAGGGCTGTGTCAATCCGAATATCTCTGGAATCTGGCAGAACGCGCCGGACGAAAACCGATCCTCGTCAAGTGGGAGATGTCCTGGCCCCCCACCGTAACGACTGGTATCCAGGTGGAAGGAACGGGACCAGGCGTATCAAACCATCATCAGGTTGCAGGCTATCACCTCTTCGTTAGTGGAAAATGGACACCGCGTCCAATTGGTGGAGAACGAGATCCAGAGACATTGGATCCAAGTGGATTACAGGACGTTAGTGAGGTCGATCCGGTCACGGTAGAATCGACTGACGGAAAGGGGTGGACATATCTGCCCGATTCGACGCAACCGCCACGTGAGGTTGAATTGACAATCCAACCGCTCACACGCGGACGGGCAGATATGAACCGTGGCAAACAGGGGACTCCTAAACCCTTCTTCGGACTGATTTACGCTGCCGGTGAAAACGGCTACGATCGCGTGCGGGTATGTCGAAGCCGATCGGGAAATGATACCGTTACAGAACTGGGTGTAGGAGATTGGAGCGATTTGTGGCTGGATACCTTCGAGATTGATGGAGCTGATGTTGAGGGGTATGTACGCATGAAACTGATTACGCTGACCCCGACTGCGGATGCCTTTGAACTATTCGTTCCGCAGATCTGGCCCCGCGAGGGGTATACCGTTCCCACCGAAATTGCGTTGGAGATCGACAAAGAACTTAGCCCTTTTCGTCAAAACCCCGGACGAGATGCCCTGGGTGTGATCGACGATGACACCTATTTTGAATCCTTAGAATACCACCATGAGCGTCTTGCCGATGTTGCAGAACTCCTAACAAAAACACATGAGTGGGATATTCTTATGGTGGAAACCCACGCGCCAGATTACACGAGCCACTTCTTCTTGAGTCAAGCGGACGAAATAAGTGGTGCACCTCCCGAAACAATCCAACGGTGTCGAGATGGCGTTATTCGGACTTACGCTTCGACCGATCGGATGATCGGGCGTGTGATGGAACTCGCGGACGATGACACGGTTATCCTTGTTTGCTCCGATCACGGCGGGACACCAAACCAATTCCGTTCCGTAAATATCTCCGAAGTGTTAGAAGAGACTGGCTTCATCGTCTACAAGGAGGGAACACGAGAAATTGATTGGTCAAAGACCCGTGCTGTTGATGTTGGCTTGGTGCATATCTTCATCAATCTCAAGGGTCGTGAACCCGAAGGCATTGTTGATTCCGCCGATTATGAGGCAACGCAGCGTGAGATCATCGCCGCGCTTCACGCCTATAAAGATCCGGAAACCGGTAGACATCCTTTCACCCTCGCACTGACCCACGCAGATGCCGAGATGGTTAATCTCACCAGCAACCTTGTGGGGGATGTGGTCTACGCTTTACGCCCGGAGTTCGATGGCGCGCACGGCAAACAACTTCCGTCCGTCAGCTTCGGTATCGGCGGGCAGCACTCGACATTTATTCTCTCCGGCGCGGGTGTCCGTCAAGGTATAGCCCTCCAAAGACAGGTGCGGGTCATTGATGTAGCACCGACGCTCTGCCATCTGTTGGGACTCCCCACGCCCCGGAACGTCGAAGGTGGGATTGTCTACGAAGCATTGGAAGATCCAGACTGGCACCTAAACGCCCTTGAAGCGTTAGCGACGGATTAATCAGAGTCAGCGGCAAGCGTATGACCATACGTTTGCCGCATTTCTTCCCCTTTCGGATATTGACTCATATTAAGAGATTCGCTCATGCTAAGAAATCGTGCAATAGAAACCGTAGAGGTAGGGTGTCCTCGCCCCTACTTGAACTCGCTATAAATCAACCGTGAACCGGGAGTTTTATGTAAACCTATTTTAGGACGGGACATTTTTCACGTATCACGTTTCACGCATCATAATTCTTACTTGCTTTATTTTTATCAATATGTTAAAATATGATTAACCAAAAACATATTGAAATGAGGTAATGACTATGGAAATTCTACAAGAACTGAATGAGAAACAACAGCAAGCTGCTGCCCATACCGACGGTGCGATGCTGGTGGTAGCAGGACCGGGCACGGGCAAGACGAATGTCATTACCCACCGAATTGCACATCTTATCCGAAACCATCAGATAGTACCTCAACAGATTTTTGCCGTTACCTTCACGAATAAAGCTGCACAGGAAATGCTTGATCGGATCAAAGAACTGCTCGGTACAACACAAGGGTTAGAAGTCCGTATCCACACCTTTCACGCCTTTTGCGTCCGTCTGCTCCGTCAGCACTCAGAAGAAATTGGCTTGGGGGTAAACTTTGCGATTTTCAGTCAGGAGACACAGGAGGAGGTGCTAATCGAGTGTCTGCGTGAACTTGGTCAAAACCGGTTCACCTATCCGCCGTGGATGCTGCGTAACATCATCGGCGCGTACAAGATGAAATTGGAAGATCCAACCACCAACCGAGATGAAATTCTGCTGGACGATGGGACAGTTATCAACAATCCAGCGGAAGTACGAGACATTCTAGACCTGCTCAAAGCCTACCAGACAAAACTTGCCTCTCACAATGCTCTCGATTTTGACGATCTGATCTCCAAATCTGTTGAAGTGCTTGATCAGGTGCCCACTGTGCAAGCAAAGTATCACAACGATATCCGCTTCATCCTTGTTGATGAATACCAAGATATCAACGCCGCACAATATGCACTGCTCAAACTCCTTGCTCGCGAACCGCAACATAACGTGATGGTCGTTGCGGACGAGGATCAGTCTATCTATAGCTGGCGGGGTTCTGACCCCAAATATATCGAACGATTCAAGAAAGATTTCAAGCCGGCAGTAGTCGAGTTAGAGGAACATTATAGATGCAGTGAACGGATCCTGCGATCTGCGGGAGCGGTGATCGCCAAAAACACACGCCAGAAAGAGAGTGTTCTAAAAACACACAAAGGTGCTGGCAACACACTCTATCATTACGCACTAGACACCCCCGATGCAGAGGCAAACGTGGTTATTACGTTGATTCGGAAACTTGTGGAGGGCAGACACTACTCCTACGGGGACATCGCCGTATTCTACCGCACCCACCAATTAGCAGAACCGTTAGTAGATCGGCTGCATCAAGATCGGATTGGGTTTCAACGTATTGGACGAACGAACTCCTTTCAAGAGGAGTATGCACAGGGAATTCTCTCCTATCTGGGCTTCATCCAGTGGCAACTCCCCCGTGATATGGAAAAAGCAGTCAACTTTCCCCAGCAGCTAATCGACGATCTAACACTGGTCCGGTTGAAATGGCTCACACAACAGAAGAATATAACACTAATTGAGCTGCTCAGAAAGATTGATGACTATCCATCTGATGCCGGTCCCTTGACCCGTTGGAATGTGCGTCGATTCTTCCAACAAATTGATGATTTTAGTACAGGGATTGAGGAAGAACAGATCCACACAACTGCAAATAAGCTCTTCGATCTCCTGTCAAATAGACGCAGCCCGTACCAATCCGAAGACATACGTGAAATTGAAAATCAGCCAGAAATCCCCGGACTCCGCGCTGCGACGGATACGCTGTATAGCGTGATTGATCGCGGGGAACCCATCCACCTGATTGCAAGCTACGGGATCGATTCCTACTGCGCTGCCCACATCATTCGGCTGACGCTAGAGCGATACCTCAATCTCTCGATTGATATAGACCTGCTCCCTCTTGACTCACCTCCGAATCCGACAATGGATGAAAGTGGAGCTAATATCCTCATTGGAGATTTTGGAGAGCTGCCTGAACGCAAAGGAACAACCATTCTACTCGGCTCCGCGATCAGCACAGATGCAAACGTCATCCAACTCAATAGATCACAACTCAGTCAATCTCGCAGTGTGACTGCATTGAAACTGTGCCAGCGACTTTTGAGCAATTTTGAACAGCCAAACCGTGCGGATATGATCGTCTATGACCTCGAAACAATTGATAATAATCCGAAAACTGCTGAGATTATTGAAATCTGTGCAAATCGGTTGAGCGCAATAGGTAGTGATCTTGAAAGCTACCATCAGTTTGTCAAACCGCCGGGCAGGATTCCGCAATCGAGTACGCACATCCACGGCATTAACAATGAAACTGTGGCAAATGAACCAAGCATTGAGACAGTGCTACCACAGTTTTTGAGCTTTATCCAAGATCGCATCCTCATCGGACACAATATCGCTGAATTCGACAACCTTGTGCTTGAACGCGACCTCGGCAAATATCTGAAACGTGGACTATCCAACCCCTATTATGATACCCTTGCTACAGCACAACGTCTCTATCCACGCGAAAGCTGCAGTTTAGAAGCTCTCGCCACCAAATTCAATATCGAGCATCAGACCATGCACCGAGCGATTGAGGACGTACAAATCAATCGCCAAGTGTTTGATGAACTAATCAAAGAAGATCTGCGCCGTCGGGAACTTAAATCTCTACCCGAACTCTTACCATTGGTCGGTATTGGAATCCTTGCTGCACAAGAGGACCGACAGGACATCGGAATAAGCGAAGAGACAGAAGGTGGAATAAAGATTTATTGCCAAACCGCTGCGCGCTATGTTCAGACACATCGTCCAGAGCTGGATTGGCTCATGGCAGATTTGCAACCTATGGAGCAACAATCGGTTCGAGACCGCATTGACACACTGATCCGAGCGCGGATTGAAGAGTCACCGGAAGATAGGGATTGGGAGGCGAAACGTGCCCGATTTATGAATGGTGTTTTACACTTTGAAAACATCAGTGTCGAAAAACGTCTCACTAATTTTCTCGATTATCAGAAACTGATTAACAGTGCCGATGAAGTGGAAGTTGAAATGGATAAGATTACGTTGATGACGCTACATGCAGCAAAGGGAACAGAGTTTCCCGTCGTTATTATCCTAGGCATGGAGGACGGGACATTCCCGATTCGGCGATCCGATCAACCCCTCTCAGAACTTGAAGAGGAACGTCGCCTCTTTTACGTCGGTATGACCCGTGCCCAAGAGCGGCTTTACTTAACGTCTGCTAGTCGCCGCAAGGGGGACTATGAGCGCGGTAGCTCGATTTTCCTACGCGAAATCCCATCCAACCTCATCAAACATTGGCATCGCGGTATGAGACGCAGCGGATAAAGTCTCAGCCGTTCAGCCCTTGGATCTGCGAACTCTCCCCATGATTAACCCACCACTCATCAGAATGCAGGGCATCACCAAACGGTTTGGCGCAGTTCTGGCTAACGATGGAGCAGATTTCTCGCTGCACCCCGGCGAAATCCACGCCATCGTTGGCGAAAATGGGGCGGGGAAATCAACGTTGATGAAGATCCTCTACGGACTCTATCAACCGAACGAAGGGAAGATTTACTTTCGGGATGAACCGGTCCGTATCGACACCCCTCGCACCGCCATTCAACTCGGCATCGGTATGGTGCAGCAGCACTTCACCCTCATCCCTGCATTGACTGCGCTCGAAAATATAATCCTAGCGAAAGAGCCACGCCGATTCAAAACCCTTCTCGACACTGTGACAGCGCACCGTACCATCACAGGGCTCGCCGAACAACTCGGCTTCCATCTCGATTTGAATGCCACGGTGGACACCCTCCCGATTGGTGCCCAACAGTATGCAGAAATCCTCAAAGCTCTCTATCATGGTGCAGAGATCTTAATCCTTGATGAACCCACAGCAGTACTTGCGCCACAGGAGGTTGCTGCGCTATTTAACTGCCTGCGCGGATTGAAGGCGGCGGGAAAGAGCATCATTCTGATTACGCATAAACTCAGTGAAGTAATGGCAGTTGCTGACACAGTTACAGTGATGCGTAGTGGCAAATCCGTTGCATCACTTCCCAGAACGGGGACAGATAGCACTGAACTGTCCGAGTTGATGATTGGCAAAAAAACTTTCAACGATAGCACACACCAGAAAAGATCCGACAAACCTAGCGAATCCATGCTACATCTCGAAGATGTTACACTCCGCACCAAGAACGGACGGGCTCTGTTGGACGGGATTAATCTCGACGTTTCCGCGGGGGAAATTTTAGGGATCGCCGGGGTGGAGGGAAACGGACAAAATGAACTCGTTGAAGTGCTAACAGGATTGCGGAAAAGCGAAAGTGGCACCATCACCCTCAATGGCGAATCTATTGTGAATAGATCACCGGCTGAGATTCGGCGGAGGCGTGTGGTGCATCTACCCGCTGACCGACATCGCCACGGCATCAGTCTCGATGACCGGGTCGATGAAAACCTGATTCTCGGCAGCCACAGTCAGCCGCCATTCTGCCGACACGGATTGTTGAAGCGGAAAACCGCCCATCAATTCGCAAATGATGTGATCAAAAAGTACGAAATCCGGGCAGGAGGTATCAATCTCCCAATTCGGACCCTCTCCGGCGGCAATCAGCAAAAAGCAGTTGTGGCGCGCGAACTGGAAAGTGATCCCGAACTTATCATTGCCGCACACCCAACACGCGGTTTGGACATTAATGCCGCCCAGTTTGTTTATCAACAATTAATCGATGCCCGCAACCGATCCAAGGCAATTCTACTCATCTCCGTCGATTTGGAAGAGCTCTTGAGTTTGAGCGACCGGATTGCTGTGATGTATAACGGAAGAATTGCCGGTATTCTTCAGCCATCGCAGACAAATGAAGCAGAGCTAGGGGCACTGATGCTTGGATGACTCGAAATGGATCTATAATAACGAGAACTCCAATATAAATATAATACAGGTTGAAAACATCAGTAAGTACTTTGGAGACTTCAAAGCTGTTGACAGCGTATCCTTTAACATTGAAAAAGGATCCGTGTACGGTTTGCTCGGACCCAACGGTGCCGGTAAAACGACCACCATCCGCATGATTATGGATATCATTGCGCCGGATGCTGGGAAGATTACCTTTAGCGGAAATCAGCAGAGTGGGAATTTTGCGGATCAGATTGGCTATCTGCCGGAAGAGCGCGGGCTTTATCGAAAGATGAAGGTGAAAGATGTAATACTCTTTATGGCAGAATTAAGAGGGATGAGCCGTGCAGACGCTTCTGCTGAAATAGACCGCTGGCTCCAGAAGATGGATCTGGTCGAGTGGCGGAATAAGAAGATAGAAGAACTATCGAAGGGCATGGCGCAGAAGATCCAATTTATCGCCACGGTCATCCACAAACCTGAGTTAATCATCCTCGATGAACCCTTCTCCGGTCTAGACCCTATCAATATGACGCTACTAAAAGATTTGATGCTTGAACTCAACACCGATGGTGCGACCATCATTTTCTCTACACATATCATGGAACAGGCTGAAAAGTTGTGTGAAAAGATCTGTCTAATAAACGCCGGCAAAATTGTACTCGAAGGAGATTTGAGGGAAATTAAAAAATCCTTCGGTAGAGGTTCAGTGGAGATTGAATACTCTGGAAATGTTGATCTGATTAAAAACTCCCGATTTGTCGAAAGGTGTAATGACTTCGGTCAATATGTAGAGGTCAAGCTAAACGCCCCGGAACACTATACCCCCCTCTTGCGGGAACTCGTTGAGGCATCGGTGAACATCACTCGATTTGAACTGATGGAACCTACGCTTCATGAGATATTCGTTCAAAGCGTGGGAGGCGAAAGAGGAATACCAGATGCCGAATAAGGTCATTACAGTCATCAAGAGAGAGTACATAACGCGAGTCAAAACGAAGGGGTTTGTGGCATCGATCTTATTGATGCCAGTGATGATGTTTATTGTGATGGTCCTCCCCAGTTTGATGATGACGTTGCAGCATAAATCCGATGAGATCAAAACCTATGTCGTTTTCGATGAAACGGGGGAGATCTTCTCCAAGATGCAGGACGCCCTTGACGAGAATTCATTTTTTTATCATAAAGGGAAGCGGGTATACCAGTTGATTGAAAAATCGTCAGATTTCAACGGCAATGTAGAGGTAAAAAAACAACTGAATCAGCAGGTTGAGGCAAAGGAAATCCGTGGGTATATCGAAATTCCACAGGAGGTCTTTGAACGTCTCGAAGTCAACTATTACGCGAAAAATATTACAAACTTTGAGGAACAGATTGCTTTCAGCGGGGTCATTTCGCGCATTGTCACCAACAAGCGACTTGCGGATAAAGGGTATGCTGCAGGCGAAGTCAGAGACCTTATGCGACGAATCAGTCTTAAGGAGTACGCTGTTACTGCAAAAACAGACACGGTCGAAGGCGAAGAAACAGCCATAGTTAGACTTGGACTGACTTACATCTTGACTTTTTCCTTATACCTTTTTACGTTGTTATATGGTGCTTCAGTGATGCGGAGTGTACTTGAAGAGAAAACAACCCGCATTGTGGAAGTGATTATCTCTTCTGTTAAGCCACATCAATTACTGTTTGGCAAAATCATCGGTGTCTGTTTGGTATGCCTCACGATGTTCTTGATATGGGGGAGTTGTGCCGTTCTGCTATTGATGAACATCAATCCCATTTTGGGACTATTCGGAATACAGGGAATACCGCTGGAGTTCATTGAAATCACCTCTATTATCAAATCAACGGGACCATCAGCATTTTTCTATTTTCTGATCTATTTTGTATCAGGTTTCTTCCTCTTTTCCACCGTCTATGCCGCTGCCGGTGCAATATGCAATAGCGAAGAGGAAGCACAACAGGTCGCAACCCCGCTTGTGATGATGTTAATTCTTCCTTTTATGCTGATGTTCGGTCTATTTCGCGTGCCAGACGCCACATTGACCGTAGTTCTTTCTCATATCCCGTTCTTCTCTCCGCTGCTTATGTTTATGAGGATCAACGTGCTCATGCCACCGTTATGGGAAATTTTACTCAATATTGCTGTGATGATTGCAACAATCTTCGGGGCTATCGTGGTCATGGGAAAGATATACAAAATCGGCATACTGATGTATGGTAAACGTCCAACCCTCGGTGAGCTATGGAAGTGGCTGCACTATTAATGTTCTATTGAACATGGGAATGGACGAAATGCCTTATTGCTTTATAGGTGTTTCTAGAGAAATAGCTACCCCAGCTGCTCTTGGCAAAAATCTTCGTTTCACGCTGCTTCAATCTTGCCGGGGAGCCCGCTGAAAATCAGTTTTTCCATGTCAACTTTGTTACTAGCATTATCAATGTCAATGCCAACAAGTTTACCGTCGGCATCATAATCCAGAAGAATGCCTTCCGAGATTTCATGACTTTCTACGCTGGACTGCTCAGACAAGTTGATGTACAGTGAGTCAGTTTCTGGATAGTAGTTGAGTTTCATGGCTTGAATCCTCGATCTGGAAAAGCGTTATGAATAGTAATTTTATCGTCGAGCGTAATGACTCTTAGATAGCGGTTACCGATTTCGGGGATTGCAGCCCAAAAACGGTATCTGTTGTGCTCCTGTGGTTCTGAACGAATAGGGTAAATTACTTCTCCAATACATCGAGAGTCGATTTCAAGCGACGGTCATAATCCGCATACTGTTTTAGCCATTCAATCACTGTTTTCCCGTCTGTGAGCCTCGCTTGTAGATCCGCACCATTTTCTACTAGATATTGCGTCGTTTCTACATGCCCATGACCGGCTGCACAGTACAAGGGAAAATGGCCCTGATCCGCCACTGCATTGACATCCCCACCGCTGCTGACCAACTGTTTTACAATTTCTAAGTCGCCATTCCGAGCAGCGTGGTGCAAAGCGGTATCGCCGCGGGCGTAACGCTCTTCGACTAACGCTGAGTTATCACGAAGCATTGTGTTCACCCGCCCCACGTTGGCTAAGAAAACAGCGTATATGAACTGGCGCGCAATTTCGCTTGCTGGTTTAGTATGGGCATCCAATCCCCCATACGCAATGAGCAGCGATACGACCTCCTTATTGTTTGGCACTTCCCCAGCGTAGTGAATCACATACCCATCGTGCGCTGCCAAGTCCGCGCCGCAGTCTATTAGATATTTTACAACGTCATAATGCCGTCTCAATCCGGCATGAAATATAGGACGCCATTCATACTGATCATCTTGGTTGACCTGTCCGGGATCCTGTTCAAGGATTTTCTTTACTGTATCAAGGTCGCCGTTGGCTGCCGCATCGTGAATTGAACCGAGTGCCATATCTATCCTCCATGTGTGTGATTAATTGAATTACTACCTATTTCCAGTAGGTCGGGTGTTCTCGCCCGACCTTCAAAGCCCCAGCGGGGCGACATGTGGCAATTTATTTTATTATACATAGACATCCCAAAAAAATAAGATGATAGACACTATTTTACCATAACATACGTTAAGTGTCAAGGGGCAGTTTCAGAGAAAACTCACTTGTCCCCTTTTTGCAAGCGTTCAGCATTGATATGGCTTTAGATATAATGCACAATCAAGATGCCCTTTACACGCCCGGGATTTGGTTGTATAATACCATTCATCTGAGATTCAGGCAACAACGGTGCCATTGGTAATATTGCTATGAAAACCGACATTCGCAAACACTCCCGGAAGATTCTGATCAAAACTGATAAGACTAAATGGCAATTCCCTTGCATCATCAAAAGCGATTTCATGAACCGCTCGGCGGTTCAATTCACTTACATCGCAGCCTATAACACGGAGGGATAGTAAAATGAGTGTCTTCAGTCGAATCTCCACAATCTTCAAAGCCAATGTGAACGAAGCCTTGACTAAGGCGGAAGATCCGGAAAAGGTTCTCAATCAAATTACCATCGAAATGAAAGAGCAGCTTATCGATACGAAGCAGAAGGTAGCTGCTGCCATTGCCGATGAAAAACGTCTTCAGAGACAGTATCAGGAAACTGCCGAACAAGCCAAGGGGTGGGAAGAGAAAGCCGCCATCGCCATTCAGAAAGAACGGGACGACTTGGCGCGAGAAGCATTAGCACGACGAAATGAGGCGCAGCAACTCGCAGATGAGTACAAAATCCAGTGGGACAAGCAGCGACAGGCAGTTGATCAACTCAAGGAACATCTGAAAGCACTGGAACTGAAAATTGGTGAAGCTGACCGCAAGAAGCATCTGCTGATCGCACGTCAGAAACGTGCCAAAGCACAAAAGCAGATCCATGAAACGATGGCGGGGATGAAGGATAGCAGTGCCTTTGACACCTTCGAGCGGATGGAGCAGAAGGTCGGTGATATGGAAGCCAGGGCGGATGCTGCCGCCGAAATGGCTGATTTTGAGAAGGATCCTCTTGAAGATGAGTTTGCAGCGTTAGAGACGAAGGGCAACGTTGAGGATGATCTCGCAGCGTTGAAAGCAAAACTTGGAAACGGAAACGAGGCAGAGAAGCCGTCAAGTGTGGAGCGTGAAACGTAGGAAACAGGAACTTGGGGTTCACGCTTTGTACACCAGTTTCCAAAACTGATACCGAAAGGAAAATCTCATGGCTGAACCCAAAGGGGAAGCATTTCGCGTCGTTCACGAAACCAAACCCAAACACACCTATCGCGGTGCAGTTGTCGGATGTGGCAGGATGGGCAGCACGATCGATGATGAACATATCGGAATGCCACACTACCCCTGGCCCTGGGCGCACGCTCCAGCAATGATTGAGGCGCGAGGGGTAGACCTCATCGCCGCAGCTGATGTAGATCAAGCAAAACTAGATGACTTCAAGCGGCGTTGGGGTGTCGATGCCCTTTATACCGATTATAGAGAGATGGTGGAAAAGGAACAGCCGGACATCGTCTGCCTAACAACCCGTCCTGAACCCCGTGCGGAGGTCACTATCGGTTTAGCGGAAGCAGGTGTAAAGGCAATCTACGCCACGAAGCCGATGTGTCGCACCCTTGCTGAGGCGGACGCGATGATTGATGCCTGTCACAAGCACGGGACCATCCTCGCTATTGCGTGCCACCTCAATTGGTACAATTGGTACACAAACGCACGCCAAGCAATCGCTGACGGAGCCATCGGCACATTGAGATCGATGGTTTGTCACAGTCCAGCCAGTCTCTCCAATCTTCATAGCCATACGTTTGCGCTCTTGCGCTTGTTTGCCGATGCTCCAGCAAAGTGGGTGTTCGGCGTAATGGACAGTGAAGAAAGTGCTGCGGGAGATAGCGACCTCGCGGGATCCGGGTATATCGTCTACGAGAACGGTGTCCGTGCTATCATGAATACCCGATCCGAGACTACTGGGGAATCATGGACGCTCGAATTTATCGGCAATAAGGGGCGTATCGTTTCACGCAATGCCCATGCCCAATTTGAACTACGGAGTACCCATCCCGAGACAGGTGGACCTATCCAATGTCAGTTTCCTAACCCGTGGTATCCGCGGAGTTCAATGGTAGACGCAATCGAAGGCGTTTGCAAATCTCTGGAGGCGGGAGAAGAGCGCATCTGTCCGGGAGAATTTGGCAGGGAGGCACTGGAGATTGCTATCGGACTACGCGAATCCCATCGCCTCGGCAATGTGCGGGTAGATCTACCACTGGAAGACCGAAACCTCCGGATGGGCTAACGGCAACCGGGCATTGGGTCAATCCTTGTAGGGGCAACCCTTGTGGTTGCCCTGCTGTCATTCAATCGCCCAACACGGCATTGGGGTGTCGAGATATGATATAGGTTGAGCGTAGCGAAATCCCGATCTATCGGGGTTGTCTAGCAACCTGGGTAAAAATGAAGCAGCAAAAAGCAGCCAAGCGAATGGCTTGGCTGCTCACGTGACATAATGTAAAGGTCTGGCAAAATCAGCAGACCCTACTCAACAGCACCAATCCCTGCGGTTTCAGGAGCACGAATCGGCAGTCTCCTCTTCGCCATTGTGTCTTCTGGCACATAACCGGAGTAATCAGAAATCGAGCCGTGCGTCAGTGCGTAAACTGCAACGTTGGTCATGAAACGATAAACACCTGGTGAATAGTGGACACTACGGGTTGGCAAACTAACCGACTCCATCGCACACATATAATCACGACGGAATACTAACACAGAAATATGGTCGCCAACCATAACTCCTTCGAGATAGTTCCGTTTCGGCGGGTGCGTTCCCCACCACCACAGGTCAAATCCAACTGGCGGTCCACCCATCTCATAGAAGTTGCTGTACATCTCATGGTCATTCGGAATTCGTGTAACCTGATATTCAGGCATAACAAAACGCATCTGAGCGAGGAACAGACGAATCATTGCCTGTGCAGGTGCGTTCACCCCACAGTCGTCAAAAGCAAGGACACCGCCTCTTTCAACGAGATACCGACGGAGTGAGGCTGCTTCAGTTTCAGACAGACGGTTGTCCAATTTACCACCGCCGTACTGGCGCCCCATCAGATTCTTGCCACGGACAAGTGCTGGATCATGTCCCGTCATGAAAAGCAGAGGGGCTTTCTGCAAGTTCGCATCGGTGAACTTGAGCGCGCCACCTTCGACGTTCATGTCGGTTTTAATCTTCGTCCGTTCGTTCATCCACTTCGTCCACGCGTTCAGCGAGGAAGCATCAGCCCACCAGTCGGAGAGACTGTGACGGACACGGGTAAAGCGGAACACGCCACGAATATCGGCACCACGCCCAATGACACGGCCACCGGGTTCGCCACGGGGCAGCGGTGGCACTTCTGCATCACCTAAAATAATGCTATCAGCGACATCACCCAAGGCATCGCGGGTTGCACCAACGTGTCCAACCATAGCGAGTCCAGCCGGACGTTCAAAAGCGACCTTCACCTGCACAATACCGCCGATACCACGACCAATGTTAGCGGGTGCGGCACTTGGAGCCGTTGCGACGGGTGAGGAAAATGCGAGTGCGCCGGGAGCATCAGAAACAGGCAAGTCCGCATGTGTTATATATTGCGGCACCGGCGCATTGGCGTTGACCACTTTAGGTATATTGGGGTTGATGGGATCCTCCAACTTCACCACTTTATTGGAAAAGTCCAGGACCGTTTCTGGCTGTATGGAGGTCGTACGTACGCTTGTAACCCTGTGTTTAAGCTTAATTGGTTTAACAACCATCGTATTTGTGGTTGGAACCGTTGGCTTAACTGTTTTGAAAACCGGTTTACGAACTTGCGGTTTGGGGGGCTCTTTGGCTTGTAGCACTTCGGCACCGAACCGGTCTCTGAACTGCTGGGTTTGGGTAACGAGATAGATACCTGCGATAACGAAGACGACTCCGTGAACAATCAACGAGGTCATCACAGCCCCTGACGTCTTTTTAGCACTCATGTTGGTCCTCCAAAATCATGGTTTGTGTTTCGAGATTTGAGGGAACCCTTGCATCAGGTGTGATGCAAGAGTCTACATTGTGATGTGTTACCTAAGAGCAACTAGTGTGCCATTGACCTGTAACTAGGGAAATCCGCAGAAAACGAGGGACTTCTGTTGTCAGTTAATCAACTGAACGCACCAAATGGTGTAGACTGTATCCTCAGAATTGCACCATTCAGCACAATCTCCTCCTTATAGTAGTAGGTACACTCCGTGTGCCGTAACTCCATGAATAAAGTTGATGATCCCACTTGTTCGCAGTGTCTAATCAATTCTAAAATCCACCATAATCTCGCGGGGACAAACGGAACTGGAAAGGAAGGATTATCCAAATAAATCGAATCGGTTGAAATCGACCGCTAAATCTTACCAACCATAACTAAAATCGGCGGGTGCTTTTTTCTTCTCGACTACTTTAACAAGGTGATAGGCATACCGCCCCACATCCTGTATCTCCGTACCTCGATCTTTCAATCTGACCTCAAGGGTATAAATATACCCCGGCTCAAAATCAAAGCCCTGAATACTCTCGTAGAAAAACTCCCACCGCGCTGAATCCTCATTGTACTCAAGATAGCAATCCTGCTCAATAAATCCCTGACACCGCTTGATGGAAGGACCAATCGTGATAATCTCAATATGCTCATCTTCACCAACAAGTGAAGAGAATGGATTTTCTCCGCCGCAAGCTGAGAGAAATAGTAAGGCGAGAATCAATAAAAATCTCATTTTCGTGCCCCCTAAAAAACAGTTGAAATTAAAAAGAGCATTTTAAGTAGAATGCTTGGTAGAACAGTTGGGTTTGTCCTCGTTCGTAGCCAGTGTCTGCCCATTCCTGAGCGAATGCAGCAGCGCGGGCACGGATTTCATTCCATGATAGGCGCATGTCTTGAGTCTCTTTCAGGAGGAAATAATATATTCTGTAGGGAACGCAGATCTGCGTTCCCTACGAAACAGAATCGGTGCCTAAGAACTTACTGTAGTTGCCCGATTCATCGGGCGTTGAGAGTTGTCCTGTGTGGCAATTTATCGCCGAACTACAGTTGGTTCTCCCCCGCTTGTTTCTTAATCCCGATTTATCGGGGCGGGGGAGTTAGAAGGGGTCGAAACGGAGGCTTTGAGCGTTCAACCGCATAAGGCCTAACAAAGTAAAAACCTTGCGTCATTGTGTCTTTGCGTTAAATATAGAACACAATATCAGCTGCACAAATCTTATAGATAGGACTTACGCAAATTTAGTATACAGAAACAGATTTTTGATTTTTAACCTCCTAAATCCCCCCGATTTCATCGGGATGTGTCACTTATCAGGGGGACTTATGAACCCGCTCGCTGTGTAAGTCTTATAGAGAAAAAAAATGGAGGGCAAAGAAAATCTCTGCCCTCCATATCTGCCTCTAATTTCAGGTGTTTAATAACCTTTGATGCAAGTTGATGAAGATGTCGTTTCCACATCCATCAAGCTGAAAATCCCAATTTATCGGGCTGTTCATCGGTTCACAACCTCATGAACCAATGATTTTCACGTATCACGCATCACGCTATCAACAGTGGCAAACAAACACCATTGATTAATACATACCGCCCATCTCACCACCGGGAGGTCCTGCCGGCATCGGCGGTTCCTTCTCAGGAATATCCGCGACCAACGCCTCGGTGGTAATCATCAGTCCAGCGATGCTGGAAGCATTCTGAAGGGCAACACGGACCACTTTGGTTGGATCAATGACACCTGCACTGAACATATCGTTGAATTCATCTCTCAGGGCATCGTAACCAACACTCTCGGCTTCATCCCTCACCTTCGCGAGGATCACCGAATCTTCTTGACCCGCATTGTGTGCAATCTGACGAAGTGGCTCTTCGAGGGCACGATGTACAATATCAACACCGACCTGCTCGGTTTCGTCTTCGAGACTGACATCATCGAGTGCAGATGCTGCACGGACAAGCGCAACGCCTCCACCTGCAACAATACCTTCCTCAACGGCTGCACGGGTTGCGTGCATAGCGTCTTCAACGCGCGCCTTCTTCTCTTTCATCTCGACTTCGGTCGCTGCGCCAACATTGATGACAGCAACGCCACCGGCGAGTTTCGCAAGACGTTCTTGCAGTTTCTCGCGGTCGTAGTCAGAGGTGGTATCGTCAACCTGCCTGCGAATCTGATTGATCCGACCTTGGATAGCTTCGGTGCTGCCCGCGCCTTCGATAACGGTCGTATTGTCTTTGTCGATGACAACCCGCTTTGCCTGACCGAGATCGTTTATGTTCACGTTCTCGAGCTTAATTCCGAGGTCTTCGGAGATGACCCGTCCATTCGTGAGAACAGCGAGATCTTCAAGCATTGCGGTCCGGCGGTCACCGTAACCCGGTGCTTTGACAGCTGCGCCACGGATGGTTCCACGGATCTTGTTGACCACTATGGTGGCTAGTGCTTCGCCTTCAACATCTTCAGCAATGATGAGGAAGGGTCTACCTTGTTGAGCAACCCGCTCAAGCATCGGCACGAGATCTTTGAGCGCACTAATCTTCTTCTCATGGATGAGGATATATACATCCTCAAGTACCGTTTCCATACGATCCGGATCAGTCACAAAGTAGGGTGACAGGTAGCCACGATCAAACTGCATACCTTCGACCACATCGAGCGTGGTCTCAAGGCTCTTGGCTTCCTCGACGGTGATAACGCCGTCTTTGCCCACTTTTTCCATCGCATCCGCAATCAGGTTTCCAATCTCGCCATCGTTATTGGCAGAGATAGCGGCGACCTGTGCGATTTCTGTCTTCTCGGCAGTCTCTCGACTCACGCTCTGCAAACGATTTACAACTGCCTCGACCGCTTTCTCAACGCCACGCTTGAGCGCCATCGGGTTACGACCTGCGGCAACGTTCTTCAAGCCTTCACGATAGATTGCCTGTGCCAAAATGGTAGCCGTCGTTGTTCCATCACCAGCAACGTCACTGGTCTTGGAAGCAACTTCCTTCACCATCTGCGCACCCATATTTTCATACGGATCCTCTAGTTCGATCTCTTTTGCAACAGTCACACCATCTTTCGTGATTGTCGGTGCGCCAAACTTCTTGTCGAGAACGACGTTCCTTCCCTTTGGACCCAAAGTCACTTTCACGGCATCCGCAAGCGCGTCAACGCCACCTTTAATCTGGTTGCGCGCGTTTTCATCAAATGCGAGTTGTTTTGCCGCCATTGTTAATCCTCCTAATTTTCTTGATTTCCAAAATTAGCTAATCTTCGCCAGGATGTCATCTTCGCGTAGAATCAGCAGCTCTTCATTTTCATAGGTCACTTCTGTGCCGGAGTATTTCCCAAATAGAATTTTATCTCCAGCTGCGACATCAATGGGTTGCCGATCGCCATTGTCAAGCAAGCGACCATGTCCAACAGCGATGACTTCGCCTTCTTGGGGCTTCTCTTTCGCAGTGTCAGGGATGATAATCCCGCCACTGGTTGTCTGCTCATCTTCTTCAGTGCGACGGATTAAAATCCGATCGCCTAACGGCGTGAGTGCCATATCTCATTCTCCTTTTCGTTAAGGTGTGAATCAATAAACTGATACAACACATACAAAGTATGCAATAGATATGCCACCCCGCTATTACTGGGTTATCCGCCTCTCAATGACATTTTGACACCCCAACAACCGAGACAAAATGTCATCGTATCTCTCTTTTTGTTGCTATCGTGCCATTTTGTCGCCGCACTTTTTCATCAAGACGGCTCCTTTGCAAAAACTTATTTCATAAAAGCGGTCTTTTGTACCACGATCTGTTAGATTGTGATCCCAATCCCGTTCCGCCTGTCCCGATGCAATCGGGGAGGACTCCGATAAATCGGAGCCCACAAACTAACAGTTTGCTCTACATTTGCCGAATCCTCCGATGGTTACAGCGTTTGTCGAATGAGCAGCATCAGAATGTCAACACGCCCTAGTCCACCGGACACGAAATGGCTTTTCCTGTCCGATCCGATTCGTAGGCAGCTGCAAGAATTTCATTGGTACGCAGCCCATCCACCCCCGTTACAATCGGCTGTTCTCCCTCCGTCACACACCGTGCAAAATGCTCAAATTGCAATTGGTAGAGATCTTCAAATTGAGAGTCAATAATCTGCGACTCACCGTTGACGGAGAGTTTAATCTTCCAGCCATCATCATTGTAGACCCACACCCACCCATCCGTTCCGTAGATTTCGATGACAAGGTCACACCCCGCAGCAGCGAAACTGGTGTCAACGAATCCCTGAGCACCGTTCTCAAAACGCATCATAATCGTCCCGGTCTCTTCAACATCGTACCCATGGACCACACTATTACAGAATGCACTTACCTGACTCACTTCTCCGAGGATATAACGCAAGAGATCAACTCCGTGCGACCCAAGATCCATCAGACTGCCACCGCCGCCCTGATCTGGGTTACCACGCCACGCCCCCGGCGGGACCGGAAAAGGCTTGAGAAACGGCACTCGTCCTTGGATAATTTGCCCCAAACGGTTCTCCGCCACCCAGTCTCTTATCCCCTGAAAACAGGAGTGGAAGCGGAACAGAAAACAGATCTGTAGATGCACACCGTTCGCTTGGCAAGCATCGATCATCCGTTGGCACTCCGCCGTATTCATTGCCATCGGTTTATCACAGAGGACATGGAAACCGCGTTCCGCAGCTGCGATGACCTGCTCACAATGTAAATACACAGGTGTAGACACATAAATCGCATCCAACCCTTCGTCTGACAGAAGTTCATTGACCGTTGTGTAATATTTCTTTGCACCATACGCTATCGCAAACCGCTGGGCACGTTCTGCATTTCTAGAAAGAAGAGCATGGAGCTCTGCATCTCCAGCTTTAGTCATCGCCGGCATAGCCCGGCGTTGTGCAACGCTTCCCGCGCCAAGCACTCCCCATTTTAGTGCCATGTTATACTCCTCAATAATCACGTAGTCCAAAAAATTGGAAACCACTGACACCTCATCGAAAATTGGATCTAAACCTTAATCCATCGGTGTGTCGCGTCCCGTTTTTTGGAATTAATATTGCCTGTATCGAATTTTTCTATTGAGAATCAGAAAATAAATTGGTATAATAGGAAACAGAATTTTAAGAAACCGTACTTGAGATTTTGGTAAGGCAGGTACGCAGGATATTTTGCATTCATGATCATCTGCGTTACACTTTCTGCACAACCTGTTACTAGTTGCTAAAATCCCAAGAATCGAAAGGGGGGTAGGTTTGATACAATGATCCATGTTAGAGTAGAACCGGACGAAACACTTGATAGAGCATTAGCCCGCTTCAAGAAGATCTGCGGCAAGGCAGGTATCGTCACGGAAATTAGACGACGCAGCTTCTACGAGAAACCGAGCGAAAAACGCCGCCGCCTAGAACTAAAACGGCAACGGAAAAATAAAATTCGCACTTTTCACTCTAGACAACGATAGGTCAAGAATCCTCAGAACGGAATACTGAATTGACCTGATTAGCGTTGCGACAGTGATTGTAGTGGCATTGGCATATTTTGCCATCCACATCGAAATTAGAAGGCATATATATTTCTCATGGATAATCAACAGACGTTCGATTGAGTAAATGTATATGCCTTTTTTTATTACGCTTCACGCAGTTGGATACTGTAAGGAACAACAATCGTTGTTCCTTACCGAAGTATCTAACTCTTATGAGTATTTGGAAACCTATCCCGCAAAAGTTTAGCACATATATCTAACTATTGCACTCTGTTTTTGCACGGGGCAATTCGTTGTTGAGGAGTATAATTATGAAAGTGATTATCACCTTATTGATCATCACCTTGAGCGTATCTTTATCGGGCTGTGGTGACGACACCGAAGAAACAGCTTCGTTACAAATCCCCATTCTCCTCAAGAATGTGACGGTGGAAGGACCCTATACGGTCAAGGTGACGCTAGCGGGACCGCGGATAAAGCCAATAAAGACAGCACAAGATCTGATTATCCAAACAGACAAGGACAAAGTTTACGTCACAGTTGACGAGGTGCCGCGCGACGAAGAATTGTTGGTCGACATAGACATGCGGCTCGTCTTAAACGACAAAATCGTTGTGTATCAAGGACACGGTCAGCTTCTCTTTTCGGATGGTGATGTTACCAATGTCCCGCCTATCACAGTGGAGGCTGTTGTCCATCAATTTCTTGCAACATTTGAATTAACTAGCGAAGTTAATCTAACAGAGGCAGGGTATCTAGAGAATGGGCATATCATCGTCGATGCAGGTCAATCAAAAGATACGTTTTACGGCATCTCTGTGAAATGGGCCTGGGGGGATGGGGAACAGACCGAATATAGTCAAAAATTGACCGCTGAACATACTTATATTCAACCGGGAAATTATCTTGTTACTCTCATTGTGAAAAACAACGCACCTGTTCCTGAGATTAAGGCGTATCAAAAAGTGGTCCCCGTGGCAGTTCAGCAAGAGATACGTTTTGAAACAGATGGAGCCGTCATGCGCTTGATTCCCGCCGGCGAATTTGAGATGGGGGATCATTTTGGAGCAGGCCAAAGCGATGAGCGTCCGGTCCACACGGTCTACCTTGACACCTTTTACATGGACGAGACAGAGGTTACTAACGATAGGTATAAAGCTTTTGTTGAGGCAACCGGACATAGGACACCATATCATTGGGACAATCCGGGGCCGGCCGGGCAGTTAATCAAACCGCATTTCCCCGTCGTTTATGTGAGTTGGCATGACGCGATGGCATACGCGAAATGGGCGGGCAAACGGCTGCCAACGGAGGCTGAATGGGAATACGCCGCACGAGGTGGTCGAATCGGTCAACGATATCCATGGGGGAATGAACCGAGCCATGACCACGCCAATTATAGCGGAGAAGCGGAACGCGACGAATGGTATTGGCCCGCACCCGTTAAGAGATTTCCCCAGAATGACTACGGTTTGTACGATATGGTAGGCAATGTATGGGAATGGTGCCTCGATGAATACGATAGGGATTTCTATGCCACGAGTCGGAGAAACAATCCTGTTGCCGGTAGATTGATTCCTTTGGCTGACGATTTTCACAACTTAAGAGACCCTCGTGTCTGGCGTGGTGGTGCATGGGACAGTGGGCCAACAAGTCTAACCGTGAGCAATCGCTTTAAGGCTGATCCCGATTTGCGCGTCTTGAAAACTGGTTTCCGATGCGTTTTTCCTGCAAAGGCTCAACGATAGAAAGAAGCCCATTACGGTGCGAGTAGGCCCCATGATTAGGACAACTATTTCGCTACCCTTTTTGGCAACCGGGCTTATCTGCTGGTAGGTTTCTGGCGGAAACGATCGTACCTCCCATCCACAAGAAAATCCTTCAGGTATACGCGCTCTCCCCCAAGCTGATCCGAGACGTTCGCACCCAGCACCGCCGCAAGGCTATTCATGCTGCTCGCAAAGGTACTCCGAAGTTGATCCGAATTGCCCGCGCCAACCGCGCTGAGAAAAGCGCGGCTAATCTGCTCTGTTGAATCGACACCGTGGGGCAGCGGAAGGACATGCCGAACCGCTTCCTGCGACGGTGTTTGCGCTGGTGGATACGGACCATCGTAGTAGTAAGCGACCACATCGTTCCCCTCAAACTTCAGGTGTCCGTGCGTCCAGAGGATACTCTCGTAGCCATCGCTATAGTAGGTTTGGCGCAGACGGGACAGGATGAGATTGGCAATGCAGCCACACTCAAAGCCGTATCTCACACTGTAGGCATACGGATTATTCCCGCCATCAACGATGTCCGATGCGTCACGGTGGATATAACTTGCCTCAACCCATGAGATGTCACCAAACCAATACCGCATCAGATCTGTTTGGTGAATACCCCCTTCCACAACGGTCGCCCCAGACCACTCGTAGTTCGCTGTCCAGACCCGATTGGCGGGTCCCCCCAATGTTTCAGTTTTGGTATGCTTGATTGAATGGCCCTCAAGCGCACCGTTGACTATCATGGTGGTCATTACGGGCTGTTTATCAGCGAGAAAGTCGTGGACAGCTTCATAACGCGAATCGTACCGCTGCTGGAACCCTGCTGTGGAAATAACGCCGTTCTCCTGTATCGTACGCTCCATTTCAATGGCTTCATCCAGATATAGGCTCATCGGTTTCTCAGCAAAAATGTGCACCCCCGCATTCGCGGCTTGAATGATTTCGCCGTTGTGTATCCCCGGCGGTAAGGCGAAATAGATCGCATCTAATGATAATTCTGCGAGCGTTTCCCCGAAATCTGTCGAGGTGTAGATGCCATCAATCTGAAATCCCTCTACATATTTCTGGATCTTCGCCTCCGCAAGATTGTCCTCAAAAACGTCAATTAACGCCGTAATTTTGGCAAGCCCCTCGCCTTGGAGTTTCCAAAGGGCTTTCAAATGCTGAAGTCCGCGTTGTCCAAGACCGAGGATCGCAACACGAATTGGTTGGCTCATCAAAATTCCCTTTCCTTAAACATAGGTAACCTATCCTTTGAAGATCTCATTGACTTTTTCTAACCCGTCCCATGCCGCCGCAAAACCAGCATACGCGGCAACCTGAAAAAAGACCTCAACGATTTCAGCCTTCGTTGCACCGTTATTCAATGCCATCTGAACGTTCAGTTCCAGGGCATTCACTCGACCCAACGCCGCTAAAATCGCAATGCTACAAAGACTCCGTGTTCTTAAATCTAAGTTGGGACGGCTCCAAATCTCACCACCGACAACTCCCATCACACACCTTTCAAAATCCGGAGATAACGACCTAAATTTCTCCCTCAATTCGTCTATTTTATCTGTGCCAACCATTTTTGAAAATTGTTCCACACCTTTTTGATACTGTTCTTCAAGCATTCTGTTTTTCTCCCTCAATAATTTGATAGCAAAGGTATAATCAAAGGAAATCAAAATCACAGCCCAAATGTGCCTGTTCGATGTGCTGAGTGTATAACAACCCATAGCCCCGCTGGAAGTGCGGTTCAGGCAAAACAAGCTGCTCCTTCCGCTTTGCCAATACTACGTTATCAACTAGCAATTCCAACCGTTTGTTTGGCACATCCAACTCAATCAGATCGCCATCCTCCACCAACGCCAGCGGTCCCCCGATAGCCGCTTCAGGAGCGATGTGAAGCACAATCGTGCCGAACGCCGTCCCACTCATCCGAGCGTCGGAGATGCGAACCATATCTTTAACGCCAGCCCGCAAGAGTTTTTTCGGGATCGGGAGATAGCCTGCCTCCGGCATCCCCGGACCACCGATGGGGCCCGCATTCTGCAGGACGATGACATGATCTTTAGTAACCGGCAAATTGGGATCATCAATACGGTTGTGTAAATCTTCCAACGACTTAAAGACGACCGCCGGACCCCGATGCGTCAATAGATCGGGAGAAGCAGCCGAACGCTTAATCACCGCCCCCTGCGGTGCCAAGTTCCCATAGAGACTGGCAAGCGTGCCGGATTCAAACAGCGGTGCCGTTCTGGGCTTGATGACATCCTGCCACACTGCCGGCTGAGGCACCGTCGAGAGATTCTCTCCAATGGTACTCCCCAACACCGTCTGGGCATCTCGGTGGAGAACATCTTCGAGTGCCTTCATCACCACAGGGATTCCACCCGCCTTAAAGAGATCCTCCATATAATACGCACCGCTCGGTTTGAGATTCACCATGACCGGAGTCTCATCGCTGATCCGATCAAAATCAGTAAGTTTAAGCTTGATGCCGAGTCGCCGCGCAATCGCTGTCAAGTGGATGACACCATTTGTTGAGCCGCCGATTGCCATCAGGAGACGGATGGCGTTCTCGAAAGACCGTTCTGTCAAAATCTTCGACGGACGGAGATCATTCTTAATCATTGAAACAATGGTCCTACCCGCCGCTTCTGCATGACGCCGCCGTTCCGACATCACCGCAGGGATCGCAGCACCGCCGGGTAACATCAGTCCGAGTGCCTCCGCCAAGGCCGCCATCGTGCTAGCGGTGCCCATCACCATACAAGTTCCTGTGCTAGAACACAACCGACTCTCGACCTCAGCCAGCTCGTCTTCGTTCAAACGTCCAGCGCGATACTCACCCCAGAATCGACGGCAGTCGGTGCAAGCCCCAAGTCGTTGTCCCTGATAATCCCCAGTGATCATCGGTCCCGCAACCAGACAGATCGCCGGACGATCTGCACTCACTGCCCCCATCAACTGAGCGGGAACTGTCTTATCGCACCCCCCTAATAGGACAACACCGTCCATCGGTTGGGCGCGGATCATCTCCTCTGTATCCATCGCCATCAGGTTGCGAAACATCATCGTGGTCGGTGCTGTAAACATCTCTCCCAGCGAAATCGTCGGGAATTCAATCGGCAGCCCACCGTGAGACAGCACGCCTCGCTTTACCGCTTCGATAAGGTCGGCAAAATTGTGGTGGCAGCTATTAAAACCGCTGAAGGTGTTGATGATGCCAACAATCGGACGCTCCAACTCCTGATCCGAATATCCCATCGCTTTCGCGAATGCTTTACGGATGTAGACGCTGAACTCTGGATCTCCGTAGTTTGTTAAGCCGCTTTTGATGCCTGACGGATTTTTAATTTGCATAATATCCTCATCGTTCAAGGGGTCACTATTTCATGCCCCAACTTTTTACGCATCACGCATCACGTTTCACGTTATTAACAGTTCCAAACCGTTATCGTTAGCTTACAGATCTATCTGATATACACGAGCAGCGGTATCATGAAACATGGCAGCTCGCTCCTCAACGGAGTAACCTGATGATAAACGTTTGAAAGCGTTATACATCACGTGGTAAGAATAAGAGACCTTATCCACCGGGAAATTGCTCTCAAACATACACCGGTCAGGACCGAACTGCTCAATGCAGTAATTCATCAAGGGTGCCATATCCGATGCAAGCTCTTCCGAGCCGGCGGGTGTGGTTCGGGCGTGCCAGTCAAAACCTGTACGGGGCATTCCGATACCTCCTAGCTTGACGGTGACATTGGGACATTCTGCCACAGCAGCGATACCGTTCCGCCAAGTAGCAAGGACCTCATCGTCACGATTGGCATAAGGACCGACCCGTAGCAAGCCACCAATATGGTTAAGAATAATCGTCAAGTCAGGCACTGCTTTGGCAAAATCCGCCAATTCGGGCAGCTGCGGGAAGTACATCCAAGCCTCAAAGGACAGCCCCATACCTGCTAGCACCCGTGCACCCGCCCGAAAATTATCGGTAGCCAACTGTCCCTGCATTCTGTGAGCACTCGTGTTTTCGACCTCTGGATGGGGATCCCACGTTACGGCGTGGCGGATGCCACGAAAGCGGTTGGGACTCGCTGCCTGCAATGCCTGAAGTACCGGTTCAACCCGCTCCCCTAGGTTCAGGTTGGCGTGGCCGACGATTGCTGCTGCAGCCCGGCAAGGTCCGTATAATCCGCTCGCACTAGCGGCTGCCAACCCCTGCACAAATTCAACTTCGCCCACGGGACGCATCTCCTCCGGTCCGTCAGCGCGGTACATCGCTCTTGCTTCAACAAACACTGTTGAACGCACGTTATGACCACTGTTCACGTCATCGGCTAGCTCATGCAGTAGGTAACGTTGATAAGGAACCCGCTCTGTCCGAAAGTCCCAGAAATGGTGATGGGGATCACAGATAGGAATCTCCGGCTCCAAGGTCGGTTCCGGGGTTAAAGCAAGCCAGTCATTGCCTCCAAATGGCATAAAAGCACCTCCATTGTAGTATACCGAGTTTTTTATGATGCATAAACACCAGATAGGTGTCAATTGAGGAGTTTTGTATATTCATTATACCACTCTTTCCCAAAATTTGGCGATAAAACAATGGAATGGCAGTCTGATTGTATTTTTGTTGTAAAATTGATAAAACACTGATAAGATAATCGCGGAAATTTCAGCGTAGAAACCTTATTTTGGAGCACAACTCCCAGTGTCGAATCTAAGGATTGAATACATCTGAATTTTTGTTCCTGACGCGAGTTTCATTTGCTTAAACCATACTTTTGATTTCCAGATATGGAGAATACACTATGCCAATGTCTCACAAAGTGATGAAGCAGAAAATCAAAAGGCGATTGAAGGGAAAGGTGGGTAAGGAAAAGCAGGAGGAACTCCATCGACTTCTTGAGGAGTTACCTAATTATCGCAGTGGACCCTATGCTGACCTTCGTAAATCACTCAACGAAGAAATTCAACAGCAGCAAAAGCGGTCAAAGGTGCAACACAAGGACACTCTGGCTGTTGAGAAAGAAGGACACTTTCAGATGGCACTGGTGGGTGCACCCAACGCCGGAAAGTCCGCATTGCTCAAGGCACTCTCTCGCAGGCAGATAAAAGTTGCTGACTACGCCTTCACCACCTTGAAACCCATACCAGCGAGAGTCGATTGCAGTGGACTGTGGATTCAATTGGTTGAAATCCCCGGCCTAATTACAGGAGCCGCGGAAGGTCGAGGACGAGGACAAGCCTTACTCAGTGTGGCAGCTAACGCCGACGGTTTAATGATCGCACATGATCTGACTGCTGATCCACAACAATTGGACATCATTCTAGAAGAATTGTCTAAAACGAAATTACCCCAACCGTTGTTAATTGTATACACAAAAATGGATGCGCCCGATTCCGATAGCCGTTTAAAAGCGGTACAGATGCGATTTGCTCAATTCAAAAGTGTTGCGGTCTCTGCAGAGCAGAACTTGCACCTTGAAGCACTAAAAGAAGCCATGCGAGCAGTCACAGGGTTCATTCGTGTATTCCCACGTTCAAATCAGGCCGGAAATACACCAGATGAGAAACCGGTGATAATCCCTGCTAATAGCACCATAGAACATTTTGCAGACAAGATTCACAAAGATATTGCCCAAAAGTTGAAATACGCCAAAGTTTGGGGAAACTCCGTGAAATTTCCCGGTCAGCAGGTTGGAAAAGGACATGCTCTGTCGGACATGGATATTGTGACTCTTTATACAACCTAGTAGATGTCAAAAACGCAAAAAGCCGGAGGCAAACCTATCACCTAGTAAATATGTGAGATTATCTCACCACGTTGGTATACAATACCTCCTCAACATAGCGTTGGAGATCCATCATGAACCATCACCAAGTCTCTTCTATAGACGAGCAGCCGGCATCCGTTACATCCTCGGCGGAAAAAACCGACTTCGACGCAGTCCGCAACGATTTTCCGCGAGCAAAAACCGCCGCATACTTCGATAACGCCTCATCACACCCACTCAGTGTTCATTCTGCCGCAGCCCTGCACCGCTATGTTGATTGGGTAGCACACGAGGTCGGCGAGCCGTGGTGGCCCCCTTGGGCAGCACCACGAGACGAATCCAAACGTCTCTTCGCCAAACTCATCAATGCTCAAGTGGAAGATATCGCCTTTGCCCGCAGCGCCGTCGAAGCGGAGAGCAATCTACTCAACGGTATGCAGGAGCACCTCGCCGGTGGCAACATTGTCACCCATGACCTACACTACGGCGCGTCGCTCTACAACTACAAAATGCGGGAAAAAGCCTCCGCGCGCTCGTGTGTTGGGGACGATGATAGCCTCCGCATCGTTAAACACCGCGATTGGCAGATCAACTACCACGACATGGAACGGGCGATTGATCACAACACCAAACTGGTCTCGATCACATTGGTTTCTAACGTCAACGGCTACCTCTCGGACGTGAAGGCTATCAGCGATCTTGCCCATGCACACGGTGCTTATCTCTATGTCGATATTATTCAAGGCGTAGGGGCTGTGCCAGTCGATGTACAAGCGATGGGCATCGACTTCGCTGCCTGTTCTACCTTTAAGTGGCTCATGGGTGTCAAGGGGTTCGGTTTCCTCTACGTGCGCTCAGACCTCCAAGGAACCGTGGTGAAGCCCACCCAACACTGCGGAGGTATAAGTTTTAATTACCCGCCTTGGGTGGGAGAACCTGACCCAGATATCACGGAGTACGTCTTTACACCAACCCCCGGTCCCACCTGTTACGAAGTTAGTTATCCGTCCTACGAGGGTGCCATCTGCGCCCAAGAGAGCCTGAAGTATATTCTCCGGTTGGGTGTTCACAATATTCGCAACCATGTACGCACCCTCACCGATCGGCTGATGGAGGAACTCCCCGCCCTCGGCTACCCTACTATCACCCCCAAGGGAAACGAAAGCCCCATTATAACTTTTGCCGCACCGGATCCAGCGGAGACAATGGCGAAACTCAGAAACGCCGGCGTTCATGTAGCGATGCGCCACGGCAACAAGATGCGAATCTCTCCTTCCGTCTACAATAACCAAGAAGATGTCTCCCGCCTGCTCGAAGCACTCGCATAGACGGTGCAAAGTGCGAATAGGTGTCTGGAGATACAGTCTAGTCAAGGAGGAAACATGGCAGAAAATTTCTGGTTTAATCGCATGGCTGAACATTGGAGTATCCCACAGCGGTTAGATCTAGTGGATCATGTGAGAAGGGCAAAACTGCAAGTTGTGCAGGTGGGAACCTTTGGACCAATGTTCTACAGTTTGGCAGACGACCCCGAAGTTAATCGCCACTGGGTGGGGATGCCGCTAGTTGGCATAAGAGAAAACCTTGCTTGTGCAGCAGAACTCATCCCCCAACTCCAAGAAGCCGGCGCACGGGTTGTAGGACAGATGAGCATGGCATGGAACTATGGAAACCACGAAAAAGGACAGGGGCTGTTTGGTGCGTGGGAACGAATCTGGACGGACGATCTTCTAGGAGCTGCCCCCTGTGCTAGCGCGGAGGATACCCAACAACGACTCGCAGACGGGACATTGCGCCGATGGGACATCGAAGGTCGTCCGTATCTAACCTAACGCAAGTTGCTAGTGTTTATTTAATGATAAGTGTAATCATAGTAGCAATGAGAAACAAAATAATCTTAATCTCAAACCCATCGGCAGTGACGGCATGAATAGAGCGGGGTAGCCGTTGGGTGATTAAACTGTTTGTCACCTCTATCCGCTTCCTGTGGTGATGGTGTATGTAAACTTCGTGGGCTTGATATTGCCGTTTGCTGTTCTTTTTTCGCAACGGTTTGAGCATGATACCGGCTTCAGCTAAGGCATCTTCAATCCCATAATTGCAGTAGGCTTTATCTGCATAAATGGTTGCCCCTTGAGGTAAATCAAACGGATAACACCGCAACCCCCGAACATCACTAAAACTGCCCGGTGTTAAGAAAAACTCAACCGGTATGCCAGACTCGGTGACCATCAGATGCAGTTTGAGTCCATAGAAGTATCTCCGTTTACTGGCTATCATCCCGCGCCAGACTTCCCCTTGATAAAGTTTTGCACTAGAGATGCGAATCACATCACACACTGGCACGGGATACGAGTCGATGATATAGAGTTGGTCTGGGTTTTGTGCTTTACAGTCTGTGGCAAGTGATTCAAAAAGTGTCTGAAACATCGGTGCAATTTGATGGAGTCTTCGATTGAATCGTGCCTTACTGAGCATATTGGGAATATATCCCTGCTCTTTGAGTAGACACCGTGCCATCTGTTGATTGCCACCGAACAGTTCTGCTGCCACTAAGGCAGTGGTCATTACTTCTGCGGCAGACATTTTGGCTCTTGGGTCGTCTTGATATCCGTGTTCAATTAACAGATCGTCACAAAGTGTATAAAATGCTACGATTACTAAGTCCATGGGATTCTCCTGTTTTAAGAGTTTTGTTTGAGACACAAATACTCTAACGGAAATTCCATGGATATTCAACTAGCAACTTGCGTTAACCTATAGCGGTTGCATGTGTAATCCGCACTGGCTTGCCACCCTGAAGCCGATGGTAAAAAAAGCCATCGACTTGGGGATAGACGGATTCAATGTGCATCATAACTTCGAGAATTTTTGTCGGTGCGGCTATTGCCAAAATTATGTGCGAGACAAACTACAGGAAGCCTTCGACACTACCGCCCTGCGACGGATTTTTGGGGGGCACAACCTCACCGAAGTCACAGATTACTTAACCCCCTCCTCAGAATGTCCAGAAGATCTACGACAACGGTTTCAGCTAACCCTCAATCGTGCAACCCACCTGCGCCGCAAAGAGGCACTGGACGAGATATACATCACGTATGGCCGCTCGCTGAAGCCAGATCTCCTGTTAGCGCAGTGGTATCACAAGTACGATTTCATGCCTCATGACGAGCGCAGCCTTCTACCGAGTGGGCTATGGGCAAGAGATGAGGATTATATCTGGTACAGTCAGGGCGGATATAAGGGGATGAGTTTCATCAAGCACGGTTATCTAGCGGATATGGGGCTGCCCGCTCGGTTCATCTATGCGGCTGGCGGCGGCAAACCTTTTGTAATTAACAAATACGATTTTCGTCGCTTGCGACTGTCGATTGCCGAAGCCGCAGCAAACCATGCCGCAGCACTCGCATATCATTGGGGCTATGATGAAAACCCGGATTTTGCTGTGGAGGATTACTACGCCCCCGTTATCCGGTATCAACGTTTTCTCGCCGATCATGAAACCCTTCTACATCCGGCCCAACCCTGGGCGCAGCTAGCACTGGTCTATCCGCGCCGCGCTGAATTAGAAGACGAATCGGATTGTCTAGAACCGCTCAAGCGGATTGGTCGGTTGTTGGAGGGCAGGCATCTGCTCTTCGACGTTATTCTCGATGAACAACTCCTCGATCGCGCCACTAACTACGATACGCTCATCCTGCCCGACGTAAAACGTCTATCCCCACAGGAGGGCGCACGCCTCAAGCAGTTCGTCAAAAATGGTGGAAAACTCGTCTTTACAGGGGACACTGGAAAACATCAACTTGACGGACAACCCCACCCGGAAGAGTTGTTAGCAGGTTGGACGCTAGCCGAGGAGGACCGCCAGGGTACAAAACCGGAGAATGTGTGCTATGTCGCGGAGGGACAATGGGAACCCGATTCGGTGGAAGTCCAAGCTGGTGTACAACTACCGGTATATCCCTCCTTAGAGAATGATTCCTTCGGACAAGGCTTTCTGAGGGATTTGGAAGATTTACTTGGGGAAGTGTACTTGGAAACCGACGCGCCTTGGTTTGTTCGGGTACGCGCTTGGATGCCCGAAGAGCATGATGCTTTGGTGCTGCACTGGGTCAATTATCGGCAAGATGAGGATGGGGACATTGAAACACCGCAACCAACAGATCCCGTTCAAGTAGCGTGTAAGGTGCCGAGGGGCTGCCTAGTAAATAAGGTCGAGTGGCTCTATCCGGAGAAGGACGAATCGGCTACCCTACCTCACGAAACGCTTGGTGAGCGGATTCACTTCACAATCCCAAGCGTGATTGTTTACGGCTTGAGCGTACTGCACTTACAGAAGGTTTGAGAGAATGGAGATTGTCCCTTTTCTACTTTTTATCCTCTGCTGTATTGCTATCGTGGGAGCGATTGGGGGACTTTTCTATCTCTTAACCCGTTTCGGGCGCGGTGAATCTTACGATTTACGATCTGTTCGCTGCCCACAGTGCAACACCCAACGAAAACCGCGAAAAACAGGAAAGTTTAGGAATCTTGTTGAAGCAGAACTCGAGTGTCCGGTATGTGGTCATATCTCGTGGGATATTCCCCCGCGAACCGATCTCTCCGCACAGCCAATGGACAAAACGGAACGCAACACATGACTTATAACAACTAGCCTTTCACAGATTAAAGCTCTTGGGCTCATGTCAAAAGAAAGTGCAAAGTGCACAGAGAAACCGAGTTTTTTCTTCAAAACTCGGTTTCTGTTGCACGGTTTCTTAACATGAGCCAACCCTTGAAACATTTTGAATAGCTGCTTATTCTTCTATCTCACCATTCCAATAACTCACATTATCATCTTTGCGGAACAACCGGCCAGAAACATAAGGGAAGACTTTATTTGAATCAGGATACTCGCTGACACCGTGTGGTTGATTCATCCCCACCGCCAGCACCGTGCACGGTGCCGCTCCCGTATTGACTATTTTGTGGGCACCCGCCTCCCCCGGCGGAAAGGCAATAAAATCACCTGTTGTAATCGTCACGTCGCCCCGCGGGGTTTTGAGGGTACACGACCCCTCCATCACATAGAACATCTCTTCGCTAAAATGATGGAAGTGCATCGGGAAACTAGCGTTATTGGGCTGTAAGCGGATGAGCCGATATCCCAACAACTGCGCCCCAATGAGTGGATCTATGTCTTTATCCTCAAAGTCGTAGGGTTCGGGGGCATCGCGTTTAACCCAGTCAATTTCATCAATATTGATCCGATTAATGTAAATATCTGTGCGTCGCTGGAGGCATTCAGTCAATCGCTGCCGACCATCTTGAAGAATTGAGTGACCATCTCCAACCAAAATCGCGTCAAAGGGCAAAGCGAGGATTTTTCGCAGTTCCAACGCCGCTTTCGGTGGATCCGCTAACTTCTCATCTGCTAGCAGCGTCAACGAGCCAATCGGGGATCCAACAATGAGATCGCCCGACAGCACCGCACGCTTTTCCGGGAAGTAGAGCGCGATCTCACCCGGACTCTTTCCGTAAGGTAGATGGATTGCCTTCAACCCCGGCACAATCTCTTCACCATCAATGATTTGACGGTCCGCCGCAACCTCTAACGCAGCCGCATCCGCCTCGTGGATGACAATATCCGCCCCGGTGCGTTGCCGAAAGAACTCCGCTTCCCGTTCATGGTCAGCATTAGTAAGC
Organism: Candidatus Poribacteria bacterium; assembly: GCA_965207975.1. GTDB lineage: Bacteria > Poribacteria > WGA-4E > WGA-4E > PCPOR2b > PCPOR2b. Next base: position 6,333,144 of record OZ242315.1, on the reverse strand, counting down.
ACGATTAGCCACGCACCACCAAGTTTATCAAACTGGTTCAAATCCGAATCAATCATTGGGACAGGATCTATGAGAATGTTGCCCTCCGGACGAATCCATAAATGCCCGTTGAAATCAACTTGACGCATATCGCTAAAAATTGACCAACTGTAGATGTCATCAAAGATGAGTTGTTTCATTGTGATTCCTTTCCGTCACCGGAGTTGCTGAGTCCTTAGATCGCCCACAATCTGCTCATTGATTGATTTCCACAATCCAGCCTCTCGTCTTGGCAGGTTTGTACTCTCCACCGCGCAAATACTCTGACGTATGCCATAAACACAGGCGTTGGCCATCCGGCAACCAAGTAACAGCAGTCAAAGAGAGTGTTGTCCGCGCCACCGGCAGGGTCCGATTCGTATCCCGGTCCAGAATCCATACTTTCCAACGCAGCCCCATACAATCCTCACGTTCCATATATGCGAGCCGATTTCCTTGCGGCGACCATGACGGAGAAGTATGCTTCAGAATCTGCGTGCTACCCGCAGTATTAGCGGACGACATTGCGGAAACATTGACAATATGCAGCTGTTTATCAAGTGCAGGATCCGGTGTTGGATTGCCCCGAAGCACGTAAGCTAGATGCGAACCATCCGGCGACCATGCGATCTCTGTAACACGCTGAGATTGGGTAGGAATCTCCCCGAACTTGGTTCCATCCACATTATGGATCCGAATCCGAGAATGCCCAGACTGATAATGCTGGTGGTCTAGCCCAACTGCGATACGCTTGCCATCGGGAGACCACAACGGCGGATCTAAATAGCTGAACGGTACAATCCGTCCATCAATTGGAACTCGCGCCATTGCCGTAAGCCCCGTTTTGTCGATATTAATCCGATAAACGACATCTGTCCCATCTTCCCAACGTCTAAATGCAATTTGATTGGCGGTTGGGGACCAGGCGGGCGCGTCGCCTCGGACTAACTTAATCAGGCGCAACGTTTGCCAATCAATTGCCCAGATGTAACTCTCATTCGACTCATCGTAAGCCTCAAAGGCAATAAAATTAGAATCAAGCGACCACGAAAGATGGGGATTGAAAAAGACACCTTTATGCAACGGCCGAGCTTGCTTTGCCCAAGCATCAGAAATCCAAAGCTCGCTCGCCTGCCAATACTGCCCGGACAGGTTGGTCCGCTTCAAAAATGCAAGCCTTTTTCCACGAGGAGACCAGTGGGGATATTCCGCCCCTTGAATCAGTGCCAATGTCCGATTGTACTTACAGATTGCTGTATTGAAATGGATGTCATCCGTCTCTACAAACACACCCAACCCGCTCTCATCCATCCAACCCACCTCGCCGTTTGGAAGTTCAATCTCATACCACCCCTCTGTTTGATTCAAAATTGGAAGAGCCACTCCGTCATTGAGAGTCAGTTTGATAGGAGATTCTGCATCCCTTTCCGTATAAACGGGAGCTTGATCTCGCACCACCGTGCCGATTGGACGTTCCTCCGGCGAGGTTTGGGCAGTACTTTCCTGTGGTAGGACTTGAGGATCCTCACCTTCCTGATTGGTAAAGGCATATACATACCCATCATCCGAAGTCACATAAAGTACTCCGTCGGAAATAGCGGGCGCAGCATCAATAAAACCTTTCGTCCGATAAGACCAGATCTCTTCACGCGATTCAATATCTAGGGCATGAATCTGATTGTCCCGCGCACCGATATACACCACACCGTTGGCGGTTGCGGGGTAGCTGTAAGTTAGCGGTGTGAGCTCTCGCCAAGCGTTGACGTTATGCTGTGGTGAGATGGGACGCAGCTGTCCTTGAGAACAGACGTATTCAATCCCATCAATATATACTCGTCCCTGTGGCTGCGATTCTAGTTCACCGGTTGTCGCATTAATAACGTGGATCTTCTTGGTATACGCCCCAATATACAGCCTTCCCTTCGACAAGATCGGCGGAGAATCCATCCACGTTCCCGATCGGAATTCCCAAAGCCATTCACCGGTTTCGGCATTGAGAGCGTAAACATGGTTGTTTCGCGCACTAAAATAGACACGGTTATTCCAGACTGCTGGCGCGTATCGGATTATACCACCCGCTTTGAACCTCCATTTGATTCCCCATTGCTTTGCGTCGAGCGCGTAAAGCCAATGGTCTGTGGAGGCGACGTACACCGTGCCGTTGGCAACAACCGGACTTGCTTGAATTGGGCCACCAGTTTTATATTTCCAAAGTAGCTGGAGCGGGGGTTTGAGTGTTTGATCAGGGCTTCTACCAGAAAAGTGCAAATCGTACATGAACATGGGCCAATCTTCGGGACGAGGCGGCACCACAGGAACGACAGGTGGGCTTTTTGGCTGGGGTTTCGGTTTCGAGGTTGGCTGTGTATTCTGATCTTGGGACTGGCATCCCCATAACAGGAAAAGACTGATTAAAAACAGGATAAACTTCCGGTTCATACACCCTCCGCTTCGTGGAATCCCTGAATTCGTTTGTACAGCAAAAGACTGACAGCAGCTTTCCACTTTCAATTTAGCGATTCAAAGCAGTATAACATTCCCCTAAGCGAGCGTCAATAACAAAACAAAAAAGCGAACCTCTATTCGGTGTATTCATCTCTCGTCGAAATATTCACGCCCTTGTCCCTTCACCCAAATATCCCCGCTCCCTCGCAACAGCAAGAAATTCTCGATCAAACACTTCATCTGTCAAAATTTCCCCTTTGGCATTTCTCGGTGCAACCCATTGGACGGGCCGATTTCCAAAGCACGCTGCCAACTCCACCAGATCAAAATGTCGCAGGAGCCCCCACGCCATCACTTCAAGGTCGTAGCGTTCTTGGTCGTAATAGCGTGTGTCCGTCAAATTGCGATACGAGTAAAGTAAATCTTCAAATTCGAGGGATACAAATCCTTCCTCTAACGCCCCAACAAAGTAAGCGTAAAGTGCACTTTTGCCAATTCCGTATAGCCCAATCTGATCAACATCTGCCCGTGTGCGGAGATAGTCATAGCCACGCAGGATGTCAAAGACGCGTAACCCCATCGTCGAGATACCCAGCATCATAGCATCCGAGCCCAGTTTAAATTCACCGTCATGTGGATGAACACCCCGATTGAACGGGCGCACCTGCACACCGCCGATGCCACGCGGGTCAAAGACAAACAACTGTCGACCAGATGCAAGCCGCGCTTCGAGCCATTCCCGTTTGTCGGGGTTATCGTTTGTGCCATTCTCAAACAGAATCAGGTCGGTCTGTTTAACGGCAGTTCCTTCAAGTGGGTGAATGAAGGTCCCTGTGACGACCATATTGGGTTCGCTGAAGAAAAAAATCTCCTCCGTCTGGTAACCATCGACGATATTTTCAGCGACAATGCGAGGGTAGATTTTTTGATTGCGCCCCTCCGGGACCCCAAGAACTTGCGTGATTGTCTCGCGCATTTGGACGGTGTCGCACCCCTCCTGACCTGTACTGCCGTCAATAGCAAATTGGGGAGCCTGCGATACTTCCAAGCGTTCCCTGTTGAGGTTGAACACCGTTTTGCTGTTCGGATACAGATCAAGGACCTGACCGTTCGGTGTTGCCCAAAGTGCCTCATCAGGCAAAGTTTCCGGCTCGCCGGTTGTAAAGTCGGGCGACTCACCCCGAAAATGCCGCTTGTACCAGTTGACACACGCTTCACGCAGATATGAGGAGTACTCATGCCGCGTCGGGGCAATTGCGATGTCAACTTTGTCTTCGGCACCGTAGAGAGAATAGATCCGCTTGGCTCTATCCACAGCTTCGATTGCGCCTTCAATTGGGAAGTAGTCATAAGCTGCCGCACCGACCAGCACCGGCTTCGGGGCCATAGCGGTGATATAATCGTCATGGTCAGGTCCGTTGACGAAACAGCCCGGCACAATCTGTTCGCTGTCCTGCGCCTGTCCCGTTTTCATGTAAGATTCCAACGTCATAACGAAAGTACACGGCACAGATATCGCAAAGCGTGGTTCGCTCATCATTAGCAAGCAGGATTGGGTGCCCCCACCCGAATTGCCAGTTAAGCCGATGCGCATCGGATCAACCTCTGGGCGCGTTTCCAAGTAATCAATGCCGCGCATCACGTCCCAAATGAAATGCCGACCGATGCTAGCACCACCGAGTGTAAATTGTAGTCCAGCGTAGGTGTGCTCCGTCGTGCAACCGCCAATAATTCGCTCACCCTTCTCTGGATCGAAATACTGAAATCGCTCACCCTGACCCGGTGGATCGACCGCAAGCACGACAAAGCCGTTCGCAGCAAGGTCAACGCACACCGACTGATAGACCGGGTAAGACTTTCCAAGATCACTATGTCCATGCACGAAAACAACGGCGGGTTGGGGACAGACGATGCCTTTCGGGACATACAATGCAGCCGTGACGTAAAATTCGGGCAGACTCTCATAGATCAGCTTCTCGATTGTAAATCCACCGCGATCGACGCTACCCGTGCATTGCACGTTCAACGGCGTACGTTCTTCGGGCAATCCACCGATAGCGGTCATAAAGTGATCGCGCACCCGTTTGCGGTGCTCCTCAAAAGCAGCGATCGATGTCAACCCTGCTTTTTCTACTTCCTGCCGACGGAAGTGCGCTTCTGCCCGGCGACGCAGATTATCAATCATCTGGTCTGAAACGTCGTGGAAACCATTCACATTGGAGCCAAAAGTTCGCATGGTTATACTCCATTCAAATAAAACGTAAGGCTCATGTAAAAAGAAAGTGTAAAACGCGAAGAGAAACCGAGTTTTTTCTTGAAAACTCGGTTTCTGTTACACCATTTCCTAACATAAGCCAAGTGTAAAAAAACGGCGTGCGAAATGCAAATTCAGTTGCTCGCGAGATTCTACGGGCGAACAATCGGTTGAATTTCAAAGCGTGATAATTTCGCCACTGGCTGCCGATTCGTATCCGGCACGGATGACAGCGACCGATTGTGCGGCCACCGCGGCGTTCATTTCGCTCTCTCGCCCCGCTTCGATGCAGTCCACAAACCCTACCATATCGGGGCCCTGCCCTTCAGCTGCCTGATTCACGGCAACCCACTGACGTTTAGGGATCATCCCCGATTCGGTCTGTGTACTCGACCACATACCCATTGGATCCATCGGATGCGGCGGCGTTTGTCGGAAAGGTTCTTCGTCAGCGAACACCTCAAGACGCGGTTGCGCCCCGTCAAATGCCAATGTGCCACGCGTACCGATGAGATGCAGCCGCTGAACCCCACCTTTCGGATGGCTCATCCACCCCGCACGTCCACCGATGATTGTTGCGACAACGCCATCTTCCAGCGTCATCATTATCGCGCCAAAGTCCTCGATACCACATGCAATATGTTCTTCAAAGAAGAAGTTGGCAGTTGTGCCAAAAACTGTTTCAACCCGTTTCTGCGTCAACCAATTAATCAGCGATACAGGATAGACACCAACATCAAACATCTCCCGTTTCGCCTCAATGAAGGTGTATCTCTCAACGGTCGGCTTTTCCACTCTCTTGCGACTCACCGGTGCAGTACCAACATGCCCTTTAGCGAAAAGTACGTCGCAGTGGATGGCTCGGAGCTCTCCGATTTCACCGTTGTCCAATGCCCTTTTGGCAGCTTGCGCCCAAGGGGTGTGCATGTTGCTAAACATCTGGTTACAAATACCTGCCTTCTGCACCGCCGCTGTAATCGCTTGGGCATCCTCAACACTCATCGCCAGCGGTTTATCTAGATAGAGATGTTTTCCCGCCTCCGCACATTTCACGTTCACACGCCCCCGCCGCTCGTTCTGGACACACGAACTGACGATATCGACATCATCACGCGCCAACGCCTCATTTAAATCCGGAATATAAGGGATCTGCAAGTCTTCAGCAAGCTGTCGATTCAATTTGACATACTCAGGCGGCGCATCAAGTTCATCTGAGGCTGCTATCAGTTCACACCGCTCATCTTCGGCAAAGCAGTGGGCGTAGCTCTCCTGATGCGTGCGTCGTCCACCGATCACCAATACGCCATATCTTCCGTTTTTCATTTTAACCCTCCGTCACGCTGATCGGCTGTTTTGTTTCTAATCCCTGACGAATCGCATCTACCAGATCTTCCCCACCACTGAAGATGAGTGGCTCATTCATGAGGCCATACGGACCCGTGGGTGTTTCATGATAGATGATCCCGTTGTTTCCGACTAGTCTTAAATCGACGGATACCTCTTGACCCGCCGGAATACGATTCACACTTAGCAGCGCAGACTGTCCGCCGGCATACTTCACCATAGCGGTAATTTGCGTTTTGTCCGCATTGTCTAAGGCGTAGAACTGTTCTGGTGGATCGGGCATCCAGTTATTGGCAGCTGCAGTCAAGGCAGCGATGCCAGCCACGGTGTCCGCCGCTTCGATCGGTGCGTGCACGATGCAGCGTAAAAACACAGGACTGCCAATACGCCCCTCATCGATGACCGATTGCACGGATTGTTGAAGTGATTGTATCATAAAAAAACCTCCATTAATAGGGATGTCATTAACGCAGGATCAGGCACGGTAGGAATCCCCCGCGAACTGAATCCGAAATCTCTACTTAATCAAAGAAGTTAAAAATTTTGAGGCTTGCTTGACCATCTTTGAGAACTGTGCTAAAATGCCATCATTTATCATTGAGAGATACAGTGGAATTATTTAGTCCTTCATATTTACACTCTTGATATATCTTTTTGCATACAACATTTTTGTAGAAGGAGATAAAAATAATGCGTGGCAAAACCTTAGAACAACTCCTTGCCGAAGCGCAAGCACAGATTGGACATACCTCTGCGGAAATACTGAAAATGGCTATTGATAACAACAAACCTGTCGTTATCCTTGATGTACGCGACAAAGAACAGTATGACACTGAACACCTACCCGGTGCGATCTCACTGCCCCGTGCAGCCATCGAGCTGGAAATCGATGAAATCGTTCCCGACCAAGACACGCACATTGTAGCGCATTGTGGCGGCAACACCCGCGGTTCGCTGTCCGCACATACTTTGCAGATTATGGGATACGAGAACGCCTCTGTATTAACAGGAGGATTCCGGGGCTGGAAAGCGGCGGGTCTGCCAACCGAAAAAGGGGATGAGGTTGATAAACAGTAGAATTCCCCGTATATCTTACCATCAGCCATTTTTTATCGTAGCATAGTTGAAATATTGTGTCAATTCTTATCTTTAGACATGAGAAACGCAGCGGAAAACAGATGTTAAAAATTAAACACAGTATAAGAAAGGACTTACAGTATGCAACAGATCGAGAAAATCATAATTGGCTTTGCTGATGTTGCTTGGGGACCTTGGTTACTGGTCTTGCTCTTGGGAGGCGGTGCTTTTTTTCTCTGCTATTCCCGGTTTTTGCCTTTTCGGTTTATTAGGCACGCCATTGACATCTTGCGTGGAAAATACGATGACCCCAGCGATCCTGGAGATATTTCGCACTTTGCAGCACTATCTAGTGCCTTGGCGGCAACGATTGGAGTCGGAAATATCGCCGGTGTGGCAGTCGCTGTAACAGTCGGTGGACCGGGTGCAATCTTCTGGATGTGGCTCAGTGCCGTGGTGGGGATGGCAACAAAGTTCTTTACCTGCACCCTAGCCATCATGTATCGAGGGACGGACAGCCGCGGGACGACGCAGGGTGGACCTATGTATACAATCGTAGAAGGGCTTGGGAAAAAATGGAAACCTCTGGGGGCTTTCTTCTGTGTAGCCGCGCTGATAGGTGCCTTGCCCGCGTTCCAAGTGAACCAACTCGTTCAGATTCTCCGGGACGTAATCTTTATTCCAAACGGGTGGATCGGTGAATCGCACTTTACCTTTAATTTAATTGCCGGCATTATCATCGCAGGAGTGGTCGCGCTCATTATATTTGGCGGTATCCTACGGATTGGCACAGTCGCCTCAAAATTAGTGCCGGGGATGTTGGTGCTCTATATGGCAGCCGCTGTGTGGATTCTTGCTGTTAATTACGCCAATATCCCGAAATGCCTCTGGCTAATTATCACAGATGCTTTTTCTGGCAAAGCTGCCGCCGGTGGAGCGATTGGTGCTGTTATCATGACCGGTATACGCCGGGCCGCTTATTCAAACGAGGCGGGAATCGGCACGGCAGCGTTGGCTCACGGTGCTGCTAAGACCACCGAGCCGGTCCGAGAAGGACTTATCGCCATGCTTGGTCCCGCGATTGATACACTCATTGTCTGCACTGTCACAGCACTCATCATCCTCACATCGGGGGTATGGCAGAGCAGCGAAGCCAACGGCATCACGCTGACAGTAATGGCTTTTAACAAAGCTATGCCCGGCTTCGGACCCTATCTACTCACCCTCTGCGTAGTCTGCTTCAGCACCAGCACCATGTTTGCCTACTCCTACTACGGCGCGAAATGTATGGGCTTCCTGATCGGTGCTGAACGTCAGCATATCTACAACTACTTTTATGTAGCACTGATGGTCGTCGCCGCCATAGTTTCTTTGGACGCGGCAATCAGTCTCATCGACGGTGCTTTTGCTCTCATGGCAATTCCGACGATGATCTCCACACTTCTGCTAGCACCAAAAGTAATGCAGGCGACACGAACATATTTTGAGCAATACAAAGATATAATCAAATCATAGCGATCCTCGATGGATTGATCGCTACAATTGATGGAATTTACCCAAAAGCGAGGGGCTCGCTAAGTATAATGCACTTGGCAGCCCCTCGCTTTTTTTATCCCAAGAATAAAATTCAATTTATTCAATAGCAGCGGTGTAAAATGAGCCAAAATCGCCCAGCGGGCCGGCGATTGCTCTCTTTCGGGCTTCTATTTTCTGTATCAATTATTAGGAGATAGGCGTTAATTCTAACCGATAGTCAATCGCTTGCAAAAAAAAAGAAGGCTCATGTAAAAAGAAAGTGCAAAGCACCAAGAGAAACCGTTCCCTCCCACCGCCTGCGGGGGGATTAGAGGGGGTACTCGGTTTCTTTGCACCAAATCTTAACATGAGCGAAAAACAAATATATGGAGTACCACGGTATGAAAATACGGAAAAATCTCATAAGCACAGTGTCGATCATACTCGCTCTCATTCTCTTCAGCATATCGTTCGCCGGAGCAGAATCGGGCATCAAGAACCGACAGGTCTTTGTCGGAACAAGTGCACGCGCGCTAGGGATGGGAGGGGCGTTTACAGCGGGGCCCGCATCAAGTGATAGTTCATTTTGGAATCCCTCATCGCTCGGGTTGTTGGACTCGACAGAACTCTCTCTCATTGGGCTCCCTTTCCCGGCATCCGCCGACGATCGAGAAGGGGCGTTCTCGCTGGGGTTAAATCCGCAGCAGCTCGGAATCACATCAACAAATGTAGGGAATTTCTCAATATCTTCTTGGTTTGATGGCTGGGGAAATGACACCGAAAAGAACCGAATGGTGCTTGTGGGATACGGGACTTCCTTGGGGAAAGGTATCGCTGCCGGTACGAACCTTCGGCACTACCGCCACAGAAGTGCTGTTAGTCCTCGGTATGCTTGGAGCTTCGACTTGGGTGTCCGCTTCGTTCGTGAACTGGATCGGCCCGGGGAGAAAATCACATTCGGCTTGGCACTGGAAGATCTCGCTGGACACATCTGGGAGAATGCCGAGACCATTGCGAGAATACCCACTGTGACACGCCTTGGCGCAGCCCACTCTTTTAATCAGTATACAACCCTATCTGGAGATTTTGTACTGCACAACGACACCCGTATTGGCTTCGGAGAACGCCTACGCACACATCTCGGTGTCGAACGTTGGCTGTTTAGGAAAGGATTGGGGATCCGGCTCGGATACACAGCGGTTCCCAGCCGACTCACAACGGGGGAATGGTCAACGGGTCTAAGCATTCAAAGTCCCTCCGGACAGCTTGATTACGCTTATGTCAGAGGCAATGAGTTGGAAGGAGCGATGCACTGGATCTCTGCCACCCTACGCTGGGGAGAAGGTGACGAGGGGATTAAAGTCTCAATTCCCCCAGTCGTCGAAGTGCCGCCTGCTACGCCAACTCGGCCGGCACCGATTGTTATGCCCAAGTCGACTCCCGCCGTGCTGCACATCCCAGAGACCATAATCTCTCCTAACAGAGATGGCGTGAAAGACCAAATCACTTTCGATCTGGAAGTTGGCGAAGAAGTAGCGTGGGAACTAGAGATTCAGCAGCGCACGGACCAAGATCAATTGCAACAGATTCTCCAGCGCTACTCTGGCACTGGCTTGCCATCGACACAGATAGCCTGGGAAGGGGAAGATGATGCAGGTAACCGGGTAAGCGACGGTACATACACCGCCCAGTGGTTCACCATTGATGCTGCAGGTGACCGCCAGTTGCAGAGTGAAGTATCAATTACTGTTGATACGACACCCGCCTCACTTGAGATAGCAGCAGAACCACCTGTCTTTGCGTCCTCTGACAAGGAAACCGTTCTCCAAATGCCGAAGGTGCATCTCCAAGCCTCAGATCTGAATCCGCTCGCCCGTTGGCAGCTACAATTTTTCGATGCAGATCAAAAATTGGTTCATCACATTGATGAAGAAGGCGAACCGTCCGATACCGTTGTTTGGAACAACTGGGAGCAATCGGATAACACTCAAAAAGCTACCTACCGCTGTGTATTGACAGTCCACGATATTGCGGGCAATCGCAGCACCGGCGAAGCATCATTTTCAACCATCAGAGTTGATAAAGAAGATTTAGACAATAGGGAAAGTACAGTTGGAGCAACATCAAGTGAGGAAAAGCAGGAAGAGGTGGAGGTTTCCCGCACGCCGCCAAAATACACCCTAATGGTCGGTTCATTCCAAAATCGCACGAACGCCGAATCGCTTGTTGATTCGTTGGAAGCGTTGGAATTGGGGGCGAAAGCTCATCTCACCGAGGTGGTGATCCGATCGAGACTGTGGTATCGTGTAACAATCGGAGGATTCCACAACAGAGAAGATGCCGCAGAACTCATCAGTCAAGTAGTAGAATTGGGCATGGAACCACTGGTGATTTCAAATGTAAATTAAAAAAAACAAAGCAAGGAATATATAAGTTGTTCTACATCGGTTTCAGACGCACCATTTTCCGGTATCTGTTTATCACTTTTACACACGCAAACCCGACTAGCAAAACAACCGCCACCGGTACAACCCACTGTTTGATTATCCTATAGACCCGTTCCCGCCGAACATAACTCAAATTCGTCTGTGCTTCATCATAGTTCGCGTCCAACGCGAGCGCAGTTTCAAAGTAGGTTTTTGCCTTGCTATATTCCCGCTTTCTAAAGTGAATAACGCCTAAATTATTGTGAACCTCCGCATTATTGGGGGCAACTGCTACCAACTTTTGATATGTACCGATCGCCCCCTCCATATCTCCGTTTGCTCCCTGCTCCCAACCGATTCGCATCAGCGTCTCGCCCAGATTCTGAAGAGCGGGTCGGCACGCTGGATCGTATCCCAACGCCTGTTCATAACAATCAAGTGCCTGCTCCCAATCTTTATTACGGGCATGTTGTGATCCCCAGTTGTTTAAAGTGGTTCCCATCCCAATTCTTGCAGCGGTATATTCAGGGTTAATCTGGAGGACCCACTGATAGATGTCCAACGCCTTTTGGTATTCCTCCGCGGCGGTGTGTGCTGCAGCGAGATCAGAAAGTAGGATTTCAGAAAATGGGAATCGCTTCAAGCCGCGCTCAAAGCACTTGAACGCCTCAGAAAGCTGATCTGTCTTCATGTAGTGGATGCCCCAACGGTGGTATGCTGCTAGAAGATTCTGGTCCAACGTTGTAGAACCCGGGGCAAAAGTAAGAGCGCGTTGAAGCGAGTTCACCGCTTGATCAAACTCATTCTGAAGCAGCCAAAGCGTCCCTAAAGCACCAAATACCTCGGCTGAAGGCGCTGTTTTCAACGCCTGTGTGTAGTGCCTAATCGCTTGATCATATATCCCTCTCTGCTGGAAAATACGGCCGATTTGCACCGATGAGACACCAAGCTGCGGCTCTATCTCAAGGGCGCGCTGAAAGGCGTTAATCGCCAAGTGATAATCGCCCAAATCCGCGTAAACCATACCGATGAGATAGTGGTTGCCGCCAACTTTCGGATCTTGCTCAATTTCAGCCTGTAGAACCTGTAGGGCGCGGCTGTGAAAAGGAGCATCAACCGGCGTTTCGCTCACCTTCGTCCACGTTGCAATATCTCGCGCTGTCGGTGCTTTCGCCGTTGCAGCGAAATACATCACATCGTGCGGATCGTCGCTGTGTCCCCACAACCCGATGGCGTGTCCAATTTCATGCAGCAAGGCGGTTTGAATAACGTCAGATGTGTGAGGTTTCAGCGATGTTCGGTCGCGCAGAGCAACCTCAATTTCCACATGAAATCCCTCGTCTTCTCGAACCAACATCGCCTCGCCGATATATTCGTTGCTTTGCCGTCTGTCCTGCTGATATGCCCACTTTATCCGAATGTCTGCTGCGGCGGGATCTGGTGTCAATTCAAATTGCAATTGTCCTTGGGTTTTCTGCTCCCATAACGACAGCGATTGGCGCAATGCTTCCTCATAAATCCCCGATTCAAATGGAATCGTATCCGTATAGACCGTAATGCGATCGCGATCAAACCGCGTCAGACGACCATTCGAGGCAACCGTTATCCGGTCAAAATAGTCATCCGTGTAGGCAGTTTCTGCAGCCAAATAACATAAAAATAAGCAGATCCAACCAAACCATTGGGATAACCCACCGATTGATAAAAATGGAATTTCGGGCTTTCTATCTTCTATTTTTTCGTGTCTCACCGGTTTGCTTCCTCGTTTCCCATAACGATAAACTAACCCCCAAATATTATCCTTCAAGTGATTTATTGTCAATTTTCTTTTTATGTCAATTGAAATTTATAATTGATTTATTTCTATGACGGAAACTACGGCAAAACGTCTAATCATAAATAAGCAAAATCTGATTTAATCGTCCGTCCTGTGGAAAAATTTTCTGCCGAAGCGAAACTTCTACATTTATTCATCTCCTTTAGGAGTTACGCACTTCAGTAGGGAACGCAGATCTGCGTTCCCTACGAACTCCTTGAGGGTGTTTCGGCTGGAGTTGCCCAATTTGTCAAGCATGGGCAGCGGTGTCCTGTAACGATAAATCGCCAGGCTGCAAGTCTAAGACTCTCCAAACAGGGCAGGTGAGCGTACAACTGCGTAAGTCCTATCCTTTTTTACAGGCGTGTTGTAGTAGTGTGGGACTGATTGAAGAATTACAGTGTAGGCTCACGATAAAGACATTGACGGACACGCTCCGATTTGCTACAATTTGAGAAGAAAAACCCAATTATAAGTCAGAAGAGGAAAGCAATGCAAGAAGTCAAAATCGGTTTTATCGGCTGTGGCGGCAACGCCAATGGACACATGCAACGACTGTCCGGTCTGGAAGGCGTCCGTATCGTTGGAACATGCGATGTTCAGGAAGAGCGCGCAAAAAACGCCGCAGAGAGTTACAATGCCCAACCTTACACCAATCACAACCTCATGCTGGAACGTGATGATCTGGATGGCATCTACCTGAGCCTTCCGGTGTTCGCACACGGAACGCCGGAGTTGGACGTAATCGAGCGCGGATTGCCGTTTCTTGTTGAGAAACCGGTGGCGGTCAATATGGAGATCGCACGGCAGATTGAGGAAGCTGTGAATGCCGCTAACATCATCACCTGTGTTGGCTATCAACTGCGCTATCTAGGCTCAACGCAATTGGCACGTCAGGTGCTCAGCGAAAAAGTGGTCAACATAGCCATCGGCAAATATTGGTCGGGCAGCGGACGCGGTGATCCCAACTCTTGGCAGCGTCAGATGAGCAAATCCGGTGGCCAGATGTTAGAACAAGCAACCCACACCATCGACATGATGCGTTACCTCGTCGGCGAGGTGGAGGAGGTCTACGCAATCAGCGCAAACCGCGTTCTGAAAGCGATTGATTGCCCGGACAATAACTGCGTGACAATGAAGTTCGTCAACGGAGCAGTTGGATCGTTGACCACCTCTTGGTCCTATGATCCAGGCGATTGGTCACACGCAAACGTGTTGGACATCTTGTATGAGAATCAACTTATCCACTGGGGTGTCGGCGGCTTAGATGTGAGGGAAGATGGAGAGGTTGTTACCAAAACAGCACCGGGACCGAGCATTGACGAGGTGTTTGTCAATGCTATCCGAAACAAGGATGCATCCAAAATTCTGAGTCCCTACAGCGATGCCGTTAGGAGTTTGGCAATTTCACTAGCGGCGATCCAGTCAAGTGAGTCAGGTAAACCAGTATCTACCTCCTCTATAGGGTGAGAGTAGTCGGTGTAGGGAACGCAGATCTGCGTTCCACACTTGGTTGATAAGGAGAAACCATGAGCGAAAAGTATAGGGTTGCTATAGTCGGTTGCGGCGGGATTTCCAGAGCGCACGGTAGTGCCTCACAAAACCTCCCGGAGATCGACTTCGTCGGGGCCTGTGATGTCAAATTTGAGGCAGTCAAAAACTTCGCAGAGCAATTCAATGTTAAAAACACTTACAACGACTTGAGACGGATGCTTGAGCAGCAAAAACCAGACGTATTGATAGTCGCAACATGGCCCACACTCCATCTGAAACATATCTTGGAGGCGGTCCGCGGCGGTGTGAAGGCAATCCTTTGCGAAAAGCCGATTGCTGTCAACGCAACTCAACTTGAACAGATGATCCAAGTTACCTCGTCAGCGGATGTCCTGTTGATGGAAGGGTTTATGTATCGCCACCACCCCCTGACGCTTTCCGTCAAGCAGCACATCCTCGACGGCGCAATCGGCGATGTCCGTTTTGCCGGCTCCTCCTTTTCGACTGGATTGACAGATCGAACAAACTGGCGGCTGCGCGGCGATCAGGGCGGCGGTGCGGTGATGGATTTGGGCTGCTACTGCATCAACGTCATCCGTTATATGGTTGGCGCAGAACCGCAAGCTGTCTGGGCGACCGGCAAATTTGAACCGATCAGCGATGTGTGGGACACACTGATTGGAACGCTCGATTTTGGCGACGGCATTACTGGACAGTTTGATTGCAGTTTCGGCTGGACATGGCGTGAATGTTATGAGGTGGCTGGTACGGAAGGGACAATTGTCGCACCCAAGGCGTGGGGAAACAGCGAAGGAGAATGTAGTTTCGCGTTGATACGAGAGGGTCAAGCCGAGACGGTAACGGTCGAAGGGGTAAATCCGTATGCTGCTGAACTCTTAAGCCTGTGCGAAGCCATATCCACCGGGAAGCCTCCGCTCCTGCCAATATCAGATGCATTAGGGAACATGCGTGTGATTGATGGGCTGCACGAGTCAGCCCACACGGGACGGCGTGTCGAATTAAGTGAAACGTAATGCGTAATAACCAATGGTACTAATTTGCAGCTGTTGATAACGTGAAACGTGATGTCCCGTTCCGAGGATCCCGATTGATCGGGACGTGAAACGTAAAAATCATGGGTTCATCGGTTCATTTAGCCCCAGTTGCTCTGAATCCCGATTTATCGGGGAGGGGCGACATGTGTGTAGTACACAGATAAACAAATACCCTAAAGCCCCAGCGGGGCGACATCTGTATAGGCAACGTAATGCGTAAAAAATAGTAAGCGAGGCGTAAGACATGATTACCGAACTCAGCATCCAGAACTTCAAGTCGTGGGCAAATACGGGTCAGTTGCAGATTGCCCCACTGACCGGATTCTTCGGCGCGAATAGCTCCGGCAAAACTAGTATTTTTCAGATGCTACTCATGCTCAAGCAGACCGCGGAGCGACCGCCGGATTGGAATGGGGTGATTGACTTCGGCGATGAAGGATCGGTGGTCAACTTATCCAGTTTTCATGAGGTCATCCATCGACACAAATCGGGTTTGAGTCTCGACATCTCTGTATCGTGGCAGTTGCCTGAAAAGCTGATCATTGGAGGTGGGAGTACGCTTGGGCAGGCACCGCCCCGAACCCCTCGGCGTTCCAATCGCCTCGAAATTGGCGCGCTCTCCTTTTCAACCACTATTGTTGCTGCAGGAAATGATTCGGTTGCTGTCGATGGCTTCGGTTATATGTCCGATGAATACGAATTTTTTGGAATCGTGCGGGATGCTGACAGTCAGTACAAAATAGTATGTCCCCCTAACCATAAACCCCAAGGCGCACTCTCCTCATTCCCGTTTCGATGCTACGGGATTCGTGACGGATCGGCAAAAGTGCCGGATACCCCCTTTCTGTCCTTTGAGCGAGCTTTTAAGAATCTATTTTCCCGAATCCATCACCTCAGCCCGCTCCGTGAACCACCTCGACACAATTACGCATACGCCGGTGAACACCCAAAAGGTGTGGGACAATACGGAGAACAGGCAATCGCCGCACTGCTCTCCGGACGGATTCAACTCCTCTCAATCGACGAGCAGGTGCTGAAATGGTTACAGCGATTGGAACTGATTGATTCCTACCGTCTCCAAGCTAATCCTGATGGGGAGAAAGACTACGAATTTCGCCTCAAACAGCACAAAGACTGTCCCGAAGTCCGACTCACCGACATCGGTTTGGGAGTATTCCAGATCCTGCCGACACTCGCGCTCTGCTATTACGTCCCTGAAGGCTCAATCCTCATCCTTGAACAACCTGAAGCACATCTGTCTCCGAAAGCGCAGGCGGATTTAACCGATGTACTCATCGACGTAGTAAAAAATCGGAATATCCAGATTATCCTTGAGACCCACAGCGAGCATCTACTTCGACGCTTACAACGGCGCATCGCCGAGGAGGCGATTTCCGCGACTGATACAGCACTCTATTTCTGTCAAGTCAACGATGGTACTTCCGAGATTGAACGGCTCAACATGGATGAGTATGGCAACATTACCAATTGGCCACAATACTTCTTTGGTGATGAGATGAGCGATTGGGGGGCAAAGAGCAAAGCCGAAATGAAGCAGCAAAAGGCAAACGAATAATGATGCTGCAGAAATACCAGCATCTCATTCTTATCACCGACCAATATGCTTAATTTTAGGACTTACGCACACGGTCAAAAAATAGGGTATAATAGAGGCAATGCACCCACTCAAACACACCGAATATAACTATACCAGGACTTACGCATTTCAGAGTTTTGACCTGTCAGGGACCTGCCAAATCCCTGACATTTGGCGAGGTTATGGTGCCATTTTAGTGAAAAACGGTTCATAAACAGTGCGTATTTGGCAGGTCAAAAAGCCCTCTGGGCGCACTTTCTCCTGCGTGGCAAAAACCTACAAACGCTCTAAAGCTAGGCCCCATCAGGGTTCAGAGAGACATCGGCTAATGATGAACCCCCCGATGTGAGGTTAAATTTTTTTTTAGACCTGCCAGTGCCCTGCCAAATTGCCGAATCGTGTCGGTGGGGCATTGAAACGGAACCGAGTATCGGGACTAGCCGAAGGGGTTGGATTTTACCGTTCCACTGCGTAAGTTTTGTGTCAAGATGTGAATCTCGCCCTACAGGTTCTAAAGCCCCAGCGGGGCGATATGTATATAGTACATCGGTAAACCAATTCACCCAAGCCCCAGCGGGGCAACATGTGTATCGTAAATTTGGTTATTTGCTAGTAGGTGTCGAGTATGGAAACTGGACCTACAGACTGTCTAGGTTCTGTTGACATTTCATCGCAATTAGACCATCAAGAGGGAGCACAAACCCATAATCCTTCGTAGGGGTTGGGTCTGCCAACCCTTTGTTCGCACGTCAGAGACCATTTCGGACTTTTGTACCACGATCTGTTAGATTGTGATCTTAGTCTGCAAACTAACAGCTCACACTACTTATGGCAGATTGCCTGCTGATGACAGCGTTTGCCGAATCCGCAACTTCAAAATGTCAGCACGCCCTAGCAACTTGCGTTATAATATTGCGATTTTGCATCTTATACCGGCATTTGATGTCATCACCAACAGATATGCTTAATTCTAATATCTGAGATAATCTCATGGCTGAATACATTCAAGGGATTAATCCCAACATAATTAAGTGGGCAAGAGAACGTTCAGGGTACACCCTGCAAGAAGTCGCCAAATCCTTAAATAGGGATGTCGCTACAATCTCTGATTGGGAATTAGGGGAAGCTGCGCCGACCTATATTCAACTTGAAAAGCTGGCTGACAAATACAAACGTCCCGTCGCCATGTTCTTCTTCCCGGAACCTCCCCAAGAACCCGATTTTGTAGAGCAGCTTGCACTGCGAAGTTCCGAAATTGAGCAACTAGCCCCAAGTATCCGTATTCTGTTGCGTCAGGCACGCGCCAGACAATTTTCATTGATGGAGCTGAACATGGGCATGAATCCCGCGGAGATGAAAATCTTTCGCGATCTTCACGCCCAACTTAATGACTCAGTGACTGAATTAGCGCAACAAACTCGATCTTATCTAGGCATCAGCGTTGAAACACAAGCAGGTTGGGGCAGCATGAAAGAAACACTCGAAAATTGGCGAGAAAGTATTGAAGAAAAAGGTATCTTCGTTTTTAAGGATGCATTCCGAGACGACTCCGTTGATGGCTTTTGTCTTGTCCATGAGCAGTTTCCAGTAATCTACCTTAACAATAGTAGATCATCTGTCAGACAGATTTTCTCACTCTTTCATGAACTGGCTCACCTCTTACTCGGCAAGAATGGTATAACACGAGGCATCAACCCAGTGGGAGAAAAAATTGAGGTCTTTTGTAACCAATTTGCTGCTGAATTTCTAGTGCCATCTAGCGATTTGGAAACTCGCTTCAGTGATTTACCTTACGATGACGCTGCGATTGAGGAATTGGCAGGTTACTATAAAGTGAGTCGTCCGGTCATTCTGCTGAAATTGGTCAATCAAGGTAGCTTCACAGCCGAGGACTATAGGCAGAAGACTGCCCAATGGACTGAGGAGTATGAATCCCGCCTAGAAGGAAGAGTGGGAGGTGAATCATCAGGCGGTGGAAACTATTATAACACCCACGCAGTATACCTAGGCTACAGATTTATAGAACTCGCGTTCAGCAGATATCATCAAGGACAATGCTCAATTGAAGAACTTGCAGATCATCTGAGTATCAAGGTCAAAAATTTGCCTAGGCTGGAAGATTGCCTAGACAGAATAAAATTATAGCATGAATCGCAGAGAAACCTTGCTCAACAGAGCTCGGCGAAATCCAAATGGATTGAAATTTAGAGAGTTTGAACAACTCATGCGTCAATGCGGATGGACGCAACGACGTCAGCGGGGGAGCCACCGGGCTTGGTATTCTCCCGGTCAATACAGGCTCATTGTTCAACCCAATCGTTCTATGGCTAGAGGTTATCAAGTCCGGCAATTTCTCACACAATATGATCAGGAGGCAGGAGATGAATAAAAATCACGACGAATTTGATGGATTCGCAGTCAACATTTTCCTTGATGAGGATGGTGATTATCTCGCACATCTTGTCGAACTTCCTAATGTTTCGGCTTTCGGACCGACACCCACCGAGGCATTAGTTGAATTGCAAGAAGCATGGGAGTTGATAAAAGAATGCTATCGAGAGGATGGTGTCCCTGTTCCAAAAGCACCGTCGCGGGAAGGTTATGAAGGACCAGTTAATGTACCAGTTGAGGCCCAGCTTTATCACGCATTGGCAAATGAAGCTGCAGAAGCAAGAATGAGTCTTTACGCGCTTGTTGCACAGAAATTGAAGTCAACGGAATCTGTTGTTCAAGAAGGGTAAAAGGAGACAAGTATGTATACCTTGCCTACTATTGAGAACATCATCAGAAAAAGATGGACCGAAATAAGGAATTCCAGATGTTTGAACAACTACTAAAATACCCAATCGACATCTTCCGTCAGGGCGATTTTTATTTCGGGATCCGCCTGCCCGGACTCATCCTATTCCTGATCTTCGTTGGCTTGATTGTAGCGTCGATTTGGGCGTATCGAACGACGCAAGGGCAAACACATCGTGGATTCCGCGGCTTTCTCATCTTCCTTCGCACCCTAGCACTTTGTGGACTGGCATTCTGTCTGCTCAAACCTTTTGTAAGCATCTATCAGACAAGCCCGGACGATTCCTACCTCGCGGTACTAGTGGATAAGTCAAAAAGTATGCAGGTGACCGACTCCGTGAATCAGGAATCCCGTTTGAGCAGCGTGAACCATCTGCTCTTTGACCCTGAAGGCGGGATACTCAATTCGGTCGATGAGAAGTTCACAACACGACTGTTCTCCTTTTCTGACGCTCCCAAACGGATGACTCCCGTTGCGTTGACCGAAGCAGACGGCGAAACCACGGATATCCCCGCTGCGCTGAATGAGACATTAGACAATCTGCAAGGGGTGCCGTTGTCGGGTGTCGTGATACTCTCCGACGGCGCAGATGCAAGTGGCGAAGATATCACCAAACTTGCGTTTCGGATGCGCGATCGCAAGGTGCCGGTGCACACCGTCGGAATTGGCTCACCCGAAGGAATCAAAGATATTGAGGTAGTGAAAGTTGATGCCCCACGGACGGCAGAAGAGGATTTCCCGGTTGAGATTTGGACGACTATCCGCCGCAAGGGCTACGGTCCAAGGGAAATAACGCTGAGACTCAGAGATGAAAACCGTGTTGTCAAGACGTTCAACGTCAATCTTAACAAAGAACGTCCCACCCGCCGCATACGAATCAAGTTTATTCCCCGGAATCCGGGGACGCAGAAGTATGTGGTAGAAATCCCAGCTGAAACCGACGAGGCTGTTCCACAAAACAATACCAAGAAGTTTCTGTTAAAAGTCGCACCCAGCAAGCGCGTCAAGATTTTGTACGTTGAGGGCGGGTTGCGTAAGGAAATCGGAATCATCAGACGTGCTTTGGAGAACGATCCAAATATCCAATTGACACTGCGATATTTCACTTCTGATACAACTATCGGTGGAGCGAGCGATGGCACTGGACACCAATTCGATCTCTATCCAACATCAAAAGAGGTACTCTTTGACTACGATGCAATTATTTTTGGAAATATAGCGTCATCAAAATTTACGAGACAACAACTTGAAAACACGGTTGAGTTTATCCGCACACGAGGCGGCGGATTCTTGATGCTAGGCGGGAAACATTCGTTGGGCAATCACGAAATGGCGAATTCTTACATCAATACACCGATTGCACAGGTGCTTCCGGTCGAACTTGAGCTAGGAACGCCACCAGCACCGTCTCCACCGATACGCAGGTTTGCAACCCCTCAACGACGGGATCGGAGGTCCTCGATTCCAAAGTACGCCTTACAGTTGACCGCCGAAGGGAAGGCAGACCCGTTGCTCGCTCTGGCGGACGAACCACGCGAAAACATAATGCGCTGGGAAAGATTGCCGCCTTTAGCTGGCTACAGCCGAGTGCAGCGCGCCAAGGCGGGCGCGACTGTCCTCGCTGTGCATCCCACAGACCGGAATGAATTCGGCAATCGCATCCTCATCGCAACCCATAACTACAACGCCGGTCGGGTTATGGTCTTCACACCTGTCAGCCCGTGGAACTGGCAGATGCACCTGTCACACGAAGATGATAACCATGAACGCTTTTGGCGTCAAACAGCGAAGTGGTTGACAACGGTACAAAAAGATCAACTCAAACTAGATATCCCAAAAACCTCTTACGCCCTAAAGGAAGCAGTCATCATCAACGCAACCGCCTACGATCATCACTTTGAACTGACCAATCAAGCGAAAGTCCGTGCTATCATCACAGACGAAAATGGCAGAAAGCGGGAGCTGTCGCTTGAACAGGTGCTTGGGCAGGACGGACTGTATACGGTGCGATATATTCCACCTCGGCGCGGCGAGTATCGGGTCACTCTGGTTGGGGCATTAGGCGGAAAAAGTCTCGGTGAGCAAAGCGGTCTCTTTGAGGTCGCCGAATCCTACGCCGAGTTCACAAATGCAGAACTCAACGCACAACTGCTGCAAACGCTTGCCAATACCAGCGGTGGCAAGTATTATACCCTCGAAGACGCATCACAGATGGTAAACCATATCCCCTTAGTCGAGAGTGCAACATCGCGCCTCGTTGACGAGGAGGTTTGGGACATGCCGCTCATTTTTGCAATCGTTATCCTGCTTTTGGGACTGGAGTGGTTTTTACGCAAACGACGAGGTTTAGCGTGATAAAATTAAGGTTCATATTAAAAGAAAACGCAGAGCAGCTTAGAGAAACCGAGTTTTTTCTTGAAAACTCGGTTTCTTCGCACGGTTTCTTAACATGAGCGAAAATCGAATTGCAGTAACATATCAAAAATAGAAGGAGTTACAAGTTGAATCAAAATCTACCTGACGCAACAGGACATTTTGGAGAATTCGGCGGCAGATACGCCCCAGAAACGTTAATGTCCCCACTACTGGAACTAGAAGATGCCTATATGGATCTGAGAGAGGATGCCGACTTCCAAGAGGAATTTCAATACTATCTCCGCGAATACGTCGGGCGTCCCAACCCGCTGTACTACGCCGAGCGACTGACCCAAGAACTCGGCGGGGCAAGAATCTACCTCAAGCGGGAAGACCTCAACCACACAGGGGCACACAAAATCAACAACACCATCGGACAGATCTTGCTCGCCCGACGGATGGGCAAGAATCGGATTATCGCCGAAACGGGTGCCGGACAACACGGCGTTGCGACCGCAACCGTAGCATCAAAATTCAACATGGAATGCGAAGTCTATATGGGCGAAGAAGACATCGAACGGCAAGCTCTAAACGTCTTTCGCATGAAATTGCTGGGGACAACGGTGGTCCCGGTGAACTCCGGCTCGCGCACCCTCAAGGATGCGATTAACGCCGCTTTCCGTGATTGGGTGACAAATGTTCGGACCACATACTATCTGATCGGATCTGTCGTGGGTCCCCATCCATACCCGATGATTGTCCGAGATTTTCAAGCGGTCATCGGTCAGGAAGCCAGATCGCAGACCCTTGAGCAAACAGGACAGCTGCCAGATTACGTGGTTGCCTGCGTCGGCGGCGGCAGCAATTCGATAGGTATGTTTTGCCCGTTTTATGCAGATAGCAGTGTAAAGCTAGTCGGTGTTGAAGCGGCAGGCGAGAGCATACTCAGCGGCAAACATGCGGCGACCATCAGTGCGGGCAGCGTTGGCGTGTTTCACGGTGCGAAATGCTACGTGCTACAGGAAGAGGACGGGCAAATCACGCCTGCACACTCCATCTCAGCAGGGTTGGATTACCCCGGTGTGGGTCCCGAACATAGCTTCTACAAGGCAACGGGTCGTGCCGAATATGTCTCCGTCACCGATGAGGAATCGATCGAAGGGTTCAAGCTACTATCAGAAACGGAAGGGATCATCCCCGCGCTAGAAGCGGCTCACGCAATGGCTTACATCCGTAAACTTGCCCCCACACTCGATCGAGACCAGATTATCGTCCTCTGCCTCTCCGGGCGTGGAGATAAAGATGTGTACACCATTGCCAAAGTGCTCGGCGTCGAACCGGTAAGCCCCGGTATTGCGAGAATGCCATTGTAGCAGAGCGAGTGTAACTTGTAAGACACGCAGGAACAGTAGGTCAAGATTCACATCTCGACACAGCGACCGTTGAGCTTGGCACAGCGAAAACAGAGTAACTCCATGACTAAAAGCGAAGATTTTTCCGTAACGGTTGAACAAGATGTTCCGACCGAAATGCGCGATGGTGTACTGCTGCGGTCAGATATATATAGACCTGTAGGGGCTTCAGCCTGTCCAGTATTGCTATGCCGCACACCGTATGACAAGAACCAAGATACCTACATCCAGATTGGGCAAGCACTGGCTTCCAACGGTTACATCGCTGTTGTGCAAGACATCCGGGGGCGTGGTATTTCCGATGGGGAGTATTTCTGGCAATTTCAGAACAACGCCGAAACCTTTGATGCACAGGATGGTTACGACACCGTCGAATGGGCAGCAGGTATCCCCGGCAGCGACGGACAGGTCGGGACATGGGGACATTCCTACCCGTCCTGGTGTATCTGGCGACTCGCCGGAACGCAGCCACCACACCTCAAAGCACTATTCGCGAGCGGTATGTCAGCGCGGCTGCTCGACCTAAACTTTGGCATTTTTGAAACCGGACGCCGCCTCCAGTGGACCTACAAGATGGCAGTCAATGCACGTCGCCGAGTCGGAGACGAGTTTGGGCCCAAATCCGAGGACGAAGCCGATGCCCAGTGGCACGAGGTAGAACGCGGCAAGTGGATCTGGTATCTGCCGTTGGAGGGACTTCCCGACTATCTTTTTTCTACCCTGACTCCGCTCCTCAAAACCTATCTCAGGGAACAGGATAAGGAGTTCTGGGCGTTTCAAGAGATCCACCACAAGGTCAACGTTCCCACGTGCCAGTTGACGGGTTGGTATGATCGGCTCATCGGGACGATCGACAACTTCACAGGTATAGTAAAAACAGGTCCTAAATCGCTACGAAACCAACACCGATTGATTGTCGGTCCGTGGGGGCATAATAGCAATAACCTAACACGCACCCAAGGACCGTTGGATTTCGGTCCCGATGCAGATACCACCTATCCTCAAGAAGTTACTCGATGGTACGATTACCGCTTCAAGGGGATTGATAATGGAATTGAATCTGAACCACCGGTGAAGCTATTCATCATGGGCGAAAACAGGTGGCGCTTTGAGGATGAGTGGCCCCCTGCTTGCACACAATACACCGAGTTTTTCTTGCATAGCGACGGATCCGCCAACACTGTGCGCGGCGACGGTGTACTTTCCGCCTCTGAACCGAGGGAGGAACCTCCCGATAGATATGATTATGATCCCAGAGATCCAGTGATGAGCCTGATGGGTATCGACGCACAAGCAGCACCGAGAGATCAATCTCCACTGGACAGCAGGGGTGATATTTTGGTCTACCAAACACCACCGCTGCAAGAAGATATCGAAGTGACAGGGTCGGTAGTGCTCAAGCTATGGGCGGCATCAAGTGCACCTGACACCGATTTCGCCGCCAAGCTGATTGATGTCCACCCCAACGGCCTAGCGGTGAATCTGACTTATGGCATCATCCGGGCGAGCTATCGCAACGGTTATGACAATCCGAGCCTTATCGAGCCGGGGCAGCCTTATGAATATACCATCCGCCTCAATCCTACCGGAATTTTGTTCCGACAGGGGCATCGAATTCGTCTTGATGTGTCAAGCTCTGATTTCCCCAACTTTGACCGCAACCACAACACCGGCGAGGATTTCTGGTCAGATACAAAGCTGCGGGTCGCACACCAAACCGTGTTCCACAATGTAGAGTATCCGTCTCGACTTATCCTGCCGCTCATACCTCGATGAGGTACTTCCCTAACTTCATCAGGACTTACGCAGCCAACCGTAGGCGGGGCATCTTGCCCCGTCCTGAAATGCGTAAGTCCTATTCATTTGATTGATTTGAGGAGAAAAATCAATGGTAGATGGACCACGCGCATGTCAGGCATCAGATTTTGAAGAGGTAATTGCTCTGATCAATCAAGTGTTCAGAGCAGGAACAGACCAAGATATTCGCACCGACTATCCGCTAGTGTTTAATGGTTCAAAAATGGAGTACATGCGTATCCTCAAGGTGGATGGAGTGGTCGTTGCTCATGTGCCGGTCTGGCTCCGCGGAGCAATCATAGGAGACGATAGATTACGGATCGGTATCATCAGTCCCACCGTCACGCACCCGGATTACCGTAGACGCGGATACGCCACCCATTGCCTTCGGGACTGTATCCGTATCATGGAAGAAGAGGGGGTGCCCGTATCCGTACTATGGACGCTGGAGACGACGTTTCCCTTTTATCAGCAGTCAGGTTGGGAGGCGGTTGGGTCACAGGGCTGGCTCTATCAGCTTCGCCCAGAGGAACACGTACTTTTCGAGAAGGGCGCATTCGACGTGGTTCAATATGACCCAAGTAACGCCGATTCGTTCATTGCAATGATGAATCTCCACGATACGGAACCGCACCGAATCGCCCGTACTATTGAAGAATATGGTGCGCTTTTTTCGCTACCTCAAACAACGACCTTCTTGGCTATGCGTGATGAGAAAGTCGCTGCTTATCTGATGTTTGGGGAAGGGGTAAACAAGCCCGGATTGATCGAAGGTGGAGGCGATATATCAGGGCTAGAGACACTCGTCAAGCATGTCTTGTTGGAGCGGTCCGATGATTCCGAAATCCAAGTGCTTCTGCCGCTAGTCCCATCAAACCTCGAACAACTGATAGAGGGGAAGAAACCGGGGAGCGCACGCCCCATTGAGAAAGCAAAAGGTGTCGGCTACCAGATGATGCGCGTCAATAGCCTTGAAAAATTGTTAAGCCAAATTAAGCATCATCTGCGCAGTAAGTCAGCCGGACTGCACGGGATTATCTGCCTTGTCTGCCGTGAAACCGACGAAGCTGTAACTCTCAGGTTCCGCGATGGGGAGGTTGATCTCTCGGCAAAGCGATTAACAGAAACTGTGGTATTAACCCGCCGTGAACTAACGCAACTGATTTTTGGTCCACATCCCGCTGCCCCGTCGCTCGAATTTAGCGGCGCAACGGGTGAAATCCTGAATACAATATTCCCAGTTTACGTCCCAATCTGGGAATTAGATCACTCCTAACCTTAAAGCGAGGTATAAAATGGCAGTTAGGGAAATCCTCCTGTTGGGAAATCCTAAACTTTTCGAGATATGTGAGCCTATCCAAGAGTCGCAGGTGGATAAGATCAAACCTATCATCCAAGATCTGCACGATACACTGATGGCTTTCAGGGAAAAATACAATGCTGGGCGAGCTATCGCCGCACCACAGATTGGCGCAATGAAGCGGGTGGTCTACATGCACATTGGGAAGCCGGTCGTCTTTATCAACCCTGTCTTAGATCTCAAAAGCACAGAGATAATGGAACTGTGGGACGACTGCATGAGCTTTCCCGAACTCCTCGTCAAGGTGTATCGTCATCAACGGTGTCGGATTACTTATCGGGCTGAGAATTGGGCGGAACAAAGTATGGCACTTGAGGGAGACCTCTCGGAACTCTTACAGCACGAGGTCGATCATCTCGACGGTACATTGGCAGTGCAGCGAGCAATCGACACCAGATCTTTCGCGCTCAGAAGTCAACGACAATTCTTGAACGAAGAAAGGAAAACGAGTGAATCTTAACGAACGTCAAAGGAAACTGCTCAAGCGTACCTTTCTGGACTATCAGCAGACAGCGGAATTTTTCAAAAATCCGCTCATCGTGCAGCGGGCAGAAGGGCTTTACTATTGGGACGTGGAAGGGAAGCGTTATTTCGACGGCATCGGCGGGATATTTGTTGCCACGCTTGGACACAAACATCCGCGTCTTATGGCGGCGATGCAGCAGCAGATGGAAACGTTGAGTTTTGTGCCTTCGATGCACGGGATTGCGGACATCACGTTGGATTTCATCGAGAAGTTAGGTGAGGTCACCCCTGGTAATTTGAACTATATCAAACCGTACAGCGGTGGTTCGGAGTCGATTGAGTCCGCCATGAAGTTCACCCGGCAGTATTTCAAGCAGAGCGGACAGCCGGGAAAATACAAGTTCATCAGCCGGTACTTTGGGTATCACGGTGCCACCTTCGGTGCCATGTCTGCTAGCGGCACCGGCAAGCGCAAAACTGCTTTTGAGCCTCAGATGGGGGGCTTTCTCAAGGTTTTTCCGCCAACCTATTACCGCGACCGCTTTGCCTCATGGGAGGAGTGCAATCGTTTTTGTGCACAAATGTTCGAGGACGTGATTATCAACGAAGATCCAGATACCGTCGCCGGCGTGATTATTGAGCCTATCGGTAACACAGGAGGCATCATCACTCCAACCGCAGAGTATTTTCAAGTAATTCGCGAGATTTGCGACCGCTATAATGTTATCTTAATTTACGATGAAATCATCACCGGATTCGCTCGGACGGGTTCTATGTTTGCGGCGCAGACCTTTGGCGTAACGCCGGATATTATCTGCGGCGGCAAGGGGCTTTCAAGTGGGACAATCCCCTTGGGTGCTATGATAGCACGGGAGGATATGGGTGAGGTCTTCTACGGGCCCGCAGCAGATGACGTGAATTTTGCACACGGACATACATTTGCGGGCAACCCCCTTGCGTGTGCCATTGGTCTGGCTGTCATTGATGAAATTACGGAGAAACAACTCGATCGCAAAGCGCGTGAGTTGGGGGATTATCTTGCAGCAAGACTTGAGGGATTGAAGCAGTACGGCGTTGTCCGCGAAGTTCGCGGCAAAGGCGTGTTGCGCGGCGTGGAGTTGGTGAAGGATACTCAGACGATGCAGCCGTATCCTGAGCTGGGAAGTGCCTTGAAACAGACTACGCTCAAAAACGGTTTGGTTATCCGCGTTGATCCATCATGGTTTGCGGTCGCCCCGGCGTTGATTGCGGAGAAATCGGATATAGATGAACTGTGCGACCTGATTGAAAAAAGCTTGATAGATGCCCTAAAACAGGTGAGACATTGACCTATTGTTACTTTGGATAAAAAGCATTCCACGGTTCCAAGCCTTGGCTAGGTTGAGTAGGTCACTTTATTATAAACTTCATCAGTAGGGTTGCACCCAAGTCTGTTAAAGCAGCGTACTAAGCAAAAAGGAATTTCCCATGGACCAAAAGTCTGAGCTCAAGCAAGAGTTTTTTCAGGAACTCTCTCAATTCGTCTCATTACTAGATGATCACGTTAGCACAGATGATGGACAGTGGAGTATCAAAGGATTCATTGATGTCTGTCGGAATATTTATGCCATCTCTTCGGATACAAAGATAATATCGAAAATTCTTGAAATACATCTCTTTCCACGTATCCTCAACTTTGCACAAAAAACTGGATACCGACTTGTTTTGGCTGAACATCAGAATTATTATCCCGACATTTCTTTTGTCCATGCTGATGATGCGAGTATAAAATTCGCAGTTGATTTCAAGACTACATACCGTTTAGGAGATAATCCGGAATTTTGTAATGGATTTACCTTAGGTTCCCATGGGGAATATTTTGTAAATAGGAACAGCTCAAAAAATATTCAATTCCCTTATGGTCAATACAGTGGACATTTCTGCCTCGGTATTATCTACAGTAGACATGCAGACAGGAAGTTAGATGAAACTCACACCTACAAACTTGAGGAACTTCATTCAATTGCCTCAGTCATAGGGAACTTTCAATTCTTCGTAGCAGAGAAATGGAAAATTGCGAGCGATAAAAGCGGTAGTGGGAATACCGCAAATATTGGAAGTATTAACAAGATTTCTGATATACTTTTAGGTCGGGGCATGTTCTCACGTTTGGGTGAGCAATGGTTCGACGACTACTGGATGAATTATGGTAAGATTACCATCACCGATAGTGAGGGTGGGACAAAAAAGATCACGAATTTGAAAGATTTTGTCATATATCGAGGCGGGGATACTCGACGTATTGTCCCCAAAACGAGAAAAACTCGGATTAACAATAGGAGTTTCTCATGAAAGTCATGGTTCCACCGATTAAGTGTCAAGGGATAAAGAGCAAGCTGATACCCTTAATTAAGCGGACAGTAGACTGGTCTTTTGATGGGACATGGATCGAGCCTTTTATGGGATCGGGAGTCGTCGGTTTCAACATAATGCCGCGCAATGCACTGTTTGCAGATAGCAACCCACACCTAATTAACTTCTATGAGGCAATTGCTAGCGGGTCCCTCAATGGTTTGAAAGTTAGGATTTTTCTTGAACGTGAAGGCGAAATTTTGTCTCAGCGTGGTAAAGATCACTATTATGAGGTGCGAGCCCGGTTCAATAAATATCACGATCCCTTAGATTTCCTTTTCCTTAACCGATCCTGTTTCAACGGCGTGATTAGGTTTAACAGTAAGGGAGGTTTCAATGTACCCTTCGGCCATAAACCACAGCGATTTTCCAAAGCATATATTACCAAAATTGTGAATCAGGTTGACTTCGTTTACACTATTTCACAGGCTTTCAACTGGTCATTTGTATGCCAAGATTTTAGTGAAACACTGAATGGAATTTCTGAGGACGATTTTGTATATTGCGATCCGCCTTACGTCGGGAGGCATGTTGATTACTTCGATAGCTGGAGTGAAGAGAATGAACGACAACTGTTTGCAATTCTGAGTCAGTGCCCTTGCAACTTTATTTTGTCGACTTGGCATAGTAACCAGCACCGAGAAAATACTTTCCTCAATACGTTGTGGTCACAATTCAACATTCTTACGAAGGAGCACTTTTACCACGTCGGTGCCAAGGAAGCCAATAGAAAACCGATGCTTGAGGCATTGATAACAAACTTTGCCCCTAAACATTTGCATGAGGACCCAATCGAGCGACCTGAACAGTTAATGCTTCTCCAAAAGATGGGAGGATATCAGATCCTCACTGATTTAACCGATGGAGACAGTTAGACTATAAACAGTCCACTATTTACCCATCTTCTACATTAAAAAGGAAGTTGACACGCTTCGGGATTCATGATAACCTTTTTTATAAGGAATCTTTAAGGAGGTAACTAGATGCAACCTTTTCTCGATTCGACAGACGTTGTAAATGATAAGCTGGAACTGCGAGCACGTGCAGAGCGAGATGGATATCTGTTCATTCGCGGGCTGCTGCCTACCGACGTGTTGGAAAGTCTACGACTTCAGTGCCTTGAGATTGCGCGTGACGCAGGTTGGGTTAAGAAGGACACACCGCTAAAAGATGCCATCGCAGATCTGGACGGTTTTTGCGTCGAACCGCAGCCGGAGTACATGGGGGTGTATTACCAAATGTACAAACTGCAAGAGTTTCAGGCATTACAGCATCACTCAAACCTGATTGGGGTAATGGAAGGAATATTGGGCGAGCCAGCGATGCCCCACGCACGCATCATCGGGCGGACAATTTTTCCGCAACGGGAGGTGTTTACCACCCCGCCGCATCAAGACTTTATCCCTATCCAAGGCACCGCTGACACCTACACCGCATGGATACCGTTAAACGACATACCACCGGAACTAGGTGGACTTCAGATTGCGTCCGGCTCACATCAGCACGGCATCTACGACTTTCAGCCCGCGATGGGTGCCGGCGGCATTGCAGTCACCAACCCACTTGAAGGGACTTGGGTAAACAATCCGTTTGAGCAGGGAGATGTGCTAATATTTCATAGTATGGCGGTGCACAAAGGCGTGTCCAACTCCAGTGACCGACTGCGTATGTCGATCGATGCCAGATACCAGAAAATCAGTGACCCGATTGCGCCGGGCAGCTTGCTACCACACGCCCAGCCGGCCACTTGGGATGAGATTTACGCAGATTCCGATTGGGATCGGGACGATCTGAAATACTACTGGCAGAAGTGGAATATGGAGGTTAAAGAATACGATAATAGCTACCACGAAAAACGGGATGAGATGGGATTCGAGATGGCGGAAAAAGGCGACAAACGCTCCATCTCGGTGCTCCAACGGGTC
This sequence comes from Candidatus Poribacteria bacterium, assembly GCA_965207975.1. Classification (GTDB taxonomy): domain Bacteria; phylum Poribacteria; class WGA-4E; order WGA-4E; family PCPOR2b; genus PCPOR2b. The sequence continues at coordinate 6,301,598 of OZ242315.1, read as the reverse complement.
GTCGCACGCGACACCGATCCGGCGAAACGGAAGCGGGCAGCCGACCTACTCGCAACGCTTGAAGCACAATAAACCTGCGAGGTCACTTTAGATATTTACCGACCAGCAGATCGAGTTTCTGCTTCGTTGCTGCAGGCGTTCGCGTTGGATCTGTGGCAATAGACTTTGCAAGTGCTTGGGGACAAGGACAGCCAGCGCGTTTTTCAGGAATTTTGGTAATCACATCCCGGACGATGCGTTTCGCGGTTTCCACATTGGCGGACAGGTTTTGGAAAATCAGCTCTGCTGTGACGGCATCATGATCGGGGTGCCAACAGTCGTAATCGGTTGAACAGGCGAGGACACCGTAACAGATTTCTGCCTCGCGGGTAAGCTTCGCCTCCGGCGCAGCCGTCATCCCGATGACATCAAATCCGAGGTGTCTATAAACATTCGATTCGGCTTCCGTAGAGAAGGCGGGACCCTCCATACAGATATATGTGCCGCCTTTATGAACCGTTGCACCAACGTTGCTAGCACCGTCATGCAACAGTTGACTCAATATAGGACAAAATGGATGGGCGAGACTGACGTGGGCGGAAAGTCCGTCGCCGAAAAAGGTACTCACCCGATTCTTGGTGTGGTCATAAAGTTGATCTGGAACGACAAAGTGACGTGGCTTGATCTCGGCTCTCAAGCTACCGACTGCGCTTACAGAGATAATCCACTCTACCCCTAAGTTTTTTAAGGCATAGATGTTGGCACGAACATTGATCTCTGACGGAAGCAGCCGATGCCCCACACCGTGACGCGGCAGAAATACAATGCGCGTTCCGTCGATTGTACCTAAAACTAACGAATCACTCGGTTTTCCAAAGGGGGTCTCAACCTCGAACTCTGCAACGTCTGTTAGCCCCTCCATCTGATAAAATCCTGAACCGCCGATCACGCCGATTTTAACACTCATACATTCTCCATTCTATTCAATGAATTGGGAAAGTGTAAACTATCACGTTGCCCATTCCATTTAAAGTCAGTATACTTCCTATCATTGACAAACCCGGAGGTATTCCGCAATAAAGTAAAAATGATTGGCTATTTTATCAGATCAGAACACTGTTTTCAACCGATTTTCAGCAAATAAGGAGATTCGGACCATGAATGGGTTTGAAAAGGCGATTGCACGATACAATGGAGAGGGATTGCACAGCTTGGATATTGAGACAATCCAGGTGAATATCGGACTTAAGTGTAATCTGGAGTGCGTTCATTGTCATGTGGTCTCCTCGCCAAGACGGAAAGAGATGATGGATTGGGAAACGATGGAGTATGTGATTGCTGCTGCAGAAAAAGCAAACGCAAAACTGGTGGATATTACTGGCGGCGCACCAGAAATGCACCCACAGTTCCGGCGCTTTGTAAAGACGGTTCGGGCAAAAGGGGTCCCCGTTATGGTGAGAACCAACCTCACGATTCTACTTCAGCCGGGCTTTGAGTCCTTCCCCGCTTTCTTTCGAGAACAATCGGTTCAACTTTGTGCGTCTTTGCCCTGCTACCTCGAAGAGAATGTTGACACGCAACGCGGCACAGGCGTTTTTGAGGAAAGTATCAAAGCCCTAAAACGTCTCAACAACCTCGGATATGGGATCTTACCCCATCTGCCTCTGAACCTTGTATACAACCCTGTCGGTCCCGTGCTGCCTGCTGATCAATCCGAGCTAGAAGTAGACTATAGAGAGGAATTGCGATCAAAATACGGGATAGAATTTACCCAGCTACTGACAATCGCCAATATGCCTATCGGTCGATTTCGTAGCGATCTGAAGCGAGAGAACCAGCTTGAAGTGTATAATCAACTCCTCCAAGATTCCTTTAACCCGGCGACGCTGAATGGATTGATGTGTCGCCATCAGATCAACATTGGGTGGGATGGGAGCATGTACGACTGTGATTTCAACTTAGCCCTCAAGTTGCCAGTGGCAAAAAGACTGCCGCAACATATAAAAGATTTCGATCCGGCCCTATTTTCGCGTCGGAGAGTCGTCACTGGAAATTACTGTTTCGGTTGTACAGCGGGGAGCGGGTCCTCCTGTACCGGCGCATTGGTATAAGAGGAGCTTGGATTAGATGGTGTCATTACGCTGTGGAAATCTAGCGATTGAAGGTGAATCAAGCTCCGCTGTGGCGACCTATCTACGGGTCAAAGAACTTGATCTCATCTTTGACCTCGGCAGATGCCCGATGAGTTTTATCGGCACCGGCCACGTGTTCATCTCCCACTTTCATTTAGATCACTATTTTGGAATCCCAATTTATGTCAGTCAGCGATGGCTTAACGGTATACCGCCAGGGAACATCTACGTCCCCAAAGAAGGCGCAGATCAACTACAAAACCTCATCGAACAGATTTCGCTGTTGGATTGCGGAAAAGTGTGGGCCTACTCCCTGACACCGGTGCAGGCCGGAGACAAATTTCCGTTTCGTGAGAACCTTGTGGCACATGTTTTACCGCTCGATCATCGTGTGCCATCGGTAGGCTACCTTGTTTGTGAGACACGGGACAAACTCAAATCTGAATTCTTCGGTTTACCGGGACCTGAGATTGCTCGGTTGCGACGCAACGGTATAACGGTTACAAATCAGGTTGAATTGCCACTTATCGCTTATCTAGGAGATACCCGCACCGTTCCTATTGACTTCCATCCGTTACTGAAGCAGTGTCAGGTGTTGATTTGCGAGTGCACTTTCTTACTTCCTGAGCATCAGGAGCGGGCAGCACGGACAATGCACCTGCATCTAGATACCTTGCCCGAATTGCTAGCGATGTTTGAGAGTGAACACATTATCTTAACCCATTTTTCGCGACGTTACTCCTCTGAAATGATACGGAAGCAGATTCACGCCGTGCTTTCACCGGAAGATCGTCCGCGTGTTCAGCTCCTGATTTGAGCGAGCAATTCTGCTATTCAAAGAAGATATCAACATGAAAATAAAAGAAAGGGCGCGGCTGCGAGAGTAGCCGCCGCGGAAAAAATGATGAAACCAGAGCAAGTGATAAACCAAGACCCCGACATTCATGGAGGAACGCCAGTGTTCACCGGCACCCGTGTCCCTGTAGAGTCTCTAATTGACCATTTAAAAGCAGGAGATAGTCTTGACTACTTCCTTGAAGGCTTCCCTTCCGTTTCTCGTGAACAGGCAATCGCCTTTTTGGAAATAGCGTTGATGACAACAATAGGATCTTACCCCTGGTCAGATCAGGACTCAAAGCAACATGCGCGTACTACTTGACGAAAACTTAGACTGGCGATTAGTACGATATTTTGATGCCGATTTTCAAGTGACGACTGTTTCCCGGCAGGGTTGGAAAGGGAAGCGAAATAGCGAACTACTCCAGCAAGCCCAGGCAGCGTTTGATGTGCTAGTGACAATGGACAGAAGCATCGAACATCAACAGAACCTCAGCAAATACACTATTGGTGTTATTCTAATCTCTGCGAGAAGCAATCGTACTCAGGACATCCAACCTGCTATGTTGAAAGTGAACGAAGTACTAAGAGAAGTTCAACCCGGACAAGTCATCCACGTGACTGCCGACACCTCCTAGGGAGCACGTCAAAATTTACATAATTAAAATTAGAGAGGGGCCCATATCATGTCAGAAAAGGATGTAACGCATATAGCAGAACCAACACAATCGGATCGCTTCTTTTTCGATAATAACGGCTATTTGGTGCTAGAGAACTTCTTGGAGGAATCCCACGTCAATGAACTCCGAGACGCACTGTTTCGCGTAATCGCCCAACGGCGCGAAAAACAGCGAAAAGACATCCCCCATACCGGGAAAACAGATATTAAGGGTGAGAAAAGTACCCGCATCTTCTATATCCTAGATGACGATCCCCTGTTCCTTGAGATGCTGGATTGGTCACCAATGATGTCTTACGTCAAGGGGCTACTCAATGAAATGCCACACCATCACGCTTCCGATGCTATCGTCGAGTATGAAACCGATCTAACAGATCGAGGGATGGGGTGGCATATCGATGGTCACGATCAGGGATACCGTGGGCTTGGTGCGCCGATTCCCTTTCTCCAACTCAAGATCGGCTACTACTTGAACGATATGACATCGCCCGGACAGGGAAATCTCTGCGTCATCCCTGCGAGCCACAAAGCAACACACGAGCCGCCTCAAGAGGACTTGCAGCGTCCTGACCTGTTTCCCGGCGCGGTACAGATCTGCGCGCCTGCGGGTACAGCCATTCTGTTCCACAACGCCCTTTGGCACTCGGCGGGCCCGTTTACCCAAGCGGGTGGTTTTCGGTTTATGCTCTACTACGCCTATGAACACCCGTGGATGATTGCCTCCCAAGAACATTGGGGCTATTCCAAAGGATTCTATAACAACCGCCTCTCCCCCGAACAACGTAAGCTCTTCCACGGTTTTCTATTTGACCCGCCGGAGCAGCGTTGGGGATAGTGGGATGTCTCTTTACCTGAATTCTAATCTTATCTAGGAAGTTCTTCATGAATAATTTGCCAACCACAGCACAACGCCAAGCATTCGACGAGCAAGGGTATTTGCTGGTTCGTGGTGTGCTCGATGAAGGGGATTTCGATCCGCTTCGCCGGGTCATTTCATCTGCTATTGACGATCGCGCCAGAGAGCTCTACACCCAAGGCAAAATCTCAAATCTATATGAAAATCTGTCCTTTTACCATCGACTCACACAGATTCAGCGTGAGTCTCAGAAGGGACCGCTCTTAGGTTGGAATTGGAATAAAGAGATTTTCAGCCGCGAGGTTTACGAACTATTGACCCATCCAAAGATTTTGGATATCGTCGACTCGTTAATTGGTCCGGAGATTACCGTCAATGGGGATTACTGGATTCGCTTCAAGATGCCGACCGGAGGGGAGTCCGTCTTTCCGTGGCACCAAGACAGCATCTACTACAATGGCAACGCTGATCCAGGTCAGCAAGTCATTTTTTCGGAGGAGAGTCAAATCCTGACGGTATGGATTCCAATGGTAGATGTTGATGAGCACAACGGCTGCCTGCAAATAATTCCCGGAAGCCACAAACAGGGGCTTCGACCGCCGCGCCGAGATGAAAATGGGCGACTCGTTCCTATAGAGGACGTTGAAAGCTGGGGAGAGGTACAAAATGTGCGGATGAAGGCAGGGGATGTTCTCGTGTTCGGCAATCTTACGTTCCACCGTTCCCTAGAGAATACCAGTGAAGATATTCGCTGGAGTATCGACCTGCGCTACAGTCCAACAGGTAGCCCATTGGAATGGCTGCTTCAGAAATGGCCCGGTTTTATCGCACGCAGTCAACAGCAGCCCGAAACGGTCGAATCTTGGGAAATGTGGCAGGCAAAAAGAACGCCCGCAAAGCCAATCTAAACTGGAGAGATCGACAATGAACATGAATCAAGCCTTACTAGAATCTGGTGTCCGAGACGACACACTATCGGTAGAAGAAAAGGACTTCTTGGACCTAAACGGCTATCTCCCACTTGGGAAAATTCTCACCCCAGAACAGATTGCGAACATGATTCGTCGGTTGGACAAATTGGCAGCATTGGAAGGAGAGGATGCGGGTAAAGAACTCCATCAAGAAGGCGGGACAATCCGGGTGAGTAATCTTGTCAATAAAGGTCCGATATTCGAGATAGGCTTTTCACACCCGCGTGTGCTTGCTGCGATAAGGCACGTCATAGGTCCTCGGTTCAAGCTGTCCTCTTTGGATTGCCGAATGGCACTGCCCGGACAGGGACATCAAGCGTTTCACGCGGACTGGCGTTCAGGGGTGCAGCCGGGCGATTATTACGTTTGCAACTCTATGTGGTTACTGGACGATTTTACGGTAGAAAACGGCGCAACGCGGGTTGTACCGGGTTCCCATCGGAGCGGTAAGCACCCCAAGGACGCTCTAGAAGATGCAACGCAAAAGCACCCGGAGGAGATCCAATTGATAGCCCCGGCGGGAACCGTCATTATCTTCAATTCGCATCTCTGGCACGCAGGCGGATTGAATCAAACCGACTCCCCACGCCACGGGATGCTCGCCTACTACTGCCGCCGTGACCAGAAGCAACTCACCGATCAACGCAAATTTATCCATCCGGAAACACACACTCGCCTGAACGAGGCACAACGATTTATCTTAGTGGTTTGAACACCACTACTTCCGTTCTGCGAAGCATCTCCGATACAACGCGACAATCTCTTCGTGTGTTGGTTGGCGCGGGTTATTGGCAGGGCTGCCGCTCGCAATGGCATCCGCTGCCATCTGATCCACGACCGCCTCAAACTTGTCCAGATCAATGCCAATCTCTCCCAAGCGCGGCATCTGAATATCGTTAATCAACCGTTCCACCGCTGCAATCGCGCGATCTGCCTGACCCATCAGCGACAATCTGTCGGTCGGTTCGCCCATCGCGTGGGCGATATCGGCGAAGCGAGTAGGGGTGCCAACAACGCTAAACTCCATAACATCTAACAGCAAAACAGAGTTTGATAAGCCGTGATGGATATGGAAGTATGCCCCAATCGGGCGAGACATCCCGTGCACCAATGCAACGGACGAGTTGCTAAACGCCATGCCAGCGATGGAAGCCCCAATCATCATATCCGTCCGTGCCTCAATGTTTTCACCATTTGCCCACGCTTGGCGCATCGAACCGGAAATTAGGCGAATCGCCTTCAGTGACAGCGCGTCAGTAATCGGTTGCGCTCGTTTGGAGATGTACGCTTCAATAGCGTGTGTCAAGGCATCAATCCCAACCGCTGCAGTCAGATGGGGCGGTGTCGTCAACGATAGCAACGGATCGATAAGCGCGACCTGCGCTAGCAAACATGAGCTGCTGAGCATCATCTTCACGTTCCGCTCGGTGTCGGTGAGCACTGTAACTTTCGTACACTCGCTGCCTGTCCCGGCTGTTGTCGGGATAGCGATGAGCGGTGCACCCGGATTGGGGATCTTGTTCACACCCATATACTCTGCAAGAGGGGCATCGTTGCTTAATTTTACAGCGATCCCTTTCCCGCAGTCAATCGCGCTACCTCCGCCGATGCTGACAATCAGATTGCAACCCTCGCTACGATACAGCTCCCAGCCGTCATTGACGTTTTGCAGCGTTGGATCCGGTGTCACGTCCTCAAAAATGGAGGCGTCAATCCCCACGGTGTTTAGCTGTTTTACAATCCCATCGGCATAACCGAGTTTGGAAATCCCCGGATCAGTCACAACCAACGCCTTCTCTCCGCCCAAGCGTTTCGCTTGCTCGCCGACCTGCTCCGCCGCACCGATACCGGTGATAACGGTCGGCGGAATTGTAAAGGAAGATACCCCCGAATTTGAAAAGTTCATCGCCGCTCCTTTGGCTAAAACCAATGAGGTAGGTGTTGTCAACCTGTTTCAGGGAATAGCTCCCGATACTCCCGATCAAACGCTTCCGAACCGTCGTCCAAGCGGCGTTCTAAGGAAACGCCCGGCAGGAACGGCGGAAGTTTGCCCGCTAGGAAAACCGATCGATAGCCACCATCCGGATAGTGCGTTTGCCGTCCATCGGGCCACAAAATAGTGTGAATCTGACGCGCAACCGGTTTCTTGAAGTCCGGTTCCACACGACACCGCTCGATCGCATCCCAGTCAAGTTCAACGCCCAATCCCGGTGCTTCAGGAACCTTGACCTGCCCACCTTCTACCTTGAATTCTTTGAGCAAGTTGTGCGAGAAAATATTGATACACGGAATGGCGGGCCAACGAGCACTCTCCAACACCGCCCCCAAGTGGACAGAGAACATAGTGGTCAACCCTGTTCCCACCATCTGCAACCAAAACGGCATCTGCGCTCGCTCTGCCAAAATGCCGTCCTTCAAGGTGCGATTGACACCGCCGCCAATGACAAATCCGTCACATACACCCTCTCGGATTGCAGTCATCACCGGTGGGCTACCCATGTGCATGGCAATCGGAGTACGGATTTTCTGTCTTAGCAGGGCATTTCCCGCCACATCATCTTGGGGAATAGGGGATTCCACAATCGCCAGATTGCTATATTTCTGCTCCAAACGACTGATTAATGGTGCAGCCAAATCTACACCCAGCAGCAACCCATTGAAATCTGCGTCCAACTTAAAGTGGGGCGATACCGCTTCGCAGACCGTCTCTAACTGTTGGTCAATGTCAAACCAAGGACGCGCTTTCACCTTGATGTTTGTAAAACCGTGTGCTTCCGCCGTTTCTGCTTCGGCTGCCCACTCTTCGGGTTTCATGTCTTGTGCCCACCAAGACACCGGACAGGTCTCGCGATACTGCGATCCCATCAGGCGATGGCACGGCACATCCAGCAGTTTGCCAGCGGCATCGAACAGTGCCATCTGTAGTCCAGCACCTAGACTGTCGTCCATGAGAAATTCAAATATATTCCGATCGCGCACCCGATTAAACTGCTCATCTCCTGATCTACCCCATGTGTAATGCGGAAGCGTCTCCCCAACTCCAACAACTCCCGAAGCTGTAGTCACCTTGCACAATTCCACGACCGACCAGTCGGAGACCCGAACCTCTTTTACATGGGCACAACGTGGGTGGAAAGGAATATTTAGCACAATTCGTTCTATGTCTTTGACGATAAAATCTTTTGAGGTCATGGTATACTCCTACGATTCATTCAGCGTTTAATTTCTCAAGTTGTTCAACAATCGAATCCAGGCTTGGGCGATCGGAGTTTCTCTTGCCAATATATAGCCATCTCAAAACACCTTGCTTGTCAATGATGAGTGTCGCCGGTAGATACATATCCCGGTTGTGGAAGCGATACGGTTTAACAATTCCGTACGCTTCGTGAACGGAGGACCCGGGATCAGCTAACAGCGGCACGTCCATTGTCACCGGATCCTTGAAGCGAAAAACAACAGGCTTGGGTTCGGGCTTGACAGCGACAACAACGGTTTCATACTTATCATCAAACAACTGCCGATTTGTCGCAAACTGCGACGTAAAATTGGCACAGTGCGGTCAGTAGGTTTGCAGCAGCAGCGTGACCAATACATGCTTTTTCCCTTTGTAATTGGAAAGGCTGAAAAGGAAACCACTTTCTGCATCCATGAGCCGAAAATCCGGTGCCGGTGAACCGATCGGCAATGGACTATCGCGTCTGAGCTTTACCAACTCAGATTCGAGTTCTCCAATTGCAGACTGTGCCAGGCCGGTATCAGCGAGAAACTTCCAACGCACATATCCCGACTTATCAATAACTAGGATTTCGCCTTCTCCTTGTAAACGAAGAAGCGTCGCATCATACTTTACTGCTCTCCGTTCCAATTGGGCGATCACTTCTGAATGCTCCGCCATACCGCCTACAACGATAAGGTTAGATTTCCCATGAAAATCGGCGAACTTGATCTCTGCTTCGCCGAACGTAATAGGCGTCCGCAAAACACTATCTCCAACCTCCAGGGCTTTCGAGATTGATGGCAAAAAGATAAAAACCATCAGGGCAAACATATATCGTAGCATATCTCCTCCAAGACTTGTTGGCCACAAGCTCCAATTTCAAAGCCTTTATTCAGTATCCTCCATCATCAACGCCTCATATCGACTTCTAATCTCCGCCAACATTTCATTCGGCAACGGACCGCGCTCTGTACCGGCAAGATTGTCATTGAAGTGGTTAATGTTGGTTGTTCCAACAATAGCTGTGTGCACCTCTGGATCGCATAGCAACCACCGCAATGAAGCCTCCACACGGGACATATCACCTATTACCTCCGGAGCAAGAATCTTCCGGGCGTTGTACCAGATCTTCGCGTTATTTTCATTAGGATGCGACTGCTCATAAATGGCATTCGCAATGGGTCCCTTGATGATGATACCCATATCCTTTTCGCGTGCAGCATCAATCACCTCAGCTGGTCCCTGTTGAAGCACATTGTAGGTGAGTTGCAGCGTGTCGTATTCCCCAATCTCAATTGCTTTGAGTGCGGTATCCCCGTCTGCGGATAGACTGATAAATCGAACTTTCCCTGCTTTCTGCGCCTTCTTGAGTCCCTCTAACCCATCCCCAAATGCCACATCGTCGTATTTGGGGATGGGTAATTGCATGATGTCAATACAGTCTGTTTTCAGTCGCTGTAGGCTCCGGTCAATCTGCGGCTCAATGGCTTTGGCGGAGTAGTCCAACGTCTGTACCCATTCGCCATCAGGCTGCTGTACCCGCCACGACCCACACTTGGTGGCGAAATAAAACTCATCTTGACGATGACCGATGTACTTGGCAATCAGTTCTTCGCTCCAACGATACGCCGATGACGAATCAATAAAATTGACACCAGCATCAAGCGCGCGGTTGAGGAGCCGTCCGACTTCATCCCCCTCCTCCGGCGGTGTCCAGCCGATGTGCCATGCGCCGAAACCGAGTTCCGACACCTCTAGCTTTGTGCGTCCAAGTTTCCGATATTGCACGTTCTTTCTCCTTTCTGTTTTTATCCTAATCCAACTTCAATTCTGAATCTGTAAGTTCTTTCTGAATCCAAGAATGAAGGATATGGTTGAGGATGAGGTGCACATCTTCAACAGGTCCGTAGTCATGGCTGTCCACAACGACACTGACATCCGTCATCTCCCGGAGCTTTCCGCCGCCGAACCCTGTCCAGCCGATGGTTTTACAACCAATAGCCTTAGCGTGGCAAATCGCCCGAATGACGTTTTCAGAGTTACCGCTCGCGCTGATGGCAATCACCAAATCGCCCGGATTGATCAAGTTTTTGAGTTGCTCAACAAACACATCTTCATAACACACATCGTTTGACCACGCCGTCATTGTGGCAACATTATCGGTTAGACTAATCACCCGAAAACGACGCACTCCGGGGACACTTGCTCCTTTACCCAAATCAGTGGCAATGTGTGATGCAGTAGACGCGCTGCCGCCGTTGCCGATGACGAAAATTTGCCGATCCGCCTGATATGTTTCCATCACAAGGTCAATGGATTGACGAACATCGGCTAAAGAGAGGCGTTCCAACACGCCCTGTAGATGCGAAATATATCCTTGAATACGTTCCATGAATTATCTCCAAAAATTTAATCAGATGGTGTGATAAGTGAGTTTTTGCCGGTAACGGTTGAGTCGATTCCTTCAGTCCTAATCTCCAATTACCAATGAAATTGCAGCAAGGTCACCAATGGAATCACCCAATTCCGCTGGCATAATTTTAACAGATTCCAAGGGACGTTGCATTGCCATTTCCGTTACGGTACGTCGAATTGGGTCTAGTAGCAAGTCACCGGCAGCAACCGCAATTGTTCCGAGCAGAACGATTTGGGGGTTTAAAATATTGACGAGATTCGCAATCCCCCAACCCATGTAGTACGCTGTCTCCTCCACTAAAGCGATTGCCAACGCATCACCATCCCGCGCAGCTTGAAGCACATGCTCCGATTTGACGCGATCGATTTGTCCGTCCGCGAGTGCCAAAATCTTTGTGTGCGATTGATCTCCAATCGCCCCCTGTGCACGACGCGCAATTGCAGGTCCTGAGCACAGGGCTTCCAGACATCCATACTGACCACAACCACAGAGGGGACCGTCGGGGAGCAAGATCTGATGCCCAACCTCCCCTGCGCTGTCATTCGCACCGTGATAGATTTTTCCATTTGCAACGATGCCGCCGCCGATGCCTGTGCTCATCGTCATATAGAGGACATAGTCGTAGCCACGTCCGCCCCCAAATCTTGCCTCTGCCAGGGCACTGGCATTCGCATCATTCTCAATGACCGTCGGAATATGAAACTCCGATTCGATCATCTCCTTCAACGGCAGTGCATCCCACCCCGGCAGATTTGGCGGAGAATAGATAATGCCAGTTTTCGTGTCGAGAGGACCGCCGCAGCTCACACCGATCCCGGAGATGTCTTCGCACCGCAATCCCCCCAAAGCGATCACCTCATCGACCATCTCTAAAAGCAGCTGCACTGCATGACGAGGGCCCCTCTCTGATTCGGTCGGCTTACGCACCTTCTGAAGTATCTTTCCATCTTTATCAGCGACAACGGTAGCAAGTTTTGTTCCGCCGATGTCGATACCGACGACGTGTGAACTCATCTGTAAACGCTCTCAGCTAAATAAATATTTCTGTACAGTATCTTCGCGCACCTGAACCCCTAAGCCAGGGGTTTCCCGAACGGCGAGATAACCATCCTCTTGAACCCATGGATCGCTGACCAACTCGTGTTGCATTGGTGATTCATGCGGCTTGAAATCCATCGCCACACCATGTGTCGAACCAGCAAGCAGGTGTAGGCTAGCAGCCGTGTTAAGCGCACTGCTCCACGTGTGAAAACTGAACTCCAGACTTTCTGCCTCAATAAGTTTGATGACGTGAAGAGAACCAGTGATACCATGACAACGACCAGGGTCTATCTGCACCACGTCAACACCCCTTGACTGAATCAGATGCCAGTAACTCTCGACGTTCCACTCATCCTCACCTGTGCCGATGGGAGTGGAAACTGCTGCCCGGAGTCGGGCGTGTCCTTCAAGGTCGTGGGGCGGGAGTGGTTGCTCGATCCATCTGAGGCGATACGGCTCCAGGTCTCGGAAACGCTGAATCGCCGTGGGAACATCCCAAAGACGGTGATGCCCAGGTGTGTCAACAATTAGTTCCAAGTCATCGCCGATAACCTCGCGCACCCGACGAACGATTTCGATGTCGCGCTGCCGGTTTTGACCGAAGAGTGCCTCGGGCCGCATCCCCCAGCCCGCTTTGACAACCTGATAGCCCTCCTCACGGAGAAAACGAAATTCATTGAGCGTCCAGTCAAAATCTTCCATGTCAAAGATAAACGATGCCATCGCGACGACTTTGTCGTGCAACTGTCCCCCTAATAGTCGGCAAACGGGCAAACCCAGGGCTTTCCCTTTCACATCCCAGAGTGCCATATCCAAGGCACTCACCCCGAAGGCAGCAATCCCCTCAGGCCCATACCACCAGATACGGGACTGCATCGTGTGCCAGAGCCGGTCAACATCTATCGCATCCTCACCGATAAGCAAGGGTGCAAGCCCCTGCTCAATAATGATCTTGGTTGCCAGTGCTGCTTCTCGGAACTGTGAAATACACTCCCCCCAGCCGACCACACCATCTTCTGTCTCAACGCGGACAAGGGTAATATACCGTTCAATGCCCTTGTAATGTGGCTCTGGATAGGCAAGCGGAAAGGCTTGAATATGTCGAATCTTCATCGTTTCTGACCTCATTTCGGCATCGGTTTTCTCTGTCTACCGATACCGGTAAAGATTTACAATATCTACTCCATGTAGAAATGTCCTATGTTCATATCTAACTGCTACACTGATAGGATTTCCTCTATCTGTTAAGATCTGGCACGGGTTCCGACCGGTCACGCAAAAATAGTAGGAGACACAAACTAGCTAACAGCAGCCCTCCCATCAAAAGAAAACCAAGTGCAAACCCGTAGTATTCCCCCATCACACCCATCCCAGCGGGGACTATCCCAGCACCGAACAGGTAAACAAAGGGTATCATCAATGAGACTGCGACGTTCCGAGTGCGGGGAGGTCCCACATTTGCCAGACCCAACAGACCAACCGGGAAGAAAGCAGCAACGACAGCCGGTTGGAGAAATACCACAATCACTAGGATAATCTTCTGATCAAAGCCCATTAATCCTGTCAGAATAGCGGTTCCGGTATAAATTCCCCCCATGACCCGCTTCGCGCCAAAGCGATCCGCCAACCAACCGGCAAGAAAAACAGCCACAAGCCCAGATACCCGCGAGAGTCCGACGAGGGTATTCACAAACCCTTGGTCCAATCCCTGTTCGCTGATAAGATAGACCGGCAGAATTGCGTATACACCTACACTCGCCCCGCAAGCCAAACTCATCAGAATAGCGATAATCCAAAATGAAGGTTGGTTAAAGATTCGTCCGACGTTATCTAAGCGCGGCGGCTCGCCGGCAAATCTGCCGCCCTTGCCAAACAGTGCGAATGTCGCCGCCATCATTAAACCTGCAACACCAACAATTATTAGGACACCACGCCACGATGTAAAACTTAAACCCAACTCTGCAACCATAGGCGCAAGAACATATCCCATCGTGGGGCCCGCCTCATGCAGCGAAATCGCTTTTCCCCAATGTTCTGGACCGACTAAACGGGTCATCGTCGCCATCGCCGATGGAAAATAGAGCCCAGATCCCATGCCAAGCACTACCATACCAATTTGAATGCCCATCAGCGAACGACTGAAAGCGATTAGCAGGACTGCCAACCCACACGTTATTGACGAAAGCAGGATTGTCCCCCGATGGGTAAGCCTTTGGGAGACGAAGCCTGAACCTAGCATCACCGGAGCAAATCCGATAGAGATGAGGAGAAACAGACTTCCCGATTTCGCATGGGACAGGTGAAGCTCTTCCTCAATTAGCACCAGCAACGGTGAAAAGACAACCCGCGAAAGAAAGGTAAAAAAGAGAATCCCGGCAAGAAACAGAATGGGGGTTAATATCTGATAGATACTTTTTTGACCGCTTTTGTGCACCGTAAATTTCCTGTGACCACCTGCCTCGATTTAATCAATTGAGAAATATCCATGATCTCCACTACTTCTCTTAACCCGCTCTTTTCAAGGGGAGATTTTTCCTGTGAAAACGTGAGAAAACAGACCATCACCGCGGTTGCATGTCTATCCAATAAACACCATTGGAAAGAATATCATGACACCCCTCACCCGTAACACCCGCAGTATACATCATGCCGGGAACATTGACGTGGTTGTGCCCTGTCGGACGCTCCAAGGTCGGAAGCCAATGCGGCACCATCATATCGGGTTTGGAGAGTAAATCGACGCTAAATTTACCGTCGATATCCGGGGCTCGCAAACCAACGATCTCGGCACTTTTATGTCCCCAATTGCCCTCATCGACAGTTTCAGGCTTCATCAGTGCCAGCACAGCGAAAATCCGACCATCGGGAGCAATGTGGAGAGCACCATCCATGGCGAGACTCCAACCCTTCCATTCCTTGGGAAGCTCGTCAGAGAGCGAGCGGCGGTGCCACTTACCAGCCCCATCGAGCCACACAATCCACGCGTGGGACGGTATAGCAAAGGAAGGACAGGTGCTGTAAAGAATATACGGCGTACTTTCGCCATCCACAGCGATAGACCCGAAACGCAAATCTCTATGTTCTGTGTCAATGAGTGTGACCGTTTCGCGGGTAGCAGGCAGTGACACCGGTGTGCCATCGGCCCGCGCCCATGTTCTCCCACTGTCAGGAGTACGGAGATACCCGACGGTATATGACCGGTTTTCATCAAAAATCAAGAGCGTCATGTGCAACGTCCGATGGTCTTGACCCCATGCCAACGCTCCCTGATAACGAACATACCCTCCCTCATCGTCTTGGAAAATGGTGATGGGTTCCTGCCAAGGCGCATCGGGGGGTTTGATGAAAAGGTTCACATGCCACGGTTCGGATCCTCGATTTTCTCTGCCTGTTAGGTAGAGCGTGTCGTCCGATCCACAGACCATCGTGGGATAGGTACATCGTTCACCAAACTCAATTTCATCGCCCCATTCAGACGCGTCGTTTGGACGAACCGAACGTCGATATCGGAAGGGATGATGGTGTGGGTAATAGACGATGTGAAGATATCCTTGATTGTCTACCGTCAACGCCGGACCCCCGTGGTTATCGTATGCCTCTCCGACGGTATATGTCGGAGACCACCGGTTCGTGTTCCGATCCAGCGTTCGTGCACGCACACGGAATCCTTCGACAATCGAATCGAGCCATGCTACGTGCGTTTTGCCCTGAAGCGTGATTATTTTATTGCAATCACCGTATGCCGTGGCGCGACCACAACCATGTTCTGACAGCAGGACGCGGCTTTTACCGATATTGCTACGCGCCCATGCTTCCTGCAAAACTGAATTGGACATTTCTGACCTCCCCGTCTTCCCTCAGGAATTCAAACGCGCCTATCTTCTCATTTGGATACTAATGCCACGATATCCTTAAACCCATCCGTGATCAATCGTGATAGGAGAGCCAGACGTCTGATTCGTCCAACCGAGCCCACTATCTAACACTACCTCCCGACCGGTGATGGCGGACTGCTCGGCGGCAAATAAGATCTCCATAATATGGCGTCCCCATTCCCCATGCGTCGGTGGCTCAATATTCTTTTCAATTGCTTCAGCAAAAAATTTCCACTCGTTGTGCATCTCAACTGGCGTATCGTCGAATGGCACATCTTCCCACTTGTCTCCCTTACCGACTCTGACATATTTTTCGCCGTGTTGACTGAACCGCAACGTGCCGTTGGCACAGATGACTTGACAACTGAAGTCCGGTGCCCCATCGGCATATCCAATGGCTACAGCAACGCCGGCAAGTCCATTTTTGTATCGAATAAAGGCGGTGGCAGAATCATCACCTGCTTGGTAATGTGCACGAGCACCGATAGATGCTGATACCGATGCCGCCTGTGATGCCATCACCCATGTGAGCCGGTCTACCACATGAACACCGTTGGTCAGCCACATACCACCACCGTGGTAACGACTGCGGTATTGCGGACGGCGCCCTGAATACCCCCAATTCTTGGACATATAGCACACCGCTGTTATGAGCGGTCCTAGATCGCCCGAATCGAGGATCTCCTTCGCCTTTACACTTGTGGCGTAATAGTGCTGGCTATACCCAACCATCAACTTGACATTGTTGGCAGCCGCCGCTGCTATCATATCGTCACATTGCTGCAGGTTAATAGCCATCGGCTTTTCTACCAAGACATGCTTACCCGCATTGCAGGAATCCACAGTAAGCCGATGATGGAGTTGATGACCGAGGACAACTGCCACGGCATCAACTTCATCGTCCTCCAACAGTTCGGTGTGAGTCTCATATCCCCTTGGGATACTGTATTTCTCCATGTATTCGCGACGTTTTTCCTCAAAGAGGTCGGCAACCGCTACAACCTCTACGTTATCCAATGTCGCAATCGCATCACAATGAGAACGGGCGATTCCACCCAACCCAATAATTCCAACTTTTAATTTTTCCATTACAACCTCCTAGTTGTTGAACATAGAATTACGCTCGTCCATAGGTATTCCAAGACAGCATCAGTTACTTTTCACACCGATGCTTTTGAACGTAGTGGATACGTCCAACCAGTGCCTTTCCAGCATGAGTAGTTTCGAGCGGAAACCAAGCGATATTTTTGTTGAGGTATGGATACTTCTGAAATATGATTGGTAGGCTAATTGATTGGAACATAGTCAGGACAGCCAGTTTGCAGCCATTCGTCGGGCGATTCGGTCAGCCATGGCAGCAATCGTCAACATTGGTGGAATGCCAACCGAAGTCGGCAACAGACTCGCATCAGCCACGAATAATCCCTTGACAGCATGTGCCTCCCCATAGCAATCTACCACACTTTTATGCGGATTACTTCCCATTCGTAACGTACCCTGGGGATGGCTAGAGGCAATCAGAATATCGTTCTCGACAATGCCGCGTTGACGAATCATCTCAAGGTCATTCTCCCGTTTAATAATGATTCGTTGCGTATACGGAAGTGTAATCTCCTTTGCACCGGAGGCAAAAAGAAGTTGGGCACCGTGTATCAACCCTTCGATTAATGATGCTCGATCGGTGCGACTGAGACGGTAGCGAATCACCGGACTCCCCTTTCGATTTACCGTTACCCGTCCTGAAGACCGATCATGAAGTAACACCAGCAGTCCAGCGATATTGCGGTAAGAACGCATCAGATCCGTGTGTTCTCTCCCGAAGGATGGCATGATGGCTGCCACTAGTGCCATCGGGCCGAAAGCAGGCATGAGTAGATAACCACTAGCAGGAGTACGCGCCAGATCTAGAAAATGGTCAACGTAAAAACTTTGCGGAATGCCCTGATAGGCATCAACTTCCTCATCGAAAAGACCACCTACAAAGATAGCAGGATGGAGGTGCAAATTACGTCCTACCTGCTTTCCCGGATCGGGAAGACGGCTGTTCAACCAGAGTTGAGGTGAGTTGATTGCTCCGGCTGCTAGAAGCACCGCTTTGCTACGAACAGTGAGTCGGTAGACTTCGCACTTGTGCCTGTTCTCTGAAGCATCGGAACTGTCAGTTTTCGTATCATTTCGGCTAGGCAGCCCCGCATCCCTAGACGGAAAGCTGGCAGTCACTCCGACCACGCGCCCGTTTTCCGCAACAATTCCTTCGGTGAGGCAGTCGGTGTAGAGGCGAGTCCCCGCTTCCAGTGCTTGGGGAATGTAGCTGACCGCCATGCTCTGCTTCCCAATTCCCGGCTGGGAAGCGGGACACCCTAGCAGACAGTCCGCCGAACAATCTGGACAGGGAGCACGATTGTGTCGCTGTATAGTCCCTTGCCACCCCATGGATAGGCAGCCTCGCCGAACGATTCCGTTAAGCCTGTTGACCTGCTCCTCCTGAATTTGCTTCACCCCTAAGGTCGCCTCCACCCGGTCGAGGGAGGGACTGAGATCACCCGGCGACAGATCCTGAATCCCGAACTCGGCTTCCCATCTCTCCAAAATTGGGTCGGGGGTACGCACTGCATAGCATAGATTATGGACAGTTGAACCACCTACACCCCGTCCCTGAGAGATTAACACTGAGCCATCGTGGGTAGCTTGCATGCCACCATCCCAAAACAGACGAAGCATCATCTCCGGCGTGTGCCGACTGAATGTCGTTGAATCATGATGTTCGCCCGCCTCTAGCACGACCACCGAAAGCCCGGCTTGAGCGAGTTCCTTGGCAGCCACAGCACCACCCGCTCCTGATCCAATCACGCAGACATCAACTGTTTCGCGAAGATCCTGGCTTACGGTACGCCCTTGGATAATCATCGTCTCTCTGAATTGTCAGCTGAGGTTTGGTAGATATCGGCAGCGAATTGACTGTAATAACCAAGAAACGTTAGATCTCGCAAGCCTCGGAAGAGTCGTCGTCGTAGCCCAATACGACTTTGGGCCCAAGATTGGATATAGATTTCTGCATCATCCGGTGAGAGCTGGGTAAAGGGACGCAGCTTTCTGGTAAACAAAATCGGGCACCATTGAAAGAGATGAAGTGCTCGGCGGAGTTGCACTCGTAAGTTTAATGGTAGCCCGGCAACGAAAGCATCAATAGTGGTCACCGTGGAAAAGTGCGCTGCATCGGGAAAATCTGTCCCCACCATGCGTTCGGTGAGCACTATAAAAATCTCCACTTCTGTTGGACTGAAGAATTGAAATGTCATGTTGAGCGTAGCGGAATCCCAATCTATCCGGGTAATCTGGCTGCAGCGGTTATATCCTTGGCTTGCGGGAGCTGTCTTCAAAGTGATGGGCAACTGTACCTTGGAGCACAACTTTAGAGACTAACTTACTATATCTGGGAGTGTTGCTCCTTTTACGCATCATTACTCTTCAACATTTCTACCATCTTCAATACGTATCACACGCTTTCCCAACTGCTGGACAAGTGAAAGATCATGCGTTGCAACCATCACCGTTGTCCCACGGAAATTGAAATTCTCAAAGAAATGCATAATTTCAAGCGACAGCTTGGGATCCAAATTCCCTGTCGGTTCGTCAGCGAGGAGCACCACGGGGTCGTTTGCCATCGCCCTAGCGATTGCGACACGTTGCTGCTCCCCGCCCGAAATGTCCTCTGGCAGTGCGTCTTTCCGATGGACCAAGCTCATCTGATGGAGGAGCTGATCGACCTGCTGACGAATCTGAGGTCGCTTGGCTCCCGTTACTTTCATGGCAAGCGCAATGTTTTCTTGAACCGTTTTATTCGGCAGCAGCTTAAAATCCTGAAAGATAACGCCCATTCTTCGACGCAGATAGGGTATTTGCGATCGGGAAATTTGGGACAGATTTTGACCCGCAAGGACAATGTGTCCCGAGGTGGGGACCAGCTCCCGGTACAAGAGTCGGAGAATCGTTGTTTTTCCTGCCCCACTGGTGCCAACGAGAAACACAAACTCCCCTTTTTTGACCTCAAAGTTAATCTCGTGGAGGACTTCAATGTCCTCTTTATAACTCATTGATACGTTGTAAACCTGAATCATTTCAATTAAAATAACCTCTACGTTGTTGACTGCGATTGACTGGAGAATATCTCATAACACCTTAGTTGTTCAAGGGTTCCGTGTGACTACATTCTTTATCGTTACAAGCGAGGTAACGTCCCTTCGTTTTCGTTGTTTTTTCGATGAGAAACGGTGCTTGGCACTCTGGGCATTCCTTATTCACCGGTTTATCCCACGAAACGAAATTACATTTCGGATAGTTGCTGCAACCATAAAAAACATTACCACGCTTACTACGCCGCTCACCGATATAACCGTCACAGCTAGCCTCAGGGCAATCCACACCGATATTGATTGGCTTTGCATTTCTGCACTTGGGATACCCCGTACACGCGAGGAATTTACCACCGGCACGACTGGTTTTAATTGCCATTGGACTGCCACATTTGTCACAGATTTCATCAGTAGGCTCCTCTTCAGAGCGGGGTGTGTCGTCCTCTGTTAGGCGTTTGATGTTCCGGCACTCCGGAAAATTTGAACAACCGAGGAAACGACCATATCTCCCCCACTTGATAACCATTTTGCTGTCGCACTTTTCGCACACTTCATCAGACTCTTCCTCCATATCCTTACGCGCTTCATTCATTACAGCCGGTGCCGCCTCTAAGGCATGATTAAAAGGCGCATAAAACGCACTCAGAACACCTATCCAGTCTGATTTTCCCTCAGCAATCTCATCAAGTTGATCTTCCATCTTTGCCGTAAATTGCGTGTCGAGGATATCCGGGAATCCTTTAATCAACAGCTGATTGACCAACTTACCAACATCCGTCGGCTGAAAACTCCGATCCTCCTTGACGACATACTCCCGATCTTGAATTGTCGAGATAATTGCCGCATACGTACTCGGACGGCCGATTCCCTTCTCTTCCAATGCTTTAACGAGGGTCGCTTCGGTATATCGAGACGGTGGCTGCGTATAGTGCTGCTTAGGTGTCAGTTTACGCAGGTCAAGCTGCTCACCAATTTCTAGCGCAGGTAGAATTGCATCAGTTTCATCATCTCTGTTGGATCCTGTGTTGCTGTCGTCATGCCCTTCTCGGTAGAGCCGCATGAATCCATCGAATTTGAGGATTGACCCGGTTGCCCGGAACAGGTATGCCTCCGCGGAAATATCAATCGTCGTCACATCCAAAATAGCGGGATTTATCTGACTAGCGACGAACCGTTTCCAAATCAGATCATACAGTCGATGTTGTTCCGGAGAAAGATACGCTTTTAGCGATTGAGGCGTTCGTTCAACCGAAGTTGGACGAATCGCTTCGTGTGCGTCCTGCGCTCCCCCTTTGCTCCTGTAACGCACAGCGTTCTTCGGAAGATAATCTGCCCCGTAAGCTTTTCTGATGTATTCTCGTGCTTCTTCAAGCGCTTCTTCCGCAACGCGAGTTGAATCAGTCCGCATGTAGGTAATCAAACCAACAGCACCCTCCGTTCCCACATTCAACCCCTCATAAAGCTGTTGGGCAACCGACATTGTGCGTCTAGCGGTAAACCGGAGTTTGCGCGATGCCTCCTGTTGTAACGTACTCGTGATGAATGGCGGAACAGGTCTCCGTTTGCGCTCCTGTTTCTTGATGTCTTTGACAATAAATGGCTTTGTTCTCGCATCTTCGACGATTGCTGCTGCCCGTGCTTCATCAATGGGAAAGCCGTAGGTGCTGATAGTCCCCTTCTCCGATCCGATCTGAAGCAACTTCGCATTAAGCGGCGGTGGGATTTTCCCTGCCAGATTCGCCGTAATCGTCCAATATTCTTGGGGGACAAAGGCTTCAATCTCCGCTTCCCGCTCGCATATAAGCCGCACAGCGACAGATTGCACCCTTCCGGCACTTAACCCCGGTTTCACATTGCGCCATAAGATTGGGCTGATTTGATAGCCGACCAACCGATCCAAAACACGCCGAGCCTGTTGGGAGTCCACCAGCCGCTGATCAATTTCACCGGGATTCTCCATCGCCGCTCGGATTGCCCCTTCTGTAATCTCGTTATAGGTTACCCGGTAGATTGGCTTTTTCGCGCTCTTAAGCGTTTCCGCAATATGCCAGCAGATTGCCTCACCTTCTCGGTCAGGATCGGCAGCGAGGTAGATCGCATCAGTTTTCTTTGCCTCAGCCTGAATCTTCTTGATTACTTCACCTTTGCCCCGGATGGTGATATATTCCGGAGAAAATCCGTTTTCAACATCCACACCCAGCTTTTTCGCGGGTAAATCACGAATGTGCCCCACTGAAGAACGCACAACGTAATCTCGACCAAGTAACTTGTTGATTGTCTTCGCTTTCGCAGGAGACTCAACGACAACCAATGATTTAGACATTATAAATGCTCCAGATAATAATTGAAATAATTAGAACGCATTGGGATATTACGTTATGTATAAAATGCGAGTTTCTCGATTGTTGTATGTGCTAATCTGCAGCCACTTCCGGTTCGGCACCAGCGAGCGAAGGCTGAATCTTCATCCATTGCGTAACGATGAGGGTGATAAATGCGATAACCCCGCCACTAAGAAAGATGATTTCGTAGCCGAGTTTCATCCATATTAACCCCCCGACTAACGGGGCACCCACCGCTGCAATGTGGTTCATGGTAACGCCCATCGCCAGCGTTGGCTTGAGATCGCTTTTCGGAGCAATCTTGTTCAGGTAAGTCGTCATCGCAATCGCACCGACAAACAGGAAGTTATCCAGGCAGTAGAGAACATATAAATGATTCGGATTTTTCAGTAGCGCATAGCCAATGAATATAAAAGTTAAACCAATGTAGCTCGCGCTCAACATAATCCGCTCACCGAGTCTATCCACAAGCCAACCCATCAACGGCGAACAGACAAATACAACGAGCTGGTTGATTAAGATGAGCGTGATGATGATGTCCCGATTGGTGCCGTACACTTTCACGAGGGCAAAAACCGCAAAGGTGATAAAAATTTGTCTGCGGCAGCCTTGTAGAAAGGATAGCAGATAGTAGAGCCAGTAGCGTTTTCTCAGCACAAAGCGAGGTTCGCGTTCGGCTTGTAACTCGCGTGAGGCGAACATCAACGCAACGCCGCCGATAGCAACTGCTGCACCCCCAATTTGGAACAGTCCTCCAAATTCTAACACATCCACCGCCAATTTGCACAAGACAATCGCGGCTAACATCGAAAGACTCTGGACGCTCCTCAAGCTACCAAGCCACTTTCCCTTCTCCTCCCCCTCCGAATAAAAGAGTGACATTGCTCCTTGCAACGGCAGCCATGCGTGAAACCCGATGCTCCAGACAAACGAATAGATAAGCACCGCCGAGAAACTGTCCGCTTGGGAGTACAACACCAACCCCAATCCCATCACAATAAGGGAAACCCCACCAAGCAGCGGCGGTGACAAAAGGATTGTTACCGCGATAAAGAGGGCGTTAAGAAAACCGGGAACTTCTCGTAACGCTTCCATGTAGCCCAACTCATGGGCTTCAATGCCGATTCGTTCGACAATAAAATTATGGAAAAGCGAAAATTGAACGCCAAAGAAGATGCCTGACCCGAAGACAGCTACTGCCAATAATCGAAAATTACGATTCCAAGATAGCCAAGGTAGCATAGATCTCCTTATCTGAACCAAACGCACTCACAATGTAATGCAAAGTCGCAATGGCACAGAGACACAAGGAAAAGAAAACGATGCCCATGCCGATCAGCACACCAAAGGTGATGTCAACGTTCAGGAATCTTGAAAAAACGATGCCGACACCACGCATCTGTCCTGCGACATACGTGAAGGACACAAAAATCGCACATATAACCGCAACGATACGGGCTGTCCGCGAGTAGTATCGATCACCGACAAAATCAGGGACGGTGTACTTGCCAAACTTTCGCAAATACGGTGCCAACAGTAAGGCTAACAATACATAGCCGCCTGTCCAACCCATGAGATAGACCGAGCCATCGCGTCCCATGAATGAGATGAGGCCTGCCATCGAAATAAACGACGCGGCACTCATCCAATCAGCTGCTGTCGCCATGCCGTTGACAACTGGCGGCACACCCGCCCCGGCAATATAGAACTCCCCGGTTGAACTTGCCCGCGACCAGATCGCTACGCCAATATAGATTGCGAAGGATAAGCCAACCATCACAAATGTCCATGCCTGTACGCTCATTCCTTCTCCTCTCTTTCGGACGCACTGTACTGTTTATCAAGGCGGTTCATCAAACAAACATAGATGAAGATCAACACGACAAAGACATAAATCGACCCTTGTTGTGCAAACCAAAAACCGAGACGAAAACCGCCAATTTTGATTTTGTCGAGATAGTTGACAAACAGGATAGCACAGCCGTAAGAGACGATGAACCATACCGCTAATAATGTCCCAAGGTATTGAAGATTCTTTTTCCAATAGGCACGGTTTTTATCGTTTCCTGTCATATTATCCCTCCCTCACTTTGGATTTTCGCGGTAGACACGGAGACGACTGCCTTTAAATTGGCACAGAGTTTAACAAAAAGGTATATTTTTGTCAACCAAAAGGTGACTTCGCTGGTATCCGGGGAGCCAACTCGTAGGGAACGCAGATCTGCGTTCCCTACTAAAGGGCGCAAGCTCTACATATCACGCTGATAAAAGGGCAACACTCGAACTGTCGCATTGACTCTACTATCCGCCGTTTCAATCTTCACCTGGCTCCCTTCATCCGTAAAGGCAGTTCGGACATACCCCAGCCCAATCGTCTCTCCAAGCGTAGGGGAAACAACCGCACTAGTCAGCCAACCGATATCTTTGTCCCCATCAAAGAGACGGTCACCGCTCTGAGGTGGGGTGTCGCTCGCGATTTCAAACCCACGGAGCAGCCGATTTGGGTGCCCCCGATACTTCATACGCGCAACAATCTCCTGACCGATATAGCAACCTTTCTCAAAACTAATTGCCTGTTCCAACTCCGCTTCCCCCGGAAAAATCGAATCGTCCAATTCGGCTCCGAATTGCGGGATACCTGCCTCAATTCGCAGACTATTCAAGGCGGTTAAGCCTACAGGCTCCGCGCCAAATGCTCGTCCTTTTGTCAGAATAGTATCCCACAACCACTCCATTGATTCGGAAGCGGTGCACAGATTGTAACCAACCTCGCCGGTCTCGCTGGCACGGACACAGATGATCCATCGTCCGTCAATTTCATGAACAATACCTTGATGCTCCGAGAGACTCCCAGCATCAAATCCATAGACCTCCTGAAGCAATTCAGCGGATTTTGGTCCGTGGATACCAACAGCACCAGTGCGCTCAGTGAAATCTTCGATTGTCACGTCGTCGGCAATCAGATATTTGTCTAGCTCCTGATAGAGGATTGATGTCGTTTCGGCGTTGGTCTCAATACCGATGGAATCCTCAAAAATGTATACCTTCATGTCGGCGATGATTTTTCCGCGATTGGTCAGCATAGTTGCGTAGTTTCCTGCTCCAACCGAAAGTCCCTCAACCTCGTTAGAGATAATTCGGTGGAGGTATGCTGCGCGGTCGCTCCCCGTAAGACGGAGTCTCCCACGATGCGAGAGGTCTACGACACCGACCCCCTGTCTCACAGCGTGATGTTCTTGGAGTGGATCGATAAAATGTCCAACCAACTCCCAATCTTCATGGCTCTTTGTAAACGTTGCCCCAAGTGTACGATGGATTTCATAGAGTGGCGTTCTTCTCATCGGCTGCAGCCTCCTTTCACCAGTCACGTCCCGTTCTCACCTGCTTGATGAACTGTATCGCATTTCCAGAAAAATGATCTTCAATCTCACCGGGCGTCAATCCGAGCATATCGGCGACCTGCCGCTCTTGACGTAACTGCTCGTAAATCACAAATGTCGGGGTCGGATCACAGTGTGGCAGATCTGGAAAACCGCCATAATATTCCCACGCACGACCATAAGTGATATACTTGCCGCGCGCACACCCCGCCACGATATTGTCCGATCCAAACATCACCCGTTTGCGATCTTCATGTTTCATCAATAGAAAGTGAGAGTATATATCGTTTACCGCTGATGTGTCGTACCAGATATTCGGCATCTTTTTGAGGATATGAATTGCCTCCTCCATCATAAACGCATTAAAGGCACGAGCGCAGTGTGCGAGTATCCATTGGGCTCCTGGATACTGTTTCGTGTAGTATTGTAAATCTTTAATGTTTTCGGGGTCGGCCGGCCCTGTTTTCTTGGCAAGGTGCATAGTAATCGCTAGTCCCATGTCGTGGGCGACCTCAATAAAAGATTCGGGCAGAAAATCCTGAATCCGAGCATTTGCCGGATCCGGTGCAAATGTCCGATACGGCTTTAGCCCGAAGAAATCGTGTTTTTTGACCTGTGCTGCGACATAGTCCGGTGTCATCTCCGGCGTGACCATCATGTTCACTTCCGATTGTGGATCGGCTGCCATCTCCGCTGCCATCCAGTCGTTGTGTCCTTCCGCATCCATACCGGGCATTGGCGTTCCCAGAACAAGATAGTGCATCTCGCGTCCCGGATACAACTTCGCCGCCCACGCTAGATGATCCTGATAATCAATCTCCCAACGGAGCCCGGTAGGTGGACCTGTCAGTGTGCCTTTATGCGCCTCCGACCACATGTGGGTGTGCATGTCGTAGACGACGGCAGGTACGAAATCCTCCAACTCTTTTTCCCAGATGTCACGGTCAAAGTCTCTGTAATCAATGTTTACCATCGGTTTTACCTTCGTTAATTATTGCGGCACATGTCGCCCCTCTGGGCTTTAAGTAGGACCTTAATTTAACACCAAGCAACTTGGGTTATATCAGCAGACCGTATTCAACCGATCACCCGTCCAAAGCACCGCATTCGCAAGCAAGCGCAAAAACATCTCAACCTCAAAATCTTTCTGATGTCCGAGCGAGGTATAGAAAACGCGCCCACCACGATGGCTGCGCGTCCATGCCACCGGCTCCGTGTGCTCTTCCGTTTTTCCCGTTAATAGCAGTGTCGTATCAGCAGCAATGGAAGGATTTTTGTAAAGGCTGCCATAAGAGTCGAAGTTTGAGATGCCCTGTAAGATGGGATGGTCTTTTGTGTTTGGATCGATTTCGGCGTGTGCGATGGGACCGGTACCATAATGTCCTTGATAGTCCCCACCAAGAACCGCTTTATCAAAGTCCAGCCAATTCTGATAAGCGTGACTTGCTGTCCGCACCCCTACGATGGGTTTACCTTCATCACAATACGTCTTGAAGCGATCGAGCTCTTTACCTGTGGTATTAAGCCGACGGGTGAAGATTAACAGCACATCCGTGTCCCGCAACGGTTCAAGAGATTGATCATCATCTTCATTTTGATAAATAATCTGCGTTACTTGGACAGGATAATTTTTCTCAATATAGTCTTGGAAAACGGCAAGCGATGCTTCCGAGTCGTACTCGAAAGAGCCGGAGAGCATACAGAGCTTTAACCGATTATCGGGCATCTTCGCTCCTTCTGTGTAGGAAGAGAAAACTGTATGGATGCGGGTTTTTTTCGTCCGGCTGGCAGTCAACCCGTTTGACCTCTTGCCAGTCCGCTAGGTCAAATACCGGAAAGTAGATATCGCCTTCAAAGCAATCGTGGATATATGTCAAATAAAGCCGATCTGTCCGCGGCAAAAGCAGCTCATAAATCGACGCACCACCAATTATCATGATTTCTGCACAGCCGCTAGCCGTGTCCAACGCTTCCTCAATGGAATGGCTCACGATGCAGCCCTCCGCTTGGTAATCCCGGTCATGTGTCAGTATGATATTGGTGCGTTTTGGCAACGGTTTGCCAATAGACTCAAAGGTTTTGCGTCCCATCAAAACAGGCTTGCCCAATGTGCATCGCCGGAAGTGTTTCATGTCGGCGGGCAATTTCCACGGCAACCGGTTGCCTTGACCAATCAGGCGATTTTTATCCATGCCTGCTATGATGGAGATAATCATCATCTCTTCGGGATTGCCTCCCCTTCCTTTAGGGAGGGGAGGCAATCCCGCCTCCTTTTTCGTTGATAAGTTCCCTAAAATATGGTATAATTTTCTTGGCTTTTGTGGGAGTATCTCACCCCTATCGCACGATAGGGACTCCCACATTCCAGTGAGATGGAAATGAAAGCCGGAAAGCTAACCAACATGAAAAAGACTTATCAATATCGCGCCTATCCTACGACTAAACAGCGAAATACTTTTTTGCTTTGGCTTGCCTTGTTGCGAAATCTCTACAATCAAGCGTTAGCGTGGCGGATAGACGCTTATAAGAAAAATAACGATTCTGTCAAATGGACGACACAAGCCAACGCCTTGCCTGACTTGAAAGCAGAATCCAAGGCATTTTCGGGGCTTCACGCGGATGTTCTCCAAGATGCGATGCGCCGTTTGGATAAAGCATACAAAGCATTCTTCCGCCGTGTCAAGAACGGAGAGGCACCGGGCTTTCCACGCTTCAAAGGCGAAGGACGATATCGGTCAATGACCTTTAGCCACCTGTCCAAGCATCTGGTCCGGCATGTGCGTCGTAAGTTTGCCAAAGTCGTTGTTCCGAAAATAGGACACCTCAAGATTCGTTATCATCGCCCCTTACCCGATGGCAAAATCAGGAATCTGACCATTATCAAGCGAGCCAGTGGTTGGTATGTGACTATCTGCGTCGAGGTGCCAGATCCTATAAAAGTCCCTGTCCACACGACGATTGGCGTAGACGTGGGACTTAACTCGTTTGCCGTCGATTCTGATGGTGAGCATATCCCAAACCCCCGCCATTATCGTCAGTCTGAAAAGCGACTTGGCAAACATCAACGCGTATTGTCTCGCCGCAAAAAGGGGAGCCGCCGCCGAGCAAAACAACGTGAGATTGTCGCCCGTTGCCATGAACGGATAGCGAATCAGCGCAAGGATTTTCAGTTTAAGGCTGCCCATCGTATCCTCGAACGATGTGATGAGGTCGCTGTAGAGAACTTGACCATCACCAATATGTTGAAGAACCACTACCTCGCCAAGAGTATATCTGACGCGGGTTGGGGTAACTTTCGATTGAAGATGCAAAACAAGGCTGCAAGTGCCGGTAAGCAGTTCACGAAAGTGAAACCTCACCATACCAGTCAGCAATGTTCCGGTTGTCGTGAGATTGTGCCTAAACAGTTGTCGGATCGTCTCCATGATTGCCCCCATTGTGGGTTGGTCCTCAATAGAGACCATAACGCTGCGATAAATATCAAAAAGGCTGCTGTAGCCTTGCGTGAAGGTGCGTCGGTTGCAAACGACCCCGAAATCCCCCGTCAGGGGACAGAAGCGCGAAACTTTGTAAGACCCGTTGGGCGGACGATTCAAACAAGCCCCGTCCCTTCAGGGCGGAGTAACTGACCTGTGCGCTCTTTCATACAGCCATCGGTGCTTTAATCGTGCCGTGGTGTTTGTAGTTGTGCAGCTTGATGTCCTGCATCTTGAAATCGTCGATCGACTTTACCTCCGGATTCAGATAAAGTTCGGGAAGTTCAAACGGTTCCCGCTGCATCTGTGTTTCCACCTGCTCGAAATGAATATGATAGATATGTGCATCGCCCAAGGTGTGAATAAACTCGCCCGGCACCAAGCCTGTTACTTGTGCGACCATGTGCAGCAGCAGGGAGTATGATGCAATATTGAAAGGCACACCAAGAAACATATCACAACTTCGCTGATACAACTGAAGCGATAGTTTCCCTTCAGCCACAAAAAATTGGAAAAGTGTGGGACACGGTTCAAGTGCCATCTGGTCTGACTCACCCGGATTCCACGCTGTTACGACGTGGCGACGGCTGTAAGGCTGCGTTTTAATCCCTTCAATAGCATTAGCAAGCTGGTCTACAATTTGCCCATCAGGTGCCTGCCAAGACCGCCACTGTACACCGTAAATTCGTCCGAGATCGCCCTCGAACCGCGCTCTCGGCTTCCAGTAATCCGCATCCGCATTGGCATCCCAGACATGACAACCCAACTTCTGGAAGTCCTTGACATCAGAGTAAGCTCTCAAGAACCCCAAAAGTTCGGCTTTCATGACCTTGAACGCTAGTTTTTTGGTCGTGACAGCGGGAAAACCGTCTGCCATATCGTAACGCATCTGCATACCGAACAGCGCACGGGTGGAACCGTTACGCCCACTACGGTCTACACCTGTTTCTATAATCTGTTTCAACGCATCTAAATATTGCTTCATCGCTGGCCCTTCCAATGAAACAAGGTTTCAAGAATACAATCTCCATTGCTTCCAACCATCAATTCTTGTTATCCGTGCTGCCAAACCCACCGCGTGTTTCCGAATCCATTTCAGACACCTCCGACCATTCCGCAGTATCCACCCGCACGAAGATTCCCTGTGCGATCTTATCGCCACGCTCGACGGTAACAGGTTGGTCTGTGAAATTATAGATCTGGATCTGGATCTCGTCGCCTGCGCCGCAGTAGTCCCGATCAATAACCCCAACACCGTGCGGGATCAGTAGCCCCCGTTTGCGAGGCGTACTGCTACGCAATGTCACCATCAACATATACCCCGGCGGCGTTTCGACGATAACGTTTGCCGGAATCAACGCCACCGTCTGTGGTGCGATAGTCACCGATTCACGACATAATAGATCAAAACCGACGGAACCGCCTGTCTCGTACATCGGCAGTGGTAGATCTTTATCAAGACGTTTGATTCTGACTTTCATGGGTATGCCAATCTATAGTGAAATTGCTCATCAGAAAGAAGGGGAGAGCGGGAGAAAACGAGAGAACGAGAAAACGAGACAGGTTGCAATTTTCCCGTCTTCCCATTCTAAGTGTCTCAATCAGCGTGAGGTTTATGCTCTTCTTACTCCTCTCCTTTATCGTGACGGTACAGCTGCAGATTGACCCCATCAAGCCCATCGAAGAACGCAAGCGTCATTCCTTCCAGCGGTTGGAAAGGCTCCTTTTTGACAGTTACGCCCTTTTCGCGGAGCACTTCCGTGCCACCCTCAACATCGTCAGCCTTAAACGAGATATGATGTACGCCAGGGCGGTCTAACCCCCAAACCCCCTCAAATGCAGCGGCAGGGATAAGTTCTAGATTCACGTTACCCGCGTCCAAGAAGATCGCCTCGCCAATTTCACCGAGATCAAGACGGTCTAGCACTTTAAGACCTAGTTTGTTGACATATAGGTCTTCCGCTTTTTCCATATCGCTCATCAATAGCGCGATTTTCCAAATTTTCATATCCATCTTATTTCCCTCCTCCCCGACTGAATCGGGACTCGAACCCATTTGTGGGCTTATCGGTGTATTTGCACTGAGTATCAAAACAGAAAGGACAGCAATCAGAATCGCCAACCGTGTCAACTTTTGCATTTTTGTCATCTCCTCAGTCAAGCGCAAGTTTTATGGAACGGGAATTCCCGATACCTTGCACTGGATACTATAAATCGAAGTGCTCGCCGTAATGAAAAGTGTGCTCCAGTCATCGCCACCCCAGCCGAGATTGGCAGCTCGCTCAGGGGTTTGGAGGACACCAAGATGCTCCCCGGACGGATCAAAAATCCAGATACCCCCTGGACCGGTGAGATAGACATTCCCATGTGTATCAATTTTCATACCATCGGGCACACCGTCGTCGCCTTCTTCTTCGGCAAAAATCCGGCCGTTTGCAATGGTGCCATCTGGTTGGACATCAAACGCGCGAACGTGCAGACGTTCAGTATCGTCGATATAAAGGATTGACTCGTCCGGTGAAAAGCAGAGACCATTCGGGCGATCAAAATCATCGACCAATAGTGTCAACGTTTGGCCGTCGGAGGAAAGTCGATAAACACCCTGAAAGTCGAGGTCTTGCTCCCCCTCAACACCGTAATCGGCTGTCAGACCGTAGGGCGGATCGGAGAAATAGATGCTGCCATCCGACTTCACGATTACATCATTCGGACTGTTCAATCGTTTGCCCTCATAATGTGATGCAATCGTAACAACCGTGCCATCAGGTTCGGTCCGAGAAACTCGACGATTGGCGTGTTCACATGTTACAAGCCTACCCTGCTTATCGTAGGTCAAGCCGTTGGATTTCCCCGAAGGAACACGGAAGTTCGTGATACCTTCCTCCGCCGTCCACTTTTTCATCTGATTTGCAGGGATGTCGCTGAACAACAGAAACTTGCCGTCGGCGTGCCAGACAGGTCCCTCCGTGAATTCACAACCGCTACCAAGTTGCTCTAGTTCTGCGTCAGCATCAATTAGGTCTAATAATTTGGGGGATCGAACATCAAGACTCATTTGCGCCTCCTTTGTCTTTCGTGTGCCACCGCAACAGATATTCTATTTACCCTAGCAGCACAACAAACGTGAAATATTATGTGTAAAACGTGAAAGTTTGAGGTCATTATACCAAATACATGTACGATAAAGTATCACACCCCCAGTAATAATACAAGCAAAAAAATGGTTCAGATACATCTATAGCGGGGGAAGTTTTAGGTGTGGGAGAATTGCATCTGATCTTGGCGGCTGTGAAAGCATGGAAGGGTGGAAGGCGGGGCGGGGCATGGGAATTGATTATGTATTGTATTTTTAGAATTCACCATGAAATATCTTTCAGATGCGATTGCCCCGCAAAAAACATAACAAATTATTGACAGAAATAATAGATAGGAAGTATAATTTTCTTGTCGGATGTGCAAACTGATAGCAATTCCCTGTCGGAAGTATAGAAGAGAAAAAGAGATGAGGTAGGTTTGGTGTGCCTGGGGCGACTCGAACGCCCAACCTTTAGCTCCGGAGGCTAACGCTCTATCCTGTTGAGCTACAGGCACATCCGGATTGTAATAGTAATGCACATACTATAAATTGTCAAGCAAATTCTAGGGATAGCTCGGAGCGTTTGGTGCTCCTGTCGGAGGGATCTCCGAATCCCAACGCATTGCTTAGATAGGAAGAACATCGAAAACTAAACAGTCCTAAATAATACCAATTTCTCGCTATTTCTCACGAGCAGGAACTTCTACAGGGACAAGAGTGTTCAATAAGGTAAGAGAGATGGCCCCAACTTCCCAAGGAGGCAGTTAATATGAAACGCCCTTTCCAAAAAGTGTCAATTGCGGCGGTTCTTGTTTTATTCGCATTTAGCATAGGTTCTGACGTTTTTTCCAAAGGCTTCAGATCCAGTGGAAGAAGCTACGGTAGCAGAAGTTACAGCAGTAGTCGAAGTTATACAAGATCAACCCGAAGCAGCACCTCGTCATCAAGGACTTACGGCAGTTCATCAGTACGCTCAAGCTCCCGAACGGCTAAGGCAAGCACCAGCAGAAGCTACGGCAGTAGCGCCGCTAGCTCATCACGACCGAGTGCAGCCCGGTCAAGCAGTGCAGTACGGCAAAGACAGAGCGCGATGAGTAGTGCAAAAACCGGTTCCGCTGTCTCCACGAGAAACATGACCAGCAGTCAAAGACGGTCAATGCAATCGCAACAGCGTCAGCAAACCCGAAACCTTAAGGCGGAAAATCGTAGCCTCAAACGTCAAGTCAGACGTGCAAACCGAGATACCGCCCGCGCACGCCGTGAAGCGCGTGAAGCACAGTCCCCGATCACCGTCAATAATTTCGGTATGTATTATCCGATGGCAGGTTACTCCATCTATAGCCTAACTGCCAGTATGATGTTTGCAAACATGGTATCTGGGATCTACTTCCACGATTACTATAATCATAGGATCCGCCACAGTTGGTTGTGGTACTATCATCATCCGAACTACGACAGATCGCATTGGTCACATGAGCGACAGATGGAATACGAAAAGTGGCGAGCCTACTATGACAGCCAAGGTATCCAGCCAAATTCGCGCTATGTCGATCCGGGCACAAATCGAGACGAGGACTACATTGAGGCACACGTCGAGAAAAACGCCGACAAGTTCTATGGTGACAACGCCGAAGAAACGGTGACGGTTGAAGAGCTTCCAGACGAAGAATCACTTCGTAACATTGTTTTAGCGAGCGACAGCCAAACTGCATCAGCATCAACGACGCAAGCACAACCTCAAAGGGTTGTGGTTCAGAAGAAGACCTCTGGAGGCACATGGTTTGTTCTTGTTTTTGGCAGCCTCCTGATTATTGGGGTTGTCGTTTTGATAATGTATAACAAAGGTTACTTTTAGATGGGAATTTGCGGATGGTTGCTGGTGTATCCTGACTGGTCATGAATTAATGTACTACAGCGCATAAACTAAATCCTCCAATTAATCGTTACTAAGTAGAGGTTAACGCAATGGGACTATTTCGCCGCAAATCAAGAGATGAAAAACCGAAGCGGCACGAATTGTTGGATATTCCACTTGGAAGCATGATTGAACTTTCTGATTCGATCACGTTTGAAATCAGCGACGCAGCTTCCCGCACGTTTGAGTTGATAGAGCGGAAAAAGTATGAAGGCAGCAGCTTACTGCGCTATATGTACCGTCTTGAAGACGAAGATGAAGTCGTGGTTTTAGGGGTAGATCGGATCGGCGGCACAAACGAATATGAGATCTCCCGCTGGATTATTGACGGCGAAGAGGAGCTGGCTGAAGATCTTCCCGATGTAATCACGCTCCATTACCCCGACCCGGACGACGAAGATGCAGACATCTCCGTTGAATACGTGCGTCAGGAGATCGTTCCGGCGGAAATGACCGTTGTAAATCTCCTAGAGATGGAAACATTCGAGGCAGAATTGCACGAATACACCAGCGAAGATGATGAGATGATGTCTGTCGAGCTAGTCGGGAATTGGTTGACTTTCTATGTCGGCGAATCCATCTCTTTATCGGAGGTCAACATCTACCCCGCAGAAGATGATGAGGAAGAATATATATAGTCGCCCCCAACCTTCCGAAGGTCCTGCGAACAAAAAATAATTTTTCCCATTGCATCGGTATATAACGGCATGGGAGGTAACAATTTAATGAAATTCAAAAACCTTTGCGCGCTTTTCTTACTCTCACTAGCTTCGGTTTACTTCATCTGCCCAGTACAATGTGCAGCAATCCAAGAAACAGGTAAAAACGCCGCCTCCGATGAGGTTTCAAGCCATCATCAGCATCGGATTGATTCACAAACCGTTGATGAAACGAATCAATCCGCTTGCTGTGAGTCTGAAAATCAACCAGCCCTTCCCCATGAACGTCAAGAGGAGGAAGCGGGATATTGTTGCTTCAACCAGTGGGAATCGCTTGGGACAAGCGAACCCCAACTTGCCTTACAAATACAAAAAGACACATTTTTGTCTGTTGTCTTAATCCCGACAACACCTAGCATTTCTCCTGATCCTGTCTCTTTCACCACCTATCTTCAACCTACTCATAAACCCTATACCGATACTCCCATCCCGCAGCTTTCTCCTCGAGCACCTCCGTTTTTTCTCTCCTAATTTTTCCATACAGGCTTTTCCCAAATCTGAAATGTCCCGATTGATCGGTTGGTCTGCACACCCATTTCACTATGCCACCGGTCTAGCTCTGATTATTTTTCATTCAAAACGGAGGTTATTCTCATGTTATCCAGAGTTTTCAAGCAACAAATTCTACCTATACTTATCACCACTCTACTATCACTGATAGCTATCGGCTGCGCTAGCAAAACCGTTGATCTCACCACCTCACAAGATCACCCGGCAGATCCCAACGCCCAACAGGGAGCATCTACCGACCATCACAATATGGCTATGGAAAAGATGCACAAAGGGGATATGCCGATGGCAGAGATGCACGAAGGGGATGCAGGTCATAGCGGCATAGAGCTCTCTCCTGATGGCACAGAAGCATTGGAGGCGATGCTTGATGCTTACCTTGCTATCGGGGACCAACTCGCTACCGATACGATGGACGATGTCAATGCAAAGGCACAGGCAATGATTGAAGCCTTTCATACCGTCGAAGACGGAGTTCCTGACGATCTGTGGAACGCTCACGAAGCCCACACACAGATGATTCACGACACCACGCATAAGCTTGGCAATCTCTCGGACATCAAAGCTGCCCGAATCGCCTACGGCTCACTGAGCGATAGCTTCAAGCATTTTATCGCGGCTGTGGGGGTGCCTGCAAATTATGGAAAACCCCTCTACAGCTATGTGTGTGGGATGGCACCCGATGTCCCTAAAGCAGGGATTTGGATGCAAACCGACGCGTCCGTGCGTAACCCCTATTTCGGGAGTGCGATGCTCAAGTGTCACACCGCGAAAGAACAGATGTCCGTCTCAAGTGCAGATATGTCTGATACCAAAGAGATGGAATCGCACAAGCATAGCCATTAACACAGATGAAGGAGTTTGACAAATGAACAAGAAAATGAGATACGCCGCGTTACTTTTCGCGGCGTTATCTATCCTAGCAGGCTGCGCCAGTGTATCAAAGGAGATGGCTTTCAGTGAAGTCCAGCAGCAGGTAGATGAACGGATTGGTTACCCTGTCCACTGGAATGCAAACACCGATTCGGTTGATGCAGCAGCACAAATGACTAAAAATCTGCTGAGCCAACCGCTAGTGGCTGATAACGCCGTACAAATTGCGCTGCTGAATAATCGTCGTCTACAAGCAACCTACGAGGATCTAGGTATTGCCTACGCCGCTGTCGTTGAAGCGGGGACTCCTTCAAACCCCACTTTTCATGGGGGTGGGACGTTTGGGCTCCCCCAGGATCCTGGAGCAGCACACGCCGCTCACGACCACTATGTCTATGAGATTGAGATGGACTTTCTTTCGCTGCTGTTTGGGTCAATGCGAAAGTCAGCTGCAAAATCGGAGTTCGAGACAACACAACTCCGCGTGACGGCCGCTGTGATAGATCTAGCAGGACAAACACGCAGGACATTTTATCGCGTTCAGTCCGAACAGCAGATGCTGGAAATGTACCAGCAGGTTGTCGCCGCAACCGAAGCGGGATACAAATTTGCTAGCGAACTCTACGAAGTCGGGAATATCCCGGAGCTAGATCTGCTGCTTCAGCGCACCCTTTATGAACAGTCGAAGCTAGCACTTACTGCTGCGGAGGCAACACTTGCTGAAAGCAGCGAACGGCTTAACCGGTTGATGGGAGTGTGGGGGCAGGATACAGCGTGGACGGTTGAGGCTCGACTGCCGGAGATCCCAGCAGAACCCCCGCAACTTGATAATATTGAGAAGATTGCTATCGAAAACAGTATAGACCTCGCCATCGCCCAAGGAGAGATTGTGTCTACAGGAAAACAACTTGGTGTGGCAAAAGCGATGTCGCTAGTGCCACATCTAGACATTGTTGGAGAGCTTGAACAGGAAGCTGGAGTATGGTCGGCGGGGCCCGCATTTGGATTTGAGATTCCACTGTTTGATCGAAAACAGGGGCAGCGAGCAGCGGCAGCCGCAGAGCTGCGCCGCCGACAGGAGGAATACTACGCGCTAGCGGTTGAGATTCGTTCGGCGGTTCGCGCGGCGCATCGTCGTTTACTAACTGCTCGACAGACCGCACTCTCTTATCAAAACGAGATACTTCCACTCCAAGAAAAAATTCTCGACCAGGTACAGTTACAGTACAACGCAATGCAGGTGGGTACGCCACGGCTGTTGCTGGCAAAAAAACAACAGATTGATGCCGGTCGAAGTTACATCCAAGAACTCTACAGCTATCATGTTGCACGCACCGAATTTGACCAGATCCTTAACGGCAGGCTAGTCTCAGACACACAAGACAATACACCCCTATCACAAGGGAACGGCACTGCAAAACACCTTGAAAACGCAGACGCAGCA
Organism: Candidatus Poribacteria bacterium; assembly: GCA_965207975.1. Taxonomy (GTDB): domain Bacteria; phylum Poribacteria; class WGA-4E; order WGA-4E; family PCPOR2b; genus PCPOR2b. The sequence goes on along the minus strand of OZ242315.1, from coordinate 6,263,727 downwards.
GGAGGGCATTAAAATGAATCGAAGAGATATGCTCAAAACAGGGGCACTGGTTGGCGGTGCCGTTGCTCTAGGCGCAGCGAAAGCCAGCGCAGCAGAGTCCCAATGGGAGAAATCCTACTCAGGAGACATACAACGACCAGCGTTAGCACCGGGGCTGCCCGGTAAAGACTACACACCGGTGATAACACCCAACATCTCGTCTTTACCGTGGAAAATTGTTGACGGCGTAAAAGTCTTCCACTTGGTCGCCGAAGAGGTATGGCATAATTTCGCTTCCGGTCTGAAGGCAAAGTGTTGGGGGTACAATGGAAAAGTCCACGGTCCCACCATTGAGGCAGTGGAGGGCGAGCATATCCGCATCTATGTTACCAACAAGCTCAAAGCTCCCACGTCTGTCCACTGGCATGGTGTCTTTCTCCCAAACGGGATGGACGGCGTCGGCGGGCTAACCCAGCGTGCCATCCAACCGGGGGAGACCTTCAAATATGAGTGGACGGTGCGCCAATCGGGGACCTATATGTACCACTCCCACCATGACGAAATGACCCAGATGGCGATGGGGATGATGGGAATGCTCATTTTCCACCCCAGAAAACTCTCGTCCGATTACAAAGTGGATCGCGACTTTGCTATCATGCTAAGTGAGTGGCGGATTGATCCGGGAACCTCTACCCCCAATCCCAACGAGATGAACGACTTCAACGTCCTGACAATGAACGCAAAGTGTTATCCCGGAACCGAGCCCTTAGTCGCCAAGATGGGCGATAGGGTTCGGATTCGCTTCGGCAATCTCTCCGCGATGGACCATCACTCAATTCATCTCCACGGACACTACTTCAAGATTACCGCGACCAATGGAGGTCGCATTCCAACTGCCGCGCAGCAGCCCGGCAGCACGCTCTTTGTCCCTGTTGGTGACACACAGGATATTGAGTTTATTGCGAGTGACCCCGGCGATTGGGCGGTGCATTGTCACATGACCCACCACGTTATGAATCAGATGGGACACGATTTTCCTAATGTAGTTGGGGTTCAGAAAGAGGGGTTCGACCAGAAAGTGCGTAGCCTGTTGCCTGCGTATATGATGATGGGCGAGCACGGCATGGGGGAACACGGCATTCACGTTGAAGCAGGACACATGCCAGTGCCAAAGAACAGCATTCCCATGGTCGGTGCGCGGGGGCCCTTTGATTACATCACAATGGGCGGCATGTTTACCCTCCTAAAAATCCGAGAGCATCTGACCAGCTATGATGATCCGGGGTGGTATAAACATCCCCCAGGCACGGTTGCGGACCTTGCCTCAGCAGAGGAACTTCGCCGCGATCTGGGATAAATCGGTCCACCAGTAGGTCGAAATTCGCATTTCAACATTAGGAGCCCAGTAGGTCGAGATTCACATCTCGACATTAGCCGTCAACAAGTAGGGAACAACAATCGTTGTTCCCTACAATACCGCCCTCTTAATTAGGTAGGAATTACGCAGTTCAGTTTGTAGTAGCACAATTCATTGCGCGTCACGACACACGCGCCCGACTATAAACCGAGGATCTGACCGTAGGGGCAACCCTTGTGGTTGCCCGCTTTGAGCGTTCAAGTGCGTAAGTCCTATTAGGGATACCCGGTTTTCTTGTGCTTTCGTCTTCGCGTTGAAGTCCCAGTATCGTAGGCTGGGCTAAACGCTTGAAAACACACCACCATCAAGGGCAGTAGGGTTTCTGCCTATCAACACTGTATTTTTACAGGCGGCGAGAGTGAAACCCAACACTCACAGCCAATGAACCAATGAACTAAACTCGCCGCCATCTTTCCTGATTGGCTTGACAGTTGCCATCTGTGCCAGTTATACTGATACACAAGACTAACCTGCAAGGGAGAAAAACCGATGAAACCCAAAGCCGTTGTATCTTGCCGAATCGCTCTTTTAAGCGTGTTAATTGCTGTCTCGGCCACTCTCGCTTGGGGACAGGAAATAACCCTGCCCAATGAGAAATTGGCTTCCATTTTTCCAAATGCGGCGAACTTCTTGGAGAAAAAGGCGGATCTAACGCCCGAAAAGGTTGCTTCCATCGAAGAAGAAATCGGAACAAAACTACGTCCCGAAGACCTTAAACCGACATTTTACATCGCTGTCAATAAAAACAAAAAGCCAATCGGATTGGCTCTCCTTCTAGCTGTTAAAGGACCGAATGGTGTCATCAGCGGTGGTGTGGGACTCGATATGACGGGAAAGGTAGTCAAAGTCGAGATCCATAAACACAGTGAGGCCGCTGGTATTGCCGCCGACAAATTCCTCAACCAGTTCCAGGGCAAGGGGATCGAAGGCAAATTCAAAGTCGGTGAAGATGTCAAATCATTTGACGGAGCGCAAGCAGCTTCGCAGGCGGTTGCACTCCTCCCACAAAAAACCCTTGCTATCAGTTACGCCCTGTTTTTGAAAAGACCTGCGAAGCCTGAAGAAGATGCCCCAGAAATGATTGAACCGGAGGATCTTAAGGAGGTTATGGCGATGATGAAAGATGAATATGATCTTATCCGGGCGTATTTCCAAAAGGGGGCAGAATCAAAGGATAATGATAAGGCAGCGGCAGTGCAGGCAGCAAAACAGCTTGGCAAGTATACCGAATTAATCGACTATTTTGAACCTCCTAAAAATCCAAACGAAACAGAAGAATATACCTATTTTCAACAACAGTTCCGCAGTGCCATCAATGAATTTGCCCAAACCCTTGAAGCAGAAGGTATCTCTGAGAAAACCCAAAAACAGTGGCAGGAAATCATTGATGTGGTCGATAAAGCGCATCTCCGTTTCAGCGTGGAGGAGATTGACCTAGATGAGGACTTAAATTAGGAGGGATTGATATGACAAACGTCCCAGAGGAAGGGCAGAAACGACGTACATTCTTTAAGGCTTGTATGGCAGCTATCGGCGGTCTAATCAGTCTAGCGATGGGGGTCCCGTTGATCGGATTTGCCATCTCGCCCGCTTTCAGGAAAGCATCAAAGAAATGGGTGGATCTCGGTATCGTCGATCTGCTTAAGGGGAGCCGCTATAAAAAGATCAACTACACCTTTAATGCCAAAGATGGTTGGGTTGAGACGAACAAAAAACGCTCTGTCTACGTGACAGATCAGGGAGACGGAAATTTCGTGGTCTTTTCGCGTGTCTGCTCCCATCTCGGTTGCCTTGTGCGATGGGATGAGGACAAAGATCAGTTCCTCTGCCCCTGCCACGGTGCGATCTTCGACAACGCAGGAAATGTCGTTGCGGGCCCACCGCCTCGACCGATGGAGAAGCTGCCGGTCAAAGTGGAAGATGGCATCCTATATGTCAAAGAGTCTTGAGTCTCTAAACATTAAACCGTATCGTCAGGACATCGCCATCCGATACAAGGTAATCCTTCCCTTCAAGCCGTAGCAACCCGTTGTCCCGCGCCTTTGTTAAGCCTCCACAATCCACCAGATCCGCCCACTGGATGGCTTCCGCTCGGATAAATCCCCGCGCCATGTCCGTATGGATTGTCCCCGCCGCATCAAGGGTAGTCATGCCCGCTTTAAGCGTCCAAGCGCGTAACTCATCCGAAACAACAGTGAAAAAGGTTATCAGTCCGAGGGCGCGATACGAAGCATCAATCACCCACGCCAGCGCGGACTCGTTGAGTCCCATTTCAGTACGGAAGATTTCCGCATCCTCCGCGTCAAGTTGTGTCAATTCCATCTCCAATCTTGCGGAAAGCGTGATGATTTCAATTTGCCGATTTTGGGCGTACTCTGCAAAACTAGAGCGTACCTCCTCTGCCCTTTCCAGTCTCTCCTCGCCAATATTGAGAATCAACAGTAGCGGTTTTTGCGTCAAGAGTCCGTAACCGCGTATCGCACGCTCATCTTCAGGGGAAAGCCGCAGCTCTCTAATAGCGGTGCCCCCTTCCAATGCGTTCTTACATTGATTCAACACCGCGCGCTCATGTTCTAACGCTGGAATTTTCTGTGTCCGAAGCTCCCGGTTGAGCCGATCTAAGCGGCTGTCAATAATCCCCAAATCTGCAAAGGCAAGTTCGATGTCAATCGTTTCGATATCCCGCTCCGGGTCTACATCGCCGTCAACGTGGGGCACAGCGTCATCTGCGAATACGCGCACGACATGTGCAAGCGCGTCAACCTCACGGAGTTCAGCGATGGCTCCCGTTTCCAACCCCTCAAGCGCAATATCCCCCTTGGAAACGCCAGCGATATCCACATAATCAATGCTTGTTGGAGTCACCCGTTTCGGGTTGAAGACCTCCGCCAACGTTGTCAATCGCTCGTCCGGCACTTTCACCGAACCGACATTGGCACCCTTTTTGGCGGCATAAGTCCCCGTTTCTGCTTCAGACTGTGTCAGCGCATTGAACAGGGTAGTTTTACCGACGTAAGGTAATCCAACGATGCCAAGCTTCATTCATAAAACCCACTTTCGAGCTGTTTGTGGATGATGCAGAAAAAGTATGACGCTAGGATAGTTGACTTGTTTTCCAGATCGAGGTACAATTGCCCCGCATTCAATAACCTCTATTACGATCGGGAGAACAGATGAGATTTCAAGGAAAATCGGTTATCGTAACAGGCGGGGCTTCAGGCATTGGAAAGGCAACCGTCAAACAGTTCGCCTCCGAAGGCGCAAGTGTTGTCATCGCTGATATAAATCTTGATGGTCAAACCGTTGCTGAGGAAATCGGTCAAGAAACCCAAACTGAAATATCTTTTGTCCAAGCTGACGTTTCAAAAGCGGAAGATGCAGACCGCCTCATCCAAGAAACCCTCCGCCAATATAGTCAGTTAGACATCCTGCACAATAACGCAGGAATTTTGGTTGTTGGGGCTGTTACCACAATACCAGAAGCCGATTGGGATCGGTGCATCGACATTAACTTGAAAAGTGTCTACCTCGTTTCCAAATACGCTATCCCCGCAATGCAACAGACAGGCGGCGGCGTGATTATCAACACCGCTTCCACAGCCGGTATGTCCGGCGGCGGCGGTTATTCTGTCTACGGCGCGTCGAAGGCAGCCATTATTCTCCTGACGCAGTGTATGGCTCTCGATTTCGCAAAACACAACATTCGCGTCAATGCGGTCTGTCCCGGTCCAACGGCGACACCGATGATCGTTTCCTCTGATGCTGACCGACAAAGTACACTTGACCGATGGGCAGCGGAGTTGCCGATTGGACGCGCGGGTGAACCTGAGGACACCGCCAAAGCCGTTGCGTATCTGGCATCCGATGATGCGTCATTTGTTACGGGAACCGCGTTTGTCGTTGACGGTGGACGTTTGCTAACAGGTATCGGACAACGCATCGCGGTTGATGTCTGAATCGGTATGGGATGTTGAACCGCCCCAACCCATTCAACCATTTTCCACTTGCCTAGGGACGGGATCTGCGGAAGGTCGAGCAAGACTTTTTTCCTCCGGTGTTGCGAACAGACTCCGACTATTCATTATCCGCTTTTGAGCCAATTCGCAATAACCGCTGTCAATTTCAACGCCCACACCAAACCGGTCGTTGTTCTGTGCTTCTATTAAGGTTGTCCCGCTCCCCAAAAATGGATCGAATACAACGTCCCCAACGTAGCTAAATAATTTGATGCAACGATACGGCAACTCACGCGGGAAGGGGGCGGGGTGTCCTACCCGTTTTTTACTCTCCCCATTGAATGTCCATAACCCATTTGTCCATGCCATAAATTCATCGCGTGGGATGTCTGATTCTTTGCTGCCAAGCTGTTTCTTCCAAGAGTCCTTATACAGAATAACAATCAATTCAACGGGGGCAATGACGTAAGGCGCGGATGCGGACATCCAAGATCCCCATGCAGTTCGACGAGAGATATTTCCTTCATTCCAAACAATTGTGGCGTGGTATTTCCAATCTACCGCCTGTGCAATTCTCGTAAGATCGGAACCGACGCTTCTATGCCCCCCCTTGTTCTTATCGAGCGGAATGTTCAGAAGCAGGCGAGCGTGCGGCTTACTCCATTTGTAGCAATTTTGTATCCATTCTCTACTAAAATCGAGGTAATCCTCGTAACCTAGTGTATCATCGTTGGAATCGTAATCAATACCGACATTGTATGGGGGAGATGTAACAATCAGGTCAATAAACTCACCTGTAAACAGATCGGGTTTACAAACGTCGTCATTGATAATATAAGTGCCCATCCCCTCAAAAAAAGGTTCGCTCTTGAAATGAGGGGATATATCCAATTTTGGATTTTCCATATCGACCTACCTCCAAGCGATCATCCCGTCGCAAATTCAACGTCGACTGGATGCGGAATAACACCAGATTTATAACCACGTTCCATCAGTTCTCTGACCCCTGCCCTGCCCTTTTCACCGTAGTCGAGGGTGTAGTCGTTCACATACATGCCAACGAATCGGTCTGCCAGTTCCGTCTCCATATCGCGCGCATAGTTCATGGCGTAAGCCAAGCCGCCCTCTCGATGCTCTAGCGAATACTGAATGCTCTGCTTGATGAGCGAAGTAATGCGGCGGATCTTCTCCGCACCGAGATCCCGACGGATGGCATTCGCCCCAAGCGGCAGCGGCAATCCGCTCTCCTCATACCACCATTCCCCCAGATCGACCACCTTATGCAGCCCTGCCTGACCATAGGTTAGCTGTCCTTCGTGGATAATTAACCCCGCATCCGCATTGCCCTCCCGAACATACGGCAAGATCTGATCAAATTGGACAACTTCAGGCTCAAAGTCAGGTTGACAAAGCCGCAATGTCAGGTAAGCGGTCGTCATTTCACCGGGTATCGCGATTTTTTTGCCCACAAGATCTTCACGCTGCATCGGTTCCTTGGACACAACGAGTGGACCGTACCGATCACCGATGCTTGCCCCACACGACATCAGCGCATAGTGTTGGGCGACGTAGGCGTAGGCGTGTACCGATATGGCTGTCACCTCCAACTCCCCGTTGACCGCGCGTTTGTTCAAACTTTCAATATCCTCGGCAACTTGGACAATCTCAAAGCCGTCGGTTGGAATCAACCCGTTAGCGATGGCATAGAACATAAAAGCATCATCAGAATCAGGGCTATGACCAATACGAATCTGTTCCGGTTGTGACATCTATTTCTCCCATTACGACTCAAGGTCCGCGAGTCGTGGACTGGACGTGTGATCGCTTCCACGAACTTTGCGCCGATTATATCAGATGATAGAGAATAGCGTCAAGGGATTATGCCCGTCTAGGGTCATTTATAGTAGATTTTAGAATTAATGAGATACTCCAAATTGGTAGGCGCTGTTTCCAATCCCGATTTATCGGGATCCCGCCTGTCCCGATGCAATCGGGGAGAATCGGGACAAGCCGGTTCAACCCACCACGGCACCTACCAGGGGCGAAAGTGTCTATTTATTTTTAGAATTTACCATAGTTTTCGGTTTTTTGACCGGTTTTGGAATGACCCGAAACCCGTAGGCGGGGCATCTTACCCCGCCGTAGCGTCAACCAAGACATCGAGCTACGGGAGAATTAAATGACCCTAATGCCCGTCAATTTCGGGTTGACATGTAGAGGGTATTTGTGTTATCTTGTTCACTTAGAAGACACCTACTGACTTTTGCAGATTTTCATTGTCTATAGGTGTATGGAAACAGTGAATCAATGGAGGGAACGCAATGGATGTGTTAGCTGAAAGATTGGACGCGAAATTACGCGAATGGGAACCGAATACTGTAGCGGAGGTCAGGGAACGAATTGCAGAAATTATTGATCTTGCGGACCATGATGTATTAGATATAATGCAATCGCGTTTCGTAGAACAGGAGGTTTTGAATCTACTCGATGAACCCGTATCCCGGTGAGATTTGGCTGGCAGATCTTGGTTTAGCCGCGAAAACACGCCCCATTCTCATAGTATCTCGCTACGATCCAGATCCGCCACGCGCTATGGTGACTTATGTCCCTTTAACCACACAGTACAGACAAAGCCCCTACGAAGTAGCACTACCAAGATTGAGATTTCTTAATCAAGATTCTTACGCCAATGTACAAGGGTTGGGTTCTATACCGAAAGTTCGACTTGAGCGAAGGCTTGGTAAACTTTCAAACAATGTGATGATAGAGATTAAAAACGCTATCTCATTTGCCTTAGATTTGGAAGTTGGATAACTAAAGCCAACTAGTGAAAACCAATCCGTAAAGAACTTAATAACTATTTTCATAAATTTATTTCCTTCGTTCTTCTTTCCGTGATCCAATTTTCCTTGCAATTCCGCAAACGATTATGTATAATTAACCCTCGTTGCGCTGCAACACGTTGCCGGCGATTTTTTGCACAATGATCTCCCGTAGCTCAGCTGGTAGAGCAGGTGGCTGTTAACCACTTTGTCGGCGGTTCGAATCCGTCCGGGAGAGTTATTCTAAGCCCTGTTCGGTATTTTGCCGAATAGGGCTTTTTTATTCTGCCCGTCTTATAAATTGCCAAAGGATTCAAAGGTTCGATCGTCGTCAATCTGAGAATGCTGTACTATCTGTGCCGTCGCCGAGACTCTCCTTTGCAACGGCAAGGCAAGATAGCGGAGCGTTGTCATCACCGTATCGCTATACCGATCTATCGTACCAATTCCACCCGTCAATGCCTCCTGTACTTCGGGTCTATTCCGGTGATTATCCATATCCCACAAATGTTGTCCATCACGTTCTGTATCTCCCCACACAATCCCATCAAACTCTCTACCAACTCCTCATGCTCTGTTGTATCGCAATTTTAAGACTGTGTTTTCGGACGCCTTTACACAATTTCACCGACTTCGGCAGATGACCGGGCCAACCCTGAAAATATTAACACGCAACCGAGATTGTGTCAATATGAGATCTACGATTGATTCCTACTTACATAAGCGGTCCAATTGAGGATCAGACCCCATTAAAGATAAGATTTTCATAGACTTTTTCTCTCTGCTATGGTAAGATGTAGGATTAATCTGCTCAACCAAAAGCGCAATGTTCCAATAGAAAGTGAGCCCCAGCAAATATGAACAATTCCCCTAATGAACTGGAACAGGTACTAAGAAAAGAGATCGAAGGTGAGGTGCGCTTTGATCCGTATTCCAAAGTCCTATACAGCACCGATGCAAGCCTGTACCAGATGGAGCCCATCGGCGTTGTTATCCCACGACACAAAGAGGACGTGACTAGGGCAATCCAGATCGCTTATGACCGTGACTTGCCAATTCTGCCTCGCGGCGGCGGAACCAGTTTGGCAGGACAGACGGTGGGCCAAGCAATTGTCATCGACATGTCCAAGTACATGAACGAGATTATCGAGGTCAACGTCGAGGAGCACTGGGCACGGGTGCAACCGGGGGTCGTCATAGACGAATTGAACGAGTACCTGAAGCCGCATAATCTAATGTATTCCGCCGACGTGGCGACGAGCAGTCGGGCAAATATCGGTGGCACAATCGGCAACAATTCAGCAGGAGCACATTCCCTAATTTACGGTAAAACCATTGATCACACGATGTCGCTGGATCTGCGGCTATCCAACGGGGAAGTAATTTTTGTTGAACCCATCTCGATCGATGAACTTGCTGCCAAGCAGCGGGGCGACTCCCGCGAAAGCCATATCTATCGGGAGATATGTCGAATCGCATCGGAAAACGAAGATGAGATCCGGAAACAGTTCCCGCGGGTCCTACGGCGTGTTGCTGGATACAACCTTGATGAATATGTCCCCAATGCAGGATCAAGGGATCTAACCCCCTACCGCAGAGATGGCTGCGACCCTGACCATCCCTTCAGCCTCGCGAGAATTATCGTCGGATCAGAGGGAACGCTTGCAACAACGGTCGAAGCGAAGATTAATCTTGTCCCAACCCCCAAGATGACCGCGCTTAATGTGATTCACTTTCACACGTTAATCGAGTCGATGGAGGCGATGCAACCGATCCTCGAATGCAACCCCACCGCCGTTGAACTCATCGACAAAACTATCATTGATATGACAAAACAGTCGTTGGAGTTTTCTCGGATCAGCACCTTTATCCAAGGCAGCCCGGGAGCGATTCTCGCGGTGGAATTCTACGGCGAATCGGAAGACGAACTGTTTGATCAACTGGATGCCCTCGAACGAAAGATGAAATCTGTCGGACTCGGCTACGCCTTTGTGCGCTGCATGACAGCGGAGGAGAAAACACGGGTATGGGACACGCGGAAAGCGGGATTAGGTTTGCTTATGGGTGCACGAAGCGACTATAAACCGGTCGGCTTCGTGGAGGACGCAGCAGTTTCGATCGAAAATCTGCCGGAGTACGTCCGCCGATTTGAAAAGATTGTTGCCGATCATGATACAACGGCTTCCTATTACGCCCACGCCAGCGTCGGATTATTGCATAACCGTCCCGTAATTAACCTTAAAAAGGAAGAAGATATTCAGAAAATGCACTCCATCGCGGCGCACGTCCGAGATCTACTGATGGAACTCGGCGGTGCGATGAGTGGTGAGCATGGCGATGGGCTTGTACGAAGTGAATGGATCGAGAGCATGTTCGGACCTCAGATTAATCAGGCGTTCCGCGAAGTCAAAGCCGCATTCGATCCGACGGGCATCATGAATCCCGGCAAGATTATCGACCCACCACCGATGACGGAAAACTTGCGCTTTGGACCCACATACAACGCAATCAAGATCGACACCTATTTCGACTTCTCCAGTCAAGGGGGATTCGGCGGTGCCATTGAGATGTGTAACGGCGTTGGTGCATGTCGCAAGAAACTGACCGGTACAATGTGTCCCTCGTACATGGCAACGCTGGAAGAGGAACACTCAACCCGTGGTCGCGCAAATGCACTAAGAAACGTGCTCTCTGGAACGTTGCCGCATGATCACTTTACGGGGGAACGGCTCTACGAGGTTTTAGACCTTTGCTTGGAGTGTAAAGCCTGTAAGGCGGAGTGCCCGTCCAACGTGGATATGGCGAAGTTGAAGTACGAATTTCTCGCTCACTACTATAAGGCAAACGGTCTGCCCCTGCGGAACCGTCTGTTCGGCAATATCGCCGAACTTAGCGAGATCGGCTCCGCGTTTGCACCGATGTCGAATTGGTTCATGAACAGCGGTATCTCTAAATGGGCGATGGAAAAGTTTACCGGAATCGATCGACGCAGATCGCTGCCCAACTTTGTCCGTGAAACGTTCGAGAAATGGTTTCAGAAACATCAGGATTCTCACACCGACCACAGGAACGAAACACGGAAGCAGGTTGTCCTTTTCCACGATACCTTCATGAACTACAACTACCCCAGCATCGGCAAAGCTGCCACCGCTGTGCTTGAAGCTGCGGGATTCGAGGTGATTCTGCCAGAAAAGCGGTGTTGTGGCCGTCCGATGATTTCTAAGGGTATGCTTGAGGACGCGATTGAGAATGCGCGTTACAACGTTGAACGCCTCCTACCTTACGCCACCCAAGGCATCCCCATCGTCGGCTGCGAACCGAGCTGCCTCTTGGCGTTGCGCGACGATTATGTGGATCTTATCCCAGGCGCGGATACAGATCTCGTCGCACAACACACATTTATGCTTGAGGAGTTCCTACTCTCCCTCCACGAGAAAGGAGAACTGGATCTGGAGTTTCAAGATATACAGAAAGAGATCCTGTTGCACGGGCATTGCCACCAGAAAGCTATTGTCGGTGTGAAACCTTCCGAACAGGTTCTGAGTTTACCATCGGGTTATAATGTCAATGTCGTCGATTCTGGATGTTGCGGTATGGCGGGCTCATTCGGTTATGAAGCCGAACACTACGACGTATCAATGCAGGTTGGTGAGCGTCAACTATTCAAAGCGATCAATGAGAAGGATGGCGATTTTGAGGTAGCTGTTGCGGGAGTCTCTTGCCGTGAGCAGGTCAAGCAGGGAACGGGCAAAGAGGCAAGGCATCTGATTGAAGTTTTGGCTGATGCGGTACGTGAAGCGTGAAACGTGATATAACCTAAGTTGCCACTTATTAAAAATCCATCAGTTTTCCTGTAGAGTAGCATAGTGGAAATCCAAGATGGAAAATAATAGGAGTTTAGTTAATTGGGTATCAGGTGGCAACTTGCGTTATACTTTATTATATTCATATCCATTTGTTGAGTTTCTTGATGGATAGGCTCGTCAAGCCAACTTCCCTATTTTATTTGCGGTGGCTAATTTATAACGCGCCTTGCTGCTGCATGTAGAGCGAACCTAGTGTCCTTGGAAGAAACGATCGACGTGTCATTTGATGTGGATTTGCATAAAATCACTGAAGGGTTCAGACAGCAAAAAGATGCTATCAGGACTGCTTGGAGGAGACAAGCAGTCCTGATGGTAGGAAGATTATTTTGAGAATAATCCGTTGTTTAGCGTCTAGCAAAATCTACACAATCTACTGAACCTCAACGGAAGGACGATCTATCAGGCAGAGACGCGACCGCCACATTAGCCTTTTTCTTAGATTGGGGAAAAATATGAATCAATCATCAATTCTGATTGCAAACGCAATTGATAGTTTCGATGAATTGGATAAACGCATCCAAGTGTCAACTTCGTATGAACTGCTTAACCTAGTATCAGAAGAGTTATATCAATCACCTATTAAAGCAATAGAAGAACTAGTTGTTAATGCTTATGATGCTGACGCATCAGAGTGTCGAGTGTATGTCCCACTACCTAGTCATTCTGACCAGAACTTTGCACTAGTATTTGATGATGGAGTGGGTATGAATCGTAGTGATTTAGTTGACTTATGGAAAATTGGTCAAAGCAATAAAAGAACGCAGGAGATTCAATCAAAGCGGAAACACAAGCAGATTGGTAAATTCGGTATAGGGAAACTTGCTGCTTATGCACTTGCAAACCGATTAACTTACATAAGCCGGAGTCGGCAAGACGAGATTCTTGCAGTAACAATGGATTTCAGAGATTTTTCATCTCCGTCTACAAGAGAAAATTATTCTATTAATTTACCTGTTCGAGACATCAATGATTGGGATAAATTTTTCAATGATTTATACATGCCAGAAATTTTACAGAAAATTAATCTCAATCCAGAAACACTCTTTAAGAGTAAATCATGGACAATTGCAATTTTGGAAGATTTGAAGGACAAAGCTCGAAAGATAACAAGCAAGAGGCTACAGTGGGTACTTAGTACGGCAATGCCGCTAGGTACTTCTTTCCACCTTTATTTGAATGGACAGGAGATACAAAGTTCCAAAGAAGATCGTGAAGCAATCGTAATGTTTGATCTGAAAGATCTACCGAAGGAACGAATCGAATCCATACAAGAAGATACGGGCGAATGTTTTTTTGTCGAAGGTGACAGTCTTAAATCAAATTCCTTTATATCGGGGATAACTGGCACGGTAAAAATTACCGAGAAAACTATTTATGGAGGTAAGAGCGACCAGCTTGCCAGAAGTCACGGGTTCTTTATTCGTGTTCGCGGAAGACTTATTAACGAAGAGGACCCGCTTTTCGGTGTATCTCCAATGACCTACGAAATTACCAATCGTATGCGAGCAGAAATTCAAGCTGACGACTTAGATGAAGGTCTAAAGGTATCACGCGAAACAGTTGAGCACTCGCCTACAAAATCTGCTTTTCAAAGACTGTTGAGGGAAATTTTCAATGAAGCCAATTCAAGGTTTGCAAGGTGGAAGAGAGATCGCGAGTCTTCACAGAAGCAACCCAAAGAAGGCAAGAGGACAATCTTTGCTCCACGCGACATAGAGCATCCTACTGCCAATGTCTTATCTAGTCAGAAAATGGATTCACAAGGTACTGAAGCAGATGAGGATTTTTTTTATCTTGAACAAATTGATACCGATACTAGTGAATTTAATGAATTGATACAATCATTGTATACAACCAACTCTCGCCGAGAACTCAGCTATGAATACCGGGAGAATGGACGTACTGAGAGACTAGGTTGTGTTTACATTGTGTAAGTTATTGACATTTTAAGTAAGTCTTTGTAAACTGTCTTGCATGAAAACTCAACAGATAGATGCCCCTCAAGACTTTCCTGTGATGCTTAGTGATGCAGCTTGGCAGAGCATACACCCGTTTTTGCAAACATTGCCAAACGTCTATGTCGGGGCCCCTGAAGATTGTAGACGTTTCCTTTCGGCACTCATCTGGATAACAAAAGAAGGGGCGACTTGGCGGTCGTTGCCGAAAGTTTACGGATATTGGAATGCCATCTATAGACGCTTCGGCAGATGGTGCGATGCCGGGGTCTTTGAAAAACTCCATGAACATTTCCATGAGGCGGGTGCATTCTCGGCACTCCTCATTGATTCAACGATTGTGCGGGCACATGCTGCTGCAGCGGGTGCCCCAAAAAAAACGGAGGTCAGCAATCAGAAGCACTCGGTCGGAGCCGAGGCGGCTTTACCACGAAACTCAATGCTGCGGTGAATGATGCGTTTGTTCCTTTGCGTTTTACCTTGACAGCGGGTGCGTGTCATGACGTGACACAAGCCCCGGCATTGATTACCGGCTACACGTGCCAATACATTGTTGCCGATGCGGCTTATGACGCCGATGCGCTGCGAGAAATGATTGTTGCCCAAGGGGCGGTGGCGGTGATAAGGCCGCGCAACAACCGCGTTGAGGATCGGCCTTATGATAAAGAGGTGTATAAACGTCGCAACATTATAGAGCGTTTTTTCCATCGGTTGAAGCAGTATCGCAGGGTTGCCACCCGATATGATAAATATGCAAACCGATACCTCGGATTCGTCTATTTCGCAGCTTTACTTATCACTGCTAAAAAAATGTAAACACTACCTAGTCAAATTCAATCCACAAACTTCAACGTTTTGGCTAAACCTAGACCATGAGCTTGTCCTAGAATACGCAATTGATAATAATCAAGACTCAAAACGCTTACTTGAAGATTTTGCGACCGCGGAAGCTCTGCTTGAGATTTATCTTAGAGAGAAAAAAATACCGGCTCGTCTCATTGGCAGTGTGCTGGAAAAACGGGATGCTCTCTTGCGGAAACTTATTAAAGCAGAAACGTATGCAAATCCAGCAATTGCTCAATTTCTGAGAGATGCCGCATCTAACGCGAAAGATCTTGAAAATATGATTGTTGTCGCTGTACGTGCGCTGGGTTTTGACGCAACACACATGGGGCGTTCTAGTGAACCTGATGGTATGGCAAGGCTGAATCAACCAGGCGGCGAAAAAAAGATCATACTTGAAGCGAAATCCTCTGCAGATGTTCCATCCTTAGTCTCGATTGGTTTTGGAGCTTTAAACAGTCATAAGATAGAAAACAATGCCGATGGCTGTTTACTCGTTGCACCTGATTACCCGGGCAAAACTAGACCAGACAATGAGGCTGCAAAACGAGCAAATCAGTTGAAAATCTCATGTTGGACAGTGGAACAACTTGCAAAATTTGTTGAAGATGCAGAATCACGCCAATTCCATGCAACAGATCTGTTAGATATTGTACTTAATCACTTTAGCCCACATGATGTCACAACAAGATTGGAGGAGATTGCTTCTCAACCTTTAAAAAGCAAATTGCTTTATCAGACAATTCTGAAATCTATCCGGGATCTTGAGAAACGCATAATTGATAAAACTCGTAATATTGAAATGATAAGAGTAGAAGTGTCCCGTTATGATCCTTTTAATAATATTACATCTGATGAAATCAGAGACGCTATTAAGTATCTGTCTGGTAAAACGAATAATGCGATACTTATAAAAGGCGAAGATGTGTTAGTGAATGTCTCAATGGGAAAATTAGTAAACGAACTTACTCGTTTTACAAAATAATCAATCAAACTCAGTAAACCAGAAAGTATTGAAAGGAATGAATACTCACAAATTACCATTAAATGAAGTTATTGCAGGAGATGTTCTGGCAGAATTAAAGAAACTCCCTGATTTTTCTGTTGATATAACCGTTACTTCTCCTCCCTACAACAAAGGAAAACAAAGAAATGGTTGGCTCGTTTCAAACAATGCCTTGTACTGCCATCGGAAATTAGGGCCACTGTCTAAACCAAGATTGTGATAGAATATCAATCTAATCGAAAGGAGCTTTCCGATGGCAAAACGTAGAAGATTCACGCCCCAATTTAAGGCAGAAGTGGTCATTGAGGCACTGAGCGGTCAAAGTTCTCAAGCCGAGTTGTGTCGCAAACACAACCTCAGTGCAGACCAACTGTCGAAGTGGAAACACCAGTTGGTTGACAACGCGGCGAGTTTGTTTGAATCGACTGACAAGCAATCTAATGACCATAACGAACAGATTGCTCAACTGGAACAGCTGGTCGGACGGTTGACTATAGCGTTAGACATCCAAAAAAAAGCCTCGACGTGGCTCAGTTGAATCGGTCACAAAAACAACAGATAGTTCAGGCGTTGCAGACCGATTACTCGGTTCGACAGATTTGTGAGGTTCTCGGTTTCAATCGGAGCAGTCTCTATTATCAACCGAAAACAGACCCTTCTGAACAACAGTTACGAGATGAGATAGAGAAACTGTCTGCCCGGTATCCTACATACGGCTATAGACGTATCACCCAGTTGCTGAAGCGTATGGGATATGACGTTGGCACCACCCGGATCGCCCGATTGATGCAAGAGCAAAATCTTTCAATCCCCATCAACCGTGCGTGCCAAACCACCCAATCGGTTGCGGGGTTAGGTCAATGGGTGAATCGAATTGAGAACCTTGACATCTGTCGACGCAATCAGGTGTGGGTCGGTGATATTACCTATGTTCGACTCAAGGGACAATTCATCTATGTGTCGGTGTTAATGGATGTATTCACGCGAATGGTCAGAGGCTGGCAGGTGAGCCTAAACTTGACACAACCGCTCACCTTGAGACCCTTGCAACACGCATTAACCCAAAGTGTTCCGGAGATTCACCATAGCGACCAAGGGGTTCAGTACCTTTCGACGGCTTATGTGTCGACGCTCATCAGCCATGGGATTAAGATTTCTTTAGCCCATAGAGGACGACCTTGGGACAATGGCTATGCCGAAAGACTCATACGAACCCTCAAAGAGGAAGAGGTCCATCTCAATGAATACGATGATATTATCGACGCAAGAACCAGAATTGAGCATTTTATTTTACAAGTGTATAATCACAAGAGACCTCATTCAGCGTTAGGCTATTTAACGCCCGTTGAATTTGAACAACAACTCTTGGCTTAAATTTGGCGATTTATGGCCCTAATTAACGCGGGCAGTACACCTATACCGACTTCGATGACTATATGCAGGAGGAAGATTATCAAGCTTGGCAGATTAATGTGTTAAACGAATTATTTCGGGTGACAAAACCGGGAGGTTCACTTTTTTATAATCACAAAATTCGATGGGACAAGGGTAAATTGATACACCCTTACACCTGGGTATCAGAATCAGATTGGGCTTTGCGTCAGGAGATAATATGGGATCGTCTATTAGCAAGTAATCTCCGAGGTTGGAGATTCTTTCAGGTTGATGAACGGATTTATTGGTTGTATCGTCCTATCAAAAAACACATAGTTGGTGAGGAATTAGAATCACGGCACGCTAAAATTTCATCTATTTGGAGGATCAAGCCTGTTAAAAGAACTGATTGGCATCCGTCTCCATTTCCTATTGAATTACCTGTGCGTGCTATTTACTCTATGCCCGGCGATTCTAAAAAGATCATACTTGATCCGTTCTGTGGTACGGGAACAACTCTAGTCGCAGCAAAGATTCTTGGTCATCACTTTATTGGCATGGACATTTCATCTGAGTATGTAGAATACACTAAGAAAAGGCTTGAAAACTGGGAAGATGAAAAATCGAAGGTGGAGGAAGAAAAAAAGAAACATATTGTCAAAGATCCCTTCAAGGCACGCAAAGAAAGAGGTACAGTCAATTGGCCTTTTGCGCCTGTTTATGTTACGGAAAGAGGATTGAAATATCATCGCGATGGTTGCAAACATTTGAGGGGAGGCAAAAAACCCCTCACACTAGAAGTGGCTGAAAAATCGTATTCCCCCTGCTCGGTTTGTAACCCATAAAAGGAGTTAGGGTGCTAAGCATAAATCAAGATATGGAAGGTATACAGTTGTTTCCCCAATCACCGCTGAAGCATTTCTTGGTTTTATTGCAAATATAGGTGGTATCTATGAACATCTGATACTTGGGGCTTGTGGTGGGATTGATTCTTTATTTTATTCCGAGTAATAGGGGCGGGGCTTATAAACATTTCATACCGTAATAATATGTGTGGATAATTACCGGATATTTTCACCCCTTTTAATGGACCTGCATACGAATGCCGAAATTATTTTTCCATTCATCCCAACTCAAAGGGTCGTTTGATAGTCTGCGACCTTCTCTTATCTGTTTTTGAACAGCATCACTGAGTATGTCAAAAGTCCATCTACGAAGTTGTCCGCCACCCTCTCCACCGATTTTTGTGGCTCGTAAGTAATCAACAATATCGCGCAATGTTGGGTCTTCCCATGCGAGTCGTTCCATGAGATTAGCATAAAAAGAACCAATAGGAGTGAAATCCTCTGTTTCTTGTTCAAGAAAAGGAGTATGTGGAAGATGTCCACTATCTACTCCATCTTGAAGTTCTGGAGGCAGAACCGATTGAGATCCATAACTAAACGGAAACTTAGACAAAACCCATGTGCCACAATCCGCGACACAGAGAAAATCGAGCCCAAGGCGAGGGTGTGAAACATACGAAACATCTGACTCTGATAGATTTCGTGTGATATTATCTTCAGGTGTTGCCCCCTCGCCCTTCCAAATATGGGAGTGTGCTAACAACCCATAAACAATGGGAGTGTGCAATTCCCTGTAAGGAGTTTCTTTGTCGGGAGTTTCTTTTCGATTTCGATACAAGTTTTTGATTTCTACACAGATTTGAGTCGCCTCTTTAATATACCGTGCCTCTAGCGTGGTTTTGCATTCAAACGCGGCAGCGACACCTGCAGAGAGATAATGTTTGTTGGTATGCAACTCCTTCGGGTAAAAACTCTTTAGAACTAAAACATCAACTTGTGGACTTGCTTCCCCATTTTGGTTGATGATTCGCCCTTTAGTGACAACTTTATAGGTCGGCGGAAGCCAGCGACTCAACCACTTAGCCCAATGTATCTCTGCTTGGTCTCCGGTAGTCCCTGGATCCTCGCCTACCCGCGTTTTAAGATATTCATAGTTTTTATCCATTGCAGTACTCAGCTGCTGCATGAAGTGGTGTAGGTCATGCCTCCGTTCTTCAGACATCTTTATCCTCCTCTTTCATCAGAATCGTCATCCGGCATCCCGCCGAACCTGTATAACCTAACTTCTGTTTGTAATTCATAATTTTTCTCTACGCCCCCACAAGTTGAGCGTTTCCCCACCGAGGGCAAGGCGGGGTGATGCTAATGTTCAATGAGGACTAGTCAAGGTTCACTGAAACTTTCATCACCTGAATAGTCTTCGCATTCTATAACACCATTTCGATTAGTCCGCGGCTCTTTTTATCAAGAACCTCTAAGTTGGAGATCTCGAACCTATTGCCGTCTACATCAAGCAACAGCAGCCGGCGATCTGTAATCCACTGTGCGTTCTCAGATACATTCCGCACGACAAACTCTCTGTCCCCTCGGTCAGTCTGGACCTCCCAATAGGACACACCAAACTCACTCTTGAGCGAGTCGACCCGCTTGATAATAGCGGTCATATATCGCTGCTCAAGCTCTTCTTTGATCAGCCGCTGAGACACCTCGTCTAAATCAATCGGATCTTCGACTGTACAGATTACCTCATTCTTTTCGTCAAGAAAGCAGATGTATCGATCGGGTTGAGATAATGGGGCAGCACACACCACTCGAACCTTGAGGTAGGAACGATCGCCCTTAATAGTCAACCGCAATACCCACGGCGGTTCCCGGAATAGGCGGATCGTTTCAGGCTCAACATGTTCCGGATGGGTTACCTGAATGGGAGTGATTGTCCTCTCCGTTTTTGCTTTTCCACTCTCCGTGGGTGTTTCAATTTTTTCCGATTCAGATGCCATTACATTCTCCAGTGTAGTCACCTAAGTTGTTATCCAAATATATCTATCACTCAGTGAGTCGTCAAAAATTGTGCGATAGGTGATGTTATCCATTTTAGTGTGCTCCGGTAGGGAAGTAAGAGTTCACATTATACCGAGTGCTCCATAGAAAAGTCAAATGGCTTTCACACGATGACGCTATTCATCATCATCCTCCGAATCATCCTCCGAGTCCTCTTTCCCACCGCCGACCGCCATAATTGCCGTTGTTGTTTGCTGCGTGTGAACAAGGTTGTAGAAAATGCCTTTCTGCCCTATCAACTCCGCATGGGTGCCAACCTCAGCAATTTTGCCATCGTCCAAGACAACCAGTCGGTCCGCATTTCGCAGGGTTGAGAGCCGGTGGGCAATCGCAAAGGTGGTTCGTCCTTTAACCAGTCGCGCAATCGCTATCTGAATCTTCTTCTCAGTCGGTGTATCAAGCGAGGAGGTCGCCTCATCAAGGATAAGAATTTTGGGGTCATGCAGGATGGCGCGTGCGATTGCAATGCGCTGCTTTTCGCCGCCGGAGAGCTTTCCACCGCGTTCGCCAGCCTTTGTGTCATAACCGTCCGGTTTGGCAACGATAAATTCATGCGCTTCCGCTGCTATCGCCGCGCGAATCACCTCAGCAAACGTTGCATCCGGTTTACCGTAGCGGATGTTTTCAGCAATTGTAACATTAAATAACGTCGGTTCCTGATGGACCATTCCTATCTGCCCACGCAAATCTTCAAGACGGATGTCTCGAATATCCTCGCTGTCAACATCTAAACGTCCGCGATTGACATCGTAAAATCGGCAGATGAGGTTGATGAAAGTGCTTTTGCCAACTCCCGATTTGCCCACCAAGCCGATCATTTCACCGGGTGCCACTTCGAGATTAATTCCTTTGAGAACAGGTTTACCCGGATCGTAACCAAAGGTAACATCTTTGAAGGATACCCGTCCCCCAATTTGAGGCATTGGTTTCGCGTCCGGGGAGTTAAACGGCTCAACAGGCGTGTCCATGACCTCAAAAATTCGCTCTGCACCCGCATAGGCACGGATCATAAAGTTGTAGAAGTCACCAAGCCATCTGAGAGGACGGTAGAGCATCCAGAGGTAACTGATAAATGCCGTCAATTCTCCAAGCGTTAATTCTCCCCCGAGGATTTGTCGTCCGCCAAAGTACCAAACAAAGAACACGCCAAAACTCATCAAAAAATTCATCACAGTAAAGAAGACGAACCAAGCCCGATCCGCGCTAACACTCACCTGCCGCAGTTCGTCATTCCGCTGACTAAAACGAATACCTTCGCGTTTTTCTTGGGCAAAGGCTTTGACCAATCGGATGCCGGTGATTGATTCGTTCAAATGGGCTGAAAACCGTCCCCACTTAACAGACCAACGACGCCAGTAACGTTCCATACGATTCCAGATTAATGCCCCACCCAAGACAATCAGCGGTACAGGAAGCAACACATATATCGTGAGCAGCCAGCTTTTATATAACAACAACGTCAAGATGCCAAATAACAACAATATATTCGACAGGATGAAAGGTAGGTCATAGATTAGGTATTCCTCCAGAAGTTCTGCGTCGTTAGTCATCCGGGAGATGAGAGATCCGACCTTTCGCTTATCGTAAAATCTCAAAGGTGTAAACTGTAGCACCCGGTAGAGTTCAGCGCGGATGTCTTCTGCTGCTCGAAATCCGAGCCAACTACTTATTGCTGTACGACCCACTTGAGAAAACCACATCAATAAACGAATCCCCAAAAGTGCCAATACAAGCCACCCCAAAAGTCCCAAGTTTGATTTCGGCGTGAGAACATCGTCAATAATGCGTTCCGTGATAAGGGGAGGCAGTAACTCGACTAGTGCGGCAACCGTCGTAATGACAAAAACAAGTACCAGTTGAAGGCGATAAGGCCTAACGTAGCTAAGAATCCGCCGGAGCGTATCCCGCTTCTTCGTACAGTTAATACATCTGCCATCTTTTTCTGCAAGTAGGCATCCACACTTTTCACACCGTGTGCGCTCCATCTCCGTCGGCAGCTCAAGAGTTTCCCCTGTGGAGAGCTGCTGAATTCCCTCGGCGACCTCAGCAAACTTGGGTGCCAATGAACTGGAGTAGTGTAGATAAACAGGTCCCTCTTCCTTACGTTCTACCGCCAGCCGTCCTCCCCCGACGAGCTCCTCTGTTTTTGCCTCCTGCACAGCTGCAAGTGGTACTTGCACAACGCCATCCACACCCCCAGCCGGTATAAACAGCAGGTGCCGATCTGTAGCTACCAGCCATTTTTCCCCGAATAATTGGTCGCTGATGAGATCTGTGGAGACTTGGAAAAGTACCTGTTCCTCCGGCGGTTTTACCTGCTTCAGCTTAGTATCCACTTCGGGAGGCAAGGTTTCCATAAACGGTTTCATTGGTATTTATTCACTCTCTCATACAGTTACAGTCTAATGCCTGACATTGTAATAACTCTTTTGGGCGCAGCTTTCCCAATAGTGGCACAGATTCTTAATAGGAAGGCGCGAACCAGTTCTGTTTAATTCCTAGTTCCGCAATAACTTCAGATCTTCCGTATCAACCATGAGTATATCACAATCAACACCTCATATTCAATCCTACCCAAAGCAGGTTGCCAATTTATCACGCCCCCGTTGAATCCCTATTTTTTTATGGCTTGAAAACTTAGTGCGTGTTATAGTGACTAGGCTGTCGGGCTATTCATATTTACCGAGTGGGGCTTTAGCCCGTAAAGCCCAAGTCTTTAGGTTTGGGATATAAGCTATGCTTTAGCCCTGTTTTTCCTTGAATTTGTAGCCAAGATATGATATGCTTGATTTGTCTTTCGGTAGGGGAATATCGCACCATTGCAAGATGGTGTCCCCTACACTCTGCGGTATAGAGAACGAAAGACGGAAAGCCCCTCCCCATGTACACTACCAAGAAAATCAAAGTGTCTCCAACGTCTGAATTGGATATACTTGCCAGTGAATCAGGACGCGTCTACTCCAAGGTGGTTTCGTTGATTCGCAAGGTCAAGCGTAAAAAAGGGGTTTGGCTATCTCAAGGTGCTGTCCAAAAGTATATGCGCTTGCGTGGGTACAATCTCCATAGTCAGACGATTCAAGCGATAATTGAGAGCTACTTCGATTCTCTCAAGTCTTATTTTCGGGCTGTTAAGTCGAACCCTGAAGCGAAGCCTCCTAAGCGTACCCCCACTTTTTCAAGGTGCGTTGGAAGTCGAGTGCTATTTCACTCAGAGACGGTGTATTGAGATTATCCAACGGCAAAGGCAACCCGCCTATCACGCTTCAATCCATAGTAGAACCGGTCTATGTGGAGATGTATTTCCAACGCGGGAGCTACTATTTCTCACTGGTCTACAAAGTCCACACGCCACCCAAACACGAAACAGGCAAAGCGGTTGCGATAGACATGGGCGAGATTCACCCGATAGTGTCGCATGATGGCGAACAGACGATAATCTACAATGGTCGGGCAGTACGTGCTATCAAGCAATATATCAACAAATTCAAGGCATATATCCAATCCAAAATGGATAGGTGTGTCAAACGAAGTAATCGCTGGTATCGGTTGAAACGAATCAAGACGAAGATACTTGCGAAGTTGAATGCTCAACTCAAGGACGCTGAACATAAAATCACATCTCGATTTATATCTGACTGCATCAAGGCGAAGGCAGATACGATAGTGATAGGAGACCTAAAAGGCATTCGTAAGCGAGCGAAGTTTTCAAAGAAGTCTAACCAGAAGGTTCATCAGTGGGCGTTTGCCCGTCTCCAATTCATGATATGCTACAAAGCAGAACTGGCAGGACTCAAAGTCAAGTTTGTATCTGAGGCATACACCTCTCAGACTTGTCCGAGTTGTGGCAACCGAAAGAAGCCTACTAACCGTAACTATCACTGCAACCATTGTGGCTTTGAATATCACCGAGACGGCGTTGGTGCTATCAACCTGTGGAACAAAGTATCGGGATTCATGTTGAGTCCCGTAGTTGGGGCGATGGCGTCCCCGATAGGTGTCAGATTTGATTGGCACTTATGTAAATCCGGCTAACATAACGGATAAGAATCCCAATGCTTTAGCTTTGGGAGTACGTCAAATACTGATAAAGTACAAAAAGACATAGGAATTAACGTTCAAGGAGCCCCTGACATGACAATATCACAGAAGCATTGGCGGGTACTCAGCAATGACGATGGCTGGATAATGGGCACCTACGGTCCCCCGTTGACTATAGACGATATGCGCGATAAAATGATTGCTCCCTTTGCAGGCTCACCGGTTGATGTTTTTCTCTGGTCTATTGGAGGACACGAGGTCTATGACTACGAAACCGAAGTGGGAGAACGATTCGGAGACGGGTATGAAGACCTTGATGCCGGGCAACAGCGGAAGGCTGAAAATCTACGTCAGATGATAAAGGCACACGGTGGTCCGGTGACGGTAATTTCGCAGCTGTGTCATGAGGCGGGTATGGCGTTTTTTCCATCCGTCAGAATGAACGAGCATTACGATATGGAGGAAGCAGCTCCGAATTACGGACGACTTCGCCGCGACCATCCGGAATTGTGTATCGGTCGTCCCGACGAATCAATACCGCACGGAAGCTTAGAATGGGGCATACGGACCGGACTGAACTACGCATTTCCAGAAGTGCGTGCCCACATGTCGAAGATTATCTTTGAGCTGATTGAACGTTTCGACATTGACGGCATCGAATTGGACTTTATGCGCCATCCCGCCTTCTTCCGCGTTGCAGAAGCGTATCAGTACCAATACCTAATGACAGATTTTGTATATGGTGTTCGGAGGAAGTTAGACGAAGTCGGTCAAGAGAAAAGGAAGCACCTTGATCTTGCGGTGCGTGTGCCACCGACGCTAGCGGATGCCAAACGAATCGGACTGGATGCCGAGGTATGGATGAAAGAGGGCATGGTTGACATGCTCATTGCAGGCGGTGGACTCATTCCGTTTGAGATGCCAATCCGGCAATGGGTTGAAACCGCCGAAGGCACCGGTTGCAGAATCTACGGCTGTTTCGAGGGGCTAAGACCACTGTTGAACGAAGAATCGCTCAGGGCACTTGCTCTACGGTATTGGGAGGCTGGCGTAGATGGCATCTACTTTTTCAACTACTACAGCATGTCCAACGACTGGAAGCGAAATATCCTGAACCAACTGGCTGATCCTATAGTGCTGCGCCGGCTGGACAAGCGTTACGAGTTAGATCACTCCAATCGGCATCAACCGACATCTCAACTCGGCTATTCGTTCCTTAACGCCATCCCAGCAGCGCAACTCCCCGTTCAGTTCAACCAAACTTTCTATGCCCGTGGTGTAAGACTCCAGTTGAATATCGCTGACGACCTAGTATCGGCAACTTCTGATGGGGCTTTGAACAGATGTGTACTCGGTCTGGGATTTGAAGGACTAACTGCCGAAGATACGTTTGAAATACAACTGAACCAAATACCTATCCCCTGGAGTACCGGTAGTGATGCTTCAGATAACAAGACTCGTGTGGAGTATGAGCAAGGGTGGAATCAATATCCATCTCGAACCCAAGAGGTATCGATCTCCGGTGATGCCATCGACTTTGACATCGGCAGCCCACCCCTGACAAAAGGAATCAACGAACTAGAAATTCGACAGGTCAACCCCCAACTGATAAGGCGTGAACCGTTAATACTGAAGGACGTAACAGTTTCGATTCATTATCACTAAGGGACTTGTGAGTTATTACCCACTAAGGGAAGGAGATCGCCATGAAAGTAGTAACCGTTCCAACCAACGGAGAAATCCTTGATAAGAAAGACCCCTATCCCTACGGGTGGCGTGAAGCAATACGGACCTTGCCAGACGGAACAGAGGTGCTCGAGCGGACGCCCCTAACACTTGAGGACATCCTTCACCCACAGGTGGGAGATTACCGAATGCACGATGAAGAACATGAACGATTTTGTAACTATCTCTACAATGTATTGTCAGATCGGATTGCGGATGAACCGAATGCCATAGTCTTGCACGATGTGCGCGTAGCGTGGGCACTGCCCGATCTGAGAGCGCATGGACCTGATATTTCGGTGATTTTCGACCTCCGGCGGCACATCAATTGGAGTACCTTTTCAGAGGAAGACGAGGAAACCAAGCCAAGCCTGATTATAGAAATCGTCTCGCCTTCGACCCGCTCAACTGATGTTGTCACGAAGGTTGACCACTATGCGCGGGTCGGTGTACCGAATTACATCATTGTGGATCGATTTGAACGACGGGGGGTAATGGAGCGAGCGTTGGTGGGATACCGGCTCACACCGGATGGCTATGAGGAATTGAGTCCTAATGCGGATGGCTGGCTCTGGATTGAACCCGTCAACATCTGGTTGAACTTGGAGGGCGAAAATCTCGTTTGTTATGATGAAACGGGCGATCTGATACCAGACTATGTTGATGTATCGGCTCGTGCTGCCGAAGAAGCCCAGGCCCGCGTTGAGGCAGAAAACCGCGCCACTGAAGAAGCCCAAGCCCGCATTGAGGCGGAGGAGCGGATTCGACAACTTGAGAATGAACTACGGCGGCGTAGATCGTGATATGGTTATGTAATCCAAATTTTGCACTTGTCGGTTTGAGGGGCATGGGAGGAGATGGCAGATACAGAAGCGAAAACATTGCAAAAACTTGAGCGCCGGGGTCGAGATCTGAAAGGTGTCTGGAAGTGGATTTTTGAGATTATTGCCGTCGGCTTTGTATTCTTTTACATCTATGGAGCGGGTTTCGGAACGTCCGGTGAGCAGTATCACGTTGGATTGTACCTGCTCCTCACATTTGTTTTGACCGGTATGTTCCATCAGTTCAGACGCAGCTCACCCGAATCGCGTCCGTCGGTGCTAGATCTGATACTCGTTGGCTTGACCATTTTCGTGATCGGATACTGGATTGTCGAATACAAAAAACTTGCTGATCGGGCGGGGGCGTATAGCCAACTCGATGTATGCGTTGGGGCGGTGGCGGTGATTTTGAGCCTTGAGTATAGCCGGCGGACAGTCGGTTGGGCACTGACCATAATCGCGGCGGTCGGGATTATGTACGCCCTATTTGGTCAGTCAATGCCGTCTGTCATCGCCCACAAGGGATTCCCGTTACGCCGGATTTTTGAATACAGTTTCTTCAGCCAGGCGGGTATCTTCGGCATCATGGCAAACGTCATGGCGACGTATGTTGTTCTGTTTATCTTCTTCGGCGCATTCTTGGAAAAATCGGGGGTAGGACAGTTTTTCATCGATCTGCCGATGGCTGTAGCAGGGCGACTGGTGGGAGGTCCCGCGAAAGTAGCAGTCGTGGCTTCCGGATTCTTTGGCTCCGTTGCCGGAAGCGCCATTGCAAACACCGTTGCAACCGGCGCATTTACTGTTCCGTTGATGAAGCGCACCGGCTTTCGATCTCATATCGCTGGTGCCGTTGAAGCGACAGCGTCGGTCGGCGGACAATTCCTGCCGCCGGTGATGGGTGCCGGCGCGTTTATCATGGCGGAACGCACTGAGCTGCCGTATAGCCACATCGCACTGCTATCGGTTATTCCCGCACTGCTGTATTTCTTCTCAGTGTGGGTAATGGTACACCTTGAAGCAAAAAAGGAGGGCATCGAAGGACTGCCTAAAGTTGAATTGCCACACCTGGGCACCCTGCTCAAAAACCAGTGGTACTGCATGATTCCGTTAGTTGTGCTCATCGCCACTCTAATCGCGGGGCATACAGCCTCCCAAGCGGCGTTCTTCGCTATCCTGACTACAATCGGCATCAGCTACCTTCGACCGGACACACGTCTCACACCCAAACGTCTTTGGGAAGCCATGGTCGGTGGAGCGAAAAACTCCCTCGCCATTGGCGGAGCAGTTGGCAGCATCGGCATCATTATTGCCGTGATCGATCTCACCGGACTTGGCAGGATTTTTCCTGACCTCGTCCTCTCCGTCGCTGGAGATAGCCGTGCAATCGCTATCCTACTGCTCGCCGGTGCGTCCCTCATCTTGGGGATGGGTATCCCCGTCACCGCCGCCTATCTGATTACCTCCGAGCTCGCTGTTCCCATCCTCACAAGCGATCAGATGGGAGTTTCCTTAATTGCGGCACACCTGATTGTCTTTTGGCTCAGTCAAGATTCTAATATTACGCCACCTGTCGCACTTGGTGCGTATGCTGGGGCTGCAGTAGCGCGTGCGGATCCGTGGAGAACAGGCTGGGCGTGTTTCAAATTCGCTAAGTTCCTGTATATCATGCCGCTGCTGTTCGCTTATACCCACATCCTGTTTGACGGCACACTACTGCAAAATGTCCTGTCGGTTGTGACTGCTGTAGTGGGCACGTTCATCTTTTCGATCGTTACGATGGGATACTTTCTCCGAAAAACGACATGGATAGAATGGATTATTCTGGCAGTTGCTGCTTTGTTAGCATATATCTATAATATCTATACTTTTGTGATCGCCCTCGGGTTATTTGCTACTGTGTATTTCATTCAGAAACGTGCATGAAATGTGCAAAGGAAGCGTCCCGATTAGTCTTTAATATTCAATACAGATTGTCTTCATCGAAAACTCGTATAGAGAAAAATTCGTTATATGGATACCCGTACCTCCGTACCCCAACGACATGACCTAGAGGCATTACGCGCCCTATCCATGTTATTGATCATTGCATTTTATGGCTCTCTAGCGTTTTTTGATGTCCCCTGGCCAGTTCGAGATGTGCAGAGAAACGAAGGATTTGGAGTTTTTTTTCTTGTCGTACACGGGTTTCAAATGCCGCTTTTCTTTATGACAAGCGGCTTCTTCACTGCGATGCTGTGGCGTACCCGTGGAGTGAGAGGGATGTTAGAACACCGATTTCGGCGTCTCTTTATGCCGTTGGTGTTCACGCTTATCACTATCGCCCCGCTTACATACTGGATTAACGAACAACTGATTGAAGCCACGCTGCAACGTGCGAGAGACGCTGCTCCGTCTCCCTCAGAAGATTCTAAGGTGAATATTTGGGTTGCTGTAAAAACTGGGAATCGTGAAGCTCTGAATGTACACTTCGCAAACGGAACGGATCTCAATACCCAAGATCCGCAAACCGGACTGACCCCTTTGTCGTGGGCTATCTTTGTAGGAAAAGTCGAGACTGTCGAACAACTCATCAGTGCGGGAGCAGACGTAAATGGAAAAAACAGAGATGGCGGCACACCCTTACATGAAGCCGCCTTTATGGGACGGGATCAGATTGCTCGAGTCCTCCTTCAAAACGGGGCGGATGTGGAGGCTACGGATGAGAACGGCAAAACCCCATTGAACCGTGCACAGGCCGATTGGACCGATATATACGTGAGGGTCAGGGAATTACAAGTCAAGCTAGATCCGGTAAAAGCCTATTACGGCAGAACGCGCATCGCTACGATTCTCAAGAAATACGAGTCAACGGAACAAACTCCTAACGTAAAGAAACAGAACCGTCTATGGCGCACACTTACGACAGGCCATGTCTTCGCGCACCTTTGGATATTCTATCTTGTCTGTTGGTTGGTTCTCGCTTTCGCCCTATATGCGACAATCGCCGAACGGAGGTTGTGGAGGGGCCCGCCCGAAAAAATGATGCTATCTCCGCTCCGCTATCTCTGGCTGATTCCCCTTACCATGGTGCCCCAATGGTTTATGTCAGCAAAAGGTGCGATACCGAACTTTGGCCCAGATAACTTCATCTTTATTATACCCATGCCGTATATACCTATTTATTACGCCATATTCTTCCTTGGTGGCGCATTCTACTATGATTGTGACGATAGCGACGCAAGAGTTGGAAAGCAGTGGATAGTCACAATGCCTCTGGCTCTATTAGTTATCTTTCCGGTGACGCTGACGCTGGAACTAAGTCAAAACACGTTGGGCGGATACCGCCATCTCGTTTTACTCGTCTTGAAGGCAACGTTCGCGTGGGTGATGGTCTTCTCCCTTATCGGCATTGCCCGTGAGTTGATATCAAGAGAGAGTAGGGTATGGCGATACCTTTCAGATGTCGCTTACTGGTTATACCTCGCACACCTTCCCTTACTTCTTGTTGTGCAGGAGATAGCGCGAACGTGGGAGCTGCCGTCGGTTCTCAAGTTCGGTCTGGTGTGTTTTGCGGTAACGGGTATTCTGTTGTTAATCCACCAATTCTTCCTGCGCTATACCTTTTTGGGCACACTGCTGAATAGAAACCAGTGATTCTCGCGCTGAATTTTAAGCGAGAAATCCGTTTAACTCAGCAGTGCCCGCAAAGGCACATCTTCATCCTTGGGCAGGTAATAACTCAGTGGATCGCTGACCACGCCGAGCAGCTGTTTCTGTAGAGGGTTTTTGCATTTAGCTATCAGTTCGTCTGGCATCGCAATATAGTCCATCGGTTTGACCCATCGATAAGCATAGCCCATAAAGATTGTCTTCCTCGGCTTACCGGACCAGTTATGTCCCGGACCGTGCCATGTCCGTTGCTCAAAGATGAACGCATCTCCTGCTTTTACGTTCATCGCGATAGCCCCTCTCGCGTGTCCAGTTTCCGTATCCACGGGCGGTGTGCCAGTGAGCCTGTTACTACCAGGGACAAGCACTGTCGCGCCTGAAGCCGGATCCGACTGATCGCTGATGGCGTAAGCAATCTTAAGCAAGATTCTGGGATGAGGCTCCTGCATCTCACTCGGCGATGTACCGCCATCACGGTGCAGACCAATCCTGTCCTTGACCTTCGGTGGCGGCTCATCCTTCGATGGAAGTACAAGCAGGTGCGAGGTGATCAGCTGAATATTCCAATTCAGGATGCCCCAAGCGAGTGGTGCCGTTTTGGGCCAATCAAGGAGTTGGAAAAAGGCATCGTGCTCAGTGATGCAGTTACGCATATTCAGCCTGCCATCAGCTTCCAAACGCCCAGCCTTATCCTCGCGTTCATGCAGCTCATCAATCGCCGCATCAATTTCAGCAACCACCTCTGGCTCTATTGCATTTTCAATGACAAGGTATCCGTTAGCATCGACGAACTCCTTCTGTTCTGGAGTCAGGACCACGCACCCGGTCAAATCGTTTTGAACTGACATTTCTCCCTCCGACTCTTGAATGTGTAGGTCGTAAAAACAATTGCTACTAAGAGGATACCCGATTTCGAGCGTCAATGCCAGACATTTTTTGAAGGTAGCTGTCATTAAAAGCGAAACATGCTATAATATGGTGTAAGGGAACGTAGAAAGGAAGCAAAATGGAACACAAACACCTGTTTATTGATGATTTCGAGATTGAAGCGAAGCAGCACCTCAAGCGAAGGTTCCATCCACCAGAAAAGGTCGGCACCGTGCTTCAACCGGACCAGCCTTGGGAAGATCTGTCTGGATGCGCCTGTCCCATGGTCGTCAGCGATTCGGACGGGACACTCAAGATGTGGTATTGGAACTCAAAAGACGATCTTAACGACCTTTACGCAACAAGCGAAGATGGTCTTCACTGGGAGAAACCGATTCTCCATCTAGCAGAGATCGATGGTAGTACCGAGAATAACAAAGTTAAGACACCGGGGCGGATTGGACCCGGCGCAGTTTTTTACTGTCCGGAGTCCACCCTTTCTGAAGGTGAGGATACGTTATATCGGACGGTATCGTGGATCCCCGGCGGTGAATGGAGGCAACGGTATCTCCCAATTTTTAGCCCGGATGGATTCAATTGGCATACAGCGGAAAACGCCGATGAGGAACCCGGCATCAGCGATGGTGTAGGCGACACCGGCACCTTTTTGGTTGCCGACGATGCCTTCCCTATGATGCGCGACGATGTACCCGGCCGCTATATTGCTTTCCCACGTCTCCACGCTACCGTTGGTCATTTCCGCCGTCGGGCTGTCGGGATGACATTTGCCAATTCCTTACCCAATCGCGCTCGATTGATGTTAGATTGGCCCCGTCCCAACCTCGTTCTCTCCCCGGATCTACTTGACGATGAAATGGCGCGCGAACGCTTGGACAACGCTTATGCGGAGGGAATCATCCACTACAACGACCCGGTAGACCAACACTGTGAATTCTACACCATGCAACCGTGGACTGTCGGCAATGTTTTTCTTGGCGCACTTTATATCTTCGATGTCAGCATGGATATGTACAAACATAGCATGTGGAATCAGCACGGTATTATGGAAACGCAACTGGTGTATAGCCGTGATCTGGTGCATTGGGATCGGCTTGGCGATCGCCAACCGTGGATTGGGAGAGGCGAAGCCGGCGAACAGGATTGCGCCATGATACACTTCGATAGTGTTCCGATACGTGTGGGGGATTGGATGTACCAGTATTATTCCTCTGGCAATCTTCCTCATCCTTCCGTAGATCAGCAATGGCTAGTTGAACAGCGCAGATTGATCGAAGCAGGAAAACGACACCCGTTGCAAGCAATTGGTTGTGTTCGCTTTCGACCCGACCGTTACATCTCCTTGGAGGCGGGTCAGCGTATCGGGCGCGTGATCACGAAAGAGGTGACTGTGAGCGGCAGCCGTTTGTTAGTCAATCTTGATGCCACAGATGGCGAGTTGGTAGTCAGCGTCCTGACCGAGCGGGGACGACCGCTGAAGGGCTACGAGCAGTCCCAACCGATTCGGGGAGACCATATTGAAGCTGCCGTGTCCTTTTCCAAGCCTCTTGCCGATTTGGTCGGCAAACGGATAAAACTCCGCTTTACACTGCAAAATGCGAAACTGTTCAGTTATTCATGGAAGAATTGATATTGACTTCCTGTTGTATGTATAGTAGCATAGTTTTTCGACTTGGAGCCGTGAGAATAT
The DNA here is from genome assembly GCA_965207975.1 of Candidatus Poribacteria bacterium. Classification (GTDB taxonomy): domain Bacteria; phylum Poribacteria; class WGA-4E; order WGA-4E; family PCPOR2b; genus PCPOR2b. The sequence goes on along the minus strand of OZ242315.1, from coordinate 6,230,796 downwards.
CATCACGCCTCAGGTGGAAGGAATCTTTGATAGTTTAATCGGCTACAATGGCAACCATCCATATGAAAGGAAACAAGTAACATGATCAAAATTGGCTGTAACTTTCTCAGTTTACAAAATACAGATGTTGAGACCTTCCTTGATGTCGCTCATGATCTAAGAATGGACATCGTTGACTTTCACTACCGGGCTTTCCCCTCAACGGATCCAGAATATCTCAGCAGTATCAAACTGAAGTGCCTTCAATACGGTATGCCCATTGGCTACATCGGTGTGAGCGGTCTGTTCGTCGGGAATGCAGCAGAACGAGAGGAACACGCGCAAAATTGTAGGGATGCGATTGACCTCGCTGCGTTTCTCGGTTCACCGCTGATCCGCGCGTTCTGCGCCGTGATACCCGAAAAGAATGGCGATGGCGATGATCCTTGGCCCGCGATGATTCAGGGGTATCAGGAGGCCGCCGATTATGCAGCCACGAAAGGCATCGCTGTAGGGTTGCAGAATCACCCATCCACAGGCGATGATATGCTGCGTATCCGGAGCGAGACCAACCGAGAGAACTTCTCCTTTATTATGGATACGGGTCAGTGGGTTGGCTCACCTGGATCAGGTCCAAAAGGAGAAACAGATCCCGATATCGACTTTTACGGGTTCATGGAACAGACTGTGCCATACGCCTTGTATGTCCGCACAAAATTTTACAAAAACGAAAGTGGCACGGAGGAGTGGCTGGACTATGAGCGAATCGCAGAGATTTTGAAAAGCGTCAACTATAACGGATGCATATCCATCGTCTACGAAGGCGAACATCCAGACCGTATCGATCAGGTCCGGAAAGCCGCTAGCCAACTACGCACACTGCTAGCAGGCTATTAACGGAGATACCTATCCATGGCAACCCCAACGAACCAAGAGCTGATCGAGTGCTGGCGGAACGAGCCAGCACCGCTGCTCCCGCTGCTCCACGCCTTCCACGATCGAGACGGTTTCATCTCTGAGGACGCGCTCCGAGACATAGCGGTGGGACTCAGGATTCCCCTTGCAGATCTCTTTGGAACTGTTACGTTCTACCATCACTTCTCCCGCACGGCACCGGGGCAAAGTGCCCCGCGTGTCTGTACGGGACCTGTTTGCTGCTTGGTCGGTGGGAATGAAATCCTTGCTGCACTCAAGGACGATGGTGCAACGCCAATGCCATGTGCGGGTCGCTGTGATGATTTCGTCCCGGTGCTTAAAGGTCATCAAGTCCTCATCGGCGTGGATTCGGACGGGCTTGAAGCCAAACCCTCTCCCCTGCCATCGCCGAATCCGGGTGGAATTGATGAGTGTGTCTTCGGCGGAATTCGTGAACCAGATCGAGCTAGCATTGAGGGGTATCGCCGTTCCGGTGGATACGAGGGGCTTACACGCGCAGTGCAGGAGATGCAGCCAACCGAAGTGGTCGAAGTCATCACAGAGAGCAAGCTCGCGGGACGTGGAGGGGCTGGCTTTCCTACCGGCCTCAAGTGGCAGGCGGTCGCCGAAGCACCCGGCAATCCGAAAACCATTGTCTGTAATGCGGACGAAGGGGAGCCCGGCTGTTTCAAAGACCGCGCAATCCTCGACCACGATCCACACGCGGTGATTGAGGCGATGGTTCTCGCCGCCTACGCGACCGGTGCGACACGCGGCTTCATCTACCTCCGGTATGAATATCCCGAAACCCTCAACACGCTAGCAAGGGCAATCGCGGAAGCGGAGGAAGCGGGATTCCTCGGCGAGCGGATTCTCGACGCAGACTTCAACTTCCAACTCTATCTGCGGCGCGGTGCCGGTGCCTACATCTGCGGTGAGGAAGGCTCACTGCTGAATAGCCTTGAAGGTAAGCACCCCTTCCCGCGCAACCGTCCTCCCTATCCAGTCACCCATGGATATGACAATCTGCCAACGGTTGTCAATAACGTCGAAACCCTTGCGGCTGCAGCACAGATTATGCGCCGGGGAGCGGATTGGTATCGCAGTCTCGGAATGAACGGGCACGCCGGCACGAAGGTCATCAGCCTCTCCGGTGACATCCAGAAACCGGGTAACTACGAGGTGCCGTTTGGATTGCCGTTGCCGACGCTGCTCTACGACTGGGCAGGCGGCGCACCGGAAGGGCGTTCGATTCAGGCGGTTACAATGGCGGGCTTATCCGGCGGCTTCCTCGCTGGAGATGACCTGAACGTAACCCTCGATGAGCCGAGTATTGGGAAGGTAGGAGCCATGCTCGGTGCCGCTGGAATTATTGTGTTCGATGATAGCCGAGACATAATCGAAATGGCACATGGCGCAATGGAATTTTTCGCTGAGGAGTCGTGTGGCAAGTGCTTCCCTTGCCGTATCGGCACGCAACGCCTCACCGAACGGCTTGCTGGCGAGGCAGGACCTAGCGATCTGACAAAGTGGAAGCGTGAGGTTAGCGACATCGGCGCAGCCATGAAAGCGACCAGTGCGTGTAGTCTTGGAACAGCCGCGCCAAATCTTACCGATAGTTTGATGAAATATTTCCCAACGCAGGTTGAGGGGCATGTCAACCGTAAGACATAGGGCCTAATTCATCATCAAAAGGGGTTCAAAATGTTGTTACGCGGTTTATGGATTGTAATTTTTAGTTTTGTGTTTTTTTTTGCAATTATAGGCTGCTCTACTCAAACTCAAATTCAGTTTGTTGTTCTGCGAGATGTTCCGGAGTTTCCATCTTTCGTTGTTATTCCCGCAAATAACTATCTGAATCAGGTGGCGTTTGCAAATGCAGTAGAGGCAGCTATTATCAGCGCAGGCGTTAAGGTCGTTAGCCGTCCAGCAACTAAGGAGATTACAAAAGAGGTTGCAGTAGAAGGTAAGATTCAGACAATAGAAGGCAACCAAGCTGCACACAAATCCGGCGAAGGGAAATTGATTGAAAGGTATGCCGAGTTTGCGGATATTGAGGCAGATTATATTGTACTTACTTATGCGAACTTCCGACAAATACGCATCATCAAAAAGCAGACAGCCGAGATTTTAGCTAGTATAGAAGTTTTTTTCGTCACTGAGGCTCCTGTACTGCGACAACAACTTGTGGGTGTATTGAAAAAGATAGGGGTTCCTGTTATTTATACCCACAAACAAGGTTCACTTTAAAGGAATAAAGTACGGAGTCCTTACCTTATCGACTAAATTGAGTTGCTGCATCTATGCAACGTCACGTAATTTCTCAATACGCTCATCTACTGCCCGAAGTAAATCTTGAATGCCGGATACAGCATCGTGGTCAAACATAGGTTCGCCACACTGTCTACAAACCCAAGCAGGGATATCCTGTAGTGCAATAACATAACCGTTACGGCTATCGGTAAATGTCGCTGTGCCGCGTTTCAATTCCGATTGGCAGTGCAAACACTTCATTCGACTTTTCTCCGAATTAAGCCTTTCAGTTTTACATCAAAAAATCACTCGGTTGACTCCAACGCCTGATCCCGCAACAGATGTTTCTGGATCTTCCCCACAGAGGTTCTGGGAAATTCGTCGCAAAACGTAACAGCCACCGGCACTTTGAACCGCGTGAGCGACTGACGACACCCCTCTATAATCTGATCCTCGGTCAGTGTGGCTCCCGGTTGGGGGATCACAAACGCTTGAGGCACCTCGTCGAACATCTCATCAGGCATACCAACGACTGCGACATCAGAAACACCCTCCACCCCCTTAATCACCGCCTCGATTTCGCTTGGAGCGACATTCTCCCCACCGCGCTTGATGATATCCTTGCCCCGATCAATGAAATAGAAATATCCCTGCTCATCGTAATAGGCGTTATCGCCGGTGTATAGCCAGCCATCCCGCATGGTCTCTTCCGTCGCCTTCGGATTTTTGAAGTACCCTTTCATCACCGTGCGGCCAGGATCTGCCCCAATTGCAATCTGTCCAATCTCTCCCGGAGGTGCTTCGTTGCCATTATCGTCGAGGATTCGGACATCGTAACCCAAGACAGGTTTTCCCATTGAGGGGAGGTTGCGCGGACCGTAGAGCGGACTCATCAGCGGTAGTCCAACCGTTTCGGTCATCCCCCAGAGGTGCTGGAGTGGTGCGCCGAAGCGCGTATCCCACTCGGCAAACTGCTCGTCGGTGAGGGCAATCGCAAAGGTGACGTTTCTCAGGCGATGGGATCGCCAGCCTTCATTGGGAGGTTGGGCAAGTAACATACGGAGCGGTGCGGAGAACAACGCAGCCATCGTGCATTGATGCCGAACAGCCAAGCCGAAGAATCGGGAGGGACTAAATCGCGGAGATACCACAATGCTAGCACCACAAACCAGAGAGGGCCAAAAGGCGTGACAGTGTGCCGCAGCGTGAAAAACAGGCAACGTGATGAGGTGCCGGTCCTCGTTTCGCAGACCACTGCCACGCACGAAGACCTCTGCCCCATAGATCAACGCCCTGTTGGTCATCAGTACGCCTTTGGGTTTGCTAGTTGTGCCAGAGGTATATATCATGTGTACCACATCGTCGGGGGAAATCTCAACATTGGGTGCGGAGGTATCCTGACGCGCAATCTCACGTTCAAATATCGGATGCCCGCTCGGATGTTCACATCGAGACACCACAACCTCCTGCACACAAGAGGTCGCTGCCGCTGCCGTCTGTGTAAGCATCAGTTGATCGAACTCTGTAATAACAAGCCGTGATTCCGAGTTGTCGAGGATATAGACGAGCTCATCAACGGTAGCACGGTGGTCAGTCGGCACCATGACCGCGCCAATGCGACTTGCAGCGATGGCAAGCGCAACGAAAACGGGCGAATTGGGAGCGTGAAAGGCGAATGATTCGCCCCGTTTGATCCCTATCTCTAACAGCCACCGAGCGGTCTGATTCACCCGTTCCTCAAACTGTGCAAAGCTCCACTGTTGACAATTCCCTTCCAAGTCCTCGAAAATCAGATAGGTCTTGTCGGGATGATATGCTGCAAATTGACTAAAGATAGATGATAGTGTACGATTCCCAGCGATGTCCACTCTATCTCTCCTTCAACGCTACGAAATTACTCTTTACGTTCTCGTTTCATAAACCGACGCACCGACCCCTGTGCCTCCGGTGTCACATAACACCTTTCAAACGCCTCAACCGTCCGTCGTTCCCAATGTTCGTGATCCAGCCCCCGCATTTCACGCAGTAACGCTTTGGTTTCAGCCAACGCAGCCTTTGGGCACGAAGCGAGCTCCTCAACCCAATTACGAAATTGGGTGTCAAATTCCGCGTCAGACCACACCTCATCAACCAAGCCGAGATTCTGTGCTGCTGCACCGTCAAATTGCCCACCACACAACATAATCTTTCGGGCAGCTTGAACTCCAACCAATTCTACCAGCCGCGAAACACCCCAAGGCGGGGTCCAACCGTGCGCCACCTCTGGCAGTCCGATGCGAGCTCCCTTTGCAGCCACACGGAAATCGTGGTAGACACCCAAGAAGAGCCCTCCGCCCAGAACATATCCTCTCCATGCCGCTACGGTAATCTGCGGAAGTTCCTCCAGCTGCGCGAAAACCTGTCCGTGTGTATATTCAAATTCTGCCGCCTGTCGGGGTGAACATTCCGCTAACTCCTTCAAGTCACTGCCCGCGGAAAACGCTCGTCCGCTACCTTGTGTGACAAGCACCACCGTTTCTGAAGCCTCCCGCACCTGACACAGTGCCTCCTCAAAATCGCGCAACAGGGCTTGATTGATAGCGTTAAGTGCTTCAGGACGACACAGGGTCAACGTGGCGACTCGATTGGAGATCTCCAATTCAATTAGTGGCATTCGGGGGCAATCTTTCTTCGATAGCTGCATTAAGTCAGAATCAGGATTTTCAGGATTAAAAGATTAACAGGAGAATTTTAGCGCAAAGTCGCCAAGACGCTAGGAAGAATTTCTATTATTTTTTACCTTATGTAAGAGTTACGGACTAAACCTTACTGTAGTTGCCCGTTTCTTAATCCCGACTGTCCCGACTCATCGGGGATTTATCGGGGATTCATTGGGCATCCGCTCCGAGACCAGGGTTGGGAACGGTGTCCAATTGCTTTGAATCCCGATTTATCGGGGCGGTGATAAATCGCCGAACTACAAGTCGAAGACTCTCGGAACGGAGGCTTTGAGTGTTCAACTGCATAAGTCCTAAGAATTTTTGTAAAAAGTGTTAGATTTTGTTAGATTTTGACAATTTGAATTGACCCAAGCGCAAAACATCAGTTCAAGTTAATTGTGTATAGGACCTACGCACTTCAGTTTTAAGAGTAGAGACAAACGCAGATCTCGCAGATGAAGGTCGCATGAGTGAGATTAAAAAGGTTACGTTTCGCCTGCGAAAATCAAATTTTCCCATTTTTCCCGCGCAAATGGGAAAATTGTCCCTATTTCAGCATGAAACGTTTTGTCATGGACCTTCAATCGCATTACAAACAATTACATCTTATGGTCGGGATCCTTGATGGTTCCCCTGCTGTAGTTGCCCGTTTCTTAACGGGCGTTGAAAGTTATGTCCAGCGGCGATGAATCGCCGAACTACAGGACTTTGAGTGCTCAACTGCGTAAGTCCTACTTATGTTAAAAAATGGTGCAACAGAAACCGAGTTTTCAAGAAAAAACTCGGTTTCTTTTAGGAGCTACGCATTTCAGCGCGGGGCAAGATGCCTCGCCTACAAGTGGCTGCGTAAGTCCCATTTATGTCCTAGCTTCTTCGCATTCCTTTTTCGACGTTTCAGGCTACGCGATACTTTTCAATTACATCCATGTCTACTGTGATACCAAGCCCTGGTCCCTCTGGCACCAGAAAATGCCCTGCCTTGATTGTTAGTCCCTCTTTCGCAACGTCAGCGACGCGCATGTGGGGTAACTCGTCACAAGGCAAGGTTGCGTTGGGCAAGGTGCATTGCACATGGACGGAATAGGCAGCCATAATGCTCAAACAGAGGCCTCCCATCTGGACCCAGCAAGGCACATCTGCGGCTTCGGCTAATGCAGCGGATTTTCGTAGGCTTTGGGCAGAACCACCCAGGTTCACATAGTCGATGCACTCTGCCTTGAGTGCTGCGAGAACCCCGCCCGGTGGTCCGAGGTGAAGTGCTTGGGGAATGTGGGTCTTCTCACGTAACAAGCGATACCAATCCAAGTTCGTTTTGAGGACCGGGTCTTCAAAGTTGGCAACCGTTCCGAAAGGTTCAAGCTGTTCCGCTAGCTGCGTGGCAATATGGAGGTATTTGAACTCGGTATTTGGATCCACGCCGACGGTGTAATCGGGACCGGCTGCTTCTTTTATGAGGCGCACCGTTTCCACGATGTTCCAGGAACGCGCCTTCAGTTTGTGATTGGTGAATCCCAAACGCGCTCCCACCTCTGCCTCCGCAGCTGTTTCGTGCGGTTCCATGGGACAGGACCAGTAAGAGACCGGCACCTCATCGCGCACCTTTTGACCAAAAAAGCGGTGGACTGGAATACCGTGCATCTGACCGGTGATGTCCAAAAGCGCGCAGGTGAACGCATCGGGTTGAGCGAATGGGTCTAACGCCAACACCTCTTGACCGATGTAAGACTGTGCCGTGCTCTCGTGTGCGGATCGTGCGCCTTGGTACTCGCCCCAACCTTCTATACCCTCGTCGGTCTGAACGCGGCAGAGGGTGATGTCGTAGATCTTGGGCATGTATTTGGCAATCGGCGGAATTGGTGGGATTTCTATCTCGTAAAGATTCACTTCCGTAATTTTCATGTCAATAGTTCTCCTTCGTTTCAGGTTTCACGCGACTCGATACTTTTCAATTACGTCCATGTCTACTTTGATACCAAGGCCTGGACCCTCCGGCACCAGAAAGTGCCCCGCTTTGATTGTCAACCCTTCTTTCACAACGTCGGCGATACGGATGTGGGGCAACTCGTCACAAGGCAGGGTTGCGCTGGGCAGGGTGCATTGCACGTGGACGGAATAGGCAGCCATAATGCTCAAGCAGAGACCTCCGATCTGTACCCAGCAAGGCACATCTGCGGCTTCAGTCAACGCAGCAGATTTGCATACCTGTTGGACAGGTCCGCCCAAGTTCAGGTAGTCGATACACTCTGCCTTGAGCGCTGCCAGCACTTCGTCCGGCGGTCCCAAGTGCAGCGCTTGGGGGATGTGCGTTTTCTCACGCAACAAGCGATACCAATCCAAGTTCGTTTTGAGGACTGGGTCTTCAAAGTTCGCAACTGTTCCAAAAGGTTCAAGTTGTTCTGCCAAGCGCGTGGCGATATGTACGTATTGGAATCCCATATTGGGATCCAAGCCGACAGTGTAATCGGGTCCTGCTACTTCCTTTATGAGACGCACCGTTTCCACGACATCCGAAGCACGCGCCTTCAGTTTGTGGTTGGTGAATCCCAAGCGCGCACCCACCTCTGCCTCCGCAGCTGTTTCGTGCGGTTCCATTGTGGTAGACCAGTAAGAAACCGGCACCTCGTCACGTACCTTCTGACCGAAAAAGCGGTGGACTGGCATACCGTAGGCTTGCCCGGTGATATCCAGTAATGCACAGGTGAACCCATCCGGCTGGGCGAATGGATCTAACGCAAAGACCTCCTGACCGATATAAGCCTGCGCTGTTCCCTCGTGTGTAGATCGCGTGCCTAGGTACTCACCCCAACCCTCTATGCCTTCGTCTGTCTGAACGCGGCAGAGGGTGATGTCGTAGATCTTAGGAACGTATTTGGCAACCGGTGGGATTGGAGGAATTTCTACCTCGTAAAGATCCACTCGCGTAATTTTCATGTCAATAGTTCTCCTTATACGAATCTGGACTTGCGACTGAAACCTACAGTATGGATCAACGAAAATTGGGAGTCCACTACTTTCGCGCCAAAATTCCTAGGCACCTTCCTGCTGTAGCCGTCGAATCCGTGCAGGCACACTATCGTTGGCAATCTCTATAGATTGAATGCCCAAGCCGCGGTCTGCCAATGGCAGGTCAACCTTGGCTCCGCCACGCCGGTGTGATTCCCGTAATCCAACAGCGACTTCTAACGCCGCCCGGCCGTCATCTCCCGAACATTTGGGGGGCTGCCCTGTTTCAGCAGCGTTGATCAGGTCGGCGACGATTGTCAGTCCCATGCCCTGCATCCGCACGGGCCAAGGGAATGGCACCTTTGCGGGTCTGGGTCGTCCCCGACGACCGCCGGGTACGGTGAGGATAAATTCAAATTCCTCCGCATTGTTTAGGGAGCGAATACGTCCCTCTGTACCAATCACATCGACCTCCCAAGACGCAGCACCAGTGGGCATACTCCTAAGATAAGCACGCACCCCGTTATCAAAAACGAGGTATCCGTTGCCACTCAGGTCGTTTTCACCGGCGGCGGCTTCGTCCGATTCCATCTCACCGAAAACCCATTCGACATTTCCGCCAGCCATGTAGCGCAAGATATCGATGGCGTGACTGCCGTTATGGGACAAGCCACACTGAGCGTAGACAGTGACCTGTAGAAGTTCGCCCAGCTCTCCTGCGTCAATGAGCCGTCGAGCCTCACTGAAGAATGGATTCCAGCGGCGGGCACAGTTGACAGCCAACGCAACACCGTTCTCACGGCAGACATTCACCATCGTATCCGCTTCCTCTAAGGTCAAGGCAATTGGCTTTTCCGCCCAGATGGCTTTAACGCCTGCACGGGCGACATTCTGCACAATGGCAGAGCGAACACGCGCCGTTGTGCATACACTGACGAGGTCTAACTGCTCTGCCGCTAACATCTCCCGATAGTCGCTATACAGATGGTCAGGGCTTATACCCCAACGCTCTCCGAAGATGGCTGCCTGTTCCTCATGGAGATCTGCCCCGGCGACCAATTCGACATTGGGTGCTGCGTGGTAACTAGGCCCATGGCAGTAGGGCAGGAAAAGTGAGCCGCCCTGTGTGATTTCGTCGTCAAAGGTGCTACCCATTCTGCCCAGACCAATGACTGCGGCACGATAGGTTGACATAGATTTGTCCTCCAATAATATTTCGTTCAAGTCGGATTAACTATAGTGAATTCTAAAAATAAGTAGACATTAAAAGTAGATAGTTTTCTGTACCACGATCTGTTAGATTGTGATCCCAAGCCGCAAACTAATCCCGACAGGTCGGGACGTTACATTTGGCAGATTGCCCTTTACATCAGAGGCGGGCACCATCCCGACGAATCGGGATTCAAAGCAATGTGCCGTAACCCTGCCAATCCCGATCTATCGGGACTCGTTCATAGTGTCCAATTAATTCTAAAATCTACTATAAAACCTGAATTTTCATACAATACTTCTACAAAAAAGTTGTACACAGCTCCCGTCTTAGGCGTATCTCCTCAATTCTTCGATCCTCGACACCTCATCTAAGGTATCCCGCGCCTCCGGGGGTAATCGCCAGTCCGCCGATCCGAAAACCTCGTCCACATGTTCGGGGAAGTCTGCGCCGTGAATGGGGGCGGTAATCTCTGGATGGTCTAAAACCCACGCGACCGCTACCTGTGCGGGCGTTCGACCATTCTCCGCACCGATGTCAATGAGCGTCTGTACAATCCTATCGACTCGCTCTGTCATCGCCTCTTCAAAGTTGTATTTGTGTGCGCTTAATCCCCACTCAGGTCCCTTCCCCCAAGGGGTGTTCGCCGGTGGTTCCTGCCCACGCCGAAAATGTCCGCTCAACAGTCCAATCGCAAGCGGACTGAAGGTCATAATTCCTATACCTTGTTCGCGGCACAACGGCATCAGGTCCGGCTCGATCTCCCAACGGTTCAACAGGTTGTATTGGTTTTGGATACAGACAAACGGCTCTAAGTTCCGAAGCGCGCTGATTCCGAGAGCCTCCATAACTTTCCACGCTCGAAAATTGCTGCAACCGATATACCGCACCTTTCCTGCGCGTACCATATCGTCTAAGGCGCGCACGGTCTCTTCAAGCGGGGTTTTGGGATCGAAGCTGTGGAGCAGGTAGAGGTCAATATGGTCGGTCTGGAGCCGACCAAGGCTTGCATCAACACCCTGCATCAGATTGACGCGTGATAAGCCGGTGTGGTTCGGGCTATCCCCAAGCGTCCCAAAGATTTTGGTGCACAGCACGATATCGTCGCGTTTCTCCTTAATCGCCTTACCTACAATGACCTCGGATCGGCCCGCCCCGTATAGGGCGGTATCAATAAAATTGCACCCGAGATCTATCGCCCGATCTATCACCCGTATGGCAGTGCTTTCGTCCGCCTGGCCACGAAACGCTGTCCCCAGACAGATGCTAGACACCTTGACACCGGTTTTTCCTATGTGTCGATACTCCATATCTTCTCCTCACGTAAGCCCCAGCACTTCGTCAATTTCCGATTGATATTCGTAAACTTGGCAGCTCTCTACTTCACTCATTTTCACTGCTCGCCCGGCCCTCGCCGACTCAAATATAGCATAGATAGCAGCCACATCCTTCATGCCTTCACGCCCATCCACCTCAATCTCTCGTCCATTGAGGATCGCTTCAGCCAGTTCATGGTACTCTAGCGCGATAATCTTCCAATCTACCTTGCTATCCTTGTCGGTGATTCGGGTGGGAAAGAGGTGTTCTGCCAGAGGTTCAAGCGCAAATTCCTCTACAGATGCAAGCATATCTTCTTGAGTTATCTCCTCCTCGTCTCGCCGTTTCATACTGACTCGGCTGCCACGCGCTCCAAAGCCGTTGATGCATCCCTGATCCCCCAGAATGAGTTGACCGCCGTAGCTGCCGGTGCCGCCCCTGCTGATTAACCAGTTCACAGTCACGCCGTTTTCCATCTTGAATATCGCCATTGAGGTGTCCTCCGCCGTCGCGGGCACCTCAGCGTCCATCGCCCGATGCCGATTCTGATAAAAGGTGTAGGTGTCGCCAATACTGTCCGCCTTGCGTCTCACCGGCTCGATCAGCCACACATCGCCGTAGACCTCCGCAATATCTCCAAGCTGATAACGGATCTGGTCTGCCATGTGGACACCCATATCGACGATGGGGCCGCCCTTATCCTTGAGGTGCCGCCACGGGGTAATAAAAATATCATTGCCGGCACTGAGCGAGTGGAAAAGCCCCATATAGGGCGTACCAATAGCACCCATTTTCAGCAGATGATTAACCAACCGCGCGGAGGGATCACGCCGGTAGTTCTCCGCCACCGACAGTTTTCGGTTGTTCCGTTCCGCAGCGTCAATCATTGCTAGACACGCTCCAACTGTGATCGCCATCGGTTTCTCGACCATCACATGCAGCCCCAAGTCTAGTGCCTGACAGACAACGGTATGGTGTACCGACGGATCCGTTACCACATCCACAGCGGTGAGATCCGGCATCTGACGTACCATCTCTTCCAGATCAGTGAAAATTGCCGGTCGTACTCCCAGCAGCTTTTCCGCCTCAACAGCGGCGAGTTCGGCGTTTTCGCGGCGAATGTCGCATAAGGCACACAGTTCAACATTGTTGAATGGGGTTTGTGTCAGCTCTCGCAGACCGTAGAGATGTCGCGTACCCATGCCGCCACACCCCACCAATCCAAGTCTAATTTTGTCCATATCCCCTCCTTGTCAATCCTCATCTCTCAACGCTTGAATACCTGGCCAATCCCGCCACATGTCCGCACACGGTGGTTCTTCTTGCGTCTGCTCCAGGTCTTTTTTGCGGAAATCGTACAGCACCGCCTGACGTATCTGCTTGGAGAAATTCTGCCCCGCCGCATGACCGATCCGGTGATGCCAGAAAACGATATCCCCCGGCTCTCCATAAGTTTCGACATAGGGTGTCTGGTTAATTTCTGCTAACACCTCATCGTATCCATCGGTGCGCTCATGCTTGTATTGGGAGTGGAATTCATAATAGAACTTCAGGTGACTTTTGGGCCAAACTGTAAATCCACCGCCCCGTGGCGGAACGTGGTCGATATACCCGACAACGCCTAGATGGAAAGGATGTCCGTCCACATGGCAGGTAGTCGGCTTCTCAGGCTCATTGCCGTAAGGGAGCGTGCAGTAGATCCCCCGAATCCCATCGGGTGTCTGTACATTCCCTTCACCTAGAAACTGTTCCGCCATGCCCCACACGCTTGGATCGGTGGCAAGTAGCCGAACCATCCAATCCTCGCTCCCCGGCTCACGGAAGTTCCATCGGAAGCCGCGTTTCGCATTCATCGTATCTTGGCATTCTTCCTCTTTTTTAATGGGACCCACCCAAGTATCGGGAGCATACCGGTCCATGGAGGGCGGTGCACCGTCCCATAGTCGATCCCTCGCCCGCGCCATCAGCTCCGGATCCAGAACGCTCCGCTTAACCAGATAGCCTTCCCGCTTGAAAAACAGAATATCCTCATCAGATAATCTAACCATCCGTTGAACCTCCTTATGCGTAACAAAGAAGCATTGTATACTAAACTGCACACAGGTTTGAAACGCCGCAGGGGGTACTAAACCTGCGGTCTCAAATCCTTGATATCTTTCAACAAAGCTTTTGAATCGTCAATTGTCAGCAGATTTTGGGTGTCATCTTCCTGTTTTAATAGCTCTTCCAAGGCGCGATCCGCTTTAATAGTAAAGCCTGCATCCCTGATCATCTGTAGTGTTTGCCTTCGCGACGCTCCCCGCGTATTCAGGTAACCTTCCACAAAGAGTGAATTGGCTGGATAGAGTGTCATGACCTCCATGCTTCGCAGATGTACCTCCCTGCCTGCCGCGATTCGGATCTCTGCCTTGGGATTCAGGAAACGGTACAGGCACAACACGCGCAAGCAATACTCTGGACTGAGATACGGTGCTTCTGACAGCGCATTTCCCGGAATCGGAATCAAAAAATTGACGGGTATCGACTGAACTTCTAACTCCCGAAGGGTCTTGGCGACCGCAATCACATCTTTTTCCACTTCTCCCATGCCGACAATGATTCCGGCACATAATTCGATACTCGCAGTTTGTGCGGCATGCAATGTATCCAACCGATCCTGATATGTGTGAGTTGTACAGATCTTGGGATAGTGTCTTTCTGATGTATTGAGATTGTGGTTGAGCCGATCTAATCCAGCCGCCTTGAGCGTTTGCGCGTCTTCATTATCAATTAGTCCCGCACTCAAGCAAACTTGGATTGGATAGCGGGATTTTATTTCCCCAATCAATCTAGCGAGATGCACAACGCGATTTTTGGACGGTCCCCGACCCGCAAAGACCATACAGTAGCGATACGCTCCCGATTCATAAGCACATTGCGCTTCTGCCAACATTTCTGCATCGGACTTCATCGCATACGCCTCGATATCTGCATCTGATGATTTCGCCTGCGCGCAATAATAACAATCTTCGGGACAGTAGCCATTTTGGGCGTTATTAATGATATGTAGTTGAACCTCTTTGCCGGTATATTTTTTTCGCACCTGATAGGCTGCATCAAGCAACGGGAGGAGTTCAATTGCAGCTGAAGTTAATATATCCAGACACAACTCGTCGGAGAGCATTTGCCCCTGTAAACCCATTTGGGCAAGTTCATCATAAAATCTTCGTTCCATCTATTTTTATAATCCTCTTTTTTGATAACTTTTGGTGCAAGTTGATGGTAAGGAGGACTCTAATCGTTTGTTCACTTGTTCATTAATGAACCAATCAACTAATGCACCAATGAACCCACAAATCTCTTTTGCCTTTGCATCTGATGAGAAGGTATTGTAATATAAAAACCAATTGAGATCAAATGTTTTCCGTTATCAAGAGATGATTTATTTTTCCTAGCAATTTTACAGGGGGCTATGTACCCACCACAGATAGAGGAGATCTGCGATGAAATTGGGGCTTGTAACATATAATATGGCAAAGGATTGGGACGTGCCAACGATTATCGAAAATTGTGCGGCGACGAGTTTTCAAGGCGTGGAACTTCGCACCACCCACGCTCATAATGTTGAGGTGAATCTTCCCGCGAATGAGCGTCAAGAGGTCAGGAAGCAGTTTGAGGATTCGCCGATTGAATTGGCAGGGTTGGGCAGTGCATTCGATTATCACTCAACAGATGCCGAAGAGGTACGCCAAAATATTGAAGGGACGAAAGAATATTCACAGCTTGCAGCGGATGTCGGCGCGCCCGGCGTGAAGGTGCGCCCCAACGGTCTCCCCGAAGACGTTCCTGTGGAAAAAACACTCACACAGATCGGGCTATCCCTACGCGAATGTGGTGAGTTCGCCAATAATCTAGGCGTTCAGATTCGTCTTGAAGTGCACGGTAGCGAAACGTCGCACCCTCCACATATCCGAACAATCATGGAAATAGCGGATCACAGTAATGTGTTCGTCTGCTGGAACTCTAATCCAGGAGAAGTGGAAGATGGGTCTGTTGAGAACAACTTTAATCTGGTCAAGGAGTGGATACGGTTAGTTCACATCAACGAGCTGCATCGGCGGGAATATCCATGGCGTGAACTCTTCACACTCTTGAAGGCATCTGGATATACAGGCTACACACTCGCTGAGATTCCGGGGAGTCCAGATCCGGTGCGTATGATGAACTACTATCGCGCTTTGTGGGAGGCGTTGTGTGCTGACTAGGCACTCTTGACATGCGGAGGTCGAGATATGAATCTCGACCTACAAGCTTCCTGTTGGTATTGAACGGCACGGCAGGGTCGGGCAAGTCGCTTTGGATCCCGATTTATCGGGGATGCCCGACCTACGGGTGTGTGCAGATTTTAGACACTTCCAATGCACAACCAACCCCCTAAATCCCCCTTATCAGGGGGACTTTGGAAACCGCGCGAAGGTCGGAGTTATTGGTAAGTGTCTACTTATTTTTTGAATTCACTATAATCTACTGACGAGGTTCGCGGAGCGATTTGGGAGGACGTAGAATCTCCGCAAGGATAATCCCCTGTCGAAATGTCTGGGGTGTCAGCGGGATTCCTGCAATTGTCGGTATAGGAGGAGGGGATTGAGCTTCCTCGTCTACTGGCGGCCGCTCTGTAGCAACCTCAGCGACAGGCGGGGGCTCAGGTGGAGCGGCGAGTGTCGCCTCCTCCTCAACGAACTCAGGCAGTGGGAACTCCTCTTCCTCCATTGGCACGTTTCCCCAAGGCGGCAAAGTTACTTCCTCTTCTTCCGGTAGAACGTCAGGCTCTTCTTTCGCGCCTCTGCGACTCAACATCCTTGAGATCAATGCCACAGCACCAAAAATTATGAAAAGAATTAGTTGAATCCATTCTTCCATCGGTATTCCCCTTTTTGCAGCCGCTCTAATCTCCTACGACAAACCTACCGCGTGGGATGAACGGGTTGTGCTTCCATCGCCGGTAGGTGCTGCAATCGATTGGCGCATTTCCGTATCCGCGATAACATTCCGCAGGTTATAGTAGTCCATTACACTAATCCTGCCAGATGCAAAAGAATCCGCAATTGCGCGAGGCACCTCGGCATCCGCCTCAACGAGGTTGACAGTCATCTCTTCGACCAAGGCTTTATTTTCCTCTTCTTGCGCTTGGGCGAGTGCCCGTCTCTCTTCCGCTTTGGCGCGAGCAATTTTTAATTCCGCTTCAGCTTGATCCGTTTGCAGTTTGGCACCTACATTCTCGCCGATGTCAATATCTGCAATATCAATGGACAGGATTTCAAAAGCTGTGCCCGCTGCCAAGCCCTTTTCTAAGACAACCTCTGAAATCTGCGCAGGATTTTCTAAGACCGCTTTGTGGCTCGCGGACGAACCGATCGTTGTAATGATCCCCTCACCGACCCGTGCGATAACAGTTGCCTCTCCTGCCCCGCCGACGAGTCTATCAATATTGGCTCGCACCGTGACTCTGGCTCTGGCAATCAGTTGAATCCCATCGCGTGCAACAGCGGTAATGCCGGGGCTAACGTCGCCTTTAGCAGGGACATCAATAATCTGTGGATTAACGCTCATCTGTACCGCTTGTAATACATCTCTGCCCGCCAGATCAATTGCAGCAGCTTGGGCAAAATCCAACTTGATGTTCGCTTTATCAGCCGCAATCAATGCTCGCACAACGTCTGTCACATTGCCTCCGGCGAGAAAATGTGCTTCAAGGTTATCAACTCTGAGCTGCAGCCCAGCCTTAGTCGCCTCGATTTGGGGCTCCACAATCGCCTTAGGGGGAACCCGCCGCAGACGCATTGCGACGAGATCGCCGAAAATTCGGATACGCACCCCTGCTGCAAGGGCGGCGA
Source organism: Candidatus Poribacteria bacterium (assembly GCA_965207975.1). GTDB lineage: Bacteria > Poribacteria > WGA-4E > WGA-4E > PCPOR2b > PCPOR2b. The sequence continues at coordinate 6,213,607 of OZ242315.1, read as the reverse complement.
TCCAGAGTCCTAGCGGCACGAACCAAGCCAACCAGAGTACAAAAATGATTACAAGAATCGCTGGAATGATGTATGGAATAGCCATCTGAAACCTCCTTTGGGGATTAGCATGTAAATCCCGACTTATCGGCACTAATTCTTAATTCTGACCGATTAGATTTCCGTCCCGAAATGCACCGGCAATTGCACGGGGAACCCCCGCTTCTGCTTCAACAACTCTAGAACGCATCTCTTGTACGTTCGCTGTCATCTCCTGTTTGCGTGCAACCGCCATGGCGCGACGTTCCTCCGCTTTGGCTTGTGCAACAACGAGGTCCGCCTCCGCTTGTTCTGCTTGTAGCTCGGCACCGATGTTTTTCCCAACATTCACATCGGCGATGTCAATGGAGAGAATATCAAAGGCTGTTCCTGAATCAAGACCTCGATCTAACACAGTTCTAGAAATGATGTCGGGATTTTCCAGAACATCCTCGTATGTCTCTGAAGCACCAATCGCGCTAACGATGCCCTCACCAACGCGTGCGATAATCGTCTCCTCACCGGCACCCCCGACAAGTCGGTTGATGTTTGCTCTCACGGTGATCCGTACCGTAGCAATGAGCTGGACCCCATCAAGCGCGACCGCCGTAATCTTGGGCGTTGTAATGACGCGGGGATTCACGCTCACCTGAACAGCATCAAGCACGTCGCGTCCCGCTAAATCAATCGCCGTTGCTTGCTGGAGACCGAGATCGATCTTTGCCTTGTCGGCGGCAATCAAGGCGTTAACCACACGAATGACATTGCCACGCGCGAGGTAGTGAGCTTCCAATCGTTCCATATCAAGGATCAATCCTGCTTTATGGGCACTGATCTGTGCATTCACGATCACCGGCGGACTGACCCGACGGAGACGCATACCAATCAACTCGATAATGCGGACCCGTACACCCGCGAAAATAGCAGCAATCCATAACCCGACAGGCACAACCCAGAAGATAACTAGCAACCCAACGATGATTACAATAGCAAGAAACAGGAGAGACATCTGTTCTGGAGCCATTCTTGACCTCCTTTTTGTATTTCACATATCTATTTTTACAAACTTCTAACGACAACACGATTTCCTTCAACGAGAATCACTTCAATTTCAATCTCGGCATCTATGAAATCACCGAGTGTAACGACATCAACCCGCTGATCGTTAATCAACGCAGTACCGGCAGGGCGTAAGGGAGTGATCGATTGACCCGATTTACCGACCAAGTTGACTAATTCTTGGGGCGGTGCTTGAAACCCATCCGCACGATCGGCGGCGATATTGAGGATAAATGCCGATCCAAGCCTGGTACGTCGGAAAAGCCAAAGTGCCAGAATCGTCAGTGGAATGGTCAACGCAACCGTAGCACTCGCAAAAATTAACCCTGTTCTCAATCCAAACTGCACCCACGCGAGCCCGACACCTCCGACAATTAGCACTAATCCAGGGATACCCGCCGCCCCAAAGCCGGGCAGCAAGGCAATTTCAATGAAAAGCAATAAAACCCCTAGACCTATAAGGAAAATTAGAAACCATGACATGGGATTAGGTAATACCCTATGTTTCATCAATCGCTTCGACGAATATTTTCGAGCCTTCGACATTGATGATCTTCACAGGCGTGTCGCGCACGATAAAATCACCGGCAGTGACTACATCGAGTCGTGTGTCATCAACACGAACCGTACCGGCAGGGCGCAATGGTGTAAGAGCAACCCCTGTCTTACCCACATACACCTGAAAATCCTCCCGCGGCGCGGAATGAAACCCTGAACCCGAATCCATGGCAGTACTCAAGACGAGATGATTCCATGCACGGGTTTTGGGCAGAAGGTAAGAAAGCCCAACTGCAAGCACGAAGGCAAGGATAATCGCGGAGGACATTGTAAACATTGCTGTCTCAAATTTATATGCGCTTCGGAACACAAAAAAGACGCTGCCCAACATCAGCCCAATGCCAGCGATACCTGCAATGCCAAACCCCGGTATCACAAACAACTCTATCAGAAGCAGTCCCACGCCAATGATGAATGCGAGTGCAGCATAGTCCGCGCTAATATTCAAGAGCCTATGCCCCCAGAAAAACAGCCCAAGACAAATAAGACCAGCAATCCCCGGAACACCAAAGCCGGGAGTCCGAAATTCCACAAATAATCCGAGTCCGCCCAATGTAAGTAGTAACCCACTAATAATTGGACTGGTAACAAAGAAGACAAACCGGTCTGCCAGAGTTGCCAAAACTGCCTCCTGTGTCGCGTTTTTTAGGGACTTAATTACTCTGACATTATCATCACCAAACTCCATCTGCTTCTGCACGATTCCATCTGCCGTTAAGGCTTTACGCTCCCCATCAACCTCGACAATCTGATACAAACCCAACAGATCCTCAACGGAATCTGCTTCGCCATCCACTAGGTTATACTCTAACGCCTCTTCAGTTGTTAAAGTCAGCAGCTCCCCCTCGGGTCCTCCAGCGGCGATAATTTCCATCTCTTCCCCAAGGTCCTTCCGTTCGATATATTCTTCCTCCCTAAGCGTTATAATCTCGCCATCCGCAAATCTGACGAGATAGAGCCGTTTATCCACCATGGCGGCGGCGATGTCAGAGTTTCTGCCACTCCGTTCCGCTGTCGCACGAATCTTGCCACGGATAAAAGAAACTGCCTTTTCATTCAGTTCTTCCCCTTGAATTGAGACGGGTGCTGAATCTCCAATGGCACCACCGTGCCTCATGACAATCTGGTCACACGACAAGGAAATCATCGCACCGGCAGAGATTGCTTCCGTGTTGACGTAAGCAATCGTCGGAATCTCTGTGCGCTGGATAGCATCAATAATATCTCGCGCGGCACCGACAGCACCTCCGGGTGTATGAACGTCAAATATAATTGCGTCCGCCTCCGCCTCCGATGCCCGCTTAATCCCGTTGTCAATATACACGCGGAGTCCATTCCCGATCTCATTCCGTATATTGATAACGTATACAAGTGCATCATCTGACGAGACGGCTGCCAACCAAGACAGGCTGCCAAGTAGTATCAACACAACGCTGATAATGCGTCTTTTGGATTTCATAGACTGTACCCCTTTGGAGAAACCACTAAAGCATTCAGATGGTTTACAAGCCGTGCAATTTTGTGAGGCAATATAATAACTTATAGTAGATTTAACAATTAACGATACATATTGATAATCTCCTCAATGGGCTTATCCGCATTGTATGACCGGACTCTCTTTATATTGGCAAACTTTTGTTCAACGGGATTATAATCCGGCGAATACGGGGGCAAGTATAACACCTTAGCACCACAGGCTTGTATCAATGCTTGGGTCTCGGTGGTCTTGTGAATGCGTGCATTATCCATTATCACGAGACTGTTGGCATCTAAATGTGGCGATAACGCTTCATCAAGCCATGTATTAAACCGTTGTGCATTACAACTGCCCGATATTAACTTTGGGGCAATCAACTTATTATTCAGTTGTGCCACTATCAAAGTGGTGGTGCGGGTCTTTTGGCTGGGTATCAACCCCTGGACACATTGTCCCCGGGGGGCATAGCCATGACTTCTAAACGTTTCATCTGTAAAACCGGTCTCGTCGAGGTAAATCAGCGTTTTGCCTGATGCTTTCGCCGTTGCGAGTTGCTCCTGATAGGCTTGTCGTTTTTCTGGACATTGCTCCTTATATCCAACCGTTTTTTTTTACGCGTGTAGCCGAGTCTTTTGAGTCCATAGCCGACACAGGCGGGTGAAACCCCAAAGTGTGTGGCGCGTTCTTTAAGGGTTTGGTCAGGGTGTGCCTTGACATGTTCAGCCAGTGCCGTTGGGTCAAGTAGTCTCGGTTTTCGGGGACCCGGTTTGCCCGGTGTGAGTGGGTCTGGGTCATTGAGCCATCGGTAAATCGCAGTTCGACCGACTTTGAACCGTTTTGCCGCTTCTGTTTTACTGCCACCATTTTCTATGAATTGAAGGACGCGTGTGCGTAAATCTGATGAATGTGCCATAATGCAAACAGGATAACATACTTCTAAACTATTGTCCCGTTATTTCTTGCGTCTACTATAGCTACGGGATGGTTTACCCTCTCATTCTAACACGAAAAAAGAGCAACGTCAATATCAAACGCAGTTCAAATCAGAGCAATCGCATCTGTATTGCCCCGATGTTGTGTCGGGATGCAAAGCCATTTGAATCGCGGATTCAAGTGATTAACACTGTTTTCACTGTTTTATTGAGGAAAGTCCATCTCTCAACTCCAAAAGTTGTGCTTCTGGCAGGTTTGTGATTTCAGCAATGAGCGTCATTTCCATTCCCTTAGCAAGCATTGCCTTTGCGGTTTCAATTCTCCCTTTCTGTTCACCTTCAAGCAGTCCTTCCTGCTTGCCTTCAAGTAGTCCTTCCTGCTTGCCCTCACGCAAACCGTTTTGAAAAAACCGCTCCCTCTCCTTCTCTAATGCTGTGACTAACATCGTCTGCACCTCCTCTTCGGTCCGATAAATGGACTCCAATGACTCATAATCGTCAGATTCAAGCCGTCCGTGAAAAGCCAACTGCCTAAACCAGTTTAAGAACAGACTCACCGCCTGTCTGTCCCGCTCAGTCGAAAATAGATTCAGCAGCTCCACCTCCAGCACATCTAAATCGTAATGCGATTCTGCCAAAAACAATGTCGATACGATGTTTCGGATTTTTAACAATGCCTCCTGACTGTATTGGTTCTCAGCAATCAGGAAATACTCAAAATCTAACGTGAACCTGCCGAGCGGTGGGTTCCGCTCAATTAATCCCAAAAGGTTGACTGGTGCTGTCCACGGTGTACTTCCATTGTACAGCACAATTGGAAAGACCGCCGGCAGTTTGTTGACACCGCTGTTATTGACGAGAAAATCCATGTAAAAGTTGGTGATGTAGTTCAGCACCCGCAACGCCATGAACGGGTCAACGGTGGATTGAAACTCGATGAGAATCTAAATATAGACCTCGCGGTCCTGAAACTGGATTTCGTAGATTAAATCACTCTCGGTCTCTTTGTAGTGTTCGGAGATAAAGGATTTATCAAGGGGTTCACAGGTGTCGAAATCGAGAGAATGTACCCACTCTTGGTTGACGAAGGTTTCAATCAGTTGCCGAAAGATGGTACGATTTGAGAATAGTTTCTTATAGCCGCTGTCGTGGATGTTCATCCCTAACACCTTATCAAACCATGCTCAGTTATGAACAACTGATGAATATCCGCAAAAAGGAAAGTCTATCGTCACAACTCGCATGAAGCTGGTTATTCTGACTTACTTCGCTTCTGAGGATAAGGATAGGCTCGCTCAACCCACCCGAACCGCTCATGTCTGATGACTGCAAGGCAATAAACATCAGCATTCCAATCATCATCGGGGCATTTGATACTATTTCAAAATCAGCATCCGCCGCGTCGCTGTGAATTTACCGGCTGTTAGTGTATAGAAATAGAGACCACTAGCGAGGGGCTCTCCGAGTTGGTTCCGTCCGTCCTAATAGACTGCACGGCTGCGACTCTGATACACACCCGCTGCCTGATGCCCAACCGCCAAACGGCGCACTAACTGTCCATTCATATCGTAGATTGTTAATGCCACATCTGCTGATTCTGCCAACTGATACGGTATCCATGTCTCCGGGTTAAACGGGTTCGGATAGTTTGCCAATAACGCGGTTTCTTCGGGGATCAGTGATGCTAGCAGTTTTTGAAGATTTTCGATACCCTCTTTGAAGGCAAGTGAACCGTCATCTTCCAACCGTGCCTGTGCTATCCACGCTGCTATCGTTGCAGGATCTAGGCTTTCTGTCTCAACCGCCCCAATAAAATCGAGATTCAAAGCAAGAGGGGCAGCCGCTGATTCGGCAATCCCTTGTGCTACACGGATGAGGTCGAGAATGCTAACAACTCCATCACCGTTTGTATCCACCGGCGAGCCAACTGATACGGCGTTGCCCAACTGCTGTGCAACAAGAACCATATCCAGAATGCTAACTCGTCCATCCCCGTTGACATCCCCAGGGTCCCGTGGTTCCTCCACGACGATGCGGACGTGGTGTGGGCCAGCCGGAATAACAGCACCTGTGCTAGAGGCAAACTCGAACTTTTGCAGTGTCAATTCTGTTTCACGACCAATTTCGCCTTGAAACTCACCTGAAGCAGGACTCCGCTGCCGCTCACGCCGTTGGTGGCGATCCGCGCGGCACTGAGTCCCGTAATTCTACCGTTTGCTTTATCAATCTTCCCGCCCTGAAAGAAGGTGGTGGTGCCGCCTGTTGTGAGGAAGTCACCTTCGGTCGCGTCAATAGCTTTGAGGATGGCAGGATCAAAGGTGATATTAAACTGCCATCCCGCCAAATCGGAGATGTCTTCTGCGCGGAGGTCGAGGGTAAAAGTATCGTTGAGGTGAATTGGAGTCTTAGAAAATGCCTATCCGACACCGGAGTCTGCCGCCGGTTGTCCATCATTTTTTAGTGTATCTAAAACGGTTGCGAGGGTTTCCCCATCTTCAGTAGCGCGAGGATCCCTTCTAGGAAATTCCGTTGGCCAAGGATCGTCGTCCGGCTGCTCATCTTGATCCTGGCTTAGCAGCAGCTGATCAAGAAAATGCGGATGTTGTCTCGGTTGAGCACGGACTCGGTGAAGACAGCTCTTTTTTGCCGTCCACTCAACGACCGTCAGGGGAGGAATGCCCTAACTGAGCCACTTGTAAATGCCGGCATTGAAAACTTCACGCCAATTGCCCAACCCACGACCCATAAAGTTCGGGGCCGCGGTGTGATCTGTGGTGCCGATTTGGGTATCAAACTGTAACCAGAAGGACTCAGTGCCGGTGTTGCCATCGCTTTTGCCTCTTGCCCAGATGTAAATGGAATTTTAATAATACCAGCGGTTATCTTTGCAGTGGATGCTCCCGATTCTCAATCGGAAACGAAACCCGCTCTCCTGTTAGTTGCGACTCATAAGCACCGAGAATCATCTCCAACGCTGCAACAGCATCTTCCGCCGCGGAAATCGGCTTCCGGTCATTTTCAATCGCGTCAATCAAATCAAGGACTGCAAGGTTATTACCACTCGAAAAAGGCGTGTCATCAACCTCCATCGTTTCCCATTTCTGAGCGGTATTAGCCGGCGACCAGCACGGATGCCGATAGATGACCAAATTGTCCCCGCCGCCGCCGCGCATTGATATCCTGCCTTCCTCACCGATAATCTCCATCCCGTAGTAATCACCACTTACCTCATGCTTTCGCGAATCAAACAATCCAGAAACACCGCTTTCAAAAGCAAAATAACTGTTGACACAGTCGCCAGCGATAAGACCCACAGGCTCTGTCGCATCACGTGCATCGTCGAGGGTAACCTCTTTCCCATTCTCTGTGACATGCCCCTGCATCCATGCAACATCTCCGACGAAAAAGCGCATCATGTTAAACAGATGCGTGCCGAGCACAATCATATCTTCACCACCGCCGCGCTGATCTTGTTTGCCGTGTGCGTGAATCGCTTGAACCGTTCCGATCGTTCCGTCGTGCAGCATCTTCTTGACCGCGTGAATTGACGGCAGATAGACCGCTTGATGCGCCACGGCAACCTTTTTCCCTGCCTGATTTGCCGCTTTCACAACTTGGTCACCTTCGGCGAGGGTTGCCGTCATCGGCTTTTCGCTGTAGACGTGACAACCGGCGTTGATACATGCCAACAGCATCTCAAGGTGGTCAGTCGTCCAACGAGGTCCCATGCTGACGATGTCCAAATCCTCTTTGTCGAGCATTTCACGGTAATCGGCGTAACCACGCTCTACGCCTGTCTTTTCCATCTCCTCACCCCGTCCCGCTTCGTCGGGATCGGCGATGGCAACAAACTCAATGTTATCCAACTCCTGAAACGGCAAATGAAGTCCGTGTCCGTAGTTTCCAGCACCGGTATGTCCAATCGCGGCAGCACGATACGTTTTTTGATTCATGAAATTCTCCTCTTCCAGTTTGATTTACGGTATAAAAAGTGTGGCTCATGTCAGGAAATTGTACAACAGAAACCGAGTTTTCAAGTCCCGATTCTCGGGATGCTCGACAAGTCGGCAAAAAAAACTCGGTTTCTCTTCGCACTGCTAAAGCGCAGCAACATATCCACCATCAACTAACAACGAAGCACCGGTGATCCACTCCGCATCATCCGATGCGAGAAAGACCGATGCCCTACCAATATCTCGTGGCAAACCGAAACGCGGCATCGCTGTCCTTTCGCTCGCTTCCCGAATCTGTTCCGGTGTCAAGTAATCTTGGATGGCGGTCTCAATATAGCCGGGGCAGATTGCGTTGACGGTAACACCGTATCCTCCAACCTCCAAGGCGGTGTCACGTACCATGTTGACAAGCGCAGCCTTCGCGGACGCGTAAGCTGGACCACCGCCACCACCGAAAGCGTGAACGGAAGCGATTTGGATGATACGCCCATACTGCGATTTTGTCAAGTGAGGGATAGCGAACTTAGTCGCCACAAAAATGCCGCGCAGGTTCACACCAACCACCTTGTCCCAATCGGCTATCGTAATTTCTTGGCTCGTACCGGGGATATGGATGCCAGCATTGTTGACAAGGATGTCCAACTCACCAAAGTGTGAAACCGCCTCCTGAACCAGTCTTTCGACCTGCGAGTCATCCGACATATCAGTTTGAACGAACAACCCCTGGGCACCCAATCTCTCAATTTCCTCAACCGTTGGAGTCGTCGTGTCTTGCTCATGGTATTTGCCACGTTTGGGAACTTCTTGGACATCGGCAACGACGACTTTAGCTCCCTCGCGGGCAAACTCAACTGCGATACCTCGTCCGATACCCGAACTGGCACCGGTGACAATGGCGACCCGATCTTTTAAGACCATTGTAAGCGTCCTCCAGAAATATGTGTTATATAAAAGGCACTATTTTCCTATGACTTTTCTGTGTTTTCCAAAAAGTAATACGTAATGCGTAAAAAAAATGTGCTACGCATTATCCCTACCTCAAACGCTGTTTCTGAGGCGGACTCAATGAAAAGATGTGCTTGGGTGCAAAAAAGGTTAACGTCGCACCGCGTGCGATCGAAAATAACGTCAACGTCATCCAAAGCCCATGATTTCCCAATCCTTGCAACAGGAAATACGCTAACAGAAAAACCACCATCGAAGCCAACATCGAGTTTCGCATAGCGGCAGAGGCGGTGGCACCGACAAAAACCCCATCCCAAATATATGCAACAGAATTGATGGGCGGTGCTATCGCAATCCAGATTAGGTAGGGGCGGGCACCAATCAGCAGCTCAGTTTTGTCCGTGAAAAGGTACAGTAAATGCGTCCCAAGCAAGCCAAAAACCAAGCTGAAGCCCGCCGATAGGATAAGTGCCCACCAGAACGAATACCGCACGGCGCGTTTTAAGGTAGCTAGTTCCCGCGCTCCCTTGTACCTGCCAACTAGGCTTTCCGCCGCAAAAGCAAAGCCGTCAATGCCATACGCCAAGATATGGATAAACTGCAACAGAATGGTATTGATGGCAAGTGCAGTATCACTTAACGCCGCAGCCTTTGACGTGAAAAATGCATGGCAGAAAAGCACCGCAAACGTGCGAATTAAGATATCACCACCTATTCTGAAAAAACGCTTCAGGGCTGGGAGATGTAACACCCCTTTTAGATGCCACCCGTCCCACAGATGTCTATATCTCTTCAAAAATAAGCCAATAGTGCATAACAACCCAAGATACTGGGCGATCACCGTTCCAAGGGCAACACCATCGGAGGTCATCATTAGAACCTTTACAAAAAAGAAGTTCAACGCAAGGTTCAAAAGATTCACCATGATGGTGATGAGCATCGGATATTTGGCATTCTGCATACCCAGAAACCAACCGTGAAAGACATGCAGGGTTAAGGTGGCCGGCGCAGCACAGAGGCGGATGTGGAAATAGGAACGCGCAAGTCTTTCGACCTCAGGACCAGCGTCCATTAGATAAAAACTGAGTGCTGCAATTAACGATTGAAGAAGCAGGAGCAGCAGCGCGATCAGTAGTGCAACCATCACTCCCCGCTTCAGGAGGAGGGTACTTTCTTCAGAATCTCTTGCACCATAGGCTTGTGCTGTCAGTCCGGTGACACCCATCCGCAGAAAACTAAACCCCCAGTACACGAACCCGAAGATGATACCGCCAATGGCGATGGCACCGAGATACTGCTCATTTTCTAACCGCCCCATCAGCGCGGTGTCAACGGCACTCAGCATCGGAACCGACAAATTGCTGATAATGTTGGGAATAGCGAGGCTGAGAATCCGCTTGTTCAGGATACGATTTTCTGGGTTCCTCGTAAACATTCAAACCCTTTGTGATTCATTTCATCGGGGTGCCTCGGAAGAAACCGAGCTTTTCCAAAAAACTCGGTTTCTTTGCACGCATTACGCATGGAGGAAATTTCTCAAGATATGAGATACAACGGTTCTAATCCCGCCGCTATCCTGTCAACATTCTCCGCCGCTGCTCCTGCCCGTTTCCGCGAGGTGCCATCGGTTGCGCCTGAGATATGCGGTGTCGCAATCACGTTCGGCAGGCTAAAGATAGCTGAATCCAGATCCGGCGGTTCCTGACCAAAAACATCAAGCCCAGCACCGGCGATTTTGCCTTCTGTCAACGCCTCAATCAAGGCTGCTTCATCCACCAATGCTCCCCGTGCGACATTGATCAGAAACGCTGTCGGTTTCATCAAACCCAAGCGACACGCGTCAATGATGTGGCGCGTCTCATCGTTGAGATGCAGATGCAGCGATAGAAAATCGGACGTAGCGACGACGGAATCCAAATCCTCCGGTTTCCCGACAAACTCCAAGCCAAATTCGTCCACCTCATCCGCCCCAACATCGCGGATATCAATCGCTGACATTTTTAACCCAAAGGGTCCCGCCCGGCGCGCCAATTCTATCCCACTCGCACCGAAACCGATGATGCCCAAACTCAATCCGTCAAGTTCCATCCCTACCGGTCTATACAGTTCTCCCTGCTTCAGGTTCGTTTGAGTGACGGGATATTCGCGCGCAAGCATCAGCATGAACATCATCGCACATTCAGCCAACGCCACAGCACTGAAAATCCCCGGACAGTTCGCCACAGACAGGTGCTTCGACTGCCAATACTTCAGATCAAAGTGGTCAAAGCCTGTTCCAAGAATCTGCCAGAGACGTACCCTTCCCGCTGCTGCATCCGCCATCTCTCGTGTGCCCGCTGAACCGCCGTGATCAATAACCACATCAACCCCGTCAAACTGCGGGGCGATGGGTTGGTCATAATCCAAAATACGCAAATCGTGGCGGTCCCCGATCGCAGCCGCCACATCGTCCTTCGCCGGTTTAAGCATCGAGGGACCGAGTGGGTGAGGTAAAAATAGAACAGTCAGTCGTTCAGCCATACGATTTCCTCTCATTCGTCTGCCAACCCCGCGGCATGACGGTTCGCAGCTGGATCGCCTGCAGCATAGAGCGTTCCACTATCTTGGTCAATGGAGAGCATTACGGGGGTCGCAATTGCACCTGACCTTGCCTCCAACTGATGCCCGCGCCGAATCAATTCCTCCTGAACACTCGAATCCACCGTATCACTGACAGTCAACGCGCCTGCCCGAATGAATGCCTCTTCACGGTTGGGATTTGGATCGAACGAATCTTCGTGATGCGCTGTGGCAAAGCGTGGCGCAATAACAGCATCTTCAGGCTGCATATCAAACTCAATGAAATCAAGGAGCAAATTCAGTGCTGCCTGATCTTGCAAGTCACCACCGGCAACACTAATCGCTAGAATCGGGCTACCGTCCTTCAAAACAAGCGTCGGTGTCAGTGTAATGCGGGGACGCTTTCCCGGTTGGATACAGTTTGGATGTCCCGGAACCGTATTGAGGCTTCGCAGCCGGTTGCCGAAACTCACCCCCGTTGAACCTCCCATCCGCTCCTCACGGTAGACGTTAGCGGAAGGTGTGGCAGAAACTACATTACCCCAGCGATCAGCAACGACGCAGGTCGTCGTTCCCCCGACGCCCGGACGAAATACGCCACCTTCTTTCAACGGCTTCATGTTCTCTATGTCACCCGGTCGCACCTCCAATGACGCTTTTTCCATGTCAATCAGCGGACGACGAATCTCAGTATAGACATCGGATAGTAACCCTTCCATCGGAACATCCACAAAGACCGGATCGCCGTAGTATTCGTCGCGATCCGCCATCGCCAACTTAATCGCCTCTGTGACTACGTGGACGTAGTCTGCTGAGAAGTGTCCCATAGCTTTCAAATCAAAGCCTTCGAGCAAGCGCAACGCCTGACAGAGATAAGGTCCCTGCGTCCATGTTCCACACTTATACACCGTATACCCATGATAATCCACCTTCACAGGCTCCTCAATTAGCGTGGTATGCGCGGCAAGATCCTCCCTACGAAGGAATCCACCCTTCTTGATATAAAAGGCTTCTAACTCCTCCGCAATATCGTTGCGATACCTGTTCCGTCCATAAAAGCGATCCGTTGCAGCTTGCAGTTTCGTCTCACGATCTCCGGACGTAATCTGTTCCTCCTCAACCATACGGCGTAATGTGACCGCCAGATTGGGATGCCAATCCTCGTCTCCCGCGTCCAAGAGGGCAAGTGTGGGGATTACAATCTCCTCAAACGACTTTGTTCCATACTGTTGGAGCATCGTGATGCACAAATCAACAACCGAGGGCACAGGTGCCATCTTCATATCACCAGCCGGGATGCCGTTTTTCATATACCAATCGATGGCTTCTTGCGAGAGTGGAGCACGCCCCTGACCAGAAAGCGATTTTACCTCCCGTTTTTCCGCATCAAAAATAAGCACCGGCACTTCACCACCGATAGAGCAGGCGATATGGTCTGTGACATTAAGCGCGAGAATCGTTCCCGCCGCTGCGTCAGCCGCGTTACCGCCTGCCTCCAGAATCTGAATTCCGGCATCAACAGCACCAGCACCGCCCGCAGCAACGGCACCTGTTTTGCTCACAGCGTTCCAACCTATCTTCTTTGTGTCTGGCATTGATTTTCTCCTTATAAATCGTCCTTCACAGTTTTACTTCTCTTGGGCTTTACGCCATTCTTCGTACTCTGCTCGCGCTTCATCGTTAAGGGGATAGTATTTGCGTAAGTGGCCGCCCTCCGCTAGTTTCATGCGGCTGAAGTCCTCCCACTCCGAGTGGGCGGTGGCTTTTTCACACAACTCCGGTGCTAGCTTAATCGGAACCACAACGGCACCGTCATCATCAGCCACAATGATATCCCCCGGCATAATCAAGGTGTCCCCGCAGGCGATAGGAACGTTGACCGCGTAGGGATAGATATTCGTTTGCGTATGGAAATTAGGGGTCGTTCCCTTCAGCCATAATCCCAACCCCAAAGTCTGTGCATAAGGAAAGTCCCGGATGCAACCGTCTACGATGGCACCGATACCGCCACGCCCCTTGAAAAAGGTCAACATCATCTCCCCGAAAACGCCGCTGCTCATGTCACCTCTAGCGTCAACAACAATGATATCGCCGGGCTGGGTGTGATAGAGCGCGTGGCGATGCAGCTGCTTTTCGGGATCGTTATATTCATCGACAGCGTAGATGTCTTCACGTTTGGGCATAAATTGCAGGGTGAGTGCTGGTCCAACAACCGTCTTGCCGGGGGTGCGAGGAACGGGACCCAAGATTTGGGGATCACGTATACCTAGGCGACAAAGCTCACCGGCAGCGGTAGCACTGCTGATAGAGGAGAGGGTTTCAATGAGTTGTTTGGGAGGGCGTTCAATGTCTGGCGTGGTTATCATGGTTTCTCCTGTCTGTGAGATCGAATAGCGCGAACAGATTAGCGTAAGATGTCTACTGTTCACATTCGTGATTGTAGCAGATTTTCGGCGAAGCGTCAACAGAGAAATCCGAATCTCCGCTGCACAATTCGCTGGTATTTAATTTGCCTCCAATGTTACAATAACCCAAATTAATAGTAGTAGGCATACTCCGTATGCCGTAATCAATGAACTAATACAGCCCTAGCAGGGCGCTCGGAATTAAATCAAAGCAAAGGAAAACAAAATGCCAAAAGAATTAGTCGCAATCGCAGTGCAGCAACCTGTTTTACAGGATTACGAAGAGGGACCTGTACCAACTGGAAATATCCGCATCAAAGTAGATTTTGGTGCCCCCAAACGAGGCACCGAATTGACGGGGTATCACGGATTTCGCGGTGCGTCATTTCCGATGGGTCTGGGAAATATGTGCGTCGGTCGGGTTAGCGAAATCGGTGAAGGTGTCGAAGGCTTTTCGATCGGCGATCGGGTCGCCGGATATGGAAACCTTCGGGAGACACATACGTGGCAAGCCGAACGCGCCTTGCGTATGAGCGACCGGATGACGTGGAAAGAAGCGGTCTGTTATGATCCAGCACATTTTGCTCTTGCCGGCATTCGTGATGGTCAGGTGCGTTTGGGAGACAGGGTTGCCGTCTTCGGACTTGGCGCGATCGGTCAAATGACCGTACAGATGGCAAAGATGGCTGGTGCGTCCTTTGTCGCTGCCGTGGACCCGATAGCCAAGCGACGCGCAGTCGTTGAAAGCATCGGGATAGACCTATCACTCGATCCAACCGCTGTCGATGTCGGAGAGGAACTGAAGAAAGCGACCGGCGGACTTGGAATCGATGTCGCGATCGAGACAAGTGCGAATTACCAAGCGTTGGACGGTGCAATCCGTGGGTTAGCGTATGGCGGCAACGTCGCCGTCGTCGGGTGGATGAAGGAGTGCAAGGGCGGACTTGACCTCGGTGCTGTCGCACACTTCGACATTCCAAATCTAATCTTTGCTCGTGCGTGCAGCGATCCCAATCGCGACCATCCACGATGGGATTTCGGACGCATCACGGACCACTGCTGGCAGTGGCTTTCCGAAGGACGGTTTGATTGTGAGGAGATTGTCTCCCCGGTAGTACCCTTCGACGAATCGGCTCAAGCGTACGAGGAGATGGATCTCCATCCCGAAAAGAGCGTCAAGCTGGGCGTAGCATTTGAGTAGCACTTTATACTCATCCACTACTATTTTACTAAAGTTTGTACAATTTGTACCCAATTGATGTAGCATTATCAAGGATCTGATGAATATTTAGCGAGTTCACACCTTCAGGGGTTATCGCAGAAAATAATCGTCTCTGATAGGATTTACGCACTTGGCTTGCCAAAAGGGGGCTCATTCCCTACTGCGTAGGCGTATGATTTTGGCACATGATAATAGCAATCGTGGCACAGGTTTGCTAGACTGTGCTCTCCCGCAGTTTGGAAACCTGCGCCACGACTGGAGTTAAGCACCTGTGTTGAAAATCTTCAATTTTGATGCAGTGCTTGGTCTGACCGGCTCCACAGTCACGAGAGAACAATTCCTGAGTCCTACTTCACATGACCAAAAGCGTTCTCAATCAAATTTCTGCACCGTGAATTGTCCAAACTTTAGTACTCCTATACATCTTGATATTGACAATGCTCAGATCAAGTTGTATGATTTGCCGAGTTCAACCGAATTGATTTGCGAAACGTCATGCCTAATGCACTAAAAAAAGAAATATCTTCTTACTTTAGGAATTGCAAGATGAAAACTTTCCCAAACAGAATCACTCTCAATCTTGATGATGATTCGGAAGTGTCAGTCAAGGGTTTCATCGCTCCGATTGAGTATACCGGATCCAACTTCCATGTGGAGTGGGGTGCGTTGGCGAATCTGCGAGTCGCCGAGCCAGAAAAGCGGTACGCTGCGTCTGTTTTTCTGGCTTTTCTCCCGCCCGTTCCTGTTTCTGTTGGCGAACTCTGGCAGATAGAACAAGATGGTGTTCTGGAACTGCTGAAACAACTTCATCCCAATCCGCATCTGAATATGCGTGATGCGGGGGATTCCAAGGGATTGTGGGCATGTCTGCGTGCTTACAATGATAGATTTGCTGACATCGTGTTTCGCCTCCACGCAGAATTCACTTTAGCGGACGGCTGGTTCACACCTTCACAGTTTGCCGGGCATCTCCTTATTAACCGAATTGAAGAAAGGGTCGCCTCCTTCAAGATGCACGTTCCTGAAGGCACATTGAACTTCGATGTCAACTGGAAGAGAGACAAAGACGACTCTGGTTTCTTTACGGATAGCGGCTTTTGCCCACGAATGGAACTACGTGCCGGGACGCAAGATGTTGTACAAGACATTGAATTCGCGGAAACTATTATCCAAGAAGAAGCTGAGCACAAACTGATCCTCTGTTTCTACGAATGGCAGCGAATTAACTGGGTGCCGGTGGATAAGGCGTTGAAGATGGCACAAGTACAGCAGAAACCGGTTCATGCTATCTCAGTAGATGGACCGCTCGCTGACGAGTCATGCTGAGGAAGCGGCAAGAGCCTGAGAGCAGTTGCTCTCTCTGACGAACGAAACATAGAATTCTTGAACGAAAATTTCATCAACACTTGGGTGCCCAATGCCGAATTAGGGCGTATTCCTAGCTTGCAAGCTCCTATTGCGATGAGACGGGAGCGCGAATCCAAGGTGTTTGACACAACACAGCCGTTGATACAAGCGATCATTAGGGGAGGGCAGACAGGCTCAAAGAAAGCCTCACCGGTGGATTGTTTAGTCATATCACCTGAACTTGAACTGATGGGTCGTCAACCCATCAATGAACTCTACGGTGAGAGCAAGCGTAGGGGCCTCCGGTACGCCGAGGGTTACTTTATGTTTCTCGTAGAATCCTTAGAAGGAAAACAGCCCGGGTTGGGAAACGTTATCCTCAACAATGAGCGACCCCTGCAGCAGGTATTAGACATTTTTCGGACACCGATGACTGGCTATCACGATTACACTGTTGTTGTAATTGATGTAAGGGCGTTTGAAGAGGGCGGCACACTAACGATTGATATCGAAGTGGGTCGGGCAGAGGGGGCAGGTTCGTTCTTCTTGTTCGATGGCAACAGCGAACTCTCAACAGAAAAAGTGCCTAAAGGCACTCTTGCCAGGGAGTGGCTTATTTCACCGGGTGATACAGGGCAAATCACACATCATTTCGACCAGGGCAAGATGTTTAAATTGGGTGCTAGCGGGCGGTGTACCAATGAGAAAGGGACCGTTAATGCCTTTCAGGCAAGAATTTCTGTAGAAACGCCAAAAAAGAATGAGAGTTAAGGTGTCGTTGTGAAATTATTTTCCTGTAGGAGCACCCTGAAGTTGTAGGATGAGTAGATATGGAACTTCGACCAGCCTCATATTATCGTAGATTTTAGAATTAACTAAAGTTTGTACAATCTGTTTGCAATTGATGTAGTGTTATCAAGGGTTTGTTGAATATCGGGTGAATATTCGGCAACTAAGTAGATTGAGGGATTGTTGCAGAAAATAATCACCTCTCGTAGCACCTAAGCACCTTGAAAACGAAAAATTATCCGTTTTCCAGCCGCGTATCGGCATCATTTTGGCAGATGACCGCTGGATTCGATGGGACGTGGCAATCGCCTAGCAAGTTGCCAACCTGCGCCACGACGGAGTTTAAGCCCATGTGATGGAAATGTTCAATGTTGATGAAGCCTTTCCTCCACATACTGTAAAGCCAAAAGAGAATGATTCCTGAGTGCTGTTTCAAATCACCAGAAGGGGTCTCAACCAGCCATCTGTGTTGTGGGTTGTACAAACTTTATACTATTTTACGAAACTATGCAAGCTATCCAATATATCAAAAGCGTGCCGCGTTACCTAATGGTGCGTCTCTTAGGGAAACGTTGGAACTGGCTTTATACTTCCGGTGCTTCATGTATCCGTCTGGCTGAAATTGATGAGCCGCAACTGCTGACTCCGGATTGGGTAAAAATCAAGACACGGTTGAGCGGGATATGCGGCTCAGATCTTGCCACTATCACGGCAAAGGGCAGCCCATATTTCTCGCCCTTCACTTCATGTCCATTTGTGCTTGGACATGAGGTTGTGGGAGAACTCGCAGAGATAGGGGAGCGGGTTGAGGGATATGCGACTGGAGACCGTGTTGTGATAGAGCCTGTGCTATCGTGCGAAATCCGCGGCATCGCCCCTGTCTGTTACCAGTGCAGCCAAGGGCATTTTGCGAACTGCGAGAATATCACGCAAGGGAATATCTCCGCAGGCATTCAGACCGGATACTGCCACGACACCGGCGGGGGTTGGAGCCCTTATTTCCTAGCCCATAAAAACCAGATCCACCGCGTACCGGACTCCCTTTCCGATGAAATCGCCGTACTTCTCGAGCCGTTTGCGTGTGCGTTGCACGGTGTTTTGAAAGCCAACCTCAAAGATACAGACGAAGTCTTAGTCATCGGTGCGGGGACAGTCGGGCTGCTCACCGTTGCAGCGATCCGGGCAATTGGGAAACAGAACCGCATCCTAATTGTTGCCAAATACCCGCATCAACGTCAACTCGCACGCGAACTCGGTGCAGATGAAATCCTCTCCTCTGACAAGTCGCTCTACACAAATTTTTGCGGCTTAACAGGAGCAGAAAGCTATCAGCCGGAACTCGGTAAACCTGTCCTGCTCGGCGGTGTCGATGTGACGTTTGATTGTGTAGCGTCCGCTACGACAATCGACGATGCGCTCCGTTTCACGCGAGCACAGGGGCGCGTTATGCTTGTGGGAATGCCCGCTATTCCGAAAAATATCGACTGGACATCAGTTTGGTATAAAGAATTAGAGGTCGGCGGTGCGTATACTTACGGAATGGAAAACTACGCAGGCGAAGAAATCAGTACCTTCACACTCGGAATCCGCCTGCTGGAACAGATGGGGGATAGGTTGTTACCTTTAATTGGCAAACAGTTCTCACTGAAGGAGTACCGACAAGCCATCCAAGCTGCGATGTCCACAGGTAAATCTGGCGCAGTGAAAACCATCTTTGACTTGCGAGCGTGAGACCAAGCGTCACTGTCTTGACAGCATTCGTCCCAACTGACGACCACCGACGAGGTGCATGTGCAAATGATAAATCTCCTGCAAGCCATGTTGTCGGCAATTGATAATTAAACGGTAACCATCTTCAGCAATCCCCTCGTCTCTAGCAATCTTCGCCGCCACTGTAAACATTCGCCCCAAAGCCGGCTCATCTTCAGGCATCACGTCGTCAGAAGTGGGAATTAATTTGTTCGGAATAATTAAGATATGTGTGGGAGTCTGAGGTTTGATGTCCCGAAAAGCGGTTACCAAATCATCTTGATACACGATGTCAGCAGGAATTTCTTTTCGGATAATTTTGCTAAAAATTGTTTCTTCTGCCATAGGGTCTCCTCCGTACAACAGTTGTTTATTATGGCTGAAATCTTGGCTGTCTCGGCCCACGGTCTCGTTGTAACCGCAGCTTGCTTCCCTTTAGTGGAAGATCTACCCGCGCGCCATTCCGCAAATGGGATTCCATGAACGCAAAAATCAGCTCCGTGCTTGCGTGGGCAACGCGAACCCCGCCGCGTGTCGGTTCACCCGTATCCAACGCATGAACAAGGTCTTTGACGATATTGGCACCGCTGCTAGTGCGTTCAAATCTGGGAAAGGATTCAAGCCTATTTTGACGGCGGATTTGCCACATCGCACCATCTCTGAAACTCGTGATGCTTCCCTTCTCACAGATCGCCTCCCACCCCAACTGTGCGAGAAGGGCGTGCGCCGTCACACCGTTTGAGAACTGGATCATTCCCTGTCCGCTTGGATCCTCTCGCACGATATTCCCATCAATGATTGAGTCCCCGTTCGGGAGGTGTGCCGATACCCAAGACGCAGGCGCATCGCTGTTGAGCCGCAGAATGAGGTCAAAGTTATGGCTAGCGGTGTTGAAAAGCGATCCATTGCCGTAAATAATCAACGTCCGAAGTGCACCCAACTCCCCACTATCAATAACCTCTTTCATCTTGTCGAAGCCGGTGTCCCAACGACGATTGGTGCCTAAATTGAAGGCGACACCGTTGCGTTCGACCGCCTCGACCATCGCATCCGCTTCATCCATCGATGCCGCCATCGCCTTTTCTGCGTAGATGGCTTTTACGCCGTGCTCCGCAGCGTAGATAACGACCTCCGCACGATGTTCGGGCTGCGTCGCAACACTCACGATGTCGGGCTGTTCCTTTTCAAGCATCTCCTGATAATCGGTATACTGCCGTTCAGCCGGGACCTTATATCGTCTTCCAAATTCCGCCATCACCTCAGTGCGGAGGTCAGAACAGGCGATTAAGTCTGTCCGCGCCTCTGCAAAAAAACTGGCAGCATGTGATACTGGGAGATTCTGCGCTAGATAGCTTGCCACCTCAGACGCAAGATGTCCAACCCTCTCGTTGTCGATAAATGCGCCCATCCGGCTACAACCGATAACCGCCGCACGATATGTTTGCATCAATGTCCTCCGTTCCTCAAAACGTGAAACGCAGTCGTTATATTATCTCCGTACAGGCTTGGCAGGTTGCCCGGTGCGTCCCGATTCATAGATAGCGTCCATCAACTCCGATTGGATAATCCCGTTCATCGGGCTGGTGCGCGGTTCAGCGCGACCCAGAATGGCATCAATGAAATTGTCGTCCGGTGATCCTGCGGCCATCTCATCAGTAATCGGCGGTGGATCAAGCTGTTCTCCACCTTCATAGACCCGAATCCAACCACCGCCCCAACCGTCAACCTCGATTCGACCGTTATCAAAAATCAACGCCATGTGGGTGCCACCGGGGCTTGGGCAGTTACCGCTGACAACAATACTCGCGAAAACCCCGTTCTCAAACCGAATGTTGGTTGAACTGTTGATATCAACCGCTGCGCCACAATTGTCGATGAAGGAATGGACCTCAGCAACATTGGATTCAACAGACCAACACAAACTGTTGAACAGATGCGCCCCACTGTCATACGCTTGCCCACCGCCAGACAATTCAGGGACCTGTCGCCACGCCCCCTTCGTTGCGCGAAGCCAGTTCTGCGTAAGATAGCCAGTTACCAATTCCAACTTACCAAATGTCTGATTTCGTATACATTCACGCACATAGTAAAAATTCGCTGAGCAAGGCGTATTATAGCCAATGGTAAAGACCTTACCCGTCTCTTTGACCTTCTCAGCTAGGGTATATGCGTCCGGTGCTGCTGTCACCATCGGCTTTTCTACCAAAACATGACAACCCGCATTGAGGGCGTGCATACTGTGTTCAAAATGGAGGGTGTGTGGTGTAGAAATAACCACAGCATCGGGGGTTGTTTCGTTGAGCATCGCTTGAACATCATCGAATACCGCTGGACGCGGATCCAACTCTGGTAGGTTACGATCGATATAACTACTAGCGATGTCAGTGTTCACATCACAGGTGCCGACAATCTGGACATCGGGATTTTCATTCATTCGACGGGCATGCCCGCCCGAATTTCCGCCACAACCGATAATCCCCAATCGGATTTTAGACATATTTTACTCCTTAATCACCAAGGGTACTAATTTGCAACTCGTGATACGCTCTCCAGTCAAGCTCCGAGCGTGAAACGTGATGCGTAAAACGTGAAAGCAATTTGTTCATTAATGAACAAATGAACTAATGAGTCAATGTACTAATTTGAACGATGTGGAAACGACATCCTCAGTAGGGAACGCAGATTTGCGTTCCCTACACACCAAAGGTTTATCATCAATTAGGATTAAAACCTTACTCCTCCGCTTTTGCCTTCAGATGATATATCAGATTCAACGCATCCATCGGGGTCATCTGATTCAGTTCAGTATTCCGAAGCTCCTCAACGATGGGATGCGTCTTCGGCGTAAACAGAGCGAGTTGGAGTGAATCGCCTTGGAAAGTAGATTTTGACATTCGACGGCGAGGACGTGGAGCTTTCGGAACCGATTTTGGTGAAGCCTGATCCGATTCCTCACCCTCAATACTCAGATTGTGCTGTTCGAGGACCTCTAGGATTTGGTTCGCCCGCTCAATGACTGCCTGCGGCAATCCGGCGAGGCGTGCAACGTGGATACCGTAGCTCTGATCCGTTCCGCCCTCCACAACCTTCCGCAAAAAAGTTACCGTTTCGCCATCTTCATGGACAGCGACATTGTAGTTTTTCACGTTCTTATATCTGCCGGCGAGCTCAATTAATTCATGATAGTGAGTTGCAAACAGTGTTTTTGCACCGATTCGCTTCTCGTCCAAAATGTACTCCGCGACCGCCCAAGCAATGCTCAGTCCATCAAATGTACTAGTGCCGCGCCCAATCTCGTCAAGGATAATCAAACTCTTGCGCGTTGCGTTGTTCAGGATATTTGCCGTTTCGTTCATCTCCACGAGGAAGGTACTCTGTCCCATCACAAGGTTATCAGATGCGCCGACGCGGGTGAAAATCCGGTCTACAATCCCGACCTTCGCTGCGGACGCGGGAACAAAGCTGCCCATCTGCGCCATCAAGGTGATGAGTGCCGTCTGACGGAGAAATGTACTTTTGCCACTCATATTCGGACCGGTGATAATGTGCATCTGTTGGTCCCGGCAGTTCAATCCTGTGTCATTAGGAACAAACCCTTCCCTCGTAAAAAGGCGTTCCACAACGGGGTGCCGCCCGTTCTTGACAATGAGTTCATCACTCTCATCAATAATCGGCTTGGCGTAATCGTATTTGGACGCGATGTAGGCAAGCCCGGCAGCGACATCAATCATGGCAACTACGGCAGCGGCTTTCTGTATCCCTTCAGTTTCAGCCGCAACTTGAGCCCGCACTTCGCAGAAGAGATCATATTCGAGGGTCTGAATCTGATCCTGCGCGTTCAGAATCTGTGATTCTCGCTCTTTGAGTTCCGGCGTAATGAACCGCTCGGCATTGGTCAATGTCTGTTTACGGATATAATATTCTGGGACAAGATGCAGGTTCGGCTTGGTAACCTCAATGTAATATCCAAAGACCTGATTGAATCCGATCTTCAGCGAAGGAATGTTTACCCGATCACGCTCTTTCTGTTGAAGTTCGGCGATCCAGTTTTTTCCCTCACTGGTGATTTCACGCAACTCATCTAACTGTTCGTTGTAGTCATCGTTGATTAATCTACCTTCACGGATCGTTGCCGGTGGGTCGGGGTGGATGGAGGCTTCAATCATCCCCCCTAATTCTGTCAGCGGGTCAAGGTTTTCATTCAAGGTCTGTAATAGCGAGGATTCACAGTCGTTGAGTTGTGCCTTGATATCCGGAAGCAGGCGCAGGGAGTCTTTCAGCGCGATGAGATCTCGGGCATTCGCTGACCCCAAACTGATGCGAGAAATCAGTCGCTCCATGTCGTACACCTTACTCAACCGATCCCGTAACTCCTCCTGTAACCCAATGCGATTTTTCAATTCATCAACAGCATCCAAACGTGAGTTGATCTCTGCTGGCTGCAGCAGCGGTTGCAAGATGCACTGACGGAGTTTTCGCGCTCCCATCGGTGTAACAGTTTCGTCCATCACTTCTAGCAGCGTTCCTTTCGACGAACCGTCACGGATTGAGGTCGTCAACTCCAAATTCCGCTGCGTATCCGCTTCCAGAAGCATAAAGTCTGAGATGGTGTAGGTGTGGAGGGAAACAATATGTTTTACCTCCTGTTTCTGGGTTTCGTAGAGGTAGTAGACCAACGCGCCCGCGGCACAGATCGCAGCGGGCAGATGTTCGCACCCAAAGCCATCTAAGGAAAGTGTGTTAAAATGCTGCAGAAGTTCAGACCGTGCCGTATCAAACGAGAAACGCCACTCCGGAAGATAGTTTACAACCGCTTTCAGGTCCGTTTCAATCTGCGCTACTATTTCCGGGTCATCGAAATCCTCGGAAAACAGGCACTCTTTCGGGGCAAGCCGATGAATTTCTGACCAGAGCTTTGCTAAGTTTTCTAGCTCCGTTACCGTAAATTCTCCGGTCGAAAGATCTACAGCTGCCAAGCCATAACTGTCTTTTAGGAGATAAATGCTAATCAGATAGTTATTTGTTTTCCCATCCAGAATCTTTGGATCTGTGACAGTCCCGGCGGTCACAATACGGACAAGATTGCGTTTGACAAGCCGATTCTCTTCCCTCGCTTTTTTTGCATCTTCGACCTGCTCCAAAATTGCGACTTTATAGCCCGAATTTACCAACTTGTAAAGATATGAATCCAGCGCGTGATGCGGGACACCCGCCATCGGGATCGCGCCTCCTACGCTGTCCTTATCTCTCGATGTCAACGCAATTTCTAAGACGCGCGCAATCAGTTCAGCGTCCTCGTAGAACGCTTCGTAGAAGTCTCCGACACGACAGAGTAGAATCGAATCCGGATACTGTTTTTTTGATTGCCTGTACTGCTCCATCAAAGGGGAAAGTTTCGATTTCCTCGCCATAATACCCCTCTACTCAACTTTCCAGATACCATCTAAAGCTCCGAAACCCCAACCGCTGCTGCTGTCTCTTGGATTTGTCGCCATGTTTCGTCATCAACAGGAATCCCCTCGCTTGAACGTTGTTTCGTTTGACGTGCCTCGATTTCGCCGGGCACCAAGATTTCATCGAAACCGGGAGCAGGCGGCGATGCCTTCACATGATCGACAAGTGCATCAACACGTCCGTAGAAATCCTCCATCGGAGTAAATTGCGCGATGTTAATTGCCATCATCAGCACGCCGTTTTGGACTGTTGTTGTGCCGGAACCGCTACAACCAGCACCCGATAGTGCCCCTCCCAACACATCAATCATCAAGCCAAGCGCGAACCCTTTGTGTCCAGCAATGCCTCCAAGTGGCAGTAATGCACCGGGCGGTGGACCGTTGAGGTCGCGTGGATCTGTGGTCGGTTCACCTTTACCGTTAATCAACCAACCGAGCGGAACGCTATCGTCTCGATTTAGTGCAACGCGAATCTTCCCTTGCGCCACCACACTGCTCGTGATGTCCAACACAATAGGCTCATCGCCCCGCGTCGGGGAAGCAATCGCAATGGGGTTGGTCGCAAGTCGTCCGTCGCTGCCACCAAATGGTGCGACGTAGAGCGCGGCACCTCCTGCGTTCACCATTACTATTCCGATTAACCCCGCTTTCGCTGCCATCATGGCATAGCTGCCGATCCTGCCGATATGATTGCAGTTATAGATACTAACCGCACTGACCGTACTCGATTGCGCCTTGCGGATCGCTAACGACATCGACCGTTGCGCGATGACATGCCCAAACCCCCAATTACCGTTAATCAGGGCATGTGACGGAGATTCACGCTCGATCTCCATCGTGGCACGGGGGTCAATCTGCCCGGCTTCTATGAAACCCATATACTGCGGAATGCGAATCACTCCGTGTGAATCGTGCCCTGCAAGATTGGCATCTACAAGGATTTCGCTAATAATTTGCGCTTCTTCAGCGGGGACATTTGCTGCTTCAAAAATGTCCGCCGCAATTTTACGCAACCGTTCGGGTGCTACATTGGGCATTTTCTATCTCCTGATACTGTAGGTGTGTCGTATTATAAGGCAGGGGAAAACTTGAGTTATGATGGATAGCAATTTGCGTTAGTATACCATTCTTACCGAAAACTGTCACCATAATTTCTTATGAGAAGAGGATTCAGATATTGAAAAACTGAGGAGACATAGGTTATAATTTCAAGGAGCGACATCAAGGCGATTTCACGCACAAGATTTCCCTCCTATGCGACATTATATCAAACCGCTCCTGAGAAGGCAATAATTCATTATGAAAAAAATCCAGCCTCTCGAATTTCTCAAAGAGACCAAAAAGCAAATTGATGCACATATCTTTGATTTTCTACCCAGCGAGCACGATCACCCTGAAGTGCATCAGTTCTACCAAATGATGCTGGATTACCCGCTTCGAGCCGGCAAAGGGTTACGCCCAGCAATTTGCCTCCTGATTTGCGCGGCGTTCGGCGGTGACCCGCGGAAAGCTATCAATACCGCTGCGGCACTTGAACTCCTGCAAAACTGGGCACTGATCCATGATGATATTGAAGATGGGTCAGATCTACGTCGCGGCGAGCCGTGCCTCCACCAGAAACATGGGATTCCGATTGCCATTAATGTGGGCGACGGGCTCCACTGCAAAATGTGGGAGATGTTGAACCGAAACGCAGATCTGCTCGGATACGAACTCGCATTTGAGATCGTATCGGAATTTGCACAACTCAGCAACAGCATTGTCGAGGGTCAACACATTGAGTTGAGTTGGGTTGAGAACAACCGCTGGGATCTAGCAGAATCAGACTACTGGACGATGTGTGTCAGAAAAACAGCTTCGTACACCTGCATCACTCCCTGTCGCGTCGGCGCGCTCATTGCGGGAGCGTCCAAAAACGAGCTGGATCTATTCGTCGAGATGGGTAAAAATCTTGGGGTTGCCTTCCAGATTCAGGACGATGTCCTCAACCTCATCGGTGAAGAAAGGCTGTATGGAAAAGAGATTGGCGGCGATATCAGCGAAGGCAAGCGCACCCTTATCCTCATCCATCTGCTGAACACCTGCTCACAGACGGAAACCAACCGTATCACTGAAATTATGGGCCAGCGACGTGAGGACAAACATCAGGACGAGATTCAAGAGGTGTTAGCACTAATGGAGCGATATAAATCAATCCAATACGCCCAGCAACGCGCCAAAACATTGGCACAGAAGGCATATACACAGTTTAACCAGACATTTTCCTATTTACCAGAAACCGAAGCCAAGCATACCTTTCTACAACTGGTTCATTTTCTTATTGAACGAGAATATTAACCGTAATCTATCTGGGTACTTCACGCTATTGCAAGGAGTCTACAATCTATGAAAACACACGAACTCGAATCTACCGCCCAAGCCCTCGTGCCAGCAGGCAAAGGCATTCTTGCCGCGGACGAGGGGGATGCTACCATCAAAAGCCGCTTCGATAGTATCAACGTCGAATGCACCGAAGCAAACCGCCGCGCCTACCGTGAGATGTTGTTCACTACACCGGGTGCAGAAGAATTTATCAGCGGGATCATTCTGTTTGAGGAGACTCTGCGTCAAGCAGCTCAGAACGGTACGCCTTTTCCAGAACTGATTGCGAACAAGGGAATCATACCCGGTATCAAAGCCGACACCGGTCCCAAAGATCTCGCTGCCTTCCCCGGCGAAACGGTGACAGAGGGACTTGACGGACTCCGTGAACGCCTCACCGAATACAGGGAGCTAGGCGCGAGATTCGGCAAGTGGCGGGCCCCCATCAACGTCGGCGATGGGCTCCCCACGCAATTCGCCATTGATGCCAATGCACACGCGCTTGTGCGATATGCAGCAATATGCCAAGAGGTCGGACTTGTGCCCATCGTCGAACCAGAGATCCTTATGGAAGGAACACATACCATCGAACGTTGTGAAGAGATAACAGAAGCAACGCTGAAACGGGTATATTTTGAACTTCATGCTCACCGTGTTGTTCTTGAGGGCACATTGCTTAAGCCGAACATGGTGCTTTCGGGAACCGACTGTCCGGTGCAAGCAGGCATCCAAGAGGTTGCTGAAGCAACCGTGCGTTGTTTCCGTCGAGCCGTGCCCGCAGCGGTGCCCGGAATAGTCTTCCTTTCCGGCGGTCAAAGTGCTAAAATAGCAACAGACCATCTTAACGCCATGAACGCCATCGGTAACTGTCCTTGGGAACTTAGCTTTTCCTACGGACGGGCACTGCAGGGACCGACGCTCGAAGCATGGGGTGAAAATCCTGCTAATCCTTCCAGAGCGCAGAAAGTCTTTTACCATCGAGCAAAGTGCAACAGC
Source organism: Candidatus Poribacteria bacterium (assembly GCA_965207975.1). Classification (GTDB taxonomy): domain Bacteria; phylum Poribacteria; class WGA-4E; order WGA-4E; family PCPOR2b; genus PCPOR2b. Next base: position 6,185,784 of record OZ242315.1, on the reverse strand, counting down.
GCTGCCCGTTACGGCAAGTATACCCAGCAGATGGAAGCACTCGCAGCATAGTCACTATTTCACAAGCGAGGGAGAGAAACCGAGTTTTTTCTTGAAAACTCGGTTTCTTTGCACTAAATTTTAACATAAGCGAAACAAGAAAGTTTTTCAACCAACTTTCAAGAAGGAGAGTGCATATGAGTACATTAGATCGGGCAACCGATAAGTATGTCACGCAATTGGAACAAGAGGGATGGTGCGTGATGGACGGTGTCATCCCCGCAGATGAAGTGGATGCCGTGCGCGAAGAGGTAGAAACATCTGAGCCATCGTATAAAAAAATTCAGTGAAGAACATGATCGATGGTCAAAAAATGTCATCGCCTTTTTTCCGTCCCTAGCACCCCATCTGTCTGACAAACGTTTTCTGAACGTCGTTAAAGCAATATTAGGACCACAAGTGCGAATCTCCCAAACCGAGTACAAAATTCGCCCGCCACACTACGAGTTGAACCGTGCTTATCACTCGGACTTTCCACACGACCTCAAACAACCGTGGCACGTCAGCCAACCTTTTCCCAAAGCGGTGATCGGCATCACAACCTTGTGGATGCTCACCCCATTCACAACCAGCAACGGCGGTACATGGGTAGTGCCCGGCACCCACGTCAGCCAAAAAAATCCGAGAGGCGAAAATGATGGGATCGATGAATTCGCGCCAATTCCGGGTGAATTGCAAGCAACCGGCGATGCCGGCAGCGTGCTGATAATGGATAGCCGTATCTGGCACTCAAACGCAGCCAGTCCCAGCGAAAAGCCGCGAACCGCAGTGGTGGTGCGCTATGCGCCGTGGTGGCTCAATCTAGAGTTCTTCGGTGTCAATACAGCACCGATCCCCGCGGACGTTTTCGAGACGTTCCCGGAGGAGACAAAACTATTGTATGATCATCGGGTGGAAGGGCGTGAAAGTAAGATCTGGGCGTAGCAGGAGTATCTGAGTGAACAGCTGAACAAACCTGAGAAATCTATTCGGTTATTGGCACGCTTTCAGAAATGCCGTGAACAGATTCAGGGCTTCCGGATGGCGTTCCCACATCATCTCAGGGTGGCACTGCACGCCGAGCGCAAATCGGTGGGTTGGGCTTTCGATAGCCTCGATCACGTTATCTTTCGCTTTCGCGGTTACAATAAAACCTTCGGGGACATCCCGCACTGCTTGGTGGTGGAAGGAATTGACGCGGGTAGTTGGACTGCCGAAAATCTGAAACAGACGGGTATCGGATAGAATGTCAATTGTATGGGAAGCGTACCAACCGGCCCCACTTTGCGAATGACACAGCGTTGGCTGCGGCATCTCAGCAGCAATATCTTGGTAGATTGTGCCGCCTGCCGCAACATTCAGCATCTGGATCCCGCGGCAAATTGCGAGAATCGGCAGGTCTTGGTCTAACGCTTTTTGGGTAAGCTGCAGTTCCATCTCATCGCGCACCCGGTCAACGCTACCCATATTTTGATGCGGCTCCTGACCAAACAGCAACGGATCAATGTCACCACCGCCGGAGAGAACGAGCCCGTCGAGCACCCCCAAGTATCGGTCGATACACTCCATATCTTCAACGTGTGGTACGAGGAGCGGGGTGCCCCCAGCGTGTTCAATCGCACCGGCATAATCGCGCGCAATGATATTGCGCTCAAGGGCGTATATGGAGTCGCCGATAGGGCTTGCTGTTAAGCTGCAAGTGATGCCAATAACTGGACGCATCTGCAATCCCTTTCTTTCATCAAATCATTCAGATCTACAAAATCTATATCACCTGAACCATTACCGCTTCATTCCAAGACAGGGAGTTCTGACAATCGTGTTAATTTTGCCAGCAATTGATCTCCGAGATGGAAAATGTGTAAATTTAGTGCAGGGACGGGCAGGAGAGGAAACAATCTTTTCAGACCAACCTGCGGAAATGGCACAGCAGTGGCAACAAGGCGGTGCCGAATACCTACACCTTGTAGACCTTGATGGTGCATTTGGCACAGTATCCGATAATCTCCACATCGTCAAAGAGATTGTCGAAATGCTTCAGGTCCCTGTCCAATTGGGTGGAGGTATCCGGACAATGGAAAGGCTAGATGATGTTCTAGCACTCGGTGTGACAAGGGCAATTCTGGGTACAGCTGCCCTCAAAAATCCGCCGTTGGTGGAAGCCGCCTGCAAAAAGTACGGATCTCGAATCGCTGTCGGTATCGACGCAAAAGATGGGATGGTTGCCACAGAGGGGTGGCTTGATGTCTCTGAAAAATCCGCCATCGCATTTGCTCAAGAGATGGAAGATTGTGGGGTTCAAACCATTATCTATACAGACATCAAAAGCGATGGTATGCTCCAAGGTCCCAACTTGGAAACTACGGCAGCCATCGCTGACACCGTTTCGGTAAACGTTATCGCCTCCGGTGGGGTCACATCAATTCAAGATATTGAAGCCCTCAAAACAATAGAGGTTCACGGTGCTATCGTCGGTCGAGCACTTTATACCGGTGCCTTAGATCTGCGGGTCGCGATTTCCACTGCCCGTTAGGCACGAATTAACAGCACACCTTAGATTTTCCACTCTACACTTTACTCATCCGGGCGAATCCAACTCACGACATCCTCTGCGTCGCCGGCGCCCCCTTCGCGGCCATCGCTGCCGAAAGAGACCAGATCGTAACCGTATCGGTCATGCACACCGGGACGGATGTAGATGTAAGTGTTTCCCCACGGATCCTTTGTGATAGGAACCTTCAAATATGGCCCCAACCAATTGACGGGAACTGGCGGCTGTTCAGGCTTCTCCCAAAGTGCTGCCAATCCTTGTTCAGTCGAGGGATAATCCCCATTATCTTTCGCGTAGGTATCCAGTGCGATGCCGATAGTTTCAATCTCTTCCGCTGCTTGGGCTTGATCCGCTTTTCCTGCCTGCCCCAATAAGCCCGACGCTAGCACAACAGCAACCACAATCCCAATAATAACAATCACAATGAGGAGTTGTGTAGATGTAAAACCAGACGGTTGATTATCAATGTTTCTCAAACAATAGCCTCCTTCATTAAAAGATCTGTCTCATTGTAGCACAATCCCTCAGTGGGCGCAAGCACAATCTGATACCCGTTCCTTCAGCCACCAATCCAGACGCAGATCGTCAATGAGCCAAAGATAACACCTATTTTCACCTATCCTGTTTGATTCGCCCCCATGTTGTCGTAAGTGATCCCTGCGTGTCCACGGGGAGTTGTTGACGCCCCGGCCCACCGTTCTTGATGTTTACACCTGTAATTGCAACATCATCAAAGCGGGCCTCTGCATTACCGACTACAAGCCCTGCTTGACCGGGTTTGAGAGGAAACTGATCTACCGCCGTAAAAACCTGATCATTGACCTGAAATTCAAGTTGCCCCTCACCGACGGTTGCCCTGAGTTTATACCACGTATCAATGTCCGAGACGAAGGGAAACTCCCGCGTAAACCATTGATTTGGCTCCGCCCTAGTGATCAACACAGTACTATGAAAGAAGTCGATAAAAAATAGATAACGGGTGTGCTCATCACCTCTGTCGTGTAACGAGAGTCCGACACGCGCTGGATCGTTACGCTCTTTGACCAATTTGGCTCGACATGAAACCGAGTAGTTCTCCCACTCCAACTCTCCCGTCAACCATAGACTGATAAATCCACGCTTAAAGATTCGTCCAGCTGCTTCGCCCTGATTGACCCACCAATTTTCAACCTGACGGTCTAAATTGTAGATTTTCCATTCCCTAGTAATTCTGTCCTCGAAATCGTCGCGCCACGTCCCTGCGAAGCCGATGTTTCCATACATCAAAACGACAATCTGCACAAGAGCTATTGATAGGACACAATTAAATTTCATTGAATAATGCCCCCTTGAGTTAATACAAATCCCTGATCATTGTGTGCACTAACCACCGATGCAATCAGAAGCTTCTCCTCATTTGCCCGCTCCAAAGGTTATTACGGAAATATGTGGGAATCATAGCAAATCCCCTCCTGAAGTGTTTCATTTACCCCCAGTTTTTTCTGATTTAAGAGTTGAGTGTGTTTGAGAGGTAATGTTTGTGAGAATGTTTGTGATTATGCGCCTTGCAAGGCATCTGTCTGACAAAGTGGCAGTGTGAAAAAGGGATTGAGAGTCCACCCCAGCCAAGCTTGAGCAATCACGCGCTTAATCACGTTAATCAACGAATAGATTTTTTTGTTTGTGTTGAATGCTTTGGTCCATCGGTCACCGGATTTTTGGTAGATGATAAACAGCAGTCCATAACTCAGACAAGCCAACAGCCATAACAGATTGATTCGTGCTTTTGTCGGTTTTTTGAGAATCAGCTTGCCAAATCCAAAGCCGGTCTTGATGTCTCTAAAACCGTGTTCAATCTGCATTCTTCGTTTATAACACCGGTGGATTTGACTGCCCGTCAGATGGCTTGAAATCAGATACATCGGTTCAGCAAACCGTGCATCTCTGACCACATATAGGTTCAGTCGAATTGGCTCGGTTGGGTAATAGAGAATCTGTGGATAGAACCCAGTTTTCTGCATCTGTTCCATCGTTTTGACCTGACCCCAAACGGTAATGCGAACGTTGCGACAGACGCGCATCACAAACGGTATGCCTTTTGCTTTGAGAAATTTTATCACATATCTCGCACGGGCGAACCCCCGGTCGAATATCAACACCGGTTCGCACGCTGGGGGCAGTGCTTTTCGTGCCTGACGATAGACCGTGCGGCAAAATCGTTGGATAATCTCATTATGGCTTTTATATTTCATATCCTGAATCTCAGCATCGGTATAGATGTGCCAATAGATAGGTATCGCACGCTGTCGAAACGGCACCGCAGCGACAATCGCTTTGAAAGTACCAAGCACCTGGGTTTCATCAATTAAAATTAACGGACGCACAGTGCCGGGGTGACAGACACGCCTCACCACGAAGACTAACCAACACCGCATCACCGCACCTATGGGAAATGTACGTGCCAAGAATCGAAGCAGTCGTTTCTGTTTCGTCTTTTGATGCTTGACTGACACCGGCAACCGTGAAGCGATTTCGTTGATGCCAAAGGACTGCGCCAAGGCTATAGCTATGATGGTGAGCATCAGGTTTTTTAACGCCGGTTTTTTCAAAACAGGCTTGAAAATCTCAGTGATAGTGGTTATCATGGGGGTGGGATTCACCCGTTTTTGAGAGTGTTTTCCTTTCATAATACCTCCTTGCCCTAAACAGTGAGTGTTTTCGGTAGGGAGGTATTTTATCATATCTGACCTGACTTTCTCACTCCTATCGCTCGCAAAACCAATGACAATAACCCCTCAAAAAAAACTGGGGGCAAGTGAACCTGAAGTGTCAAGCAAAATACAAAACATGGCTTCCCTAGTCAGTCGATATCCATCAAGCACCTAATAGTTTTCTACTCCTTTCGAGGCACCTTCCTATTCAGACACACTTTCGGAAACTCGCTTCTTCGCCAAGAGTGTTTGTATTTCGTAGATAGACCCACCGCGCCCCCCAGATCGAGGATTGTCGGGACGAGGAACAGGCGGAGTATCGGTATAGCGGGGTTCACGGACCTGTTCACCACGTAGTATGGCAGCGTCTAAGGCATCCCAGTCAGTAATGGGTCGTTGAGACAGCGTGTCAGCTGCAGAGTATTGGAGCAGTAACAAACGCCGTGATTGTCCGCTAAGGTTAGGTGCGGAAGCGTGCAAAGTACAGGTGTGATGGATAGTGATACCGCCAGCTTTTACCTCAATAGGAACGGCGTTATCCGGTCGAAATTCAGGGTCAGTAATCCCGCCAACAAAGACATCGTTCTCGTAATGGTCATAGATTGGCCCCTTATGCGACCGTGGGATAAACAGTAAGCAGCCGTTTTCCTGCGTCATATCGTCAATCGCTAAACCGACCGACAGCATATCATCATTGGTTACTGGCGTTGCAAACGCAAAATCCTGATGCCATTCAACGGGACTACCGAACCCAGCGGATTTCATGTTCAGCTTGGAGGTGTCATAACGAATATTCGGTCCAATCAGTTGGGCAACACTGTCGAGAATATAGTCGTGGCGAAGCATCTTGTCGTAAATTGGGTGCAAGACCACCGGATTTTTGAGCCGCCGCAACTGAGGTGCCTTTGGCGTGTGCCCGGGCTCAAGGTCAAAAACATCGGTATGTTCAGTGACCTCGCGGGATTTATGGACAAATTCATCAGTAATCTTACGCAGTTCTGCTATATCCTGCGCTGAAATTACGTTTTCAACGACGATATAACCGTTGGTGTGATAGAAGTCAACCTGTTCTTGAGTCAGCATATAAAACTCCTTTCATGCAAAGTCAAGTTATAGTTTGCAAAAAAAGATCGATCAGAGGCATCGTCGCGCTTCCTGCTCAATATATATCCGTAACTCCTGTGGCAGTGGGGGCAGCCCACCCACTACAGCATTCTCTCGAATCCGTTCCGGTTTTGATGTTGCCGGAATCACGACGCTTATCCGCATATCCGCGAGAATCCACGCCAATAATGCCTGCGCCCATGTTTCTATCCCATGTGCTTCAAGCGGGGTGAGATCGGGCTTCCTTTTGAGTCCCGTCACCAACCTCCCCACGCCGAGCGGCTGCATCACAATCACGCCGATACCAAGCTCCTCAGCAAGCGGCAAGATCTCCTGTTCACATGTCCGTTCCAACACATTATAGGGAATCTGAATCGTACTGATCCGTCCGCCCTGCATGATTCGGATCATCTCAGGATAAGATGCGGTCATATAGTGTGTGATACCGATAAGACCGATTTTCCCTTCCGCCTTCAACCGTTCTAGCGTTGACAGGTGGGTTTCCCAATCCAAGAGATTATGGATCTGAAAAACGTCAATATAATCGGTCCGAAACCGTTCAAAAGATCGGGCAATCTCAGCTTTACCCTGTGCCAAACCCGTACACCAAACCTTCGTCGCAAGCTGAAACTGTTCTCGATCGCCCTCGGTCGTTACGCCAACCACACTTTCACTTTCGCCATACATCGGCGACGAATCGAGAAAGGCAACCCCCTCCGAGAGGCAGGCTGCGATAATCTTCTTACGAACAGCGATCTCCGCCCTTGAGCGGACATCAAACGTCTTCCATGTGCCCATTCCGATAGGCGGCACTTCAAGCGTTGCCAGTTTCCGTGTCTGCATACTATCGCTCCTCTGCTGATTGATTACCTAATTCCTCAACGTTCAGCTAATATGGATTGGATATAAGCAACCGCCTTTGCTTCCAAATTTTCACCCGGATACCTCGGTTGCCCCAAGTGTTCGGGATTTAGAATACCCTGATAGTCGGCATCCCGCAGGGCAGCGATTACGGCAGGTAGATCGACCCGCCCTTCGCCAAGGGGGCCCTCCCGTCCAGTGGGCCATCGATCAGAGTGATCCCGCAGCTGGCAAAAATGGATCTTACCTGCAAACTCAGCTACTAGTGCCGGCACATCCCCGCCGGGGATGTCCATACCAGTACACAACGTCACACCATTCGACGGACTTGGAACCGCATTCACCAATCGCCGTAACTCTTTCCACGTTCCAACAAGGTAGGGACCACCCCAACCCTCCGTCATATAGCTGCCATAATCTTCAATCCTTACGCCTTCCGCAACAGCTCGTTCACGAACGCCATCAGGCAAGAGCCGGTGGAGACTGTGATTTCCGATGCCAACGCCATTCGCCTCTGCCACCGGTATCAGTTCACGATAGATGTCAATCAGTCCCTCCCAGCAAGCCGCTTCCTGTGTGAGATCCAGCGGTTTGCCGATATCAACGTAGTGCAATACCGATGTGATACCAACTTCTCCCAGAAGCTCTATCATCCGCAACATAGCATCAATGCAACGCCGGTCACGATTCAGCAATATATCTGGATTCGTCGAGCCGTCACGCCAAGGTTGCGGGGGCCACGTCGCAAACCAATAGGTGGCACTTGGCACCTCTACGCCATTATCCTCTAATCGTCCCTTGAACTCCCGCAGACTGTCCGGAGTCGGATATCCATTCTCCGCATATCCGGGCAGGGACGCACAACTGATAAAAACGCGTTCTACGCCGAGTCGCTTGCAACGTTCAACGGTCGTTTGAGGATCAACTGAGGCACCAATTCCGATTTTCATGGGTTTCTCCTCTGTTCTATAAAGTGAGAAGTCAAGGGTAATATAGCGGTAATTATAATACAACCCTCTTAAAAACAAAATAGAAATATGTAATCAAGTCAATTCAGCAACGATTCCAAACTAGTGCGAGGTAGATCAAACCGGTTTCAGACAGTTGGAAACGACCTTATTAAATATCAATAAATTAAATCATAATAATTGATAATTTTACTTATTAAATCAATATAATCAATTATTTTAATTGACATTTACTGTTTTCTCGGTTATACTATACTATAGTAAAATCTAAATCCTTTTTGCTAAGAGGAGTTTTTATGCGGAAACCAATCAGCAACTGTCCAATCTGCGACGGACGGCTCGAACCTGTCAAACTGAAATGCACTTCCTGCGAAATGGAGATGGAAGGGCGTTTTCCAATCTCCAAACTTGGCTTGTTACCGTCAGATCAGCAGCAATTCGTTGAAGCGTTCCTCGTTGCGAGGGGGAACATCAAGGAGGTGGAAAAGGAACTGGGAATCTCATACCCAACGGTACGAAAGAAACTCGATGAGGTCATTGACACACTAGGATACGCGCCTCATACAAAACGACGGGAACAGCTCGAAATCCTTGAGGCAATCGAACACGGCGAGATGTCTCCTCAAGAAGGCATCGCTGCTATGCAAACACTTAGTGGTGCACTGCACAAGTCTGAATAGGGTTAAACACAACTGAATTGAAACAATAAGCCACCAAAAAAATGGAGGTCCAATCATGTATGCAGCACAACGGAAAGTACTCACTCTGCTTCACGATCACAGAATCACTGTTAATGAAGCTGAAGAACTCTTAAGCGCGATGGAAACGTCACAGAAATCACCGGTGCCATCAATTCCCAAAGTTGATCTAGTCGGTACAAGTGAATGGACGCAACAGTTTCGCACCAACCTACACAAGATTGCAGGGACGCAATCGCCTGTCTTAATCCAAGGGGAAACGGGAACAGGAAAGGAACTTATCGCCCGGATAATCCACTATAATAGCAAATATGCGGGCGGCCCCTTTGTCCCTTTTCATATGCCCTCCACACGTACACTGCTTATCAATAGTGAAATATTTGGTCATGAACAAGGGGCTTTCACAGGGGCGGTTAATCAGAAAAAAGGGATGCTCGAAATAGCGAATGACGGCACGGTATGCCTTGATGAGATTGATGCACTTCCGCTCGAAACCCAAAATCGATTGCACGATTTTCTGGTAAACGGTTATTTTAATCGTGCCGGCGGAACAAAACCGATTTATGCCAATGTCCGTATTATCGGCACAACCCATGGCGATCTCAAGCAGTTTGTCGATCAGAAGAAGTTTAGATCAGATCTATATTACCGTCTGAGTATCTGTGTGGTACAATCTCCACCGCTCCGAGAACGTCTTGAGGATCTTCCTGCGCTAGTACAGCATTTTGTTGAACAGCAGGCTGAATTAGACGGCAAGCAGCCGCCCAATGTATCCGATGCAGCAATGAATCTGCTTCACGAATATGATTGGCCAGAGAATGTCCGGGAATTGTACGGTGTAATATCAAGCGCGGTGGTACTCTGCGAAGGTGATGAGATTACACCAGATTACCTCCCCGCACTTTCACCTTCGCAGCAATCCGTCTCACATTAGAAACACAAGAGGATAGAGATAAGGATAGAAAACCGCTTCCTAAACGTTGTTCCAATGTTTAGAAAGCGGCAAAAAATTGACCATTTCATTCGCAGCGTAGTATAATAACCCAAGTTACTTCATAGTAACTACGCTTCGTATGCTCTAACTAGAGTGCATAGCGAATTAAGCTGGATTGAACGAGAACCGTGAAATCCAACACACAGAGGCAATCGCACGAAAGGAAAATTCATGAGGAAAGTCGTTCTAGCTACAGTGGGCATCGTATCGCTTTTTCCGACTATCTCCTATGCACACGAAGGAACTGGCGGCGGATTTACAGCCGGACTGACGCACCCAGTTCTTGGATTTGACCATCTTCTAGCAATGTTGAGCGTCGGGATTCTGAGCGCGCAAATGGGCGGGCAAGCTATATGGAGAGTACCATTAACTTTTGTGCTTGTTATGCTCGGCGGTGGCGTTCTGGGAATCAACGGCGTACCCATGATTTCAGTTGAATTGGGGATAGCGTTTTCTGTGCTGGCTTTAGGTATTGCAATTGCCCTAGAAAAAAAACTACCGCCACTGTTGGCTATGGTGTTTGTGGGGTTCTTCGCCATTTTTCATGGCCATGCACACGGAACTGAAATGCCGTCTCTGTCCAAGCCTCTGTTCTACGCTTGCGGATTTGTGCTGGGAACCGCCGGCATTCACGTTGCGGGTGTTTTGATTGGGATTATCGCGGAAAGACTCAAGGATGGCGGACAGTTATTGCGGTACGCGGGTGCGGGGATCACCGGCGTGGGATTTCATCTTATTATTGGCTGATTGCTTAACAAAGCCTAACGGTTGACGGCAGTAATATGTGTTATTTCTGATAATTCTCAGCTACTCTCAAATTTCATCTTCTTTTTTTGGCGGACAGAGAAAAGGATAGGGCAACCGCGTTTTCGACCCAAACCCGGTTGCCGGTATCTTTGGAGACGTTACACTGGAAGCTCGCCGGCATTCTGCACCAAGACAGACAACCTAAACCGCCGAGCCGGCCACAAGTAATGCAGCCCGGATTTACTTCTGTTCATCTTCGGGTGGAGGATTTACATACGCGGGATTTTCGAGTTCTTCAACCTGCTTGCCAAACTTTTCGCCCGTGAAATCCATCTGTTTAATTTTCCACCCCTCTTCGCGGTCTTTTACCATTAATGCGATTAGTCTACCGTTGACCGCCCATCGATAGCTGCCGCGCACACTCGCTTTTCTCCCGGTTTTATTGATTGCGACCCCTTCAATTTCAACGGTCATTTTGCCGCGGCGTATATTAAAAATACCTTCCCACCCCTTCTTGATCTCTTGCCAACCGCGGTGTGTCTCCAACTTTCCCGCCCAAAAGACCCAAGTGACAAAAACGTCTTGGCTTTCACTTCGCAACCAGTGAGCCATAAATGCATTCGAGTCTTCCGTTTCGATGGCTTCGCCATGCAAGGTAAGGACTTCGCTGATTGCGGCTTCTTCAGCTGGATAATCAACCGTAATCTGTATCGCTTCACCACCGCCCGATGTCGAGGGCTGGGTGGACGGCTGTGTGGGCTGCTTATCTGCGTCATCTTCAGAATCCCCGCCGCAAGCAATGAACCCCACGATAAATAGCGCACAGGTTAAGTAAGTTCTAAAGTTCCGTGTCATTGTTTTCTCCTTCCAGCGGTCATATTGTTAGTAGACTGTCCTTCCATAGGCAATGCAACCGTTGTTCACTTCTGTTCATCTTCGGGTGGTGGATTTACATACGCAGGATCCTCAAGTTCATCAACTTGGTCTCCAAACTTTTTATTCGTGTAATCAACTTGCTGAATTTTCCACCCGTCTTTGCGGTCCTTCTTTACCATGGAGGCGATGAACCCCCCGCTGACCGCCCATTGATAGCGGCCGTATAACGTGGCACTTTTGGCAGTTTTGCTGATTGCAACGCTTTCAAATTCAACGCTCATGTTGCCGCTGCGCAGGCGAAAAATACCTTCCCACCCCTTTTTGATCGCTTGCCAGCCGAGGTGTTTCTCAAAAGCACCCGCCCAAAAATCCCAAGCGACAAACACATCTTCGCTTTCGCTTTTCAACCAATACGGCATAAACTCGTCAGGATCCTTCGTTCCGATCGCTTCGGCGTGCAGGGTGAAAACTTCTCGAAGTGCCTCCTCCTCAGCTGCAAAATCAACTGTAAGTTGTATGGCTTCACCGCCACCGCTCGATGTTGCAGGTTTTGTGGGCTGCTTATCTGCGTCATCTTCCGAATCCCCGCCGCAAGCAATGAACCCCACGACAAATAGCACACAGATTAGGTAAGTTCTAAAGTTCCGTGTCATTATTCTCTCCCTCCTGCGGTCATGTTGTTAGCAAACAGTGCGTTACGGTCCCCAAAATTGTTCTATCCCCAAAGCAATTCTGTAAACAAGCCAAGTCTAAGGGATATGCGACATCAGCCATTTTACCCGTATTTTAATGAAAAGTCAACGAAAATCAAGAGACTGTTTTTTTGTAGACCTCTTGTTGAATATATGGTAGCATAACAGGGTTGGCTCATGTCAAAATAAAGTGCAAAACATTAAAAAAAGCGGAAGATAGGAAGAAAAAAATAGGGAAGTGAGGAGGCGAGGGGACGAGGAAGCGAGGGGTGAATCAGTTTTTACCCGCTTCCTCCCATACTCGCTTCCGCGTTCCCAGTCTCCCAACCTTGCAATTTTCTTACGGTTGCTGTTGTACGCATTCTTTACATGAGCGAAAAATAAATTTCGCAAAGCATGTTACCGAGTGGGGCTTTAGCCCGTAAAGCCCAATCCTTTAGGTTTGGGATATAAGCTATGCTTTAGCCCTGTTTTTCCTTGAATTTGTAGCCAAGATATGATATGCTTGATTTGTCTTTCGGTAGGGGAATATCGCACCATTGCAAGATGGTGTCCCCTACACTCTGCGGTATAGCGGCCGAAAGACGGAAAGCCCCTCCCCATGTACACTACCAAGAAAATCAAGGTGTCTCCAACGTCTGAATTGGATATACTTGCCAGTGAATCAGGACGCGTCTACTCGAAGGTGGTTTCCCTTATTCGCAAGGTCAAGCGTAAAAAAGGCTTTTGGCTATCTCAAGGTGCCGTCCAAAAGTATATGCGCTTGCGTGGCTACAATCTCCATAGTCAGACGATTCAAGCGATAATTGAGAGCTACTTTGATTCTCTCAAGTCTTATTTCCGGGCTGTTAAGTCCAACCCTGAAGCGAAGCCTCCTAAACGCACACCCCGCTTTTTCAAGGTGCGTTGGAAGTCGAGTGCTATTTCACTCAAAGACGGTGTATTGAGATTATCCAACGGTAAAGGCAACCCGGCTATCACGCTTCAATCCACAGTAGAACCGGTCTATGTGGAGATGTATTTCCAACGCGGGAGCTACTATTTCTCACTGGTCTACAAAGTCCACACACCTCCCAAACGCGAAACAGGTAAAGCGGTTGCGATAGACATGGGCGAGATTCACCCGATAGTTTCTCACGATGGCGAACAGACGATAATCTATAATGGTCGGGCAGTACGTGCTATCAAGCAATATATCAACAAGTTTACGGCATATATCCAATCCAAAATGGATAGGTGTGTCAAACGAAGTAATCGCTGGTATCGGTTGAAACGAATCAAGACTAAGATACTCGCGAAGTTGAATGCTCAACTCAAGGACGCTGAACATAAAATCACGAGTCGATTTATATCTGACTGCTTAAAAGCGAAGGCAGATACGATAGTGATAGGAAAACTCAAAGGCATCCGTAAGCGAGCGAAGTTTTCAAAGAAGTCTAACCAGAAGGTTCACCAATGGGCGTTTGCCCGTCTCCAGTTCATGATATGCTACAAAGCAGAACTGGCAGGTTTGAAAGTCAAGTTTGTATCCGAGGCATATACCTCACAGACCTGCCCACGGTGCGGGAATCGAAAGAAACCGGCTAACCGGAACTATCACTGCAATCATTGTGGCTTTGAATATCACCGAGATGGTGTGGGTGCAATCAACCTCTGGAACAAAGTATCGGGATTCATGTTGAGTCCCGTAGTTGGGGCGATGGCGTCCCCCATAGGTGTCAGATTTGATTGGCACTTATGTAAATCTGGCTAACACAGCGGATAAGAATCCCAATGCTTTAGCTTTGGGAGTACGTCAATCATTCTGACTACACGACAAGTGATCGTTTATTTTTTAGGATGAGTCAAATTTTGGATAGGAGTTCATTTTTGATGGGACTTGATGTCGTTCAACTGACTAGGGATATTGTAGCGATTAACTCCGTCAGCCAACGGAGCAATAAGGAGGTCTCGGATCTCCTTGAAGATACGCTAAAGGGCTGTGAGTTTGAGGTGGAGCGTCTAGAATACGTCGATGACAATGGTGAACAAAAGGTGAGTCTGGTAGGTAAGAAGGGAGCGGGTTCCGATGGTTTCGGGCTCTTTTCCCACTCCGATACCGTTCCCGGCTTGGAGGGAGAGTGGGATCCATTCGATCCAGTGATTCAAGATGGCCGTCTTTTTGGGCGCGGTAGCTGCGATATGAAAGGGCCGCTAGCTGCGACAATTGCTGCGGGCGCGAACGTCAAGGCAGCCGATTTGAAGAAACCACTCTTTATTGTCGTGACGGCGGACGAAGAAATTAGCGGCGGGGGCGCGCGCCAAGTTGCAGAAGAATCGGCATTCTTCAAAGCGGAACGCCCTAAACACGGTGTCATCGCCGAGCCGACACGGTTGACCCCTGTCTACGCACACAAGGGCGGCGGCCGGGTGATAGTGATCGCAAAAGGACGGGCAGCGCACACGAGCACAGATAAAGGGGTTTCGGCAAACTTTCTAATTGCACCTTTCCTCGCTGAGATGGCAGAGTTGGCAAAGTTATTCAAAACCGACGAATCTTTCATGAATAAAGAGTTCAACCCACCGACAAATGGATTCAATATGGTGCTTGATGACGGTGGCTGCCGACCAAATGTCGCCGCAGCGAAAACAACCTGCACCCTCAGCTTTAGACCCATGCCAAATGACCGTAGCGACGATGTGATTGCAATGATAACCGAAATCGCTGAAAAGTACGGTCTCGAAACTACCTCGAATAAAGGCACGCCGTTCTACGTCTCACCCGATGCGGAGATTGTCCAAGCGGGACTGAAAGCCACCGGCACATCGAAACCGGGGACAGTGCCGTTCGGCACGGACGCACACGCTTTCAAGCATCACTTACAACTCGTTATTCTCGGTCCCGGCGATATCGTCCAAGCCCATACCGTCGGAGAATGGATTGACATTGCACAACTTTCAGAAGCTGTCGGTGTGTATCAACAGATGATTGAGATGTTCTGTATGTAGCATAGGGTAGTTTGTAGTTCGGCTAAAAAATTTTTAGTTGAGGAATTTTCTTTGTGAAAACCAATTTACCGGAGCCCAAACCGCTGCCTCTCGAAGAGATGGTGCTGATCCCCGACGGTGAATTTCAGATGGGGAGCAACGACCCAGAGGGAGATAACGATGAATGGTCGCTGCACACGGTCTATATTGATAGGTTCTATATGGACAAATATGAAGTGACCAATGCACAATATAAGCAGTTCGTTGATGCCAACCCGCAGTGGCAAAAAGATCGTATTGATAGACGGTTCTACGATGGAGGGTACTTGAGACACTGGCATGGGAATGACTATCCCAGCGAGAAAGCGAACCACCCGGTTATGTACGTGAGTTGGTATGCAGCGATGGCTTATGCCCAGTGGGCGGGGAAACGACTGCCAACAGAGGCAGAGTGGGAGTATACGGCGCGGGGTGGTTTGTCGGGTGAAGTGTATCCGTGGGAGGGAGGCATTGATAGCGGTAAGGCGAACTACGGGAGAAATGTTGGCAATACGACACCTGTGAGTAAGTATCCGCCCAACGGGTACGGTCTGTATGACATGGCGGGCAATGTGTGGGAGTGGTGCTTAGACGAATATCAAGAGGATTTCTACGTGCGTTCCCCCCGTGCCAACCCAATTGCGGGCGGCACTATAGCAAGTATTACAAATTCTTTTACAAGTGCTACAACAGCTCGCGTGTTGCGCGGTGGCTCGTGGAACTATGGTCCGAGACTCATGCGCGTTGCCCTTCGCAACTGGGCTTTACCCTCGAACACGTACGGCAACTACGGTTTTCGTTGTGCGAGGGCTCAGTAACCCTTTGAATTTTTACTTCCCTGTGTTATAATGAAACTCATCATTGAAAGCGTGAATGAAGAGTCCGACGAAGCAGACACGCTCTACAACAAACCTCTATTATCATCAAAGATCGAAAGGAAAAATATCAGATGAAACTTGCATTTTTCAACGACTATCAACTGGGCGTAATCAACGGCGATCAGATCGTTGATGTCGCCTCCGCGCTAGGAGACGTTTCCTACCACAGTCCGCAAGAGCTTATCGAAACACTTATCAAAGATTGGGACAACCTACAACCCCAGATCGCACAGGCTGCCGAAGGAAACGCAGGGACAGGGCTCGATAGTGTTCGTCTCAGGGCTCCGCTGCCTAGACCCAATCAATTGGTCTGTCTTGCCGGCAATTACATAGAACCCGCAGCCCCCGATCGGGGCGACTTTAACGCCTTTCTCAAATCGCCCACCGGCATCATTGGAAAAGGCGATACGGTTCAACTCCCCGAGACAAATGCGACCGTTTTCCACTTCGAGCCTGAACTCGGTATAGTCATCGGAAAAACAGCGAGCCACGTCTCACAAGCTGAAGCGATGGATCATGTTTTCGGGTATACCCAGTTTATTGATGTGTCTGCTCGCGGTCTTCCCGGCGGTTTCTTCCTCGGAAAAAGCTGGCATACCTTCGCTCCGATGGGACCGGCGCTGGTCACCGCTGACGAGGTCTCCGATCCAAACGACCTCGGAATTAAGCTCTGGGTCAATGACGAGCTTCGGCACGATTTCTCCTCTGACTCTATGGCGCGTTTCATACCAGAAGTGTTAGAAGAGGTAACCAAGGTTATAACGCTTGAGCCCGGGAACGTCGTAAACACGGGCACCCATCACTACGCCTTGGCACCGATTCAGGACGGGGATAACCTGCGGCTCGAGATTGAGGGTTTTGGTCCTTCGCTGACGATTGACGTCCACGATCCTCTGAAACGGACCTCTTGGGAAGCGCATTAAGATCTACGCTCATGTAAAGAAATCATGCAACAGAAACCGAGTTTTGAAGAAAAAACTCGGTTTCTTAATTCTAGAGCGGACAGTACGCTGCTGCACTCGTAAAGATCGTCGGGACATTAATCACCGCCGGTCTACCGGAGTCGGCAGCGCGCTGCAGCGCCGGCCCAATCTCATCAGGTTTCGTGACGAGCTCACCATAACAATCCAGTGCTTCAGCAACCCGCTCATAACTAACCGCCCGGAGATCCGTCGCAACGGCACGATCCAAACCGTATCGCTGGATCTGTGGGTGCCTCACAATACCCCACGCCTCATCACTTGAAACAACCGAAATAATCGGCAAGTCATGCTTGAGTGCGGTATCGTACTCAATGATACCGTAACCGAAAGAACCGTCACCGGTGATTAACACGCTCGGCTGATCTGGCCTCGCCACCTTACCCGCTAACGCAAAAGGTACCCCCTGCCCGATCCCACCGATGGGACCTGTGAACAGTAGATAGGGTGGGTGATAGTGATCGAGTGCCATGTGCGAAAAGAGCGAAGCATCTCCACCATCAAGGGAGATTGTGGCATCATCTCCGAAAAGTTCACGTACCTCCTTGCAGATGCGTAGCGGATGGACGGGAACGCTATCGGAGTTCTCCGCTTCAGCGAGCCGCTCCCGAAAACTCTGACGGACGAGGTTCAGGCGTTCAACCCAATCTGTCGGTTTGTGAAAATCGTGGCGGGATACACCGTTTGTCATCTCATTCAGGACAGGTTGTAAATCACCGATGATACCGACATCAAAGGGACGGTTCTTGCCCATCTCTTCAGCGTCGATATCGACACAGATAAACTTAGCATCTTCATGAAAGAGCGGTGGTTTGCCGTAGCTGATGTTTGTGTCGAATCTAACCCCCAAGGCAAGCACTACATCGGCGTTGCACAGCTCCTTTGAGGCGTTGCCGAATCGGGTGCTCGCCATCCCAAAAAAGAGCGGATGCGGACGGGTAATTGCGTTGACATCTCCGCCCCTTGAGAAAAAGGGTATCCCCGTTGCCTCCACAAAATCTAAGAGTGCACCCGCGGCGTTCTGCCAGTGGGTCGCACCCGCGGCGATAATTACCGGACTCTCTGCACCCGCCAACAACTTCAAGGCGCGATCTATTTGCTCAGGATCGCCGTGGACTCTACCGTTCACACGAGAGTTCCCCGGCTCAGGATAATCAATCTCTGCATCGTCGATCTTGTCGTACAACACATCGTAAGGCACGTTCAGGTGAACAGGCCCCGGACGGCCGCCCAACGCCTTACGAAATCCGGTGCCGACATACTCCGGCAGCCGCTCTGTCTGTGCGACCAACCGCGCCCACTTGGTAATCGGCTTGACCAACCCCGTCTGATTATATTCCTGAGAACCGCCCATGTCGATCTGATCCGCATCGCTATTACCGCTTATCGAGTAGAGTGGGCTCCCCATCATGTGTGCTGTCGCCAGTCCATAAATCATCGCAGCGTGCCCCGGCCCACGGGTGACACCACTGACACCGACACCCCCGGTTACCCGCGCATACGCATCCGCCATCATCGTCGCAGATGGATCTACGCGCGTATCAATAATCTTGATGCCGTCATTCAGACACCCTTCGTAGATGGATTCAATTGTCCCACCACAGAGTGTAAATAGATATTCCACATTCTCCTGCTTCAGGACCTTTGTAATAATCTGACCACCTTCCAAAATTGCCATAGTTTCCTCCTTATTTTAACCTCGCTCATGTTAAGGTTTAGGGCAAAGAAACCGAGTTTTTTCTTCAAAACTCGGTTTCTCTTCGTGTTCCGCTTAGTTCCGATGGAATCGGAATCCCGAAGTTTCGGGACGAGAATCCTCGATAAATCGGGACTTGCACTCTCTTTTTATATGAGCCTTTAACCTAAGTCGCGAGGTTCTGTTGACATTTGACCGTAGGTTGGGTTGAACGGTTAAAAGCAAATCCCTATCAACTACAATAGCGGTTCCATTTTTCAACAACGGACTCCTATAAATAAACACAGTGAAACCCAACTGGATAAGAATTTCTGTAGGTCGATTTTCATGAGGTTTCAGAAAACAATTCGGTAATTCTATATTTTCCCCAGGCCCGGTAGGTGTGGTTTCCAACCGCACCGGACATCGCTCAGAAATTACCAAATTATAGTAATAGGAGTTACGCACTTCAGTAAGGAACGCAGATCTGCGTTCCCTACGAACTCCTTGAGGGGGTTTCGGCTGTAGTTGCCCGATTTATCAGGCGTTTTCACTGTAGTTGCCCGATTTATCAGGCGTTTTCACTGTAGTTGCCCGATTTATCAGGCGTTTTCACTGTAGTTGCCCGATTTATCAGGCGTTTTCACTGTAGTTGCCCAATTTATCAGGCGTTTTCACTGTAGTTGCCCGATTTATCGGGCGTTTTTACTGTAATTGCCCGTTTCTTAATCCCGACAAATCGGTGATTCATCGGGTTTTGGAAATGGTATCCAGTGGCGATAAATCACCGAACTACAGAGTTGAGCGTTCAACTGCGTAAGTCCTACCGAATCAATATTTTAATCTTCATAAAGCCCGACCTACCGGACCACAACGGCGATTTCTTTTTCGGTTAAACCGTAGAGTTGATAGACCACCTGATCAATCAGCGCGTCGGTTTGTTGGATGCGGGTAAGCAAGGGGTTGAGTTTGTCGAGGCTGCGTGTAAATTCGCGCTCCAACGATTCTTGGAAATTTCGGTCTGATGGATCAACGGCGATGGATCGGCGGTTGCTCCTGAAAATCTCAAGCAGTCTTTCAAATGACAGATTGAAGTAACTCTGAATCGCGGTCCTGTTTTTGAGCGTATCAATTTCGACTCCGATTTCTCGTTCCAACCAGCGCAGGAAGCCGCGAATCTCCTCTCCTTTGGCTTTGTTCATCTCAATCATCTGCTCTGCTTGGAAGGCGAGTAGATCGTGGACGATATCGGAACGCTCTGGATCGGCAGTGAGATGGCCCTTCACGAAGCCGAGAACACAGTCGGTATTCCCTCTGTCAAGGCAGCGTTGATAGAGGATTTTGGCTTTTTCGAGTTGCCGGTCACGTTCGTCGGCAGGGGTGACGAAGTTGATGCGGCGGATGGGGAGATGTTGCAGATGTACCGCTCGAAGTTCTAATCTGCCGCCTGCATTTGGATCTCCAAGTACGGAAACGCTGAGTTTCGCGATTTCAAAAAGTAGGCGAGAATTGAGTAACGCAAGAACATAGTAATCGTGTTGAGCGATAATAAAACATTTATCATTTGCAAAATAATTATCCACATCCAGAGTGAAACGTGGTTCTTTTGCAATTATAGGATAGATAATTTTGGGTCTTTCAAACTCCGTATAATAAGCCATAGTATCTTGAATTTCATACCACTTGTAGTTCCCTACTTTTCTTCCGTGCTTTTCTGCCCGGCTTTTCTTGGGTTCAAGTTCCGCTCTATATTGATTCAGATACTGCTTAATTGCCGGATACTGTTCAACATCAACACCACGGCGTGTGAAAATCAGATACCGCTCACGAAATTGGATCTCATATTTGCGAATATCAGCCCCGACGACACACGGTTTAATAATTTCTGCCGATCTGGGATCTTCGTTAATCAGGCAGTTACGTGTTTCAGCATCAATAATAAATGCCTCGTTGAACCCTGTTTTGATCCCATACTGAATCTGTCCATCACAGTATTCGGTGAGTGTTGTACTATTTTTTCTAATTTTGTTCAAAATCCTGATTTCATCCGCAGTGGCTAATGTCCAATTTTCACCTAACGCATCCTGATCGAGCTTTTCACCGATGCGGTCAACTTCTGCTTGCAACGAATCAAAATCGAGTGTCTGCATTTGTGCGAATCGGAATGTTTGGACGTCAACAGATTCACGTAGGGTCAGGAGAATTGTGGGCATCGCAGCAGCATCCTCGAAAACGGGTAACTCACCAAAATCGACAATTTCATTCAGCGTACTGTTAATTGAAAGATAAGCACGCAAGCCCTTGCCATAATTCGCTCGCATGAATTTATTCGATGTGATCATGCCGAATCGTCCATGTTCTCGCATCAATTTATGTGCTTGTTCAACGAAGTAAACATAGAGATCAGCAATACCGCTGTAGGTCTGATATGTCGCAAGAAACGGCTTGATATCGCCTAACGCTTCCTGTCGGATGTAAGGCGGATTCCCAATCACCGCATCAAACCCCGGATTGTCCTTTTCCCGTCCGTGTTTGTCACGAAACACCTCCGGGAACTCTATCTCCCAATGGAAAAACTTCTTCTCCGTCGCTATCCCTTGCGCTCGACAATAGAAGGGCAGGTTTTCAAGGGCATTGGTATCTCTGGAGTGGAGGGCATTCAAGGCTTGATGATAGTCAGATTGGGACACATCGTTTCCGAAGTAAACGCTTGTCCAGAGATTCGCCACTCCTTTGTGAAAACGGAGCATCTTTTGGGCGATGTCTAGTTGGTGTTCCTTCGCGTGGATCTGGTCAGCGGTGCGGCTCTCCATCTCCTCAATTAACAGATAATGTCCAATGGCGGTGGCAACCCGATCAGTGAAAGGGAATTCCATCTGCATCTCTGTCTGGGATTGGCTTGTCCCCGATTTCATCGGGATCGAAATCGAGTTTCGGCGGTTTCTCCTCAGTTCCGGTAGGTTTGGTAGGTTCTCAATTTTCGCGCCGATGAGTGAATTGCCGCAACGGATGTGATGGTCGAGGAACGAGAGGGGTTCTCCCTTTGCGACAGTGTGGAGCCAGAGGGAAAGCTTCGCCAACTCCACCGCCATGGGGTTGGAGTCAACGCCGTAAACGCAGGATTCAACAACGCGCCGCCGCCAATAGGCAAGCTCTGTCTCTTCGCTTCCTGTTTCGGTCAGGTGTGGTGCGTCCGGGTGGGTGCCCAGCTTTTCGGCAAGATAATCGACAACGCCGACGAGGAAATGGCCGCTCCCTGTGGCGGGATCGAGGATTTTGAGAGATAGGATTTCGTCAACAGTTTTGTCCTCACAGAGCGGTGCGAGCGTGTTTTCGACGATGTAGCGGACGATGTAATCGGGGGTGTAGTAACTCCCGGTCGCCTTCCGCTCCCCCTTGTCGGTCAGCAGATAGACCGCTCCCTCTGGATAGGCGACTTCCTGATTGGGAGAGGATTTCGGCGCGACCGTCTCGCTCCCCTTCCTTGAGACAATGACCAGATCTTGGTCAGCAATTTTCGGTTGGTATTCGAGCAATCCTTCGTAGATATCTCCAAGATGGCGCACATCAAGGTCACGGTAGGCGATCCGTTCACCCTGTTCTGTCCGCGTCAGGAGTTCGATAACCTGTGCCAGCGCGTCGTCACCAATCCCATAACGTTCAAGGAACAGATGCTGATTCGGATTGAAAAGTCCGCCGTTATACTGTGGGATGTGGTCGTCCCAACCGTCGTTGATGAGCGTAAATAGCTGCCGCAGCCGCGTCCAAGAGAGATTTGCTCCCGGCGCGAAGGCGATATCGCCATCCAGTCTTTCGTGGATGTCGCTTGCCAAATGGTTGAGACTGTACTGCACCGCGTAATTGCGATTGTTGAGAGGCAGCAGATCCCGGCTTTCGGCATAGAGGATAAACAGGAGACGATACAGTAGAATCAAGGAGTTGGTGTGGATTTCATCGAGCGGCGGGTTGGCTCTGTCGAAACGGTTGCGGGGAAAATCGAGGAAGCCGCCGATGAGTAGCCGTAGGGCATCGTAGACGCGGTTTTTCAGGTCATCGGAAACACCGACGGTGTGTTGTTGGCTCTCCTTCAATATGCGGTCGAGGAAGGATGTTCCGCTCGGATCGGGTATAAAGGCATCGCGCCGAAAGAGACAGTAGAAGTAGCGGAACGTCTCTATATCTTGGTTTTGGGTGAGCAGGGAGGCGAAGTCTACCTCGTAAAAGCTATCGAGCCGATAACTGGTTTGACGGTGGTAGAGCCGCCACTGCCTGCCGTTGGTCAAGATGCCCCAGTCCTTATCCGCGCCCCGCAGATAGAAGTCAATCTGGTAGTTCGGATTTTGATTGTTGAACGGATCGCCTCTGCCTTGCGTCTTTTTATCTAGATTGCGCGACCACGCTTTGGCATCACCGACAGCGAGGGCGGTGTTGAAAAACTGATCTGTATTGATGTGAGACTGTGCCGCGTCGTGGGCATCCGTCGATGAGAAGAAGGCATAATCGGGCCTTTTTGTGCCCTGTGATGTCTGGAGTGCTGGTTGCACTTCAAAAACATGCCCTAATTGCGCTAGCAGTGGCTGGATGAATTCGCGTTCGGTTTGTGCCTCGTTGAGGTGTGCTGCGTTGAGCACAACAGCATCGAAGAGCTTCTTAATTGCTGCGTAGTCCGATTCGATGTCGGGCGTTTGTGCCCACTGCGGTTGTTCAACGATGAGGGAATCGAGGTAGTAGTCTGAAAAGAGCGATCGGTTTTTGACGGCGTTGGGTAGTTGGTTCATTAGCTCATTGGTTCATTAGTTCATTGCATTGATGCACACTTGTCTGAATCAGTAGCGCGAACTGTTAGTTTGCGGCTCATGGGATCACAATCTAACAGATCGTGGTACAACAGTTCATTAGGTTGGGTTGACATTTGGCAGCACGTCCCGCGTAGTCCCGATTATCGGGAGAACGGCATAGGTTGGGTTGAACGGGGAACCGTGAAACCCAACCCACGTGCTGCCAAATCCCTAATTCAGCTTCGCCCGTAACTTTCTAAGCGCGACAAATGCGGGTTCATAATCAGGACTCTCATATAAAGCCCGTTTGTAGCTTTCGATCGCTTTATCCCACTCCAACCGATGCTCCCAGACACGCCCAAGATTCATGTGAGGATGGCACCGCGCCTCATAATCCGGTGCTTCAATCGCTTTCTCCAGCCATGGGATAGCAGCATCATACTCGCCAAGTTGAATCAGACACGCACCAATATCGTTGTAGGGATTACCAAAATCAGCATCCAAGCGAATCGCTTTGTGGCATTCATCAATCGAGTCTTGGAACCGCCCCATCATGCTATAGGTCCAGCCGAGCCATGTGTGTGCTTTCGCCGTAGGATAGAGCGCGATCGACTTCATGTACAGCGCAATTGCATGTCCAAACTCACCGCGCATCTGGTGCGCTTCCCCCTCAAGCAGGTAAAGCAACGCCTGTTCTCTCCGTTCAAGTTCATCTTCATTCACAGTCGGCTCCTTGTGTCATCTATAGGTTGGGCTCCTAGGCCTATCTTTCTACTGAAGCAGCTCCGCCAATTCCTCCACATCCGTTGTTGGTACTTGACAAGTATAGTTCTCACACACATAGATGGTCGCCTTTCCACCAAGCTGCGTTTTGCCTTCAAGGAGCGGAATCAAATCGCCAACATCTTCTCCATCACTAGCCAAAGCGAGCACCTTGTTGGGAATATAGCGGCTATGAACGGCTGCCAACGCAGTCTGAGTATCCTCACTCTCTCGCTGACCGGCAATCGCAATCTCTTTCGGCGTAGACAGCAGAAAATCAAGTTCGCACAGCATCTGCGCTGATCCGCTGGGCGAATGTTCAATCTGATGGTAATAGACATCAAGCGTCGTCTCCACCTTTTCCCGAAAATCAGGTCGATTGAGCAGTTTATCGAGCCGCACTAAATTATGGATCGCCATCGACACACCGGCAGGGGTCGCGCCATCATAGCCCGTCTTCGACCGGACGATAAGGGTTTCATGGTTTTTGCTTGTAAAGAAGAAACTACCCTTCGTCTCGTCCCAAAACTGCTCAATCATAATATGGTTCAACCGTTCCGCCTCCTTCAGCCACTCAACTGCGAAGGTCGCTTCATAAAGATTGATCAAACCGGCAACGAAGTAAGAGTAATCCTCAAGGTACGCATTCAAGTGACTTTTGCCTGCACGGTGTGTACGGAGCAACAGTCCGTCATCTTGGGACAGTTCCGATAACACAAACCTCACAGATTTTTCTGCGGCTTCCCGATAACGCTCATCACCGAGGATCTGATACCCCATCGCCATGCTCCGAATCATCAAACCGTTCCAACTTGTGAGAATCTTATCGTCCAGGCCGGGCTTAATCCGTTCCTCGCGGACTTCAAAGAGCTTCCGCCGTCCTTCGGCGAGTATCTCCTCTAGCTCCCCCAGATCCATGCTCAGTTTTCTGGCAAACAGATCCGCCGGAGTCTGAACATGCAAGATGTTTGTGTGTTCAAAATTGCCATGTTCAGTAATATCATAATATTCGCAGAAGATCTTGGCTTTCTCCTCCCCAAGGAGCTGTTCTACTTCATCTGGCATCCAAACGAAAAATTTACCCTCAACCCCCTCACTATCCGCATCCTGTGTTGAGTAAAATCCACCTTTTTCCTCGTCGTACATCTCAGCCAAAACGTAGTCAAGCGTTTCCGTGGCGATTTGGCGATAAAAGGCTTTTCCCGTCGCTTGATATGCTTCCAAATAAGCGACGCTTAATAAAGCATTGTCATAGAGCATCTTTTCAAAATGTGGAACAAGCCACCTCTCATCGACCGAATAGCGATGGAATCCGCCACCAAGTTGGTCGTACATCCCGCCGCGCGCCATCTTCTCCAATGTCACCTCAACCATATTAAGGGCGTTGGCGTTACCTGTGCGATGCCAATGCCGCAACAACAGCGAGAGCCCCATGCTCGGCGGAAATTTGGGGGCACTCCCAAAACCACCGTCGTGGTGATCGAACCGAGACAGGTAATCCTGATACGCCCGATCCAACATGTCGGTTGTCAGCTGCTGTCCGTGCCCTTCCATTGCCGACAACTGGCTCAGGTTGCTAATAATCTGATCGGCTTGCTCCCCCACCGCATCACGACGCTCACGGTACGCCTCCGCAACACCGAGTAGCACGCGCGGGAACCCCGGACGACCGTAGCGGTTATCGGGAGGGAAGTAGGTGCCGCCGTAAAACGGTTTTAGATCCGGTGTCAGAAACATGGTCATGGGCCAACCGCCCTGTCCCGTAAGCATTTGGACCGCGTTCATGTAAATCTCGTCCAAATCTGGACGCTCTTCACGATCGACCTTAATGTTAATGAAATACTCATTCATGATCGCGGCAATCTGTTCGTTCTCGAAAGATTCGTGCTCCATGACATGACACCAGTGGCAGGCAGCGTAACCGATGCTCAACAGGATGGGTTTGTCCTGCTGTTCGGCTTGTGCGAGTGCTTCTTCGCCCCACGGATACCAATCAACAGGATTGTGGGCGTGTTGCAGAAGATAGGGGCTCGTTTCGTTGATGAGCCGGTTGGTGTGTTTTGGGCTATCAGACATTATCTGTTCCTTTCTTTCGACATACTCCCAAATTCATCAGATTCAGGCTGCGATGTATCACCAAACTTCACGCCGGAAACCTCTGCAGCGTTGGCAATCTCACGTACAATCTGCATTGTGAGCTCCGCTAGCTGTTGTGCAAACGCTCGGTTGCCTTGCTGGGATTCTACCGAGTCCCGGTAGCGGGTGCCGCGCTGCAGTCCCGCCAATCGATGGTTAGCAATGCCAAGCGCGGTGGTAACAAGCTCAGTCGGCACATAGAGCGGATCTGGGGACGATACCTCCGTTGACTGTTCCTGCATCTCAGGTGTCTCAACGGAATCATCCCGCTGCGATTGGGATTTGGACCTACCCGCCAGAAATGCTTCTTGGTGGGATTCTATCTGTTCTAGGACCTGCTTGGCTGCCATCTTTTCTGCCCAACGCTTGGATCCACGAATTGGTACAGGCGTGGTGTAGGTAATTTCTCCATACTTAACAGTAACAATCCAACTCGGCGCATTGGACGTTCCCTGTTGATCCGTTTCATAGATTAAGTCCCCTAACGCTCGATGTTGACAATACTGCTGCAAGAGACCTTTGTAGTTTTCAACCGTCGTGTCCCTGACCGCTTCTGACATTCAAACCTCCTAAAGTGGCGGTGTACCTGTGTGTATCGCCTGATAGGGCGGAACAGATAGATTCGTTCCTACCCGTTTCAAGTGTAGTGTATCAAAAAACAGTAGCAAACTCAAGGAATTTTCGTTCTGATTTGGGAGGCTGAACAGCTTAGGCAGCCGTCCAGCAAGCTAATTGAAGGGAAATATTCATAGGAGTTACGCACTTCAGATTGTAGTTGCCCGATTTATCGGGCGTATTGTAGTTGCCCAATTTATCGGGCGCATTGTAGTTGCTCGATTTATCGGGCGTATTGTAGTTACCAGCGGCGATAAATCGCCGAACTACAAGGCGTTGAACGTTCAACTGCGTAAGTCCTAATTCAATCAGAAACTAGGATTCAAAAGTCAGATTGAGGATTGTTTATGTAGGTTTTCATAGCTATTTTGAGAATTTCATTCATTTTAAGGGTTGCATAATCTGAGAATTTTTGCTAAAATGTAATGTTAATGTTTCATTGATATTACAAAAGAGCATAGCAATCCCTGTCAGCTGCTTTTACTTCATGCCTCAATTTCATAGGGGATGACCTTTGATAGAAGCACTGGAGATTCAGTTTGCGGAGAGCAACGCTCGTTTGTATCTGTATACACCAATTAATAACCTATTAGGAGGTTGTTCAATAATGAGAGCACCAAGTTTATTAATCTGCACCCTTATGGCACTTTGCGTTGTTGGCATGGCTGCTACCAGCTTTGCCGCAATCACCGAGGTTGTCATCAGCGCAGAGACAATCAGAGATTATGGTGAGACATCACCAGAGAATACTGCATTTGCACGAGATGCCGACGCGTCCAATGGCCTTGCGTTCCAATTTATCGGTGGCGCAGCGAACCCACCGGTTGCGGACCCAACAGCATGGTGGCAAGTTGAGTTCTGGTGCGACGAAGGCACCTATTACATCTGGGCAAGAGGCAAAAGCGACGGCAACACCGGTACTGACGCCTTTTGGCTCCAGTTTAACAACCAGATCGGCACCACTGAACACACCGCAGACCCGGACTTCATGGGTCGTGGATTGGGCAACTGGCGTGATGTTTTCGATGCTGGAATCTACAAGTGGCTCAGCCAAGGTGTCCCACCCCTGACCGTTGTTGAGTGGGAAGCAAAAGAACGCGGTCTCCACACGATACGTTCACAGCCGAGACAACAGCCGCATAACCTTGATCAGCTGCTGCTCAGCCAAGACCAAGATGAGCAACCGGATGATGATCCCTGGCCCACAGAATTTCCAAGAAAAGATCCCCGTTCTGTTGAAAGCAAAGGGAAACTTGCAACCACTTGGGGCATTCTAAAACGTGGCGGCACACCAGCGGTCACTCAGTAAAACCATTTGTGTGGTGAGGTGTAATGGAGTTTCAAATTGATTGTTGCTCTCCATTACACTTTCACCATCATTTCCCGTAAATTTCTTATCTTTGTTGAAAGGAGTTTTCTATCTTTGGAAAGGAGCTAACAATGTTACGTCACGGTATTTTTATGACCCTATTGGGAAGTTTAGCCCTCCTGTTTATTGGTGTGGTATACGCACAGGTGCCTATGGCATCTTTTATCTCAGACCGCTCTGGTGACGATGAGGTTCATCTGTTGTATGACGACGGCGAGATTAAGCAACTCACAAAGAACAAAGCCAAGGTATTTACCCCGGAATGGTCGCCCGATGGTAAATTCATCGTTTTCGATGCCAATGTGCGCGGTGGCGAGAGCTTTGATATCTTTATCGTTGATCTCACCGACCCTGCAAAGCCGAAACAGTCGAACCTGACAGGCCCGCCCGATGGACCGGGGACGAAATTGTCTGAGCCCCGATGGGCTCCCGCCGGGGACCCGCGGATTCTTCTCTACTCCACAGGATTTCCAAACGCTGACAACTGGGATATAGGGCTTCTCACGCTAGATGCAAGAGGCAAAGCGGGAGCTCTGGTTAATATTACAAATGCAAACGCTGAAGGGGTTGGTCAGGATCAGGCAGGAAAATGGTCCCCTGACGGGACCAAGATCGCTTTTCAGAGTGAACGCAACAAAATTAACGATCGAGCCCAGATGGATATTTATATTGGGGACGCTGAAAAACGAACTATCGGCAAAAATCAGATAAACCTCACCAACCATGAAGCAGAGGATCTATTTCCAGCCTGGTCCCCAGATGGGACCGCAGTGGCGTTTGAATCGAAGCGTGACGGTAACTGGGAAATTTATACCGTAGGCATTGATGGGCAAAACCTGACACGGATTACTGAAAATGACCAGGATGACCGAAAAGCTAACTGGTCACCCAGCGGTATCGCCTTTCAGAGCAAACGCGACGGCAATTGGGAGATTTATAGGTCGGACCCCGATGGAAACAACCAAATCAACCTCAGCAATGATGCCAAAAGCGATCAGAAGCCTATCTGGTCAACCAAAGGGAGCCGACTCCTATTTGAATCCAGACGGGATGGGAAACGAGAGATATACCTCGTATTTGCCGATGGCGCAGGTCTGAAGAACCTTTCTAACGACCCTGGCAATGACAGAGATGCCAGATGGAATCCTGAGTATGAACTTCGTTCAGTTGAGCCAAAGCGCAAATACTTCACCACGCTTGGAGACATCAAACGCACCAGCTTGATGCAGAATTTCCCCAATCCTTTCAACCCCGAAACATGGATACCCTACCATCTCGCCGACGATGCTTCCGTAACGGTACGCATCTATAACGTCAAGGGAGAGTTAATTCGGTCAATGGATGTCGGAAAACAACCCGCAGGGGCATACACAAGCCGACAGCGTGCAGCTTACTGGGATGGCAAAGACAATACGGGCCAGTCCGTAGCAAGTGGGATTTATTTCTATCAACTGCTAACTGACGATTTCTCCGAAACCCGGCGGATGGTAGTCATGAAGTAGAGAGGACTTACCCATTTCAGAGTTTAGACCTGTCAGAGACCTGCCAAATCCCTGACATTTCGCAAGGTTTTGGTGCCATTTCAGTCAAAAACGGTTCATAAATAGGGCGTATTTGGCAGGTCAAAACGCCGTTTGGGCGCACCTTCTCTTACGTGGTAAAAATCTACAAACGCTCTGAAGCTAGGCCCCATCGGGGTTCAGGGGGGCATCCACCAATGATAGCACCCCGATGCGTGGTTGAAATTTTTTTTTAGACCTGACAGGGCCCTGCCAAATTGCCGAATCGTGCCGGTGGGGCATTAAGACGGAACCGAGTATCGGGACTAGCGGAAGGGGTTGGATTTTACCGTTATATCGGGGCAGGGATGCTCCTCCTACACCCATTGTAGGAGGGATTTCCAAATTCTGTTAGATTGCGATCCCCGTCCGCAAACTAACAGTTCGCTCTACTTATGGCAGATTGTCCTTTACATCGGAGGCGGGCACCGTGTGCCGTAGCCCTGCTGACAAGTTTTTGACCGTGCTCGTTCATAGGGTCTAATTAATTCTAAAATCTACCATAATAGGAGTTACGCACTTCGGCTCGTAGTAGCGCAATTCATTGCGCGTTCTTCCTTCCCCCTGCTTGTTTCTTAATCCCGATTTATCGGGGCGGGGGGACTAAGGGGGGGACGGTGATGAATCGCCAAACTACCCCCTGATAAGGGGGCGGGGAGGTTGGGTCTGAACGTTTAACTGCGTAAGTCCTACATAACCAGCTTGAAACACCAGCAGATGTCACGCTACAGATTTACGACACAGCCGGCGGTATTGTGCGGACGCTGGACCTCGGTTTCAAGCCACAAGGGTTCTATACGACGCGCTCGACGGCGGCGTACTGGGATGGACGGAACAACATAGGTGAGCAGGTTGCCTCTGGGATTTACTTCTACAGCTTGCATACCCCTGACTTTTCAGCGACGCGAAAGATGCTGATTCTGAAATAGGAATTATTGCAGAGGATGGGGTAGGCGCACTTGGAAAGGAGCCTAACCATGTCACGTAAAGACATTGTCACCCTTGTCGCTAGCCTCATTCTCCTGTTCATCGGTTCGGCATACGCACAGGTGCCATTGGCATCTTTTATCTCTGACCGCACTGGTGACGATGAGATTTATCTGATATACGAAAACGGCGACATTAAACAACTCACAAAGAACAAAGCCAAGGTGTTCACCCCCGAGTGGTCGCCGGATGGTAACTTCATCATTTTCGATACCAATGTGCGCGGTGAAGAGAACTTTGACGTGTTTCTGATAGATCTCACCGACCCGCAAAAACCGATACAGAAAAACCTAACAGGTCCTCCCAACGGACCGGGGATAAAACTGTCTGGACCCAAATGGGCACCCGCCGGTGAGACGCGGATTATTGTCTACGCCGCAGGATTACCAAACGCTAACGGTTGGGATATAGGGCTAATCACGTTAGATCCAAAAGGCAAAGTCGATGAACTGATTAATATTACAAACGCAGGTGGCGAAGCGGCCGGACAAGATTTGGAAGGCACCTGGTCCCCGGACGGAACCAAGATTGTTTTTGAAAGCGAGCGTAAGAAAGTTAAAGAGCGAGCCCAGTTCGATATTTTTATCGCTGACGTTGAAAAACGAAGTATCGGGAAAAATCAGCTAAATCTTAGCAGGCATGAAGCGGCGGATCGACGGGCACGTTGGTCGCCTGATAGCAAATCGGTCGTTTTTGAGTCAAAGCGAGATGGCAATTGGGAAATCTATACGGTAGGTATTGACGGGAAAAACCTGACGCGGATCACCGAAAATGATAAGACGGATCGTAACGCTGAGTGGTCCCCCGGCGGCATCGCCTTTGAAAGCCAACGCGATGGGAATTGGGAGATTTATAAGTCCAATCCCGACGGAAATAACCAAGTCAACCTCACCAACCACGAAAAAAGCGATCAGAAACCTATCTGGTCGCCTAAGGGGAGGCGAATTTTATTTGAGTCCAAACGGGACGGAAAACGAGAGATATACTTCATGCTAGCCGATGGTGCGGGCGTGAAAAATCTCACTAATCATCCTGAGAACGACACGGATGCCAGATGGAATCCTCAGTTTGAACTTCGTTCGGTGGAACCACAAAGCAAGCACTTCACAACCCTCGGACACATCAAACGCACCAGTTTGATGCAGAATTTCCCAAACCCTTTCAATCCTGAAACGTGGATACCTTATTATCTCGCCGAAGCCGCTACTGTAACTGTGCGGATTTATGATGTCAAGGGCGAGTTAATCCGGTCAATCAATGTTGGAAGGCAGGGGGCCGGGGCTTACATGAACCGACAGCGTGCAGCCTACTGGGACGGAAAGGACAACACCGGACAATCTGTGGCAAGCGGGGTTTATTTCTATCAACTTCTCGCTGACAATTTTTCCGAAACCCGACGAATGGTAATAATGAAATAGGAGAACAACGCACTAACAATGCCACAGAAAAATATTGTCACCCTATTGGGAAGCTTAGTCCTTCTGTTTATCGGTACGGCATACGCGCAGGTGCCAATCGCCTCCTTTATCTCCGACCGCTCCGGTGATGATGAGATTCACGTGGTGTATGATAACGGCGAGATTAAGCAACTTACAAAGAACAAAGCCAAGGTGTTCACTCCCGAATGGTCGCCTGATGGTAATTACCTCGTTTTCGATGCCAATGTGCGCGGTGGCGAGAGTTTTGATATCTTTATCATAGATCTCACCGATCCGCAAAATCCGAAACAGAAAAATCTGACAGGTCCACCCGACGGACCGGGATTAAAACTTTCTGGACCCCGCTGGGCACCTGCTGGCGATCCGCGGATTCTTGTCTATTCGACAGGGCTACCAAACGCCAACGGCTGGGATATAGGATTCCTGACCTTAGATGCAAGAGACAATTTTGATGCCCTAGTTAACATTACAAATGCGGATGGCGAAGCGGCGAACGCGGATCTGGAGGGGTCTTGGTCCCCAGACGGAACCAAGATTGTTTTTGAAAGCGAGCGCAAGCTAGTTAAAGAGCGAGCCCAGTTTGATATTTTCATCGCCGATGCAGAAAAACGGGGTGCCGGAAAAAACCAGATAAACCTCACCGACCATGAGGCACCGGACCAAAGGGCACGATGGTCACCTGATAGCAAAGCGATCGTGTTTCAATCGAAACGAGACGGCAACTGGGAAATCTATACGGTTGGCATCAATGGGGAAAATCTGACGCGCATCACCGAAAATGAAAAGACAGACCGGAACGCGGAGTGGTCCTCCGGCGGTATCATCTTTGAAACCCAACGCGATGGCAATTATGAGATTTATCGATCTGACCCCGACGGAAACAATCAGGTTAATTTAACCAATGACCCCAAAAGCGACCAGAAACCCATTTGGTCCGCCAAAGGGAAGCGAATCCTATTTGAATCTAAACGCGACGGCAAGCGAGAGATATACATGATGCTGGCCGATGGCACCGGTTTGAAGAATCTCAGTAACGATCCCGGCAATGACAGCGATGCGAGATGGAATCCTCAGTTTGAACTCCGCGCAGTTGAGCCACAGCAGAAGTTTTTTACGACCCTTGGAAATATCAAACGTACTAGTTTGATGCAGAATTTCCCAAATCCCTTCAATCCTGAAACATGGATTCCGTACTATCTCGCCGAAGATGCTTCCGTCACCGTGCGAATCTACGACGTTAAGGGCGAGTTAATCCGGTCAATCAATGTTGGAAGGCAGGGGGCAGGAGCTTACATGAACCGACAGCGTGCAGCCTACTGGGATGGTAAAGATGATACCGGACAATCTGTGGCAAGCGGCGTGTATTTCTATCAACTGCTAACTGATGATTTTTCCGAAACTCGACGAATGGTAGTGATAAAATAAAAGTACCTTGGAACGACCGGCTTCCACTACCTTTTCTTTACAGTTCAATTTTCTTCCTCCAGACTCTAAACTTCCAATCTAATCGAAAGGAGAAAACAATGTTTGGCAAAAACTCTATAATATTTTGGGGAGGCATTCTATTGGCACTTCTTGTCTCCTTGAGCGTCAACACCACATTGGCACAGGTGCCTATGGCATCTTTTCTTTGTGACCAAGGTGACGGACCTCAAGTCTGTGTGGTATACGATAATGATGAGGTTAAGAAAGTTACAAATCTTAAGTCGAAAGTTCTATACCCTACCTGGTCGCCTGACGGCAATTACATCGTCTACAGCGCAAACCCGCGAGGCGGAGAGCTCTTTGATCTGCGGATCATAGATTTGACAGACCCAGCAAAACCAAAAGACAGGGACCTAACAGGAAAAGATCTGGGGGTAAAATTGACTGAACCCCAGTTCGCACCGGCAGGAGATCCGCGCATCCTTGTGTATTCTCAGGCAATACCGCCGGTGGCAAGTTGGGATGTTGGTTTTTTGACATTGGAAAAAGGCAACAAGCCCGGTAATTTAGTTAATATCACAAATGCAGAAGGTGAAGGCATCAATAAGGATCAGAAAGGCTCCTGGTCCCCTGACGGCACAAAAATTGTGTTTGAGAGCAACCGGGACTTGATTGATAACAAATCTCAATTTGATATCTTTATTGCTGACGCAGATGGCAGAGGTGCCGGCAAAAATCAGGTCAATCTCACCAATCATGTTGCACCGGACGAGTGGGCGCGCTTCTCTCCTGACGGTATGCAGATTGTCTTTCAGTCGAAGCGGGACGGCAACTCGGAAATCTATGTTATGGATGTTGATGGAAAAAATCTGAAAAGATTGACCAACCACGAGAAAACTGACAGACGCGCCGAATGGTCATCTGGCGGTATCATTGCCTTTGAAACCCAGCGTGATGGAAACTGGGAAATTTACCGCATGGATCCCGACGGGAATAATAAGGCCAACCTTACAAACGATCCAAAGGGCGATAATGGAGCCGTCTGGTCGCCTAAAGGCAGAAGAATCTTGTTTGAGACCAAACGAGACGGAAAGCGAAACGTGTATGTCATGGATGCCAATGGCGGCGATCTAAAGAATCTCAGTAACAACCCTGATGGCAACGATACCCATCCAAGATGGAATCCCTTCTACGAGCTCCGTTCCGTCGAACCAGAACGGAAGCGGTTTACAACCCTTGGCGCTGTCAAGCGCAGCGCACTATCGAAAGATTAGCCAAAAAGGAGAGAATCATGCTGAGAAAAAGTATGATCTTAATCTGCTTAGGCGGTCTTCTTGCCTCCTTGGGCGGTCCCCTCGCAAATGCACAAGTGCCAATGGCAGCCTTTCTTTGTGACCAAGGTGATGGCACCCAAGTCTGCGTGGCATACGATAATGGTGAGGTTAAGAAAGTCACAAATCTTAAGGCGAAAATCCTAAGCCTTAGCTGGTCGCCCGATGGTAATTACGTCGTCTACAGCGCAAACCCGCGAGGCGGAGAGCTCTTTGATCTGCGTATCGTAGATTTGACAGACCCAACGAAGCCAAAAGACGCGGACTTAACGGGAAAAGATATTGGGATAAAATTGAATGAACCCCAATTCGCGCCGGCAGGCGACCTGCGCATCCTTGTGTATGCTCAAGGGCTGCCGAAAGGTGCAAGTTGGGATGTTGGCTTTTTGACCTTGGAAAAAGGGATGAAGCCCGGAAATTTGGTCAATATCACAAATGCTGAAGGTGAAGGGGTCAACAAGGATCAGAAAGGCGCATGGTCCCCTGACGGCACAAAAATTGTGTTTGAGAGCAACCGGGACTTGATTGATAACAAATCTCAATTTGATATCTTTATTTCTAACGCAGATGGCAGAGGGGCCGGCAACAAACAGGTCAATCTCACCAATCATATTGCACCAGACGAGTGGGCACGTTTCTCTCCTGATGGTATGCAGATTGTCTTTCAGTCGAAGCGTGATGGCAATTCCGAAATCTATGTTATGGATACTGAGGGAAAAAATCTGAAAAGATTGACCAACCATGAGAAAACCGATAGACGCGCCGAATGGTCAACAGGTGGTATTGCCTTTGAAACCCAACGAGATGGAAACTGGGAAATTTACCGCATGGATCCCGACGGGAATAATAAGGTCAACCTTACAAACCATCCAAAGGGCGATAATGGAGTCATCTGGTCGCCCAAAGGCAAAAGAATCCTCTTTGAGTCCAAACGAGATGGCAAGCGAGAGGTTTATGCCATGGATGCCAATGGCGGTGAACTAAGGAATCTCAGTAACAACCCTGATGGCAACGATACCCATCCAAGATGGAATCCCTTCTTCGAGCTCCGTTCTGTAGAACCACGCCAGAAGCGTTTTACAACCCTTGGCGCTGTCAAGCGCAGCGCGCTGTCGAAAAATTAGCCGAATCCCTCTACCCTATAGGTATGGATACGGTTAAGGAAGGGCACCAGACCTATATTTGTGCCCAACCCAGTACCAACCCTAAAAAAGGAGTACAGTAAATATGGCAACCAACAAACTAACATCTTACATCAAACCCCAGTTTATTTGCCTGTGCACAGGCTTAATCCTGACTGGTCTGTTAGCCATAACCGGTAGTAGTTTGGCAGCAGATGACAAATGGGAACGAAAACAGAACATGCCAGAATCATCAAGGTGCTGTGCGGCCGCTGCTACCATCGGGGGCATCGTCTACTTTATTGGTGGCATCGAAGTTAACCGAGCACCGCACATTCCAAACCCAGGTGACATGACCCTAGACCGCGTCCAAGCCTATGACCCTGCTACTGATACATGGGCACCAAAGAGGGATATGCCAACAAGAAGAGCGCGCATGACGGCTGTTACGTTCGATGGCATGATTTATGTGTTCGGAGGTGCCGACAGGCGTAGCGGTAAGGTCCTTGATGCAGTCGAAGTGTTCAACCCAGAGGCAGGAGAACGAGGGGCGTGGAAGAAACTAGCGAAATTACCCAAAGCGGTCTCGGCAGCTTCTGCAGCTGTGGTCGGGGACAAAATCTATGTTATCGGTGGTTGGGATAGAGGCGCACAGAAAGAGGTCTACGGCACCGTTTTCGAGTATGATCCGAAAGAAGATAAGTTCAAAAAGAAAAGGGATATGCCAACACCAAGAGGTGGCCTTGGAGCCGCCGCGTTTGGAGGGAAGATTTACGCAATCGGCGGATTTGATTTTGAAGAGGGGGTCTTGAACATCGTTGAAGTCTACGATCCATCGACAGATAAATGGGAAGCCAAGAAACCGATGCCCGTCAGTAGAGCGCTTTTTGGCAGTACAATGTTGAGTGGTCGAATCTTCGCAATCGGCGGACTAGCTACATTTAGCGATGGCGGCAACGACGAGGTACTTAAAAGGGTTGATGTTTACAACCCAGCCAACGACGAATGGGTCATCGACGAAGCCATTCCACTACCGCGAGGGAGGGCCGGAGTTCCCGCTACGGTAGCAGGAGGTAAGATTTATGTGCCGGGAGGCCGAGCGGGTGTACAATCGTTCCCATCAATTTACGAATATACACCTGGATCTCTATCTGTTTCGCCACAAGACAAGCTAACGACGCTCTGGGCTAAACTTAAACGCCCCTAGCACATTGATACGCAATGAGAAGATTACTCCGATAAAGTCAGGATTCCGTAGGGTTCAACGATCGTTGAACCCTAGATTAACCCTCGATTTACACCCGCTCACCCCAAGTCGCATTTAATATGCGACCTCCCTAAACCACAACAAGGAAGTGATGAACCTAAACGAAAAGGGCGAGGCTAAACAGCCAGCTGCCTCCCGTATTTCCATAAAATCAATTCTGTTTGGATTACTGCTGATGCCGCTGTGTGCATATCTGGTGGCACTTGAGGAGATGATATGGCACTCTCTCCACTGGACATCAATGTCCCTGCCGCAACTCTCCATCTTCTTTCTCTTTTTCTTAATTCTCCTCAACAAAGGTGCCGGACGATTTCTGTCAAGAGACCCATTTTCACAAGCAGAACTGTTGATGATTTATTCAACCCTTTCTGCAACCACAGCATACACCGCGCACGACAACATGGTTTGCATGATGGGGGTTCTTACACACGCCTTTTTCTACGCCACCCCAGAAAACGAGTGGGCAGCACTCTTTCACAAACACCTCCCCGATCTGCTCGTTATCCGTGATCCCAATGCAGTGAACTATTTCTACCGAGGCGACTCCGCTTTCTTTGCGACGGGCTACTATCAATTCTGGATTAAGCCCGCCATCGGTTGGTCCTTTCTGCTTGCTGTCCTCTTTTTCATGCTACTCTGCATCAATGTCATTCTCAGGAAGCAGTGGATTGAAAACGAGCGGCTCGCCTATCCAATTATTCAGATTCCGCTGGAGATGACCGATTTGCGCTCCGGCTTCTTCCGCAACCGGATGATGTGGATCGGATTCACCGTCGCCGGCGTGATAAGCCTCCTCAACGGTCTCAATTTCCTCTATCCGAGCGTTCCTCGCATACCAATCAAAGAGCCACACTACGATCTAGGCGTCTATTTCAACGAGGAGCCGTGGAACGCCATCGGCACGCTGCCCCTGCGATTTTATCCGTTTCTGATTGGCCTCTCGTTCCTAATCCCCCTAGACCTCACCTTCTCGACCTGGTTCTTCTTCCTATTCCGCAAATTAGAACGATTGGTCGGTGCGATGGTTGGTTGGAGCACCATCCCACAATATCCATTCTTCGGCGAACAAGCCACCGGTGCCATGATCGGGCTTTGCCTCACGGCACTCTACCTCGGTCGTCGGCACTTCGTCGATGTTTTCAAAAAAGTTGTTGATCTCCAATCCACGCTTGATGACTCAAATGAACCGATGCGCTATCGCACCGCAGTGCTCTGTTTAGTTGGTGGCATGATTGCGCTGATGCTATTCTGCGGTCATTTAGGGATGTCCCAATGGCTGGTGCCTCTCTTCTTCGCGCTCTATTTTATGATTGCCACTGCACTCACGCGAATGCGAGCGGAACTGGGGCCTCCCTTGCACCCAATCAGACTAGTGAACCCACAGGTTATCCTTGTGGCGGCGTTTGGCACGCGGAGACTTGGCACAGCCAACCTGACTATGTTTTCCCTGCTCTTCTGGTTCAACCGATACAATCGTAGCCACCCAATGCCCCATCAATTGGAAGCGTTCAAGTCGGCAGAACGCACCCACGCCAACACCAGCCGCCTCTTCTGGGCGATGATGATCTCTCTGATTATCGGTCTGCTGGTCTCATTCTGGATCTTCCCCGTCGTCCTCTACCAATATGGTGCCTCAACCGCCGGGGAATTGCTGGGCGCAGGCTGGCAGGCATATAATAGCCTAGGGGGCTGGTTACAATACCCACGTCCGCCGGATCCGGTCGGTGGTAGTGTCATTGCTGGATCGTTAATCTTTTCCATGTGGATGTCATGGATGCGAATGCGTTTTCTATGGTTTCCCTTCCACCCGGGCGGATATATTCTAGGCGTCAGTTCCGGTACAATCGACGTCTACTGGTTCGCGCTGTTCGTCTGTTGGCTGATAAAACTGCTGGTACTCAGACACGGCGGTGTAAAAACCTATCGGAAGGTTCTGCCCTTCTTCATGGGCTTAGTGGTCGGCGATTTCATCGTCGGCACCTATTGGGGATTGCTGAGTATCATCCTCGGAACCCCCCTATACACAACATGGTTCTGACCGAGAAAGCGTATACCAATGAACCGATGAACTGATGAACCAAACACAATGAAACAGGTCGAAACTTCCCGCCTTTCAGTCAAAGCAATCCTGTTTGGGTTGCTGCTCATGCCCTTGTGCCTTTACCTTGTGTCACTTGAGGAGATGATTTGGCACTCCCTCCACTGGACATCCATGTCCCTACCCCAGCTTTCGATCTTTTTCCTGTTTGTCCTGATTTTGCTGAACAAAATCGGTGGAAGGTTCATGGCGAAGGAACCCCTTTCGCAAGCGGAACTGCTAATGATCTACACCACTGTCTCCGCAACGACGGCAGTCACCGCCCACGATAACATGGTATGTATGATGGGCGTTATACCCCACGCCTATTTCTACGCCACACCCGCAAACGACTGGGCAAATCTCTTTCACAGATACCTTCCCGATGTGCTGCTCGTCCGGGACCCGGACGCTGTCGAGTATTTCTACAAAGGCGAATCTGCCTTCTGGGCGACAGGTTTCTACCGATTCTGGATCCGCCCTGCTATCGCATGGTCATTCCTGATTTCTGTCCTCTTCTTTATGCTCATCTGTCTCAACGTTATCCTTCGCAAACAGTGGGTCGAACATGAACGGCTCGCCTACCCGATTATTCAAATCCCCATGGAAATGACCAATCCCGGCCACGGCTTCTTTCGCAACCGGCTCATGTGGATCGGTTTCAGCGTTGCAGGCATCATCAGCCTCGTCAACGGCGTGAGCTTCCTATATCCGAAAATCCCCCATTTCCCCATCAAGGAACCCACCTACAATCTGGGTGTCCTTTTCACGGAAGAACCGTGGAATGCCATCGGTGCGTTACCCATGCGGTTCTACCCATTTCTGATTGGACTCTCTTTCCTGATACCTTTAGACCTCACCTTTTCGACGTGGTTCTTCTTTCTATTTCGCAAAATGGAGCGATTGGTCGGCGCGATGATGGGTTGGAATACCTTCCCACGTTATCCCTTCTTTGGAGAACAAGCCACCGGGGCAATGATCGGACTATGTGTGATGACACTGTACATGGGACGACGCTATTTTTGGGAAGTATTTAAGAAAACCGTCAATCTAAAATCAACGCTTGATGATTCCAACGAGCCAATGCGTTATCGGACAGCAACGCTCTGCTTTATCGGCGGGATGATTACCCTGATGTTCTATTGCAACAGTTTGGGGATGTCGCTATGGCTTGTGCCAACATTTTTCGGTCTCTACTTCATGATTGCTACAGCACTCACGCGAATGCGAGCCGAATTGGGTCCTCCTTTACACGCAATCGTTCTCGTGAACCCACAGGTAGTTCTCGTTTCGGCCTTTGGAACGCGCCAAATCGGCGCGCCCAATCTCACCATGTTTTCGTTATTTTATTGGTTCAATCGGTTAAATCGAAGCCATCCCATGCCCCACCAATTGGAAGCATTCAAGTCCGCTGAAAGCACCGGTGTCAATACCCATCGACTTACTTGGGCAATGATGCTCTCTCTAATTTTTGGCGTGCTATTGGCATTCTGGATCTTTCCGGTCATGCTGTACCGGTACGGTGCTTCAACTGCTGGAGAGTTGCTATCAGCAGGTGCCCAAGCGTGCAATAGCCTAAGCGGCTGGTTACAGAATCCGAAGGAGCCCGATACGCTAGGGGCAGGTATCATCGGTGGTTCGGCTATCTTCTCAATCGTGATGGGATGGATGCGGATGCGATTTATATGGTTCCCATTTCACCCGGCAGGATATATCCTAGGTATCAGTTCAGGCACCATTGATGTCTACTGGTTCGCGCTCTTTGTCTGCTGGGCGATAAAACTGCTGATCTTAAAACACGGCGGGGCGACAGCCTATCGGAAGGTTGTCCCGTTTTTCATGGGACTGGTAGTTGGAGATTTCATTGTCGGCACTTACTGGGGGCTGCTGAGTATCATTCTGAAGACACCTCTATATACAACGTGGTTCTGACTGGGAAAACGAGAAGACGAGACCGTTTCATGTCCCGTTTTCTGATTTTCTTTTTGGCTCATGTTAAGAAATCGTGCAACAGAAACCGAGTTTTTGCGGAAAAACTCGGTTTCTCTTTGCATTTTCCTTTTTTTGAGCCACCTAGTTCAGGTTTCCCAGCCCACCTTCATCAATGAACTAATGATTTTCACGTTTAACGCTTTTTACGTTTTGCACATCCTTTTAACATGAGCCTTGGTATATTAGCATGCTACCACAATAGCTCACGGATTCAGCCGGTGCGCCCACTCAATTACCCGTTCCCTGTGTGCATCACCGCCGCCGCTGTGCATATCATAGGGGTAATACAAAATCTCCTTCTCACAGGTAAGATGATTATAGGTAGCATAAACAGTAGAGGGCGGACAGGTCGTGTCCCGCAAACCTACGGAGACCAGCGTCGGACAGGTTATCCACGGTGCAAGGTTCATATTGTCAACGTAGCTCAACGTCTTCATCCCTTGCTCTTCCCGCTCAGGATAGCGAATGAAGTAGTTGTTCAATTCGCCGTATTGGTTCTCTCTCGCCATCTTGACAGCATCAGGATAGTAGCATAAGAACGGAACCATCGGCATTGCAATAGCGGGTCGGTCACTTAAGGCTGCAACGGCAAGACTCATCGCACCGCCCTGTGAACCACCGAGGACACCAATCCGATTAGGATCTACCTCCGGACGTTCAGCGATAAAATCGACACCCCGCACACCATCCATATAGGCGAAGCGGTAGAGGTATTCCTCTTTGTTCATGATACCTCGCGTCATCCACCCAAGCCCATGTCCTCCTTCATATTCAGTCCAATCCGGTGCCTCACCACGTCCACGCACATCCATCGCTAACACCACAAACCCCATCAACGCCCAAGGCAAATGGGTCGAGATTCTATCACGATAGCCGTGATAACCGTGGTAGATTACCAATGCCGGGCGGGGGGCGGGGTCTTCGGGGATGAAAAACCAACCGCCTGCCCGCGGTGGTTCGTCACTTTCACCCGCGAACCCATCAAACGTCGCGGAAAACACCTGAACCCGTTTTACAGGATAGTCAATAGGGACCAGTTCGGGATTCAACGGTTGCGCCAGACTCTCCGCTTTTGTACGTTCCCAAAACTCTTCAAAGTCCGGCTGTGCAGTGCGAGGCGGTTTGTAATTTTCCAACTCTTCTAACGGTAAATCAAATGTCCACATCTTATAGGTCTCCTGTTATCGCACAAACTGAAAGTCGGTAATAACGCCTAGTGCTCCCTAATGCGCTACGGCTTTAATCGCTCTTGCATCCAGCAAATCAATTCTTCAATGCCCGCGCTATGTCCATCGTAGGGCAGCACCTTTAAATCCTTTTCGTCCTCAATCAGGTTGTAGATTCCCACAGAGTCTTGAGGCGGAGCGGTATTCCCCTGTAGACCAAGCGGGAAAAATGAAGGACATCCGACACGGTGGGCAATATTGACTGGATCGAAATAGTTCAACGTATTCCAGACCGTCCCTTCCTGCTCAGGATACCGTGTCAAGTAAATCTTAACCTCATCCGCGGCAATGCTGCTTGCACTGATAACATGTCGCTCCCAGTTGCAAGGATATGGCCCGACCGGCGCAATCGTGTTGATCTGCGAATTAAATGCTGCTGTCCATAAACTAATAAACCCGCCTAGCCCATCTCCAATAATCCCAACCCGGTCTGAATCAACTTCCTCACGACCGTTGAGAAACTGAACTGCTCGGAGTCCATCGGCGATGCAGCCGCGCAAATAGTATTCGTGCGGATCCAGAATGCCTTGGGCAAAATACCCTTTGTTATTGCCCCGCGAGTAATGCGTCAAGTCGGAAGAATCCCCGTGTCCCCGAATATCTGGCACGAGCACCACAAATCCCTGAAGT
The DNA here is from genome assembly GCA_965207975.1 of Candidatus Poribacteria bacterium. GTDB lineage: Bacteria > Poribacteria > WGA-4E > WGA-4E > PCPOR2b > PCPOR2b. Next base: position 6,142,332 of record OZ242315.1, on the reverse strand, counting down.
GCCCACGTCAGATGTGTGCAGATCCGTCCGCGAAAACCGAGGTAGTCGTGCCAACGAATCAGTGCGGGTAGCTTCTCCGATGTAGAGCTAGTAGGTACGAGAAGCCATGCCTGAATACGACCTCGATCAAAGGCATCGAACGAGACTTGATAGACAGATAGCTTCTTTGAGGGGTAATCCACAGAAACAACCTCTGGATTCAGCGGTTGGGATTCAGCCAGCGATTGCGTTTCCTCCCAGAACGCATCAAAATCAGCCGCCGCTGTGCGTTCCGGTTTCTCGGCAAGCCATTCGTTGACTTGGCGTTCCCATAGTGGCATAAATAATCTCCTTGTATTGGTGCAAACTATGTAGGGAACAACGATCGCTGTTCCCTACTGATACAATGACCGATCTTTCCTAGGCTGTCAGGACCTCTCTTAACCGATCTGCGACTACCTGTAGGTCATCATCGATCAGATTCGATACGGCGACGTGCAGCGAACCATTACCCCCGTGCAGAACGATGCTTGGATCACCATCGAGCAGCGCAGCGGCTATCTCGCTAGCAGTTTTACCCAACGCACCCTCGTCCAAACTTACCACAAGCCCGTTACCCAGCGTCCGTTCATCCGTCACCGGCTGGCAAGTAACATGAGGGACACCATCAAGTGCATCCTGAATAGCGCGTGCCTTCCACCCATGTTCGGCGATTCGGGCCGCATGGTCCATGGAAAACCATTCGCGCAACGCAGCGACGACAGCGACAATCTCCTGACGATCAAGTTTCAGTGGTCTGCCAACCGACCGAGATAGTTGTGTTTCATAGCCGATGAAACTATGCACGAAAGCAGCATCTATCAGATCCCTCCGACCACACAGCACCCCTGTTGAATTACACGCCCCGAAGTATTTCGCACCGTACCCAATCAGGTCCGCCCCAGCGGCAGGATAACGACGCATCTGATCCAACGGATAAACCTGACTTGCCGCGTCAACGATCACCGGAATATCGTGGGAATGGGCAATGCTAATCACCTCTTCCAACGATACAACCCCTGCGCCACCCCCAGGTGCGACGTAGTGGATAGCAGCAGTTTTCTCGTTAATCGTAGCTTCCACCTGCTCCGCTGTGGTATGCTCATCGCCCGCCTCAATCATCTTGGCACCAAAAACGGTTATACATCGGTCGTAATGGTATCGCTGCGATTTTTGGATGATGATTTCGTTTTTCATACCGGTTGTATCCGGCAGCTGTTGAATCTTGTCGGGATCATCTCCAGCCATGCAGGTCGCTGAACTCAGTGCGAGCGCAGCGGCACAGCCCGGTGTCACCAGTGCTGCTTCGCCGCCTAACAGATCTGCGATAATGTTACCCGTTTTCTTCAGAAGATCCTCCATGTCAGCGAAGTACCGGCTGGCATGATTCATCGCCGCTTGAACCCCCGGCGACGGACGGGAACCGCCATATACCGTCATGAAACCCATCGCATTGATGACAGGCTTGACACCTAAATCTCGGTAAACTGTAAGACCATCGTTACTCATTAATCTCCTCCGCCCCCTGTATTAACAGGGGAATAAATTTATGGTTGGAACGTGGAAAAGGAAATTGATCGATCTGATCAGCGGTAATCCAGCGATAATCTACCGCCTCATTCAAAACAATTTCACCAAATTGATAACTACAATGAAAAACATCCATCACAATCTTAAAGTGGGTGTAAGCATGTTTGACGCGAGTCAGGTATTCGGTCGGTTCAACGAGAAGGTTCGTCTCTTCTCGGATTGCACGCACACAAGCCTGTTCAGCCGTTTCTTTCACCTGAATCTTTCCGCCGGGAAACTCCCACAACCCGCCAAGTAAACCCTCCGGTTTGCGTTGGGTGATTAAAATCTGATCTCCTTTGCGGATGACCCCTGCGACAATATGATACTCCGGAAGGGGTTTCGATTTCTGTCGAATCGGAAATTCTTCTTGTCGAGCGGTCTGAAATGCACGACAAAGCGTATTTGCCGGACAAACGATACAGGTCGGTGATTGAGGCCGACAAACGGTTGCACCCAATTCCATCATCGCCTGATTAAAAATCCCCGGCACGGTGTGGTCGAGCAACCGATCTGCTTTCTCCTGAAAAATCTTTGTCGAAGCGGATTGATTGATAGGCGCGTCAATCAAAAACAGCCTTGCAAGAACCCGTTTAACGTTGCCATCCACAACGGCATAGGGACGGTTAAACGCAATGCTCTGCACCGCGGCAGCGATGTACTCCCCTACACCGGGCAGCTTTCGGAATGTGGCATAATCCGCAGGTATCTCACTCTCTAATTCTTGTACGACTACTTGAGCGGCTTTGTGGAGGTTCCGCGCTCTGGCATAGTATCCCAATCCTTCCCAAGCTTTCAGCAGATCTTGCAGCCCAGCCCGCGCCAGACTTTCCACATCGGGAAACCTGCTCACAAACTTCTGATAATACGCCAGCACCTTTTTGACCTGCGTTTGCTGGAGCATCACCTCCGAAACCCAGATGCAATAGGGATCTTCCGTTTCGCGCCAAGGGAGTGTGCGGCTATGGGTCTCAAACCATATGAGAAGGCTTTTGCGGAGTAGCGTAATCTCTTTGGACTTCAAAATGTGATATAAAGTTGGATACCAAAATAGAGTTTTAAAAAAATGTATCTATTGGATTGGTTGTAAGTCCACTAAATGGTATTCTGTTTTCGTTTTCTCTGTCACCGGTTGAATGGAAGTAACCTTTCGGATAGTCGCAATATATCTTTCACTAATCGTAGCATTACTCGCAGTATCGAATGCCTCATTCAGTATTTTGCCTTTATATATAGTACCATCTTGTGCTTCAATTCCAAATGTTCTACTATCAGTAAACACCCCTATTAATGTTCCAAGAACATCATGTTCTGGTTCTGAAAAATCTTTAAACTGCTTTTGGAGGGATTTCCATTTTAAATCTTCGCCCAATTCAGATAAAGTAGGCTCAAGATTTATGAATTCACCGGGTAAGGGCAACATATTGTCTGGAATTTGGGCTGCAGAAATAGGCATTGATGCTGGTATCTGTCCATCATGAGGTATTTTAATCTGAAAAATTACACCGTCTTCAACTTCAGAAAAGGCATCGTGCAGATCAATCGCGCCAGAACGAATTCGCTGGAAACGATGAGGGGATACACCAATATAAAGCCAAGTCTCAAAATCATCATCTTCATCAGCAAAAACACCGATAAATATAGCATCCGAAGCATTTCTACAAGAGAAAAGAATTGGCTGATCATAAAACTCGTATACTTCGATTAATTCGAGCTTACCCAAGTGTGTTAATTGTGGAAGATAGCCCATCATCAACCCTCCTGTGGTATTTGAACAACATGGAAAACACTCCAAGGCTGCACTTCAGTCGGAACCCACCAAGTCTGATGTGATCTTCCGTAACGGCTGCTAGGTGTATGTTTGATTCTACCAAGACAAGGATTCAGTGTTCCTTTTGCTACGAGTCGCTTTCCCATCCCACGAGCTCTTTTCCTCATCCGTAGAGCATCTTCAGCATTTCTAAGAACTGAAAGGCCACAAGCTTGACATTCTTTCTCACCAAAATCTGCACTAGTTTTCTTTTCACGAAGAGGTATAAAATCCTTTGATTCTGGCGGATTCTGTTTGACTAAACGATAGACATCACCTGTTGCTGGCTGTGCGTCTTGAGGTGGACAGTCATCTGGAAAGTAATCAGGCCACTACACTAAGTTTTCTCCTACTGGATTAGTAGTCTAAGTATTATATCATAAACACTTATTATATGTTAAGTTTTTGTTCGCACTTGTAAAGCAAGTGGGTTTTTCTCCACTCAATCACACATGAAACTCCAGCACATCCCCATCGTAAACCACATCATCACGACTGACAGTCTGTCCGTCATACCAGTTAGCACCCCAGATTCGTGCAGACTTGAACTCTTGAGCGAACTCTTTGTGCAGTGCCATCGCTGCCTCAATAACCTTGCTGCCATTAGGAAGCACGATTGGATCCTCGTAGTCAATAGGTTTGGCTGGAGATTTCGTGTAAACGCGCGAGATATCAAGCTGTTTATAAACCACTTCTTGTAACCGATCAAGCCCTTCGCTGGTAATCGCAGAAAGCGGATAGATCTGGAAATCCTCTGCATAAAATTCGCGCAATATCTCTAATCGATCCGCTGCGCCCTCTTCGTCCACTTGGTTGGCAATGAGCAGAACTGTTTTTGTGAAATTCGCTTCAGACAGTTCGCCTGCATCATCTAGCGGTTCCTCGATTCCCGCAATTTGAATCTTGGCTTCAGTCAACCTCGATTTAACAATTTCAACCTGATCCAAGATCTCATCGCTGGCAAGGCTAACGACGAGTAGAACGAGATCCGCGTTTCTCACAAGATCAAATACCCACGGCTGCACAAAGTCCTGTGTAATTGGCGGTGTGTCAACCAACTGAAATTGGATGTTCTCATACACCAACATCCCGACGCTAGGCTCTTGGGTGGTATACGGCGTTGGGGAGACAACCGGTTTCGCCTTCGTGAAACTAGCGATAATCTGCGACTTACCAACATTAGGAGTCCCAATCAGCACAAGTTGACCCGCGCCCTGTTTGGGAACATGATAGCTGTGCCCTCTCTTCGACTGTTTCTTCCCTGCGGATTTTCTCAACTTTGAAATCCGAGACCGGATATCTGCGCGAACCTTTTCTGTGCCCTTGTGCTTGGGCGTGATCCGCGTCATCTCCTCCAATAGTTGGAGTCGTTCCTCGTCGGTCCGTGCCGCTTCAAGCTCGTGCTTCAGTTTGTAGTATTCGGGAGGGAGATTTGCTGGCATAGTCGGCTCCGTGAGTGTCGGAAATTTCAGATTTTAGTAGTAGTTTCTATTTTAACTTTTGAAAGTATCCTCACACCTTACAATCAGAAAGATTATAAGGGATAGAAAAACGAAGATCAAGCAAAAAAAATCAAGACATGGCATAAGGAATAGTAATCAGAAAATGTCTGCTTTCCCTTTACAGAGAGATAGTGAAATGCTATACTACTATTAGGTGTACTATCGACGTAAATTCTCGCATAATTTAAGACAACAAATATGGTGGCATCCGATGAAATTCCTAATTTATCCCGCAGTTGATGGAAACGAGCTACGAGCGATTCAATCGGTTTCGAGCGAAGTTGAAATCCAGAGTGTTGAAAGCGAAGAACAAGCCCTTGAGGTCATCCCCGAAGTCGATGCGATGTACGGTCGGATCACCCCGGAACTGCTAGCGCGGGCGAAGAAATTGCGCTGGATTCAGACCCCAATGGCAGGACTCGAACACTATATGTTCCCCGCACTGGCAGAGAGTGAGGTAACCCTATCCAACATGCAGGGTATCTACAGTGATAACATCGCAGATCATGTAATGGGATACATCCTGATGTTTGCGCGTGGCTTTCATATTTTCCTACGTCGGCAGCTTGAGCGCAACTGGGCAAAAGATGTCCCCGTTCTTCATCTTGCAGATACAACACTTGGCGTCATCGGGCTTGGTGGAATTGGGACAGCGGTGGCAAAACGCGGCGCAGCAGCCGAGATGCACGTCATTGCAACCAACGCAGTGGAAATCGAACAACCCGATTTCGTTGATACATTGTGGAGTATCGACCGGCTGGATGACCTCCTAGCGGAAGCCGATTTCGTTGTCAGTTGTGTGCCGCATACTCCCGAAACCTTCAAGCTGATTAACAGCGATCAGCTCAAACAGATGAAGGAAACGGCGTATCTCATCAATATCTCGCGTGGTGTTGTCGTAGACCTAGCTGCCTTGACCGCTGCGCTAGAGGCGGGTGAAATCGCCGGTGCTGGCCTCGATGTGTTTGAAACCGAACCACTCCCCGCCGACCACCCGCTCTGGGGCATGGAGAATGTGATTATCACGCCCCATACTGCGGGAGCAGGACCCCATACAGCAGAACGACGGATCGAAGTCGTAACGGCAAACCTTCGCCGATTCGTCGCCGGTGAGACAGTACGAAATATAGTAGACAAGGGTCGCTGGTGTTGAGATTGCACCGATCCCAACTTGGGAGGATATATCCATGGAAGATAGCAATAAGAAAAATGAAGCTACATTCAAGGGCGAACCCCTCCGTCTTCAGGAGCAAGAGGCAATGCGTCTGTCTCGGTCCCATTTGTCGCGTCGGACGTTTCTCAAGGGCGCAACAGGGATCGCAGCATCAGCCCTCGCCATGGATCAGTTTGCCGGTTGGTGTCAAGCGGTTCCTTTTAGGGAATACATCCCATACGATGCCTCACGCGACGCACATTACGGTCACCACTTCGGTTGGATCGAACATCACCACCCATCCCAAGATTCGATCGGTGAGAAATTTGTCTTTGTCCGACTCAAATATCCGGGCGGAGATTGGTTCACAAACGCAGTGAACTACTACCGCTGGCCCGCTGATACAAAGTTTACAGAGATGCTAGCAAGATATACCTCCGTTGATGTTGAACTCCACGAGAATCCACAATACGTCTCAATCGAAGAGGATGACATCGATCACCTCTGCAGCTATCCTTTCATCTTTATGACCGGGCACTTGGGGGTCCGTTTTTCAGAGGAGGATATCCGAAAATTGCGAGAATATCTAGAGCGCGGTGGTTTCCTCCACGTTGAAGATTGTGATATCCGCATCGACCGAATGCGCCCGGCGGTGTATCGCCTGATGCAACAGGTTTTTCCAGATAAAAAGTTTGAACGACTTGATATGAGTCACCCAATCTATCATACCATCTACGACCACGATGAATATCTCGGCGGCGACAAATTGGTCACACCTCATGGAGATTTCGACGAAGCAATCATGATCGATGATCGGATCGCTGTCTACTTCTGTCCAAGCGATCTCAACTGCGCGTGGGAGGGGAGGGTGTGCGAACCGGGTGGCGAGGAACAGCGGCGATGGGCATTTGAGCAGGGGATGAACGTTGTCACATACGCCCTCACCCGCTAAAGGATTAACTATGAACAGATTTGATCAATCTAAGAAACGTCTTGCTAACTTTGCAAAATATCTACCCGGAGGAGTCAACAGCAACTTTCGGATGGGAATTTCCCCGACTCCACTTGTCTTTGAACGAGCAGAGGGACCCTACCTTTACGATGTCGATGGCAACCGGCTAATCGATTACTATCTGGGGATGGGGCCCATAATCCTGGGCCATAATCCCGAACCGGTCCTCCAAGCGGTGACAGAGCAGCTCACATACGGCATCCTCTATGCAGGTCAGAGCGAAATCGAGTTTGAAGCAGCACGCCTATTCTGTGAAATTGTGCCGTGTGCAGAGTTGGTGCGCTTTAACTGCGCGGGAAGTGAGGTAGTTCAGGCTGCCCTGCGGGTGGCTCGCGCTGCCACAGGACGTTCAATCATCCTCAAGTTCGAGGGACACTATCACGGCTGGCTCGACAATGTGCTTTGGAGCATCGCTCCCACACCGGATCAGTTTGGCCCCGAAAACTCACCGATACCAATCCCTGCGAGTGCTGGACAGGACCTACCCGCCGGTCAACACACCGAAGTACTTCCTTGGAATAACCTCTCTATATTAGAGGCTCGTTTGAGACGTGGTGATGTCGCAGCGGTCATTATGGAACCAGCGATGTGCAACACTAGCGCGATCTCACCCGCACAAGGCTATCTGGAGGGAGTGCGTAAGGTTTGCTCCGAAACAGAAACCGTCCTTATCTTTGATGAAATCATTACAGGCTTCCGACTGGCTCCGGGCGGAGCGCAGCAGTATTTCGGCGTTATTCCTGACCTAGCGACCTTTGGTAAAGCGATCGCCAACGGTTTTCCAGTCTCGGCGTTGGCAGGACGACGAGATTTGATGGAGCAAATGGCGACCGGTGGCGTGTTGCACGGCGGCAGTTACAACGCACTACCGGCAGCGATGGCAGCTGTCGTCGCAACACTAAGCGAACTAAAAAAACCAGCAACCTTCAATCGCCTAGAAAAACAGGGCAAAAAACTGATGAACGGAATCAAGCACGCCCTAGCCGGTGCCAATGTCGAGGCACAGGTACAAGGTTTCCCTCAGATCTTTCACGTCGCTTTGGGCACCAATGCCCCATTCTCCAACTACCGCGATTCCCTAGCGGCAGATAAGGCACGTTACGTCAATTTCACAACCGATCTGCTTTCTCACGGTGTCCGTGCCCTCGAACGTGGTGCTTGGTTCCTCTCCACCGCCCACGACGATGCGGTGATTGACGAAACCATTGCAGCCGTTGCAGCTGTGGCTAAAGAGCTATAATCAGACTTCTAATAGAAGCGCCATCAACGAAAAGCCACCTACGCTGCCTATCCAAAGGTTATTATCCCCGACCGAGATAGGGCTGCTCCACAGGCAGAACCTTTGCCTCAAGCATATTCACATGCGGCGGTAATGTCGCCATGAGCACCGCAGCTTGAGCCAATTCGTCCACCTGCATCCGATCTGCCCGTTCCTCGCCCTCTGGCACATCTCTGACTTGTGTAGCCCCTGGGTGCAGACAACTGGCGGCGATTCCGTGCGGACGCCCCTCCAAGGCGGTCACCTGAGTCAACCCCCAAAGACCAAACTTAGAGGCGCAATAGGGGCCCGTTCCCGGTCGAACCCGCTGCGCGGAGATACTGCCGATGTTGATAATGCGCCCGCCTCCCTGTTGCTTCATAATCCGCATCGCTGCACGGGTACACAGGAACGGCGCACGCAGATTGACAGAAAGCACATTGTCCAACGCTTCCGTCGACAGTTCGTCAAGCGGACCCCCATCAAACGCCCCCGAATTATTGACCAGAATATCCAAGCGGTTGAACGTTTCCATAGCGCGCTCAAACAACGCTTCAATCTGTGCCTCGTCCGTGACATCAGTTGGTACGGCTAGCACAGTCGTGCCGCCTTCTCTCAGTTGTTCGGCAGTCTGATTTAACTCCTCAACCCCCCGTGCAGCCAACACAAGGGTCGCACCTTCCTCCGCCAAGCCGCGTGCGATTCCCTTACCAATTCCCTTATTCCCTCCTGTGATGAGGGCAATTTTACCATCTAGCTTACCCATCAAATTCTCCTTTCATCCATCCTAAGTTGTTTTCATAGTTGTTAAACTAGGTGACGTGCGTGCGAATTAAGTTTAATCGTTTAGGGACCATGTTGAGATTCCTCTAACATCTTTTGAAGTATCTCCAATTCCGTCTCATTTGCCCCCAACAGATAAAGCGGGAGCGGCAATATCACATTCCTATGCGTGTAACGGTCAATCTTCTCTTTCAACGCGCTGTTCTCACGCATCAACTTCAACTGGAGTTCAGTAGAACGTGTCCGCTCCGCTATGGCCCCCGAATTTTCCTTCGCAAACTGAGTCAGGTGTTTTATGCGTCTCCTTGCTGACATACCTTCTTGCCGCAATTCTTCATTTCGGGCGATTACTTCGCTTAGAATTTCCTGATAGACTTCGACCATTGCCTTGGCCGCAGGCACATCAGGGAATTCATTGAGAAAATCATTGCTCCACTCTTCTAGTTGTATCCTGTGCTGTTCTAGATCTACTGTCAACCGGTCCGGCTGGCTGTCAAACCCCAACACATCTTGGGAAGCCCAGCGAATCCCGAAATAGAAACCAATCATCGTGAACACACCCAACACAATCAATGCAATTAACCCAATTACTAGCTTATTAGATAGGATCTTCATAACGTAACCTCCTGTAATGATTCTAACTCTTTTCGTAACGCCAGTTTACTAGGGGAAAAAACTATACAACGGCGTGTTGGTAAAAATACTGAAAATGCTCCAGATAAACCCTACAATATAGTCCCCAAGCGCGACACCCAAAAAGAAAGGCACTGCCCGACGATAGGACCCAAGCCCCCCATAACGCAATATAATTGTCTTAATCATCCAAGCGACGAAGATACAGGACCATAGATTGAACATCCCCCAACTATCCGCAGTGACATAGCCGAGCGGGTGCAGGGGCCACCACAGAAACCGTGTCCGTAAGAACATCAACAGTGCTGTGAACCCGAATCCACCAGCCATAAACGCAAGGGCTGGACCATCAGCCTCACGAGGATAGTTCAGCCAATTTTCGAGTTGACCGTATGCCATACGGCCGTACCACAACGAATGCGGGTGGAAATGTGCAGAATCATGACCATGTCGATAGAAGGCATCTAGCAGGAACCAAAAACTCACAGCCAATCCAATCGCTGTTGCAATCAGGATGGCAATCGCTGTATGACGCAGGTTGATATTCCGTCTTTCCGACATCTTAAACGCTTCCAGATGCTCCGGCATTGGATTGACCCAATAGGCACGATTGAAAAACATATACATCGAAAAAACGGTGAGCGTGTTGGTCGTGAGTTGCCAAGTACCGAACCCGGTAACTATCATGGTGTGGGGATCGATGCCCGGACGATAGCCGTGTCCGTGGACGATGAACCCCAACTCTGCGCGCAGTCGTGTGATCATAATCGATAATAAAAAATAGATCCCAAAGAAAATAGGTATCACCCACAACGACATACCCGCTTTGTAGGAGAAGACCGTCAAGAAGATCATACCAAACACAATACCTATCACCGCCAAGCGATACGGCATCGGCTCACGACTATCATCCAGTTGAAATCGCGATCTGGAAGACGTAAACAGATGACGCACTAACCCTATGAAATGTGATCTGCCGATCCAAAGTGCGAATATCAACAGCCCCAAGTACACGCCAAAACCTTGTTCAGCTGCATAAGGGAAACGCGGGAGATTTTGCCACCCCATCATATCGCCGACCATCAGTTCAATCTTGTAGAGCCAGAAAAATGCCCAGCATGAGAACAGAAGATCTTGCGGCATCATAAAACTCATACCAATAACGAACGGGTAGAAAGAGACCCGGATACCCCCACCGATCCCCTGCCGTTTGACCGGGATGTACGGAATGACAGGGTAGATTGAATGCAACAGATTAATAATACTAATCAGCGCGGCAATACTGAAGCCAATCCACATCAACCGATTCCTGAAGAAACGCAACCGGGGGTTGGTCATCTCTAGTGGCAGTTGTGTCAGCGGGTAGCTTAACCGCTCATGCTCCGTCCACTGAATCCGCAATAGCGTGTTAATGCACAGCAGCACAAGCATCAACACAAAGATGAACGAACTCCAAGCGATAATTGGCGTGAGCCATGCTTTCAAATAAACGGGGTTGTACAGGCTTGAATCCCCCTCATAGTAGCCGAGTAGGGTTTTTTCGTCAGAAACAGTGAGCCACTCCGGGATATTCCGCCAGAACAGGTTGCGCCAGTCATTTTCAGGGGTGGCAAACCGAAACGGATAACTCATGATTGGCATTAAAATCTGCAGCATATCCCACGAACAGAGACAGGAGACAATGCACAACATGAAGTGGACGGTCAATAGTTCCTGCTGAGAAATACCCAAACTCGGAGAGAGTTTGTGGAGTACATACCCAATCAAAAGGAGCCAAAAAATGATAAAAATAACATTTGCTTGTGGGTGGATAATTGTTGGGTAGCCGACGCGAACCACTTCAAGCTCAATGAGCCACCAGACATTGAACGGAATGAGGACAAGGGCAAGCAGGAAGGATTTGACTGTTAAGCCGCTCTGGTAGGTGACAGGTTTCTGAATCCCGACGTGTCGGGGTGTATTTTGCATAAGGTCAATTCAGGTGACTATTTGGATGGAAGGATGGAAGGCGCGAATCTTTTATCCTTCCATTCTTCCACCCGGATTCTTCTGTATGTTCTCCGTGTTAAGTTAAATCAGAAACGGAGGCAACCGTTTGTGAAACCTGATTTCTTGCGTTTCACTTTTTATCCAACAGCTATTAGCAAGCGTTAGGGCACAACGAATCAACGTCCTAAAGATGGAAAAATTCTTTTGCTACTCGCTTACGAAGCCGGGCACTCTTGCATCACAGGAATAACGTAACTCTGAATCGTCAGGTTGCCAGCTAGAGTCTCTTTCTCTTTTTGTGGTTCTGGATTCTGGCGATGATCAAACACGACGTAGTACCCTTCCACCGCCCCCTCTAAGGTGAGATATGCCGCGAGTTGTTTTTTGCCTGCCTCATGGCGACGAGTGCCTTCCCAAATTTTGGTTTCTACGATGTATTTTTTGGCATTGTGCACAATGATGAGGTCCATTCTGCCGCGCCCGGTTTGGACTTCAAGGTACATCACGCCGCGCACAAGGCGTACAAACTGATCAAGATAGGCAAAGAGCAAGTATTGCCCAACATACTCCTGCGGAGTCTCTGACACTTGCAGAATCCGATAGCCGGCACGAGCGATAAAATCTTGGAAATTATCAAGCAGCGGCTCCATCTGAATCTGTCCGTCAGGGGTAAGGTAATCCAAAAAATCCACATCAGCATTTTCGGGAAAATAGTCCTTCTCTAGGCCATTCACTAGTGGCTGAAACGTCCGCATAATACGATACTGATAAATAGGATTGACAATTTCACACATCCCGTCGGCACCTTCCGCAATAATACCGTAAGTGATTAGTTCTCCAATCAATTCGTTGTCCGGGTTGAAAGGCATACCTTTCTCATAAGAAACAATTTTCATCAGGAGACTTTCAAAATGCGGGTTTCTTCGGATATTCGTTATCAGATGCTGGACGTTGACGTTCCGCTCCTCAAGGAGTTGGGTATGTGCTTTTGAAAAGTGGGTCATCCCAATCGGTTCCGTCTTGGGAATGCCCATCTCTTCAGTGAGAATTTGCGCGAATCGGTTGACTAGGAAAGGTTGACCGGCTGTCTGTTTGTGGAGATTCTCTATGACTTCTGGAGCGAAGCCTTGGCCGACCTCGGCAGTATACTGCCCAAGAAGCTCGCGGACCTGTTCAACCGTAAAGTTTGCCAAGGCAAACTCGTCTTGGATATTAAACGGCGAGATCGAGCGATCGTAGTTAAGTTGGGTAATGCTTTTAACCCCGACCATGCCTAAACTATAGGGGCAGCGGGCAGCGGGACCGGAGAGGTAGATGCGGCGGAGTGAATAAAGAAAATCACTCACAATGGCTTGAGGGATGCCATCAAACTCGTCAATGATAATAACAAACCGCATGGTTGGTTGCAAACTCGCAAGCTGTTCAAAGAATTCTATCATTGAAATGTGTTCGGTAATCTTCGCGCCTTCTAAAAATTGGCTTAGTGCTTCAGAAGGCATGTTACCACGTCTTCGGAAAACACCCTCAATTTCCTTACGAATATCTTTGTAGAGATAGCCGTAAAAAGCGGAGGGCGAAACGTTGCTATACGCTTGGAAATCAAGTTGAATTGGGAAGTAGGTTTCCTCTTCATTGGCAAGGAAATCAAGGGCCCATCGGAAGAAGGTGGTTTTGCCTGTTTGGCGAGGGGCAAAGATGACAATATATCGTCCCTGTTTGACCCGGTTGATGAAATCAACTATTTCATCGGTGCGCGAGACAACGTAGTTCCGCTCGGCAGATACGGGTCCTCGGGTTTCAAAATTTTTCATTTTTCATTTTTCCTTAAAACTCACATTAATTTCCCGTCTTATAGTGAATTCTAAAAATAAATAGACATTTTCGCCCCCCGGTAGGTGCGGGTGAAAACCGCACCGGTTTGGAGTGTCTCATTAATTCTAAGGTCCACTATAAATTACCCTACGACAAACAATTTCTAATTGCTTTCGGGTCCACACATGGACATAAGACCGTGAATCAAAGTGCACAAATCCTCAATCCCATTAATCCCGATCAGACTTGACGATGATACGCGTACCATCAGAACGACCTCGGATTGTTTCTCTGTACATCATCTCTGCCTTCGCTGGTGGATGGACGAAACTCCCCGCAATACTCGCCTTCAGCCGGAAGTAAAAGTCATAGGTTCCCTTTGGGAGGGTATCGTAATAGAAAATGACCTGATCATCCTGATACTGCGCGTAAGCTGGTGCTAGCGTCATCGTTCCTGCGGGCTTGGCTGCTTTCGAGGCAGTGGCGAGATTCGGATTCATCGGTTCAAAGCCGGCGGCAAACGGCGCAGCCACTGCGACATAATGCCGCCCTTCCGGATTCACCACCCGGATATGCTCCTCTACAATAGTCCCCATCTCTAGTTCAAGGGTTTCTCCCGCTTTGACCGGACGCACGACGGGCGGCTTACCGGTTTCTTGGACAATCTGGATTCGCCGCTCAACGACAAATCCTTCGTTTTTCCTAGCGACCTGATCTCCACTCGCCGCGGGCATGTAGTCTAGCGTTAAACGGGCATAGGGCAGGCTATCAGTAGGTCCCGACTTCCACATCAATCCACCGGGACTAGCGGCAACGGTTTCAACCTGACTGACGCTCTTCCCAACCGTGTCAATTTCTACAGATTCATCCCCAAATTGCAGAATAAATTGATGACCCGTTGATGGCGGTGTGTGCGGTTGCAATACCTCGCCCAAAGTAAGCAAAGCGGCAGCATTGGCGTTGGTGCTGCCCCACCCGTTTGCTCCCCCACGGGAAATCAGTTCGTCGATGAGCAGCTGCGTTCTTGGATCTCCCGGAGACGCAGCGTAAAGCGATCTAGCAACGCTAGCGAGCGTCTTGACCTCGCTGGAATTGATTAACCCACCCCAACTTTCTGCCCGATACTGCAACCCTTGATAAACTTCCTCTCCGTTCCGAAGTACGAAGATTAAACTTTTTAAGAGATCCTCGTTAAGCCGATTAATCAACTCTGTCTCATCTAATCCCTTCGTGAGAAAAGCATACAGGATTTTAGCCTCGCTGTAGAGATCCATCGTCAAGGCGCGAGTGAGCATGTCATGCGCGTAGGAAACCTGAAAATCATCCGCCATCGCCAACGCATTAAGGGCTTCGGCACGCTCAACATAGGTGCTGCCATCAATAAAATTGCTATAGTCTGATCGCAGCGAGGCTCTTAACGCATCAAGCCCCCTCTCTAAGAGTTTCTCATCAAATTCATAACCCTGTGCCTTCGCCATCAGTAGAAACTCCACCACATAGGCGGTTAGGCTGACATAACTGTCGGAGCCGGGCCAATAGCTGTAAAGCCCGTTGGCGTGCTGCACACTCTCTAGATAGGTAAAAATCTCTCGCATCGACAGATCATTGACTTCCGCTCGATCCCCCCGACCAATCTGATTAAGCAGATCTTCGAGTGCCAACTCAGGCATCAACTGGCTAATGCGCTGCTCCGTGCAGAAATACTGATAACCCGTCAAGTAATCAAGTCCCGCCAACATCTTCACCAACGCAGGTTGATAAGTCAACATCACAGATTGACGAACAGTTCCCGGTCTCGGTTCTTCGTCAATGGATGGAAAGGCGATTGTCGCATCCGGTTTGACCGACACAAAGACTTCTAACCGGCGGCTTTCACGGTCATTCTTGACTGGCAACGTTACTTCAAAGGCATCCATCGCCCCATCAATTTCTCGCTTGACAGTGAGTTGAACCTTCACCTGACCAGTTTCGTCATCAGCGAGCGAGGAGGCAGGAACCTTCATCGGAAAGTAGAGCTGTTCGGGCTGATCTTTCACCCAATCGACCGATCGACGGATCTCACCGTCCACCTCCAAACGCTCTACTTGAAGCTCGACCTGTCCCGGACCCCCTTCACCTTCGACGACGCGACCAATACCACCCGCGACAAAGCTATCGCCCGGACGCACAAAACGTGGCAGCGCGGATTGAACAATAAGCGGCAAACGAATAGAGATAACGGATTTGGCGTAACCGAAACGGGCAGCACCATCGGTCGCTACCGCGCGCACAGCAAAGTCCGTTAGGTCATCGGACAGGTCAATGGTAAGTGACGCAGTGCCATCAACCACCTGCACAAGAGGGTTATAATAGGGAACAGGCTGGAAGTTTTTCCGCACCGTCGCCCTGCCTGGCCCAGTAGCATACGGGAGGCGCAGTCCATCACCGCCGGGGACTTCGTTCACCATCAGCTCTCCTACAACCTCATTTCGAGTGTCACGAATACGGATGTGCGCTTCCACCTCATCAATGAAGGAAGGCATGGGATCTAACCGCCCTTCCCGACCAAGGGAAAGAACCGCCCGGTCTACCAACCAGAGGGTAACTTCACCGTTTAACGGGTTTCCGTCGGGATCACTGAGTCTGATCGTCATTGGAATAGATGCGCCGGGCAGACTTCGGGCGGGATGCTCCAGTTGAATCTTGAGCTGATTATCCCGCGGGTTCACCCGTAACCAAGCCGTGCTCGCCATGGTAATCGGTTTGGCAGCATCAACGGTACTCGCATCACTCATCTGCACCCCTTTGAGTCGCCCGCGCAATAGCAGCGCGTGAACTGGTACGCGCGGTGTCATATCTCCACTGATCGGGATAGGGTAAACACCCTGACCGTTTTCAATATCAACCCAATGGTACTGATTGGCTTTCGGTCCCTCCACAATAATTAGAGCACGTGCACTCTGAAAAGGACTTTTCAGCAGTAGGTTAGCGGCTTCGCCCGGATCGTATGCGGTTTTGTCCAGTGTAGTTTCAAAGACGTTTGCCTTCGGTTGCTCCCACGCTACGGGGGTATCCCCTGCGACATAAAGATCAGCCGAGACAGTTTGGCGTCTGCCGAGCCTGTCCTGAGCTGAAATTTCAACAATATAAACACCTGCCGCCTCAACGGGCAAGGATAGTGTCATCGGTCCTGCTGTTGAAGTTAGCGTCTGTTGGATCAGGGGGACATCGACCACATCGGTTACATACTCCGCCTTTCCCGTCGTGAAATCGCTCTCCTTGAGATACGAGTGCCACTGACGGTGCATCAACCGCAAATCGAACTCAAATCCTTCCAACGGTTTGCCCGCATGGTCTAACACCAAAACTTCCGGGTTGAGAACCAGTGTATCTTTCAGGAACCGTCCCAATTTTATCCCCAAAATGAAAGCCGGAGCTGTCGATATATATTTAACTGCCGTGACGGTCTGTTCATCAGCACCGCGCACCGTCGCATCCACCACATAGCGGCGGGGTTTACCATCTGGCTCCAAGGCAGGGTTGAGTTCCAGCGTGGCAGAACCGTTTTCGTCTGTAAGTTCCTGCTTGGTGCTGCCCGTTCCACGGAAGGGGGTGCCATCACTAAAACGCTGGTCTGCAGAAAACAGAAAATCGGAATACCGATCCGGTGCCCTGAAGGTATGGGGAAGCTGTGTAACCTGCCAAGTTAGCTCCTGACCGACCAACCTGCCGCCTGCATAGTAGTCAGCGGTCATCGTCAATGTAAAAGCTCTATCCATAGGAACAGTATCAGGTCCAAACAGTTGAACTTCAAAGCGCGGAATGCGATAATTCTCCTTCTTGAAGGTCACAGAAGCTAGCGTTTCCTCATTGCTATCAAGCAGGTTCACCCGGTAGTTTCCCGTAGGCAACTCTTCCTCATCAAATTTGTGATAAAAACTGCCAATCTCAGTCAAGGTAAGCGGATATGTCCACTTTTTATCCCCTGGTCCTTCCACCACCAAACTTCTGCGGCGATCCCTCTCATACATGAGCTCATATACGAGGCTGCCCATTTGTCGCAGCCGTATATACCCTTTAATGTGAACAGGTTCCTCCGGGCGATACACCGGGCGTTCTGTAAAAATATGCGCCTTCCGCACCGGCTGGTCTTTGATGTGACGAGGTTTACTTCTTAACCAGTTGAGCCAATTTCGACGGGAACTATACCAGTGATTGTCCAGAAAATGGGGCGGCGGTTTCGCAGGATTGAGTGTCAGCGCATCCCCCTCGTGACTGACCACGATGCGGCGCAGACTCGCTTCAATTGCCTTTGTGTGCACATAACGGAACTGCCCCGTGCTGTCAGTGACACCCGAAATAATCGGCTTCCAAACCTGACGCGAGTCGTTATGATATTGCCCTTCGACGATTACCTGTGCTCCAACCACAGGCGCGCCGGTGCTCAAGGAGGTCACAACAAAGTTCACCGCTGAGTCCTCCTCAACCGTGCTGAGGCTCAAATCTGTCACCTGAACCCGGGCGTAATTTCGTTGGGTGCTGCTCCCTATTCTACGGTAACCCAGAAGGTATGTCCCCGGCTGGGCCTCACCAGAAATTTTCATCAGTAACGCTTTCAAGTCGAGACCAAATCGCAGGTTACCCATTCGATCCTTCATCGGCAGAGCCACCAATCGGGAAACGAGTGGACTTCCGAGCAACTGGATCTGTTTTGGCATATTTCTGGTAAAAGCCGGTTCCTCCCCAGGACCCGGTGGGCGGGATTCCTCATTCACCCTCACAGATCTGTCCGGGAAGGGCCAAAAATTCCGATCCAAGGGATCTAGCTTATATATCCGCAAATCGACCTGTTCCTCGCCGCGTCCTTCCATCGGAAATTTCTGTGCCCCGTAGCGTTCAAGAATACCCCGACTCTGCCGCCACCGCAGGTAAGGATTGGGATGTGTATAGTAAAAATAGACCGCAGTTTCACCAAATGCCGATAGATCCCTACCGTTAGTGTCTGTTAAATGTGTTTCCTGAAGGGTTAATCGGTAAACCTGATCTCTTTCAGGGCTAAAATGGAGATGGAGCCGTTTTCCAGCAACTTCAAAGCGGAAATTCCTCACAGCCGGTTCAAATCGCACCAATCGCTTCACTACTGCCATCGAAACGGGTCCCAGTTCGTGGCTAAATTCGAGAAAAATTGGCTCATCACCACCTCCGCCTTGAAGCGGTTGCTCCACCGGATACACGCTGCCCTTAGCGGCAACGGGAAACACGACCCACCCACAACCAATGCCAACCAACCGAAAGGGAGCCTGAGTCGCAAAAGTGTGACGGACGAGTGCTCCTTTTAGACGTTCATCTAACGAAAGTTGCAATGTCATGGTCACTACTCTGCCATAAGGAATCGGCTCGTCGAAAGTTATCTGGTACTGGACTGCATCCTGAATTGATGTTCGCTCAATCTCTTTGACGGTAAAGTCTCGATCGGTCAGTTGGATAGACGCTGGCACTGTCCCATCGTCGATAGCTGCTAGCTCCGGCGTTGGACGCACCTCGAAATGAAGCATCGCGCTCAACTCATCAAGATTCAGCCGATCCGCAAACGACAGCTGTATCTCCTGAATCGGTTCTAGCTCTTCGCTCCCGGCGGAGGGCGAGATATTTTTTGGTGCTGCCATCAACGTCACAAGGGTGTGCGGCACTCCACTGACGGTTATTGTAAATTGCCGCATGGCGGGCCAACGAATGGTCGGAAAGAACTGTAGCGTTTTAGCATCCAGCCACCGATACTCGCCGGGGTGATCAGGCTCAATCTGAAGCATCTCGCCGGGGACATCCGTCGGTTCATCGGTGTTCGGTCTACGCTCTTCAGGAAAAAAGACAGTGATAGGATCGTAGCCTCTCAGGAAGATTTCCGGAACAACGGTCACCCCTTCCTGACCAAACGCACCCCAGACAATATTCAGTAGAAGGGTTACACTAGCGATGATTGGTGCTTTCGTTTTCATGATTTTATCTCTTCCTTTCAGCTACCCAAAGTTGTGCTAGCCATTCCAAGAACGATTAATTCTGGCTGCTATCCGGGCGACTTCGACCCAATAGACTCAACAGGCGATCATCAGCGGTTTGCAAATAATCTTCAGGGACAGGAACCTGATTACACAAGTTGAAGCGCCAATATGCCCATCGTGCAGCGTACTGCGATTGCAAGATATAGCGTGTCCGATCTGATCGGTTGGGCGCACCGCGGTGCCAACACTGGGGATCTTGCAAGTAAATATCTCCAGCCTTGCAGAAGACCGACGTGGGACCTTGGCCGTCAAACTCCGGGTGATCCTGATCATTCGGTCCGCGTCCAGAATAGTGGCTGCCCCTAACGTACTGCGTAGGCCCCTGATCAATAGTCTCAATGTCTGTCAACGCCATCTGGACGGTAATCCACAAGACCTGCATCTGAATCCGTGGATCGAAACGAGGCACATCGTCAGGGAGCGGGCAATGAACCTGACCATCGACATGCCATCGCTCAATTGACAAACCGGGCAGATTTCGCAGGACATTTTGACCACAGAATTTACAGTCTTCCCCCACAATCGCTTCTGCCAAACTGAGAATCGGCTCCCGAAAAAGCATCTCTCGAAAGATCGGATCAAGTTCAATTGTATTCCTCAAAATAAATGGGAGTTCTTCTCCCGATTCATCGTGCGGTCGCATTTGGATGTATCTCGTATCGGCGAGGTGCGGGTTCGTTCTTTCAGCGAGGGACGCATCCGCAAAGAGTCTATCGGTTGTATCGCGCAGTGCAGTAATTTCTTTAGGTGTTAGGACACCAGGGATATGCACAAACCCATCACGATGAAACTGTTTGACAATCTGTTGTGTCTTTTCTTCGCTGAACGACTCACCCGGTAGGATTGGACTGGTATTCATGATAATCCTTTCTTTAAGAAAAACGGAGTCACATTTGTGAGCATCAGGTTTCACATTAACTTGATTGACTCATGTTAAGAAATCGTGCAACAGAAACCGATTGCGTACATTAGTTTACCCGTTCATCAATGAACTAATGAACAAAGTCTCACGTTTCACGCATCACGTATCACGTTTTTACATTTTGCACTTTCTTTTGACATGAGCGACTTGATTATTCTATCACACGCTAGTCGGTAAATCTATGTGAATCAATGGTTCACGCATTGGTAATTGAGCCATCGCGTCGGCGGAGGAATCGTCCGTGCTCAATCCCCGCAGGATTCGCAAGTGCAAACTCCTCATTGAACTCAACCCCAAGCCCCGGCAGTTCAGGGACCGGAAACCGCGAGCCTTCAAGCTGAGGCTGAACGGGAAACAGGTTCGTATTATACCGTTCCGTACGTTCAGTGGGCGATTGCCTTATCTCCATCCACGCGAAATTTGGCACCGCCGCCGCCAAGTGAATCGTCGCCGCGGTACAAAGTGTCCCTAACGGATTGTGTGGCATGAGGTCAATATAGTGCACTTCTGCGGAACTAGCGACCTTCACTAAATGCCCTCATCGGTCTCCACTTTCACCACAAGCTGGGTGCCACCCGTCTGCACCGGAAACGCTTTTATATCGGTAATTTTCATTAAATTCTCTCCCGTATAAACTTCGATATTTCAATTGACTCAGTTGATCCGTCGTGGTATATTTGTATTGTATCAGGTTTCGGTAATTTGCCCAACACTATTATTCGGTGTGCACCTGTGTTATTATCAAAAAGGAAGGTGAGTCACGATGACCGAAAATATGTGGAGAACTGAAGCTGCGAAGGGGTGGTCACGACCTCCTCAATCCCATTGGCGTATTGAGCAAATAGTGTGCCATCCAACTCTGCAAGTGACCCTATTCGCTCTAATAATGTGCTTATTCATCGTTGGATTAGCGCGAGCAGACTACCAAGTGGGTGTGGACGCTTATGAACAAGGAGACTACGAAACCGCACTACAAGCATTCCAACCGCTCGCCGAGGACGGTGACCCAAAGGCACAGTTCCAGCTTGGGCGGATGTATGCACGGGGCAATAGCGTCCCTCAAGATGACGAAAAAGCAGCAAAATTATACAAAGAAGCCGCCGAGAGCGGTGATACCATAGCCCAATTTGTTCTTGGGATCTGGTATGAAGATGGGAGAGGTGTTCCCAAAGACAAAGGAGAGGCGGTCAAATGGTACTACAAAGCCGCTCAACAGGGTTCTGATCTGGCACGGTATAAACTGAGCAGGATGTTTGCCAATAGTACAGACATCCTCCAAAACGACGAGGAGAAGACCAATTTATACAGAAAAGCCGCCGAACACGGCTATCCCAAAGCACAATTTCCTCTCGGCATGATGTATCAATATGGTTGGGGCGTTCCTCAAGACGATAGAGCGGCTCTCAAATGGTATCACACGGCTGGCGAAAACGGTGATCCTTTCGCCCAATTTGAACTTAACCTCAGATATGAATATGGCTGGAGTGTCCCTCAAGACGAAAAAGAAAGAATCAAATGGCGCAATAAAGCCTCACCACAATTTCATACCTTAGCCATATATAAACAATTTGACCGGATGCCCCGTAGTTACGAGGAGATCGCTCAGGAAATTGAGGGAACAATCGAATGGTATCGAACAGCTGCGGAACACGGTTATACCCAAGCACAGTTCCGTCTTGCTAAACTATATGAATACGGTTGGGGTGTTCCTCAAGACACCGAGAAGGCAGTTAGGTGGTATCGCACAGCAGCAAAACGCGGCGATGTGGAGGCCCAGCTTGAACTCGGTTTGAGATATGAACAGGGCAGAGGTGTCCCTCGGAACAACGAAGAGGCAATCAAATGGTACCGCAAAGCTGCCGAACACGGCTACACCCAAGCCCAGTATCGTCTTGGCATGAAGTATAACCTTGGCAGGGGCGTTGCAGAAAACAACAGTGAGGCAGTCAAATGGTTTCGCAAGGCTGCTGAACAGGGCTATGCCGATGCCCAATATGCGCTTGCCTGGATGTATTACAGGGGTGAGGGGGTCCCTCAAAACTACAGCGAAGCAGCTAGATGGTTGCATATAGTCGTCCCACAATGCCATGCTTCGGCACAACTTTACCTTGGCTGGCTATATGAAAATAGCCAAGGCGTGCCTCAAGACTACGTAACCGCCCATGTATGGTACAATCTCGCCGGGGTACAGGGTGACGAGAAAGCTCGGGAATACCGGGATAGAATAGCTGAAAAGATGACTCCCGCCCAAATTGCCGAAGCCCAGCGTCTGGCGCGTGAATGGAAACAGCACATGGAGGACGCGAAGTGACAGGGAACGACAATCTGCTCAACACAATGGTTCGGTATAGCCATCAACTATATCATCAAAAGAAAGGAGGTCTATTATGCTGCGAGACATTTTTCCCATTCTGCTGATGTGCCTACTCGCCGCCACCTCTGTCTGGGCAGACTTTCAGAGGGGACTAGATGCCTATGAACGTAAGGATTATAAAACCGCGCTAGAGCAGTGGCAACTACTCGCCGAAGAGGGTGAACCCAACGCCCAATTCCGCCTTGGAGAGATGTACTTCAAGGGTGAGGGGGTCCCCCAAGATTATGCAGCAGCAATTGAATGGTATCGGAAAGCAGCTGAACGCGGATCTGCGCTTGCCGGGTTACGTCTTGGCATAATGTATGCCCAAGGCGAAGGTGTCTCCCGAAACCATAAGGAAGCAATTAAATGGTTTCGCAAAACCGCCGAAGATGGTCATTTCATGGCACAGTTTCTGCTCGCTTCAATGTATTCAACAGAAGGCTCGGACATCGCTCCGGACTACGAGGAAGCCGCCAAGTGGTATGGTAAAGCTGCTGAACAAGGCCACGCCGAATCCCAATTTCGACTCGCCGGAATGTACAGCAGGGGTGAGGGAGTAATTGAAAACGCCAAGGAAGCTCTCAAGTGGTATCGAACAGCCGCTGAACAAGGGAATGTCGATGCTCAGTTTCACCTTGGTACAGTGTATGCTAGGGGTGAAGGCGTTGTGCGGGATTATAGGACAGCGATTCAGTGGTATCGGAGGGCTGCTGAACAAGGCGATACAGAAGCTCAGTTCCGACTTGCGGGAATGCACGAAAGAGGTGAAGGTGTTGTACAGGACAATGCGGAAGCACGTAAGTGGTATCGCAAAGCCGCCGAAGGTAGTCACGCCAAAGCCCAACTCCGACTTGGTGCGATATATTATATAGGTGAAGGCGTCCATCGGAACAACGAGGAAGCACTCAAATGGTTCCGTAAAGCTGCTGAGGCTGGAAATATCGGTGCCCAGAATAACCTCGGTACAATGTATCTTATGGGCGAAGTCGTTGTTCAAGACTATGCGGAGGCACTCAAATGGTTCCGTAAAGCGGTTGAACAAGGCGATGCCATCGCTCAATTTAATCTCGGTGGGATGTATCAACATGGAAAGGGTGTCCCCCAAGATTATGAGGAAGCACTCAGATGGTTTCAAAAAGCCGCACAGCAAGATTATATAGTAGCACAGCTTCAACTTGGTGTGATGTATGAACAGGGCCGGGGTGTTGTCCAAAACTATGTCATGGCGCATATGTGGTATAATCTCGCGGGGCAACTAGGTATGGAGGCAGCCCACGAAGAACGTGATAGAATAGCCGAAAATATGACCCCTGACCAAATTGCCGAAGCCCAGCGTCTGGCGCGTGAGTGGAAACCGACAACGGAGGACTAACAGAGAAAGGTTAACAGAGAACAGAAAGGAAGGTTGAATGAAACGAGTCGCCAAGCCAGAAGGGAAATTTAACGTTGTAATCGAAGATGCACCCATGCCGGAACCCGGTCCCGGCGAGGTACGTGTTAAAGCGGTGCGGAGTCTCATTAGTCGCGGTTCGGAGATGGGAGGACGATATACCCGCGAATATGCGGTCAATCCCGAAAGTATGGGATATTCACTCGCAGGAATTGTCGATGCTGTTGGCGATGATGTTAATCACTACGCTGTCGGCGATCGGGTCGTTGCTTCAGCACCCCATGCACAATACACCGTCCGTCCCGTCCGTTTGAACTCGCCCCAAGACCAGGCACAAGTCGTCCCCATGCTGCCGTCGGTAAATTTCGACCAAGCCCCCTACTATCCACTCACCTCCGGTGCGGTATCTTGGATAGACATTGAGGACATCCAACCTTACGATACGGTTGTCATCATTGGGCAAGGATTGGTCGGCAGCCTTCTAATGCAGGTCGCAAAAGCCAATGGACGCGGACGTATCGTGACAGTGGACGCGCTTGACAGTCGGTGTGCATTATCCGAGGAGTTAGGGGCAGATGCGGTTATCAACGCGAGCGACGAAGATCCCGTCCGAGCGGTCCGAAAACTCACCAACGGGGTCGGTGCTCACATTGTAGTGTATGCTGTCGGCGGACCGGCAGGACCGAAAGCCTTCGATCAGGGCTTGGATATGCTAGCGGTCGGTGGGCTGCTCCATCTGATTGGCTTGTATGAAGATCAACCCTTGCCACTCATGTCGGGCAAGATTCAACGGCGGAGACTTCTCGGTGGCTATTATGGCCAAGTTGTTCCCGCTGGTGTTGCGCTGCGAGCGATGCAGCTCCTCGGTTCCGGTGCTATTCAGACAGAAAAGATGACAACTCACCGCTTCCCTTACACCGAAGCCGCCGCTGCATTTGATCTGCTCTACACCCGAATGAATGAGGCGTTAGGAGTACTGCTCGATTGGGAAGTCTAAGACGCTTGATTTCGCCAAAAAATCATCAAATCCTTGCGCCTTCGCTCCATTGCGTCTTTGCGTTCTATTTTATACACTTATCCCAACAATCGCTCGTTTCCTGAGAGAGGAGAAACACCCATGCCGAACAGTCACCGTCCCTCATTCCGAGGAAAACGTTATGTTGTCTCATCACTTCACTATCTCGCAACGATGGCGGGGGTCCGCATTCTCGAAAGTGGAGGCAACGCCGCCGATGCCGGTGTCGCAACCGGAATCTGTATCAATGTACTGCAGCCCGGATCCGCACACTTTGGCGGCGTCGCACCAATTATCTATTGTCCAGCGTCAGGCGGACCCGTTGAAACAATCAGCGGACTTGGACGGTGGCCCCGTGCTGCGACAATGGACTACTTTCACGAACATCACAATAGCGATCTACCCGCTGGAATCCTACGCACGGTCATGCCTGCAGCTCCCGACGGGTGGTTGACGGCACTTGCGCGATTCGGCACGATGACATTTGAAGAGGTTATTCAACCTGCCCTAGACCTCGTCGAAAACGGGAGACCCGTGGATGACCAGTTTTACGGACTGGTCAGTGGAGATGGCGTTAAAAATTGCCCCACAACTGCCGCAGTGTACAACCCCGGTGGGCATGTGCCACAGATCGGGGAGATCTTCGTCCAAAAAGACCTCGCGGAAACCTTCAAGCGGATGATCGCAGCCGAGCGCAAAGGCAGCGGAGACCGACACGCCGGCCTCCGTGCAGCACGCGACCTAATCTACAAAGGTGAAATCGCTCACGAAATCGCCGATTTCTATCGAGCGGAGGGCGGTCTGCTGACCTACGAGGATCTGGCAGCGTTTTCGGTGCGTGTCGAGCCACCGGAGCATATCAACTACAGAGGCTATGATGTGTACACCTGCGGTCCATGGTGTCAAGGTCCAACGCTAAACATGGCACTGAAAATCGTCGAAGGTTTTGATCTGAAAGAAATTGGACACAACACCGCAGACTATCTCCACACCGTAGTTGAATCCCTCAAACTCGCCTTCGCGGACCGGCACGCTTACTTCGGCGACCCCGATTTTGTACAGGTACCGATGGCAGGATTGTTAGATGGGAGATATGCCGCCGAAAGACGCGCTGCAATCGACCCACAGCACGCCGCGCCCGATATGCCGGCTCCCGGCAATCCGTGGCAATTCCATCCCGAACCCCGCCGGAAAAATGGACCGTTTCCAACCTTAGATCCAAATCGGTCCAAACCGGAGTACACATCGGAATGGGAGACAGATACTAGCTACATCTGCGTGGTTGACGAAGCCGGCAACGCCTTTTCAGCGACACCGTCTGACGGCGTTGGGGGGACCCCAGTCGTTCCGGGCTTGGGCTTCCCAATCTCGTCGCGCGGCACACAAACATGGCTCGACCCAGAGCATCCCTGTTGCCTGCAGCCGTGGAAACGTCCACGCCTCACACCAAACCCAGCATTGGCACTCAAAGATGGAAAGCCGTTCATGCCCTTCGGCTGCCCTGGCGGGGATGCACAAGTTCAGGGGATGTTACAGGTCTTTCTCAACATCGTTGAATTCGGGATGGAACCGCAGGAGGCTATCGAGGCACCCCGCGCTATCACCCACAGTTTCCCCAACTCCTTCTGGCCCCACGGCATTCAGCCGGGCGAGGTGACCGTTGAAGCACGTGTTGATCCACAAGTGCGAGAGGTTTTAAGAGAACGCAGGCATATCGTCCACGACAATCAGGAGTGGGGATCGGTCAGTTGCGTCTGCGCTATCACCGTCGATCCCGATACCGGCATCCGTGCCGGTGGGGCTGACCCAAGATCAACATCATACGCAATCGGATGGTAGGAAATGACAGATACTTCAAACCGCAAACAGGCTATTGTCATCGGTGGTGGTATCGCCGGATTGACGACATGCTACCGCTTGGTGGCAGAATCAGCCAAGCGAAGCATTCCCCTCGACGTGAAACTGCTCGAAGCAGGAGATCGTGTCGGGGGCGCAATCCACACATCCAAACAGGACGGCTTTGTCATCGAACACGGTCCCGACGTTTTCATCTCCACAAAGCCGTGGGCAAAAGCGTTGGCAGAAGAGTTGGGTATCGCTGATCAGTTTCTCGGCACAAACCCGAAGGAGCGACGCAGCTTCGTCCTACGAAAGGGGAAGCTTTATCCTGTCCCTGATGGCTTCTACCTGATGGCACCCGCTTCCTTTATGCCCTTCGTGAAGACCCCAATCTTCAGTTGGGGTGGAAAACTGCGGATGGGACTAGATTGGGTCATCCCCCGCCGCCAAAGCAATGAAGATGAATCGCTGGAAGGTTTCATCACACGACGGTTGGGAAAGCAAGCGTTCACGCGGATAGCACAGCCGATGATAGGCGGTATCTACACCGCCGATGGAAAAGACCTAAGCCTCAAAGCCACAATGCCACAATTCCTTGAGATGGAAAAGAAGCACGGCAGCATCATCAAAGCCTTAGTGGCACGGAAAAAAGAATCCCAAGGTGGGGCTAGCGGCACAAGCGGTGCCCGCTACAGCCTGTTCCTCTCGTTCAAAGATGGGATGCAGACCCTGACTGATACCCTCGCCGAGCGCCTACCCGATGATTGCATACAACTCGGCACGAAGGTCAGCCATCTAGATTACCAGAGTGGTCAGGAAAAATGGCGGAGCCATCTTGCAAATGGGGAACAACTGCAAAGCGATTTGGTTTGTATCGCCCTCCCCGCACACGGTGCAGCGAGTTTGCTCAAAACCGTTGCACCGAACTTGTCAGAATCCCTCGCTTCCATCCCCTACGCCTCCTCCGCCATCGTGAACCTCGCTTTCCGTCGCGCAGATATTGAACACCCTCTCAACGGAGCAGGCTTTGTTGTGCCCGCGGTTGAGGAACGCTCAATCATTGGTTGTACATTCAGCAGCGTCAAGTTGGAAGGACGTGCGCCAGAGGATTACGCACTGTTACGAGCGTATGTAGGTGGTGCGGGAAGCAAAGGGGAAGCATATTTCAACCGTTCGGAGTCCGAGATAGTCGAATCAGTGCTCAAAGAACTACACGAACTGCTGGGAGTCAAGAGCGATCCTCAGTTGGCACTTGTATACAAACACCCAAAGGCGATGGCGCAATACCATCTGGGGCATCTGGATCTGGTGGGGAGAATCGAGGCACAAGCGAGAAAACTGCCCGGATTCGCGCTCGCCGGAAACGCCTATCGCGGAATCGGCATCCCCGATTGCATCAACAGTGGGGAGCAGGCGGCATCCCTTCTGCTTGAACAAGGATTAAAATGACATCAACTTTAACTATACGAATAGCACTGATCTGTCTGCCCTTCGCACTCATAATGTTCTGTGCACAGGTAGAGACTGCTGACGAAACGGAAGATGAATCATTCTTCGAGCCTAGCTATCTAAGCTACAACGACATCTACCGAGATTTTACACAGAAAAAGATGTGCAAGCGATGTCACCCAGCAATCTGGCGTGAATGGGAGAGATCAATGCACGCTAAGGCGTGGGAGGACCCAATCTATCAAGAAGCCGCGAGTCAGGTCGAAGATCGAGAGAAGAAATGCGATCCGTGCCACGCCCCCGAACCGATCCTGATCACCGGTATCGGCAAAATGCCGAAGCTGCGAGCCAAAGATCGGAAGTACGGCGTGTCCTGTATCGTATGCCATATCGACGCGCACGGCGCAATGCACGGACCGCACAAGAGCACCAATCCGATGTATCATGCGAACGTGACTTCCGAGGCTCACGCCAAGCCGACTGAACTGTGCGCCACCTGTCACGGTCAACCGAGTGTACCTGAACATAATCAGGTCGCTAGCTTCAGAAATAGTCCTGCAGCAGAAAAGGGACTGAACTGTGCCTCCTGCCACATGCCCGCCGTCAAACGGACGCTAAGCGTCCACACCTACGAGACGGTCACGGTCCGACGGCACACATGGGCGGGAAGCCGTAGTGTTAGTAAACTCAAGAGTGCCGCAAACCTGAAAATCGTCCGTGCGGAGGGCAAAGCGACGATTCACCTGACCAATAAGGCGGGACATCTCCTTCCGGGGGAAGCCTTGCGAACGATTATCCTCGACGTAAAAATCTCCGACTCCAACGGGACAGTGACTCGTCATGAACAAGTTTTCATTTCTGAGGAATCGGGTAAATCCGAAACCAGTCGTATATTACCGGGTGAAACGCGAGAGTTTCCGTATCCTCTCAACGACACGGAGAAGATTGAAGCAAAGCTCCATTATCGCCTGATACCGACAACCCCAGAAACCGAGTGGATCACAATGGCGGAGGCAAGCCAGTAGACCTGCCATCGCATCATGCGATAGAAGCCAATTGTAGGTCGAGATTCACATCTCGACATTCTCGGTCTGTTTTATGGTGAATCTTAAGAATAAATAAACGTTAAGAGTAGATGGTTTTTTGTACCACAATCTGTTAGATTGTGATCCTACACCGCAAACTAACAGTTTGCGCTACATTTGACAGATTGTCCCTTACATCGCAGGTGGAGTGCCGCGTGCCCTAAACCTGCCAGCAAGGTCCCAGTCTCGCTCGTTCACAGTGTCCAACTAATTCCGAGATCTACTAGAGTTAGTGATAACCTACATTATACCAACAATTCACAGGAGGTAAACTGACAAGATGAGACTTTCAGATCGTCCCGTTCGACGCAGAGGCTCATGGAAACGCGTTGTATGGTATCTTATTTTGCTAGCAATAATTCTGATTATGATGTGGAAGATGTCAGCAATTGTCCGCTGGCTGCCCGTCTAACCGTCACGACCAACTCACTAGATAAATGCGGATTCAAATCCACACCATCTGTGAAATCCACATAATTCACAACCTCACTAACAAGGATATATCACTATGTCAAAATTTAAGAACAGATTAACTCTTGCAACCCTCATCACCCTCTGTACTGTCATCGCACTGATTGGCGCACAAACCGCAGCTGCCGAAGATAAACTCGTCATTATATCGCCACACTGGGAAGGCATCGAGACAGAGTTCGATACCGGATTTAAGGCGTGGTACGCCAAGCAGACAGGCCGCCAAGTCACTGTAGATTGGCTCGATCAGGGCGGATCTTCTTCCGACTTCCGTTTCATCGAATCCGAGTTCAAGCGGCTGCCCGAAGGTATCGGGATAGATCTCTTTTTCGGTGGCGGGACAGATAACTACCTTAAGCTCGCTGCTAAAGGTTTGCTAGCCCCCTACAAACTCTCAGAAACCCAACTGGCACGAATCCCGAAAGAAATTTTTGGCATTCCCGTCTATGACCCAGAATACCGTTGGTACGGTGCAGCATTGTCAAGTTTTGGAATTATGTATAATGAGGAGTTACGGGCACTGTTTAGTCTACCCGAAGTCCACACATGGAAAGATCTAACACACCCGGAACTCATCAACCGTGTCGGCGCAGCTGATCCCCGTGAAAGCGGGAGCGCGCACATGATGTATGAACTCATCCTGCAAGGCTACGGGTGGGAAAAAGGCTTTGAGTTAATCACGCAACTCGGCGCAAATGTCAGGGGATTTTCCGCAGGGTCAAACGCAATCCCCGCCGATGTTGGGATGGGGCAGGTGATTTACGGTATGGCAATCGACTTCTACGCCTTCGGTAAGATTGCCGAAATCGGCGCGGATAAAATCCATTACGTCGTGCCACCTGATGCGGCGGTCGTCAGTCCCGACTCAATCGCCATCCTCAAAGGCGCGCCGAATATGGCGGTCGCCCAGAAATTCCTCGATTTTGTCCTTTCGGATGACGCACAAAAACTGTGGGTGTTACGCGATACCGATCCAGAGGGACCGAAGTGGAAAGGGGGATTGAACCGTAGCAGTGTTATCCCAGCTCTCTACGATGAGCTTGGGGACCGCTGTGTCGCCGCCAATCCATTTGAGTTAGATCTGACCCCCATTGACTACGACGCGGTAAAAGGTGGGATACGTTGGGACATCGTGGGAGATCTCATCGGTGCGCTTGTCATTGAACCGCACAGAGATCTGGTCAACACATGGAAAGCCATCAATAAAAGTAAAGATCCAGAGAAACGCGCCGCTGCAATTCAGATCTTGGGTCAAGTCCCAATCACAGAAGCGAAAGCACTAGAGTTCTCTCACGACGATTGGCAGAAGCCAGACTTCCGAAACCAAAAACTGAAGGAATGGAGAGCGTTTGCCAAAGAGAAGTTCAAGGAAGCGAAGAAAACGGTGAAGTGATCAGGTGCACTCAACTTACTAGCATGTAGGTCGGGCCTCCTGCCCGACCCATCGCCCCAGTAAGCGATAGGTGTGTTTTCGCTCCAGAGGAGCGATATGTATATAGAATGCCGATGTGTCTAATTCCCGCGCTCCAGAGGAGCGCAATGTGTATAGAAAGCCGGAATTGCCATAAACTAAAGCCCCAGCGGGGCGACATGTGTATCGAAGGGGGTCCGTATATCCCGGCACACAGGAAAATCAGAAAGCTGATTGCTTTTTGAGGCGTTCAACGGCTTCACATATTGTGGTGATGTATCTGCGAAAGTGAAGCAGAAGAATCTCCTGATCTTCGCCTAACCAGTTGGTTTGGTCAACGGTTTCAGGGTGCCCTGCATCGTTTCGGTTCTTACGATATAGCTTTCCTAACTCGTCTAGCAAATCCTTCAACTCCCTCGCGAATTCTTTGTCAGCCGCGAAAATGATGGGAATAACACTATCGACAAGATATTTGGTTAAACCTGATATGTGTCTTCTCTTCTTAATTCCTTCTTGATATTTTTCGGAGTGAGACTGTATAGCCCCTGCCAACCAATGTATGGCTCTCTCTGAAGCCGCACCAAGACAAATCACAGACGAGATGTACAACCCCTCTTGGTAGGCGCGCAGGCTTTCAAGATAGTATTGCCTAACGATATCATCAAGAGACTCAACGCTTTCCTCAAGCTTATCAACAGTTTCTTCGGGCTTGTCCACCAAGAGGATCGCTTCGTCATCAATTTTAGAATTTAGGCCGACAGAAGTAAGATAGACGATGAACTTATCGGAACTTACGTGGCGCAGTGGATCCCAGACATCTCTCACCACTAATCCTCGTCTTTCAAGCAAGACGACTGCTTCCGCTATCATAGCATGATCGGAGGCGGATAGGTCATTAGTCATTGGTTTGGGTAATAACACTTCCACTAAACCGTTAACAGAGGAGTAAAATTCCGGACGTCCAGGGCCATGTTTAAGTTGTTTCTTCAAATGACGAAACACAAATTTTGCCAAGGATTCCGCATCCATCTCTCGAAGATGCTGTTGTTGTTTCTGTACACTGAGGTTAGAACGCATTGGCTTTTATCTCCTTTCTACCCAAAACTCTTACTGGCCTTTATTAACTCTCCGCCTGTTGATTAAACTCATCAATTCGCTTTTCTATCAAAGTCTACCGCTCAATCCCTAGCTACAACGATATCTCATACTTTTGAATGTTACCATGCTCTGGGGAGTAGTATGCCTGAAAAAACTTGAAATCAATCCGTTTGTATTTCTCGCACTTTTTTTGAATAATTTTGATGATTCTCTATAATGGACCCCAATATTTGGGCCAGGAGTTAAGTAAGATTTAACGTCTAACTCACTCCCACAAATGGAGGTCTGAATATGTCAACCAAACGGATTCGTCATACAGCAAAATTTAAGTTTACTATTGCCCTTGAAGCGATCAAGTCAGATAAAACTATCAACCAATTGGCAAGCGAACACCAGTTGCACCCGAGCCAAATCAGTCAATGGAAGAAGCAGTTGCTTGAACAGGGTAGCGATATTTTCGCTACCCGCCCCACCAAGCAACAGCGTGAGCAAAATGACAGAGAGTCGAGTCTGTATGAGCAAATTGGTCGGTTGAATATGGAACTGGACTGGTTGAAAAAAAAAGCCACCTCAAACAGTAGAACAGAGACGGAAACTCGTTGAACCTAACCACCCCCAACTGAGCATCCGTCGTCAATGTGAGTTGCTCGGTTTTTCCCGGTCAACGCTTTACTGTCAACCGGCTACAGAGTCAGCAGAGAATCTGCATCTGATGCGGCAGATAGATCAGCAGTATATGCAAACCCCTTTCTATGGGAGTCGTCGAATGACACAACATCTCAAGCAGCTTGGCTACGGTGTCAACCGCAAACGCATCCAGCGACTGATGCGTTTGATGGGGATAGAAGCGATTTATCCCAAACCCAAACACTCGGCTATCAACAGTGAGCATCGGGTTTACCCATACCTATTACGGGACTATGAGGTGACCGCCGCCAATGAGGTCTGGTCGGCTGACATTACCTATATCCCGATGGATAAAGGCTTTATGTATCTGGTGGCGATACTCGACTGGTATAGTCGTTACATCATTGCTTGGGAGGTGTCCAATAGTCTATCAAGTCGGTTCTGTCTCGACGCTTTACATCACGCATTATCTGCCGCAACTCCCATTATCTTCAATACTGACCAAGGGGTCCAGTTTACGGCAAATGCTTTCACCGATACCGTTGAAGCCGCTGGCGTTGCTATGAGCATGGGCAGCGTAGGCAGAGCCATGGACAACATTTACATTGAGCGGTTTTGGCGTAGCGTCAAGTATGAAGATGTTTATCCAAAACTCTACCCAACGCCAAAAGCCTTGTTTGATGGATTAACTCATTATATCCGGTTCTATAATTACAAACGACCTCACCAGAGTCTCAATTATGCAACTCCGGCTAAGGTGTATCTCAGCTAAAGGAATCTCACTCTATCTCAAATATCTTACTTATTTTTACTGTATTTTGGCCTCGACAAGGGGTCCACTTTACTTAGCAAGATCACGATAGAAGGTATTATTTTCACCTGATTGTTCAATAACCCGATTGAGCCAGAGTCTGGACTGATCTAAATCGCTCTGAAATAAATATATCTGAGCAATCTGAAAGCGGACAGTTTGAAGATAGGACACCTCTGGATAATCCTTTTCAAACGCAGAAAATGTATTGAGTAGTAGAGGCATATACTGACTGAAGTCTTTTTGGAACTGATCTTTAACTATTTTTCTAACAGATTCATAGGTGTACTCTTTCAATTGATCTGCTTTATCATCAATTAAAATCTGTATTTTGCTAATCAAAGTTTTCATCTTATCTTCGTAGGCTTGCTGTGACGCCTCTGTGTTTGGAAATTCCTGTATGACTCTATCATACCAAGTTACGGCAACGTCTACGTTTGAAATTAAACTTGATTCTATAGTGAACTTCTTGTGCATTTCTTCTTCAGACCAAAACTTAGCATGACGCATGTAAGATTGTGCAACCGCGTTTTCAACAACTGTTCGAGATGTTTCTCCAACAATCTCCGATAGCTGATTGATTCTGTCTTTCACGAGTTTTGCTTGGTCGGAGTTTGGAAAATCTGCAACAAGCTGAGTCCATGTTTCTAATGCCGCCGATATACCATTTTCCTCAAATGCCATAGTCCCTAAAATATAGTAAGCTTCAGCTTTAATCTTGGCATTTTGTCGGCTGAAAATGATTTCTATCAGCTCTTTTTTGGCTTCTGAAACAAGTCCGTGCTGGCGAAACATCTTAGCCTTGTCCAACGAAGATCCTATGGCAGTAGATGTAATCCCAAAAATACACAGGGTAACAATTACTATCACTTTTTTGAAAGTCATAGGGATAAAGTCCATCAACGCCTCCTTGAAGTATGTTGAGATTTTTTAGTTGCATCATTTTTTAGACAAAAAATAGCTGACCCTATTGGAATGGTAGCACCGCAGTTAAGTGTGGTAGGCATCAAATGTCTGAAATTATGGGACAAATCCGAGGCATACCCAAAAATGTCATACATCGGTTATACGCCTCGAAGCCCCATGTTCATTGAGGATTTCTCTGATGAATGCCTTGTTGCTGTATGAACGATTTTGCAAGCCTGAGTGCCGATTTCACTACTCCACACTTTAGTACAGACCTACCGACAATTGCGCTATGAGCAGAGTATAGCTCTTTTGCAGAATTATATCAGTTTCGTCAAACTAAAATCAACCGAAATTGTCCAGTTAAACTGACAAAACCGCCCGGCTCCTTACCCCTCCCAAAGCAAATTAATCGCACTCGCTTTAATAATAAAATAACACACTGTCCCCTCCACAAGCCCAAGCTGCTCACGGGCATCGCTCGTAACCTCCACCGACAACAGATGCCCCTCAATATCGACCGACAGCATCACACGCCCCGCTTGAACAGCGACCCCCCGGATTGTCCCACGCAAGATATTCCGCGCACTCATCCGCAGATCTGGGTCCATCGCAACGATGATATCCCGCGCCCGGATAGCGACCGGCATCGTTGCGCCGGGCTCCGTCTCCGTATACGAAACCATCAATCGCTGCTCCCCCAACGCCAACTCCGTCACACCGCGCTCCTCCGATGCAACGACCACCGGCAAAGTAAGAATATTTTCCACACCCGTCATCTGGGCAACCGGCAACGCCGAAGGAGAAGCGAGCAGTTGATGGGGTTCTCCGCGCGCCGTGATCCGACCCTCAGAGAGCAAAAACGCCTCATCTACAAGTGCCATCACCTCTGAAATGGAGTGGGTGACGTAAAGGAGGGGGATATCAAACGCCTGCTTAATATGATAAAGGTAGGGCAGGATACGGTTTTTCAAGCCAGCATCCAGAGAGGTAAGCGGCTCATCCATTAACAGCAAACGCGGCGACATCCCTAAAGCGCGCGCAATAGCGACGCGCTGCCGTTGACCACCGGACAGTTGGCTCGGATACCGGTCCAGTAATTCCGCGATTTCAAGGATGTCGATTATTGTATTGAAGTCAATTTGGTTATTACCATCAGGGCGGCCGGGACGACCATACGAAATATTCTGGCTAACCGTCAGGTGCGGAAAAAGATACCCCTCTTGAAAGACATATCCGAAATGACGTTTTTCCGGTGGCAGACACCGCTTCTGCTGCGAAGAATACAACGTTTGACCGGCAAACAGCAGTTCCCCTTCGTCGGGGTGTAGAATCCCACTAATACAATTCAGTAGCGTACTTTTGCCGCTGCCCGACGGGCCCAGAAACGCCGTTACTTTCTCGGTAATAGTGTGATCAATCTCAAACTGGAAATCGCCAAGCCGCTTGCGAAAACTAAGTTTTAACATGGAACGCGATACCTCATCTCTTGAGATACAACCGTTCCGCTATCCACAACGTAGCGAAAGCGATCGCAGTGGACAGAAACACCAAACGGTACGCACTCATATCCTGACCGATCTGCACAAAATTATAGATTGCCAGCGGCAATGTCTGTGTCTTTCCCGGAATATTTCCCGCCACCATCATGGTCGCGCCAAATTCACCGAGACTCCGAGAAAATCCCATGATCGCCCCCCCGATAACCCCGCGATACGACAGAGGCAAGGTGACAGTAAAAAACACCTTCAACGGCGAAGCACCGAGCGTCCTCGCAGCGTTCTCTAATTGCGGGTTCACCGCCTCCATCGCCGTGACGATACCGCGCACCAACAGCGGAAATGAAAGCACAGAGATTGCCAACACCACCGCTATCCATGAAAAGACGACTTCAAGCCCGAAAAGTCGGAACAGCAGCCCCCCAATGGGTCCACGCTTACTGAGGAGGATCAGAAGAAAAAATCCGCTGACAACCGGTGGCAAGACCATCGGCAGCATGACAACAGTATTGAGAAACGATTTGCCGGGGAATGAGAACTTGGCAAGGATCCAACCGATGAGAAGTCCCGGAGGCAGGATGAAAAGCAGACTCAACGAGGCAGCTTTGATTGATAAAACCAGCGCACTGACTTCCGCTGCTGTTAGCATTATTTCACCACAGAGAAACCATGTTTTTCAAAGATTGCTGCAACTTCGGCGGTTTGTAGGTAATCCAGAAATGCCTGGGCGAGAGCCTTATGCCCGGTGTTTCGGAGGACCGCTGCAGGATACACGATTGGAGAATGACTCGATTCAGGGAATCGATAAATAATCCTGACCTTCTTACTGAACCCCGCGTCCGTTTGATAGACAACCCCGACATCAACCTCACCGGATTCCACATACGCCAAAGTGGACCGAACATCGGTGCTGGGGATCAATTTCGGCTGCACGGCGTTCCAGACTCCCAAGTGCGTCAAAGCTTCTCTCCCATAAATGCCAGCAGGGACCGAATTCGGTTCACCGATAGCGATCCGTCGGATTGAGTCTTGGACGAGCAGTCCCACATGAGTCGTAGACAGCGAGCTGTCGATAGGTGCAACCAATACCAACCGGTTACTCAAGATTGCTCGGCGTGAGTCCTCATCAATCAGTCCCTCCCTTTGTAAGACATCAATCTGCTTGGGACTGGCAGAGATGAACACATCCGCCGGTGCGCCCTTCTCAATTTGACGCTGCAGGGTTGAAGAACCAGCGAAATTGCAATACACTTTGATACTCCGCGCTGTACCAAAACGCTGGCTGACCACTGTGAGTGCATCCGTCAGGCTCATCGCGCCAAAAATAACCAACTCCTCACCTGAGCACCCGATAAACAGAAAAGCAAAACTCAGAAGAATTAGAAGATAGGATTTCATTGATTTTAATCCAGAATCACCAATTAGGATTAAAAGGATTAATTTTACAGAATGATCAGATTTCTTTTTCTTCATCCATAAATCCACCAATTCTGTGAGTTCTGATTCAGACAACATTATACACACGCACCTTGTTGTGTCAAGTGATTTTGACGATACTCCAGAATACTATACGAGTCCGTTTTTTATATTGCGTAATTTTCGATAATATGTTAATTTTTACAAATCCATATAAGCAACACTTCCAAGAATTCGAGGATATTAATGGTATTAGGACAGTTGAGAATAAAGGACTTTCTTGAAAGAACTTCAGGGCAAGTTAGAGGAATACTCGTTTCTGATGCCAAACGGCGTTGGTATGCCGCGGATTACCAGTGGGAAACTGATGCTTCCGAAAAGTTGATTATCTCGCGTACCGACGGCACTGGAAACGCCGTCCGAATTCCGCCTGTGATAGACCTTGATGAAAGTCTTATTGCCTTCTTCGGGCTTTACAGTGGCGATGGCGCAAAAGGAGCAGAAAATCCAGCAGCCCTAGGTCAGGTTAAAATACAGATTTCGTTTTCACAACGAGAGGTAAACTTAGTGCGATTTGCGGTTGATCAGTTTCGTCGCCTGTTTTCAGATGCTATCCACTTTGTTTTTTCGCTCGGAGAAGATAGCGCGTATTTTATGGACGGTATGGGTTTGCAATCGCTAGAAGAACACTACGGTGGTGAGGTCCCAGCACCGAAAACGTTAAACGAAGTCCAGCCGGAGTTCAACACAGCAGACAAACGCTACTTATCAGAACACAGACCTGTACCCGGCACCAACGAGCAACACCTTGCGTTCTACTACCACCACAAGCGGAAAATGGAATCAATTTTGACTGAGGTCAAGAGGCGCGATATACAACGTGGTGGAATAGAGTTGCGAGCAAACGATAGAGTAACCGCATCCTTGCGAAGACCTTTCAAAAAAGGTGCACGTCAAGCCGGTGGGTCATCACGTTCAGACGAGGTCCATGTCGGAGGTCTCAATGGTTTTGGTGAATTCTTCCTTCGGATACTCCATGAGATTGAAGATTCAATTTTACACGATGTAGACGCTTCGACACAAGGGCTTGTTAGATGGAATGCTCGTCCTTCGGAGTTTGGGACACAGCTAGATCTTCGTGATTTTTTTGAGTGCCATCCTTACGGTGCATTAGCCAATGAGCGACCACAAATCACCAGAAGGGGAATGTTCCTCAAAGGTCAATGGCCCCGGTCAAAAGAAATGAAACTCTCCCCAATACTCCGAGTTGATCCACTCTGGTGTTACACGTCCGGACTATATCTCGCTGAAGGCACAACACCTAAATCTATTCTCTTTCAAATGTTTAAGTCAAGACCGAAGAGACTTGCACTCGGATTTACGTCGTCAGAAAATACAAGTCTTGCTTTGATGCTCCGCGCCCTTAACAACCTCTTTCCGGAAAAACAGTACCTTGATGCATGGAAAGTGAAAGTCGGTTCGCAATATTTCCCGGAATTAGTCGTCATTGGACTGAAAAATGGGGTGCCAATGTTACGCGGCGGGAACAGCGGCGATGGAAAACTCCGAACAATGGAAATCTCGCTTGCAGTCAAAGAATGGGCATTGGAGTTAGCCAACTGTATTCAACCGTATGCAGACCGGTTTTCTCATGTCGAACCAACGGGAGCAGGAGTACCTCGCGTTGATTTCTGGGCATCGCCCTCGCTATGCCGATGGTATTTTCCGCTGATCATGTACGCAACTTTCGGAAATATAATTCCTGATCCCTCTCAATTTGTTTCAATTGAAGTAAGCTAATTCATCGTATAATACTTATTCATGACCGAGCATATTTTACTTCCACATGTGAAATTAAAAAAGATGCAACTTGTCCA
The DNA here is from genome assembly GCA_965207975.1 of Candidatus Poribacteria bacterium. Taxonomy (GTDB): domain Bacteria; phylum Poribacteria; class WGA-4E; order WGA-4E; family PCPOR2b; genus PCPOR2b. The sequence continues at coordinate 6,102,583 of OZ242315.1, read as the reverse complement.
AGTGCATCAAGAGTGGTTATTGACTTGGCTTTCTGCAGTAGAAAGCGAAATTGAAGATGGAAATGTATCTGCGTCGCTATGTCTTCAAGGAATTCTAAGCGAACTAGCGATTTATGGTACTCCTAAAACAGATTGGCTTGGTGTGGTGTCAACGTATCTTACAGATGATAATGGCATACCACTTGCCTATTCCGAACAGTACGGAAAGCGGCTTTATCGCTTCAACTTTTGGATTCAAAGTCCAGTTCATGCGGTACATTGTTTATGGTTTATTGAGCAAGTCTGCCAACCTACCTCCTTTGAAACGCAGAGATACGCTGGCTGTATCATTGAGAAAATCCAACCTAGTGGCTGGATTTACAATCCCGAAGTGAGCGCAACGCGGCAAAGGAATCGCATGAAATCTGAATACATGATGTCGATGGCAATGGGTTGTGAGATTCTAGCATCAGTTGGTCACTTACCAGAATACATGGAACGCTTTCAGGCAACACTCTCTTCGTCCCCATTGACAAATTTTCTAAGTGCAGAATACTTTCGTCTGAAATCCCTTTCTCTTCTCCAATCTCTTGAACTTGGTCCGGTGGGCGTAGATAGGGTGCTTTCTGCATGTAAAACCGAACAGGGGTTCAGCGAATTTCCCGTTGAGTCAAAGGTTGATGATTATATGGGAACTGCTAAAAGGACAGCACGAGACAAACCGGTGCCATCACCTCTAGCAGGGCTTTACGCCAACGCTATCGCGGCATTTTGCCGAAATGATGTGAAAACTAGCGTGAGAAACTGGTTGAAAGCATACAGCAGGCATCTGCAGAAAGAACCTTTTGATATTCAGGCTTTCCAAATTCGCGATGAGGACATTTCATTTGGGACAAATTTGTCACCACTAGAGATTATCGCGGCTTCCTTCCTCATAACAGAGATAAATTAAAACCGTGTCAAAACCAACCATCAATACTTTTATTGAGAGCTATACTCCGCCTCTACCTCTTTTTAAGGTTCAAGGTGAACCACAAGTGACGCTTGAACTAAAACCCTACATTCAACCCTTTGAACGTGTTTTAGCCAAAGCTGAACTTGCCGGACTGCTAGGGCTGAAAGTCTCTTTGGAAACGGAGGCAAAACCGTATGTCACACTCTATTTCGATAATGTATCTATGAAAACACTTCAGCGTCGATTAGCGTACTGGCAACGCATTGGAGATGATGTCCTCGAACCAACACTTCAAATCCGTTACGAGGTAACTTCAGATAAGGAAAATAGATTATTCGATGACGATATTACAAACTTGCCTAAAAGTCGTCGCCTTCGGTACGGTCCCCATGGTATTCACGAGTATCGAGGGAAATTCTTCCCGCAACTTGTTAAAGCTCTAGTTAATTCCGCAGGGCTTCCAGAAGGTGCTACAGTCCTTGACCCGATGTGCGGAAGCGGAACGACAATTTGTGAAGCACGGACAATGGGCATGAAGTCAATTGGGGTCGATCTCAATCCTCTATCCGTTGAAATCTCACAACTTAAAGCTGGCTTGCTGTCGATTACTCCTGAACAACTCCAATCGGAACTTAAACAACTCATTGAGGAACTTAAACAAGACAGAGCTCCCGATCTTGAAAGGCTTTGGAGCAAACGCGATCTCGACTACCTTCTACGATGGTTCAACCCAAAGGCACTTGACGAAATTGCTGTGATCCGCACAGTGATATCCGCTATCGAAAATCCAACGGTTAGAAAGATGGCAGAAATTGGCTTGAGCAATATTCTGCGTTCTGTCTCATGGCAAAGCGATACTGATTTACGTGTTCGGAAGAAAGTTACGGGATACGCTGAAGGAACAGCATCGCAAACGTTCATTGAAGAAATCACGCACCAGCAAGAAAAACTGTTTCCTTACCTTTCCTTACTACAAGACGACGGGCATCGGCCACACTATGAAGTTATTGTGGGTGATGCCCGACATCTTGATTCTCTTCTTCCAACTTACGTTGGTGCCTGTGATGCTATTGTTACCTCGCCACCCTATGCAACTGCACTCCCTTATATTGATACCGATCGGTTAAGCCTTATTGTACTCGGGCTTCTACCGAGACAGGAACATCGAAATCGCGAGTTTCAACTTATCGGAAATAGAGAAGTTACCGAGGCCCAACGTCAAAAACTTTGGGAAACTTATCAAGCAAGAAAAGGCGAGCTACCAAACGACGTTTGTCAACTGATCGATAGGATTGCTAAGTCAAATCACAATAGCAATGTTGGATTCCGAAAACGCAATCTACCTGCGTTGCTAGCAAAGTATTTCCTTGATATGGCTGATGCTTTTTATTCGGCGCATCAAATGATGAGGCCAGGGGCATACGCCTTTTACGTTGTTGGAAACAACAGCACGACTATCAATGGAAACCAACGCATTGAAATACCAACAAACGAATTCCTCTGGCAAATCGGCAAAAGGGTTGGGTGGATAGGTGAGCAATTGGTTGACATGGAACTCCTACCTTCAAGAGATATTTTCCGACATAATAGGGGCTCTAAAGAAACAATTCTGGTTTTCAAAGCTCAACAGCACCTAGGTAATCGAACCCCCAAGGCAATCTACAGTCGGATGGATCGCGTTGAGCAACAGATAGATGGTGCTGAATGGAATTTCCACTCAGAAGAAACACAGCCTCACCTCCACGCCTTGCACCCCTATCCTGCTCGATTCATCCCACAAATTCCTAGAAAAGCAATCTCCGAATGGTCAAAAAAGGGAGAGGTGGTTTTAGATCCATTTTGTGGATGTGGCACCACCATCTTAGAAAGTATTCTACTCGGGCGTACCGCCATGGGGGTTGATAACAACGAGGTTGCACATCTGATAAGTCAAGCGAAAACCGCTCACTATACCCGTGATGATTTGTGTGAGATTCAGCAGTTTCTTGCCGATGTCCCTCTTGGTATGTCAGAAGGTTTACAGAAGGGAGTCCCCAAGTTCTCAACCAATGTTTGGATACCTGACTTCAAAAACCTGGACTATTGGTTTGATGAGGACGCAATTTTAGAATTAGGCAGATTGAAAACATTGATTGAACAACTAACAGCGCGTCCAAGGATATTAGCACTTGCAGTATTCTCATCAATTATTGTTTCTGTTTCCTACCAAGATAGTGATACCCGATACGCGAGAATCAATCGTCCTTACCGGCCGGACGACGTGGAAAAGCGATTCACTGTCAAATTGACAGACGCAATTGGTCGTGCCCGCAAAATCATTGACTGTCCCAAAGCCGAATCAAAGCTCTACCTCAATGACTCCCGAAACTTAAGCCAGATACAATCAGAAAGCGTTAGTCTCATTGTTACATCCCCACCGTATCTTAATGCCTATGATTATCACAAATACCACCGCCAGCGTCTCCACTGGATTGAGGGAAATATCAAACTAGCACGGGATTACGAAATTGGTAAACATGATACGTTTACCAGACCAAATGCAATACCTGACCCTTACTTTGAGGACATGAGGAAATGTTTTGCAGAATGGGCCCGCGTACTTCGTCCGAACGGTCATGCTTTTATTGTCATTGGGGATGCAATTGTGAACGGTCAACCTATTCCTGTTGCGGACCGCTTTATTGAAATATTGACCCAAGTTGGCTTCCAATGCAAAAAACAGTGGATTCGACAGATACCTGAATCAAAGAAATCCTTTAATCGACGCAATTCGCGCATTAATGAAGAACATATACTCCTGCTCCAACTGAGATAATCTTTGCGAATCCGTTGATGCTTTAGACATCACCTGATGCCTAACAATAAATTTATCTTGCTTGACGATAGTTGACCACAATAACTGAAGACTCTACGGAGGAATCGACGTGACAACCCCAAATACAAACGGTTCTCCCATCTCAGAATCCCAAATTGACCAATATCACCGTGACGGCTACCTGCTCGTCTCTGGGTTGGTCCCTGAAGACATCGCTGCAAAGGCGGAGGCTGCGATGTGGCGTTGTGCGGGAATCGATCCTGATAATCCGCCCTCCTCTTGGGACGGCCTCCAAGGAGGAATTTGTCTATACAACAGCGCGGATCTCGTAGACTGCTTCACCCCGCAATGCCTCGCCGCAGCAGCGCAGTTGACCGGCGAAGACCCGTCCACATTTAGCAAGCTGCACCGGCACCCAAAAACCTATTGTGCCCCCGACTTCCTAGCAGCGCAAGAGGCAAAGGAAGATGTCACCAGGTTCTTCCGATGGGATTGTGCTTACACCATCAATATCTATCCAACCCCCGATGAATGGGAATCTCCAACAATCACATCGGGCGGGCACCTCGACCACTCCCTTGAGGAACACTATCACAAAACCTTCCCGCCCGTCTTCCGAATCGGGGCGCTGATTTATCTGAACGATATTGACCCCCACGGCGGCGGCACGTATGTCTGGCCCGGATCGCATCACGAACTAGCGCGCGTAGTGCGAAAAGATCCAGTCCATTACGAATACCGCAACGCGCTGAACGCCGATCTCCCCGATCTCGATCTCGGCGACCCGGTCGGCATGACCCTTCGGCGTGGCGATGTGCTATTCCTACATAATCTGTGCATCCATTCAGGAAGTAAGAATGTAAGCAATCAGCCGCGATTTGCTATAAATATGAAATGGTAACAAAGACCTCCAGGACTGCTGCTTGTTTAAGGGGATTGCGGGACTACCCCTCCTCTTGATAAAACTTCATCAAGATTTCGGCGACCTCAGGGCGCGCAAACTCCGGCGGCAACATTTCACCCGCTGCTAACATATCCCTGACCTTAGTTCCCGACAGAAATAGATAATCTTCCGGTCCGTGCGGACAGTCACGTAGCATCACAATCTTACCGCACCGGTGAGACCAAACAGTATGATCTCCTCGAAAGATTTCGATTTCGAGTGCACCTTCAGGGATCTCATCAAAAATCGTCTGCGCATCAAATGGACCGTAGTAATCCCCGACCCCCGCGTGATCACGACCAACAATCAGATGTGTGGATCCACAATTCTGACGGAACACTGCGTGCAACACAGCCTCGCGTGGACCGGCGTAGAGCATATCAAAGCCGTAACCGGTAATTGAAACGGTATTTTCAGGGAAATACAACTCGACCATTTTGCGGATGGAGGCATCGCGGACATCGGCAGGGATATCTCCCGGCTTCAGCTTGCCAAGCAGCATGTGAATCAGAATTCCATCAGCACCAACCTCATTTTGTGCAATTTTGCATAACTCCTCATGTGCACGGTGCATCGGGTTCCGTGTCTGAAAGGCAACAACCGTATTCCACCCCCGCTCCTCAATATCTTTTCGGATCTCAGAGGCGGTGCGGAAGGTGTCAGGGAAATCAGATCTGAAATAGGAATAGTTGAGAACCTGGATAGAGCCAGAAATCACCTGATCTCCCATTTCAGTAAAGGCTTCCACACCGGGGTGTGCCGGATCCGTCGTCCGAAAAATCTGTTCAATCAGGTACGTTCTCTGGTCATCAGAGATCTCTTCAATCCCTGATACCTCCATGATAGCGATAGGCGGCTGCCCGTCTACATTCGGATCGAGCAACGCAATCCGTCCAGCGTTTTCAATCGCATCGGTGACCTGCTCCGATTTGACAATATTCATCACCGGCACGGGCCAAAATTGACCGTTCGGCAGCGTCATATTTTGAGCGACACCCATCGCTTCGGCGAGGTTCATATAACCAGTGAGTGGATTAAAATAGCCCGAACCGAGCATGACCGCAGATCCAGCAGCACCCGAAGAAATTAGAATAGCGGGTAAGTTCTCAGCCTCTTTAATCAACGCTGCACGCTCGGCATCGTCGGCAACGTAAAGCGAATTCAAAGTATCAGAACCGTGTGGTTTAATCATTCAGTGCTCCTTTTATAGGCAATAGAATGTCTCAGTTGTTATCTTATCTGCTTCAAGAGATTCTGGGGTTATCCTCTGGACAATTATGATAGCGAATTTATACCGTATTGTCAATCGGTTTCTAGGTTTCAGGTGCTCCAACGTTTTGTGAATTGAGGTTTGATCCCCCCTATTTTGGACGTATCGACCCTGTTGCCCTTCTTGGTAAACTATTTCACACGCCTAAATATCTGAAACCATATCAACGCTAAACGCCTAAAAAATGATGCTAAACGAATCTTTTTTGAAATTTGCCTTGATACTTAACGTATGTTTATGGTAAAATAACGTTCATAACATCATTTGGGAGATGGCTTAATTTATATAGGACTTACGCACTTCAGAGTTTTGACCTGACAGGGACCTGACAAATCCCTGACATTTGGCGAGGTTTTGGTGCCATTTCAGTCAAAAACGGTTCAAAAATAGGGCGTATTTGGCAGGTCAAAACGCCGTTTGGGCGCATCTTCTCTTACGGGGTAAAAGTCTACAAATGCGCTGAAGCTAGGCCCCATCGGGGTTTAGAGAGACATCGGCTAATGATAGCACCCCGATGCGTGGTTGAATTTTTTTTTTGGACCTGACAGGGCCCTGCCAAATTGCCGAATCGTGCCGGTGGATCATTAAAACGGAGGTGTAGGTTCCGCGTAGCGGAAGGGGTTGGATTTTACTGTTCAACTGCGTAAGTCCTATTATAATTGCAATAGGTCGTTATAAACTGTTTCTTTTTGTTCCTTTCGTTCCTTAGAAGAATAGTCCGTAACGAGTAATACATAAGGAATTATCTACACATTATGCGTTATTTTTTCAAGGAACACAGAACAGACAGAACCAACTTATTCCCCTCTATAATAATTACGAAGCATAGAAAGGAAATATAACGCATGGCAACCCAAGAAGCAAAATGGACAAAATTGGCGGATTTGAGTGAAGTTCCCTCCGGGGAAGCAAAGGCGGTGCGGATAGGTGAAGGACGGAGCATTGCACTGTTCAATGTTGACGACAAAATCTACGCAACCGACAACCAATGCCCCCACATGGGCTATCCACTGACACGCGGGCGCATTCGGCACGGTATCCTCACCTGCGATTGGCACGAGCGAAGTTTCGACCTTGAAGGAGGCGGATGCTTTAACGTCGAGTGCGATGACCTACAAACCTTTCCTGCCGAAGTACGAGACGGTGAGATATGGGTACAACTCGGCGATTTAACCTACAAACGAAAGGCTGAACATCTCAGCCTACTGTGGGAAGGCCTTCTGAGTGGAGACCGTTGGACAATGTCAAAGGCGATTGCCCTACTCCTCAAGGGCGGCGTACCGGAGGGCGAGATTGTCGAGTTGATCCTACGGCACCTTGGGCGACACATCGCTAGTTCACACGGCTCAGAGGCTGGCTGGGATGTCGCTCGACTGATGAATGGGCTTTCGGTTGGACGGCGATACAAAGACGCGGACCGGTTGATCGCAATGACGACCGCGGCTTGTGCCGCTTCCGGGGGCGCAGCGGAACGTCTTGAGGTCGTCCCGTTGCCGGAGCCGGTGGCTTGGGAGAATATCGAGCCGTGGGTGCGTAGTTTCTCGCGTGACGGTCACTCCGGGCGCATTGAGCGATGTCTTTTCACCGCCTACACGCTCGGTGATGCGGATAAAATTCTGTCCCTCCTCCTTGAATGTACCGTTGAGCCACACTTTCTCGGCTTCCCGGATAACCTCATCTCACTTGGCTACCTTTCCGAAGCCGTCGATGAATTTGGCTGGGAGAAAGCCTTTGAACTGGTCTTCAATCTCGGTGCGAAGCTAGTCGGGCGTGGGCGTGGCGAGCCACAACACTTTCGCCGAGATGCCATCGGTATCATGCGGGAAAAACTCAGCGAACTGGAGGCCGGGGATAACACAGGGGCAGATTACGATGAAGATGCCTTAGTCAGCGCGTTGACAAGCGTAGATATTCAGAAATCATTCGACGCTGTGGCGACAGTCCTAAAAGGTGGCGTTCCGATCGACCAACTCATCTCAACGCTAGTGATCCTCGCCGCTGACCGGATGGCACGGACACCGGTGAATGTAGATGCCGGTTGGGAGTGTTTGACAACAGAGCTCAACCTCGCTGCCTCACTTCGCGCGGTACAACGCATCGCCGGTGAGGATGCTGCAGTAAAGGGAATCTTCCACGCAGCGTGGCTTATTTTCGATGACCGTTGGCTCAACATCTCGTCACGCGCACTGACCCCGCCGCCGGTCGAAGGGACGTTCGATGCTGCCAACGAGGAAGAAGGCATCCAACAGATTATCAATACCATTGAGACCCTCAATGTCCAGTCAATCGGTGGACAGGTGCTCGCATATCTTAATGCCGGCTATTCCGGTGATACCTTGCTACACGCGCTCGGTAAAGCCATCCTCTGGAACGATACCGCCACCGAAATCCTCCCTACACTCCGCACCGTTTTCGATGAGTGGACCAACTGTGCTGGACACCCCGCTCGTAATCAACTGCTCGTTGCACTTGCCCGCTACGCCACCGACATCCGCACCAACAAGGACAGCGAATCCGCTACAACCACGGCGATGCGCTTCGCGGAAGGCAGAACAACAGTAGAGGTATTTGAGGACTAACTAAAGCAATCATGCAACTTCTTGAAAAATACTTCGATTCATGTAAAAGGAAAGTGCAAAACACCGAAAGAAACCGTAGGTGGGGCATCTGGTTTCCCCGCCCGTGCCAAAAACTCGGTTTCTGTTGCACGATTTCTTAACGTGAGCCAACACTTCAAACAGAACCATAAGGGAGATTAATCATGTCAAACACATCATCCAACTTTGTCAAAGTCGCTAATCTGGAGGAACTGGCTGAAGGAAAGCCAAGGGCTGTTAGGGTCGAAGGACAGAGCGTTGCCCTATTTAAGCACAACGGGAACATCTACGCCACCGATAATCAGTGTCCACACATGGGCTATCCACTAACACGGGGGCGTGTCCGTGGTGGTGTGCTCACCTGTGATTGGCACGGCTGGAGTTACGATATGGGAGGTGGTGGCTGCTTTACCGGCGGTTGCGACGACCTATCAACCTTCCCTGTCGAAGTACGCGAGGACGAAATATACATTGATATTGCCGGGGGCGGAAACAAGCGGGACGATGCCCACTTTCTCCTCCTCCAAGAAGGGTTGCTGAGTGGCGATAATTGGACCCTCTCAAAGGCGGTTGCAATTATGCTCGCCAGAGGAGTTTCTGAAGCCGATGTCCTAAACCGATTGGTGCGACATGGAGGACGGCACTTTGTGACCGAACTTGATGCAGGAGAGGGCGGATGGCAGCTTGCGTATCTAGTTAACGGTGTGAAAGTCGCCAGTCAGTATGAACCGGAAGACCGGCTCATCCCACTGATGATGGCGGCATCAGGCGCATCGGGACGGGCAGGGGACCGTCCGGCTGTCACCCTCTTGCCCGGAGAGATTACGTGGGAAAAGTTAGAACGATGGATTCGCGTCTTCTCTGCTGATCGAGAATGGGAAGGCATCGAAAAGTGCCTCATCACTGCGCGGCGACTCGGCGGACACGACGATAAAATCATCCCGTTGGCGTATGAATGCGTGGTTGAGCCGTTCTTCTTGGGACATAACGACAGCCTACTCTACATCGGTTATCTCGCCGAATTGCTTGAACAGTTCGGTTGGGAGGTTGCCGAGGAGTTGGTTTGCAATCTCACGGCGAAAATACTTGGGCGGGGGCGTGGTGCACCGGACGAAATTCGGCGGGAGGCAATCAGCAAACTGGAATCGCTAGAGGATTTTATCGCCGATTTAGCCGCCAATCCACCCGCTCAAACGACCGATTTTGATGAGGACGTATTCGCCGCCGGTCTTGTCAGCGGCGACCTTGACGACACATTCGATACTATCACCAATGCGCTGAAAAGCGGCGTTGAGATAAACCGTATCGCTTCGACGATGGTCCTAATAGGCGCGGATCGGATGGCACGTACCCCAGCAAGTATGAGCCCGGGTTGGTGGGAGTTGGGGCGAGAGATTTCCCTCGCCTCGTCCATCCGTACAACGTTGCGGTTCGCTGGTTTTGAGATTGCCGCCAAAACACTCTACCACGTAGCGTGGGAATTCTTCAGCAACCGCTGGCTCAACATCAGACAAATGCCGCTCAGTACGCAGAGAAGTACAGCCCCATCGGAGGCATCAAACGAAGATGAGGCAATCGCAGCTGTCATCAACGCTATCGAAACGATTCAGATTCAAGAGATTGGACGCATGACGCGACAATACCTCAACAGTAGTTTTTCCGACGACCGGCTACTGTCCGAACTGGGACAAAGCATCCTCAAAGACGACAACGGCTGGAATATTCTCAACACACTGCGGACCACCTTTGATGAGTGGAAACTGTGCGAAGGACATCCCGCTCGAAATCAGTTACTCGTTGGACTAGCACGTTGGACAACCGATGTGCGCCAAAATACCAATAGTGATTCCGCCGCAAGAACTGCACAGCGATTCGCACGCGGAGAAACAGCGGTTGACCTGTATGAACAATAAATATGCTCGATTGAAATGCGCTATATCTTCTCAAGTGGCGCATTTCAGTAGACAACAACGATCGTTGTGCCTTACCGACGAGTGACCAAACGAACAACTGGTTGTTACGTTTTACGCATCACGTTTCACGCTTTTTACGTTTTACACTTTCTTTCAATATGAATCAAAAACTTGCCTGCTACCTAGTGGTGGTGCTCTTATTACTAAGTCCCATTTCGACGGCACGCAGCATCACTGTGAAAACACAGGGAAAATTGGTGCTTGTAGCAGTTCTAGGCGGCGTTGCCATCCTGACAAAATACCTCGTTGGACGAGATCAAGCGGCTGTCGAATCACTCCACGCCAAAATCGGTCCCCCGGAGCGTGTGACCAAGTTTGAGCGTGGTTTTGATCGGTGGCGAATCGAATGGTATGGAAACCGAAGATATGTATTCCGAAACAACGTGCTGCAGAAAGAAGCTACCACAAAGCCAACTGAGATCCCCGAAGCGTTTTAAGCCATTCACAAGCTGGATCCGGCTTTTCCCGATCTATCTCCTCATCTTGATACCAGTCGGCTGCGATACCGATCAAACCCTCGCCCCTCCGATACGGCATACCGTAGAAATAAGCGAACTAAACCCGACAAATCAGACGCTAGAAGCGGGTGGCACCGCCACGATTACCGCAACCTTTGATTATTCGGGTGAGGAGGTAGATTTAATCTTTAGATGGGAAGCAAGCAGCGGTCAGATTATTGGGGAGACATCAACCGTGACTTATGTTGCGTCTGACACACCCGGCACACATACGATCACGCTAGAGTTGACCGACGGGTTTGCAATGACTGAACACGCCATAACAGTTGAGGTTCTCCCCCTGCAATCACTCTTAATAGGTTCGGATACTCATTGGGCAGGTCAAGGCGAATCGCTAGCGTTGAAATATCAGGTCAACGTGACGCAGGTCTTGCATCAACCCGTAATACTACAATATGACCTCGTTCAAGATGAAGCCAAAACTGGAGCATTTCTGAGTGTTTATGTCAATGGAGTTTTGCTTGTCGAAGAAGCGGCAATCGGAGAGGTAGATCTCCCCAAAAGGATAGTCATCACCGGAGAAACCGATGTGTCAGAAATCATCACGGGACCAGGGACGTATGACATAACACTGACTTTGGTTGTTGTAAACGCCGTCGAGCGTGCCTGGTTGTTACAAAAGGCAGCACTAGTCGGAGCAGAGGGATCAGCCGTTCGACTGTGATAGATAGTAGTAGGCATACTCCGTATGCCGTAACCTCTGTCCGATGAACCGATCGGCTAACAAAAAGTCCCAGCGGGGCAACATGTGGCTGAATCCGAGCATTTACGCGTTACATTTCACGTATCACGTTTCTGTATAAGGTGTATAAAATGGGTAAATTTGTTGCACTCTTTACGGTAGTACCAATACCTTCACTGAACCGTATGCCTCCCGTCCATCGGCAACAGCAAACGCCTGCCTGATCTCGTCCAAAGGAAAGCGATGGGTAATTAGCGGCATAGGATCAAGCTTACCAGCTCCCATTAGGTTCAGGGCAATCTGGAACTCCTTCTCCCCCTCACGTCGCCCATAACAGAAAGCCCATGTAACCGTCAACTCACGGCTACGAGCGTAGCGGGCATCTAGGGTAAAGGGGGCAACATGACCGCCCACCATGCAGATCTTGCCGCGCTTGGCAGCAATTTCAGTCGCCTGCATCAGCGTGTTTGAGCGTCCCCCCACCGCTTCAAAAACAACGGGGGCACCCCGACCATTGGTCCACGCCATTACCTCCCCCACCGGATCCACCGTATCAACATTTATCGGAATCGCACCAAGCATCTGTTGTGCAATCTGCAAGGGACCGTCGGGCTTGCCCAAAATGGCAACCGATTCCGCGCCTGCCAAACCCGCCATCTGAGCAATAGTCAGTCCGATAGGGCCGCTCCCGATCACAGCAACCTGATCGCCGGGCTGCACCGGAACCATTGACAACGCATGGACAGCCACAGCGTAAACTTCAGCCAGCGCACCGGCTTCAAAAGAGACATTGTCCGGGAGACTGTAAACATTATCCTCAGGAGCCACCATGTATTCAGCAAATCCGCCTCCGCGAGCCGTGCCGCCGATATGCACCAATCTGGAACAGATATTATAGTTACCGCTAAGGCATTCTGGACACTCGTTACAAGGAATGGTCGGTTCAATAGCAACACGGACACCTACTTCATGTTTGACATCCCCCGTTCCGAGGTCAACCACATGACTCGTCAATTCATGTCCCGCTATTCGAGGTGAAACCGCCCTCGGATTTTCCGCATGGTAGCCGTGCAGGTCGCTGCCGCAGATACCCGTTGCCTCCACCTGAACCAACACTTCGCCCGGTCCCGGCATTGGATTGGGCAGCGTCTCAAGTCGTATATCTTTCCCACCATAAAATCGTGCAGCTTTCATTGCACTCCCCGGAGTTAACTTGTTTTCGCAAAAATGGATTTATCATACCAGAAAAACTTTGCCAACCCTCTTGACGGATTCAGCAAGGTGAATTGTTTAGTCAAAGATTTCTGCGACCGAACACTGAAACCCTTCAATGACATCTTCCCCGGTGAGAGAATCATTGATAGTAAGCGTTTTGATGTCATTTGATGAACGATAAACAGTAACTGTCCTTAAAACAGGTTCAGCAACCCAAACCATCTGGGCACCAGCGTTGAGGTATTCCGATACCTTTTCTTGAATCTCGTAGGTCTTATCAGTTGGTGAAACAACTTCAATGGCAAGATCTGGCGGGATAGGACTGGTTTGACGTCTGTTTTCAGGGAGCCGGTCCTGTGAAATAAACGCCACAGCCGGTTTGCGTCCACCTTGTCCGATTTGGAACGTAGTTTCTGCCGTATAAACTCGCCCCAATTGATGTTGACGTATGTAGGTGCCCAGTAAAATAACGAGATTGGAACTCACTTCTCCATGTTCCATAGTTGGGTCACCCATCGGTACAAGGCCTCCCTTTATGTATTCATAAGATTCATAGTCGTTTGCCAAGAATTCTTCGAGGGTGACGGATTTTGCATTCATGGTTGATACTCCCTCAATGGTGACTTGATTTCTGTCATATTATACCACTAGATTTCGCAGTAAACAAGAAATGTAAAAACCCCATGTGAAAATACTTGACAGGTATAGCAGGATTGAATAAAATCCCAACATCGCTTTTCTATATTATCATACCAACTTGCCAAAACAACACATCTCTGGGTTAACGAGGAACACAATGGATTCAACACAATCGGCTCTTTATGTTTACATCTCCATCGCAGGTGAGAACAAAATTTCCATCTTCAAAATGTCGCCTGAGACAGGGGTGATTACTCCCCACGGGGAGGTCTCGGTCTACAGCCCCCCTAGCATACTCACCCTCCATCCGACGCGGGAGGTCCTCTACGCAGCAATTCGCGCCACTGGAGATATTATCAGTTTCCGGATTGACCGAAATACAGGTCAACTCGAATTGATGGATACAACCGTGACAGGTTGGGAGGATCCAGCATATCTTGAGATAGATAAGACAGGAGACTTTTTGCTGACACCCTACTATGTTCCGGGTAAAGTAACGGTTTACCCCCTTCGGGACGATGGGACGCTTCAAAGCGAGCCGAGCGATACACACTCGACCGGTGAACACGCACATGGAATCGCTATCGATCCATCAAACAGATCTGTATTCGTCTCCCACACCTGTCCCACCAATGCGATCTTTCAATTTCAGTTTGACCCTAGCTCTGGAGTCCTCTCCCCCAATACGATACCCCAAGTTACTCCAGAAGGCGAAGATGGACCCCGTCACATCTGCTTCCAGCCGAGCCAACCTTTCGTCTATGCCGACAATGAACAGGGCAGCAGCGTAACCGCTTATAAATTCAACGCAGCCGATGGTACACTTAGCCCCTTTCAAACACTCTCAACGCTGCCTGAAGGTTACGATGGCAGCAATTCCTGTGCCCGCTTGGAAATGCACCCATCGGGAAAATTCCTGTACGCTGCGAATCGTGGTCACGATAGCATCGCCGGTTACGCTATCAATTCCGACGGCTCATTGAACTCCATCGGCTACTTCCCGACAGAAAAGACTCCACGCTCCTTCAGAATCGACCCGAATGGCAAATTTTTAATTAGTGCAGGTCAATCTGCTGACCGGCTAATCGTGTACCGCATTGATGCAGATGGCGGTTATCTCTATCCGTTGGAAACTTACGATGTGGGTAAGGAACCGTGGTGGGTGCTTATCGCAAAAGGGGTAAGTTAGTCCTCAAATTGCTTGTCGCTATAACGAGGTATAATGCAGGGGCAACGGGTTCAGAATAGGGCAGCTTCGTATAATTGACGATAGCGATCTTCAATCTCAGATCGCGTCAGCCGACGTTGACGGTTCAAACTGAAATCTTCAACATTAAAGGAGGCGATAACCGTTCCGTAGATAATCGCTTTGCGGATTGTCGCCTCTGAGGTCTCTCCAACAGAGGCGAGATACCCCAAAAATCCGCCCGCAAAACTGTCGCCGGCCCCGGTTGGATCCGATACCGATTCTAACGGATAAGCGGGGGCAGCAAAGAATGTGGAATCGGTCAGGGTAATCGCCCCATGTTCCCCTTTTTTGATAACAACTCGATCCGGACCATAGGTGAGAATCTGCTTTCCGGCGCGGATCAAGTTGTCTTCACCGGTCAATAGACGCGCTTCCCCATCATTCAGGATCAAGATATCTACTTCGCCCAAAGTCTGCATCAGTGCATCAAGGCTGTTATTAATCCAGAGATTCATCGTATCGCACACGATCAGTTCTGGGGTTGTCGCTTGCCGAAGCACATTCAGCTGCAATTCAGGATTGATATTAGCTAAGAAAACGTAAGGGGTATCTTTATATGTTTCTGGCAGTTTTGGATCGAAGTCACCGTAGACATTCAGATCGGTAAAGAGCGTCTTTGCAGCGTTGAGGTCGCTGGTGTAGTCTCCGCCCCAACGGAAGGTCTTGCCACCTTGGATCTGTTCTAACCCTTCGAGTCCAATCCCGCACGCCTCCAAAAAATCGAGATGCGCTTGGGGAAAATCATCTCCGACAACAGCGACCAGCCGGATAGAATCGTAGAAGAAACTTGCCGCAGTTGAAAAGTAGATAGCCGATCCGCCAAGTGCATTTTCGACTTCACCGGCATGGGTTTTAACATCGTCCAACCCTACGGATCCGACGACTAAAATACTCATATTAACCTCGTAACTTAATCTGACGAGAATCGGGCTAGCATGTAAAAGCGGATTTAGGAAGAAAAGGGTCCCTGACGGTTTTTGTTTTCGCGTAGGGCGGTGATCACACGCCGCACCCGCCGAACCAAGATCGTTACAAGAACGACCACCAACACAAATTGCAGTACCTGTAAAAGTTTGAGGGTTCCATCAGATAATGCGTGTTGGTTGGATGCGTACATCCAGATCGGTACGAGTAAAATCGCCGACAAGAGCAAAATGATATTTTCCCAGAGATCCGAATTTTTCATCACTTAGTCCCTTCATATCAAGTCCCCATCGTCCAAGAATTGAGATAGGTCTCCTGCTCTTCCGTCAAATCATCAATTGCAACACCGAGGGCTTGCAGTTTCAGCGTTGCGATAGAATCATCCAGTTCTTCCGGTACGTCATAAACACGATTTTCCATCTGCTCATGGTTCTTAACAACATACTCCGCAGACAACGCTTGATTCGCAAAACTCATATCCATGACGCTAGCGGGATGTCCCTCCGCCGAAGCGAGATTGATAAGTCTTCCTTCACCGAGCAGATAAAGCTTGCGTCCATCTTTGAGAGAGTATTCCTCAACCAGCTCCCGTGTCGTTCTCACCTCGGTGCTCAAATCCTTGAGATCAGGGATGTTAATTTCGACGTTGAAGTGCCCCGAATTACAGATAATCGCGCCATCCTTCATCGCTTCAAAATGCTCACGGCGCAAGACATGAATATTGCCCGTTAACGTAACAACGAGATCGGCTTCAGCAACCGCTTGGATCATAGGTAAAACGCGGAACCCGTCCATTACCGCTTCCAATGCGTTTAACGGATCAACCTCCGTAACGATGACATTCGCGCCTAATCCCCGCGCTCGATCCGCAAAACCGCGTCCGCACCAACCGTAGCCTGCAACCGCAACAGTCGTACCGGCAACAAGCAGATTGGTTGCACGAATGATGCCGTCCAGTGTGCTCTGTCCGGTCCCGTAGCGATTATCAAAAAAATGTTTGGTTTTGGCATCGTTTACAGCGATGATTGGATACTTTAACACGGCTTCGGCTGCCATGCTCCTGAGACGAATAACTCCCGTTGTTGTCTCCTCTGTTCCAGCGAGCACATTTTCCACGTAAGCAGGGTTTGCATCCTCAGCGTGCAGCCGAGAAACCAAATCCGCACCATCATCCATGGTGATCGCCGGTTTGAAGTTGACCGCTTCATCAATATGCTGGTAATAGGTCTCGGTATCCTCCCCTTTGATTGCAAAAATGGGGATGCCATCATGCGCCACAAGCGACGCGGCGACATCGTCCTGCGTACTCAACGGGTTAGAGGCACACAGGAGCACCTCCGCACCACCCGCTTTCAGTGCTCGGACTAAGTTCGCTGTTTCCGTAGTAACATGCAAACAGGCAGAAATCCGTACCCCTTCGAGTGGTCGTTCCTGCTCGAACCGTTGGCGAATCAGACGTAGGACAGGCATGAAACGGTCTGCCCAGTCAATCCGCCGCTTTCCATCGTCTGCGAGTTCTTGGTCTTTGATATCGTGATTCATAGCTTCGCCTCCTACACACCTGCCTCTGACTTCAGCAAATCTGCATAATCCGTCAACTCCCATGTGAAGCCCGGCTCTTCACGTCCGAAATGCCCATAAGCCGCCGTCGCTGAGTAAATCGGTTTTCGGAGTTCAAGTCGTTCGATAATTCCGGCTGGCGTCAGATCAAAATGCTTTGTCACAAGCTGCGTCAGTTTCTCATCGGGGATTGTACCTGTGCCAAAAGTATCAAGCATAATTGAAATCGGCTCAACGACACCAATTGCATAAGAAAGTTGGACTTCACATCGATCCGCCAACCCGGCGGCAACGATGTTTTTCGCAACATGCCTCGCTGCATACGCTGCGCTCCGATCCACCTTCGTCGGATCTTTGCCAGAAAATGCCCCACCACCGTGCCGTCCCATCCCACCATAGGTGTCAGCGATAATCTTTCGACCCGTTAATCCACAATCGCCTTGCGGTCCGCCGACAACAAAACGCCCTGTTGGATTGACATGGTAGGTGATGTCGGATTGCTTTTGACGCAGTTCTTCAGGAATAATAGGTTTGATAATTTCTTCGATGACGGCTTCTCTTAACTCTTCATTCGTAACTTCAGGATCATGTTGGGTCGAAATCACAACGGTATCAACACCTACAGGTTGTCCATCAGCATATTCAACAGTTACCTGCGACTTGCCATCAGGTCTTAGGAAGTTCAATATACCTTCTTTCCGTGCCTGTGCAAGCCGGCGCGTCAGTCTATGTGCTAATATAATTGGCATCGGCATTAGCTCCGGCATCTCACGGCACGCATAGCCGAACATCATCCCTTGATCGCCAGCACCAAGCCGATCTACTCCCATCGCAATATCGGCTGATTGCTCGTCAATTGCAGTCAGGAGCGCGCAGTGTTCATAGTCAAATCCATAAGTTGCCCTGATATAGCCAACCTGTTGGATAGTGTGCCGAACCAGTGCGGGAATATCAATGAAATTTGCAGCGGTCGTCATTTCACCGGTGATGAGCGCGAGTCCGGTTGTCACCAACGTTTCGCAGGCGACACGCCCCATCGGATCTTCTTCCATAACCGCGTCAAGCACGGCATCAGAAATCTGATCTGCAAGCTTATCAGGGTGTCCTTCAGTTACAGATTCAGATGTAAATACATAGTTTTGAGCCAATTGAGTTTCTCCTGATTAAATACCATTATACACTACAAAAGGAAAGAAATTGAGACTAAGATTCAACTTGTAATCGTGAGCGAAAATCTTGTCCGAAGCCCAACGAAGCCAACCCTCTCAGTGCATGAAAAATCCTTCACAGCCCTGTTTTTAAGCAGTACAAAGGTTCAGACGAACCATGTCTCAACTGTGCCCCTGCTAAATACGTTCTTCCCCTCCGGTCTGGAGGCATGGAAAATCCTTATCAATTGTTAGGGATTTCCAAGAATTTTATCGGGTATTGCTGAGGATAGCCCCCTATCACTCAACCCTTGAGGAAGTTTGCCAATTCTGCATCCGTTGTCTTGCCTGCTTAATCTAGCACGCAGCCGGACTGGCATGAGGCGTGATAAGCGATACGCATCAACAAACGCATACCATGCTGAAGAGATGAGAACCACTTGTCACTAGCCACGAAAGGCTTTAAGCATCAGGGGAAGGATAACGGTAAGGTCTTAAGATATATTTACAGAAAAATGTTGTGCTATCACAATAACCCATGAGCAACCGCAATCATACCTAAAACGTGAAGCGCGAAAGACAGCGCATCACATTTCACGTCTCGTAACGGCGACTGTATAGCGGACTTGCATCATCGAAATCTTCTCTGAAGGCTCAACGATAGCAATCTACAATTTAGAACGATACGAAATAGTTCAATAGCACATAAAGCTCAGATTCAAAACAGAGAGG
Organism: Candidatus Poribacteria bacterium; assembly: GCA_965207975.1. Taxonomy (GTDB): domain Bacteria; phylum Poribacteria; class WGA-4E; order WGA-4E; family PCPOR2b; genus PCPOR2b. The sequence continues at coordinate 6,083,384 of OZ242315.1, read as the reverse complement.
AATCTAATCTTACCAAACACTTACATGTCACTTTTCTTCAGAGGCCTCTTCAGGGTTTTCTTCGGGAACTTCTTCAGCAGTCTCTTCAGAACCCGATTTATTTAGTTCTTGCCTTAATAAGCCTCCAAACGCTGTCAGTTCCTCCCGGTCCTTTTGTTGAGGCTCGGAACGTTCTTCCTGTTCCTGTTGATACTGAGTAATGGTTGCACGCTCTTGTTCAGCCTGTGCGGCTTTCAAAGACAAACCAATTCGCCGTTCAGTCGGATCTAAGTGAATCACTTTCAGATTCAATTCCTCTCCGACCGAAACAATATCTTCTGGCTTTTCAATGCGCTGTTCCGCGAGCTCAGAAATATGGATTAAGCCTTCAATATCATCTTCGAGCTGTGCAAACACACCAAAACTGGTGATATTCACAACTTTGCCACGAACCACAGATCCAACTTTGTACTTATTCGGAACTTCTATCCACGGATCAGGTTCGATCTGCTTGAGCCCTAACGAAATCTTCTGTTGCGCTGAATCAATGCTTAAGACCATGACCTCAACTTCATCACTTTCCCTGAGAACCTCGCGCGGATCAACAATTCGCTTTAGCCAAGAAAGATCAGAAATATGGATCAAGCCATCGATTCCCTCTTCAATTTCAACAAACGCACCAAAATTGGTCAGATTGCGTACTCGCCCCGTGAGTTTTGTGCCGACAGGATATTTTGTCTCCAAAAGCTCCCAAGGGTTGGGATGGAGCTGCTTCAATCCAAGGGATAGCTTCTGGTTGCCTTTGTCGATATCCAGAACAACTGCGTCAATGACATCGTCTTTGGCAACAACTTTTGACGGCGCAATGTTTCGCCGTGTCCACGACATCTCCGATATATGGATGAGTCCTTCAACCCCCTCCTCCAACTCCAGAAATGCCCCATAGTTGACAATGCCTACCACTTTTCCTGTAACGGTCGAGCCAATGGGGTATTTATCTTCAACCGATTCCCATGGATCCAGCGTCTTCTGCTTTAATCCGAGAGAGACCTTCTCCGTATCACGGTCAACAGAGATAACCATCACCTCTATCTCATCTCCCACGGCAACAACTTCGGACGGATGGTTCACTCGACGCCACGACATATCTGTTTTGTGGAGCAATCCATCAATACCACCGAGATCAACAAACGCACCAAAAGTCGTGATACTCTTTACAACCCCGGGGCGGATTTGGTTCGTTTCAATGTTCTCAAAGAGAGCAGTCTTTTGTGCGGCTAACTCCTCTTCGAGAATCACACGGCGTGACAAGACAATATTGCGGCGACGCTTGCTCAGTTTAACAACTTTTGCCTCAAGGGTCTGACCGATATATTGCTCAAAATCTTGTGGAGGCCGCAATTCAACTTGAGATGCCGGCAGGAATGCCCGTAACTTACCGAGGTCTACCTGCAGCCCGCCCTTAATGCGCTGCACGACGGTTCCTGTCACAACTCGTCCCGCTTCGTAAGCCACAGTGATTTCATCCCAAACCAATTTCTGGTCAGCAATCTCTTTGGATAAAACAAGCTGACCTTCAGAATCTTCTCTACGGACAATGTACACATCAATCTGGTCACCAACATTTACAGTGGGTGTACGCTCATCACTAACTGGAAATTCCGATACCGGGATATATCCCTCTGACTTGAATCCAATATCAACCATAACTTCGTCATGATCGACGTTAATCACCGTTCCCTTGACAATTTCTCCTTCCGAAAAAGCTCTAAGAGAATTATCATAAGCCTCTTCAAGGGATTCGATTTCTGTAAGCTCCGGTGTCGCTTCCGGTGCATCGGCAGATGTTTCTACTGTTGTCGATTCATCAACAGAGGCGGTCGCATCGGTCGTCTCGGTTTCGCCCAATTCGCCTTCAGACAGAGGAATCTCCTCGTCGCTTTTCTCCGTCTCCTCCGTTGGCTGTGCCCCCTGTGCCGGATCCGCTTCCGCAGGTTGCTCCGCTGACTGAGTGTTGTTGCTCTCCACTGGAGAAGAGTCCAACTCCTCTTCAGTCTCAACTGCATCGGTGGTTTCCACTTCGGCTGTGGGCTGATCTGTTGTTTCCTGTTCCTTTTTTGAATCCTCGTTCATCATGTAACTGGCTCTATTCAAAACCCGATGACGGCATTAGATTCGATAGATTTGATTCACCAGCTCCTCCTTTTTTCAAGGTGACTAATGACCTAGATAGATCAAATTTTCTGACATAAGTTAAACATATATAGTATAGCACAAACAGCAGAAAGACGCAACGGAATTTCCAAATAGATATTTTTTCATTGCAGAGGGGGTAAAAGTGCGATAAAATTAGACAGACTGCCATCTGCAATAAACCCCTTTCCGGGGACATCTCCTTTGATTAAAAAACGGCTTGGACTTCTGTCTATGACTATGCCAATCTACAACCCACACTCAAATAAACGGGTCATCATCGTCGGCGGCGGGGTAATCGGACTCGGTATCGGCTGGCAACTAGCAAAGTCAGGCTGTGCCGTCTCAATTTATGAACGCGATCAAGCCGGACGTGCCGCGTCGTGGGCGGCAGCAGGAATGCTAGCCCCCCACGCAGAAGTCCATTTTGAGGAACGCGCACTCCTCAGATTGGGCGTTCAAAGCTGTCGAATGTATCCAGAGTGGGTTGCCGAATTAGAAGCGGACAGTCAGATGAGCGTCGGTTACCGGGCAGAAGGAACACTCATCGTCGGAGTAGATCGCGACGATGCACGCGAGTTGGAACACCTCTACAAATCTCAACAACTCCTAGATCTGAAAGTCGAATGGATCACCGGCACAGAAGCGCGAGAGATGGAGCCGCTGCTCTCCCCTAAAATCACCGCAGCCATCTGGAGTAGGGATGACCATCAGGTTGACAATCGAGGGATGGTTGATGCACTGATTGAGGCATATCGAAACGCGAACGGGATACTTCACGAAAACACACCTGTCGACAAAATTGAGGTTGTCAACGGAAAAGCAAAAGGCATCTGGGTCAAAGACAATTTAGAAGAAGCCGATGTCATTGTGCTAGCGGCGGGCTGCTGGTCGAGCGATATTGACGGCTTGCCGAAAGCCGTGCAACCACCTGTCCGTCCGGTCAAAGGGCAGATGCTTGCATTGCAAATGGAAGAAGGAATTGTGCTACAAAAAGTTATCCGTGCACCGCGTGCTAAGTATCCAACAGATGTCTATTTGGTTCCAAAAGATGACGGACGCTTGGTGATCGGCGCAACGAATGAAGAAATGGAATTCGACACACGGCTCACAGCGGGCGGCTTATTTGAACTTCTCCGAGGCACTTGGGAAGCGGTGCCGGGTATATATGATCTCCCCGTTCTGGAAACATGGACCGGCTTGCGTCCCGGTAGTCGAGATAACGCACCGATTCTCGGCGAAACAAGCGTCGAAAATCTCATTATGGCAACCGGACACTACCGCAACGGCATCCTACTCACCCCCGTCACCGCCCGTGAGATCGCCTCACTCATCTTGAGGGGCGAAAATTCAGAAACCATCGCACCTTTTCAACTATCTCGTTTTTTTAATCACGGAGGGAATACATGAACATAAAAGTAAACGGCGAGACCAAAGAAGTTTCACCGGGACTCACCCTCCATCAGTTGCTCTTGAGTCTGGAAATAGATCCTTCTCGACCGGGGATTGCTGTCGCAATCGAACAAGAGGTGATCCCTAGAACACAGTGGACAGAAACGGAGATTCAACCGGAAAGCGAAATCGAGATCATTCGGGCAGCGCAGGGAGGCTAGGCGTTCAATCCGAAATGAGGAAGTTATGGAAGCGTTGGAAAGAGGGAATCATCTGATAATCTGGGGCGATACACTTGATGCCTTGTCGAGCAAAATTCCTGATAGATCAGTAGACTTAATTTTTGCAGACCCACCCTACAACATCGGTAAGAACTTCAATGGTAGAAAGGATAAATGGGTTTCTGAAAAGGTATACCTCGAATGGTGCTACAAATGGATTGACCTTTGCCTCCGTAAACTGAAAGACAGCGGCAGTTTCTATCTCATGGCTGCCACTCAAAATATGCCCTATTTTGACATCTACCTGCGGGATAAAATCTGCATCCTTTCCCGTATTGTTTGGTCTTATGATAGTTCGGGGGTCCAAGCGAAAAAATATTACGGTTCCCTGTATGAACCGATCCTTTTCTGTGCAAAGGATAAGCAGCAATACACTTTCAACGCAGATGACATCCTTGTTGAGGCAAAGACAGGGGCAAAGCGTAAATTAATCGATTACCGAAAGCCGGTCCCCACACCATACAGTTCAAGAAAAGTGCCGGGTAATGTTTGGGAATTTCCGCGGGTCCGCTATAGGATGGACGAGTACGAACAACATCCCACTCAGAAACCTGTTGCGCTCCTTGAGCGAGTTGTTCGCGCAAGTTCAAACCCCGGCGATCTCGTCCTCGACCCTTTTGCCGGTACATTTACAACATCTTTTGTTGCAAAGAAATTGGGGAGGCAATCAATTGGGATAGAGATAGAAGAAGATTACGTTAAAATTGGATTGAGAAGGCTTCAATAGGACTCACGCAGCCAACTGTAGGCGGGGCATCTTGCCCCGCTGAAAGGCATAAGTCTTGTTCAAATAATGACGAGAGAACGAAAAAGAGGAAAAAGATGGAAGGACTCAAAATTGGTGATACCCTATATCAATCACGACTGCTAATCGGCACAGCAGGTTACCCCAATTTCGACCTGATGATGCGGTCACTTGAAGCGAGCGGTGCAGAAATCGCCACCGTCGCCATGCGCCGGGTAAAACTCAGCGACGCTTCAGGAGAAAATCTGTTCAACCTCCTCCGTGAGAAGGGCTATACAATTTTACCAAACACTTCAGGTTGCTTCACAGCAAAAGATGCTGTGTTGACAGCGCAACTCGCACGCGAAGCACTCGAAACCTCACTCATCAAGTTGGAGGTCATCGGCGACGACCAAACCCTATTTCCCGATGTTGAGCAGTTGTTACCCGCAGCCGCAACACTGGTCAAAGATGGGTTTACCGTGCTGCCCTACTGCAACGACGATCCAATTACATGCAAAAAGTTAGAAGACATCGGGTGTGCGACGGTCATGCCGTTGGGGGCACCGATCGGTTCAGGCATGGGTATCCGCAACCCATACAATATCCAGATTATCCGCGACATCGTCAGCGTCCCCGTGATTGTCGATGCGGGAGTCGGAACCGCCTCCGACGCAGCGATTGCGATGGAGCTCGGCTGTGACGGCGTTCTCCTTAGCACCGCAGTCGCCAAAGCGCGTCAACCGGTCCTGATGGCAACCGCCATGCGAAAGGCGGTCGAGGCGGGCAGGGCAGCATTTCTAGCGGGACGTATTCCGAGAAAACTCTACGCGACAGCCTCAAGCCCTTTGGACGGTATGATTGGCCAAGAATAACTACGGCAGATTTTAAGGAAGGTTCATATTAAAAGAAAGTGCAAAGCGCCAGGTGAGGTGCCCCTTCATACCTCCCTTAATTCACCTCCCCCTTAGTTCCCCCCGCAAGCAGGGGAGAAGGACGGGGCCGTATCGGGACAGGGAGGCCCCTCCCACGTCTGCGGTTTCTGTTGCACTCATTCTTTACATGAGCGTTAAGGAAAATTCTCATGCCAGATGACCACCCATCATCAACACACCTACAGATTGAAGCCGAAGGACAAACACTGAAAACAGAAACATTAGCACAATTGCAACAACTCGCCGAAGGTGGCAATCCCGCAGCCCAAAATGACCTCGGTTGGATGTATCAAAACGGTAAGGGGGTCCCCCAAAACGATGCAGAAGCGGTTAGATGGTATCGAAAGGCTGCCAAACAAGGTTATGCCATAGCCCAAGACAACCTCGGTTGGATGCATCAGCACGGCAGAGGTGTTCCACAAAGTGATTCGGAGGCGGTGAAATGGTATCGAAAAGCTGCTGAGGAGGGCAATCTTGCCAAAGCCCAAGATAATCTTGGTTGGATGTACCAACACGGCAGAGGTGTCTCTCAGAACGATGGGGAAGCGGTGAAATGGTATCGTAAAGCTGCTGAGAGTGGCTATTCCGCAGCCCAAGATAATCTTGATTGGATGTATCACAATGGTAAGGGCATCTCTTAGGACGATGTGGAGGCAGCTAAGTAGTATCGAAAAATCACCGAACAATCTGACACGCAAAAAACGATAAAAGACAGCAACAATGTTCCCAAAACTATTTGAGATGCTTCCAGATGCAGAATCTTTGTTAAGCCTTGAACCCGAGGAACTCGCCGGGCCACTATTAGTATCCTTAGAGGCAAAGGCAGATATAATCCTAGAAAATGTTATATCATTTGATTCCATGTCACGTTCCTTTGAAACTAGGACAGAATTGCGTCAAAAATACCCACCCAGACATGACGATGCGATTCTCTTTGCACTTATGGAAGCTTGGCAGTGGTTGGACAGGGAAGGATTTGTTGCCCCAAAACCAACTAGCTTATCAGGCATACGGTCGCTAGGTATGGTACTCACATACTTCGTTACGAGACGAGGGAAAACAATCGAAACACCCGAGGCCTTAGAGGCTTATCGTAAAGCAAACCTTTTACCTCAACGCCAACTTCATCCCATTATCGCCCAAAAAGTATGGGCTACATTCTTACGAGGCGACTATGATATTGCGGTTTTTCAAGGATTCAAAGATGTCGAAATCGCCGTCCGCCAAGCCGGAGGCTATACTAACGCGGATTATGGGGTTGATCTGATGCGTAAAGCGTTTCATGTCCAAACGGGTAATTTAACTGATTTCAATCAGCAAAACTCAGAAAGACAGGCTAGATCCGATCTGTTTGCAGGAGCGATTGGCTCTTATAAAAATCCCAGCGGTCATCGAAATGTTAATGTTACCGCAGAAGAAGCGGTTGAAATGATAATTTTGGCGAGTCATCTGCTGCGGATTGTTGATTCACGTAAACAGATTTGAAAATGATTCAATCAGAAGCAAGTCTAGGATAACGATTGTTATCCCCTTATGAAATGGGCAAACCTTATGCAAGATATTCGCAAATCACCAGAATATAAACGGTGGAAACTAGATGTCAGAAAGCGCGATGGAGATGCCTGTCGTGTCTGTGGAGTACATCTCAACCTTCATATACACCATATCAAACCGTTAGAAAAATATCCTGACTTCGCCACCGAGATTGACAACGGCATGACCCTCTGTGGAAACTGCCACGCCCTTTTGAGAGGAAAAGAAGAAAGCACCAATCTTCAGACAATTATAGAGGCAGCTACCAAGAAACCTGATAGACAAACCACCGACCAGCTAAGGAAGCTCAACGGTAAATTTTATGCTTATCTTGAACCGCGGATAAAATCAATCCACTCAAATCTAAGGAACAAAGCGATTCAACAACTGTTTGTCCAACTCCAAATTTATCCTGATTCGCTCGATCAATTTCTTCCTCTTATCCGATACCTTCTAGACAAGAGCCACCTCCTAAGTGATTTCAGGTAAGTAATTGGACATTGGACAAATGTGTTTGTTCGCTTCGCATATAGTCTGTATTTTGGGAGTAGGATTGTCCAAAAACTTATTTTAAGGTATTTTCAATCCTCAGATAAGTTTTTGGACAATCGAAAATCAATTGTTAAATCAGAGGGAGGTTGGGTATTGTGTTCCTTGAAGAACAGATGGACTGCCTCCTCTAAATTGGACTCATCGCCAAAATAGTAATTGTCAAACACCACCTGTTTCATATGCTCCCAAAACCGCTCAATTAAAGAGAGTTCAGGGCAATACTTAGGCAACCATAACACGAATACACGATGCGCGTATTCTGCCAATATACGCGCAATCAATGGAGTTTGGTGATAGCTGACACTATCAATGACAAGCACCAAATAATCAGTCGGATAACTTTCGGTGAACAGTTTACACAAGAAAGTCTCCATTGCCCATTGGGTCTTGGCGGTAGACACTTGGTAATCCACACGATTCGTGGCGAAGTTCAAGGCACCAAACAGGTGTAGTTTCTTATTTGCACCCGGTGCGGGAATCGTTACTTGTTGCCCTTTGAACATCCACATTTTGCGTAGGGGTGGATGCAAATGCACCTCACATTCATCAATATAGAGCAACTCAAATCGATAGTGACAATCTACTGCGTTTTTTTTAGAAACTCAAGTAATTGTTTCTTTTGAGAAACTTCTTCTGGGTCTTGTTTATGCTCAAGGGTATGCTTAGGTTTACGGTAAACAATATCATGTTTCTGCATCAGGTCATGGAGATAGATGGGCGAGAGTTCGACACCGGTTTGCTCAACCAAATGCTTCTGAAGCCTTTCGACTGACCACACACTGAAGCGATATCCCAATTCACGGGGGTCGCTGGCTACTGCTTGTTTGAGTTTAGTGATATATTCAGCGTTAGCTTTGGCGGGGGCCCCGGACCGAGGTCTATCCTCAATGCCAATGATACCCGATGCCTCGTAGCGTTGAATTTGATGAAGGACTGTTTGCCGGCTTACGCCGAGTAACGTGGCAATCTCAGGAGCGGATAAGCCTTCGTGGGACATGCGAATCATAATCGCACGGACTCTCACACGCGGTTTAGGGTGTGTGCTAATCACCTGTTGGATTTCGATCAGTTCCGAATCTGATAAAGAGTGAACCTGTTTGGGGCGTTTCATCATATCCTGCCTTTTGAAGCAAAAAACTCAAAAAAAAGGATACTATGTACAAAATCCATTGTCCAGAAATTAATCTGAAATCACTTAGACAAGGAAAATAGTGGATTTAACCCAGGGTTTATCGTGCAGATGGCGGTTGGATATCTTGAAGGTAGCTCAAGTAGCGCGGCGTTGAAGGTACTTACCTAGGTTTCGCCCAATAAGACGCGTATTTTATAGGGTTTTAAGAAGGCTTGAAATGCAGTAATGATGCGTTCAATGAGTGGATATAAAGGGTTAAGAATGATACAGACGACCTTTTTGTTTTTGAATTGTACTTTGCCAGAGATACCTAACACCTCGCGCATCAACCGTTTGATTCCCCTCGCTTGAATGGTAGCAATAGTTTGATTGATTGATGCGCTGGGTTGCGGTGGGGTCTGTTTTTCAGTCTTGCTCCCCGATGCAATGAGCGCATCAATAAGCCACCGTTTGGACCACATGAGAATGTTATGAGCCAACTGAGAGAGTAGAAGCAGCACCTGTTGGGCTTCAAATCCCGCTTTTCGACGCTTTCTCATCGACAACCCTTGATAATCTTGGCAAAAGGTGCTTTCGGGCACCCCGCTTCGTTTATCATAATGGGTGACAATTTGGGTTAACGTTGCTTTTGTATCGGTAGTCACCAAAACCGAATAGTTATAACCGCCTTTGTGGTTTGGGGTTCTGACCGCCACTTGTACCGTTTTGCGCCCATACCGATGTGGCTTTGTGACCCACCCGGCTTGTCTAGCGGTCTTATTGGCACACGATGGGACAGCCACCCACTTCTGCACAGATTTGGCTAAAGCAGTGGCTCTTTTCCACGAGTAGATTTTTACCAGAATCGAGTAATTCCGCCAGAGCGCGAAATTGATGTTCGCGTCGGTGCCAAATCCGGCATCGAGTCTCAATTGAATCTGCTGCCGTTTGGCGTTTGTATCCAGTTTTAAGGTGGTTTCCATTTTGGCAACCATTTCTTTGAACACCGCCTTAGACGAGGTGTTTCCCGTGTAAAGGGATTGGGAGACAATTTCCTGGGTGTCAGGCATCAGGACGCGTCCGACTTGACGGGTGTATTGATTTTTGCGGTGGGGGACATACCCCTTGGTGGCTCCTTCTGCGCGTTTGGAGACCGGCAGCGCCGACAGATCCATATCAATAGTTACCGGCTTTGATTCGGTCAACGATGAGAGGGGAGATGACGTCAGGTGATGTTTCTCCCAAATACCATCAACCGCTTGCTGAAGTTGAAAAACTGTTTCCGACGTGGCGGCATTTATCGTCTCCTGAATTACTGACTGATCCGCACACTTGCAATACCCAAATGCCAAAAGCAGCGCACCATGCGGACGGAGGGCGGTGTTGATGTCTGAAATCGTTGATGCTCCGGCAATTATGCCAAGCGTGGCAAACACCAATTTGTCTGTCGGGCGATAGGTAATCGTCTTCTGAGGGATTTCAACCCTTTGATGAATCTCATCAAAGAACGCTTTCTCTTTAAGCACTTCGCCCAATGCACACAACGGCGCGTGAGCGGTGGAGTGACTGACTTTCTGTTTGCGTTTTTTACGTCTTTTGGGTATCCTTTTGTTTGCCATTACTTCCCTCCATCGGTGGTCATAAGGATTATGCTATTTTTATGATAACCTTTGGAAGGGGGCAATGGCACGTTATTATTGGATGCAGACCTTTCTAAACCAGATTCAACTGTTTACTTCATTGTACGAAATCGAGGTACTTAGGGAATATGAAAAACAGATTGAAGCAGAAAAGGAAGAACGATCGGAATTGTTTCCACGTGCCCGCCAAGGCGATGCCGAGGCCCAGTTCCGTCTTGGCGAAATGTGGGCAACTGGTAAAGGAGGTTCTCGGTCTAGTAGAGCGGCGTTCGACTATTATCGCGATGCTGCCCAACAAGGACATGCTGCGGCACAGTTCCGGGTAGGCAATATGTATGAAAGTGGTACGGGTGTTTCTGATAGCAGTGAAGCGGCCAAATGGCGTCACAAAGCCGCAGAACAAGGACATGCCGGAGCACAATATACCCTTGCCCAAATGTGTGACGATAGTGGGCATGACCGGGAAGCATTCCAATGGTATCACCAAGCCGCAAAGCAAGGGCATGCCGAAGCACAGTACAGGCTTGGTGAAATATATGAAGGCAAAGATAGTGATGTCAGATACTTCATTGAAGACTACTGGGACTGTAGCGAAGTCTATAAGGCAGAGGCACTCTATTGGTATATCGAAGCTGCTGAACAAGGACATGCCGAAGCACAGTACAAACTTGGCGAAATGTATGAAAATATTGAAATGGATGAAGATATTGAAGTCTGCCTCAGAGACTATAGTGAATCCGAAGACTATAAGATAGAGGCAATCAAGTGGTATCGCAAAGCTGCTGAACAAGGACATGCTGAAGCCCAGTACAAACTTGGCAAGATATATGAAGAGGGCAGGGGTGTTCAACAGAACAGTAAAAAAGCAATTGAATGGTATCGAAAAGCCGCCGACAGGGGGTTGAACGGAGCTCTATATACTCTTGGCAAGATATATGAAGAGGGCAGAGGGGTTCAACAGAACAGTAAAAAAGCAATTGAATGGTATCAGAAAGCCGCTGACAGGGGATTGCACGGAGCTCTATATACGCTTGGTAGGATGTATGAAGAGGGCAGTGGAGTCGAACAGGACAGTAGGAAGGCAATTGAATGGTATCGTAAAGCCGCGCAACAGAGACATATCACAGCTCAGTATAAACTTGGCGAGATATATGAATATGGCAAAGGAGTAGAGCAGAACGATGAAGAGGCAGTCAAATGGTATCGAAAAGCCGCACAACAGCGGAGTGCCAAATACTGGCAAAAACTTAGCGAGATGTATGATGCGGGCCGAGGCATTGGGCCGGACGATGAAGAAGCGTTCAAGTGGTATAGCGATATCGTTAAATTTGGGTCTGCTGTTGACCAACTACTTCTTGGAATCATGTATGCCAATGGCAGGGGTATCCCTCAAGACGATGTAGATGCGGTTAAATGGTATCGAAAAGCGGCCCAACAGCGTTATTCTACTGATTGGCAAGCTACTCAACAAGCCCAGTACAGACTTGGCGAGATGTATGAAGAGGGTACGGGCGTCCCTCAAGACGATGTGGAAGCAGTCAAATGGTATCAAGAAGCCGCCCAACAAGGTTATGCCAATCATCGAAAAGGCTATCCTAAAGCCCAGTATAAACTTGGTGTGATGTATGTCAGTGGTAGAGGCATCGTCCAAGACAATGAAGCGGCGGTCGAATGGTTCCGCAAGGCTGCTAGACAAGGTGATACCGCAGCTCAGGACGAACTTGCTAGACGTGGTGAGACTTTCACCGATGAGCAGATAAATTTATTCGGCAATCCATGAAATGAGCATATCTAGCTTATAAGAATGGAAATCTCCACCACAAACCCGATTATCCCCTGAATAGAGGAATCAATACGTGATTACTCCCACTTCCGAATATCCACAAAATGCCCAGCAATCGCAGCACCCGCAGCCATCTGCGGACTGACCAGATGCGTCCGTCCGCCCTTACCCTGTCTACCCTCAAAGTTCCGATTCGACGTGCTTGCACACCGCTCACCCGGCATCAAGATATCCGGGTTCATACCGAGACACATGCTACAGCCAGACTCACGCCATTCAAATCCCGCCTGACGGAAAACCTCGTCCAAGCCTTCCGCCTCCGCCTGTCGCTTGACTGCTTGTGATCCCGGCACGACAAGCGCGTTCACCGTTGGAGAAACCTTGCGTCCTTTGGCAACCTCAGCAGCCACGCGCAGATCGTCAATCCGAGAATTGGTACAACTCCCGATGAACACCTTATCGATCTGAATTTCCTCAATCGGCGTTAGCGGCTTCAAATCCATATAGGTCAATGCGTGCTCCGCTGCCTGTTTCTCATCCTGCGTCGGCATCCGATCCGGATCTGGTACCTGTCCTGTTACCTCAGTTACCATCCCCGGATTTGTTCCCCACGTCACTTGGGGCGCGAGCGTTGCAGCGTCAATGGCAATCGACTTGTCGTAGACCGCCCCCTCATCTGTCGGCAACTGCCTCCACTTTTCAACCGCCTGATCAAACGCCTCACCCTGCGGACAAAATTCCCGTCCCGCGAGGTATTCATAAGTCTTGTCATCCGGCGCAATCATGCCAGCGCGGGCACCCGCTTCGATGGACATATTACAAACCGTCATCCGCTCCTCAACGCTCAACGCTCGAATGGCAGAGCCGGTATATTCAACCACCGAGCCAGTTCCGCCAGCGGTCCCGATCCGACCAATAATCCCCAAAATAATATCCTTTGCAGTAACCCCACGCCCTAGTGTCCCATCGACCTCAATCTTAAAGGTCTGCGGACGCTGCTGCAAGAGGCACTGGGTCGCCAAAACATGCTCCACCTCACTGGTCCCAATACCGATAGCGAGCGCGCCCAACGCCCCATGCGTTGAAGTATGGCTGTCCCCACAAACGATCGTCTTCCCCGGTTGGGTGATGCCAAGCTCAGGTCCAATCACATGCACGATCCCCTGATTGGGGCTATGTAGGTCATATAAGGTGATGCCAGTCTCCGCGCAATTCTGTGCCAATACCTCCATCTGCTTGGCAGCGATCTCATCCAAGATTGGAAGGGTTCGATCCGTAGTCGGCACATTGTGATCCATCGTAGCAAAAGTCAGATCCGGGCGGCGCACCTTTCGTCCCGTGAGCCGGAGTCCTTCAAACGCCTGTGCAGAGGTAATTTCGTGAACGAGATGCGTGTCAATATAGAGAATCGTTGTTTCGCCCGGTATTTCGTGGACGATGTGTGCATCCCAAATTTTTTCAAACATCGTTTTCGGTGTCATCTATCTCTCCTACCTATCAACAGCTCAATAAAATGTGTTTTAATTTCCGTTTGTTTAGTATACCCGATTTTTCCTCTCCTATGCAAGATCATAAGTAGATTATAGGCATTTCCACCTCTCCTGGCCGCTTCATACTTGTCCAACGCACTCAATTATGGTAAAATGAAAGAATATAAAAAGTAAATCTACCACCCCCAACCTATAATGGAGCAGGCAATCAAATAACGATAGGGGTAAGGTCTAAAAGGAGCGAAAACATTGATAGTTACAGTCAAAGCAATCTACGACGATGGACGGCTAATTTTTCACAACAAAGAAGATATTCCAGAGGATGGCACGGAAGTCACTGTCAATTTTGAAAAGCGATCGAAAACACCTGCGGTCTCATTACGGGGAAGTTGGGCAAAGTATTTCCCAGCAGATATTGATATAGACGAAGAATTACAAAATCTCCGAAAGGAGTGGCAGCAGGAAATGGAGGAACTCAGTGAATGACCGTATCGAAATGTTAAAAAGATTGATTGCTTGGTAATGATTGCCTTTTGCTTCATTTATGGGTAAGTTCTTGGTGACTCTGTTTCTGTAATCTATTATACGACAGGCGAGATCCCGCATGAGCCTCTAACAAAACGAGGGAATTCATGACAAAAATCGGCATTGCGAGCATCGACATAACACCCCAGTACCCCGTCTGGCTAACAGGCTATGGCAACCGTGATCACAGATCCGAAGGCGTCTATCAGTCTTTGACCGCCGGAGCCATCTCCATTGCAGGTGGCACAGACGAGGTGCTGATCTTAACCGCAGACCTCATCGGATACGATCTTGCCTACGCAGCGGCGGCAAAAAATCGGATCGCTGAATCCACCGGTTTGCTACCGCGTCAAGTCATTTTAACAGCGACGCACACGCATTGTGCCCCGTTCTTCTATCCGATGGCGATGCCGGGCGAGGTTGAGAAGGGGTATGCAGAATTTCTCCTGAACCAGCTCGTCCAAGTGGCAGTTTCAGCAAAAAATCAGCAAGTTGAAGGAACGGTGGGGTTTTCGAGGGGACGCTCTGCATTTGGTGTCAGTCGCCGACTGCCCGACGGAGAGGGCGGTGTTTTGTTCGCGCCGAATCCAGACGGACCCATGGATCGAGATCTGGACACCCTCTGGTTCAGCAAAGCGGACGAAAAATTGATCGGTAGTCTGACAATTTTCGGCTGCCACCCAACAAGCCGCGGCGGATATATGCTTGGTGGAGATTACCCCGGTTTTCTCTGCCGTGCGTTAAGCGAACAGACACAGGCACCCTCATTTTTCGCAACAGGTTGTGCAGGAAACATCCGTCCATGGTTTAAGGGTGAAAACAACGGATTTAACACGCCCTCCCTCGAAAAACTGGAAACTGCCTCTCGACGAATCGCAGATGAGGTGATACAGTCTCGACAAGACACCACCCCAGTGCACGCCGAAGGATTGTGCGTCACAAGTGATTTTCATCACCTACCTTATGCCGAACTACCCGATAACGCAACGCTCCGTGATACGGCGGAAAACCATACCAATCCATTCATAAAACATTGGGCATCGGAAATGCTCAAGTTATCCGAGGCCGGTGGATTGCCTGCTAGCTGTCCACAAGAGATTCAGGTCGTGCAATTCAACGAAGCTGTCCGAGCTATCTTCCTCGGCGGTGAGGTGCTAACAGAAATAGGGTTACATATCAAAAGCGCGCTCCAGCCTGCGACAACGATTACAGTCGCTTACAGCAACGGCTTAATCGCCTACGTGCCGAGTAGGGAAACGTATGATCTCGGCGGATACGAAGTAGATGGCTCTCACTTCTACTTCCTGCGTCCTGCCCCTTTTGCAAAGGAGATTGAGGACCTAATCGTTGCCAAGACAGTAGATATAGTTAAGACACTCTAATAGAGGTTGTATATGGTAGTAGGCATACTCCGTATGCCGTAACCATGTATTGCGATTGAGATTCATGTGTTGACACCCAAATGCCGATCGAGGCTCGGCTCTATACCCACAAATCAATTCGAGGGTTCTGCCATGAAAAAGTCCATGAAACACCTTACAGTCGTAACTTTCATTAGCGCGTACCTATCACTAATCTGTGGATGCCAACAATCATTCAAACAGGTTTTTACTGAGGCAAGTGAAATCGACAAACAGCTTGTCAACTATGCCCTCCCCGAAAATGGAGGTAAGGTTTATGTCTCTCAAAATAACCCCGATCATCCCGCCTCAACCTTGACAAACGGGATTGTTAGCTCCGAAAATTGGGATAAAGGCGAAGGATGGGAATCGAAGTTTGATGGTGAATATGAATATGGTGGATACATAGAACCGGGCGAACGTGAGCAGCTAGCAGTCTTCAGTCGAGGAGGCGGCGCAGCACGTCGGAATGAAGATACAAATCAGATAGATTACAATAGCGGAGACCTTTACGGCGGTGGGATACAGGGGACCGCTTCTTCGGCGGTAGGCTGGGCTGTTATTCAATTCGCAGAGGAAGAACTGGTAACCCGCGTCATCGTCCACACCGTCAATTCGGAGAAGTATCCCGCTAGCCAGTACGGCATCAGCGATTTTGCTGTGCAATATTGGACCCCTCACGCAAACGCATGGAAGCACGTCGAGCGGATCGGGAGAAAAATCGGAGATCAACACAACAGCATCCGTAACAACATACAGGGACGAGTCGTCGTGCGTTTCAAACCGGTACGGACTTCAAAGATTCGCCTACTTATTCGCTTGACAAACGACACCGAGACCTACAGCAAAAGGCGTTCCATAGGTTACGTCCGCGGAATGCTCAGTCGCATCCGCCTCCGCTCTATGCGCGGCACCATTCGCCTCACCGAAATCGAGATTTATGGGCTTGAAAAGAAAGGCGAAGTCGCATCAATGACATCGAGCCAAGATGACGCTAATGAACAGCTGCTTGACGAAATTTTCGCAGTAGATTCCGGTGCACCTGTGTCGTCCTCGGATGCTGCCGCATCGGCTGCCGAGGAATTCCCTTATGCCGAGATAGGTGCACCGACCAGTCCGCAAGGACACATCGAAGCCGTTATTTATCGGTATGCGTCCGCTTACACCAATCGTGATCTATCCGCATTGATGGCGACCATATCGCCTAACTACTCAAGAGATGGCGAAAATTATGAGCAACTGCGCGAAAAGATGGAGGCTGTATTCCGAAGATATACACAGCTCGATTTTTCGGTGCAAAGGCTGCGTGTTCAAGGCAAAACCCGAACAGCAACGGTGGATGCAGATTACACGGCTGTCCTAACTGCGCCAAGAAGTGCCCCTTTAACGCTTTCGGGTAAACTGTTTTTTGCATTGATTAAGTCCAAAAATGGGTGGCAGATTTCAAGAATCAACACCCAAGGGCAATAACATGAACCTGAGACACCCATGTATTATGCTGCGCGTCCCACAACTCCGCTCCGAAAGTCCAAGAATCGGAGTCCGCTTTCCAACACATAGCTTCTTTACCCCAATGCGTCGAGCTTTCATGTCACATCTCTTACCGGCCTTTCTCTGTTTTCTGGTAGTGCTCAACGGATGCGGAGGCAAAGCGACAAGTTTTCAGCTATCCCCCGCTGATGCCGAAAAACTGAATCCAATCCTCGCAGAACTTCAACTAAGCTACGATCTGACTTCGACCTTAAGAATACTGCAGCTTATCGTCACCATTGAGGAAGAAGGTAAAAAGGAGGAAGTCCGGGAATCCCTCTGGTACAAGAAATCCGAGACAGATGGCGATCTACTCCACATCCAAGCAATGGGTCCCCTAAATGAACCACGGGTGGTTGCTATTGCTGCACGAAACCAGTTTCTGCTTTATCTCGTCAATGAGGAAGAGGTCATTTTTGAACCGTTGGAAGATCAGGTGCTCCAAGAAATTTTTGGGGTAGACCTTCGTGTTTCTGATGTCCGTAGCGCGATTTTCGCCAACCCCTTCCTTGATGGACGGACCAGCGAGTTATCCCTAGCACATTCCGGCGCAAAATATGTGGTGAACCGTCCCGGCATCAGAGCAGATCAGATTGAGGAAATCACAATTTTTGTGCACAACTCCGAACCACAGGTCACCGATTGGGAAGTGCGTGATACCGGTGGAACGACCATTCAACGAGCAAAGCTGTCAGACTATCGAGAGGTCGGCGGTATCCTCCGCCCCCATAAAATTGAGATCGAGCGACCGATCGAAAAGACGCGAGTCGAACTGAAAATTATAAAACCCGAAATCAACCTTAATATCAACGACAGTAAGTTTGAGTTTGAGCGGTTTTTACAGGCGGGCACCAAGCGCAGATCTTTGGGGAAATAGCATGGCAGATTTTGACTCCGGCGAATCAGGAGGCGAGCACTTGCGCGTGCAGGCACACGCGAAGATTAACCTATACCTCGACGTTGTTGGGAAACGCCCGGACGGGTATCACGAAATCGAAACAATTTTTCATTCTATCGGGCTGCACGATGACATCTACCTCCGTAAACGCGCCGACAGACAAATCATCGTGCACTGCGAACACCCACATGTGCCGTGTGACCCACGTAACCTTGCCTACCGCGCGGCAAAGCTGCTGCTCGACGACATGCCCGACTTGAGCGGTGTCGAAATTACGATCCTGAAACGGATACCGGTTGCGGCAGGGCTTGGCGGCGGCAGTGCGGATGCCGCCGCAGTGCTTTGTGGGATGAATGCCCTGTTTGATCTCGGTTTAACACAGACAGATTTAATGAAGCTGGGTGTCCAACTTGGCGCAGATGTGCCGTTTTGTATACTCGGCGGTGCCTCCCTCGGACGCGGTATCGGCGAAATCTTAACGCCATTACCTCCCATGGAGGAAGCAGCGATCTTGCTGGCAAATCCCGGCTTTGAAATTTCTACCGCTTGGGTTTATCAGCAGATCAATTTATCATTGACTCCACCCAAAAAAAATGTTACAATTCTCACTCGTTGTTTGCAGAATGGCGAGTTTTTCAACATCATGCGCTATCTCTATAACGGCTTAGAAGTACCTGTTCTCTCGAAATACCCCGCTGTCGCTGAGATAAAGACCCAACTCAACAGATACCCAAGCAGCTGTGGGGTGCTCATGTCAGGGAGCGGCGCAACGGTGTTTGCGTTCATGCAAAACCAAGCTCAGGCGAACCTGGCTGCCGCGAACTTTGAGAACGACTTCGCTTTTTGCAGTGCAACCCCCATGAGTAGCGTGGGAGTGCGTATCTCTTGATGGGCGGTCGCCAAGCGGTAAGGCACGGGTCTTTGGCACCCGCATGCGTAGGTTCGATCCCTACCCGCCCAGCATTTTTATAAGCCGTAGCTAGCGTCACAGCTACGGCTTTCTTTTGTCTTGGAGGAATATAACATGCAACAAGTTAGACTTGAAGCCCAGAAACGGGAGGCTTCCGGCAAAGGTGCCGCGCGTGGCATGAGACGTGCAGGAAACCTTCCCGGCGTCCTGTATGGTCGCAAGAACGAAGTGATCCCCATCCAAATTGATGCACGAGGATTTCAGGATTTTCTGCACAATTACGGGGAAAACACTTTTATCAATTTGGAAATCGCGGATCACGGCACCGAAAACGTGATGGTCAAAGAAATTCAGAGGGATCCAGTAAGCAATCAACTGCTTCACACAGACCTTCTCCGTATCTCAATGGATGAACCAATTACCTCACCGGTCCCGATTACCCTAGTTGGATCCGCACCGGGAATCCGAGAGGGAGGAATCCTTGAGTTTCCACACCGACAATTAACGCTGCACTGTCTTCCAACCCTTCTACCTGAAGAAATTGAGGTCGATATCAACGAATTGGAGATCGACGATAGGGTCTCTGTGGAAGATATCTCGCTTCCTGAAGGGATTGAAGTCCTCGATGACCTGAACACACGAATCGTCGCTGTTGTGCCACCGAGGATCGAGGAAGAACCAGAAGTGGAAGCAGAGGAAGGTATAGAAGTAGAAACAGAGGGCGACGAGGATGCGGAGCCAGAGGTCATCTCTCGCCGTAGTGCTGATGACGAAGAGGATGAGGAATAAGTATGTAGAATTTTGCCTGCAAGTTTTCCACTACTTTTTGACGTTTGATAGAGTACGTATCCCCTCTATACGCGCTACAATAGGTCGGCAGAACATACAGCAATCAGTGAAGCAGATTTCCGATAGATCCGGACGGAATATAACCCAATCATCGGAAACATACTACTACAATCCTGTAGTCAGGTGCTTAATAGTGCGTCAATTCATTCTATCCATTGCCATTCTGTTATCCACTTGTATCGGTCATAGCTTTGCTCAATCCTCGCTAATCCGTTTTGTTGATGGAAGCGGCAAGACCCTTGCCCAAGCGCAGATTATTGAGCAGGATGGCGGACTGTATCTGCCAGTTCAGACCTTGCGGGAAGCATTCGATCCGGGGATGACGCAACAGTATAGCGCGCCGACGAAGCGGCTAACCTTGAACCTCAGAGAGAAGCAGCTCCTTCTACGGATCGGATCACTAGCTGTTAGCACCGATTCGGGTGAAATGAGATTGCCGCTCTCTCATCCTCCACTGATCATTGAGGGGCAACTGATGCTTCCCCTCACATTTTTTACCGCTATCCTGCCCAAGATATACGATTTTCGGGTGACCCATAATCCTGTAATACAGATGATACACATTACTGAAAAAACTGCACCGCTCCCCGATCTTTCCTCCGATACAGCTAAGGAAGGTCCGGCAAAATTTCTGGTCATCCTCGATCCCGGACACGGCGGTGCAGATACAGGCTATCAAGGAAGTACACTGCGAGCAGAGAAGGATATTGTTCTTGAACTTGCCAAAAAGATCGAGGAGGTTGCCCGTCAGAATCAGGTAGCAGTTCTGTTGACGCGGGATGCAGATTTTGAGCAGCGGCCAAAAGAGCGAATCGATATTGCACAAAATAACCAAGGGAAACTCTTTCTGAGCTTGCACTGTAACGCCTCTTTTTCAGATCGCGCAGCTGGTATCCATCTCTACGTTAGTAATTCCTTGAGCATCACCCAATTCGACCGTCCACCCACCAATCCAAACGACACTTCAAAACAGAGCGTAACTATCGCGACCCTCTCACAGGAAGACTTCCTGATACAGAGTCGGAAGTTCGCTACAATTCTCCAGACAGAATTGGAAAAACTCTCGCCTGCACCGATTCCCCTGAATGAGATACCGTTGGCAACGCTAGCGGCAGTCTACATGCCAGCAGTGCTTATTGAAATCGGTTATCTAACCAATGAAGCCGATGAAGCATGGCTCACTAATCCCGACAACCTTGCCTTCATCGCAGCAGGGATAGTGCAAGCAATCCAAACGTATGTCGCAGAATCAAATGAGGCAGAGGAAGCTGCAAATGGCAGATAATGGGACGCACTCAAATCTGAAATCCAAGCAAATCTGGCAAGTTGGGATTTCAACCGCTACGCTCACAGTCTCTATTGCTATCTTAACGATATTTATATCATGTGATTCTAAACAACCCGATCCAACGCCAGTCCCGCCCCCCTCACCTATTGTCATCTCCGAACCGGCACAGACACAAATTCAGAAATGCACGCTCTTCTTCTTTGATACCAATTCGCTCAGACTCGCCGGTGAGGAGCGAGAGTTGGAACTCTCCCAAGATGTTACTGAACGCCTCAAACAGACTATCAGCGAACTCCTTAGTGACTCTATCAGCGGTTTATACCAAACCATTCCCCAAGGCACCCTCCTCTATGAAGTCTACGTCGATGAACAATCAACAGCGTATTTAGATTTTTCACACCATCTCAAAGACGAACACATCGGCGGTACAACCAGCGAAGCCCTTACCGTAGCCGCAATTCTGCGAACCGTCAAGATGAACTTCCCGGAGGAGATTAGGAAGGTGCAGATTCTCATTGAAGGGCTTGAGACGGATACAATTGGAGGACACGTTGATATTTCAAAGCCGTTGAATCTCTCATTGGACTTGGAAATCGTCAGTAGGCAAGCAGCATTAACAGAAGTTGAATCAACAGAGCCAGAATCAACGGAAATGGAACCGACAGAAGCCGAGACACCGGAAGCAGGCCAAACCAGCACGCAGGGAACAGATCAATAAAGCCATCTCTCAAAGTAGAATGAACCCGCCAAAGGTTTCCTAAAACTAGGCACGAATAATGTTCACACCAACAAAACTGATCGTTGGACTCGGAAACCCAGGTCCCCGATACGAAAACACCAAGCATAATCTCGGATTTTGGGTTGTCAACGAACTCCTACTGAGATTGCGGTTAAGTCGCTTAGATGCCTTGTGTCAATCCCTTATGGCTCGAACAGAATGGCACGACTCGGAGGTTATCTTTGCCAAACCGATGACCTACATGAACAATAGTGGACAAGCGGTTAGCATGATCGTTCAGAAGTTTGATATTGCCCTACACGATCTATGCGTGGTTTATGATGACCTGAACCTCGACATCGGTGTGCTAAGGATACGAAAGGCAGGAAGCGACGGTGGGCATAACGGAATGAAATCAATCATCCACCACCTCGGCACACAGGATTTTCCGCGTTTGCGTGTAGGAATTGGAAAGGTGGAAGGAGAATGGATGGATCACGTTCTCAACGAATTTTCTGCTGCCGAGAGAGAAGATATCAACTGGGCAATCCCCTGTGCAGCTGATGCGATCGAAACATTTGTTACAGATGGTGTTCAGACAGCAATGAATCAGTTCAACGGACGGGTTCCTCCAAAACGCGACTCGTGAGCCGCCTCGCTGCCAAGCGGAGGGAAAACAACTTATGGTATAGGCATTGAGTCTTCTGCCGTCTCATCGTTTTTTAGTGAGACATAACTTTTGTACCGAACTTCGCTAATTTCACCTGTGCTAACAGCTTCAGTAATCGCACATTCGGGCTCAGACAGATGGACACAATCTGAGTATTTACATTTACCAAGATGACTCTCCATCTCTGGAAAATAGAGGTCAAGGTTCTCTGTATCAACTCCCCACAAGCCGACCTCTCGAATACCCGGCGTATCCGCCACCTCGCCCCCAGAATCCAAGCAAAACAGTTCAACCAGTGTTGTTGTATGCCTACCCTTCCGCGTTTTTAACCCCACTTCACCAACACGCAAGCCTAACCCCGGCTGAACTGCATTCAGCAGGCTCGACTTTCCCACGCCTGATGCCCCGACAATGACGCTGAACTTATCTCGCAGCACTTCCTGAAAAACTTCAATGGTCTGCGGACGGTGGATGCTGGTAAAAATCACCGGATAGCCGAGCACTTCATAGGCACTCAAGAGCGACTGTAATTTTTGGTGTTCTGCTGAGTCAACGAGATCGATTTTATTCAGGCAAACAACGGCATCCATCTCGCCCACTTCCGCTAATATCAGGAATCGATCCAAAAAACGAAGATTGAGATCAGGCAAACGAGTTGAGAGAACAGTAACCACCTGATCTGCATTTGCAACAACAATCTGTTCGATTGCATCACGCTTGCCGGGGTATCTGCGCGAAAATTTTGTCCGACGCGGCAAAATCTCCTCAATAACTCCCTCATCATTATCGAGCGGTGTTACAATCACCTCATCCCCAACAGCAACAGGATCCGCGTAGATCTGCCTTCCCTCCGCAGACCTCTGGGCACGCTTGATACGCCCACGCAGCTGACAACGAAGCACCGCGCCGCCCTCCTGAACATCATAGAAGCTAGTCCTAGCTCGAATGACTCGTCCCTGAATCGTATCCATAAGCAACATTGAAAATCGGTCTAGACATAGGTACTCATCGTCTGGAGTGCAGTCTCCACATCCACATCAAAATCATCAAAACTACATTCACAGGAAACACGCCCATCGTAGCCAGCACCCTCAAGGGCGGTAAAGAACTCCTCGAAATCGAAGTCATCGTTGCCCGGATACGAGCGTTTGGCAGGTTCAGCGATATGGACATGCGCCAACCACTCCGCCGCATCAATGATATTCTGCATCGGCTCGTCCTCTTGCCAGACATGGTAGAGGTCTGCCAATAACTGAATCCCTTCCCGGTTGACCCGTTGCGCCATCTCCAATCCGTCAGCGACGGTGCGGAGGATATTCCCCTCCCTATGACAAATAGGTTCTATTACGATTGTAATATCGTGCGCTTCAGCGTGATCCGCAGCCATATCCAGAAATTCCGCAATCTGATCCAACGCGCGCTCTTCCGAATAATCTCCCTCAAGATTGCGGGAGCCGCTGCTACCGTAGACGATAATCTCTCCGCCAATCCCCTTCGCCCGACGGCACGCAGTTTCGACATAACGCGACAATCGTGGGAAATCAACCGCGTCCCCGACAACACGCAGATCGCCGGGAATAAAACCTGAGTATGCTTCGGGCTTCAAAGTTGCCTGTGCCACGCGCTCCTGAATTTTCTGAAATTCTGCATCGCTTGCTTCGGGAATCAGCGCGTTTCTCACTCCCAATTCAATGTAATCATAGCCAACCGCTGCGAGCCTATCAATCTTTTCGAGCGGAGCGCAAACGCCAAATCTCATACTGTTCTCCCATCTTTTAAGGTTAGTGCAAAAATAGATCGACTACCATTTACGCGCTATCGCCTGCGATCTCTCGGACCTTCTCGAAGAAAGCCCTCTTACGTTCCGTATTAAGTCCCCACTGCACCGGCACACTCTGGTAACCGTCGCAGTAGTTGTTCTCCCCCGGATCGAAATAACCCCACGACGCATACTCACTAATCGCAGCAACGAAGTTATTAAGCGGCTTGTCGAAATCAAAGTGGTCATCCTCGTTGAACAGGATCGGCATCGTTCGATAGCCGGGCACCTGCCGTGCCTGCTGAACCATCTCTGCGATGCGGTTGGGGTCGCGGACACCGTTGCCGTGCATCAACAGAAAATCTGATGTTCGTACGACGTTCTCTCGCGAGACTCTTCCCCCGCCGTAGCTTGTTCCAACAAGCAGCCGCCGTCCGTCGCGGGTTATCCCCTTAACCCGTTCAATTAACTCGTGGACACGGTCCGGTTTCAAGATGTCATGGAGATATCGCTGGACATTGCATTCATTGTTGACCTCAACGAGGACATTCGTATATCCCTGATCAAAGATCCAGTGTGTAACATTATCTACAGCACGAACAACCGCTGCTTCGTCGTGGACACGCTCATCTTGCCCAAAATAGAAATAACCCAAAATCACAACCATGCCAAGTTCATCAGCGTAGTCAATAATACGGGTGAGTCGACTAATATAATCGGGGTTTAAGCTGCCATCAGCTTCAATCCCCGTATTATGCCACGGCTGCCCCTTCGAGTATCCTTCGGGACTCCCACCTTGGAGATTGATTGTGAATGCCAATAAACCGTAAGATCTCCATTCCGGCATTGCCTCTAAGAACTCACGCGTGTTCCTTTCAGCATCCCATTCGCCGGTATCAGGATATGCCCACATACCGACAGTTTCGGGATTCCGATCGTCGAACACCCCCTGCACCATCCGCGAATTGAGGAGCAGTCCTTCAACTTTATGCCCGTTATAATATTGACCGGGATAGGTTATTTTTCCATTAATGTAAAACGCATCGTCAACAATACTGACAGCAGTTTGTCTTGTCATCTAATTCCCCTTTGAGTTTATTTCAAGAATGGCATCGGCACCCTGTCACCGTGCCAAGGAAAGGCATAGCTCGGTTGATTCACAAAACGTCCCATCCCTCCCTCTAGTCGAATACGCGTGGTGGGGGGCAGTTCGACTACGAAATACTTGCTATCAACAGGAATCGTCCTCTCCGACACCCCTCCTTGCTCAACCGTCCGAAACTGGACTTGAGTGAATCGATGTTCTCCAAAAGCACCCGCCTGCACAATCACATTCCGGCTCTCAGTTCGACTGAGGTTCACCAGTTGGATGCCCACCCGATCAGCTTCCAATTTATCAACTAGTGCGGCGACATCTTTCGGAAGTCCGGGACGAGCACGGTCCATATCGAAATAACGCACCGTTGCGCGCAACAATCCGCCGTTATAGATTGGCTGCGGCGCCCCCATCGTTACTTGCGTGAGTCCTTTGGTGACCACAGGGTTGGGGGGCCACCGGTTCTCAGCAATAATCTGCGTGGTATCGCGTGAATCATGACGCATAAACTCATACATCCCCAAGACATACTGATACTCCACCTGTAACCGTTTTTCGGGCCAATCGGGGTTCACACCGTCGTAGTAGTTAAAACGCGCCTCCAAATTCCCACTGCTCCGGTCACCCGCAACTTCGACCGCATTCCAGTCGCTGTCCCTTTCACCGGCACGCAGCCTTGTAATCAACTCATAATCCCTTACCCCCATCGAGGCATGGTACACCCGTGCCAACCACTGAATTCCTCTCGGCTGATATCCCTCCCAACCGTTAGGTGTAATCCGCGTCGGCACAAGCAACTGACCATCTTCCCGCGTCTTAGCAAGGCTCAACAGAAATTCGATCTGTGAACGGATGAACTCCAAATAGCCGAAATCGCCGGTGAGCAACAACGCACATTCGGAGGCGATAGTCGCTGCCAAAAACGCATTGCGGGCAGAGTTGCGACTGTTCCAACCGTAAAATCCACCCCACCATTGACCGTCACGCTGTTCCCCTACCTTCCCCGTGGGTCCGACGTTATCAGGAATAATCCCACTGTTATCTCGCGTCCGATCTATCCATGCTTCCGTATATTCCAGCACCCACCGCTTATATTTCTCCTCGCCGGTATAAAGATACGCATTCGTCATCAGTGCCGTCGCCGCTAAATTGTCTGGAATATCGCCGTTAAGAACGACATCATCGAAAATCTTTAGAATTTCCTCCGCCCGCTCCGGGTTCTCAAACCAGTCCTCCTCCAAATCCTTAACGACCGGATAGAGGTTTGAACGCTGAGCGTGTCCATGGGCAACGCCGCCCGGATAGTAAATTGGATCCAACAGCACCTTCGCCATCGCAAGGTCCGCATGAAAACGGGGACCGACACTTCCGTGGAAAGGTGAGCGAATAATTCTATACTCAGGATCATAGTTGGGGGCTTCGGGATCCTCAGCCATATACATCGCTGCGAACCGTTTGGCGCGCCGGATATTTTCCGGGTGGGTGGGATCTGCCAGTCCAAAGGAATAAAAAGACTGATTCCCTTCGCCCATGTGAAACCAGTCTGCAGGACCGTTCAGGTTGTAGTATTCATTGTGAAGTTGCACCCGAAACTCTGGATGTTGCGGTTCCTCATCCCAACGCACAACGCCATCATCATAAAGTCGGGTAATCGCATTCCACTCTTGGAGACCAATCTCCAGCACCCTCTCCTCCGCACCGATAGCGTAGAGGAGTCCCTTATATGAATGCGCTTCGTATGTATCATCAACATCGTTCACATTATAAGGGGTTCCATCAAGACGACCATACTTCTGCGCCGCCAAATCTACCGCCTTCTCCATGAGGCGGATAAGTTGATGCTCCATGAGTGCCCACGCCGGCGGCGAAGAGATCTCTGTCGCCTCAATGGAAACTATATTTTCTGGTATATTTGCTCCTGTCACCGTCCAACCTCCAACGCAAAAAAATAGAGGTTCATATCAAAAGAAAGTGCAAAATGCGAAGAGAAACCGAGTTTTTTTGCCGACTCCGCTTGCCCCCCTGGTCTCGATTTATCGGACGATGCAATCGGGAAGCATCCCGAGAATCGGGACTCGAAAACTCGGTTTCTTTGCACTATTTCTTAACATGAGCCAAAATAGAAAGGTTTTGTCCCAACTTTCAACCCTGACCATACTGTAAGCATGTCCATTATCTCATATCACCATCTATTTTTCAACGCCAAATCCAAAGCTAAATCCAATTTTCTAAGTGTGGGCAGATATACCTCCACCCTTTCTGATCTGGTTACATAACATGCCTAAAATACTTGACAGGATAGGGTATCTCATATCATAATCCAAGTTACCAGCTAAACACCAATAGTAAGATCTATCCACAAAATGACAAATATTTTCGCTCCAGAGGAGTGATATGTCTATAGAAAGGGATTGATGGCTGCCTCTGCTCCAGAGGAGCGGCATGTCCAATCTACTATATCATATCCTTCCCTATTTCAGCCGGGAATGCGTTGGCAGCACCCCACCTAAAGCACCGGAGGTGCGATAGTTGAAGTTCAGTTGCGTGAATTGGAAGGAAACGAGTGGAAAGCGGCTCGTTTAGAGGCAGACTAAAATGACCGACACGTCAGTTTATCAGACAACAATCCAGCGGAACGCTGGCAGGATCGGAAAAC
Source organism: Candidatus Poribacteria bacterium (assembly GCA_965207975.1). Taxonomy (GTDB): domain Bacteria; phylum Poribacteria; class WGA-4E; order WGA-4E; family PCPOR2b; genus PCPOR2b. The sequence continues at coordinate 6,055,472 of OZ242315.1, read as the reverse complement.
TCCACCTACAGCGTAACGGGGCCTCACTCCCACCGCTATCAACGCCGCTGTTGTACCCTGTCCTCTCATTCATGACCAGCACCAGCACAAATGGGGGTGGAATATGGAAATACCTGCTCAAAGATGTTATGAAACACGACGTGCCAATCCTCTCGCAGGTGCTGCATTTCCTCGATTTTAATCTCACAGGCAAACACATCGGATATTGGCGAGAGAAGTCGATGCGTGAACGCTACCGCGCCCCTAACGGACCCTATGATGCTCCCATGTTTTTGGATTCAGGTGGCTTCAAGCTGCTTTACAATGCTGGACTCTCCCTCTCGGAATTCGGTATTCACAAGGAAACAGAAGCGGATGATATTCTGGATTTTCAACTCAGTCTCGGTGGAGACATCATCGCATCCTTAGATTATCCACTACCTCCCAGCCTCGTCCGTTCAGAAGCAGAAACCCGAATGAAGCGGAGTCTCCAGAACGCATTTCGAGTCGCGGCGCGGCTTGCAGAGATGGAAAACCCACCTTACCTGTATATCTGCTGCCACGGACAATCCAGAGAAGATATTCAGAACTACGTGACGCAAGTTTTTGAACGGTTGCCGGGGCGACTTCCCTTCGGACTTGCGGTCGGCTCGCTCGTACCGCTACGGGGCGACAACGATTCAGAGGTGCTATCACGGATATGCGGTGTCCTTGAAGCCATCCCTGACTCCGCACGGGATCGGACACCTATCCACGCCTTCGGGGTTTCTGGCAACCTAACCCCAATACTCGCTTACATGGGGGTCGATAGCTTTGACAGCACGAGTTACATTCAAGCAGCGCGTAGCCTCAGCTATTCACATCCGGAGACAGGAAAGAAGCTCAAAATCTTAGAGTTAGATTCGATAGAATGCACCTGTCGTGTTTGTCAAGAAACCTGTCTCGAAGAGATGCAACAGGCATTCATGGAAGCGAAAAGCTATCGACGCACCTCGACCGGACAATATAAAAGCTACTACTACGCCAAAATTGCGCTGCACAATTTCGAGATGGAAGTCAAAACCCTTGCCAACATGACAAAGGCAATTCAAGACGACAATTCGCTTGAAGCACTAGTTGATCACGCCTCAAAGGCACGTGGCGTTCGAGATGCAGTCGGCTGGTTGATTGAAAACAGGGACGAATTTGCAGCGAAGATGTCAAAGACGGTTATCGCTGCCCCCAGAGGATTGCGAATTAAAGAGACTCAACAAACCCTCTCACTGAACTACACCCCCGACTCGTTTTCAATCCCGCCGAATTACCAGCCGCCTACAGAAAAGCGGATTCTTTTGACAATCCCCTGTGCCGGCAAGAAGCCCTATTCCCTTTCGCGCACCCATTCCATTGTGAAAACGAAACTCCACACCGCATTCGGTAAAGACCAGCGATTCATCCACAAAATCACCCTTTCGGGACTCTATGGGCCCGTCCCAGAAGAATTTGAGTCGGAGGAGGCAGTAGTCCGATACGATTTTCAACTGCTACCTCGAAACGCCGCTCAGATTCAACTTAGCGCAGATCGGTTCACCGCCTATCTTGATCGACATAAAGCACACTATGAATTAATCGTCGGCTATGCGACGAGCCACGCCTACCGTAAGGTTTTAGAACGAGTCCAAAAATCTCATCAGGATTTTATCTTACTTCCAACTACACCTAAACAGAAACGGCTTTCTGAGTTTTTCCGACATATCCACCTTGATGAACTTATAGGGGTATTATCCAACGTTTTGGGTGAAGGACCGGGACAGAATGCCAATTGAATAGTATGAAAACTAAAAACCATATAGAAATCGGGCTGTGTCAAACCTGTCAGCACGTCAAAACCATTGAAAATGCCAATCGCAGCCGTTTTTATATGTGCCTGCTCTCAAACTCTAACGCTGATTTTCAGAGGTATCCACGCCTACCCGTGCTGACCTGCCCCGGCTACCAACCCCAGCAGCAAACAAGCCATCAGAAATAACACGTATCTTAACTTGTTTGAATGAATACTCAGAATTTTCCTGTTCTTGATGACTTTGATCTTGAATATCAGCCACGTTTCCCTTATAATATTTGGTGCTATATCAACCTATTAAACTTACTTCCATGTGGGGGTCTCATTCTTAAATAGAAGAAAAATTTGTAAGGTTGGGCGGATATGCACTGCATCATTGAATCTTTACATTACTTAACCGATTGCCGCAAGGCAGTCAAGGGGTCGATGGGTCGGTAGACACACGCGAGCCCCAAAAGGAGAACACAAAATGACAACTGCTGAAATTAAAGCAATGGCTACAGAGTACATTATGAATACCTACGGTGAACGCTCGCTGGCGTTCGTCCGTGGAGAAGGGGCTTACCTTTGGGATGCAGATGGGAAAAAATACCTCGATTTCCTAGGCGGTTTAGCCGTTAACGGGTTGGGGCATTGCCATCCCAATGTGGTCGCAGCCATCCGTGAGCAAGCAGGCAAACTCCTGCACGTCTCTAATCTCTACTACATTGAACCACAAGCGCAGCTAGCAAAATTGCTCATTGATAACTCTGAAATGGATCAGTGCTTTTTCTGCAACAGCGGTGCGGAAGCCAACGAAGCAGGGATTAAACTCGCACGGAAGTTCACCAAAGACCGGGGTAGAGCCGAGGCATACGAGATCATCACGATGGACAACTCGTTCCATGGGCGTACAATGGCAACGATAACGGCAACGGCTCAACCCAAATATCACAAAGGTTTTGAGCCGATGGTTCCCGGATTTGTTTACGTTCCGTACGATGACCTTCCGGCTGTGGAAGCTGCAATCAGCGAAAAAACCTGCGGCATCCTTGTCGAAGCGATCCAGTCTGAGGGAGGTGTCAACACACCGAGTAGCGGTTACATCGAAGGACTGCGAGAACTCTGCGACAAAAACAATCTGGTACTCATCCTTGATGAGGTACAAACGGCGATGGGGCGACTAGGACCACTGTTTGGGTATGAAAGCTACGGTATTGTTCCCGACATTATCACCATGGCAAAGTGCCTCGGTGGCGGAGCACCAATCGGTGCAATGCTCGCTAAGGGGCATATCGCGGCGAGCTTCGTCCCCGGCACCCACGCGGCGACGTTTGGAGGAAATCCACTAGTGACCGCCGCAGCATGTGCAACAGTACAGACCATCCTCGATGAAAATCTCGGTGAAAATGCAGTCAAGATGGGCGACTATCTGGAAAGTAAACTGATGGCACTCAAAGATCAATACCCAATCAAAGAGGTCCGCGGCAAAGGCTTGCTGCGTGGGGTGGTGCTGTCTGTCGATGCCAACGAGCTTGCCGCCAAGTGTATCGAAAACGGCTTAATCACAATCTGTACAAACGATTATGTCCTTCGCTTTTTACCACCGCTCAATATCACCACCGCACACATTGACGAAGCAGTCTCAATCGTTGAGAAGTCGCTAGCTGAGACTATCTAGTGCAATAACAGAAATAATTTCCGTGTTCGCTCATGTAAAGAATTAGTGCGACAACCCCGACTTGCTTCAAGAACCGTGGGCGGGGCATCTTGCCCCGCCTTCAATGCTTTCGCTGTAATTGCACTCCGTTTTTACATGAGCTTCCGTGTTAAACAGAACCAGAAACCGAGTTTTTACCAAAAACTCGGTTTCTACGCACAGGAGAAAAACTAAGACTCAAACAGTATAGAGTCTTTCTATAATACCAATGCCGACTACAAAATCTTTATTATGGTTGGGGGCTATCATCCTCACCACCTGCAACGGGTGTGACAAATCCAAACCCAATGCAATCTTAGAAACGAACAAAGGACGAATCATTATCGAACTTTACCCCGATGCCGCACCGAAAACAGTGGATAATTTCGCTACCCTCATCCAACAAGGCTTCTACGACGGGCTATCCTTCCATCGCTATGTACCCGAATTTGTAATCCAGGGCGGTGACCCAGCAGGTGACGGCACTGGAGGACCCGGGTGGATGATTTACGGCGAATTCCAAGACCCCGAACTTCGGTCTAAAATGCCCAAGCACGAGAAAGGCACTGTCGCAATGGCACGCACACAACAACCGAATTCTGCCGGCAGCCAATTCTACATCTGCTTGAATCCAGACCCCAACGGATATCAGCACCTCGAAGGCGAATACGCCGCCTTTGGGCGTGTCATCGAAGGGTTAGAGATCGTCGATCAACTCCGCCAAGGCGATAGGATGAATAAAGTCACAATCAACGACTACCAACCCACAACAATAGAAAACAAAAAATAATGGTTCAGATCAAAAGAAAGTGCAAAACGCAAAGAGAAACCGAGTTTTTTCGGAAAAACTCGGTTTCTTCGCACGATTTCTTAACATGAGCCAAAATAACTTTACCCAGAAAGGGAAAAGAACTCATGGAAGAATGGAAACAACTCGTTCGAGATACAGTCAATACACCTGAGAAACTTGCCGCTATCTTCGATGTCGATCTCGACGAGATAAAGCGCGTTCACGACGTATTTCCTATCCGTATCAATCCCTACTATTTAAGCCTAATCGAGGAGCCGGGAGACCCAATCTGGAAACAGGTTGTCCCCGATCCAAAAGAGCTGATCCGAACCGGCTTTGAGGAAGACGATCCACTCGGCGAAGAAGATGATAGCCTTGTCCCCAATGTCACACATCGCTATCCGGATCGGGTGCTATTCTATGTCAACTACATGTGCCCAATCTACTGCCGATTCTGCACCCGAAAACGCAAAGTGGGCGATCCCGACTCCATTCCCGACAACAATATCGAAATGGGCTTGGACTATATCCGCAGCCACCCCGAAATCCGTGACGTAATCATCTCCGGTGGTGATTCACTGATGCTGACGGATCGGAAAATTGATTATATCGTCGGCAGCCTCCGCGCCATCGAGCACCTCGAAATTATCCGAATCGGTTCACGCGTTCCCGTCACCCTGCCACAACGTATCACGCCGGAGTTATGTGCAATCCTCAAACAGTACCACCCCTTTTACATTAACACCCACTTCAATCACCCCCGCGAAGTTACACCGGAAACCGAGAAAGCGTGCGGCCTACTCGTGGATGCCGGTATCCCCGTCGGCAATCAGGCGGTTCTACTCAGAGGTGTCAACGACGATCCTGCCGTCATGGTTGATTTAATGAAAAAACTCCTCAAAATCCGCGTCAGACCCTACTATATCTATCAAGCGGATCTCGTTTACGGCACAGATCACTTCCGTACATCGATCAAAACCGGACTGGAAATTGTCTCGGCATTGCGCGGCCATATCTCTGGACTCGGCGTTCCGCACTACGTAGTTGACGCTCCCGGCGGTGGCGGCAAAATCGCGCTCATCCCAGATCCCGTCGTGTCCTTTGACGATGATGAAATCCAGCTGAAAAACTACGAGGGCAACACCTACAGCTATCCAAGCACCTCCTTCTACGATGAGGATTGGTAGGATTTCAGAACCTTTTTGAAAAAGAAAACAACTCTCACTCCCTAGGCGAGACATACCCGGGCACGCCTGGTCTCGGCACGGACGGATCCTCTCGGACTTGCCCCACCACCATGAACAGGAAACAAACTCACCCCCGTAGGCGGGGCATCTTGCCCCGCCACGATTAGAAAAATCAAATCCCATGAAAAAAGAACAGATTATCACATGTGATAAAGAAGTAGTCAGCGGAATGCCCGTCTTTGCTGGTACGCGCGTGCCCGTCGCAATACTGATTGATTATCTTAAAGCTGGAGACTCTTTGGAACGTTTTCTGGATGGCTTTCCCACAGTCAAGCGTGCACAAGCCATCGCTTTTTTAGACTTGATGCTGGAAGTTGTCCTGATGGAGAAACCGAGTGCGCGCCCTGCTTAGCGCAAAAATGATTGCCCCAATCGGTATTCAAAAAATTAAATCTTGTTTGCGTTATTAAAAAACCGTGCGAAATATGAAAAAACTACGGCTTGGAGCTGTTACGCTTCTACTAGTCTTTCCTTTATTCCTGCCCATAAGGGTAGCAACCGCCCAGCTGAAAGCAACCCTTGAAGGACATACCAATCACGTCTGGAGCGTTGCATTCAGTCCCGATGGTTCGACCCTTGCCAGTGGAAGTTGGGACCAAACCGTCCGCCTTTGGGGTGTAGACACAGCACAACTGCTGCACACCCTCACCGGGCATACCGGTGAGGTCATGAGCGTGGCGTTCAGTCCCGATGGGCAGACCCTTGCCAGTGGGAGTTGGTACGGAAATATTCGCCTATGGGATCCGCATACCGGAAAACACAAAAGAACCCTCAACGAACGCCGCGGAAGTGTCGCCTCCGTTGCGTTCAGTCCGGATGGGGATACACTTGCCAGTGGACATGGGGACCATACGATTGGCTTGTGGAATACCACCACATGGCAACTCGAAGAAATCCTCACAGGCCATACGAGTCTCGTTGAACTCGTGGTGTTTTCCACGGATGGAGCAGCCCTTGCCAGTGGCAGTCGGGATAAAACCATTCGCCTATGGAATACACACACAGGACAACACACAACGACGCTGACCATCGCAGCTGAAGTCAATCGGCTCGGATTCAGCCCGGATGGGGCAACGCTTGCTAGCGGCAGCAGGGACAATGTAGTTCGGTTGTGGGACGCACATACCGGGCAACTCAAAATAACACTCCCCAATCAGGGCGGTTGGATCAATCCGGTGGCATTCAGTCCTGATGGGGCAACGCTTCTTATTGGAAGTCATGGGATTTCCGTTTGGGATACAGAAACAGCACAATACAAAGTCCCCCTCATTGAGGATACGGGGGGAGTCTTATCTCTTGCATTCAGTCCTGACGGGCAAACCGTTGCCAGTGGAAGTGCCGACAATTTGGTTCGTCTGTTGGACGCCACGCCCCCCGAAGTGCCTTTTGCCACCGTTCCATTTGATGTCAATAACATCCCTGAACCTGTGCCACCCCCGAAGGAAGTCCGTGATTTTTTTGAGCTTGATCCGTTTTATCAGCAGTGGATTAACGTCGAAGGGTATCCAGTCTTAGCATCGGAGAAGGTAAGCCCTTACGCCGTAAAAGAAACTGCATGGCACATTAAACGGATGATCGGGCATCGCAGCGACATTCTAAAAGCCTTGGCGCAAAACCGCGTTCGTTTTTCCATAATCGCCCATAACGAGGTGAGAAGCGACCTCCCCGAATTCCGTGATACGCCCCTCCATTTTTATTACGATGTTCGCCAGCGCGGTGGAGCGGGTGGGCTAGGTCATAGGACCACTTTTGGATCAGAGGAGCAAGCATTCAATAGTGGGAGTGTTAACATCCATGAGCTGGCGCATGACATCCATCTTGTCTCATTGAATCAACAGATTGATCCGACATTTGACAATCGCCTGAAAACACTGTTTAACGCGGCAACCGCTAAGGGACTATGGCATGGTGTTACCCCAAATTATTATGAGTATTGGGCGGAAGCGGTGACCGTTTGGTTTCATGTGCCTCAACTTAGTCCTCTCAAAACACGGGAGGCTTTGAAAGCGTATGACCCAGATGTCGCCCTGCTGATTGCCGAAGTCTTTGGCGATAATGACTGGCGATATACGCCAATCCGGGACCGGCTCCATCTACCGCACCTTCAGGGATTTGATCCGGAGTCAGCACCATGGGTAGAATTTCCTCCCGGTGTGGAGGAGGCTTATGAAGAGTTGCGTGACCCAGCTATCAACGAACGTAGCGAGTGGGGGAACCTACCACCGTATGATCCCTCAATGCTATCCCACCTAAACGAATTAAGAAACAGAAGTCAAGCGAATAGATATTCGGTGGGTTGGACCGATATTCTTGCCGCAAATATCATGGATGCTGAGATTTTATTCTATTGGGTAAACCCCGATGGTACAGAGACGCTTCATTATCGCTTTCCTCCCAACCCCTGGATGATTGCCCACTTCCCCTGTCGGGTGGGCGATCTCTTACTAGCCAAAGACCCCACCGGCAGAAACATCGCTGTGTTTCAAGCAGTGGAAAAAACAGGCAGAGCTCTTGTTGCCCCGATACTTCATTTGATAAAGCCCGGACTTTCAATAGTTTCGGGAGATAACCAGACGGGCATATCCGGTGCAGTTCTAGCGAATCCATTTGTCGTTGAAGTGCGGGGTGAGAGTCTTTCAGTGCTTGAAGAAATTGTAGTCACATTTACCGTCACCGCAGGAGATGGCACGCTCAGTGTCACCCGCACCACAACCAATGCAAACGGTAGAGCAGAGAGCACACTCACGCTGGGGCAAAATCTGGGAACAACCACTGTTTCTGTGTCTGCCGCTGGGATTGAGGGTACGGTTACCTTTAATGCCACCGTGGAGGCTGCGGTAGACATCCCTGACTCTAATCTTCGTGCTGCGATTGAAACCGCTCTTGGTAAGGTACCGGGTGCCCTAATCACCGCAGGTGAAATAGCAACTTTGCCCCGTCTTGAAGCACAAAATGCTAACATTACCGATTTAACCGGGCTTGAATTTGCAACTAACCTGACAGAGTTGTATCTGGGTGCTGAGTGGGTGGAGGCAGAGAGGAATTGGCAAACCAGCAACTTAGTATCAAATCTCTCACCGTTGGCGGGATTAACCAAACTGACACGACTAGATCTTAGGGGTAACAATATTTCGGACCTCTCACCGTTGGCGGGATTAATCAACCTGACATACCTGGAGCTTTGGGATAATCACATCTCGGACCTCTCGCCTTTGGCTAGATTAACCAACCTGACAGAGCTAAGGCTTGGAGGCAACTCAGTATCCAACCTCTCACCTCTGGCTGGATTAACCAACTTAACAACGCTGCTTCTGCAGAGAAACCCCATCTCAGACCTCTCACCTTTGGCAGGACTAACCAACCTGACACGGTTGGGGGTCGCAGGCAACAATATCTCGGACCTCTTACCTCTGGCTGGATTAACCAACTTGGCAACGTTGGGACTTCACGGCAACCGTATCTCAGATCTATCGCCTTTGGCAGGAATAACCAACTTGGCAAAGGTAGTGCTTAGGAACAATCGTATCTCAGACCTTTCCTCTTTAGTAGCCAATATAGGATTGGGGAGTGGAGACACGGTTAAGGTGCAGGGAAACCCCTTGAGTTACCATTCCATCCACACCTATATCCTAGCCCTCCAGAACAAAGGGGTTACAGTAGAGTTTGACAACCGAAGCCATCCAGCACTTCTGAAAATCTCAGGCGATAACCAGAACGGCGCGTCCCTTACATCACTATCTCATCCATTTGTCGTTGAAGCACAGGACGCGAACGGTTCTGCACTCGTGGGAATTTCGGTTACATTTGCTGTCACCGCAGGCGGTGGTACGCTCAACCCCACAATCACAAGGACCGATACAAACGGTAGGGCACAAAGTACACTCACGCTAGGACCTAATCTGGGAAAGAACACCATACAGGTCTCTGCCACTGGAATTGAGGTGCCAGCAACCTTCCACGCTGTCTCAGAGACTGAATCACCATCAATTGCAGCGGATGTCAACAGCGATGGAAGCGTGAATGTCTTGGATTTAGTCGTGATTGCATCTGAGCTTGGAAGTACAGGGACCAATCTGGCGGTAGATGTCAACGGAGATGGGGCTGTTAATGTTCTGGATCTGATATTCGTTGCAGGTATGTTTGATGGCGCAGCAGCTGCACCATCAGCACAGCCACAGGCACCTGAAACACTCACGGCGGTAGAGGTTCAGGGTTGGCTGACCGACGCAAGGGGGCTTGAGGTTAAGGATCCCATCATGAAGCGAGGATTTCTGGTACTTGAACAACTTTTGGTATCCCTCACCCCAAAAGAAACGGAACTGTTACCCAACTACCCGAATCCGTTCAATCCAGAGACATGGATACCGTATCGGTTAGCGGAGGACGCTTTCGTCACCCTGACCATCTACGACACAGTGGGTCAAGTTGTCCGTACCCTTGACGTGGGGCATCGGATTGCATCTGCCTACGAGAGTCGGTCAAAGGCAATCTACTGGGACGAAAAAAATGGATTGGGTGAGCAGGTAGCAAGCGGTGTGTACTTTTACACCCTCACAACGGGTGATTTTTCCGCCACACGGCGGCTGGTTATCCTCAAATAGTATCAAATGACCCGATGATGCTTGGAATGCTGATGTTTATTGCCTTGCAGTCATCAGACATGAGCGGTTCGGGTGGGTCGAGCGAGCCCATCCTTACCCTCAGAAGCGAGGTAAGTCAGAATGACCGGCTTCATGCAAGTTCTGACGATAGACTTTCAGTTGTTCATAACTGAGCATGAGTTGATAAGGTGTTAGGGATGAACATTCACGACAGCGGCTATAAGAAACTATTCTCAAATCGTACCATCTTTCGGCAACTCCTTGAGACTTTCGTCAACCAAGAGTGGGTCCATTCTCTCGATTTCGACACCTGTGAACCCCTCGATAAATCCTTTATCTCCGAACACTACAAAGAGACCGAGAGTGACTTAATCTACAAAATCCAGTTTCAGGACCGCGAGGTCTATATCTACATTCTCATCGAGTTTCAATCCACTGTAGATCCATTCATGGCGTTGCGGGTGCTGAACTATATCACCAACTTTTACATGGATTTTCTCGTCAATAATAAGAGTGTTAAAAAATTACCAGCGGTCTTTCCAATCGTGCTTTACAATGGAGAGGCACGTTGGACGGCACCGGTGAATCTTTCTGAGTTAATTGAGCAGACCCCACCCCTGGGTGCATTTGGGTTAGACTTTCAGTATTTTTTGATTGCTGAGAACCAATACAGTCAGGAGGCGTTATTAAAGATCCGAAACATCGTCTCGACATTGTTCTTGGCAGAATCCTATTATGATGTAGAAGTGCTAGAGGTGGAACTGCTGAATCTGTTTTCATCGGAGGTGGATAAAGAGGCAGTTAGTTTGTTCTTAAACTGGTTTAAGCAGTTGGCTTTTCATGGTCGGCTTGAATCTGAAGATTATGAGTCATTGGAGTCGATTTATCGGAATGAAGAGGAGGTGAAGACGATGTTAGTCACAGCGTTAGAGAGAGAAAGAGAGCAGATTTTTCAAAACGGTTTGCGTGAGGGTGAACAGAAGGGCAAGCAGGAAGGACTACTTGAAGGCAAGCAGGAAGGACTACTTGAGGGTGAGCAGAAAGGCCGCATTGAAACCGCAAAGGCAATGCTTGCTAAGGGAATGGACATGACGCTCATTTCTGAAATCACCAACCTGTCAGAAGCACAACTTTTGGAGTTGAGAGATAGCCTTTCCTCAATAAAAAAGTGAAAACAGTGTTAATCACCACTTTCACCGTTGCTTTTGGTCGTGAGACAGTGCCCAGCTTTCTGCCCATCATATCAGAAAACAGTCTTTACCTTGTCCAAACATGGAAGTCAATCAGTACGGCTTGGACACCTTTGTTTTGGCAATAAGTCTAAGCAACTCTGCACTTTCTTTTAACATAAACCTTTCGTTTAACTCATGTGATCATTTGATACAAACTATAAGTAGCGTTGGTACATGTGATGAATTGCGCGACCCCAACGGACGCCCAATGAATTGGGCGACTACAAACAGTGAGTAGGCGGGGCATCTTGCCCCGTCTACAGGGGATAGATTAACATATAGCGAGAACCAATGGACAAAATCATTCTCAAAGGCATTCAATTTCACGGTTATCACGGCGTCGTAGAAGCAGAACGTCAGCTTGGGCAGAAGTATGAAATAGACCTTGAGCTGATGACGGATCTCGCCACCGCCGGCAAAACCGACGATCTTACCCACACAATCGACTACGCCCAAGTTGTACAACGGGTAATTGAAATTGGAACACAGGGTTCATTCCAACTCTTTGAAGCCCTCGCCGAAACGATCGCAGATGCAATTTTCGCTCAATTCCAAATCGAGGAAGTCCGAATCATTGTCAAAAAATTATCCCCTCCCATCGAACCAACCCTCACCTATGCAGGCGTTGAAATCCATAGGAAGCGAGAGCCAAATGGATAAAACAACACCTGCTTTTCACCTCATTATTTTCCTTTGCTTCATTCTGATCACCTGTCAATCCGTCATAGGAAACGACGCGCCTTCCTCCTCCCTGAATCTCAATCCAACCCGCACGGCTCTATTTGGGGATCTGCATCCGGGTGTCCATATCTATCGGTACGATTGGCATGAGGAGCGGTGTGTCCTTTATGTCGCAGAAATGGACCGCTCCCATACCAACCTCCATTTTGAAGCAGCAATCGCCAAAGATCAGATCTTGGGAAAGGAAACCGTCAGATCTATCGCGGATCGACGCTCACAGCGTGGTGACCGCCGCGTCTTGGTCGCCATCAACGGTGGATTTGGCGTTCTCGGTGATATGAAAGGATACGGAGGCGCGTTAGAAAATCTACATATCCAAACCGGGGAATTGATGACGCAACCCGCTTCTGATAAGGAGGCATGTTTCGGCGTAACATCGGACGGTGATTTCTTGATTGGTCCCGTTGAGATGGAGGCTGCCGTGACGGTGGGAACACATCGCTTCCCGCTTGCGTGCATCAACCAGAGATTTCTCGATGGCTGCCGATCTATCCTCTATACCCCCCGCATGGGCGATTCGACACACACAAACCGTAAGCGGACTTATGAGATTACCTTAACTGGATTCAATTTGCCAATCACACCCAAGTACGAGAGCGACTTCATCATTGATCAGTTTGGGAAAGGTGGTAACAACCCGATTCCCGAAAACGGTGCGGTCCTCTCCTTCCACTCACGAATCGACAAAAAGTTGGAAACACAGTTAAGTGCAGGAAAACACGGAAAGATCGAAATTAAGCTCAAGCCATCTATCTGGAATCACACCCTCCAAGCAATCGGTGGTCGAATCCGACTTGTAAAAAGTGGACGGGTGAACGAAATCCTAGAAAAGCATCACCACGCCCAGAAAAATCACACCCCCGGAAAACGGCAGCGCGACTTAGCATTAAGCTACGAACCACGCACAGCCCTCGGCTACAATGAACAGAAATTGATTCTGATTGTGGCGGACGGACGACGAGCGGGGTATAGCACCGGATTATCCCTATATCGGCTCGCAAGCATCCTTATTGAACTCGGCGCAACAGAAGCCATCAATCTGGACGGTGGCTCATCAAGCACCTTCGTTGTCGATGGAAAAGTCGTCAATCGTCCCTCCGGACAGGGTGAACGCGATGTCCTCAATGCCGTTCTTATCACGGCTGATCCGCCCCGATAAACACAATGCAACAACCCCCAAACCGCGGTGTAGGGATTTTTGGTAAGGGGTTATTTTAACGCAATTTACCGCCTAAAGTCCCAGTGAGCCGACACGTCCCTCAGTAGATTAAGATTTCATCCCACACAAAAAAGCACATCTCACCAGATTTGTCACCAAAAGTTTTTCGTAGCCTTACACTCGAATTTGTGATAACATCCATACAACAAAAAGCCTTGAACCATCCCGTCTGTATCCAGTCTTCAACAAACAAAACTACCAATCCAAACATAAGGAGGCATAAAATGCCAGACCGAGTTGAACTGAATCCACCCTGGCCCTGGGCGAGCCAATTCCGAATAGCCCAAGGGGTGCAGGTAGGAAATACCGTATATGTATCAGGACAGGTCGCCTTCGATCCACAGGGTAATTTAGTCGGTGGAGACGACATGGGTGCCCAATCACGACAAGTTTTCGTCAATATTCAAGCGGTCCTCGCTGAAGCCGGCGCAACCATGGAGGACGTGGTAAAGATCACAGCGTTTCTTACCGATATGAGCCGATACGCAGAATACGCAGCGGCGCGCACAGAGGCATTCCCGAACAATATACCGGCTAGTGCCACGGTCGCCACGCCAACATTGGTGAACAGCGATCTGCTTGTTGAGGTAGAAGCAATCGCCGAGATCGGTTGCGGTGAGACATAGTTGCAAGGCACACTTCACTTTCCCAGAACGAAATAATAACGGCGCGGTATAGCGCATCTTCGAGGCAAAAAGCAGTGATTCATTGAATGCTCATCTCTTGACAATGCGAAGCGATAGCCCAATGCCAGACGCACCTATCACCTTTCAGAGAGGCTTGACGCTCAAATCTTGTCTAATCGCCCTGTTGCTCATGCCAATCACTGCGTATTGGCTAATCGAACTTGAGGTCGTCCGCTATACGTTCCCGACAATTATCCACCCTTTCTCAAATGTCATTTTCGTCATCTTTTGGCTCCTGCTGATTCGGCGTATACTTGTTAAAATCTCTCCAACGCTTGGTCTGTCCCAGCAGGAACTTCTCACCATCTACATCATGTTGGGGTTCGTTTCCTGCCTCTGTTCGTATGACATGATGGAGATCTTAGTCCCGATTCTGGGACACCCGTTTCGATTTGCAACCCCCGAAAACGGCTGGCGAGAACTACTTTTCAAACATCTTCCCGAATGGCTTACTGTGCGGGATGAAAAAGCCCTGACACCATTTTATAAAGGAGGGACGACTCTCTACGAAGAGGGGTATTTCAAGGCATGGCTCATCCCCGGCGTTGCTTGGATCGCATTCCTATTTGCACTGATGGTTGTGATGTTGGGACTCACCACCCTGTTGCGGAAGCAGTGGACAGAGCACGAACGATTGACATATCCACTGATCCAACTCCCGCTAGAGATGACCAGTCCCAATTCCCGCTTTTTCAAAAATAGACTGATGTGGCTTGGGTTCGGCATCGCCGCCTTAATCAGTATTGAGAACTTGCTCAATTCGATCTACCCTGCATTCCCCTACATCCCCGTCAAACGTCAGAACATTCATCACTATTTCACCGAGCAGCCTTGGAACGCGATGGGCAGCGTAAGGCTCTCTTTCTACCCTTTTGTCATTGGCATCAGTTTTCTGATGCCACTTGATCTCCTGCTTTCATGCTGGGTGTTTTACTGGATTTACAAAATTGAGTTGATGGTCGGAAACATCATGGGTTGGCAGGGGCTACCACGATTTCCATATATCGCTGAACAGAGTTTCGGCGTGTATATTGGGCTATTCGCGGTTGCATTGTGGACAGGAAGGGTGCATTTTACAAGATTAGGCCGCCATCTGTTCAGCAGCACCACATCCACGTCACAACTGGATGACTCCCATGAACCGATACGGTATCGACTGGCGTTTGCGTGTGTGGTATTTGGCACGATTTTCTTAACAGTTTTTTCCTATAAAGCAGGTATGCCCCTATGGGTAATACCACTATTCTTTGGGATTTACTTCTTACTGGGGACGATGATTGCGCGGCTGCGTGCGGAAATGGGGTTCCTGTGCCACGATTTTCAAAACGGTGTCGATCCGCATCACATGATTATCGATGCCTTCGGGACCCGCCGACTCGGTGCTGGTGCCCTTACCGTTTTTACGTTGTACATGCACGTCACTTTCGCAAACCGGACCAACCTGATGCCGCAGCAACTGGAAGCCTTCAAGATTTCGGAACGGCGAAATATTAATCCCCGCCATATCGTCATCGCTATCGTGCTTGCAACACTCATTGGGGCAATCGCAACGTACTGGCTCTTGTTGGACAACTACTATCGACACGGTGCCGAATCGGGATACTACATGGGACCAACCACAGGACGGGGCTGGATTTATCATCGACTTGAAAGCTGGCTGAACTCCCCTCAAGAGCGAGATGAACCAGCACTTGCCTTCATGGGTGGCGGACTCGGTATAGCGGTGGTCCTGATGTTGCTGAGGGGACGTTTCTTGTGGTGGTCGCTCCACCCCCTCGGCTATGCAATGGCGGATAGCTGGGGGATGTACAACCTGTGGAGTTGCCTATTTGTCGCTTGGGCGTGTAAGGCGATTATCCTACGCTATGGGGGCCTCAACGGCTATCGACGCGCTATCCCCTGCTTTTTGGGGTTGGCGTTGGGAGATTATCTGTTGAGTAATATCTGGGGAATTTTAAGTATTTTGACCAATACGCCTTTATATCAATTTTTCCCCTAGCCCGCTTGTCTTTCTATCAAATTTAACGGAAACGAAGGTGTAACCATGAAACTAAGCTGTATACCCGTTTCACTCTACGAAGATATCTTTAGCGGTAAAAAATCAGTTGTCGATTGGATCCATTTCGCCGCTGCCCTAGGACTGGAGGGAGCTGATTTCAGCGTAAAATTCTTCCCGAACCGGGACGAAGATACCCTTAATGCCATCTCTGAGACAGGGCAAAAGATTGGTATTGAGTTTTGTGCATTGGCATGTTATCCTGACTTCACACACCCGGACGCTGATCAACGTGCGCTAGAGATAGCACAGATGAAAGCGGACGTGCAACTGACAGCAGCACTCGGTGCCAAATATGCCCGCGTGACCGCCGGACAGAATCACCCCGGCACCGATCGGACGCAGGGTATTCGATGGGCGGTTGAAGGACTCCGCCAAGTAGTCGATGAAGCCGATAGATTGGGCGTAACCTTAGTTTACGAAAACCACACCAAAGGCGCACCTTGGCACTACTGGGACTTCTCACAACCGAGCGAGATTTTCTTGGAAATTCTCAACAGTCTTGCGGATACCTCCCTCAAGGTCTGCTTCGACACCGCAAATTCTCTGGTACTCCGAGAAGATCCGATAGCGTTGCTAGAAGCCGTAATAGACAGGATAGCGGTTGTTCATGTGTTTGACATCCGTACCCCGGGTGAATTCGAGACAGTCCTTGTTGGCACAGGCGCATCCCCTATAAAACAGATTTTCTCCATCTTAAAACGAAACGGATACGATGGCTGGTTGAGCATCGAGGAGGCGAGCCGTACAGGAGAAGCAGGATTTGAAAAAGCTGTCCCCTTTGTCCGTGTTGCATGGGAGGAGGCTACATAGTACAAAATGAACATCATCTGCATTTGCTTAGACACATTCCGAGCTGACATTATCGGACCGGGTAAAAAATACAGCCACACACAAACGCCCAATCTAGATGCGTTTGCAGCCGAAAGTATTCGGTTCACACGGGCATTTGGCGAAGGTCAACCCACCCTTCAGATACGGCGTGGACTATTCACTGGCATGAGGAGTTTTCCGTGGCGATTCAACTTTGACCGCCGGGGGCACTGGCACCATGCACCGGGCTGGCATAAAATCCCACCAGAGCAAGATACAATCGCCGAAGTCCTACTAGAAAGAGGCTATCTGACGGCACTGATTGCCGATACCTATCACATGTTCAAACCCACAATGAACTTCTCACGCGGGTTTGCTCACTTGGATTTTATCAGAGGTCAAGAATCGGACAACTGGCGAAGCGGTGATCCACGTCTGATTGAAGATCAACTGAGGCAGCATGTCAGGGAACCGATTAACTGGCAGCACCATGCAGGACTCATCAACTACCTACTCAACCAACGGCATCGCCGTTCCGAAGATGATTACAGTTGCGCCCGCGTGTTCCGATCTGCCTGTGAATGGCTCGACGACAATCACACGGTCGGTCCGTTCTTCTTATGGATAGACAGCTTTGATCCACATGAGCCGTGGGATCCACCCCCCGGTTATGCAGACGCATACCTCCCCGACTATTCGGGCAAAGATTTCATTACACCGGGCGCAGCGTCCGAAACAGGCGATCCAACACAAGATGAACTCCGTCGAATCGAAACACTCTATCTCGGTGAAGTCACCTTCGTTGATAAATGTATTGGACAACTGCTCGCCAAAATAGAGGACCTAAAACTACGCGATGACACACTGGTGGTATTGCTTTCTGATCACGGCACTCAACTTCGTGACCAAGGGAGCTTCGGAAAAGGTCCCAACCAACTACATCCATTCAACACCCAATTGAACCTGTTGATTCGCCATCCGGGGGAACAGCAGAGTCAGGAGGTTGATGCGTTTGTTCAAAACCACGACCTGATGCCAACCTTACTACATCAGCTTGGAATCCCATGCGATTGGACAGATGGGGTGAATTTCTGGCAACTGGTAACCGGTGAAAAATCATCTATTCGTGACCGGATCATTATCGGTTGGGCAGATTTCGCAACAGGCAACGCACGCGCTCGTGTCAGCGTCCGAGATGAACGCTGGAACTTTTGCACCGCTGTCGGTTATGATGATCCGGACGGCGATGAACTATTCGACTTGGCAGATGATCCCGCAGAAGTCCACAATGTGGTAGAAAATCACCCCGCTGTGGTTAAAGTATGTCGAACAGAAGTGGAAGGGCTACTGAGACAACCTCTACCCGGACGGCTGATTGAGGTGTGCGATCCGGCACCGGGACCAATGACGCATTGGCTACAGCAGAAGCTGCAGCAGTTCAATTGAACAGCCAAGGGAACTGAACGATGACCAAAGCCCCCCAATCCGGTCTCCTCACTGAATCAAATATGGCACTGTTTGCTGACTATTACGAACTGACGATGGGCAAGGCGGATTTTGATAGTGGGAATAACGCAATCTGCACTGAGAACTACTTCGTCCGCTCCATCCCACAGGGACAGTATATGATTGCGGCAGGGTTGGAGCAGGTTATCCACTACATCTTGAACCTGCGCTTTACCGATGCAGATCTCAAATGGCTGAAGGAAAGCAAGGCGACGCCGGATATGAGCGATGATTTCCTCAATTACCTGCGTCATTTCAAATTCGATGGCGATGTCTATGCGGTGCCCGAAGGGACCCCCGTCTTCGCAAACGAACCGCTGATTAATGTAACAGGTCGATCAATCGACATCCAGATCTTCGAGACCTATCTCCTCAACGTGATGAATTTCCAGACGTTAATCGCCACGAAAACCGCGCGGATTATTCATGCCGCACGCGGGCACACCTGTTTTGATTTCGGCGCACGTAGGGCACATGGACGAGATGCCGGCATTCTGGCTGCACGAGCATCATTTATTGGTGGTGCTGCCGGCACATCCCTCGTCATTGCGGGTCAATACTTCAACATTCCTTACGTCGGGACAACCGCGCACAAGTTCATCATGGATCGTCCGTCCGAACTCGAGGCGTTTCGAGACTACGCCAAATCTTTTCCCCACAACACCCTCCTCCTGATCGACACCTACGACACGGTTCAAGGAGCAAGAAACGCCTGTATTGTTGGAAAAGAGATGCAGGCAAGCGGCGCGCAACTGAGAGGGGTTCGACTTGATAGTGGTGATCTTCTAGCACTGAGCAAAGCCGTCAGAGAAATTTTCGATGAGGCAGGGTTGTACGATGTACAAATCTTCGCTAGTAACGACCTCGACGAGTTTCAGATTGACAAACTGTTGGCTGCAGGTGCACCGATTGACGGCTTTGGCGTCGGCACCCGTTTGGCGACGGGGGCAAATTTCAACCCGCTGACGGGCGAAGGCGGTCCATCGGCACTGCCCGGTGTCTACAAGCATGTCGAAAGAATCCAGGACGAGAAGGTTACTGTCACCATGAAGTTAAGCGAGGAAACAGGCAAATCAACCCTTCCCGGCAGAAAGCAGCTCCATCGCCTATACGATGATAATGGAAATTACGTCAAGGATGTGATTAGTCTCTGGGATGAAGATCTCCAAAACAGCGAGCCGCTGCTCGTGCCGGTAATTAACAAGGGTGAGCTAGTCTACTCGTTCCCTGACTTGGCTAGGATGCAGGTGAAAGCAAAGGCTGAATTAACACGGTTGCCCGAATCTCATAAAAGGCTGACGGATGCCGAAGAATATCCTGTTGTTTTGAGTCCGGGATTGGAGGCTTTATTGGAACAATTGACACAAAATAGGCAACATTGATATACTTTTTAATAGGCAAGCTTGGGAGGGGATTCAGAAGGGTATCCAGAAACATGAACCGTAAACCCAAATGTATTATCGTCACAGGCCGTCCGGGGTCAGGAAAGACAAGTCTATCCAAGAAACTCGCTGAACGACTGTGGATGCCGGTCATCAGTCGCGACGAGATTAAGGAGGGCTATGTCAACACCCATGGTGTCAAGCACGATCAGCTTCCACCGGACACCAATGGTGTGGTCACCAATTTCTTCTTCGAGATAGTGAATCAGTACCTCGCCGGTAAGATCTCTGTCGTCATAGAGGCGGCCTTTCAACACAAGGTCTGGGAACCAAGGATGCCCAAAATCCTTGAATTGGGTGTTCCTTTCATTGTTGTATGCTCCGTTGACGGAACGGTGGCGGCAAAACGCCATCTCCAGCGAGGCCTGGATGATCCAAGCCGGGAGTTTTTCCACGGCGATAGGCGCGTTAGCATCTACAAGAAAACGGGTGTAATGTCGCCTCCTGGCAACTATATGGCACCGGATTTCAACGTGCCCACAATTCATGTCTCAACAGAAGGGCAATACTCACCCAGTATAGATGAGATTGTGAACCTTGTTTTGCAAATATGATTGTTTCTTTGAGTTTGGGTTATGTTATCGATTTCATAAACAAATTTGACAAAGCAAAAAAGATTCCTGTCTGGCTTGCACCAAGAAGTATTATTGTATTGAGAGATGAAGCTCGATATGAGTGGTTACACGGTATCGCCCCCAGAAAATCCGATACGTGGGCGGGTCAAACCTATGAGAGGCAGCGTAGGGTATCGCTAACATTTAGAAAAGTGATTCTCGAATAATCGTCAAGGAGGTAATCAATGCTCGAAAAATTGTTCCATTTACAAGAATCAGGGACAACTGTTAAACGTGAAATTGTTGCAGGCTGCACAACGTTCATGACGCTTTCGTATATTATCTTCGTCCAACCGGCGGTGCTATCGGCGGCGGGGATGGATTCCGGTGCAGTGATGGCAGCAACCTGCATCACAA
Organism: Candidatus Poribacteria bacterium; assembly: GCA_965207975.1. GTDB lineage: Bacteria > Poribacteria > WGA-4E > WGA-4E > PCPOR2b > PCPOR2b. Next base: position 6,034,689 of record OZ242315.1, on the reverse strand, counting down.
GTGCATTGGCAATGGTGCTGATGGCACTGCTCGCCAACTATCCAATCGCCCTTGCGCCGGGAATGGGACATAACTTCTACTTCACCTTCACAGTCTGTCTCACCCTCGGTGTATCGTGGCAAAACGCGCTCGGTGCTGTCTTCATTGCAGGGGTACTGTTTGTCCTACTCTTCTTTGTAGGGCTGCGCGAAAAGGTGATGACCATTCTGCCCGTTTCATTGAGGAACGCCATCCCTGCCGGAATTGGGTTGCTCATCGCACTAGTAGGCTTGGAATGGGCAGGACTTATCGTTGACCACCCGGCGACCTACGTCACCCTCGGCGATCTAAAATCACCCCCGGCACTCCTCTCGCTGTTCGGCGTGATCGTGATTGCTGTCCTGTTCGCCCTAAAAGTACGCGGCGCAATCCTAATCGGCATTCTTGCTTCTACCATTGTTGGGCTCATCACCGGCATGGTCAAATTTCAAGGGGTTGTTTCCGCCCCGCCGTCTATTGCTCCAACTTTTCTCCAACTCCAAATACCAAACATTCTCGTAGACCCGAAGATGATTTCGGTAATTTTTATCTTCATCTTCCTCGATCTGTTCGATACCGTTGGAACGTTGGTCGGTGTCGGCGAACAAGGTGGCTTTATGGTCGATGGAAAACTGCCGAAAGCAAGACAGGCACTGCTGTCCGATGCGGTCGCTACAAGTGCAGGTGCACTGCTCGGCACATCAACAGTTACCAGCTACATTGAGAGCGCGTCCGGAATCTCCGCAGGAGGACGCACCGGCTTAACCAGCATCGTGACAGCAGTTCTGATGCTACTCGCTTTATTCTTCAATCCACTAATCAAGATGGTAGGTGCCGGATACCCGATCAGTGAAAATACGTTCCTATATCCCATAGTTGCCCCGGCACTGATTATCATCGGAAGCCTCATGCTTAAAAACGTCATCTCCATCAATTGGGACGACGTGACAGAGTCCATCCCAGCATTTCTGACCCTGCTGCTGATGCCCCTCACGATCAGTATCACGGAAGGGATCGCGTTTGGCTTCATCTCCTACGCCCTACTAAAACTGGTCACCCGTCAAGGAAAACAGGTGCACTGGCTGATTTACCTATTCGCAGTGCTTTTCGTGGCTCGGTATATTTGGCTTATTTAACTCCTAGAAAAAAGACACAACTCAACCACTTTTAACCACTATGCCCCCATTTCGCCGGATAGCGGATATCGGTGATGTTTACGTCCCACACCAATACCGAGGAATTGCCGCAGACAACGCTTCATGGAAGTTATTTATAGGTAGCGAGTTGAGACAGTTCAATCGAATTTTTACCCACCTACGTCGCGGTAGTGTGGCAATCCTGTCCGGCGACTGGAAGCAAGTAACGGCAGTAATGGAGTACATCGAACGAAAAAAAGATGAGTTGATTCGTCCAACCCACGAGGGTAGACGGGAGAGAAAAAGGTCTGGTCGGGACAAAGACAAATGGCAACGCCAAAAGGGAATCAACAGACGGGAATCCGATTCAGGATTGGCGGATGTGAGTCCCACACAAGAAAGGGAAAGCACACTGTCACGCTTAATGTGTTGGGCAGATTCAACTGGCACCTTACAAGTAACCTCGCCGCCAGATCTACCTTACCTTCTTGAGTGGGTTGGCGAAAACCAAGAGGCAAATGCAGGAGGCCCGTTTTTAGTTCCCGTTGTTAAAATTCAGAGGATTCAACGGGCACTTGCAGCGACTTATCCGATTCGTGCACTCGGTATGTCACTGGCTGCCTCCGACAACGTGCTGCCACCCCATTCTCAGGAGACGATCGAACTATTCCAACGGGGCTTGCAAAGCGTCAAACCGCATCTACCGAGCAGCGCAACCGTGCTCGATATGGGATGTGGGTGCGGGTGTCTTACACTGCTCGCCGCGCAGGAAGTGGGAAATTTGGGGGTGAAAATCTACGCATCGGATCTACTGCCCGAAGCAGTTGCCACAACCCGGCTTAACCTCCTACGCTCTGCCGATGTGCACAGCAATCCGCCGCAAATCCACCTCATGCCGGCGGGCGATCTCTTCCAGCCGGTATCGGGGCACCGTTTTGATCTGATAATTTTCAATGCACCGTGGGTGGTTTCACGAGCACGGAACCGCGCAGAAATCGCCATCCATGACGAAAAACAACAGACCCTTCGACGTTTTTTCGACGACCTCCCGGCTTATCTCAATCCAAGAGGTCGCCTGCTCATTGGGTATGCGGATGCTTCCGGCGAAAAAGCGGTGGTTCGCCTAGAGGAGATGATCGACGCTGCAGGCTTAACCATCTTGAACCGATTCAAGGAACGCGTGGCAACCCATCGAACAAAGCGGAAATGGGAAAACATCACGGTTTATGAACTAGTCAACGAAAAATCAGACTCCTAAACCTTGCCGAATAAAATCCCGACTCGCTCTAGCGCATTCCAATGGCGTTTTGTCTCCAGTCGGACCATTCTGCTCTACCGTAATCCAACCCGAATAACGTTTCTCCCTTAGAATCCGAAACACGCTTTCATAGTCACAACGCCCGGCACCAACCTCCGTCCTCAAGTCGAAATCCTCATGCCAGTCCTTAAACTCCAAAAAATCAATGCGATCCCAGTTGCGCTCAAGGAAGATTGACGCACGCTGCTCCACCGGATGACCTACGAAATCCTTTGTCGCATGACCGACATCCAAGAAACCGAAGAACTTGGTGGGATCTGTTTTGTGTAGCAACTCCTCAGTCTCCTCCAACGTCTCGCCGGTGTGATGGGTGTGGTTGTGGAAGCAAGCACGGACATCGTAGGTCAGTGCAATCTCGCCAATCTGGTTCAGCAAATCACCGATTTCGTTCATGTCCGCACCCTTCTGTGCCAAGCCGCCTATCGTCACCAGATGCTTCGCACCCAGCTGCTGCATAACCTCACAAACACGGTTAATCCTATCGAAGTCACGGTCTATGACCAGATCAACGCTTACCAAAGGGAGTCCACAGTCTGTTATCCGCTCGACAAAATCCGTCTCCTCAATAAACCGAAGCAGCACCCTTTCAAATGTAGCAACACCCGCATAGCCCGCCGCCGACACATCGTCAATCCAAGCGGGCATCTCTTCGTTGGGTAGATCTCCACCCCACATCAGACTCATACATGCGAGTTTAATTTCAACTGTTTCGCTCATATCTGCTCCTATCGGCACGGTTGTTCGGATTAGATAAAAATAAATCGTCCGACCACAACCCTTTATCACGACACCTCTTCGACAATCGTTCCTTCAATGCCTCGATGACCATCTGAATACACATAATAATACACCACTAGTACACGACCATCTTCAAGCTCAACCGACCAAGGATAACCACAATCGGAATCGTGTGAATCGCTTCGGATGACCAGCACCGGGGCGGTATCCAAGTCACTTCCCTCCGGTTCGAGGATACGCGCTAGGCATCCCCGCTGCCCGGGCCATCGTGTGCCGACAGTCGTGAAAATACGTCCATCCCGCAGTCCAAGCATGTGACCGGGGCAGCCACGGATCGTCGTCTGTCGCCACGGAGACCATGTTTCCCCACCGTCGGTCGATTCCACTAGCGCAAGGCAAACCTCGCGGCTAGCTGTACCGGGCCCAGGGTGGCATCGAAAGAGAACGATAATCTTTCCACTAGGGGTGAGATGGATGGCAGGCTCACTAAAGTGGGTAACGGGATCTTCCGCAATCCGTCCGGCGTACTCCCACGTTTTCCCCATATCCGTTGACACCCGCAACATACCAAAGAAAGGCATTGAGCCGTCAGGGTGATCGGTCGCCTTGCTCGGTAAAAGTAAACGTCCGTCGGGCATCTGTATCAATCCACTTCGGGCGATCCCCGAATGAGACGCAGGATGTCCCCACACGGCATCAGGCAATGGCGGGAAACGCACAGGTTCCGTCCAAGTACGCCCATCATCATGGGAGCGCACCCAGAAGGGAATACCAGCGCGAGCAGCCCACTCAACACCTTCGCGCGCTGCATCTTCAGGAACGAGCGCAACATTGGAAGCGTGAAGGAATATGCTCCCATCAGTGAGGGTATGCGTGCCGAAGTCAAGCACACCGCCCAACGGATCGACGGTAACCAAGCACTGCCCACTCCAAGTTTGCCCTTCATCCTCCGAGCGACAGGCACGGACATCAAATAACGGGTGGCTGTGGTGAGAATAACCCACAAATGGTGAACGATGAAACAGAACCAACAGGTCCCCACCGGGGGTACGCACTAGGTTGGGGTGGGCACCGTACCAACCCTCTTCACGGTAAATCGTAATATGCTCTACAATACGCCAGCTCATTGCTCCTTGTCCCTTTGAAATAATTTAGATTTTAAGGAAGTCCTTGATAAAAAAATCGTGTAGCTTAGTTTTCATTCCGACAGCCGACCTTCACGGCCTGTTTAAGGACGCGATTAAGTATTAATTTGAACCAGTACGTATAATGCTCAGGGTTTTTCCCAACATCCCGCTTCAGTTTTTCAACGTCCAGCCATTTCCAATCATCAACCTCATCAGGATTGGGAACAGGTTGACCGTCATAATGTCCAACAAAGACGTGGTCCAGTTCGTGCTCAAATAGGTTGTTCTCCAGTTTGGCATGATAGATAAAACTAAAAAGCCCGGTCAATTCACAATCGAAACCCATTTCCTCATTGAGTCGCCGCCTCGCTGCACAATAATAACTTTCACCAGGATGTGGATGACTGCAGCAAGTATTCGTCCACAACCCACCGGAGTGATACTTTGTCTCTGAACGTTTCTGAAGCAACAATTCCCCTGAAGTGTTGAAAACAAAAACCGAAAATGCACGATGCAGCTTCCCCTCACGATGTGCCTTTAGCTTTTCTTCAGTACCGATTTCTCTGTCCATAGGGTCAACCAGTATCACATGCTCTTCCACGATTTATATCCTTTCGCACATTACGTGTTACGCTTCCACCTAATCAATTGCAACTCGCTCAATTGAGTGGACGAAGAGCACATCGTTCGCACTCGCGTAACGCCCCAGAGCTTGGGTCACTGCCTCCGGTTCGAGATCCTCCGCTACTAAACCCGCAATAACCAAGTCAGCTTGAGAAGAGTAATGGGTAACCTCTTCCTCCAAGGCTTCTCCGTTGCTGCACGAAACAGAAGTTACGTTCTGCGCTGAAATCGGCAGCCGTCCTTCCCTCATCCACGCTGAGAACCTGTCCGCCTCACGTTCAGCATCCACAGAATCGAAGCACGCAAAGAGCTGAATCTCAGCACGTCTCCATTCCGGGTGGCCTACAATGATATACGCGAGCAACAACATCATTGGAGCGTTCATCAAGTTCTCCTCGGTAACCCATACATGGATCGAAGACCGGTAGCCGAATCGGTACTTTGTTGATCGCAGGATGAGCACATTGAACATCGAATTGGCAGCGAGACGCGCTCCTTGCCCAACCGCGTTGATTTCATCAGGATTTTCTCGATCGAACTCAAGAAGGATGGAGTTGTTCGGTAAGCCGGAAATCCCCGGCATCTGCAGCGTCTGTGCAATAGCAAGTTGGAACGTCGGGCAAATCAAAGTATCAACAAAGATGCCGGCTCTGCTGACCTCTGTCCGTTGGATTAATTCGTCAACATGAACCCGCGCATCAATTTCATCAAGGAACGAATAATCACCGTGGAAGAACTGGATGAAGTGACCAAATCCGTGCCGATGGCAAATCCAACGGAGCAGATCGAAATGCCCAAGTCGACGTTCACCAAATTGCGTTACCGCAATAATCGATGGACGCCAGCCTCCTTCAGATGAAATCACCCGGTTCTTCTGTAGGGTAATCTGCAACCACCGGGTTAGCTGGAACATCGTCCCTTGGAAAATCGCCGTCAAGTCGCGCTGTCCCCGGTGGCTATGGCGGAGTCCAAGGTAGATTACCACCATCAGAAAGATTGAGATAAGCGCGTACAGCACGTTTATCTGAATCATCATCAAGCCGCACATCACAGTGCCAACTAGCGACAAGTACCAACGGGAATGAAACGTGGGACGATAGGACGGGTTACCTGCAAAGTGCTCAAGGAACGATACCGCACAGAGGACACCGTATGTAACAATGAAGAACATGGTGAGGATTCGAGCGATAAAGTCCACGCCGCCAATCGCTACGAACACAATTGCTATCGCGCCTGATACGCAAGTTGCATATACCGGTTCTTGCGTCTGTCCCACCCCTTGCCCCATGAGACGGTTCAGTTGAGAAAACGGTAGAACATTGTCACGACCAAGCATCTGGAGCGTTCTGGGGGCAACCAAAACGGAGCCAAGAGCGGAGGAGAAGGCGGCTGCGCCCAATCCAACATAGATTACAGGACCCCACAGGGCAATCTTCACCATAACAAACTGATTAGCGGCAAGTTCCTCAGGCGTGGCACTCTGGGCAAGCTTGACAGCGACGACCGCGTATATGACCATGCCCACAATCGTCGCGCCAATTGTGCCGAGCGGTATACTCCTCTGGGGATTCTTCAGGTCGCCGGATAGCCCAAGCCCTGCGATCATACCTGTGAAGGCAGGAAAGCAGATGGCGAAAACCGTGCCGAAGCTATCCCCGCCTTCGATTCGTGCCGTGATGTTTAGTCCTTCTGGTCGTATATCCTCGGGTCCCGTCCCCAAAAGGAACGCACCGATTGACCCCACTAGGATTGCGCTGACAGCCCATAAACCCCACACTCCTATATCCGCACCTTTAGTCAGCATGAGGGCGATAAGGAGGAGCGTGCAGGTGAGACTCACCCAGCGGGGATCAAGTTTTAATTCGTATGTAACAGCTACCCATTTATAGAGGGGTACCAAAGCTTCTGCAAACGCAACCATATAGAAGGCAATCGAGATCGCTTGGGCAAGATATAGAGTGATTCCGATTGTACCGCCGATAGTCGGACCAAAGGAACGACTAACTATGTAGTATGCACCGCCACCTGCTACGCGGCGGTTCGTTGCTATCTCAGAAACCGCTAGAACTGTGGGAATGGTTACTAAATGTCCAAGCGCGATAATCGCCAAGCTGCCCCAAAGCCCTACATGACCGACAGCGTAACCAAATCGCAAGAAAAGAATTGCACCTAGAATCGTACAGATCGATGTAAGGAATACTGGTGCGGTACCGAACCCGTGCCCATCTTGGGAATACAAGGCACCGCCGCTGGAGGCCAACCCAGACTGTTGCGCCACATTTGAAAACATTAAAATGAATTCTCCTTTAGCCTAAGAAAGTTTGCATAAAGTGAATGGGTTAAAAAAAGTAAAGTACACCTGTAAAATCGTCGAGAATAAACCAAACAGCCATCAGAAAAACTTCCAACCCCTACGCATCACAGATCCTCAGGTCCGTAGGATTCTGTGAAGGTTGTCCAGATGCCCGTATGTTTGTCAAAACGGCTCAAGCCACGATAGGTCCCGAACCACACATAAGTATCTCCTACTGAGATAGACAGAATCCCATTATGAGCCAAGCCCTCTGCTCGCGTATAAGTTATCCAGCTATTTACTGACGGATCGAATCGGCTTACCCCTGCATTATACGTCCCGATCCACACCTCTGTGCCATCAACATCAATCGAAGTCACCTTGTTGCTAGCCAGTCCATCTTCCGTTGTATAGGAAGTCCAAGCCTCTGTCTCCTCATTGTAGACAGTCGCACCCCGATCCGTACCGAACCAAACACGCTCCCCATCAATAGCAATACAACTGATTTCATCACTCGCCAAGCCATCTTCTGTTGTGATAGTTTTCCACGTGTCCTTGCCGATATCATATTTGCTCACACCACGTCGTGTACCGACCCAAACATTCTTCTTGCTGCTAGCGATACACCAGATCTCATCTGTAACCAACGACTCCGCAAACTCTTTTGAGACAGAGGCGGGTTGAATCTCCGTGCCGGAGGTATAAGCGATCCAAGCGTTGAGGTCATCTGCGGTTCGAGGATACTTGCCAATCCCGGAGTTGGTGCCCACCCAAATATTATTGCCATCGTTACTGACAGAAGTCACATTATTAGCAGGCAAGCCATGCCCGGTTTTATACTGATCCCAGCGTAGGGCGAGTTTATCAAAACGGTTCGCGCCATCTCGAGTTCCGACCCAGACGTACTGGTCATCAACCACAATTGAACTCACCGAATTATCGGACAGTGTATCTTTCCTCTTGGGACGCCATCGATGCCAATGGCCACCGTGGGTCGCTATCTCCTCAGAACCACCCTCTTGCTGATACTGCCTCCAAGTGCCCAATTCTTTATCATAACGCGACAAACCGTTGTCAGTACCGACCCAGACAAAACGCTCATCCGTGTCCACCGTCCGGATGGTGCGTCCCGAAAGGGTTGGCATCGCTGTGAAGGAGGTCCAAGATTCCTTCTGTTTGTCATAGCGAGAAAGTCCCCGCAACGTGCCCACCCATACATACCTATCATCAACGGCAAGCCCATACTCATCCACATGGTTATGTAGCAACCCTTTGAGATCTCTGAACACCGTCCAAGTCCCAGATGCGAAATGGAACCGTCTGAGCCCATTATTGGGTACAGCTAACCAGAGGTAGTCGTCGTCGGTAGCTAACTCAAGCGTTCCACGCCCAGACTTGATTGTCGTCCACTCCCCGGTGCGTCTATCGTATCGGGTAACCCCCTTCTTCGTCCAAGGCCTGTAGAGTATCCAAACATCGTCCTTTGTGGCAATAATTCGCCTAATGGTGTCCGACGCCAGCACGTCACTCGTTGAAAACGTGTCCCACCTCTCCGTTTTTTTATTGTATCGTGACAGCGGACGGTTACTGTCTCTGTCCCACTCCGAGCGTGCAACCCAAATGAAATCCTCGTCCGCGGTAATCCACTCAGCACCTCTGCCGGCGAGTCCGTCCCTCGGCGTGAAATCACGCCATTTACCGGTAAATTCATTATAACGGTGAAGTCCACGTCCCGACCCAAACCAGACCTCCGGCCCATCAACCGCCAGTGATTTCAACCGCTCAATTTGCATCTCTTTACTAGGCGAAATTGCAGTCCATTTTCCAGTCTTTTTACTATAATGGCTCAATTCGACACCAATCATTGGACTCACCCAGACGCTGTGTTCGCTCACGGCAATTCTGTCTAAATCGTTAGTAGGAAGACCATCCTTTATCGTAAAATGTTGCCACGTATCCGCCATTTTATCGTACCGCAGGACCCCGTAGTCCGTGGTGAACCAGACCGCATCCGTATCCACATAGCTCCAACGCACTGTGGTCATAGACCTTTTCTGAGTTGACCGGAGAATATCTAAGCGCGTAAAACGCTGCCAGGCTCCCGTAGGGCGATGAAACCGTACAAGCCCACCGTTCGGTGAAGAAGCCCAGTTGTTGAACCAGATGTAATCCCCATCAAATTTGATATTTGAAACCTTCGTTTCAAGAAACGGCTCACGTACCGGGCGTGATTGATGCAGCACCTTGCCGCCATCTGATAGGCGATATTCAACAAGACCGACCGCTGTCGCCAACCAAAGTGTTTCATCCGCATCACACAGGATGTCCCGGATGTTATACGGCACATTCTTAATAGGACTCCAAGCCTTTGAAGCAGTCGTATAACTTCCCAAACCTTGTGGTGTGCCGATCCAAAGAATCCCATCTCGGAAATCGAGTGCAGTAACATTAGAAACAGGCAATTGTGCGTTGAACGACATCGGCACCCAACGTTCCTTGCCAACATCATAGCGAGCAAGTCCTTGCCGTGTCCCCGCCCAAAGGCTATCCTCTGTGGAAAATAGCACATTAACATAGGTGTCAGGCAGTCCTTTGGCAACACGATGTACCTTCTGATCCACAATAGAATATCGCCAAACACCCGCCGCTCCACCAAACCAGACCATCTCATCGTGGACGAGTACAGATAACACAACCGCATTTGAGTGATCTCCCGGTGTCTCAAGCTGCCTCCACTGCTCAGAAGTTGTGTCATACATCGCGGGGCCCAAACTTGTACCGAGCCAGAGTATATCTCCATTGGCCTTAACCGCCGTCACAAAAGCCTCTCCAGCCGTCGTGGATTTCGGAGGAGAATAGAACGCCCATTCCCCACCGGAGTACGGTCGGGCGCCTAGTCCTCTATCTGTACCGATCCAAACCTGTGCACCAGTCAGCCCACCGCTCGATATTTCAATCACGTCGCTTTGTCCCGATTCACGCAATTGAGACGCAATATCTATCCTCGTAATATACGGGCTCGGAAGTCCATCCTCTTTAGAGATAATTTCCCAACTGCGCGTTTGGGGTTCGTAAATCGAAATTCCCGATACCGTCGCCAGCCAAAGATTGCCAGCCGCATCGCGGGTTATATCCCGAACATCGTTAGCCGCCAGAAAATCTGCCTGCTTGTAGAGCGTCCACTCACCGGTTACCTTATCAAAACGACTCACCCCATCCTCTTTGCTCGCAAACCAAACATCATTTCCTTGTGTCTCGATCCAACTCACATGATTGCTTGCCAATCCATCTGCTTTGGTGTAATGCACCCAAGTGTTGACCGGCTTGATGAAACGATGCACACCGGCATTCGCAGTACCAAACCATACCTGAAACCCATCCGCCCGGATACAGGAAATCATATTGCTCTTGAGCAGATCAGTCTTCGTAAATGTTTTGATGAAAGCCTGATCAACCTGATTGTACTGACTCACGCCTTCGTCTTGCGTTCCAAACCAAACACTATTCTCATCCACCGCGATGGTAGCAATCTCATTGTCTATCAAGCCATCTGATTTTTTATAATTATTCCAAGAATCGGTGTCTCGATGGTATCGGCTCACCCCACCTTTGCTGAACCGAGGGTCATCCTCCCAGCCATGGGGATCCGGATTTATCTCCCTATCCGTACCAACCCACACATACTCGGGTTCAACCGCAATCGTTGTAATCACCTTGCTGACCAGACCATCCTTACGGGTACGCACCGCCCAACTGTCAATGGTTTTGTCATAACGATTTAGCCCGTTAGATGTTCCAAACCAAACATAGTTCCCATCCACCGCAATCGACGACACCTGATCACTCGCCAACCCATCAATGGTTCGGTAGGTCGAAAAGGTGTTCGTCTGCGTGTCGTAGCGACTCACCCCCTCCTCGGTGGCGAACCAGACCCATTGTCCATCAATTGCGACGGCGTTTACGACATCGTTAGACAGCCCATCTTCCATTGTGTAGTGGAACCATTCGTCTTGGTCACGCTCCCAATGTGAAACACCGGCTTGCGTTGCAAACCATACATTGTGCAAGTCAGCAGCAATACAGTTGACCTCGTTACTAACGAGCTTCCGTTCCACCCGTAATGTCTTTTCAACGCGAGACCCTGAATCGAAGTCCTCCAACGGCATATTGGGATTATCAGGGACCATTGTTGTGCACCCTACCATCATAAAAAATGGCAGCAGTAATAGGTTAAATACAACGGCTTGTACCCTGCATAGACCTACTCGCTTCATTATTTCAATTACTTTCCTTTCATCCAAAAAAGTCTTGGTAATTATTGTGCCACTAGGTTGGGAATATGTCAACCTAATTTGGCATTGCAATCAGTTGGAGACACGTTTTTTACGCATTGCATATTACGCATTATTTCCTCAAAAACACGGGGCACTCAGAAGCCACCTATCATTCCTGTTATTATACCCCAGATCGAACTGTGCTTCTATAATAAACACAACTGTCCAAAAGACAAACACAACTGTTCAGAAATTGAACAATAAGCAGCGTCTCGTCGGATAAAACTAGTCAGGAATCCGCCTACAGACGCAATCTTGACCTTAAGCCTCTTTGGCACAAAAATTGCCTTTAAGTCAATACACGGTCTCAAAAATTCAATCTTCTAAAAATCATACCGAGAAAGGAGAAACGATGAAAGTCAAACTGAAACAGCTATGGCTATGTTTAAGTCTTTTTCTAGGGAGCATTAATCTCACGTACTCGCAAGGAAACCAAGCAGAATCGCCTCCTGTTGAGCTTGAGGAAGTCACTGTCATAACCCGCGTCGAAAAAGATACCTTCCGAACACCGAACGCGGTCTCCGTCATCGACCGTGAGCAGATTGAGCGCATGAATGCTCCAACGACACCCCGAATCCTGCGTGAAACAGTGGGAGTCTGGGCACAGCAAACAACGGTCGGTCAAGGTTCACCCTTGCTGCGTGGGCTTACCGGTTATCAAGCCTTCCTTGCGATTGATGGTGTTCGACTCAACAATTCCACTTTCCGCTCCGGTCCCAATCAGTATTTGGCAACGACCAGCCCGGACAACCTCGACCGGGTTGAAGTGCTGCGCGGTGCCGGTTCAATGTTATACGGCAGCGGTGCGATGGGTGGGGTCATCAGTATGTTCACCAAAGCCACCATTAGCGATAACGCGACAGATAATTGGAACATCCAACCCCGTGCTTTCACCCGATTCGCTTCGGGAAGTGCCGAGCGGCTCGGACGGCTTGAGATAGTCGGCAGCCAAAAGCAACTCGGATTTTCGGTCGGTGCCTCTGCGCGATGGTTCGGCAATATTAATCCGGGCAGCGGCTATGACCTTCACTACAAGAACCGTAAATTTGAGATTGTCACCGACAAACCGAAGGATGTGCAAGTCTCCGATGGGCCTCCCAAAGATGTCCCCGACCAATGGCTGATTGATTCTGAAGGACCACTTGGGTGGAACGCCTACGACGGCAACGCTAAACTCACTTACAAACTCAATGACACCAGCACAGTCAACCTTGCCTACCAACTCTGGCGACAACCGCAAACCCCTCGCTACGATAAGATTGCACCGCGCGAGTTTGACGAGTTTTTCTTTCAACCCCAAGATCGAGATCTATTCTACGCCACCTACCTCTCCAAACCTCTAACCACGGCGATCGACCGGATTCGATTCACCACCTCATTCCATCGTCAGAAAGAAGGACGAAATGAACTCAAACGCGATGCAACCGAACGTCGCGAGCGGTTCGATACCGTCAACACAGTGGGGTTTAGCGCACAGGCAACCAGTTCGTCGCTGCCGAATCAACGCGTCGTTGCAGGTGGTGAATTCTATCTTGATACCCTTGCCAGCCAAACAATCAAAACCGACATCAATACCGGTGCTGAAAAGGTGGACGACACCAAAGGTAGGTTTATCAACGGTTCGCAATTCTGGGATGCAAATCTCTACGTTCAGGATGAAATCGAACTGCACGAACGCCTCGAACTGACGCTCGGTGGACGATATACACTTTACAACACGCACGCAGACCTATCAATACGTGATCCGCAGTTTAAGGATTTTAACCAAGCCGGGAACGCATGGACCGGCAGCGCAGGTGCGGTCATAAGTGTCACTGACGGGTTGAACGCTGTCGCCAATTTTGCCACATCATTCCGCGCGCCTTCTTTGAACGATACCACCGCTGTCGAGGTCACCAATGAAGGTATCGACTCCCCATCGCCCGACCTCAAATCGGAGAGAGGATGGACAGCGGAAGGGGGCTTTAAGGCGCGTTATCCGTGGGTCATCGGTTCATTGACCCTTTTCCATGGTCGCGTCAGCGATCTGGTCACCCGTGTCCCGGTCGAAGATGCCTACGCTGGAGAATCGCTTCCAAGCCTGATTCAGGAAATCCAGAAAAACAATCCGGGCGTTGATGTCTATGTATTTGACAACGTGGATGAAGTGCAAATCCAAGGCATTGAGTTTGCTGGAATGGTTCCAATTCCGATTCAAAACGGTTTATCCCTTTACGGTAATGCGATGTTCACCCGTGGAAAGGTGCTGACCATCAACGGCGCAGCACCCGATCCGGACCAGCCGTGGGAAGAACGGATCCGTCGAGAACCACCTCTCAACGGTATGGTTGGCATACGCTGGGAGCCCCCTGCCCAACGATTTTGGGCAGAATTCTTTGTCCGTGGTGCAACCGAGCAGAGACGGTTAAATCGGAGCGATATTCGAGACCCACGGATTCCGGGAACCACCCGCGACACAAGTGAGGTCCAGTTTGATGCCAATGGCGCAGCGATTGGACAAGGTTCACCTGGTTGGGTAACGCTTAACTTGCGCGGCGGCGTTCAGGTGACCCAATACAATCGACTCACCCTCGCCCTTGAGAACCTGCTCGATAAGCGGTATCGCGAGCACGGCTCCGGTATCAACGCGCCCGGGTTCAACGTGATTGTCAGTCTTGATAACCGATTTTAATTGTCAGGCATTGAGAAAACCGCTGCGATGAATCTCGCACACACCCATCTCCCCCTCAATTACGCTCCGGTCAAGGATTACTATATATTCAGGTCATTAGCTGTTTGCCTACAATGTGCTATAATCGAAGAAACACTTAAACATTGTGAGGATCAAATTCATGGTCAAATCCATCCACTCAATCTGTCTACCTCTTCTACTCTTTGGGATTGCAAGCTGCCTCAGCGTTTCAGCACAGGATGACACAGAACCTGTTCAACTCGACGAAATTGTGGTGACACCCGGCCGGTTCGCAATTGACGATGAGACACCTTCAAAGCTATCCCTCTCAAAGCAACGAATTGAGCGGTTTCCGCTGATTGGCAACGATGCGATGCGGGCTGCACATATTTTTCCGGGGATCGTTGCAAGCGATTACAGCGCACGATTCAGCGTACGCGGCGGCGAAAAGGACGACATTTTGGTGAGATTAGACGGGATGGAACTCTTCAATCCATACCATTTACAAGACTTTGGCGGCGCGGTTTCGCTCGTCGGGCTCGATTTAATCCAGCGCGTCGAATTGTTGATGGGTGGTTTCCCAGCGGAGTACGGGGATAAAATGTCCGGTGTGTTTGACATCACAACAAAAGAAGGAGACATTGAAAAAGTTTCTGCTAATTTCGGACTTGACCTTATCAATACAACCACGATGGTAGAGGGACCCTTATCAGAAAAAGGGTCATGGCGACTGTCAGCACGCCGGGGTTACGTTGATCTGATCCTTGCAATGATTGATTTCGACGAGGACTACAAACCACAATACGCGGATCTCTATGGCAAACTGACCTACGCACCAACACAGAAAGATACACTCACGCTTAACGGACTTTATGGATGGGATAAGAATCGGATTCGGCAAGGAGATCCCGACAACAACTTAGATTCGCGCTACGATAATTTAACCGTTTGGACGCGGTGGCGGCATCACTTCGGTACGGCGAACTGGTCCGATGTGTTCGTTTTTGGGGGAACCGCAGCGCACGATCGTCGGACCGGAGTGGCAAATTCTGATGTCCGCTCGTTCCGTTTCTTCGGCACCAAAACGGAAGTCACAGCCGGTTTCCTAGATAAACATCTGTTTCGCAGCGGAATAGAATGGCGTTTGACAACAGCACAATACGATTACGATGTCCGAGAACGACAGCCCGGAATAGATCAGTACACACGAATCCTCGCAGATTTTGAAGACAGCGGCAGTGAAATCAAGGCGTTTCTTCAAGACGAGTGGCAGTTACATCCAAAACTCGCACTCAATGTGGGAGGACGGTACGGGTTTCAGGACTATCGCGCGACCGGTATCCAGCGCTATGAGATCGGACCTCGGGTTGCACTTGCAGTACGCCCAACAGAGAAACTGGTGCTGCGTGGTGCGTGGGGGATCTATCACCAACCCATTCCCATGATGAATATTCCTGTGGAGGATAACGTTCAAACCGTCGGACGTGCTGAACAAGCGATTCATTACATTCTCGGCGGTGAATACCATCCAAACGCTAATTTCTTGCTCCGTTTGGAGGCGTATTACAAAACATTGGACAATCTCTCAGGGCGGCTCCGGGAGTTCGGACGACAGACTCAGATTTTCGTTCCCCCAGAATCCGGCAACGCAAAAGGGGTGGATGTTTTCGTAACACATACAGTTTCAAATCGGCTCACGTGGGGATTCGGCTATGCGTACGCCGATGCAAAAGAAAGTGCAGGCGGTGAGACATTTTTTCGGCAGTCCGACCGACGGCATTCTATCGCGCTCAACAGCAGTCACCAACTTTCACGCGGATGGCATCTCTACCTTACCTGGCGTTTCCATACCGGCGAACCAAGAACACCGTTGACGCATGTGCTGGTTTCGCAGCCGGGAGGTAGCAGCGCGTGTGACCGCCAGTTTGGGGAGACGCATTCAGAGCGGCTACCACCCTATCACAGTCTCGATTTTCGGTTTACGAAACGGAATCCATACAGCCGGTGGGAGCTCACCTGGTATTTCCAAATCTTAAATTTATACAATCGCTCTAACGTTGACCAATATGCGTTCAGTGAGAGGCGAGACGAGGAAACAGGGGCACTGCTCGGATGTGAGATTGATGAAGAGCCGATGCTGC
The DNA here is from genome assembly GCA_965207975.1 of Candidatus Poribacteria bacterium. Classification (GTDB taxonomy): domain Bacteria; phylum Poribacteria; class WGA-4E; order WGA-4E; family PCPOR2b; genus PCPOR2b. Next base: position 6,018,289 of record OZ242315.1, on the reverse strand, counting down.
CGATTCTGCCAACATTGGGTATTTCGGTCACGTTTTAACATAGCATAGGACTTACGCAGCTAATTGTAGGTGTTTGCATCCCGATTTATCGGGGCAGGGCATCTGGTTTCCCCGCGCTGACATGCGTATAGCAGTACCTCTCAACTGACCGAAAAGTGCAAGAAAACAGGGAAGACTTATCCATGAAACAAAAATTAGTTTGGAAAATGTTGCTGATAGCGAGCAGTCTGTTGACTATAAACTCTTGGGGCAATAAGACGATTTCCTTCACCGCTGATCTCACCGGAAATCTCGAAATCTACATCATGGATATCAATCGCAAGAATCCCGTTAACTTAACAAACCATCCGGCGGAGGACTCTTCCCCGACGTGGGCACCTGATGGCAGTGCTGTTGCCTATGTTTCACACAGGGATGGGAATCCAGAGATTTACGTGATGGAGATGAAAAACAAGGAGCCTCGACGGCTAACAAACAATCGCGCAACGGACGCAGATCCCGCTTGGTCACCCGATGGACGCTGGATTGCATTTGCCTCCAACCAACATAGAGAACATGCAGCAGATACCGACATCTACATAATGAACCCAAGCGGCAAGAAGGCACAACAACTCACAAACAAGGGTGGACACAATTCAACACCGGCGTGGTCGCCGGACGGGCAGTGGATCGCGTTCCGTACCACACTGGACGGTTTCGGTGCCATCCATCTGATGAATGCAAATGGCAAAAAACAGCGTGCCCTCACGCAGGTATCTGCGGCAAACCCCACTTGGGCAGCTAACGGCAAAGAAATTTACTTCTCTAGCGATATGCTCGACAATGTAGAGATACCCACCCTGTTTGCTATAGATGTCAACGGAAGAAATGTCCGGAAGTTGGTAAACGCCCCGCAAGCCTGCGAAGAACCTGCCGAGTCGCCCGACGGACAATGGATCGCCTATGTGTCAACTCAAGGCGGTAACAAAGACATCCATCTCATCCGTGTAGCGGACGGGAAGATCCAACAATTGACACAAGATCCAGGCGTGGAATTTTCTCCTGCATGGGCACCATCGGGGTTATCCGTTTCGCCAAACACACACACGCAGGCAACACTCTGGGGAACCTTGAAGCAAGGGACTGTAAAGGCGCGTTTACAGTCCACCCGCCATTAAAGTTGTAGACGGTATATCCCCGGTCACGGGACGGACTGTCTTGCCTGTCCCGTGACCGGGGATTCATCGGCATTCCAACCATCATAGGGTCATTTGATACTATTTGACGATAGCCATTTTCCGTGTGGCGGAATAATCGCCAGCAGAGAGGTGATAGAAATATATACCACTTACCACAGGCTCACCAAACTCATTTCTGCCATTCCAGTAGACCGCCCGACCACGAGTGGCGTATGTCCCGACGTGCTGATACCCCACATCGAATCGACGGACAGGCTCACCGTTTGAATCGTAAATTGACAGAACTACCTCCGAATCGGTAGAGAGTTGATATGGGATCCATGTTTCGGGGTTAAACGGGTTAGGGTAGTTTTGCATTAACATCGGCTTATCAGGGAACAGCTCCGTCATCAAGACCCGTTCCGTAACCAGATCGACAAGAATCGCGCGTGTCAGCGAATCCGCCAGTTGCACCGAAACCAACTGGACAGGCGGGGTCGGCACTTGGGTCTCTTTGACCTCAAAAACCAGTGTCGCCAGTGCCCCTTCAGCCGCGACACCTTCGGTTGCGCCCTGGCGCGTCTGTATCAGTTCCAGTTGTGTCCCATGTTGAGCGACATTCCAATAACTCTGTTGCAGCGCATCTGCCAGCTGCAGGCTCGGTGAGGCGGTCAGGAGTTCCAACACCGTCGAATCATACTGGATTGAGAAATGGTAGCCGTAAAGATCAGCAATCGCTGTGGTGTCAATTGAGACCGTCAATTGTCGTCTATCGGTTGCACTCGGCATCATCAAAAGCCGCAACTCCCCTTCGGCCGAGACCGAGCGGAGCTGTCCAAAATCAGCGGTGGGCGTGGCGTTAATGAATTGCTCGCCGAAATGTTGACCAACAAGCACCAGATCAAAGATGTTCACCTTGCCATCTTGGTTCACATCATAGGGCGGAAACAGCCCGAGTTCCGTTCCGCCTTCGATCGTTAAGGTGAGCGTGTAGCTAGAATTCTCGTCACTCTCTCCGAAAAAAGAGGCGACCTCGACATAGTAAGTGCCGGTCTCAGGGATCGTAAATCCGTTTCGTAGCTCATCAAAATCGAAAATATCACCCTCCGGTTCATCAAACCCGCTCCAGAGAGACTCCGTCAACCGCTCTAAATCGGAGTCATACAAGGTCGCCATCACACCGAAGAACGGGGCTGGGGAGTTGAGCTCCACATTTAACGTAATGACCGCACCCGCTGTAGCGGTAAACTGGAACGCATCGGCATCCCCGTCAAAACTGATGACCCCCTCAATCGGCACACCCGATGTGATAGGCATCGGATCTCCCCACCGAGCATCGTGATCATCGTCCTGGAGTTCGCCTTCAGAGAGTGTGAGCGTATAGGTGTAATCCTCGTCTGTCAAGGAAATCCTACCGCTGACTTCGACACAATAGACACCATCAACACCAATTTCAAAGCCCTCAATCCGCACGTCTGAGCCATCGAAAGGGGGCTGGGTAGAGAGTAACTCATTACCCAATTCATCTAACAGGCGGAGGGTTGTAAATGCAAACTCGTTGCTGCTTTCGACGGCAAGGTGCAAGCTGATGACATCGTCCGCAGCGGCATCGAACCGAAACCCGTCGGCATCTTCGCCAAAGGGATTCTCTGGATCGGTAAATAGATTGATCACTCCCGTTATTGGTTCGCCCCAAACCAACGGCGTCTCCTCGCCGCTACCGCACGGCGCATGGTCGTCAACATTTTCTGTTATCGACAGCGTATAAGAATAGTTGACCCCACCAAAGGGGGCGTTCAGTTTGGGCGGGGCGATGTTACTCACTGCGAGCAGATACGTCCCATTGGCGGGCAGTTCTTCATTCACACGGGAATCTATCCCACTCGGATTGAGTTCGGCAAACGGGTCAAACAGGGAGACAACATCATCGTTTTTGGCAAATAGCACACCGTCGGGTCCATAAACGACAAGGAGCGAATCGAGATCGGAGTCGTCCGTCTCAATAGTGATGTCAATCAGCGTTCCTTGTTCACCTTCAAATGCAAAGAAATCAGTATCACCGCTGAACTCGATGAAGCTCTCTACCGTATCACCAATCGCTACAGCGGTTGCTGATTCCGGGGTATCGCCGTGGTTGTCGATGATGAGCGCGAGCTGATAATCGTTGGTCGCACCGTTGACACCTGAAACAGCAATTAGATAATCGCCCGGCTCCAGTTCGAGCGATGTGATCGCTTTCGTCTCAAAGTTAACCAGTGCTACACCCGTGGGTCCGGTCAAGGTGAGCATCAACTCTCCGTAGATCGGTTGGAAATCTATGCCCACCCCAACCTGCATCGGCTCGATTAACTGGAACTGATAGTGATCCGCATCGTCACCTGTATGGACAGACACCTCTCCGTTGATAAACGGAAGTTCCACCACGGAAGCGGTGTCCGCTGTGTCGTTAGGCTCAAAGGTATCGGATGCCAATTTTGGCGGTGTCAAGAGGCCACGGTTCTCCATGACCGACAAAATCAGGTCGCCATTCACACCGCCGTTTAGTTCCTGATCCGCCATAAAGAGCGCGGATGCACCATCGACAAATTCTGCGTCGGACGATAGATAGAAATGGCTCTCAATAACCAACCGTATCGACCCGTCGCGTCCGAGTGCTTGGAAAAGCTCCCATAATGATGCGGACCACATCTCGCCATCGTCGTGTGGCGCGCCTACCAGATCTTCGGGGTAGTGCTTGTGACCATCTACGGGACGGGTTAAATACTCAGCAGCTTCTAAACCTGCCCAGTCAAAAACAATCGTATCACCGAAGCCATCGCTGACAGCACTGTAAAAACTGGCTGCCAGAAAATCGCTAAACCCTTCGTGTATCGCACCCCCTTCACCGATGTAGATGCCGGGCACCTGTCGATCCAGAATCGCATGACCGTATTCGTGGATAATCACTTCGGCGTCTTCGGCGGTATCGACTCCGCCATCCCCGAAGTTGATTGAGCCGTCGCTGTCGTCGTAGAACGCATTGTTTGAGTCATCAACGTGGACATTGGTGGGGATCTGCCAATCGTCCACGAAATCGAAGCCGAGCCCTTTCAGATAACGGCCCACCGCATCGACGTGATAGTACACCATTACCTCCTCGAATCGGGGATCGTCGCGCAGGTAGTTGTATTCCAATGTCGGTTCGTTCGCACGATCGGGGGTCAATATAGTGCTCACGTATCGCCCATCCAGAAAACCGGTCCCGTCCAGTTCGGGGAGTATCACGTCGGTGTAGGCTTCATCGGGGATCGCCTCCGCTGAATCGTCCTGATCCATCAGTGTCACATCTTTAAGTGCGACAACAGGGTTCGGGTTAAATACACGACCCTGCCCGTCCACAGACCTCAGCACACTTCGTCGATGTAACGGCGCACCGGTGTGGGCATCTATGATATACTCCCAACCCGCTAACGGGCGACGGAGGTGCACTATCACACGGTAAGCGAGGTGGTACGCACCATTGCGAACAGGGAAAATGGCCAACCCCGCCTGCGACGGCTTCCGTAAATCAATCGCACCCGACTCGGGGAGAGCGACGCTTATCGCCTGTTCCGCTGAAAGCGATGCCGATGTGCTGATGTCGATTTGGGGGAAGTAGTTGTTGTGGATAACCCGTATCTGACCACTGTGATTGATATGGACCGAGATTGATGCGCCATACACTTCAATGCCTCTATGGTATTGGTGGAATCGGATATGCCTGCCCGTTAAACTGTTTTGGACAACTTTTAACCGTAACTCGACCGTCGGATCGGTCATCGCAAACAAGTCGCAGTAATCGCTAAGGCATTGACGCGCTGATGTTTCAGGCGTCCCCACTGGTGCAGGTAAGGTTAGATTGTAGAGGCTCCGTACCGTCCCTCTGTCCCGATGCCAGCGAACACGAACTCCGGTGGCTGAAGCGGACTTAATACGCTGCAGTGTCGCGGCTGCTTTCCGTTGAAGCTCTTGTCTTGCGCCCATTTTTGCATACACCCCTGATGGAATAGATACCAACACTGCAATAAGTGCCAGCACTATCGGTAAAGCCTGAATCGACTTTTTGATCTGAAATAAGAAAGATTGCTGTTTCATAAGCCCTCCGTTTTGTCGAATGTAGCCTAATTTCTGCTTGTAGTTCATCATAACTCCTCCTCTGGGCTGTGCAGATACACCGTAACACTTTTGACATTCTCCAATCTGTTTTACATTAAATTTAGCACACGTTGCTGGGCGTGTTGACATTTGACAGCACGTCTCAGTAGTATAACCTTCGTATGCCAGTTAGTCAAACTGCTTATTTCACGCTGATAGTTGGTAGTGGTGGGCTCATGGTTTGACCCTCAAAGCTCCAGAGAGGCGATATGTGTATAGAAGCACAACAAATTGACCAACGCCCAAGCCCCAGCGGGGCGACATGTGTGTAACTCAATACCCACTTATAGGTTGAACACCAACCCGTTGGGCGAGGAAACCTCGCCCCTACTATTAGGTGTTTTTCGGCGAATTAAGGACACACCTCACATAAATGTCAACAGAGGCTAACAACTTGCGTTATTTTGCCAGAAAAATCAAAAAGCTGACGTTTTCTGGTATGATGCAACGAAAAAAGCCTCCGTCCAAAAAAATAACTCTGCCGACTGGAGCGATATGGTGCGCTAGTTGCAGTCTCTACTATCCCTACTTTGTCAAAAATGGGTAAGCTAACGGTGTAATCTAAAGACTTTGGTTCACAAGAAAATATAGACTTGGACATGATTTTATGGCATACTGAATACAATCCTACAGGATATGCCCATTACTGACTATGTAATACGTAATGCACCATACTCAAAGAAAAGCCCTTACGTATCACTTGTTACGCATTATTTTTTTAGGCAGAATGGAGGGACTTATGGAACGTTTGGATGTGCTTCATCCGTCAATTGACGATTACCTACTCGATATCATCCCCGAACGCGACGAGGTGCTAACGGAGATGGAGGCATACGCACGGCAAAACCGTTTCCCGATTGTGGGACCGCTCGTTGGGCGTGTGTTACACCAATTGGTACTGCTGACAAATCCGACCCGGATTTTCGAGATGGGATCCGGTTTCGGCTATTCGGCGTATTGGATGGCAAAGGCGCTGCGACAGCCGGAAGCGGGCATCATCTGCACCGACGGCTCGCAGGAAAACGCAGATTGTGCGGCGGGTTATCTGACGCGTGGAGGGATCGCCGATCGCATCGATTATCGCGTTGGGAACGCACTCGAGATTATCGATGAAACTGAAGGGGAATTTGACATCATCTACAACGATATCGATAAGGACGGATATCCCGAAGCGTTTCGTAAGGCGATTCCACGGCTCAGAAGTGGTGGGCTATTTATCACAGACAATATGCTATGGCTGGGACGTGTCGTCACATACGATACCGAAAGAGATACACAAGGACTTGATGAAGAAGAACAGTGGGTGCACAATACGACAGTCGGGGTCAAAGAGTTGACACGGCTGCTCTACAGTTCCCCCGATGTGTTCACGACAATCATTCCGCTCCGCGATGGGGTATCAGTTGCAATCAAACGCTAATCGAACCTACTTCGATGCCAGATGATACACCTCGATCTCGCGGACCTGTGCCCATGCTGGCTGGATAACACGGAAATGTGGATAATACGCTCCCGCCATTGTGGTTCTTCGATCGACAACCTTGTCCCCAGGCGATAACATAACCTTTGTTACAACGTTATCATCGACCGTACGAGACACGTTGATTCGGATAGTATTTGTTCGGCAATTTAATCGATCAATGACAATTTCTGACGGTGCCCGACTATCGCCAATATCCCGCAGCTGACGGACAGAGTGGACTGTTTTCCACTCAAATTGATCAAGATCCCAATAGTCCACATGAAACCAAAAGAGATTGCCGTTATGAATGATAATCTTCCGAACAGGTTTGACCTCTGGGAACCGCAACGTAAAGATTCGCTCATTTTTCGCTGCTACCGCTGCAACGGTATCTAGCCTCCCATCGTTGAGTGCTGGATGGTTCGCCTTTGACCCGTAGCTTGCCAGCGCGAAGTTTTCACTCCATGAGTTCGCCAATAAAGAGGACCAAACGCAACCGGATAAGCTGATACAAGCAAATAACAAGAGAGAAAATCCCAACTGTTTTATCGCGTTCATCTGTCTACCTCGCAATCCTTTTTAACAGAATGACTTCCATTAGTATCGAACATAAGGACGAATTCTGGACACTTCTTGTTTAGGACGAAACCAAGTTTGTTGGAATTTTCCGATAAGAAACATCCCCACCCCAAACCCACCGACATGCGCTACCCAAGCAATAGAGGCACTTTGGAACGAAAAATAGACATTGACTAGCTGGATGGCGATCCAAGGTAACAGCAACACAATCGCGGGCACAGAAATGATATAGATAAAGAGAAGGCATCGAATGCGCGCCTTGGGACAGGCGATAAAGTGTGCTCCCATTACGCCGGCGATTGCACCGCTCGCGCCAATAAGAGGCAAGCCAGAATCGTAGTAAGTCAATACGTAGCAGAGCGTTGCCAATACGCCGCACAATAGGTAGAACAGTAGGAATTTCAGACTCCCAATCATACTTTCAAGGGTTGGACCAAAAGCCGAGAGATACAGCATGTTACCAATAATGTGGATAAATCCTCCCTGTAAAATGTGGACATCGTGTAAAAACAGGGAGGTGAGGAGTGTCTTATCCGAAAGGTTTGGAAGCGGTGGTAGGAACGAATGGCGGTGCATAATCTGGTTGGGAATCGCGCCAGATACATCTGCCAACGACACCCCTTGATAGAGCGCATAAAGCTGGTATACAAAAACCAATAAATTTGTAACAATTAAAAATTGGACCGCGCGCGGCTTAAAGGATTGCTGCGTCGATGGTGTACTCGGCAATGGAATAAACAAAGTGTCGTGTCCTTTCGACAAATGAGCAGATAGGCAAACCTGCGATAATGTCACACTTTAACTACGACACATGACGCTTTACGTTTCACGTTTCACGCTTCATTCGACACATCAAACCGATCGATAATTCCCATAACTAGTTCCCTTATAGGAGCCGTTTCAAGTTCAAAAACCTCCTGCGCAACGCCCGGTCCCGCTCCAACAAGTACTATATCGTTCTCTCCTGCCCCAACATAGTCAACAGCAATTGTTGGTGTTCGCACCAACTGCGATTTCAGGTTCAACGGTTGAACAAGCAGAAGGGTTCGATTGTCATAGGCAGGATGCTTAATGACCGAAACCACTTTGCCAATGACCTTTGCGATGTACATCATTCCTCCGCTTCTTCAGTTACGGTGATTGAATCAACAATGCCTACTACAGCGACATCAACAGGCATTGCGCGTTCCGCTGACACAAATGCGGCATCTCCACCGGTAACGAAATAGACCAATTCACCATACCCGGCTGCACCCTGTATATCAACAGCTGTGACCGGATCGCCGACCGACTCGCCCTCCGCATCAAGGGGTTGTACGACCAGCAGACGATAACCGACCAAACTCGGATCTTTTCGAGTTGCGACGATGGTCCCGATGACCTTTCCAATATCCATAGACGCACGCTCACCTAACGCCTTTGAATCCCATACTCCTCCATCTTAGAATGGAGTGTATTCCGATTAATTCCAAGAATCTCAGCCGCCTTCCTACGATTCCAGCTGGTCCGCTGGAGAATAGACTCAAAAAGCGGCTTCTCAACAGCAACACGAATCTCTGCATGAAGTGATCCCGAGGAGGTGCCAGATTCGATAAGTTCATCCACACGCTCTGACATAAGCGAAGCAAGGCGACTCTCGAACCCTGTCGGTGCCTTCGTAACAGAGGGAACTGCGCTGCCAGAAAGCTCCGGGAAGTGTTCCAGGAGGAGGACCTGGCCAGCACACATAACGAGCGCACGCTTCAAGCTGTTTTCAAGTTCGCGGACGTTTCCGGGCCAATCATAAACCATCAGCAGCTTGAACGCCTCCGGCGAAATTGTCCCTTTAGGCTGACCGTAGTCCTGAGCATAACGGGACATAAAAAAATCCACGAGATCAGGGATATCCTCTTTCCGCTCACGCAACGGAGGCAAAAAGATTGGCACCACATTGAGCCGATAAAACAGATCTTCCCGAAACGATCCGTCCTGAATTGCCAAATCAAGCCGTCGATTTGTCGCAGCAACCACCCGCACATCAACCTTGCGAATCTCATTTGACCCAATCGGCTCGACCTCCCGCTCTTGCAGAACACGCAGCAGTTTCATCTGCACCTCTATCGGCAATTCACCAACCTCGTCCAGAAAAATCGTTCCCCGGTCCGCCTGCTCAAATTTCCCCTGGCGTGCCGTATCGGCACCCGTATACGCCCCTTTAACATGCCCAAAGAGTGCACTTTCAATCAAGTCCGAGGGAATCGCGCTACAATCCACCACCACAAACTCCTCTTCCGCTCTCTTGCTATTCTGGTGAATCGCTTTGGCGATTGATTCCTTACCTGTGCCACTCTCTCCCATAATGAGAACCGTTTCGTCGCTGATCGCCGCCCGTCCGATGGTCAAGTAGATTGTGTGCATCGCATCGCTCTCACCTACAATCTGAGTGCCCACCTCCTCCCCGTTTTGGGGCACAACACTATCTTCTGGTCGCGAATCTTCCGCCAGTGCCGCCTTTGTTTGATCCGCAGCATATACCGCACGGGACACCAAAGGTATAATCTCTTGGAGATCAAAAGGCTTGGTCACGTAGTCATAAGCGTGTCGCTTTGCAGCTTCAATCGCCGTTTGCGTTGTCCCGTGAGCGGTGATAATAATAATTGATGCAGCTTTATTGATCTCCTGAAGCTCTTCAATCAGATCTAACCCGTTGACATCAGGCATAAAAATATCGAGGAAAATCGTGTCAATCGCTTCTGAGCGGAGAAGATCAACCGTTTCTTTCCCGTTTCGCGCGGAAAATGTGTGATACCCTTCCTTCTGAAGAGCCTTCTCCAAAACAAAGCGGATGCTATCGTCGTCGTCAGCAATAAGAATTGTGTGTGTCATAGAGATCTAATGATAGTTGTCCTCACCAAAACTGGCGGATACAAAAGCAGCACCAATACCAATCACGGTGTCTAAATTATAATATCTAAGCTGTGGGTGTAGAGTTCGATACCCATCCGTGCCGCCAATCCAACAGCGTTGGGATCAACAAATGGAGATATGAAGAATTTTCGATTTACCGTTACACTTTCCGTCTGCTCAAAGAATGCCACTTTCCTTTGAAAAAGGGCAAGGTCACTGCGGCTGACCGATGATTTAATTTCAATTGCAATAACTAAACTGTTCCGGATGATTACATCCATCTCCACCTGTTCCGGCTGTCCGAAAACCGATCCAGAATCGTCATAACCTTCGTACCGTTCCACCTGGAAACCGAGTTCATCCGTCAAAATTGCAGCGAGCCCACTGCGGAATGCTTCTTCAGACTGCAATCCCCATCGTGCGCCCAAGCCTTGAACGGTATGGTGAAATCGCCTTAATTCATCATCTAGATATGCACGTGACGCGCTGGACTCTTCGCGTAGGTCCTTTATCTCCTGCCGGAACGCTGCTCGGACTCCTCACGCAACCGATTAGACTCCTCGCGTAAGGCTTCCATCTGTTCCCGGAATTCAACCCATCGCTGCTCGGACTCCTCGCGCAACCGATTGGATTCTGCACGTAGGGATTCCATCTCCTGCCGGAATTCAGCCCATCGCTGCTCGGACTCCTCGCGTAGAACTTGCATCTCCTGCCGGAATTCAACCCGCTGGCGTTCAGATTCCTCACGCATCTGCCTGAGCTCGTTCAAAATCGCTGTTATATCCTCTTTTTTGGCAAAAGTCTCCGACATAACACCGATCAGCTCATAACGAATCTCGGGATTTTGGGTTATTAGGCGCGGAAATTCATTAGCGATTAACTCGCGAATTTCTTCTTCAGTTAATGAGAGGTTTCTTTCATTCGCCATATCTGTATTCACTGACTTTGCTCAAACCAGCAATGTAACAACAAACGTTGCCCCTGGAGTTTCTGTTATATCAACTTCAATAGTGCCACCGTGCTCCTCAACGATTTGCTGGCTAATCGCAAGCCCAAGCCCCGTCCCTTTCTGTTTCGTTGTGTAAAACGGATCGAACAAACGTGAGGCAACATCCGGCGGTATACCCCGCCCGGTATCCGTGATATAAATTTGAACAATCTGAATCGCGGAATTATAGGTGGTTTGAATCGTCAAGATACCCCCATCTTCCATCGATTCAATTGCGTTACGAAATAGGTTCAGCAATACCTGCGTTATCCCGTCGTCATTCACGGAAATCAACGGACAATCGTCAGCAAAACACTTTTCAACACGGATATTGTCCCGATCTAACTCCGGCTGACAGATTGAGAGGCTATTGTCGATTAAGTCGCTAATACTACCTAACTTGACACCAGCGGTCCGTGGGTTGCCGGACACAAGTAGCTGCTCAACCACACGATTCAACCGATCCACCTCTCTGATAATGACCTGAATATACTCTTGAATCTCTGAATTCGATTCGCCTTCAAATTGGAGCAGCTGCGCTGCACCGCGGATCCCGCCCAGTGGATTTCTCACCTCGTGGGCAACCGTCGTCGCAAGTTTGCCAAGCGTTGCGAGTCGTTCGGATTGCACCAGCGAGTCGATCATCTGCTGAATCTTAACGCGCTGTGCCACAATGGCAGCGATAATCGTCAAAATACGAATATCGTCCTCAATCGAAAATTCGTCCGATGCTTTATCAATTGTCAGCGTACCAATTACCTGTTCATCCACCACCACCGGGACACACCAGAAAGCTATCGGATCTTTAGACTGCACCGATTTCGCATTTGGAAACTCCATCTGCTGAAGGGGCGTGCGACTGTGCGGCACACCAATCGGTTGCCCAGATTGGAGTACCTGTTGTTGGATAAGATCAATTTGACTGTCCGTGCCGCGCCGGAGCTCCGCCTCTGTCAACCCAAAAACTGCCTCGACCTCTTTGACCGGCTCGCCACCCTTCCAAATTCTCAGGGCACCCCGGTATACTCCCATCCGGTTGGCAAGCGTCTTGATAATCTTTTGGAACAGTTCATCTAATTCCAGAGCGGTGTTTGCTGTATCACCAACTTCAAAAAGGGTAGATAGATCTCGCACCCGTTTTTCCAAATCCGTGTTGGCTTGATCTATCTGCTGAAGCTGCGCTTCCGTAGTGGCGCGTTGTGCCTTGAATAACTGGATGGTGCGAACAATGAAATACGCGATGATAGGATATAAAATTGCAACCACGCCCAAATGGATCTGCTCATAATAAATCCCAGCATGTATCCAATTGGCTAGCGTCGTGCACGCAAGCAGTAGATACTGCCCACGACGATTGTCGTATATCCCCGCGAGGATGATGACCCCATAGTACAGATGCGAGACAACACCGTAGTTCTGTGGGCTATCCAAGCCGTAAACGAACAGGTTAATCAGTAGAACAACGAATATCAGGAAGAAAGTTAGCATGAGCAATTCACAGTTTCAAAGATTACTCGCAAAGAATTTTACTGTCCATTCCGCAAGAAATTATCAAGCATCTTCAGTCCGATCCGACCACTCTTCTCCAGATGGAACTGCGTCGCAATCAGGTTCTGATGGGCGACGACACTCGAAAATTCAACGCCATAAGTGGTCTTGCCGACGATGTATGAATCGTCTTGCGGGATTGGGTAGTACGAGTTCACAAAATAGAAATGAGCGGGATTCGGAACATCTTGAAAAATTGGGTGCACCTGCGTCTGATACACCTCATTCCAACCGATCTGCGGCACTTTTTGGATCGGAGAGGCGTCATACTTTTTGACAATCCCGGGCAGGATGCCGAGACAGTTAGTATCCTCCTCCTCGCTATGCTCAAACAGGATCTGTATACCGATACAGATTCCCAACATCGGCTTACCCGATTTGTAGACCTCCCATAAAACCGCCGCAAGCCCAGCCGTGTTGAGGTTATCCATCGTTGCCCGCGCCGCACCCACGCCGGGAAAGATAACTTTCTCCGCACCTAAAATGATCTGGGGGTCGGCGGTGATTCTTCCGTCGTAGCCTAAATATTTGACAGCGCGTTCAACGCTCGTCAGGTTGCCCGCACCGTAGTCGATAATTGCAATCATTGAAAACTCACGTTATTGACGTACTCCCAAACCTAAAGGCTTGGGATTCTTACGATTCCGTTGCTAATAGGAGTCGAATTGTGCTATCAACAAGGATTGCCCGACGAATCGGGACTTACGTCCTCTCCTTCATGGGTTGACGCCCCAACCCGAAAAATGTTAATCGCAGCGTTGCGGTCCCGGTCATGCACCGTGCCACAATCGTTACACTGCCAAGTTCTATCACGCAGATTCAACGCTTCATTGACCACACCGCAGACCGAACAAGTTTTACTCGTTGGATGCCACTTATCAATGAAGGTGAGTTTGACACCTTTTTTCTTAGCGATATACACCAACTTTTTGACAAAATCGGCAAACCCTAAGTCACTGACTTTGCGTCCCCATAGCGACTTCATACCTTGCAGGTTCAAATCTTCGAGCCGTATCTCGTCGTATTCATCGGTCAGTTGGTGTGCCAACTTCCAGTGGAAGTCCTCTCGTTGTCGTTCAATCTTACGGTGCTTCCGTGCTAAATCGAGCCTTGTTCTTTCCCGATTATTTGACTTTTTCTTGGTTCGTGAATGCGCGCGGTTTGCACGTTTGATAGCGTTGAGGCTGCGTTTGAAAAACTGAGGTGATTCTATGTCGTGTCCATTGTGACCCGTGAGATACCTTTTCAGACCGAAATCAAACCCCGCGATTTTACCCGTCATGACTCGATTCAGGTCAGGTTCTACATAGTCGGTGAGAATGCAGATATAGACATCGCCGATAGCGTCCCGTTTGATTGTGCAACGTTTCGGAGTGCCACGAATATCACGAGACTTAAAGTATTGGTAGACACTCTTGCCAATACGAATCTTGTTACTGGTAAGCAATTGCCAACCCGCTTGAAGCAGCGTGAATGACTTGTATTTGCCGCGTGGCTTAAAACGAGGGCTCCCCCACGCCTTGCCTTTCGCACGCGCTTCAAACATCGCCTTATACCCTTTGTCAATCCGTGCTGCCACGTCTTGAATGGATTGGCTGGGTAGCTGATTCCAATGAGCAAACTTAGCAAGTCGTTTCAGCTTCGATATATGATTTATCAAACGAAACTTGCTGATATACTTGCCATAGAGGCAATAGTACCGACGCTGAAGCGCGACACAGTGATTCCACACATCAGCATGACCCTCTATCGTCCTGTGCAACTCACGATTCCCGTGATTGCTATACATCTTGAACTTGTAGGTTTTCATCGGAGTCGGCTTTGTCCTTTATATCCTGTTTCACAAGCACGCGAGAGATCCTATCGGGCGATAGGGGGCAAACGCTCCCACCAGACCCAAGACAAACATATCATATTTTAACTGCAAAATTAAAAAATGCTAAAGCAGGGGGGTATCCCAAAGGTAAACCTTTGGGTTTTACCCCTAAAGGAATTTTTGATAAAAGTAGGATTTACGCAGTTGAACGGTAAAATCCAACCCCTTCCGCTACGCGGAACCTACACCTCCGCTTCAATGCCCCACCGACACGATTCGGCAATTTGGCAGGGCCCTGGCAGGTCCAAAAAAAATTTCAACCAAGCATCGGGGGTTCATCATTGGTGGATGCTCCTCTGAACCCCGATGGGGCCTAGCTTCAGAGCGTTTGTAGATTTTTACCACGTAAGAGAAGGGGCGTGTAAACGGCTTTTTGACCTGCCAAATACGCACTGTTTATGAACCGTTCTTCACTGAAATGACACCATAACCCCGCCAAATGTCAGGGATTTGGCAGGTCCCTGACAGGTCAAAACTTTGAAATGCGTAAGTCTTGATAGTCATGTTTGGCGCATTGGAGTGGGTTCATCGTCCCTATTATACCCTATTTTCTGACCATGTGCGTAAGTTCTACAAAAGATTTGTTTGAAAAATTAAAAAGGGACCGTTGAAATGATGTTGTAGGGTGAAAGTTTTAATTTGTGGAAATAGATTCGAGATGTTCATCTACTCAAACACGATTTTGATTTGACTCAAAAAGTTTTCCCTGTTTGAGAGTCGCCGCGGCTCTCGATTTAGCCCGGCCCCAAATGGCTTCTAAGTCCGGTGTGCATTCATAATCGTTGAATGAACCTGAAATATCATCGGCTTCTCTTTTTTCAGCAAGTCTTTTCCGAATAATTTCGATGTTGACCTTATCGAGTTCAATACCAATTGATTTTCGCCTTAACTGTTCTGCAACGACCAACGTTGTCCCCGATCCCGCAAATGGATCTAATACAACATCGCCGGGATTTGTCGAAGAGAGGATTATCCGAAGGAGAAGTTGAATCGGTGCCTGTTGCTTGTGCAAGCGATTTCCCTCTGCATCCCGCAGTGCCTCATCTCCAGCAAAATAGCCCGATGTCAACTCACGAATGTCGTCCCACACGTCGGTGACAAACATGCCATTTTCCCGTTCATATTTGTAGCCCGCAGGGAGTGGTGGATTGATCCGCAAGCGATGAAATATCCGTGGACGCTCCCCTTTCGTTGCAAACGCAATGATCTGGTAATGTTTGCCAAAACGATTCATCCCGGGGACAGCGGACGTTTTCTTTTTCCAAATAATCAGGTTTTGAAACGTCCATCCAGACTCGCGTAAACACCGTAGCACAGCCTCGGTTTTCTTCTCGCGCTGCATGAAATAGATTGCACCACCCGAAGCAGTTCGGTCGTAAATCTTTGTGCACACGTCGTCCATCCACTTCCAATACTGTGCTTCAGGCAAGTTATCATCCCACTCGTTGTAGCCTTTATCTTGATTAAAAGGCGGATCGAGAAAGGTGAGATCAACATCTTCAAAAGTGGCGTTCTGTCGGTCTAATAGCGACGCACAATCTCCACGCAGCACAGTTGCTTTCATACTCTATCCCATTACGTGAAAAATCCATCATTGATCATAATCCGAAATCCATTGGTTTCGGCTTCCTGCTTTAGATTCGTAAGACGGTTTTGCTGCGGGCGGTTAAGCGAGTTAAGACTGAATCCCTCACCCGTCGTCAACTTCAAAACTGGCACAGGATTGTAATCTCTCTCATCAACTTTTAGGTTTTCCAAGTTTGTAAATAGTATCATTTTCACCAAACCATCTTTTATATCACCGAGGGAAGGCAGCTCATCTTTGTTCGTATGCTTCGCTTCAACGAGATAGATTTCCTCCCCATGGATTTCAACCTCATCACAGGTCAAATAATAATTGCCACCAAGATAATTTTTGATGGTTAGCTTCCCTTTGATTCCCTCTATGTGCTCTTTGGGCTGTGTCGTGATACTCTCTCTTGCCTGTGCCTGCCTTGCCAAGTTCCTTGATAGTGTTTTAAACTCTGCCTGACCTTCACGAAGTATATTGATTCGACGTTCCGCAGACTCCCAAGAGTGCATTTCCACGTCTAGTTTTTCAGAGATAACCGAATAGGCGTTCAACGCTTGCGAACCAATTTCGCCGATACCTTCGACTTGCGTTATGTTCCAATGCAGAGCATCGGATTGATAAGACATCAACCGATCAATTTCGCTCATGATGTGCTCTGAATTAAACTTTTGTCCCGTGATTTTATGCGTGTATCTTGTGCTTTTTGAAGCATCAGCATAGTAGCCAATTATCACGTAAACGCCCAACAAACTCATTAAAGAGATTGTATCCCATTGGAGAAAGTCTCGATCGCCCTGTTTACCCTCATCCTTCAAAATTGGAATTATTGTTGCTTTCTTGCCAGAAAAGCCCAATGTATCATAGACCCTTGAATACGGGTAAGACCGTGTCCTTTTTGGTGAAACCCAGCAGCTTAAAGCAATCTGCTTGGTTGGATCAATCTGTAGAATGAAAGTTGCTTTGTCTGAAAGTGTTGCGTCAAAATCCTTATAGCTGAAAGATTTAAGTTTGCTGCACAGAAGTGGGGTATATTTTACTCCAGTGATCCTAGCGAAAATATCCATCAGGTTCTCGTTACACCTCTAATAAGGTTAAAACAACTGTCCTTGATCAACAATTGGACGAAGCTGTTCAACCGCATAATCTATGTATTTCTGTTGCGTTTCAATGCCGACATGCGCTCTACCTAGTTTCTCCGCGGCACAATTTGTCTGTCCACTTCCGGCAAAGATGTCAATCACCGAATCTCCCTTATAAGAGTAAAACTGGACGACCCGTTCCGCGAGTTCCAACGGAAATGGACAGGGATGCAAATTTTCTTGGGGGGCTAATGGACGGATTTTCCAAACGTTTTTGCTCTTCTCGCCTTGATAGTCCTTGAGGTCAATTGCATTCCTTGTTTTCTCTTCCTCACTTCTATTCCAGTAAATGTTGTTCTGACTTTTCTTATCGGCAGGTTTCTGAAAGACAAAAATATATTCGGCAACCAAGCTAGGGTAGTAATATCCGGGATAGGGATGCTGTAACAAAACCCCTGATCGCCTATCCCTCGCAACCGGCTTTTCCCAGATAATATCCTCCTTGAATTGCCACCCAATTTGTTCAAGCCAGCTGACAAAATGAAAAGGGAGGGCAGTGCGCGTACCGTTCCATAGGACCGGTGCAATATTTACGACATTATGTCCCCCCGGCTTTGTAATTCGCAGCAACGCCTTGAACCGATTCTCCAGAAAACGCCGATATTCCTCGTAGGATATATCTTCCCGCTCCCATCGTGCTTTGGCCCCGTGCAGTTTTTCAATATGCTCCTCGTAATTGATCGCGTTCAGGTAGGGAGGCGAGGTGAACCCAAGCATAAAATGGTTGTCGGGAAAATTATCCATAACTGAGAGACAGTCCCCTTTGATAATCCGCCCATTACCAATTTTGATTTCTTCTAAGGCTGCCATATATAGTGCCTATCAATTCGTCTATCCATCAATTTGCCGATACAGGTTCGCCATCTCAATCGCCGTGACCGCCGCCTCTGCCCCTTTATTCCCCGCCTTCGTGCCAGCACGTTCAATCGCCTGCTCAATCGTATCGGTCGTGATAACACCATAAATCACCGGGATCCCGGTATTGAGAGAAACCTGTGCGATCCCTTTCGCGCTTTCGTTGGCAACAAAGTCGAAGTGGGGGGTTGCACCACGAATGACCGCACCGATACAGATGACCGCATCATATCGTTCCTTTTCAGCAAGCCGTTTTGCCGTAGTGGGGATTTCAAACGAACCGGGCGTCCAGCAGATGTCCACATCATCCTCGTCCACGCCGTGACGTTTCAGCGCGTCAATTGCCCCGTCCAACAATTTGGTGGTGATAAAGCTATTAAACCGACTGACCACGATTCCAATTTTCAGGTCAGTACCGATAAGATTGCCTTCGTAGATATTTGGCATTGTACCCAGTGCACGCTGTTTAGCCTTGAACCATCAGCCCATCGTAGCCGTGCACCGTCTCCTCCTTCTCCTCGTTGATAGTATCTAACAACAAATGCCCAAGTTTCGTTTTCTTCGTTTCCAAATAGTGCCGGTTAAATTCGTGGGGTCTAGTTTGCAGCGGAATCCGCTCGACAATCTCCAAGTTATGTCCCTCCAAACCGCTCACCTTGCGAGGGTTGTTAGTCAACAGACGCATCTTCTGCACACCGAGATCTGTCAAAATCTGGGCACCCACGCCGTAATCCCGCAAATCTGGAGGAAAACCGAGCCGCTCATTCGCCTCAACGGTATCAAGCCCCTCGCTATCCTGCAATCGGTAGGCACGAATCTTGTTTCCAAGCCCCATACCGCGCCCCTCCTGACGCATATAGACTAAGACACCCCGCCCCTCTTTCTGGATGAGTTGCATCGCTTTCTCCAACTGTTCGCCACAGTCGCAGCGCAGCGAACCGAACACATCTCCAGTAAAGCATTGTGAGTGCATCCGTACCAGTACCGGCCCACCATCCGAAATATCTCCTTTAATCAGTGCAATGTGAGTTTTCTCATCGTCCGCACTCTGATAGGAGTGCAGTCTGAAGTATCCATGCCTCGTTTGAAGATCCGCCTCGGCGACCCGCTTGATAAGCGTCTCTGTCTGCCGTCGGTAAGCGATCAGGTCCGCAATGGTAATGAACTTTAGCTCATATTTTTCAGCAAATTCGAGAAGCTGCGGCAAGCGTGCCATAGTGCCATCTTCGTTCAAGATTTCGCAGAGAACCCCCGCCGGATACAGTCCCGCCAAACGCGCCAAATCAACTGTCGCCTCCGTATGACCGGCACGCCGCAATACGCCACCCTCCTCAGCCTGTAACGGAAAGATATGTCCCGGACGAACGAAATCCTCCGCTTTCGTCTCTGGCTGGACAAACTTCTGAATCGTATGCGCCCGCTCGTAGGCGGAAATCCCGGTGGTCACATCGCTGGCATCAATTGTTACTGTAAACGCCGTATGCAGTTGGGCCGTGTTTTCCGAGACCATCAACGGGAGATTCAACTCTGAAAGACGTTCCGAGGTTGCAGGAAGACAAATCATACCACGCCCATACTTTGCCATAAAATTAATCGCCTCCGGCGTGGCTTTCTCCGCTGCCATGATTAAATCGCCTTCATTCTCCCGATCCGGATCATCGGAGACGATAATCATCTCTCCATTTCGTATCGCTTCAATGGCTTCTGGGATTGTGTTAAACTTCATAGGTGAGGCCTTCATTTATAGTAGATCTTAGAATTAATGGGACGCTCCGGTAGGTGCGGTTAGGAAACCGCACCTACCGGAGGGTGAAAGTGTCTATTTATTTTTAGCGTTCACCATAAATCTTTTCGATTAAGATAGCAAATCGACTCATTCACTATGGGATTTACAGATCTTGGGGAATATAGACTGATAGACCCTAATCAGACATCGGGCGCGAGTCATACCTCTCTACCAGTCATCTAATCTGTACTTCGCACACTTAAGGTTAAAAGCACCAACTGGTTCGCACGGTATCGGGCAATTTTCAAATCATGTACAAGTGAGATGCGCCCGATTTCTGGGTAGTCACGGCTAGATTGTTCCAGAGGTGTCAATGAGCCGGATGGGGTGCCAATCCACAACAAGACCCTTAACTTCACGGGTATGTTGTGTGTAACGATACCTATTCGGATCTGACGATGAAATTCGACGGTTCGAGGGATCTCCCGATCATTCTGACTGCGTTCCTCATTGTTAACAAAGGCATGGCACACAAGTTGCTAACAATCGCAGAGGGTTAAAGTACTGCATTTGTCTGCGATGATAACAACCTAAGTTGCGTATTCACAAGAGAAACCGAGCTTTTCAGTCACGTTCCCATAGAAAAAATAACGAGGGTTTGCTAGGCAAATAAGCCCCGGTTCAGCCTCCAGTATCGGAAGCAGCAACTGTGGTTATTATAGCATGACTCAAGGTCTCTGTAAACCAAAAACCTGAGCGTTAGAGTCATTTATAGTGGATCTTAGAATGAATAAAACACTCCAAATCGGTGCGGTGGGAAACCGCACCTACCGGCCCCGATAATTAGTTTACCCTGATTTATCGGGGAGACCGAAACCGAGGGGCGAAAGCGTCTATTTATTTTTTAGAATTCACCATAATTCTCCCGTAGCTTTGACCGGACGCGAGGCTATGGCGGGGAAATTATAGTAGATTTAACAATTAACGATACATATTGATAATCTCCTCAATGGGCTTATCCGCATTGTATGACCGGACTCTCTTTATATTGGCAAACTTTTGTTCAACGGGATTATAATCCGGCGAATACGGGGGCAAGTATAACACCTTAGCACCACAGGCTTGTATCAATGCTTGGGTCTCGGTGGTCTTGTGAATGCGTGCATTATCCATTATCACGAGACTGTTGGCATCTAAATGTGGCGATAACGCTTCATCAAGCCATGTATTAAACCGTTGTGCATTACAACTGCCCGATATTAACTTTGGGGCAATCAACTTATTATTCAGTTGTGCCACTATCAAAGTGGTGGTGCGGGTCTTTTGGCTGGGTATCAACCCCTGGACACATTGTCCCCGGGGGGCATAGCCATGACTTCTAAACGTTTCATCTGTAAAACCGGTCTCGTCGAGGTAAATCAGCGTTTTGCCTGATGCTTTCGCCGTTGCGAGTTGCTCCTGATAGGCTTGTCGTTTTTCTGGACATTGCTCCTTATATCCAACCGTTTTTTTTTACGCGTGTAGCCGAGTCTTTTGAGTCCATAGCCGACACAGGCGGGTGAAACCCCAAAGTGTGTGGCGCGTTCTTTAAGGGTTTGGTCAGGGTGTGCCTTGACATGTTCAGCCAGTGCCGTTGGGTCAAGTAGTCTCGGTTTTCGGGGACCCGGTTTGCCCGGTGTGAGTGGGTCTGGGTCATTGAGCCATCGGTAAATCGCAGTTCGACCGACTTTGAACCGTTTTGCCGCTTCTGTTTTACTGCCACCATTTTCTATGAATTGAAGGACGCGTGTGCGTAAATCTGATGAATGTGCCATAATGCAAACAGGATAACATACTTCTAAACTATTGTCCCGTTATTTCTTGCGTCTACTATAGATGCCCCGTTCGGATAAGGGTAACAAACCACCAAGGCACAGATACCTACCCACATTTCCAACTGCTAGGGGATAAATCCATGAAAACACAATTTTTTCGTCTCACTTTTTTCCTGCTAATTTGCGTCTCGATTCCGTTGCCGACAAGGGCGCAAACGGTAAACCTTCCCGACCCGAACCTCCGCGCTGTTATCGAATCCGCTCTCCGTAAAGCATCGGGGGACCCAATCACTGTAGCAGAGATGGGGACTTTGACCCGCCTTGAAGGACAGGACGCTAGCATAAGCGATTTGACCGGACTCGAGTTCGCGACTAATTTGACACGACTGTATCTTTGGGATAACTCTATATCCGATATTTCGCCCGTGGCGGGATTAACTAACCTGACAAAGCTATCTCTTGGACGCAATGCTATATCCGATATTTCGCCTGTAGCAGGGTTGATTAATCTAACACGGCTAGACCTTTGGGATAACTCTATATCCGATATTTCGCCCGTGGTGGGATTAACTAATCTGACTAAGTTATTCTTCGGAGGCAACTCTATATCTGATATTTCGCCCGTGGCGGGATTAACCAAACTGATAGAGTTGGATTTAAGATACAACTCTATACCCGATATTTTACCCATAGCAGGGTTGACTAACCTGATAGCACTACGTCTTTCAAAGAACTCGGTATCCGATATTTCGCCCCTAGCGGGATTAACTAATCTGACATCGCTGTTTTTGGGGAGTAACTTGATAGCAGATATTTCGGCTGCGGCAGAGTTAACCAGCTTGACACAGCTGTATTTGGATGGTAACTCTATATCCGATATTTCGCCCCTAGCAGGATTGACTAACCTGACCATGTTGTCTCTTCGGGACAACGCAGTGTTGGATATATCAGCAGTGATGGGATTAGCCGACCTCAAAGAGCTAGATCTTGGGGAGAACTCGGTATCCGATATATCGGCGACAGCCGGATTAACCAAGCTGACATTGCTATATCTGGGAGGCAATTCTATATCTGATATTTCGCCTGTGGTGGGATTGATTCATCTGACAGATCTCGATCTTGAAGGCAACTCTATATCCGATATTTCACCAGTGGCGGGATTGACTCATCTGACATGGTTATACCTTGCGAATAACTCCATATCTGATATTTCGGCTGTGACAGGATTGACTCATCTGACATGGTTATACCTTGCGAATAACTCTATATTGGATGTCTCAGCGTTGGTAGCAAATACAGGGTTGGGGTATGCAGATGAAGTTGAGCTGCGAGGCAATCCCTTGAGCTACCCATCGATTAACACACACATCCCAATTTTAAAAGAAAGACGAGTTAAGGTAATTTTTCGCCACCGTACCCCTTCGGCAATCTTGAAAATCTCAGGCTACCAGCGCGGCTCCCCCTCTGTAACGCTGAAACCATTTGTCGTTGAAGTGCGAGATGAGTACGGTTCTGCGTTTGGGGGGGTTCCGGTCACGTTTGCCGTGACTGCCGGTGACGGCAGACTCAGTGCCACACACACAACTACTGACGAAAACGGCAGGGCGCAGAGCACGCTCACACTAGGAGAGAATTTGGGAATACACACCGTTTCTGCAACCGCTGCGGGATGGGTTATAGATGATCCAGTAATCTTTAACGTTATCTCCGATACAGAACCACCACCGATTGCAACGGATGTCAACGACGACGGTGTCGTGAATCTTCTAGATTTGGTTTTGGTTGCGTCCACATTCGGGAGCAAGGTCCCGGATATAGCAACGGATGTTAATGGAGATGGGGTAGTTAATATTTCGGATTTGGTATGGGTTGCGGATGCGTTTGGAGCTGCGGAGGCCGCACCGTCGGCACAAGCACTTGAAATGTTGATCGCAGCAGATGTAAAGTGGTGGCTTTTCCAAGCACAACAACTAGACCTCACAGATGCAACGTCTCTAAGAGGCATTTTGTTTCTAGAGCAACTTCTTGCAACACTGATACCGAAAGAAACTGTTTTGTTGCTCAACTATCCGAATCCGTTCAATCCAGAGACGTGGATACCGTATAATCTCGCAAAGGATGCAGATGTCACCTTGACTATTTACGACACAAGCGGACAAGCAGTTCGGCAGTTAGCCTTCGGACATCAGCCCGCAGGTATATATCAGACCCGTAGCCGTGCCGCCTATTGGGATGGCAAAAATGAATTCGGCGAACCTGTGGCAAGTGGCACTTACTTTTACACCCTTACAGCGGGCGATTATTCTGCCACACGGAAGATGACGATTCTCAAGTAGGAAAGTGGGTTAAAAAGTAGGCTCATGTAAAGAAATCGTGCAACAGAAACTAAGTTTTTGGCACGAACGGGCGGGGCAAGTTGAACAGGTGGTCAACAGAATCTAGCAACTTGCGTTATTAAAGGGTTTACGCAGTTGAACAGTCAGAACCAAGGGGTAAATTCCGCCGAGGCACAAGTTGGCTAATCTGTGGAAGATCAGCCCGATGTATCAGGATAGCTACAAGAGGATTTGCATGAGCGTATGTCAAAGACAGAGGCATACGGTGTATAAAATAAGATATAATTTTCGCAATTATAGTGAATCTTAGAATTAATGGGACACTCCAAGCCGGTGCGGTTTCCTAACCGCACCTACCGTTCTCTTCCTCCCGTATTCCTGTTCCGATACATCGGAATCCCGAGAATCGGGATCGAAACCGAGGGGCGAAAGTGTCTATTTATTTTTAGAATTCATCATAGTCGAAATTTTGATTTCAAATATATCCGTGCTTTGCTAAGAAGTCCATATCAATTGATGATCCTTCGCTAGACGGATAGGTCAACAACCGTTCAATATAACGCCCTAATATATCCACCTCAATATTCACATGCGCGCCGACCCGTTTATGCCCTAACGTCGTGACCTCTTTGGTGTGGGGAATAAGTGCGACCTCAAAACCGTCGTCAAACAGGTTTGAGATTGTCAGACTGACACCGTCAACACAGATCGATCCCTTATACACCACATACCGCATTGTCTCCTCAGAAATCGAGACGCGCATTAAAGATGATGTACCTTCATCCTGCCAACCGCTGATGGTCCCCACCTCGTCAACATGCCCTAAAACGAGATGCCCGCCCAACCGATCTACCAAGCGCAATGGGTTCTCAAGATTGACCGGATCGCCCGGTTTGAGGTAGCCTAAAGTTGTGCGCCGCAACGTCTCGGCAGAAACATCTGCTGTGAAACTGTCGTGCCCCAGATTGGTGATTGTCAGACAGACCCCATCTATCGCAATGCTATCCCCGACAACCCCATCCGATAACACCTCTGCGGCTGCAATAGTCAGCACTCCCGCTTGTGAACCGCGCTGAACGGCCCTCACGTTTCCCAACTCCGCAACAATTCCTGTGAACATGGCTATCTGTTTTAGTTTCAATCTCCCCATTAAGGTTTGTTCCCCCGATTTTTATCAGGGATGTTGACCGTGGGTTAGGTGAGTTATTATAGCATGACAGAAGGTCGCTGTAAACCAAAAAACCTGAGCGGAAATTACCTCTCCAAGAACATCGAATCCCAAAAAAACGTTGACTTACCCCCTTATTTTGTAGTATGCTGATTTTGTAGTATGCTGATCGGCATAAAATTCTCTCTCGAGTGAAACCGAGATCTTCGTCTGGATAAGAGTACCAAGCAATCAATCCACAGAAACCTCACACGCATTCCTAATCGCACAGGAGATAAACCCATGAGAACACAAATGTTTCGTCTCACTTTTTTCCTGTTAATCTGCATCTCAATTCCGTTGACGACAACGGCACAAACAGTGAACATCCCCGACCCCAACCTCCGCGCTGTCGTCGAAGCCGCCTTCGGTAAGACATCAGGTGCCACAATCACCGTGGCAGAGATGGAAACTTTGACTTACCTTGAAGCAGATGAAGCTAGCATAAGCGATTTGGCCGGGCTCGAGTTTGCAACCAACCTGACAGAACTGGATCTCTGGAACAACTCTATATCCGATATTTCGCCTCTAGCGGGATTAACTAACCTTACACAACTGGGACTTGGAAGCAACGCAATATCCGACATTTCACCTATAGTGGAATTAACTCATCTGAAACGACTATCTCTCTCAGAAAACTCTATATCCGATATGTCACCTATAGCAAAATTGACTGACCTGACAGAACTGGATCTCTGGGAAAATTCTATATCCGATATGTCACCTTTAGTGGGATTAACTAACCTGATAAAACTGAATCTTGGATACAACATGATATCAGACATTTCACCCATAGCAGAATTAAGTAATCTGAGACGGTTAGATCTTGGAGACAACGCAATATCCGACATTTCGATAGTATCAGGCTTGACCAACCTGACAACACTGCGTCTAAGAGGCAACACAATATCCGACATTTCGATAATATCAGGCTTGACCAACTTGAGGATACTGAATCTTGGAGACAACGCAATATCCGACATTTCAGTGTTGTTAGGCTCGACCAATCTGACAACACTGCGCCTAGGAGGCAACGCAATATCCGATATTTCAGTGGTATCAGACTTGACCAACTTGATAGATCTAGATCTTGGAGGCAACCTAATATCTGATATTTCGCCGGTGGCAGGATTAATCAATCTGATGGAGTTAGATCTCGTGCACAATTCCATATCGGACATTTCACCTCTATCAAGATTGACTAATCTTAAATGGCTGTGGATTGATAATAACTTCATATCGGATATCTCAACCCTAGTCGCAAATACAGGATTGGGAGCTGAAGACGTGGTTGCGCTGCGAGGAAATCCCCTGAGCTATCTATCGATTAACACACACATCCCGGTCCTAAGAACGAGAGGCGTTAGCGTCCGCTTTCGCCACCGTACCCCAACAACAATCTTGGGAATATCAGGTTATCAGCGCGGTTCCCCCTCTGTAATGCTGAACCCATTTGTCGTTGAAATCCGAGATGAGTACGGTTCCGCGTTTGAGGGGGTTCCGGTGACATTTGCCGTAACTGCCGGCGATGGAACGCTCAGTGTCACACACACAACCACCCATCAAAACGGCAGGGCGCAGAGCACACTCACGCTAGGAGAGAATTTGGGAATACACACCGTTTCCGCAACCGCTGCGGGATTGGTTATAGATGATCCGGTAATCTTTAACGTTATCTCCGATACAGAACCACCACCGATTGCAACGGATGTCAACGACGACGGCATCGTGAATCTCCTAGATTTGGTTTTGGTTGCGTCCGCTTTTGGTAGTGAAGGCCCGGATTTGGCAACAGATATTAATGGAGATGGGGTAGTTAATATGTTGGATCTGGTGTGGGTTGCAGATGCGTTTGGGGCTGTAGCAACAGTACCTTGAGCGCACCCACAAGTCCTTGAGATGCTCACAACAGCAGCCATTCAGCAGTAGCTGTCCAACGCGAGACCCTTCAAGGTTAAAACGTAAAGTTTATTCTAACTTAACAGGAGAAAAAATGTTTCAACTAGTAATTCCTTGTCCGTTTTTGCGGTTAGCTAGCCTTTGTACAGTTTTTATTGTCGGAATTATCGGTTGCGGCGGTGATGATAATGGGGCTGATGATAACAACTGGGGCGGGACATGGAGTCTCGAAACCTTTGATGGTCAGACTCTGGAACAAGTTTTGGAACAAGAATTGGGAACAGAGGAAGTAACTGTTTCCATTGTTGCCAACAACTGGACATTTAATGACGATGGAACGTTGGAAGCGGAGATCAGTTTTAAACTTGGAAATCAAGGCGGAGACTCCGCAATTGCAATAACGAGTTCAACTAAAACAACGGGCACTTACTCCCTCTCTGGTTCCAACTATACTCTCACACTACAAGAGATTCCTATCGCTTCTCTCAAAGAAAGCACCGGTACATGGTCTAGAGCAGGGAATATTCTTACACTCATCGGTGATAATGGCCGTAGTATCAGCTTCAAACAGAAATAAAGCCTAATCGAGTTGACACCTGTAATAGGTAGATTCGCTGTCTACCCTCCCAAACAGGCTCTAATTCGAGAAATCGAGTTTCTTGGAAAGCTTCGGTTTCTGATGGACACTCAATCAACCACGCTACTGCGAATTGCTGATTAAAGAAAAAATGAAAACAGAAAAACCGATCGACAGCGTTACACTCACTATCATCAACAACTACCTCGTCAACACCTGTCGTGAGATGGGATTGGCGATGATGAAGACCTCATACTCCTCCATCTTTAACGAAGGACTAGATTTCTCCTGCGTCATCTTCGACCGTGATGGCGAGATGGTCGCTTATGCGGAGTTTTGTCCCGCCCAGATCGGCGCAATTCTCTATACCATGCAGTGGACAATCGCCGAAATCGGTCTGGAGAACTTCAAACCCGGCGATGTGGTGATGCACAACGACCCGTATCGCGGCGGATGTCACATGCCGGAGCATACAGTGATCCAAGCAGTCTACCACAACGGCGAGTTATACGGGTTTATCGGCAACATCGCCCACGTTACAGAGATCGGTGGGAAAGCAGTCGGCGGCTTTGCAGCCGATGCCAAGGAGGTGTACCAAGAAGGCCTCCGATTGCCGCCGGTCAAGATCATCCGAGAAGGGGAACCCGTTGAGGACATCTGGAAAATTATCCTCGAAAACCACCGGACACCACGCACCTCTTGGGGCGATTTCCACGCAATGCTTGGATCCCTCAACGTAGCGGAACGGCGCCTCCACGAACTGCTTGACCGTTACGGATTTGATGAAATCCTCACCGCCGGGAAGCAGCTCATGGACTATTCAGAGGCACGAATGCGGGCAGAAATCCGAGACCTCCCCAACGGCGAATACCAATTCGACGACTGGATCGAAAATGACGGTGTCGTTCCAGACAAACGGTATCGGATCAACTGCACAGCCATCGTGGACGACGAAAACATCCTCTTTGATTACACCGGTTCAAGTCCCCAAGCGCGCGGTCCCTGCAACTGCACCTACGGTGTGACGGCATCTGCCACGTTCAACGCAATGCTCAATATCACCGACCAGACTATCCCCCGCAACTCAGGATGTTATCGACCAATTCAACTGATCGTCCCGCCGGGCACCGTCGTGAACGTGAAACACCCAGGTCCCAGTGTCGGCGGCAACTCCGAGATCCACGAGCGGATCGTCGATGTCCTGTTCGGATGTCTATCAGGTGCTGTACCGGAGCGTGTCGCCGCAGCGACCGGTGCCAGTTCGTGCAACTTCCTTTTCGGAGGAATACACCCAAGCACAGGACAGTATTACGCAAACTACCACATCGATGGCTGCGGCTGGGGCGGCAAGGCGACCGGCGACGGCAATCACACACAATGTCCAATTAATGGAAATTGCCGAAATACGCCAGTCGAAGTCTTTGAAACACGCTATCCTTGGTTGACGAAAACATATCGTATCGTCGAGGATTCGGGTGGGCACGGTCAGCATCGCGGCGGATGCGGCAGTGAAAGGGTTATCGAAGCACTCACACCGGAAATCACGGTTTCCAGTTTTATGGACAGGCATGAGACAGGGGCGTGGGGGTTGTTCGGAGGACAAGAAGGATCGAGCGGCGCGGTGCGGATCCGGAAAAGTGGAGATGACCGTTGGCGAACCTTCTCCGAAGTCTATGGAACTCCCTCCCCCAACAAATTCGCCGACATTCAAATCCAAGCCGGAGATGAAATTAGGATTGTCAGCCCGGGGGGCGGTGGGTATGGACCCCCTGAACATCGGGAGCCCAACGAGGTGCTGACTGATATCCATGAGGGCTTGGTATCCCCCGAAGAAGCACATGATATATATGCCGTGGCACTTGTTCAGGAAGCGGGGGAATGGCATATTGATGAAAATAGGACAATCAACCTTCGTCGCGAAAGGTCGAATTCTTCCGGAACAGAGGAGGTATCCTAATGGCTCAGTGGGAACCAATTTCTGATGCACTATACGCCACACAAATCCATCATTGCGATCTCTGTGGAAAGATGTTGGTTAGACGACTATGGCGCGTAGAATACAACGACAAATCCCTAAAGTTTTGCGATGAGCGATGCGAACAGACATGGTTAGACTACTGGCTGCCTCGCTACGGCAAGACACACGGCTTCACCAGCGACGAAGGTTGAGGTTCATGTAAAAAAGTGTAACCCACTAAGAGAAACCGAGTTTTTTCTTGAAAACTCGGTTTCTGCATGAGCCAAGATGTTTTACCCATTTTCTTATTCCCTGCGTTCTCTGTGTCTCTGCGGTTGCTAGGTAGCAACTTGCCTATAAAGATCACTGCTGAATTTCAGACAGAATCCGTTTTGCCTTCGCTTTCGAGAGATTGTAGGATCGCCAAGAGTTTTCTGAACGCAGCTCCGCCTGTTTCTCACGAAGAAATGCTCCCACCTTCTTTCTATCCACATCTCCACTGTCCGCAGCACCCAAACGTGTTAATTCCGGTATCGCATCGTAGGACAGCTCCTGCAAATAGTCAAGATCTATCTTACCGGTCGTAAAGTACCTATCGACGTTTTTCCGTGCAATAACTGCGTCAACGTTGAGGTAGTTCAGGGTGGTATAGGCGAGCAACGCCGCGATAGCAAACGCTTTGAGCAAAGGGAATTCCCTCCGCCAGAACTTGTAAAAGGTAAGCATAAACAGCACAAAAAGCAAGCCGATAAATGTGTGGGCAAAAATCCGTGCGTAGGTGTAGCCGTACGCCTCCTCATACAACTTCAATCGCAAGTGTGCGGAATAGAGCATAATCACGGTGCAAAGTACAAGCAGACAGCGCAGCATAAGAACTAAGCGATCCAACTTGCCATCATTTTTGGTGACGCGCAAACCTATCAGTAAAATGCTTAGGTTAATAACGGTAACAACAATTAGTTCGGAAAAACCCCGTCTCGCGTATTCTGCGTAAGTGTAATCAGGGATAGAGCGAATCACTTCCTCACCCCCAAAAAGGTATGTAAACTGAATTCCACAGAAGAGAATGTAAACAGCGTTCACCATCACCAAAACTGTAACAACGATCGTAGTGTCCCAGCCCCCTGTACCTCTCTCCACCGGTGCGGGCACCCCCTCCACCTCTGCCCTTAGTACAACCGCTAAATAACCAAACAGCAACACTGTAATAATCCCAATAACTCCCACATGCTCGGCGAAAGGAATAGAATCAATAAATTCCAAAGACTTGAAAATATCAGCGATAACATTTTGAAAAACCGTATCCGCCTCCGCGAGCAATGCAATTACAATAAGTAAGAGAGGCGCAGAAATTATCAAGCCAATGAGGATATTTTTGAGAGTCTTACGCTTTTCAGGTGCCATTCTGTACGCGACTTTTGCTAGCGAGATTACCTCCAAGAATACCTTTGGCGCATTGTCAAAAAATCGACTGAGCAATCTTCCTATAAAACGGCCGACGCATCGCACGCTAGACCACTCATATCCATAGACAAGCAGCGTCGTCTGAACAAACAGGAGCAGTGGAATCAGGACAAAATTGCGAGCAAGCAACACCGGGTTTGAATGGAGGGCAAACGCAGCCGAGAGCAATAAAATAGGGATAAACAGAAACCAACCAAAGTCAATTTGGAACGAAACCCGTTTGTGTGATACAACCCAGAATACGCAGTAGAAAACAGCCACAAACAACGGATACGAAATCCCGATTGCCTTTCCAAAAAACAGGTAGTCAAAAATGATCCCTGCTACGAGCGCGAGTATCGCAAATAATCGAATTTCTCGCGCCGTGATATTTGTGTGTTCCATACTGCGATCCTCCGAATGGTTAGGCTTAAATCAAGCACAAAAGCTATGTAATACGTAATACATAATATGTAAGAAACCATTTTACGCATTACGCATTACGTAATTATTCTTTTCGTTTCACTACCAAGTCAACACGACCCCCAACGATTTATCCCGCTCATCACGCAGCAGCCGGTAAGCTTCACCCGCTTCTGTATACGGCAGTCGGTGCGTGATTAAACGATCCACATTGATTTCACCGCGCTCAATCATCTTCAAAATCTGCCGTCGGTTATATTGCTGTGTCCAAGGAAACGCAGGCGTCGCAACCGTCGGACATTTCGGCTGATGACACCCAACTAAGGTCAGTTCCTTCAGGTGAAAATCCATAAAATCCACCTCGACCTTTCGGTGCCAGATTGATCCCAACGCCATAATCCGCCCACCAATCCGCGCCATATCAAACGCAATCGGCAGCAGCTCCGGATAACCGGACGCTTCAATGGTCACGTCCAATCCACGTCCCTCGGTGATGCTATCCACCTCGGAGCGAAGATCACACCGCTTCGGATTCAGGGTATGCGTCGCCCCCGAACCCCTTGCCACCTCTAATCGCGGCTCACTCAAATCAATAGCAAAGAGTAACTCCGCACCCGTTTGCGCTGCAAGCTGCAACGCCAACTGACCGACAAGCCCCATCCCCGTAATGCAGGCGAACTCACCCAGCTCAATCCGCGCTTTTCGGACACCGTGCATCGCAACACTTCCAAGCACACCGAAAGTGCCCTCAGCGAAGGACACGCTATCCGGCAGTTTCGCCAACGATTGTGGTGCAGCCGACACAGTTACATGACTGGCGTGGCATCCCAGCGACAACACACGCTCCCCGATCTCGTAGCCCTCCACTCCCTCACCGATCTCGGCAATTTGCCCGGTGTTTGAGTAACCGGGGGTAAAATCGTCTGTCCGTCCCTGCTCTTGCGTACCGAGTTCAGTGCCCGCGCTAATCAGCGTACACACTGTCTCGACAAGTACCTCACCTCTTCCTGGCGATCGAATCTCAGTCGCTTTCGTTCCTACGCTATTGTCCGGTCTAACAACAACCTGTGTACCTGTTTGTGCCATTGTATTCCTCCATGCAAATGTAATGCCAATTACGCCCAAAACGGCTCAAGTTACCACGCTACCAAGAAAATCCAACGCTTTTCCTGTAGGGGCGGTATTGCCGCCCGTAATGTATAGAACTTATTAGTTCAATCAACTAGTGAACTAATGAACCAATGAACCAAATTGTCAATATCGAAAGTGAGATGTCCATCACCCCGCAACCGAATCCTTCTCATAGTAACAATGGGCAACCTTCACAGTTTTTGTATCAAGATTCGCAATCTTGCCGTTCTTAAAGAGGGTTAAAATAATCCTTCGCCGCCCCCACGGTGAAGAACACGTTTTTTTTTAATAAGACACGATAATTTCTAACAGAAAAGAGGTAACATCATGCTATATCTGAACTCAGTTGAAAATGCCGCAGCCACCAAAACGGTTAAAAAATACGCAATCTGTTACGAAAAAATTCCCGCCATGCAGAATATCACAGAATTGGCACCCTCAAAGAAGTTGTTTGCACAGTGGGGATCCAGAGAAATTGGTTGGGAAGAATTTCGTAAAAACTTTATGACTGAAATGAGAGCAGAATATCGTAAGGAGGAAAGCCGATTAAAATACCTGATGCAATATAGCCTAGCAACCGACATCACCCTCCATTCACCAGAGCCAAGTGAAGAACAGACCTATCGCGCTATTTTGGAAGAACTGATTAACGAGATATGGCAGGGAGAAGGACGGACAGATCGCGTCATAAACCTCGTAGGAGAGTCAGCTGAGGTGTTCTACCTGACACCGGCAAATCAGAAGCAGATGCGACAGATTGCCACGAAATGCGAGTTTTTTTCACCAAACCCGCTAGCGGGTCGGTCCCGCACATGTCAACGCTGTGCCCATCTAGATCAACAGGTTTACATGTGTCCAAGGACCAACCGAGTCGTCATTCATTACGAGTGGACAACCCCCGTCCCGATCAGCATTCAAACCTGATAAGCCTGCACCGCTTTGAGGAATCCCTGTATTTCACGGGGGACAAGGTGATCGACCGATTTTCCCGCCTGAATCTGCGCTCGGATATCCGTCGAAGAAATCTCCGCATAAAAATCTGGCAACTCGATCAG
This sequence comes from Candidatus Poribacteria bacterium, assembly GCA_965207975.1. Classification (GTDB taxonomy): domain Bacteria; phylum Poribacteria; class WGA-4E; order WGA-4E; family PCPOR2b; genus PCPOR2b. The sequence goes on along the minus strand of OZ242315.1, from coordinate 5,984,485 downwards.
ATCTATCCCGCCTGAATAACGACGATAGTCCGGCGATTCCATCACCTGCCTCACTGCATCCGCATCATAGTCTTGGCGGTTTGCAACGATGAAGCGACATTGATCGAAAAGGGCTTCCAATGCGCTGTATAAATCGGTATAATATTTCGGGTCGAACAAGCGAATGAACGTATCATAGCCAACAATGAATGAAAAGTGTGAGCCGGGGGGATACGCAGATTTTAACGCTTCAATCTTCTCAATGAATTTGCCGTGGCTGCAAGCGGCAACAGAGAAATCCTCACGGTTCGCAGCGTATTCTTTCAGCATCAACAAACGATCGGCAAGAGAGAGGCCGAACACACCCTTATCAACATTCGCCCTTGCCAAAATTAGCAGAATCTCATCCAGATCGTATTTTTTCTGTGCTGCTTCAATCATCTTGATGTGAGCAACGGTGAGCGGGTTGAAAGACCCGGAGAAGATACCGAGCCTCTGACCACCCCTGTTGATATGTCGAGCAGCCCGATAGACCCAGCGAATTTGGGGAACGCCGTTGGGATCCAACTGATCTACAAGCGTCTCCAGATCACAATCCTCATCCGAATGTTTGGACGTTTTAATGTCTCCCAAAATTAACTCCTTTGTAAACTGACCTCAATTGTAGACCGAGAGTTGCAATTCACCACGCTTTTAGGGTAGCACCACCAATGCCAATTATCAAGCGAAATTTTAACAACCCAACACACCATCTTGCGGACTTCGATTTGAAAGATCAGGGTGTGCAGCAATCATTAATCAAAAGGTATTTCAGGCGTTTCCACTGCGTTGTGCTTGGTTTGATCGTTGTAGGCACAACCATCGTCATAACAGGGAATGTTTCCTCCGATACCGATACGCCGACCGCAAGCCATCAAAAGATGCTCACCCTTCTCAAGGGTATCGCTGATCAAACCGCCGAAACAAACAATTACCTAGGCGAGAGACTAGCACGCCAGCTGCGTAGACATCTCGCCAACTTACCCGTCGAGGCTTCAAACCTTAACCGATGGCATCTCCATACAGAACTCGGTGAAGCAGAACTTCGGCTCGGCAATGAAGAGGCGGCAATCGATCAGCTCACACAAGCAGGAAAACTGCTGCCCCAATTAAGGGGACAACTCTCCCCGTTGATGGCAAATCAAACCCTCTTTCGCCTCGGTGTCGCATATATGCGAAAGGGTGAAACACAGAATTGCTGCCCCAGCGAAATCGGAATTGTGAGCAACCCTGACAGCTGCATTCTGCCGTTACGAGAGGGCGGGATTCACACCCAACAAGAGGGTTCACTACAGGCAATAACCTACCTCACAGAAGTGCTGCGAAACACAACGGTTGAATTGCCGCTCCATCTGGAGGCGAGATGGCTACTCAACATCGCTTACATGACGATCGGCGGCTATCCAGAACAGGTTCCCAAGCGATACCTCCTGCCCCCAGAGGCATTCCAATCCACAGAAGAAATGCCGCGTTTCACTAACATTGCACCACATCTGGGGCTTGATACATTTGATCTATCCGGTGGCGCAATCATGGATGACTTCGACAACGATAACTACCTAGATCTCGTCGTTTCGACGTGGGATCCCGCCGGACAAATCCACCTTTTCCAGAACAACCGGGATGGCACCCTTTCAGAGCGAACTGAACAGGCAGGGCTCCTAGGTTTGTACGGCGGATTGAACCTGCTCCAAGCGGACTACGACAACGATGATGATGTTGATATCCTTGTATTGCGAGGTGCCTGGTTGGAAGCAGCGGGGCAACATCCAAACTCCCTGTTGCGTAATAACGGCGATGGCACCTTCACAGATGTAACCTTCGATGCCGGCTTAGGTGAGGTGCACTATCCCACTCAAACAGCATCTTGGGGCGACTACGATAACGACGGCGATCTCGATCTATACATCGGAAACGAGTCTACCGAAACGTTCAACGCTCCTTGTCAGCTATTCCGCAACAACGGGGATGGCACCTTCTCCGATGTAGCTGCGGAAGCCGGTGTGCAAAACCACGGTTTTACCAAGTCAGTGGTCTGGGGCGATTACAATGGGGATCGGTTCCTCGACCTATATGTGTCCAATTTCAAAGGTGTCAACCGCCTCTTTCGCAATAACGGGGACGGCACTTTCACCGATGTGGCAAAACAACTCAATATTGATCTGCCGATACGCAGCTTTCCCGCTTGGTTCTGGGACTTCAACAACGATGGGGCATTGGACCTGTATGTGTCCGCCTATTCCGCTGGCATCTCACACCTCGCAGCAAACGCCCTCGGCATCTCCATAGGTGCCCCACCTTCTGCAGCAGGGGCAGAATCAAGGACAACATATCATAACCGTCCCGATCTCAATGAGGGCGGATTACCACATCTGTATCGCGGGGATGGGCAGGGTGGCTTCAACCAAGTCGCACCCCAACACAATCTAGTACGACCCAACGCGCCCATGGGTTCAAACTTCGGCGACCTCGACAATGATGGTTACCTCGATTTTTATCTCGGCACCGGATACCCGGACTATAAAAACCTAATGCCGAGCGTCATGTATCGCAATCGACGGGGCATAGATTTCGTGGACATAACCTACGCTGGAGGATTTGGGCATCTGCAGAAAGGACACGCCGTCGTCTTCGGGGACCTCGACAACGATGGAGATCAGGATATTTTCGAGCAGATGGGCGGTGCCTTTCCGGGCGATGGGTCCAACAACGTCCTATATGAAAACCCCGGCTTTGGAAACCATTTTCTCACGATCAAACTTGTCGGTGTGGATTCCAACCGGTCGGCAATCGGGGCCCGCATCCACGCCGAGATCCTCGAAAACGGGGAGCGACGTTCGATTTATAAGTATGTCAACAGTGGGGGCAGCTTCGGTGCCAACCCCCTCCGACAAACAATCGGCTTAGGTCAGGCGGAAAAAGTCAAGACGCTTGAGATTTTCTGGCACACCACCGGACTCACACAAAAGTTCCATGACGTGCCCCTCGATCACTTCATTCAGATCACCGAAGGTGAAACACAATACACAACCATCGAACTCGAAAAACTGAAATTGGGGTCAGATACTCAGATAAAGGACAAGGGATCTGAAGTGTCTCAGACGCATCACGAGGTGCATTCGACCCAAACAGTGCAGCGTACTTCGGAAGACAGCGAGCCCTCTGCCTTTGTGGAACATTACAATCGTGGGTTAGATCTAAGTAAAAATGAGAATTATCTAATCGCTGTGGAATCGCTCAAAAAAGCCATTCAAATCGACCCCAACCGCGAGCAAGCGCACCGTCTTCTCGGACGCATCTACCTGTTTTATCTCGCCAAAACTGCAGAGGCAATCGAATCTCTTCAAACCACAATCAAGTTAGCCCCCGCCAATCCCACCGCATACCAGATGCTTGGTGTCGCTTACTTCAGACGAAACCGGTATCCAGAGGCGATTCAAGCCTTGCGCCAAGCTATCGAACTGAATCCTAAAGTCGCCCCAGATTATCCCTACCACCCCTACTATGACCTCGGCATGGTCTATCTGAAACAGGGCAATTTTGATTATGCGATTAGCTGTTTTGAACGAGCAATCGAACTGGATCCAGATCAGATTCGAGCGTACTACAGTCTAGGGAACACATATATCCGACAAGGGAACGTCCAGAAAGGTGCCGAACTGATTAGAAAGTACCAAAGTCTCAAGCCTTATATGAATCTTGTTTCACAACTTGAAATTGCCCTTCAACAGAATCCAGACAACCCCGAACGGTGGTATCAGCTTGGACACCTTCATGCACAATACGGTAGATTTGAGAAAGCCATTACACCCTTAGAGCAATCCATCAAACTTAGTCCCAGCAACTGGGAAGCCTACAATATACTCGCGGTTTGCTATATGAGACTCAACCAGCTAGATAAAATGCAGCGTGTTTGCGAAACCGCCGTCCGCCTCGCCCCCGATGAACCACAGGTACATAATAGTCTTGGGATGAGCTACTTTCTACAGAGAAGGTATTCCGACGCGACAGAGTCATTTACCACTGCTATTCGGCTCGATCCACGCAACCCAGAGTTCCACGAAAATCTTGGCGAAACGTATAAACGGCTAGGCGAACCCAAAAAAGCCGCCCAAGAATTCAGAATCGCCCGGCAACTTCGAGCGAAATAAAATAATGGATAGACGAATGGAACGAAAGCTAAGAAACTGGTTTTTCCTGATACTTCACCTTCTGATTGTCCCTTGTCACGCACAAATGGCGGTCCAATTCGTTGATGCCACCAAACAGGCAGGAATCACCTTCAAGCATATCAATGGTGCTAGCGATCGCAAGTTCTATCTGGAAACTATGGGGTCCGGTGCAGCTTTCTTGGACTATAACAACGACGGGGATTTAGACCTTTACATCGTCAACGGTGCACCGCTGCCCGGCTTTGAAACAGCTGCGCCACCCACGAACCACCTCTATCAAAATACAGGAGATGGCACGTTCACCGATGTCACTGCCACAGCAGGCGTGGGAGACACCGGCTACGGTATGGGCTGCGTTGCCGCAGATTACGACAACGACGGCGACGCAGACCTGTACGTGACCAATTTCGGCGAAAATCTTCTGTATCGGAACAACGGGGATGGCACATTCACCGATGCGACCGCTCATGCGGGTGTGGGAAATGGAGAAAAATGGAGTTCCAGCTGCGCCTTCGTGGACTACGATCATGATGGCAACCTAGACCTCTACGTCGTCAACTACCTCGATTATGACATAACGAAAGATCAGGATTGGTATGATCCCCGTGGGCGGCGGATCTATTCCAATCCACAGGTCTACGAAGGTGTATCAGATACCCTTTACAGAAACAATGGCGACGGGACATTTACCGATGTAACGAGACAGGCAGGCGTTTATAACAACGACGGCAAAGGCCTCGGTGTCACCTGTGGGGATTACGACAACGATGGACGTATCGATATCTATGTCGCCAACGACACAACCTCCAATTTTCTCTACCGCAATGTTGGCGATGGTCGTTTTGTGGACATCGGTCCCTTTGCAGGCGCAGCGTATAACGAGCACGGCGTTGCGGAAGGCGGGATGGGAGTCGATTTCGGGGACTACAATAACGATGGTACTTTGGACATTTTTGTCACTAATTTCTCTAACGAAACAAATACACTGTATCATAACACCGCAGACGGTGCTCTAATCGACTTCACAAACATTGCAGGTTTGGGAGAGGTCAGTTTCCTGAAATTAGCTTTCGGAACAAAGTTTTTCGATGCAAACAACGACGGCGCATTAGATCTCTTTGTCGCCAACGGCCACCTCTATCCAACAGAATCCGACGCGCTCGAATACGCACAAACCGACCAGCTGTTCATCAACACAGGGGAGGAAACTTTTGGGGATGTCTCCGAGCAGTCCAGCGAGTATTTCTCGACCAAAAGGGTGGGACGCGGTGCCGCCTTTGGCGATTACGATAATGACGGCGACACCGACATTTTTGTCGTGAACCTGAATCAGGAAGGGGTGCTGCTTCGCAACGAAAGCGGAAACAAACACAACTGGCTGATGATAAAAACCGTTGGGACCAAAAGTAACCGTGATGGCATAGGGGCGCGTGTCGAAGTTGTGACCCGCTCCCATTCCCAGATCAAAGAGGTCCAAGCCGGATCAAGCTATCTTTCAGGACACGACCTGCGACTCCTCTTTGGGCTAGGGACAGAAACGAAAGCAGAAACAGTGAAAATTATCTGGTCCCGCGGCGGAGAACAAACACTCACAAATGTTGAAGCGAATCAGCTGCTCATCGTCACCGAGGAAAATTAGTGATGTCGGTTTCTCTTTGCGTTTTGCACTGTCTTTTTTGACCCATCTAGACGGCTCTCCCTAGCTCAACCACACCAATGAACCCATGAACAAACCGTCTTCACGTTTCACAGCCTGTCCCGATTTATCGGGGCATCACGTTTCACATTCTCCACGGCACAGGCACCCCAAGCTCATCCGCCAACTCTTCAAGGGTTACTACTTGAGACTTGTGGAGCGGAATGCCGTTTGCGCGGCGTTCTTGGGTGAGTTCCCATTCAATTTCACCGGGCAGCGTAACCCGATCAAATCCCGCCCGCGGTTTCGCCTTGCGAGTCGTGCGAATCTGTTCATCCATCTCCTCCTTAAATTGATCTATTGAGGTCAAACTTCCAATATTAATAGCAAAGAAAAAGTGAGCCGTCCCCATTTTCTCCGGCGGCGCGTTCCGTGGATTGTACGCCTTATTGATTCCCATCAGTCCGCCACCCAACGGCCCACACAACACATCCATAATCATGGCGAGCGCAGAGCCTTTCGGACCCGCAGCGGGCAGGATCGCTGCCACCTTTGACGGATCATCAGTCTCCTCCCCATTCTCGTCCAGTCCCCAGCCCAAGGGAATCTTCTGATTATACATCCGGGCGGTCCCAATTCTGCCAGCAGCTGCAGCACCACACGCCATATCCAACACAATCGGTGGTTCTTCGCTGGCGGGAATGGCAAAAGCGAGCGCGTTGTTGCCAATTGAGTTCGTCCTCGCGCCAAAGACCGCCACATTCACGCCGCCACCATTGGTGGTCGCAAAACCAATCATGTCGTGTTCAAGGGCGCGTATCGCATGACTAGAAGCAGCACCGAAGTGATTGCTGTTCCGAACAACCACAACCCCGATCGAAGTTGCCTTCGCTTTTTCAATAGCAAGATTCATTCCGTGGATCGCGACAAGGTGCCCGAAACCTCGATCCCCATCGAGTAGGGCAGACGCAGGATTATCTTCAAGCGTTTTAATGTCAGGATTCGGGTTGGTGCCACCGCTTATCATGCCACGTACATAGCCCGGCACGCCGCGTGTTGCGTGTGAAGGAACGCCTCGCAAGTCCATTAAAACCTGCATCTGGGCGATGGTATCGGCGTATTCCGGTGCGACACCCGCCTTCTGGTACAGTTGACTACAGACCTGTTGGAGCTGGTCTGCATTGACAATTGTTTCCTGTTCGCGTTGATTCATGTCAGTCTCCTCCCCGATAAGATCGGGATTCAAAGCAACATGCGTGAAACGTAAAACGTTCAAGAGCAAATGTAAAGGTTATACGGTCGATTGAGCCCATCGGGGTCGCCCTGATCCAACAGCATATTTGGCGTTTTGCCCAAAACACACCGAGCCACCCACTTATTGAGCGCAGGAATTTCGTCTGATGAAAACGCTTCGATCTCGGCAAGGCTAAAGTATCCAGCGGCATCAACCTCACGCCCATCGGGAATGGGATCGTGCGATTCAACCGGGGTCAGTCTAAAAATAAGATAGGTCGAATTATCGCCTTCCTTCACACGGTGGCGTACCCCAAGCAAACCCTCAACCGCTGCACGGATGCCGGTCTCTTCGTAGATCTCCCGCACCACCCCATCATGGGCGCATTCCTCCGGTTTGACATATCCCCCCGGAATCTGCCACATCTTGGCACCGTAGGCATGATGAACCAAGAGAAGCTGCCCATCACGCACAACCGCCCCACCAACACCGAGCGTAAACTTCCACTCCATATACTGCTCTTTTCTCGTCATTTCAGGCTGAGCTCAGGCTTTCAAATAGATGCTCAGATCCCCCATCGGTCATTGATCTCATCCTGATAGCCTGTCACCCTGTCATTATAAACATCATCGAATTTCACCGCCTGACCGATCCATCCCGATTCATAAATCGCGTTGCAAACCGCCTGCGCCTTCAAGCCATCAACCCCATCGAGCTCTGGACTCCGCCGCGTGCGAACTGCGTCTAGAAAATCGTAGACCTCAAGCATTACCCCCTCCGTGATGCCGTGCGGGAACAACCATTCCTTCTCCTCTGGGCTGAGATTCGCCATGTAAGTACTTTGCAAGGTGTCTGGATCTTGAGTGCTTCCATCCCATAGCTGCAACTCAGGCGATTGTGGGTATCCACCAGTACTGTAGATGGAACCGATGCTTCCGTGGTAGCTGTTATAGCCGATACCGCGTCCCGGAGCGGCACCGGTGTTGACCCACTGACCGATCACACCGTTCTTAAATGTTATCGTTGCAAGTGCCGTGTCCTCAACGGTTTGCGGCACATGGTTGCCCTCGGAATTCTTGAATTGGTATTGACTCAAATTCTCCGATCTGGCGTAGATTTCATCGGGTTCACCGTAGAAATAGATGAGGAGATCTATGTAGTGCACTCCACCATCAATAATCCCGTTGCCACCACTCGTGAGTTTGTCCCGCCGCCATGTCGTCATCTCATCGCGCAAGAGATTTTCGGGATCTGTGTTAGCCCCGCTAACACCCTGTCGGAAAAACATCCGAGACTCGCCAATCCGCTTCTCTCTGTTAATCAGCCACTCAACCGTGCGTGAACTCACCCATCGCCGCACCTGCTCTGCGGTGGCAAGAATGCGATTGTTGGCTTCCGCGCTCTTTATCATCTTCCAGCCCGCACGGACTGTCACCCCAAGCGGTTTCTCAACGATGACATCAACCCCCGCCTCAAAGCAAGCAATCGCAAGCGTGTGATGTAGGAAATGAGGTCCACAGATGTCAGCAGCGGTCAACGTCTCCTGTGCTAGCATCTTATCAATGTCGTCGTAGACCTTGGGTGCTGCACCTTCTTGCACTTCGGCAGCTCTCGCAGCAAAACCCTTCGCTCGATCTATATCTATATCACACATCGCCACAAAATCAAAGATATCAATGCCACGATTCTTTAGACCAATGTAGGCGTTCAGATGCGCTCCCGCCATCCCACCGCAACCAATGATCGCCAATCTGACCTTGTCCGTTTGCATACACCCCTCCCGATTTGGAATTTCACACCCCTGCTCTTATTTTTTCGCTCATGTTAAGATTTGATGCAAAGAAACCAAGTTTTTTCTTCAAAACTCGGTTTCTCTTCATGCGTTGCGCTTTCTTTTTACATGAGCTATTTTTTTAATACTCAATTTTTGTTGACAAGATAAATGCCATAAGCGACCAAGCAGGCACCTACAATCAACCCGAAACCAATCTCGTCGCCCAAGAGCAGATAGCTTAAAAACACCCCGAACAACGGCGTTAAAAAGAACAGAACAACTAACCTGCTCGGACTATACTTCTCAAGGATTGATGTCCAAGAGACAAAGCAGAACCCAGCAATGACGATGCCCTGATAGAAAATCGCGCTCACACCGGAAATCGAAAAGTGAAAGTTCGCACCCCTCTCTAAGAACAAACTCGAAATAACAAAACATGGGATGCTGAAAACCATTAACCAGAATAGCAGGCGATAGGGATGGATGGACTGGATGATGAGTTTGGTGACTACCGTCCGAAGTCCTAATAGGCAACCGCTCAACAAGACAATGAGATCTCCGCGCAGATAATCGTGTGCCCCAAAATTTAGGTTCCCCCCGAAAGTCAATAGGACACCACCGAACGCAAGGGTAATCCCAACGGTTTTCCTGAATGAGAGCCGATCGCCCGGCACCCAGAAATGCGCGAACAACGCCGTAAAGAACGGGTATGTGCTGATAAAAACCGTCGAACGCGAAGCCTCAGTAATCTGCGTTCCGAGATTCAGTGTGCTAATCTGCAGCGTGAAAATCAGCGACACAAAGAGTAGTGGGAGCAACTCGCCCGGATTCATTCGGAGTTGAACCCGCTGATGTAACGACCACAGCGTAATCGCAGCAAACCCGAGGAGAAAACGCATCGTCGCAAGTGCAAACGGCGGAACATCCTGCAAGCCGATCTTAATCGAAACAGAGTTCCCACCCCAGAGCAAGCCAAGCAACAATACCAACGCGATAATCTTGGCACTCGGTTGGTCGACCGCGATTTTAGGTTTTTGATCCATTTCTCCTCGCGCTTCTTGCTCCTACGTTTCACATTCTAAGCCACGCTTCAGGTTGGACACACCATGTCAAACGTAAGAAGATCAGAATCGCCGGAACGGTCCCAGCCTTCTCTTCCAACCCCTAGTCATCTATCACCTAAATTTTTCTCAATCATAGTTACTTGGTCGGTGATCGCCAAGCAGCCGCCGTTGCCGCGGCGTTGCATGCGCGAGAATCGCCTCATCAAACTGAAACTTATTGAGATAGGGCGGAAACTTCTGCGTAATCATCCGCTTCGCGTAATGTACCTGCAATAGATACCGGTCCTGATCGCTCGTATTCGCTGACCCACGGTGCCAGACCTCGCTTCGGAAAACAACGACATCACCGGCGTTACACAAAATACTGTGGTCCCCAACACCCTGATACTCAACATCACCGTTTGGGCTGCGTCCCGCCCGATGGCTCCCCGGAATGAACTTTGTCGGTCCCAATTCTTCGTACAGATCATCAAGATAAAAATGGGCGGTGGTGATAAAAATTGGAACCTTCACCCGCGGATCCGCTAACACATCCGCAGGCAGGCTAATCGGCAGCCAATCGGTATGTAAGCCCTGATCCGGCCGTCCGGGCCCCGTCGTCCATGCTGTCATCCCAATAACATGGCAATCCTCACCGTGGATGGCTTCCCCTAATTCAATAATCTCCGGCTTGTCAAGATATTGCAGGAAAACAACATCCCGATTGAAAGCATTATTGATATGTTTATTGAGAAAACCGCCGTTCTCCGGGGTGTTGTACCTATCGAAACTTTCCGGTATCTGCGTCAATCGATCCATGGCATCTCGCAGTTCAGCAATCTCCTCAGCGTTAAGAACCCCGGGGAAATAGACAAAACCATCTTCCTCCACAGCCTTCACCCGACTCTCTAAATCTGGATATGCAACAAGTGGTAGTGCATCAGCCATCTACTCATTCCTCCCCTCTTATAGTAGTAGGCATACTCCGTATGCCGTAACCAGTATAGCAACTTGCGTTAAGATGAATAAAACCGTACCAAAAATTGTCGCTGATTTTACCGACTCCACCGCGTCATGTCAACACTTTTCTAGCAACCCGCCGCAGAGACGCATCTAATCCATTATTCCAATACCCTTGAGATAAGCCACAGACCGCTCCATTCGTGCCTGTACCCCCACCTCATCGATATCTTCGCCCTCAATCCCTTCCAACTCCATCGCGCAGGGACCATAGAACCCGGCATCGTTCAAGATCTGAAACACCCCTTTGAAATCAACCACACCCTCACCGAGCGCAGGAAAGTGCCACGTCCGATACCCACCATTCGTATCCTTGAGATGAACAGCACCCACATGATTGATAATCTTCCTAAGCTCCCCGACAGCGGTAACATTATGGTTGTAAAAATAGACATTGCCCGTGTCGAAGTTAATACAGATGTTCGGGTGATTGACCCCCTGCATTGTTTCAAGCGCGACATCGGCGTTGTGCGCCAAATCAAGGTGCGTTTCCAAACAGACCTTGATGCCGAGCGGTGCAGCGTTTTCACCAATCCGTCTCAGCCGTTCATAGATGACATTTCGATCATGGTCGCCGGCATGAGCACTGGTAAAGATGACCTTTACGCCGATCCGGTCCGCAGCATCCAAGCACGCCTGAAAGTCCGAAACAACGTTTTCATCCTGAACATTGCAACCCGCAGCAACGCTAGTCGCTGTAAGTCCGTGGGACTTCAACTCAGCCAACACGTTATCGACATCTTCCGGCGCAGGCGCAGCAATCTCGACGTTAGTCAACCCAATTTTTGCAAGATGCGGATATGCACCTTCACTAAACTGACCATAGCTATTCAAATTACATGCGATGATATTTTTCATATTATGTCTCCCGATAAAAGATTCGCTCATGTTAAGATTTAGTGTAAAGAAACCGAGTTTTTTCGGAAAAACTCGGTTTATCTTCGTGCTTTGCCCTTTCCTTTGACATGAGCCAAAAGATTTACCCTTTCGGGCACGAGTTATCTTCCAACACCTGTCGGAGAAAACCATCATTCTCTTCCAATAACGCAACCGCTTCCTCTCGATTAATCCCTTTCACAAGCATAACAATCGCAGCCTTCGCGCTGCCATCAGCACATTCCAACGCCCTTTGTGCTGTCGCATAATCCACCCCTGTAACCTTCATAATGATGCGCGCTCCCCGATCAATCAGTTTTGCGTTCGATGCTTGAATATCAACCATCAAGTTGTTATAGACCTTCCCGATCTGGATCATCGAGACAGTAGTAAGCATATTTAACACCAACTTTGTCGCCGTCCCAGTTTTCAATCGTGTCGAGCCGGTGATAATCTCCGGACCGACAACCGGCACAATAAAGACATCTACAAACGCCTTCAGGCTCGCAGCGGGCGGAGTGCAGCAGAGGAAAATCGTCTTGGCACCTATTCGATGCGCTTCCTCCAAAGCACCAAGCACATAGGGTGTGCGACCACTGCCAGCAATGCCAACCACCACATCCTGATCAGTGACACCGTGATCGCGCACGGCTTGTGCCCCGGCATCGGGCTTATCCTCCGCAGCCTCAACAGAACGGCGCAACGCCCGGTCCCCACCGGCGATGATTCCCTGCACCATGCTAGGCGGGGTGCTAAACGTCGGCGGACACTCGGAGGCATCAAGGACACCAAGCCTACCACTTGTTCCCGCACCGATGTAAAACAGCCGCCCACCTCGACGAAACGCTTCCGTGATGAGTGCTATCCCCTGTGCAATCGAACCAGATTCGGCTTCCACAGCCGCAAGGGCTTTCCGATCTTCCTCATGAAAAATCTGCAACACCGCTTCGGTCGATTTCAGGTCAATATCAGTCGAATTCGGGTTTCGTTGCTCTGTGATAAGTTTCGAGAGATCATTTAACATCACATCTGCCTATAAATATCTCTAATAACCGAAATGAATGGACTACAAACCCCGCTATTGCGCCAACATCTGTCTGGCAACCTCAACCTCATCTTGAAATTGGGGTAGATCTGCTGCCCGTTCTAGGAACAGATCCAGATACCGTTTCATCGTGAGGCGGTCCCCCTGCTTTTCATACATCCGCGCGAGGTGGTAGTATACCTCCGTATCCTCCGGGTTAAGCGATTGAGCCGTTTCGTATGCACGGAGGGCGTGATCAAACTGCTCCGTCTCTTGATAGGCGTGTGCGAGGTTATAATGTGCGTCTGGATCACTCTCATCTAATGCAATAGCTTGCTGATAATAGCTTATCGCCTCCTCAAATTGATCGCGCGCATGATAAGCACCCGCCAGATTGAAGTATGCATCTTGAAAGGTTGGGTCTGCCTCAATTGCCTTGCGATAGGTTTCGATCGCCTCACCAAACTGATCCGCGGTGTCATAAGCATAAGCCAGATTGTTGAGGAAGGCTGGATTTTCGGGAGAGAGTTCAATCGCCTTTTCAAATGCTTGAATTGCTGGATCTGTCAGCTGCATGTCTATGTAAACCAAACCGAGCGCGTTGTGCACCTGCGCGTTCTCCTCATCAATCGCTAATGCCTCCCGAAATTGCTCTATAGCTTGCTCATACTCCCCCATTTCGTGGTAAACTTCACCGAGCTCCAGATAACCCGTTGGATCCTCCGGCGTCATCACCATTCCCAACCTAAGTCGGCTCGCTTCACGACTCAGTTCCTCTTTGTGTTCTGGCTTCTTCTCAGCAGGTTGACAACTCAAAAAGACAACGAATATTAAGAGCAAAAGTGGAAGTATTCTCATCGGTGCCCCCCGACGCGGCAAACATTCAAAATTCCGTATAAACTTAATTATAGCAGAGCTACCCAAAGTGTCAATGACTTTCTGCGAGGAGAAAAATCATTGAGATTTACTTTACATTATGCTACTATTATAGTCCAGATTGTCGGTAGTAAGCATAGTGGTCTTAATGCCAATCTATCGAGTCGGCCCCGTGTATAGGATTCATCAATTCAATCAACCAATGAACTGATGAACCAATGAACTAAAGACCGCAGAGTTAGGGGGGAAAGAGACGAATGCAAAAACAGCTGTATCTTATCGGTGCCATTGCAGGGGCTATCTTGCTCCTTCTCGCCACCGTTATGAGCTACTACATATTCAAATTCAAGAATAATTTTGAAGCAGAACAGGAAAGTCGGATTACCTACCAAAACAAGTCTGAACAGTTACAAAATGAATTGACCACAACCCAAGCAGAACTCGAAGCAAAGAAAAACAAGATTGTCCTCCTAGAGGACACAATCGACGAGGTACAAGACCGTGCGACCAATCTGACTGAAGCCAAAGCAAAGGCAGAGGCGGAGGCGAGGGAACTTCGTTTAGAGGAACAGCGTAGACAAGCGGAACTCAAACGGAAAGAGGAAGAATTCCGAGATCTCCGCGAGGAACTCCAAAAAGAAATCGAAGCGAAAGAAATTACCATCACCATGCTCCAAGGACAATTAACGGTTAACCTAATGGATAAAATTCTCTTCGACTCCGGAAAAGCCGAGATTAAAACTGATGGAAAACGAGTCTTGGACAAGATCGCGCAGACTTTCTTAAACCGCTTTCCGGATCGAGAGATTCGGGTTGAAGGTCATACCGATAACGTCCCATTCAGAGGTTCAGTCTTAAACAATTGGGACCTATCCACGCAACGAGCGATCTCTGCTGTTCGTTATCTACAAACGCGCGCAGGTGTGGAGCCCGCCCGTTTGGCAGCGGTCGGCTATGCCTACTACCGTCCAATCGATACAAACAAAACCCGCGAAGGAAGGGCACGAAATCGTCGAATCGAAATTATTGTGATGCCGCCGAAACAAGCAGAGGCACCAGAGTTTTGATCTTTTTTTAACATGAACCAAAAGGAGATTCTATCCATGTCAGCGAAGTCACCTGTTAAATTTGGGCATCAAGAACACACCCAGTTTATGGAGGAGGGGTACGTAAGACTTGGGCACCTCCTATCAAGTAAAGAACTAGCCGCGTTGCAGCAACGAATTGATGACATTATGCTGGGCCTTATACCTTACGAGAATATGCGGTTTCAACTCGATAGCACCACCGGCATCTACCGCGAAGCACCTCCGGAAAGTATAGGCCACAAGGGCGCGACACTCCAATATCGGAAGATTATGGACCTTGAACAGGATCCGTTGTTCCTCTCCTACATGCAGCATCCGCTGCTACGGGACATTACACGGCGTTATATCGGTGAAGATGTTTCAATCTACCGGGCGATGTTCATGAATAAACCTGCCAATCAAGGCACAGTCCTGCCGTGGCATCAAGATGTTGGGGTAGGCTGGGGACTAGACCGCAACCCTATCATCACCGTCTGGATGGCGTTAGACGACGCAACGGTAGAAAACGGTTGTATGCAAATCGTGCCCGGTATCCATAAACACGGTGTGATAAATGAGGGACATTTCGCTACGGAAGCGGAGGCAGAAAAATACCAGTTGGAGGAGAATGCTATTGATTTGGAAGTGGAGGAGGGCGAAGTCGTCCTGCTGAATAACCTCCTACTACATCGTTCCGGGGTGAATCCTACCGGCAAACAACGACGCGCATTCAGTGCTGCCTATATGGATGCAGCGACGAAACATGTGGCAACGGGCGAGACGTTCCCGATCATTTTCGGCAAAAACGCCCTAAAGCCTTCCGAATGTTGACCCAAGCCGTCGAAGGAGAACGAAAATGCCAACAGCGGCACTTATCACCTTGGGATGTAAGGTGAACCAATACGACACACAAGCGATGCAGGAGGTGATGCTTCGTAGCGGATATACCGTTGTCGGGGAGAACGACCCCGCGGACGTTTGCATCATTAATACCTGTACCGTGACCAATGCCGCAGACCAAAAAGCCCGTCAAGTCATCCGGCGAGCGGTTCGGAAAAATCCCGATACCGAAGTCCTCGTCACGGGTTGTTACGCTGAAAGTGATCGGGAAGCAATTGAGGCGATTCCGGGCGTCTCCCTCGTCTTCGGAAACCGTGAAAAGGCGGATCTTCAGAAGTATCTGGATCTGGTTCACGAATCATGGAAAGAAAAGAACCGTTCACCGTTGTTGCAAATTGATCCCGTCCACCACGATGCCGTCCGCGAACACGCAAATTTCAGCATGTCGGTGAGTGAAGCGGGCAAACACACACGCGCACTTATCAAGGTACAGGATGGGTGTAGCGCTTTCTGTACTTACTGTATCATCCCCTATGTCCGGGGACGCATGACGAGCCGTCCCCTACCCGACATCGTGCAAGAAGCGAAACAGATCGCCGCAAACGGATACAAGGAGATCGTTATCACCGGCGTGCATCTGGGGGCTTATGGACTGGATAGCGGTCGTCAGATAACCATTGCAGACATTCTAGAACATCTCCACCCCATTGAGGGGGTTGAGCGCATCCGCTTCAGCTCCATCGAGGCGATGAATTTCCCGCCGGATCTGGTCGATCGGATGGCAGCGCTGCCCAAGTGTATGCCCCACTTCCACCTACCGTTACAGGCTGGCAGCGATAAGACTTTGCGCCAAATGCGTCGCCGTTATACGAGGACAGAATTTTCGCGTCTCGTCGAAAAACTCCGCACCTCGTTCCCGGATGTTGGGATCACTACCGATGTCATGGTCGGTTTTCCAGGCGAGACCGATACCGATTTTGAGGATTCACTCCAATTTGTTGAAGAGATCGGCTTCAGTCAGCTGCACGTCTTTCGCTACTCTCCCAGACGCGGCACCCCCGCAGCGGATTACACGAATCACGTACCGCCGCACATCTCCGCTGAACGCAGCAAAGCGATGATCGCATTGGGAAAACAACTCGGCACCGAATTTCGGAAACGGATGTTAGGCAAGACAATGAACGTATTGGTTGAGGAAAGCCGCGAAGGAACGGACAGGCATTTGGCCGGTTTTACAGAGAACTATCTACGGGTACTGATGAATGTCCCTGATTCGGCGGTGAATCGAATTTTGCCAATGAAGTTGACCGCGTTGGAAGGTGAGTTTATCCGGGCGGAAACAGCCAACGGTTTCCACACCGATATAAATTGAAGTTGAACATAACTGTGCCCAACTCAAATCTGTGAGGCGAACTCATCGAGCATCTGGCGGATATTGCGCGCATCGCCAGCAATGAACAAGGGGGTTAACGCCCCCCGGCCGTGCAGCGCCTGAAGTAGGCGATCAATCTGAATCATGCGAGCTTTTGGTGTCCGGCACTTGGGCCACCGTTCAACGAACTCACGCGCCGGCCTCGGATTACCGGTTCTTAAGGACCTGGCACTTTTACGCCACGCCTGCCATCTAAAACTGTGCCCACAGTTTGCACACTCCAGTCTTTCATCTCGCTTTTTCAGGCTTTTGCGGTAATCCCGCCATCGCCGTTTGTAACCGCACTCGGTACACTCGATATTGCCGTGCACATGAAACGCAACCCCTTCGCATTTGGGACATTCTATTTCAGGACGAGACCGCCGGTGTCTGATACCTTGCCCCGCCCTCTCAAGAGCAGGTTTGCGTATCATCACACCGCAGTGGGGGCAAGGCAAGCGGACGCGGGTTCTCACCGACCGATGGTAGGCTTTTCGGTCCCACACTCTACCGCAACGGCACTGCAACTCTTCTGTGCCATCTAGTAGGGCATAACAATCGAAACAGCGCGGACTCTCACGAAGGGATTCACGACAGTCGCGCCAGAGCAGTCGCTGGGTACAGTGTGGACAGTGAAACCAGTTTTCGTGCGTGCCACCGTCGCTAGGATGAAATAGTGGATCAATTCGGCGTTTTACCTTTGTCCTGCATTGGGGGCAGGGCACCAATCCATCCCGATAAACATCAGCGACCGTCGCGATGTCAGCACAGCGACCATAGAGCTCCCAACCGACAGTCTGTAACAGATCATCATCGTGGAGCCCCAACCGAGCAGCGCGGTAGAGACGGCGGATTTTGGTAGGTTTTACACGAGGGGACCACTTCATGACTCTTTTTCAAATTAGCACCATTAGCGGCGGAAACAGGAGAATAAAAGGGAAAATCCCCTGCAAAAAGTAGTAATATAATGCGTAAAACGTAAGGGAAAAAATCTCAAATTCTTTTTACGTTTTACGCTTCACACATTAACTCATTCCCATATCATGCAGTCACTATTTTATTGATATCGTGTGCTAGACGGGACTTCTTCCGATTTGCCATGCCCTTCTTGATAATCCCTTTCCCCGCAGCTTTATCCAGTTGGCTCGCCGCCTGACGATACAATTCCTGTGCTTGTTCCATCTCCCCATCTGCAATCGCAGCTTCGGTTTGTTTGAGCATCGTTCTTAACGCAGACTTGCGCCGCAGGTTCCGATCTCGCTTCTTCTGATCCGCACGGACATGCTTCATACCAGAACTTCTAGTGGGCAATTCAGATCACCTCCATTCCTGATTGAATCCCATCTTGTGGGGAACAACCTGTTATTTGCCATAATAATAGCATAATCTTGTCCCATTTGTCCAATCCCTTTTGATTAGGTATATCAAAACACACTCTCACTCGTAGGTCGGGCATCTTGACCGACCCATAGCACAGCGAGAAAGATAGATGTGTCCTATAGGGTTGATGTATGAAAGATATTTATGCACAGCGCAAATCTACTCCGTCGAGTAAGATCTGTCTAAGGCAGCTTTATTCTCGGATGCCTGTTCACGTTGTTCCACATCATCGAATGCTGAAGGAGCGGCACCAACCGGTTTAAATATGAAAATGCTCCTAACCTTCGTTCCTTGCACCACCCTCGGCTCGATTTCCACACGGACAACATCAAAACCGGCTCTTTTGACAGCCACCAGCGCAGAATCGATGGCTTCCTCCAATAACCGCGCTTCGCGATGAAAGTGAATCTGCGGCACCCCGGCAACAGTGGCAAGCGTACCATCATCAAAGATGCTATAGAGTCGATCCGATTCTTCTTCATTTGGATCGGCTGTTAAAATCAGTGTGAATTCATGTGCTTTCATGGTTTATAGTAAACACAAGAAATAAGGAGACATTTACCAATAACTCCGACCCACTCGAAGTTTCCGAAGTCCCCCTGATAAGTGCTTGCATCCCAATTTATCGGGGGAGGGATTTAGGGGGTTGGTTGTGCATTGAAAGTGTATCAGTAATTCTAAAATCTACTATAGTATCTCTCGACTACCTCATCTACTTCCTGCATTAAGAATGAGGACAACGATCAATTCACAACCAAACTGACGATTTTTTAGGTGCTACGCCGATTGGATTCCTGCTTGAGCCAGTAACGAATCCCTCTACCCGCATAAGGCTCAGACGCATAACGTGGAATAACATGCAAATGGGCATGGAACACTGTTTGCCCAGCTATCGCACCGCAATTCCAACCCAAATTGTAGCCCTGCGGATTGTATTCAGCATCAATCAACGCCTTGACCTCAGTAAGGAGTGAGAATGTGGAGCTAAATTCTTCTGTAGTTAGATCAAACGTTGATTCGCGATGGGCTCTCGGCACAATGATTCCAGATCCGTGCAGTACCGAGTGTTTTAGATCTATAAAGAGACTCAACTCGTTCTCAAGTCGAACCCATTCGTCGTTGACTCTCGGTGGGCAGAATGGACAATTCAGTGTGGTGTCCTCCTAAGTCTATATTTTGACGCAAGTTGCTATCTATCAAAAGCAGCCTTATACTCGTGCGTTCAACGGTTGAGTGGGTGTTTGGTTTTCTATTTGTTCATAGGATAAATCGGGGAGGCTCGCTTGTTGACGAGCGTGTTCAACGGTCATTGCCACCAAATTTCCTGAAACATCTAAATCAATTTGACGTACTCCCAAAGCTAAAGCCTTGGGATTCTTATCCGTTATGTTAGCCGGATTTACATAAGTGCCAATCAAATCTGACACCTATCGGGGACGCCATCGCCCCAACTACGGGACTCAACATGAATCCCGATACTTTGTTCCAGAGGTTGATAGCACCAGCGCCGTCTCGGTGATATTCAAAGCCACAATGAAGGTGCACAGCGCGCTAATGGAGGAAACTATCGAATCTTTCAAAACAGAAAGTAACGCTGTGCCATCGGAAGGATTTCAGCGGGTTCACAGGTGAGGAGTTCGCCATCAGCACGGACTTCGTAGGTTTCGGGGTTTACCTCAATTTTCGGTAGGTAGGTATTGTTTATCATCGCTGATTTGTCCACTTCACGGCAGTTCTTGACAGGGACCGTCGGCTTTTGCAGACCGAGACGATTCCCAATCTCTCTTTCAGCACCCGCCTGTGAGACAAAGGTATACGAGGCAGAATAGGGGACGCGCCCAAACGCGCCGAACATCGGCCGTCCCAGAACTGGCTGCGGTGTCGGAATCGAGGCATTTGCATCGCCCATCGCCGCCCAGACAAGGAATCCACCCTTTAACACCAATTGCGGCTTGACACCGAAAAACGCCGGATCCCAGATTACCAGATCCGCTAATTTACCCACCTCAATCGACCCAACAGCGTCGCTAACCCCGTGGGTGATTGCTGGATTGATTGCGTACTTAGCAACGTACCGTTTTGCACGAACGTTATCGTTGGTACCCGTTTCCTCGGGAAGACGACCGCGCTGCTCCCGCATCTTGTGAGCGGTCTGCCATGTGCGTAGGATAACCTCTCCAACACGACCCATCGCCTGCGAATCGGATGCCATCATGCTAAAGGCACCGAGATCGTGCAGAATATCTTCAGCAGCGATGGTCTCCGGTCGAATCCGCGACTCTGCGAAGGCGAGATCTTCCGGGATAGAGGCATCGAGATGGTGACAAACCATCAGCATGTCGAGGTGCTCGTCAATTGTGTTCACTGTGAACGGGCGCGTGGGATTGGTCGAAGAGGGTAAAACATTGCTCTGACCGCAAACCTTGATGATGTCCGGCGCATGGCCACCACCTGCACCCTCCGTGTGGTAGGTATGAATCGTCCGCCCCTTGAACGCAGCGATCGAATCTTCGACAAAACCCGCCTCGTTGAGTGTGTCGGTGTGGATGGCGACCTGCACATCGTACCGATCAGCCACAGATAGACAACAATCAATCGCAGCAGGCGTTGTTCCCCAATCTTCATGCAGCTTCAACCCCAGCGCACCTGCTTCAATCTGTTCGTTGAGCGACTCCGGCAGCGATGAATTTCCCTTGCCCAGAAAGCCCAAGTTAATCGGAAACCCCTCAGCGGCTTCCAACATGCGCTCGATGTTCCACACGCCGGGCGTACAGGTGGTGGCATTCGTGCCGGTTGCGGGTCCGGTTCCGCCACCAATCATCGTTGTAACCCCTGACGAAAGCGCCTCATCAATCTGCTGTGGACAGATGAAGTGGATGTGGACATCAAGTCCCCCCGGGGTCACAATCATCCCCTCGGCGGCAATGACTTCCGTTCCCGCACCGACAACCATGCCATCGCTGACCCCATCCATAATGTTCGGATTCCCAGACTTCCCAATCCCGACGATTTTTCCGTCGCGCACGCCGATGTCCGCCTTAACAATTCCCCAATAGTCCAAAATCAGGGCATTGGTCAAGACAAGATCGAGGACACCTTCCGCACCTGTAGCACCCGGCATCTGTCCCATGCCATCGCGCAACGTCTTGCCACCGCCAAACTTCGACTCATCGCCGTAAACGGTATGGTCTTTCTCAACCTCGATAAACAACTCTGTATCCGCAAGGCGGACCTTATCGCCAACGGTCGGGCCGTAGATGTCTGTATATGTTCGTCGCGGAATGTTGAGTGCCATTGTCTTTCGTTATATCCCCTACTGGTTCACATAAAAAGAAAGTGCAACTCGACCTACAATCTACTTTTGTACCACGATCTGTTAGATTGTGATCTTAGTCTGCAAACTAACAGTTCGCGCTACTTATGGCAGATTACTTGATGATTACAGCATTTGCCGAATGAGCAGCTTCAAGATATCAACACGCCCTAGCAACTTGCGTTATATATAAATCAGAAAAGTACCAATCGAAGGCAGATTTCCTACCCTTTATCAAGCGATCCATTGGTTCGGTTGTTCAATCCGTGCACAATCCGTCTGCCCTTTAATTCTGTGAGCGTCACCGTTTTTTCGTCCCCCGGCTCAAAGCGAACTGCAACACCAGAAGGGATATTCAACCGCATACCAAACGCCTTCTCCCGATCAAATTGGAGCGAGGCGTTCACCTCATAAAAGTGGAAATGTGAGCCGACCTGTATCGGTCTGTCACCGGTGTTAGCGACCGTCAATTCGACAATCTCACGCCCATCGTTGGCGGTAATACTCTCTTCCGCAAGTATGTATTCTCCGGGAATCATTTTTACTCCTACCGAATCGGGTTGTGGACAGTAACCAGCTTTGTGCCATCGGGGAACGTGCCTTCGACCTGCACCTCATGCAGCATCTCCGGCACCCCTTCCATCACATCATCATGGCTCAATAGCGTTGTGCCGTACTGCATCAATTCCGCAACCGATTTTCCGTCGCGGATGCCCTCCAAGATTTCGGCGGTGATGATAGCAACCGCTTCAGGATAGTTCAGCGTTAATCCACGTGCCCGCCGATCCTTGGCAAGCTGTGCAGCGACATAAATCATCAGTTTCTCCTGTTCACGTGGTGTTAGGTTCACAAATCATCTCCTCCAAGTCTAATACTTTCTCAAATCAACTGTTTCAATTCCAAAATGTTCCGTTTTCAGCCAATTCCAGATCGTTTGAAAGGTGGCTTGAATCACCCCCGCGTTGTGAGCGAGCATCCGGATAGCAATACCACCTCGATGTAGCTGCGATAATCCACCAATCGATTTTGAAGACTGATTGAGGACTGGCTCCGCAAATTCACAGAGCGTTTCCCACCAAGCCATCTCAAAATCACCGACCAGATACCAACTCCCCCAACACGCATACCCCTCCAACACACCAGGGTCAGTGAGGTTAGGCTGGCACTGCGGTTGGAGACGGCAGGTATCGTAAAGCAACAGCCCATCCGAATCCGACATCTTAATGCGACTCTGGTACTGCGTAAATGCCAACGTCTCGCCCCGCGCCAACCGCCCCGGCATAACTATTTCCTGCAAGGCAATTTTCGCCCCACGCTCCAAAAAGAGGGAGATGTCCTGACTAAAATTTGCATCTTGGAACAGAATCATTGAATCAGGTAGGTATTCAAAGATCGAATCCTTACCAACCCGAACCTGCATCGACTGCGTCGCACCCTGACGGGGCATAGCGTAAACTTTTGTCGCTGCTTGCGTCGTCAGCGTCGCGTGAGTGTTGGGCGCAAGTGTCACGTCAATCTGGTAGTCGTCCCCCTGAACCACGCCGCCCGTCGGACTCAAAAGGTACACACAAGCACAACCCGACGCATCGTAACGTGGTTTCATCACCTGCAACGGAACCCGAAAGAAACTCTCCGCCATCACGGTTCGATCGTTCTGCTGTGCAAAAAAGAGTTTCAGTTCGCCGTGACGCCCGGCACTAGAGTCAATGCGTGACATGCTAAACGCTAAGGTACTCCCGGATCATGTTTTCGTTGAGCGCGCGGGTCTCACCATCTGCGACGATCTCACCGCGGTTCATAATGTAAAATTGCTGACAAAACTCCCGAACAAAATCGAGATATTGCTCAACGATGAGGATTGTCATCCGCTTGGTCTCAACCAACTGGCGCAGCACCGTCCCAATCTGTTGTATGATGTTCGGTTGAATCCCTTCTGTCGGTTCGTCGAGGATCAACACCTTCGGATCGGTGACAAGAGCACGTCCAATAGCGAGCTGCTGCTGTTGCCCACCGGAGAGATCGCCACCCATACGGCTCCCCATCTCCCTGAGAATCGGGAAAAGTTCATATATCTCGTCAGGAATCTGCGTCTGTTTGTCCGCCCGCGCCGAGAGTCCAACCCTTAAATTCTCCTCAACAGTCAACTTCGGAAAGATCATCCGTCCCTGCGGCACGTAAGCCAATCCTGCGCGAATCCGACGATGTGCTGCAACTCCTACAAGCTCCTGTTCCTCGATTTGAATCGAACCGGACGACGGTTTGAGCAATCCGACGATGTTGTTCATCAGCGTCGTTTTGCCCACGCCATTGCGACCCATCATAGAGACAATGGTCTCCGCAGGCACATGAACGTCAACTCCACGCAACACCTGAACTTCCCCGTATGAAAATGAAAGATTTGAGACTGTTAGCATAATATTTTAGTCGCTACCGTCCGAGGTACGCCTCAATAACCTCCTCGTTCTGCTGAACCTCGTGCATCATTCCTTCCGCCATAATAACCCCCTCATTAAGCACCGTCACGAACGAATCGAGTTGGCGCACAAAATCCATATCGTGTTCGATGACAATGAGCGTGTGGTCCGCCTTCAATTCAAGGAGAAGCTCAGCGGTCAACGCCGTTTCTGCGTCTGTCAAACCCGCAGCAGGTTCATCAACGAGGAGCAGCTTAGGATCCGAGAGGATCAGCGTGCTAATCGCCAGCCATTGACGCTGCCCATGACTTAGATACCTCGCTTCGCGGTGTAGCGTATCGGCAAGCCCAACCCGCTCCAGAATCCCCATAATCCGTTCACGCTGGGCTTTCGTCGTGGAGCCAAACAGGTTCGACCACAAACGGTAATGACCGGGCAGGGCAAGCTCCATATTCTCATAGGTTGTGAGGCTATCAAAAACAGTCGGTGTCTGAAATTTCCTGCCAATTCCCCGCAGGGCAATCTCCGTTTCCGTCTGTTGGGTAATATCGGCACCGTCATAAAAGACAGATCCGGTCGTCGGTCGAGTTTTGCCGCTCACAACATCGCAGAGCGTCGTTTTGCCCGCACCATTAGGACCAATAATTACACGGAGTTCGTTATATTCAATGCCCAGAGCCTCTATATCCAACGCCTTAAAACCATCAAAGACAGCGGTAATATCTTCCAAAAAGAGCAGATACCGCTCCTCGGTAAATCGACTGTCGCGTGGACTATATTCCTTGTATTCAGCAATCCGTTGGGCTTGGTTCATATTAACAGTGCTCCTCCTCAATGATTATCCTCATTTCGCCTTACCCACCAAGCGATGCCATAGATCGACTAACCCTCCAGGGAACAGCAAAACTACTCCAATAAACAACCCACCCAAAATAAACTGCCAATACTCCGCACGCCAAGTGAACAGCAGTAGGTTCTTCTCAGAAGTAAAAAAGTTATACAGGAGATTCACCGCCAATGTACCGAGAATCGCCCCGGACAACGCGCCACGCCCGCCAACCGCGACCCAGACAACCACCAAGATAGAAGCACCTGCTTCCATGTTCGTCGGTGTAAAAATACCCATCTGCGGCGCGTAAAGCATCCCACCGAGTCCAGCAATCATCCCAGCAAGGCTAAAAGCGAAGAGCTTATAGATATAGGGCTTATACCCCGAAAAACGCAAGGTGGTTTCGTCATCTCGGATGGCGATGAGGACACGCCCCAGACGAGATCTGACCACCTGCTTGCACAACACATAAACCCCAACAAGTGCCAGAAGCGTGATGATATACAGGCTCACCTTAACATGAGGATTTGTCAGCTTAAACCCCGCAATTCGGTCAAACCGCGTCAAGCCATTAGTACCACACAGCTTCATGTTATTCATGCAGAACACCAGCCACCCAGCGACCGTAATCGCCTGCGTCAAGATGGCAAAATAGACCCCACGAACCCGACTCTTAAAGCCGAAATAGCCAATCGCCAAAGCTGCTACACCCGGAATCAGTAATCCCAAAATCACTGTGACCGGAAGCGTATAGAACGGCTTCCAGAACCACGGAACGAGGGCATCTCCCGGTGCTTCACCGACCTTGTACGGGTAAACCACATACAGGCAGGCAGGGATTTTCCAGTTATTCGCGTCTATAATCCCCTCCGGCCCGCCATGGTGCGCTAAGTACATCCCCATCGCATAACCACCCAACGCGAAAAAGAAGGCTTGGCACAGGCTCAAGATACCGGTATAGCCCCAGATAAGATCAAGCCCGACCGCAACAATCGCAAACGCCATGTACCGGCCGAGCATATTTACCGTTCCGAGAGTAATCAGTCCCATGTAGTACAAGGCTGGAATGACAACTAAGCCTATGAAAAACAGCCCCCACGGCACATAGCGACGGAGAAAAATTGACAATTGGCCATTGACCAGACCTCTCTCCGCTTCAATCTTTCCATCCTGCCACAACCTCTGTTCATCGGTCTCAACAGCTTCGAGACTTGCTTCGCTAGGAGCCTGATCACCCCTCTCCGTAACCGCAGCTTTTCTAAACATCACTGAGTCTGCCTTTCGGTGCGAACAAGCCCGCAGGCTTAAACTGGATGAACCCGACAATAATGATCAGGAGTAAGATTTTTGCCCATATTGCCCCCACCACCACGGGACCAATCCCCAACGGCTCAATCACCTTCATCAGCACACCAATCCCTAACCCCGCACAGATAACGCCAATCAATTCGCCCACACCACCTGTGACAACAACCAAGAATGAATCAATGATGAAGTTGTTCTGTCCCATGTCAGGTGTAACACCGCCGATAAGTGTCCACGCACACCCCGCGATTCCAGCAATTCCAGAGCCGAAAGCAAAGGTATAGCGGTCCACTCGTTGTGTGTTCACGCCCATGCTGTTCGCCATATTCCGATTCTGCATAGTCGCTCGCATCCGCAAGCCCAGCTTGGTGTAGTTCATCAAGTAATAGATCAGCAGTACACACAAACCGCACAAGAGAATAATAAAGCACCGACTGTACGGAACGATGAGATCTTGCACAACTTCAAGTCCACCACGCGCCCAAGTTGGAGCGTTCACCCCGATGTTGTCGCCATAGCGAATGCGTACCAACTGAATCAGGACCAACCCAACGCCCCATGTCGCTAACAATGACTCTAAGGGGCGCCGATACAGGTGGCGGACAACGGAAATCTCAATGAGATAACCAACAAAAGCCGCCGCTATAAATGACACGGGCAGCGCTGCAACATAATACCAGTCGGACGGATTGTCGGGTGTATGACCGAACAACCTCTGCATCTCAAAGGTCGCATAAGCCCCAATCATCATCAGTTCACCGTGCGCCATATTGATGACACCCATCAGACCAAACGTAATCGCAAGCCCCAACGCCATCAAGATGAGCACGGATCCGAGCGAAAGCCCGCGGAATATATTGCCGATACCACCCACGACACCTTGATAATTGTCAATCTGGTTCATCGCGTATTTATACGCAATCGCGTATTTATAGATACCCAATGCCTCCGCATCAGTCGGTTCAAGGTCCTCGATGTCTGTCCCTTCCTCAAAATCCGGCAAGGCTTCGACCTTTACCATCAGTTCATTAAACATCTCCTGCAACCGGGGAAGTCCACGCAGGCTTTTCATCTCTCCCAACTCACGGACAATTTCAAGATGTGCATCAGAATCCGCTTCTAAAGGTGTCCGGCTCAGGCGAATGAGGAGTAGGCTCTCCTTGGCAATATACCGAATTTTCTTAACAGGGTCGTTCTGTGCCATCTCCTCAAGTTGAGGAACAGCCTCAATAATTCCCGGCGGATCGCCGCATTTTTTAACACCTGACCTCCGAATCTCAGGATCCGGCGACGAAAGTCTAACAAGAAACTTCGCGCTATTTGTGAGTTTGCGTTCCGCCCTCGACGGAGCAATCTCCTCTAACTCCTCTAACGGAATTTGAGCCTGTTTTCCGTCCGCATCCAGAATCGCCTCACCAGTCAGTACGTCTGAAAGGAGACAAAATTCGTTGAAATCCTCGTCCTCAACGGTTTCCTTGCAGAGCACCACCTCTCCATTCCAGATGTAGAGTTCACCCAATTTATACGACTCAAGGATCGCTTCCACGCGCAGGTCCCCGGACTGTGCCAATGCCATGATAGCAGCTTTGCGTATTGCGGGATCTTCGCCGGTAAGTTTATAGATTTCAGATCGGATAAATCCGTCGTCAACTTCAGCAAGGCAGGGATACAGAATACCGATCATTTGTAAAAGAATAAGGGCAATGATTATGCAGATTCTCGGCATGGGACTATAGGGAGGGTTCATGAGTTCATTGTGTAAAACGTGAAGTGTGAAGGAAAGATGCAGCGGGTGAGAAAACGGGAGAAAAAGTGTATGCGAGTGTGTGAGGGGACGTGGAAGCGAGTGTTTTTCGTCCCCTCGGTCACCCGCTCCCTCGCTTCCACGTCTGCTCTTTCTCTCGTTTTCCCCTCTGTCAACTACATCCCAACTTTCTCCTTTGGACCGCCGGTCGGCGCAGGATAGTTGCCATCCGGGTGGAGATACCTGCTAAACGAATCGGGCGAAACCAGGCCGTCCGACTTATAGATAATCTTAAACTGACCATTCTTCTTAATTTCGCCGATGTAAACCGGTTTCAGCGTATGCTGGTTGCTTGCGTGCATCATCTTCTTGCCGCCGGGTGCGTCAAACTCCAATCCGTAGACCGCTTCCCGCACCTTATCGACATCGAAGGAACCCGCTTTCTCAACGGCTGCCTTCCAGACGTAAACACCAAAGTATGCGGCTTCAATCGGATCATCCGTAACACGCTTTGAGCCGCCGGGCAAACCTTCTCGCTCACAGAACGCCTTGAAATTCTTCACAAACTTTTTATTCTCTGGTGTATTGATGCTCTGGAAATAGTTCCAAGCGGCAAGGTGTCCAACAAGAGGAGGCACGTCCATCGCACGCAACTCATCTTCCGCAACAGAGAACGCCATAATCGGGCAGTCATCTGAGGTCAACCCCTGATTCGCAAACTCTTTGTAGAAAGGTACATTGCTGTCACCGTTAATCGTGGACAATACACAAGCGTCGCCGCCGGCAGCGAATTTCTTAATTTTGCTAACAATGGTCTGATAATCTTGGTGGTGGAACTGCGTGTACTCTTCGACGATATTCTCATCTGGCACACCTTTCGTCTTCAGGTAAGCCTTCAGCACCTTGTTTGCCGTGCGCGGGAAAACATAGTCTGTTCCCAACAAGTAAAACTTTTTGGCACCAACCTCTTCCATCATATACTCAGCCGCAGGAATCAACTGCTGGTTCGGGGTCGCGGCGGTGTAGAACACGTTGAGCGACTGCTCCTCACCTTCGTACTGCACCGGGTAGAAAAGCAGAGAGTTATGCTCCTCGAAAACAGGCAGAACAGACTTCCGACTGACAGAGGTCCAGCACCCAAAGACCACAGCAACCTCCTCCTTAACGATCAAATCTTTCGCTTTTTCAGCAAAAAGATCCCAATCACTGGCGGGATCAACAACGACCGGCTTAATCTGTCTCCCCATTACCCCACCGGCAGCGTTAATCTCTTCAACCGCCATTTCAACAACATCCCTGAGAGAGGTCTCAGAGATCGCCATGGTTCCACTCAAAGAATGTAGCACACCAATTTTCACTTCATGATGCCCAGCGTCTACCTCTTCGACACCGAACATTCCTACAGCCAAAACTAACAAACCTATTGCAACGATACCGTACAACTTTGATTTAAGCCGAAACATTTAATAACCTCCTTAAAAATTTATGTTTATCAGACTTTTACTTAAAATGTAAAAAGCGATTCTACTGCAATGATTGTCTCTTCAGCGTCAAGCCGCTGTTTGAATTCAGCGAGAAGTAACCAGTTGTCCGTCGCCGTATAAGAGGGACTAAACGTGAACTCCGTGGAGGTGCCGCCAAGATCTGTGTCGATACCACTAAAACGGAGCGTTACACCAACAGGGGCTGAGATTATATCCGCCAGTGAAACATTCGCCATGCCCAAAAAGTGCATGCCACTATTACCGTCAGCACCCCAGTTCCCCAGCAAATCAATCTCCCCAGCGAGAGTCAACGGTCCCTGCGCGAATGACACCCACGCATTCAGTTCAGTCTGTGTGTAGTCGTCCATTGCATCTAACGCGTAGCCAACCTTCGCAGTAATCTGCTCAATTGGGGTCAACGCAAGTTGGGCTTCGATGCCAGGGGTTCCTGCATCCGTTTCGTTCGCATTCCAAACGCTAGATAGAAATGCGACGTAAAGTCCTGCCTCCTTCATCGGTTTCACATTAACTGCGACACCGTTCTGATATCCAGGATAGGGAATACCTTCAGAAAAAGAGTATTGATAGAGACCTGTCGGCTCTGCTGCTTCAAAACCTAGGGAACTGAGGAAGCGGCCCGCAGTAATGCTCACACCGGGTAGCATATCTTTAGGAGCCGTGTACGTTACAAAGCCCTGCTCCAGTTTGATGCCTTGAAAATCATCTGTGCTATCAATATCAACCTGTCCAGTAACCGAACCGTAGTTCAGATGAAAGTCCATCTCGAACTGATCGAAAGACAGGCTTGTTTCAGTCTCATCACCCATAGTTGTTACGGTCGACATATCAAGAAAGCCTGAGATCGCCAGGTTATCGTTCAGTTTAATCTCCGCAGAAGTGGAACCGAGCGTGAAAGTCAGCACCAACATAACAAAAAAACAGAAAAATGACCGGATATCTCTGGCGTTTAACTTTGCTAAAATCATTAATTAACCTCCATTTTTGAAATGATGTTGAAAGCGTTGGACAGGGTTTTTCCGCACCCGCTTTCAACCAGTCTATTGCCGAATCAGATGCCCTACTCTTGAAATGAGCATCTTCGTCAACGACCTGAAAAGGACACAATGATAAGCATTGGCAAAAAAGATGCCAACGATTGACCAGCGTATTTTTCATTTGATAAAAACCTTTACAAGGCAAGCAGGAACGGCAGGCAGCTCAATCTTTTAAGATTATTCGTTCGGTGTGTTATCGCTGAAAAGTTGATACAATTTTCATCAATCTGCTGAAAATTCAAGCAGCAAACCACCTAAATTTTAAGCAGACGACTGCCGTAACCAGATATTTTATGGTGGACCTCTTGACAAAGTACCTCGACTCTGCTAGATTAAAAATATAATTCACCATCAGGAGGATACCATGCCAACCATTCCAGCCAAACAACTGCGAGAAATTGCTTCCCAACTCCTTCAGGGAGCCGGTGCCAGCGCAGAGGAAGCGTCAATCATCTCTCGACACTCCATGGGTGCCAATCTAGCGGGCCACGATTCACACGGGATTATTGCAATTCCCGGCTACATCGATCGGATAAAACGGGGTCACATTGTACCGGGCGCGCCCTTCGAGATCATCCAAGAAACCAGCGTCACCACAGTTATCAACGGCAACTGGGGATTCGGATACGTGGTCTCCGAACGAGCGATGCAAATTACTATCGACAAGGCAAAACAGCACGGCGTCGCAGCCACCACGGTCTACCAACAGAGCCACGTCGGACGGGTAGCCGACTACCCCATCATGGCAGCGAATGCAGATCTCATCGGCATGATGACCGCCGATTCTGGGCGCACCAGCAAATCAGTCGCACCATTCGGCGGCAGAGAAGCACGGCTCGGCACAAATCCCATCTGTATGGCGATGCCCAGCGATCTGGAGGGCACCCTGTTCATAGATATGGCAACCAGTGCTGTTGCGGGAGGTAAAATCAATGTGGCGCGTACGCGCGGGACTGAAATTCCAAAGGGTTGGATTCTTGATAAGGATGGCAACCAGACCACAGACCCCGAAGATTTGGGGCGTGGCGGTGTTCAACTCCCTCTCGGCGGACCAGAGGGGCACAAGGGATACGGACTCTCGGTGATGGTCGAAATCTTCTCAGGTATCCTCACCGGTCTTGGTTTTGGGCATGACCCGGCGGGCAAGCACAACGACGGCTGTTTCATGGCAGCGTTCAATGTAGATGCCTTCCGTCCCCTCGCTGAATTCAAGAAAGAGGTCGCAGAATTCGCCGCCTATCTAAAGAGCTGCCCACCGGCAACCGGTTTCACAGAGGTCTTCTATCCCGGCGAATTAGAACATCTGCGGACTCAGCAGAAGTTGCAGGAAGGCATTTTCATCGAAGATGCTACGTGGAATACCCTCAGGTCTTTGGCGGAGGAATACAACATCGCAGCGTCACTCGGCTTCTAACATCGAACGCTAACCTAACCTCCTAAGTAATCCGTAGGTCGAGATTCACACCTGGTCTCGATTTATCGGACTCTCGACAACCAAACGTCGATTTTGGAAAATCGACCTACTGCACTCCATCATCACCGTAGGTTGGGTTGAACGGACACCGTGAAACCCAACCCCAAAACTCCAACGATTTAGTACGGCAAGGTTTATTCATAGGAAACGCAGATGCCAATTCTGTTTTTTCTTACGCATTACGCATCACGTATTATTCTTCAGCCTTACTGCAGCGCGATCGGCAGCAATCCACTCCTCCCACCGATCCTCATCCGGAGCCAGAAACCCGGAATTGCAGCGCGGCTGCAGCTGCGTATCAACCCCCAGAAGTCGCATCAGTCGGTGGTCGTCCCGCTCCCGTGCCTCCTCAAGAAGGCGTTGCGTCAGAGGCCCACTGTGGTTATTAGTATGCTTGAGCCACGTCGAATTGTAATAAATGCTGAAAAAGTAGCGTAAACCGTCGGCACTGTTCGGCGTTCCTGAATGAATGAGATGGTTGTGTGTTACAACAACATCACCCGCCTTCATATAGAGCAAAGTCTCGTCCGGATGCGGCTTATTCCGGTCTTCTACGTCTATCGTAATCGGCTGCCGATGCGACCCAACAATCACCCGCAATGGACCGTACTCATCTGTTAAATCCTGCAAATAACTGATCGCATTCGAGGCGAGTGGACGCTCATAGATATCCTTTTGCGGCACCCTTGCCCACCGATCTCGATGCCAACCGGATGCCCGCCCCTCAGCCTGATTCTTCGGAACACTTGGGAAAGCAGCAAGGGTGAGGTTATCAAGTTGCACAAATGGTCCCATCACCATCTCCAAAAAATCGAGTATCGTCGGATGCTTGACTGCAGGCCACATCAACTTTGGCGCGTATTCGAGCATGTTACCGAACCAAGTTTGCCCATCATAATCTTCCATTAACTCCTGATGTCTCTCACGCCAACGCTGCATCTGCGTCTCGCTGAATAAACCCTCAAAAACAGTGAAACCGTTTGCTTTATATTCTTCTAATCGCTGACTCAATTCTTCGGTCATTTTTATCTCCTTTTCACTGCAGCAGGAACCTACCTTGCAAAAAAATAGGTTTCAGATTAGCGATAGATATGGTATACTGCCTGCCACTAGAAATTGATTTTTGTGGCGAATTAACTCCCCGACAAACCGGGCGATTCAAATCGCAATTTTATATGATATTAAGTATACCATGTTACGATTCTCAGAAACCACGTTTTCAAAGAAATTTGTTCACATATACGAAGGAGAACAGACTGTAAATGAAGATTTTGGTCGGACCCAACCACATGAAACTCGAAGACGGAATCCCCGAATTCGAGAAAGCATATCCTGACGTAGAATTTGTGCACTGTGCCAAACCAGAAGATGCGCCAAGGCTTATCGCCGATGCCGATGTCTACATCGGATGGCTCAATCGCGATCTCTTCCTAGCGGCTAAAAACATCAAATGGATTCAGTCCCCCAGCTCCGGAGTAGACTATTTTGTCTCCATCCCCGAACTGGTGGAGAGCGATGTCCTGCTCACAAGCGCAAGCGGCACCCACGCCGCGTGCGTCGCAGAAAGCGCGATCGCCATGATTCTCGCCTTTACCCGCGGCATCAGAGATTCTATCTTGGCGCAACAACATAAACAGTGGGCAATCGGTAAAATTCGACCCAAGATGTTAGAGTTGACCAACAGCACGATGGGGATCGTCGGATTTGGAAACATCGGACGCGAGATCGCCAAACGGGGAAGTGCCTTCGATATGCGAATCATCGCCGTAGACCTCTATCCGGGCGACAAGCCGGACTACGTCAGTGCCGTGTGGGGGTTTGATCGACTCGACGACCTATTACGTGAATCGGACTATCTGCTAATCGCCGTTCCCCGCACACCAGAGACGCGCGGCATGATCGGCGCAGCTCAGATCGCACTGATGAAACCGACAGCGATGATAGTGCCCATGTCGCGGGGTGGCATCGTTGACGAAGCCGCGATGGCAACAGCGTTGCGTGAGGGACGGTTAGGCGCAGCAGCAATGGATGTTTTTGCAACGGAACCGCTGCCCGAAGACAGTGAACTGTGGGAAATGGAAAATGTCCTAATTGCGCCGCACGTTTCTGGCGGCACGCAGTTTGAGGGACAATATGTCCTCGAAATCTTCGGTGAAAACATCGGGCACTTCGTACGTGGGGAACTACCATTGCGTAACCAAGTTGACAAAAATGCCGGTTTCTAGAAGGATATACAGATGAACAAACTAGGCATCGGACTGATAGGCAGCGATGTCCATGTGTCCGAATATATCAAAGGGTTTACCGCTTGTCCTGATGTCGAATTGATCGGTGTTGCCGACGACAATGAAGTAACAGCGCAAGATCTGTGTCGTCAAGGTCAAATGAAGTATGCCACGACCGACTATCAGCAACTGCTAGACGACGAAGACATCCAGATTGTGTTGGTTTGTACCCCAGATCTCTTTCACGCTGAGCACGCCATCGCGGCACTTCAGGCAGGAAAGCATGTCCTGTGCGAGAAACCGATGGGGGTCGATATAGAAAGCTGCCGGAAATTGGTGCAAACGGTGGACGAAACCGGACTCACGTTCATGGTGAGTCAGTTTATGCGATTTGAACCTATTTACAAACGGATTAAGGGGATCTACGACGCTGAAGAGATCGGACGCGCTTTTTTCGTCGAAGGCAGCTACATCCACGATATGCGCTCCCTCTACAATCCGGTAACTTGGCGGTCTCATCCACAGACAGCACAGAACATCCTGATTGGAGGTGGCTGCCACCCCTTCGATCTACTTCGGTGGACGGTCGGAACCGACGTTACAGAAGTCCACGCTTATTCCAACGGATACGCCGCCCAAGATTTTCCGCTCGATGACTGTTACATCTTCACCTTCCAGTTTGAGAACGGTTGTATCGGCAAAGTGCTTGTTACCAGCGGATGCAAAGGGCGTGGGATGGGCGAAGGCTTCCTCTCTATCTACGGTACAGAAGGAACTATCTGGAAGAACCATGTCCACCATCCCGATGGTCGTACAGAAGAAATTGGAGCAGAGGACGGAAATGCAATTCAGGAAGCAGTTTGTCATTTCGTTGACTGCGTGATTAACGACACACAACCATTGATTGATGTCCGCGAAGGTGCAAAAACCGTTTCAGCCTTGGTCGCAGGCGTAGAGTCCGCAGAAACAGGCAAGCCAGTAAAGGTCGTCAACCAGTTCAATGAATGAATTTATGCCCCATCATTCAATGTACTATGAACCAATGAACTAATGTACTAACTTCGTCTCTGCGGTGAATTTAACATGGATCAAAAAACCCATGCCGGCAAAAAAATTAACCCCAGAACAGGGTGAGGCTTTACGCCGTATCCCCGCAATCGAACAACTGCTCTCTCGTGAGTCGTTTCTCACAATGCAGGAAGGCTATTCGCGGGATCTCATAACGGAAGCCCTGCGCACTGTAACTGCTGAGATTCGGGGGCAAATTCTTAATGCAGAGATTGTAGAACCGCCCGATGAATCGGCGTATGCAGCTCTCGTCCGCGTGGAACTCGAATCCCTAACCGCCCCCGCCCTCCGTCCAATTGTCAACGCCACCGGCACGATTACACACACCAACCTCGGCAGATCATTGCTCAGTACATCGGCAGCTGAAAGCCTCGCCCAAGCCGCTGCTAACTATGTGAATATAGAATATGATCTCAATACCGGGGGGCGTGGGCATCGGGATCGAATCACTGAACCCTTGCTGCAACGATTGACAGGCTGCGAAGCCTCTACTATAGTGAACAACAACGCAGCAGCAGTGCTACTGGCGTTGAATACCTTAGCACGCGATAAAGAGGTCATCGTATCCCGCGGCGAACTCATTGAAATCGGTGGGGCGTTCCGTATCCCCGATGTGATGGAGGCAAGCGGAGCCATCCTGCGCGAGGTAGGGACGACAAACCGCACGCATCTCCGAGACTACGAAAACGCAATCAACGAAAACACGGCATTGATGCTAAAGGTACATCCAAGCAACTACAAGGTCGTCGGATTCGCTTCAACCCCCACGATGGAAGAACTCACCGAACTTGGTCGGCAGCACGGCCTCCCAACGATGGAAGATCTCGGAAGCGGTTCGTTGGTTGACCTAACCCGTTACGGTTTGCCCTATGAGCCGGTGGTGCGTGAACGGATAGATGCCGGTGTCAATGTCGTCACATTCAGTGGCGACAAGCTGCTTGGCGGATCGCAGGCGGGGATTATTGTGGGTCGGTTGGACGTAATCGAGCAAATTCGCAAAAATCCATTGATGCGAGCGTTGCGCGTCGGAAAACTCACCATCGCCGCACTCGAAGCCACCCTACGACTCTACCTTAACGAAAAGGAACTGACCGAAAAACTACCCATGCTTCAGCGTTACACGCGCCCAATAGCCGAACTCCGTGAAGTCGCTGAAAAACTCGCCCATCATCTCCGGCAAATCTTTGGTGACGCAATCCAAGTTACGGTTGAAGAAAGCACTGCACAGATTGGTAGCGGTTCGCTACCCGTCGATACATTACCGAGTCTAGCTGTCAACCTAGACGCACCACAGATCTCCGCCGAAACCCTCGCGGCACACTTTCGAGCACAGCCGATACCTGTAATCGGACGTGTGGGGGACGAGCGGCTCCAGCTTGATGTTCGGACAGTGTTTGAAACGGAGTTGATGTGGATCGTTAAAGCAGCGAAAGGTGTGATGAAAACACTTCAAGCGGAATTGGACCATTCGACTTAGAGGGGACAGGATATTATGCGACATGTCATCATCGGCACCGCCGGACACGTTGACCACGGAAAATCTGCGCTGATACATGCCCTCACCGGCATCGAGACCGATCGGCTCAAAGAGGAGAAGGAGCGCGGTCTGTCAATCGAGTTGGGTTTCGCCTATTTCGATCTGCCGGACGGCTCGCGTGCCGGAATCGTTGATGTCCCCGGTCATGAGCGGTTTATCCGAAACATGCTCTCAGGCGCGTACGGGATGGACATGGTGCTGCTTGTCGTTGACGCAAAGGAGGGGGTACAGGAGCAGACACTAGAGCATCTGGAGATCCTCGATCTGCTCGGCATTTCGACCGGCATCCTCGTCATGACGAAGGTGGATCTGGTGACACCCGATCAGTTGGAGGAATCCGCCGAAATGTCCCAAGAGATGTTGGTCGGAACAACCCTCGAAGGCTCACCGACCGTCCATGTCTCAGCGATAACAGGCGAAGGCTTAGATGAACTTAAACGCACAATTGTGACGTGTGTCAATACGGAAGCGCAAGCAGACCGGCATAATGGAATCCCACGCCTATATGTGGACCGCGTCTTTTCGATGACAGGGTTCGGCGGGGTAGTGACAGGCACGCTGATGGGCGGCGCAATCCAACGCGAGCAACGACTAGTTATGCTACCCCAAGGGCAAGAAGTACGCGTCCGCGGTGTCCAAGTTCACAATGAACAGGCTGAAAACGCGCAATCAGGACAACGGACAGCGTTGAACTTGTCTGGAATCACCAAAGACGAAATTGAACGGGGGAATGTACTCTGTCCAAGCGGATTTGCGGAAGTGACGGATAATATCGACGTGTCACTTAATCTCCTGTCATCCTTCCCAAGAATGCTTGAACACTGGACGCGCCTACGGTTTTATCTCGGAACAAGCGAGACATTTTGCCGCGCAATCCTACTGATGGACGAGGCGGTTTTGCCGGGAGATTCGACGCAGCTCCAGCTACGCCTTGAGAAACCGATTTTGACCTTCAAGGGAGATCGGTTTATCGTGCGCGATTTCTCCGCCCAACATACGGTCGGCGGTGGACGGGTAATTAACCCATTCGCACCACGCCACAAACGATTCACGGAAGAAACGCTGGAAACCCTCACAGTGTGGGAAGACGCAGATGATACCGAAGTTGTGAGATTGGTATTGGCACAAAGCCGTGAACTCTGCGTGCCAGCAGAATTTCTCCGCTACTACCTACCTTATACCGATGCAGAGTTTCGAGCCTTACTAAAAGACCTTGAGAATCACCAAGAGATTGTGCGTTGGGGTGGAACCACGCCGCTCGTTTCTGCGATGGATCGGACAGAACAAGCACAAGCCAGTCTGATTAACGCGCTAGCAAATTTCCATGAAGATCAACCGCTCGCCCCCGGTCAAAACACCTCGCAGCTCCGCCTCCAACTCAAACTCGACGAAATCGGCTTTGAGAAAACTGTCGATCAACTCATTCGCCAAAAAGAGATCGTCACCGACGGAAATCTGCTGCGCCTATCATCGCACCAAATCCAATTCTCAGCCGAAGAAGAAGATATCAAGGAAAAGGTTGAAGGAATATTCCTTGACGCTGGTATCAACACCCCAGCCATGATCGAATTGACCGCCCAGTTGTCCGAATATCCGTCGCAGTCAGTGCAGCAAACCTTTTACGCACTGATGAACCTCGGCCGATTCATTAGAATTGCAGATGACCTCTTTATTCATACCCAAATCTTTGAAGAAATTGTGAATTCGCTTACCGATTACCTCCAGAAAAATGATATAATAACCGTTGCCGAATTCCGAGAACTTGCACAAACCAGCAGGAAATACGCCGTGCCGTTTCTCGAATACTGCGACGGGCAAGGATTGACAATCCGCGAAGGAAACCACCGACGGCTACGGAAATCTCAACGTCGGGCATAGCAAGCATCTTCCTTCAATCGGGAAAACCTACAATTTCACGGGAAAAATGGGAAAATTCAGGTGAATTAAACAAATTTTGTCTAAATGTCTGTCTGGGAGGGGATAGGGTCCGGTGGCTCTACTGGTCTTCAAAACCAGCTTGCCCATGCAAGTGGGTAGGTGGGTTCGACTCCCACCCTCTCCCGCCACACTGCTTCATCTCATTATGCCAATCACCTTTGAATGGGACGAACAAAAAAACCGACAAAATATCGAAAAGCATGGCATCAGCTTTCGGAGAGCTGCAACGATTTTTAACGGTCAAGTGCTACAATGGAAAGATAATCGAAAAGATTATGGCGAAGAACGACGGATTGCGATTGGACGAATAGAATCCAGAATTTTACAGGTAGTTTATACCCTGCGTAACCAGAACATCCGAATCATTTCAGCGAGAAAGGCAACGAAAGATGAAAGACGAAAATATCTCCGCGTATACCCTTGACGAAATTGAAGGGCAGATTGATGAGACCGATTGGGAGCGGGTCGACAAGATGACGGACGAAGATCTATCCAAAACGGCTCAGTCTGATCCAGATGCCCAACCCCTATCCGAGACGGAGTTGAACTGTTTCAAACGGGCTATCTATACCAATGGAGAGATGCTGTGGGAGGATGAGCAGACAGTTGGTGAGTTGTTAGCAAATGGTGAAAAATATGCCTTGATTCCTGTGGATAGGGAAGTTTTGGAGTGGTTCGAGAAAACAGATAGCCGCTATCTGGCAAAAATGAACGCAGTATTGCGTGTTTATATCGAATCACAAGAAGATTGATATTGATTACTGAAGAACTATCAAAACCCCAGCGGAGCACATGTGGTAACTTGCGTTAATATACTTTTGGTTCATGTAAAAAGAAAGTGCAAAATATGAACGAAATCGTAGGGGCGGGGGTTTCCCGCCCGTAGTAAGGGTTGGGTGACCCAACCCCTACGAAAACTCGGTTGCTGTTGCACGCTTTCTTAACATGAGCCATACTTTTTACGTTTCACATATTAGGAGTTGACCATGCCAATTAGGATCTTACCCCCCGACATCTC
The DNA here is from genome assembly GCA_965207975.1 of Candidatus Poribacteria bacterium. GTDB lineage: Bacteria > Poribacteria > WGA-4E > WGA-4E > PCPOR2b > PCPOR2b. Next base: position 5,944,710 of record OZ242315.1, on the reverse strand, counting down.
CAACAAAATCGCCGCCGGCGAGGTCGTTGAACGCCCGGCATCCGTGGTCAAGGAATTAGTCGAAAATGCAATTGACGCGGAGAGCACAAACATCAATATTGAAATACGCGCGGGCGGCAAGCGACTCATCTCAGTCTCAGATAACGGCGCAGGCATGAGCCGTGAGGACGCACTCATCGCTATAGAACGCCACGCAACCAGCAAAATCACCACCGTTGATGATTTAGAGACGATTCAGACCTTTGGGTTTCGTGGGGAAGCACTCCCAAGCATCGCATCGGTATCGCAGTTTGAACTGCTGACACGAACCCCCGACGCGGTCGAAGGCACAAAGATCACCGTCGAAGGCGGCGTGGTTCGCCCCGTCCAAGCAAGCGGCTGTTCGCCGGGGACACACATCACGGTTAACAACCTCTTTTATAATGTACCGGCGCGGCTGAAATTCCTCAAAACTGATGCAACAGAGTTGAATCACATCACAAATCAGGTGATGTGGGCAGCACTTGCAAACCCGCAAACCCAGTGTTCGCTCTCTCACAACAACCGCTCTCTAATCGATGTCCGAGCGTGTGAATCCTATATTGAGCGGATACGCCTGCTATACGGGAAAGAGTTCGCGGAAAACCTGATCGAGTTCGATGCGGATCTACCGAACCTCCATCTGCGCTGTTTTATCGGCAAACCCGATTTCACAAAGGCAAACCGCAACTATCAACTCTTTTTCTTGAATCGACGCCCTATCCGGAGCAAAGTACTTGGCGCAGCCCTCAACGAGGCAATGCGATCCATGGTGCCGAAGGATCGGTATGTCGTCGCATTTCTGTTCCTCACAATGAACGGACAGCATGTTGATGTCAATGTCCACCCGGCGAAGATCGAGGTGCGATTCCAGAATGAGCGCAGCCTTTACAGCGGGGTAGTACGTCTGCTGCATAGCGGCATCTACAAAAATAAATATATCCCCAAAATAGAGACCGAAGATAGCAAAACTGAGTCAGCGCAGGATGCTACGCCTGAAGGCACAGATAGCCCCACGACCCACCCGCCTCAACGACCGCGAATCGACGTGGAGACTCCTGTCACACGCACCTCCATCTTCCCTTCGGGATCCCGCGAATCTATACAGCCAACGCCAGCACCCGCTACTACCACCACACCGCTACGTCCTGAAGAACCAGATCCGCAGCGAGACCCTCTACAGGTTGAATCGGTGCAGCGACCACAACACCCAATTCCCGAAGGCACAGAACTTCAACTCCTCGACTTTGAAAGTGTCCAGCTAAAAACCAATCTGTTCAATACCTACATCGTTGCAGAAGGCGGAGATCGGGTCTTCCTGATTGATCAACATGTTGCAGCCGAGCGCGTGTTGTACGAACGTTATGTCGAACAACTCAAGACAGACGGCATTCCTGTACAAGGGTTGTTGCTACCTGTCACTATCGAAGCGACACCCCAGCAGCTAACAGCACTTGATACCCACAGTGAACTATTTGAAAAACTCGGTTTCGATCTGGAGCGATTCGGTGGCAGAACAATCCTTGTCAGATCTATCCCCGCAACGCTACCCACAAGGCTGGTCAGCGCGACAGTCACAGATCTGCTAGATGGGATCGGGAGCACCACAACACTAACCGTAGAACATCTCGAAGTCCAAGACAAGGCACTCATCATGCTCGCCTGCAAGTCCGCCGTGAAGGCCGGTGATACGCTGACGATGGAGGAGATGGTCAACCTAATCAAAGATCTCTCTCAGGCAAAGCTGCCGTTCAACTGTCCACACGCACGCCCCATCATTGTGGAAATGCACCGAAATGAACTAGAGAGCCGGTTTAAGCGACGATGATTATGTCAGGGCTTACGCAATTGAACGCTCAAAGTCCCCGATACGAACATTGGGATTCAGAGCAACTTGTAGTAACTAATGAACTAATAAACTAATGAACCAACAAGGAGTGAGCCTATGCTGACACCCGAACAGATCCAATTTTACAATGACAACGGCTACCTCCTCGCCGAAGGGGTCTTCACACCCGAAGAGATCGAGGAATGCGTCCACGAAACCGATGCGATGTTTGACCGCGTCCAGCAGGGCGGACACCGACTTGAAGGCACATGGAGAGGCAAATGGCAGGAAGCCCAGATTCCCAAAGAAGAACTTGGCAAGACATCAATGCTCGGTATCCACAACATGCAATACCATTCCGCAGTTTTCACCCGGATGCTAGTCAATCCAAAGTTGGCTCGAATTGTCGCCGATTTGATTGGACCTAACGTGCAACTGCACCACACAAAACTCCACGTCAAGCCGCCCGAAAAAGGCTCGCCGTTTCCGATGCACCAAGACTATCACTATTTCCCCTACGAAAATGACTCGATGATTGCTGCGGTCATTTACCTTGAAGATGCAACGGTGGAAAGTGGCTGCCTGTGTGTCATGCCGGGCGTCCATAAACAAGGGGTCTTACCACACGAACCCGATGGACTTTACCTCTCACCACAGAAATACCCCATTGAAGACGCGACCCCCTGCGAAGGAAGTGCAGGCGATGTGCTGCTCTTTAGCTACCTGACCCCACACGGTTCATATCTAAATCGATCTGATCACCCAAGACGCATTGTCCTATTCCAATACTGCTCCGCCACCGATCAACGGCTCAAAGATCTCCACATCTCCCCCGGACACGGACTGATGGTGCACGGGATCAACCCAACCCCGGAGGCGTAAAACACGACGCATTTAATAGATAACGGCTTGACAAATTATTGTATTAATCGTAACATGGGGATGTTACACGCCAGACATTATTCTCATAATCTGGCTTGTTTTACTTCTTGATGACGACTGGGTGTCAATCATCAACAATATAAGGAGAAGTTACTATGTTAATCAGAAGTTTGTCCGTATTCACCACGTTACTAAGTGATTTCAGGTAAGTAATTGGACATTGGACAAATGTGTTTGTTCGCTTCGCATATAGTCTGTATTTTGGGAGTAGGATTGTCCAAAAACTTATTTTAAGGTATTTTCAATCCTCAGATAAGTTTTTGGACAATCGAAAATCAATTGTTAAATCAGAGGGAGGTTGGGTATTGTGTTCCTTGAAGAACAGATGGACTGCCTCCTCTAAATTGGACTCATCGCCAAAATAGTAATTGTCAAACACCACCTGTTTCATATGCTCCCAAAACCGCTCAATTAAAGAGAGTTCAGGGCAATACTTAGGCAACCATAACACGAATACACGATGCGCGTATTCTGCCAATATACGCGCAATCAATGGAGTTTGGTGATAGCTGACACTATCAATGACAAGCACCAAATAATCAGTCGGATAACTTTCGGTGAACAGTTTACACAAGAAAGTCTCCATTGCCCATTGGGTCTTGGCGGTAGACACTTGGTAATCCACACGATTCGTGGCGAAGTTCAAGGCACCAAACAGGTGTAGTTTCTTATTTGCACCCGGTGCGGGAATCGTTACTTGTTGCCCTTTGAACATCCACATTTTGCGTAGGGGTGGATGCAAATGCACCTCACATTCATCAATATAGAGCAACTCAAATCGATAGTGACAATCTACTGCGTTTTTTTTAGAAACTCAAGTAATTGTTTCTTTTGAGAAACTTCTTCTGGGTCTTGTTTATGCTCAAGGGTATGCTTAGGTTTACGGTAAACAATATCATGTTTCTGCATCAGGTCATGGAGATAGATGGGCGAGAGTTCGACACCGGTTTGCTCAACCAAATGCTTCTGAAGCCTTTCGACTGACCACACACTGAAGCGATATCCCAATTCACGGGGGTCGCTGGCTACTGCTTGTTTGAGTTTAGTGATATATTCAGCGTTAGCTTTGGCGGGGGCCCCGGACCGAGGTCTATCCTCAATGCCAATGATACCCGATGCCTCGTAGCGTTGAATTTGATGAAGGACTGTTTGCCGGCTTACGCCGAGTAACGTGGCAATCTCAGGAGCGGATAAGCCTTCGTGGGACATGCGAATCATAATCGCACGGACTCTCACACGCGGTTTAGGGTGTGTGCTAATCACCTGTTGGATTTCGATCAGTTCCGAATCTGATAAAGAGTGAACCTGTTTGGGGCGTTTCATCATATCCTGCCTTTTGAAGCAAAAAACTCAAAAAAAAGGATACTATGTACAAAATCCATTGTCCAGAAATTAATCTGAAATCACTTAGCAATTTCGTTGTTACTTTTCATCATGGGTTGTGACCATTTTACCAACTTCGCTATAACTCAACCCGGTAATCCGCTGGTCGGGACTTGGGAAACCTACACGATTAACGGTCTCACAACCGATCAAGCAGTAGCCGAGTTCGGTGGTAGCTTCGGCGCAACGGATCTCACTGCCATTTGGCAGCTTAACGCCAATTCAACTTGGGAAACAACAGTTAGTGTTGGCTTGTTCGGCGGAGAACTCAACTTTAAGCATTCTGGAAGTTACTCCTATGCAGGCACAGGCGTTACACTCGTTGCCGAATCCACAAACGGAGATGTCTTTTTGTCTGATGTGTTTAAGACCCTCACTGGAACTTGGGTTCGACAAGGGGATCTCCTGACACTAAGCCTAACAGACCAATACGGCAGACTATTCGTCTTTGGACTACAACCCTTTCAACCTGTTCCTGCCACCACCATACCGCAGTGAGTTTTGTTAAGTAGCAGAGGGTGTTACCAGCACCCTCTGCCTCACATCAATATGCCTCATCGGCTTCAATAATCCCTTTGAGTAATGTTGCTCCCTTTCGTTCCATTTCCTTCCGAATTTTCTGCATCATAGGCCATGCTGACATCTGGTTAAGCCCCAAATGCCGGGCAAGTTGGCAGCTTGACAAGGACTTCTTTGCATTCGCCATGAGTGCAATACCCATGAACCACTTCGGAAGTAGCAATCTTTGCCCGAGCAAGCACAACAGGAAATTTATGACTTTTTCCTGTTTATAAAACAACGCTATGAAAAACGGGCGCGACAGGCACAGTATGATGAAACCGAAACATTGCTATTTTCAAATCATAGTGTCAATCTGATTGAAGAATGGTTGGCTGATTCGGAGGATGAAGTATGAACATAGACATATCGGTGAAGGAGAAATATCAATGGTTAAAACAGCTGATGTAGTCATCATCGGAGGAGGTGCCATCGGCACAAGCCTTCTATATCATCTAACCGCTAAAGGCGTGCGAAATGTGGTACTCCTAGAAAAAGGGCTACTCTGTGCCGGCTCCACAGGCGATTCGGCAGCAATTATGCGGCAGCACTACTCCAACGAAGTCAGTATCCGTCTTGTCAAGAAGAGCCTCGAAATCTTCCAGCACTTTCCCGAAATGTTTGATGGAACGGAAGTCCTTCACAACGTCGGTTGGTATTTCTTGGTCCCACCGGAGGCTGCCGATATTTTCCATGACAACATGGTACAACTGAAGCGGTTGGGTGTACGGACTTGGGAGGTTTCATTGGAAAATGCCGCCGAAGCACTGCCGGGCTTAAACATGGAAGGCATCGGCTGCGTGGCTCACGAGCCTGATTCCGGCTATGTAGATCCCCACGGGATGGTAAGTGCCTTCGCTGCCAAAGCCAAAAGCAACGGCGCACAAGTCTACCTCCAGACCCCCGCCCGCGATATTAAACTGAGGGCTGGGCGCGTTTCTGCCGTAGTCACGGATTACGGCGATATTAGTACACCCGTTGTCGTCAATGCCGCCGGACCTTGGGCAAAAGCAGTGGGGAGTTGGGTGGGGCTAGACCTCCCTCTCGAAGTTACACGCGAATCAGAAGTCGTCGCCCAAATACCCGCGGACATACCGCCCATGCGTCACTCCGTTTCCAACATGGTAGATCGAACCTATTGGCGTCCTGAGCAGCGCGGGAGGCTCCTCATCGGTGTCGGTCACCCCAAGGAGAACGAATTGACCGACCCCGACCAATACTCGCGCGATGTTTCCCGCGATTTCGTCGAGGACGTTTCCCGCCGTCTGAGCCACCGGCTCCCGGTAATGGAAGATGCAATGTTCGTTAAAGGCTGGAGCGGTCTATACACCGTCACCCCCGACTGGAACATGATCTTGGACAAAAGCCCCGATATCGAGGGGCTCTACCTTGCCGTAGGAGGTAGCGGTCACTCCTTCAAGATCTCGCCAGCCATTGGGTTATGTATGGCAGAACTCATCGCGGACGGTGCAGCCAGCACGGTGGACATCACGCCGTTGCGAGGGGAGCGTTTCACAGAAGACACACATCTCTCCTCCACCTACGGCGGAAATCGTGCTTAACACCTATCGGTACAAATAAGCATGTAGAATCAACTCACGCTCAACTTACAAACAAATACAAGCAGATGCCATGTAAGATAAGAGCACTCATCAAAGACCTTGAAACTTTGAAAATTTGTCCATCCGAGAGTTTCTAAATTTGTGATAGGCTCCGGTCAACTCCGTGCTGGCGCAAAACATTATCAAGAAAGGGCTGTCAAAGCCGCTATTGAGGAATCGAAAAAATGAAAACACCGGGAAACAATCCTAATGCTTTAGGGTTGGGTCAGATGGCGTAATTTTAGTTGATAGCACCATCAAAATATGGCATAATTCCTTTGTCCTTGTGGGAGGGTTCTACGCCACTGCACGGTGGTGTCTCCCACACCTTTTAGAACAACGTGTAAGGACAGACAGGACACACCCATGTTAAAAACTCATAAAATCGCATTAGATCCAAACAACGTCCAATCGACGCAATTCGCTCAACATTGCGGCTATGCTCGTGTTGCGTATAATCACGTTCTTGCTGATTTCAAGGACGGATTAAACAATGGGGAGTGGCGTTCACACATAGAGTTAAACAAGCGATTTAACTCAGTTAAACGTGAGCAATATGCGTGGTGTGACGCGTTAAATCAACGGGCTGCTCATAATGCGATTTACTTCAACTTTCAGGAGGCCGTCAAACGTTGGCAGTCAGGTGAGAGTCGTTTCCCTAAGTTCAAGAAGCGTTCACGGGGTCAAAGTTTTCAAGCAGACGCAGGTCGAGGCACAACTATTATCGAAGGACAGCGTATAAAACTACCCAAGATGGGTTGGGTTCGCATGTTCCAAACGCTTCGACACCTCGGCACTATTGTCAAAGTTGTAATCTCAAAGACAGCTAACCGTTGGTTCGCTTCTATCACTGTAGATACATTTACAGACGATCCTATACCTAATATTCGACGCACATCCGTTGTTGGTGTTGATGTAGGTATCAAGCACCTTGCAGTTACTTCCGAAGGTATCTATTACGAAAATCCAAAAGCCTTAAAACGTTATGAGCGGAAGCTAAAACGGTTGCACCGTCAGTTAAGCAGGCGAAAGAAAGGCAGTAGCAATTGGCGTAAAACGAAAGCTAAGATTGCCAAACTGCACTACCGAATCACCTGTATCCGACAAGACGCCCAACATAAGGCAACAACGGCTATCGTCAATGGTGCAAGTCGAATTGGAATTGAGTCGCTAAATGTTGGAGGTATGTTAAAAAACCACAGACTTGCAAAGGCATTATCGGACGCTTCATTATCAAGTTTTCTGTCTATGCTCACATACAAAGCAGACCGGTTAGGCGTTAAAATTGTAGAGGCAGACACCTTCTACCCGTCCAGTAAGACGTGCTCGGCTTGTGGGGCAAAAGACAAAGACCTGTCACTATCGGATAGGACGTACCATTGCAGCGATTGTGGTCATACACAAGACAGAGATCTTAACGCTGCGATAAACCTCAGAACCGTCGCCGCGGGACACACGGAGACTTAAAACGCTTGTCCGCAAGGATCCCGATTTATCGGGGTGGAGATTTTGTAAGTCCTCATCTACAACACGAGGCAAGAATCGCTGAAGCAAGAAAATAGCATGGAGACAGAAAATGTCTACCAATCAGTCTATTAAGAATCCCAATGTTTCAACTTTGGGAACAGTCAATACAAGCAGCCGTTACGTCAAGATTGTCGAATGGTCTGATGAAGACCAATGCTATGTTGGCAGTTGTCCCGGACTCTTTTATGGTGGCTGTCACGGGAATAATGAACAAGAGGTCTTCTCAGAACTGTGTCATATCGTTGAAGAGACCATTGAACTATATCAGCGAGATGGCAGGTCACTGCCTGCAGCGACCTCCGGAAAAGACTATGCCAACAAGATGTTGAAAATTGCCTAAAAAACTGTGCACTTACCAGCGAGAGATTTTTTCTTTTTATGGTAGTAGCCGTAACTCCGCGCACACAGTCCTGACCTCGCTCGTTCACAGTGGGTAAGTAATTCTAAAATCTACCATAATACGCCCCAGTTATCAGCCAATCTCTTTTTAACAGAGAATCAAGTTATCCGAATCGGTGTTCTTCCGATGCGGATCGAGCTTTTGACAACAATTAGCCCCAGAGGGGCGACATGTCTATAGCCGGGCGATAGGAACCTTCTTCTAAGCCCCAGAGGAGCGACATGTATCCCTTGTCTGAATCGCGGATTAAACTGATGGCACAGATTGCACGGATTATTGGCTGAATCACAGCAGGGCAGCACTTGAGAACGCATATCAAGGCTAGGAAGTTTCTCCCACTGTGCGAAGGCGATCCCTCCCTAGTCTCGGAACGGACTCCTGATGCACAGCCACATTGAAAGCTATTTATGAGCACTCCTCAATTAATGTCCCTCTATGAAAAGGAGAAAGAGAAATGTCAAATATCACAAAAATTCAGCAAGCGATTCTGTCTCTTCCCGAAGCCGATTACCTTCAATTGAGACATTGGTTTAATGAACTAGACTGGGAAAAATGGGATCAGCAGATTGAAGCGGATTCAGAAAGCAGAAAATTGGACTTCTTGATCGCCGAAGCTTTTGAAGCAAAAAAAGGGGACGTTCAAGCCACTCTACTAACCTAACATGCACATAAAACGCTACCAAAGCTGGATTCTCGCCAGTATATCCGGCCTCCTACTCCTCCTCAACTTCCCAAGTTTCAACCTTTACGCACTCGGGTGGATCAGCCTCATCCCACTGCTGATCACCCTACAATCAACCTCTAACTGGAAATCCACCTTCCTACACGGCTACCTCACCGGCGCGATCTTCTTTCTCGGACTAGTCTACTGGATCGCCCTACTCTACCCCTTCGCAAACATCTTCCTGACCACATTCGCTTGGCTACTACTAGCCGGTTATCTCGCACTATACTTCGGCATCTTTTCCGCGCTGCTACATAGACTCCCGTGGAAATCCGGGCTGTCCTTCATCTTCATCGTACCGACAATCTGGATAGGATTAGAATGGGTATGCAGCTGGTTTTTAACAGGCTTTCCGTGGGGCAGCATGGGCTATACACAATGGAACAACCTACCAGCAATCCAGATTGCATCATTCACAGGCGTACACGGTGTCAGTTTCATCGTTGTCCTCCTCAACACCACAATCGCAGATATAATCCACACTCATTTCATATCCAAAGACCAACCGACTGCTCCTAAGACCTCTTCACGTTTCACCTTTCACGCATCACGCATCACGCATCACGCATCACGCCTTATCCCCATTGCGATCGTCATCGCCTGCCTCGCCTACGGTGCACATACCCTGTCCAAGCCCATTGAGACCACCTCAGACTTCAAGATTGCCCTTGTCCCCGGCAACGTGCCACAGATCGAAAAATGGGATCCCACATACTTGCCCCAAATCTTTGAGAGATATATGAACCTAGTAAAAGCAGCAGACACCGAAGAACCCGACCTCATCGTGCTGCCTGAGACCGCTCTGCACGGCAGAATATTCATCTTTGAAGGGAACGTCTACCTCGCAAAATTGAAGCAGATACTAAATGAGAGACAGATACACCTGCTCACAGGAACGCATACAGTCCTTGACGGAAAAATGTATAACACCGTGTTCCTGCTATCCCCGACCAGCGAAAAACTCGGCAGCTACTCCAAGATGCACCTTGTCCCCTTTGGAGAGTACGTCCCGATCACCCGTCACCTCCCCAACTTTATCCAACTCGCCTCCGGATTTGAGCCGGGAAAATCAATCAATCTCTTTCCCATTCCTCACACCGAAAACAGCCAAATGGGAGCCGTCATCTGCTTTGAATCCGTGTTCCCGGACCTCTTCCGCAAATTTGTCAAGAAAGGAGCGTCCGTGATGGGGATTCTTACCAACGATGCTTGGTTCGACGGAACAGCAGCCCCAGAACAGCATCTTGCCATGGCACCCTTCCGCGCAGTCGAAAACCGTGTAGCCGTTTTCCGTTGCGCCAACGGAGGCATATCGTGTATAATTGATGCGCTCGGCAGGGTAACCACGCCGCCGATCCAAGCTAATGATACAGAAAACTTCCTAGTAAAGAGGATTCCATTGAGCAATCACGGAGAAACTGTTTATACACGCTACGGCGATTGGTTTCCTATTTTGTGTTTCCTCGTGAGCGTCCTCCTGATTCTCTACCACCATCGGACTTGGTTCGCCTCCAAACTCAGGCAAAACGCATAGTTACCAGTAGATAGACACTTTCGCTCCCCATGTTTGGTAGGCGCTGTTTCCAACTGCGCCGATTCGGAGCGTCTCATTAATTCTAAGGTCCACTATAAATATATCTTTACCCAAGACCAGAAAGGAAATAAACAATGCTCGCAGACTTAAAATCTGAAGTTGAAGGAATGACGGCTCGACTCCTTGAACTTAGGGGGCATCTTTGACTTAGAAGACAAAGAAAAAGAACTCGAAACACTTCAAGAAGAAACCGCAAAACCCGAATTTTGGAATGATCCCCAAAACGCCCAAAAAATTACACAACGGGTCTCCAACCTCCGAGAGGATGTAGAGAAATATCGAAAACTCCACGCCCAACTCGAGGATCTTCAACTGCTGCTTGGGCTTGCAATCGAGGAAAATGACCAGACCGTCAGCGAAGAGATTCAAGCGGATCTGAAAGGGATCACCGCAGAGGTTGAAGAGATTGAATTTAAGTTGATGCTCAGTGGCGAGCACGATCCGAACAATGCAATCTTGAGCATCCACCCCGGCGCAGGTGGCACCGAATCCCAAGACTGGGCAGCCATGCTGATGCGGATGCATCTCCGCTGGTGCGAGGCGCGTAACTACAAAACCGAAACCATCGAACTATTGCCCGGCGAGGAAGCCGGTATCAAGAGCACGACCATCTTGGTCACGGGTGAGTATGCCTACGGCTATCTGCGCGCGGAAGCGGGCATCCATCGTCTCGTGCGTCTCTCCCCCTTCGATTTTAATAATCGCCGTCACACCTCTTTTGCAGCTGTCGCTGTCTCCCCCGAAATTAGTGATAACATTGACGTTGAAATCGATCCAGCAGATCTGCGTGTCGAAACCTATAGATCGGGCGGTGCCGGTGGGCAGCATGTCAACCGCACCGATTCAGCAGTCCGCATGACCCATCTACCCACCGGAATTGTTGCACAGTGCCAAAACGAAAGATCGCAACACAAGAACCGTGAGATGGCGATGAAGGTCTTACGCTCACGGGTCTATGAGCACTATCAAGCCCAACGCAACGAAGAAATCTCAAAGCTGCAAGGCGATCGGCTCGATATCAACTTCGGCAGCCAGATCCGCTCCTATGTGTTTCACCCCTACCGCCTCGTGAAGGATCTGCGAACGGGCGTTGAAACCGGAAACATCGATGCCGTTATGGATGGCGAACTAGATCAGTTTATCGAAAGCTACCTAAAAGATACCAAAGCCGACAAGAAGTGAGGGAAGCGCATCCCGCGCGATAGTCAGTTTTTTATTGCCGAAAGCCTATAGAAATGCTATACTAGCTTGTTAGCAATCTCTGTAAAGGAACGTACAATTGGAAGACTCAAGTACATTGATGGATCAGCGTCGAGAAAAGCTGGAAGAAATTCGGCAGCTCGGTGTAGATCCATACGCTTACAAATATTCACCGACCCATACAACCCAAGAAATCCGTGAACAATTTGCGGAGGTCGGAGATCAGCCGGACGAAACGAAATCCGTTCACCTTGCTGGACGGATTATGACCAAGCGTGACCACGGCAAAAGTGGATTTGCACATCTGCAAGATGCGACAGGTCGTCTCCAGATCTATGTCCGTCAAAATGCGGTCGGGGAAGAAGCCTATCAAGTCTACAGAAAACTTGATGTTGGAGATGTTATCGGCGTTGGCGGTCCCGTTTTCCGCACCCGAACCGGCGAAATCACGGTGTTGGTGAACGAAGTCGAACTCCTCGCCAAGTCCCTCCGTCCTCCCCCAGAAAAGTGGCACGGCTTACAGAATAAGGAGACACGGTATCGTCAGCGATATGCGGATTTGATGATGAACCCTGATGTCATGCAGGTTTTCATCAACCGCACACGGATGATCCAAGCCATCCGCGAACATCTCAATCAGGACGGTTTTATTGAAGTTGAAACACCAATTCTTCAACCAGTCTATGGAGGTGCAACAGCCCGTCCATTCACCACGCACCACAACGCACTGGATATGCCGCTCTACCTCCGCATTGCGAACGAGTTGTATCTCAAACGACTCATCGTCGGTGGGTTCGATCGCGTCTATGAATTTTCGAGGGATTTTCGGAACGAGGGGATAGATCACGACCACAGTCCCGAATTCACCATGATTGAACTTTATCAAGCGTATGCGGACTACCAAGATATGATGTGTTTGACCGAAAACCTACTCGCACACACCGCCCAAACGGTTCTCGGCACAACACAGATCACCTATAAAGGCGACTCTATCTCACTCGATCCGCCGTGGCGCAGATTGACAATGATCGAATCAATAAACGAAGAGTCCGGCATTGACGTTGATGAATTAAGCGACGAACAGTTACGTGATGCGGTGTTAGACACTAACGTTGATTTAGAAGGCGCAGCCCCCAGAGGAAAGCTTATTGCCGAACTCTTTGAGGCGCACGTCGAACCAAATCTCGTGCAACCGACGTTCATTTACGACTATCCCATCGAGATTTCACCGTTTGCCAAAAAGAAACGTGGGAGCGATCGCTTCGTTGAACGGTTTGAGTTCTTTATCGCTCGCATGGAGATGGGCAACGCCTTTAGCGAGTTAAACGATCCAATAGATCAGCGCGAACGATTTATTGAGGGCGCAAAGAAGGGAGAAGACGGGGATGAAGATGCGTTGATGATCGATGAGGACTATCTGCGAGCGTTAGAGTACGGTATGCCGCCGACAGGCGGACTCGGCTTCGGCATCGACCGACTCGCCATGCTGCTCACAGATCAGACCTCAATCCGCGATGTGATTCTATTCCCACAGATGCGTCCGGAACGATCAGACTGATACGTGAAAAATAAAATCTTCTGATGGAGATAGCGCAGCTGCATCGGACCCCTTACCCTACGCGGCAAGAGAGATAGAAGGTATGAACAAACAAACCGCAAAAAAAATAGAGGTTTCCGTTTCGTTGAACTCCTCCCTGCTCAAGGTAATAGATGAGTGTGCGGAGCAACTTCGCTATAACCGCGAGGAGTTTATTGAGATGGCTTGTCAGCAATTCATTGGACAGATCAATCCGCAGGAACTCGAAAGCATTTATTGTGAACAGCAGATGCAACAGCCTGAAGAATTGCAGTGGGCAGAAACAGCGGCGACCTTAGCAGGGAAAATTTTACCAAAGGAGGAGTGGTAGATGCGCCGTGGGGAAGTGTGGGGGGCAGATTTGCCTCCACCCGCTGGGCACCGTCCTGTACTCATCACCACGCGCGGTAGTGCCATCACGGTGCGCGATGCTCTTACTGTTGCGCCCGTTACTCGCACGCTTTGGCACATTCCTGTAGAAGTCACACTTGATGAAAGAGACGGAATGCCTACCACTTGCGTTGTGCACTGTGATAATCTGCTGACTATTCCTAAGAGTTTGCTCCAATCCCGTATTTGCACACTGACGACAGGAAAGATGCAAACCGTAGAACAGGCAATCAAATTTGCTTTGGCACTAACCTAAATTTCACGCCCTATGAAATACGAATGGTTTATCGCATCCCGCTATCTGAAATCACGACGAAAACAAGCCTTTATCTCAATTATTAGCATCATCTCCGTAAGTGGAGTCACCCTCGGCATCGCCGCCGTCATTATCGTGATTTCCACCTTAGAGGGTTTTGGACACGAGATTAAAGAGAAATTCCTCGTTAATGAAGCCCATGTAACCGTCAAATCGGCACACGGTTATTTTCCAAATTATCAAGAAAAGATTGAGCAGATCGAAGGAATTGAGGGGGTCGTCGCCGCTTCCCCTGTGATTTTCAGGGCACTCGCCATTCAAACCCAAGGCAGAGAATCACTTGACACGGTGATTCCTGTAAAAGGGATTGACCTGCAACAAGAAGATAACGTCACAGGGTTTTCAAATTTCGTGCGGGATTTTGAATCGTTTAATCAATCGCCTTTCATCGATGAAGCGCGACAACGTTTGGCTGGAAAGGAGACAATCGCAGGCGGTATTGTGCTAGGCTACCACGTCGCCCGAAGAATAGGTGTCGTTCCGGGGGATGTGCTTCGCCTTATCTCTAAAATGGTGCAAAATCCCGCTAATCCCGGAAATTTTATGCCACTGATGCGTAATTTTGTGGTCGTTGGACTTTACCAATCGGGGCTGTATCTCCACGATAACGTATACGGCTTTATCGACCTACAAACCGCTCAGACGCTCTACCAAAAACCGGAACAGATCAACCTTATTGAGGTGCGGCTCGTTCATGCAGATATGGCACCGAAGGTCAGGGACAGCATTAGACAAGAGGTCCGTTTTGCCCCGGGCTTGGGCGCGATACCGATAACAACGACATGGATGGAATCACGAGCGGATTTTTTTCAAGCACTCCAACTTGAAAAAATTGCGACAATGGTTGTCGTCGCACTAATCATTCTCGTGGCGGTATTCAATATCGCAAGTACACTCATCATGATGGTGATGGAAAAAACACAGGACATCGGTATTCTCAGGGCGATGGGAGCATCGAAGAAAGGAATCCGGAAACTCTTCATCCTCCAAGGAGGAATTATCGGTATCTTGGGATCTATTTTGGGAACAGCACTCGGTGTGTATGTCTGCTGGCGACTTGAGTTCCAAATCGGCAATGTTTCACGCTGGTATGGTCTTCTAATCCTGCTGTTTCCAGTTATGTTGCATGTGTGCCGGTGGATCGAACCGTTGCCTATTAACGCAACAGGCTTCCTTCTGATTTGGTGCGCCGCAGCCGCGCTGTCCCTCTATTTCATCGCACAGCCTATTTACCTAGACGACATTTTCGGGAAAAATTTGAGCCTAGTCTATCAGCTTAACCGATTGCCGGTCAGAATTAATTGGATCTTTGTCGGCTTTATGAACCTCTTGTCAATTGGAACCTGTTGGCTTGCAGCGTTGTACCCGGCATGGAAAGCAGCCGATCTGAACCCTGTAGAGGCACTCCGACATGAATAACCTCATCCGTGTTGTTGACCTGTATAAGTCATACTACGACGGTACAACAGAACTCCCTGTACTTAAAGGAGTTGATTTGAAGGTCAAAAAGGCGGAGATTGTAGCAATTGTCGGTGCCTCCGGTGTCGGAAAAAGTACGCTGCTTCATCTACTTGGCGGGCTTGACCGTCCAACAGAGGGAACAATCTTCTATGAAGGAGAGGATATCTTCGCGTTGAACGATCAGGAATTGGATCGATTCCGTAACGAAGAAATCGGTTTTGTGTTTCAGTTTCATCACCTCTTGCCAGAGTTCACTGCGCTTGAAAACGTTGTGATGCCAGGGTTGATTGCCCGGCAAACACCCGATGTCGCTCAGAATCGAGCCAAAGAGTTGCTAGAATATGTCGGTTTGGGGGAGCGACTCGAACACCGCCCATCTGAACTTTCCGGCGGCGAACGGCAACGCGTCGCCATAGCGCGCGCTTTAGTCAATCAGCCAAAGGTTGTGTTGGCGGATGAGCCAACGGGCAACCTTGACCAAAAAACGAGTGAAGCGGTGCACGATTTACTCTGGACACTTAATGACCAATTCAACCAGACGTTTATCATCGTGACACATAATCAACCACTCGCTCAACGCGCCGACCGATTGATTCAGCTCGTGGATGGTCAAGTATTTGACCCAGTGTAACTGTTACATTTCTAAATATCTGATCTGTAATGCACGATTCGCAGATTGAGCGATTCGTAGATTCGAGGAAAACGCTATGTTGGTTTATATTGATGGGGAATACCTTCCGCAAGAAGAAGCAAAGATTTCTGTTTTTGATCACGGTCTACTCTACGGAGACGGTGTCTTTGAGGGCATCCGATCTTACAAAGGGCGGGTCTTCAAGCTCGATGAGCACCTAAAACGTCTCTACGATTCGGCAAAAGCCATTATGCTCAAAATCCCCATCTCCATTGAGAGCATGGAAGAAGCAGTATTGGAGACGCTCCGCCGGAATCAACTTCATGATGCCTATATCCGTCTAGTTGTAACGCGCGGTGTTGGAGATCTCGGCTTGGATCCGGATAAGTGTCCCGTACCGACCATTATCATCATCACGGATAAAATTACACTCTACCCCCCGAATTTTTACGAGGATGGTTTAGAAATCGTTACCGTCTCTGTGCGCCGAAATTATGCGGAAGCCGTCAGTCCTCGCATCAAGTCATTGAATTATCTCAACAATATCTTGGCAAAGATAGAAGGCAAACAGGCAGGCGTCGAAGAGGTGCTCATGCTGAATGCGGAGGGATATGTTGTCGAATGCAGCGGCGACAACATCTTTTTCCTTAAAGATAATGTGATTGTCACACCGCCCACCCATCTCGGCATCTTAGAGGGAGTCACCCGCAATACCGTCATCGACTTGGCGCGCGAATTGGGCATCACCGTTGAAGAAAAGGTGTTTACCCGACACGACCTGTATACCGCGACTGAATGTTTTCTAACGGGAACCGCTGCAGAAGTCATTCCTGTTGTTAAAATAGATCAACGCACCGTTGGCAACGGCTCTCCGGGCCCCGTTACGCAGAAGCTGATTGAAGAATTTCATCACGTTACGGATGTATTGGGAACCCGTATTTACCCCGAATAAGGTACATCGTAAACGTCAGATAATTTGTATCACCGAGAAAACGGAGGAGGAAAGCAATGAAAGTGATATGCTGGCGAATCGGTCTATTAGTAGGGTTGATGTGTGTCATGCTATCCACAACCCCTGCTGCTGCCGATGAAGAATCGCAACCCACAAAAACAGTTGACGAGACATTACAGATAAAAGAGATCGAGTTTGAAGGGATAATGGAAGAATCAGAGGGTTTAATTAAAAGTATCATACAAACCCGTGTTGGCGAGGAAATCTCTCCTTACCAGTTATCACAGGATAGTAAAAACCTCTATAAGGATACCGGCTTTTTCGAGGACATTCTCGTTGATGTCGAACCCGCTGAAGGGAGCGGGTTAAAAGTTATCTACCGACTCATCCCAAACCCTAAAATCGAAGGCAACATCAACATTATCGGCAATGAGCAGCTGAAATATAAAAAGATAAAAGAAGGTATCAGTCTGAAACCGGGAGAACTTTTCAACGAGCAACGGCTCTGGAAAAGCAAACAGAATATCCTGAAAATATACAAAGAAGCAGGTTACTTTTTGGCAGAGGTCCAAACGCATAAGGATATTGATTCCGACACCAACACAATAGCCGTAACATTTGAGATCACGGAAGGGCAACGGATTAAAGTCCAAGAAATCAACTTCATCGGTAACGATAATCTCTCACCAAAATCACTGAGCAAGCAGATGAAAACCCGCACAAGTAAGCATTTTGATGAGAGTTTCTTTGAGGAAGATCTGATCACTGTAGTGCGATACTACCAAGACGCGGGATTCAACCAAGCAAGAATTGCTAAACATGACAAACGATTCTCCGATGATAAAACAGAACTAATGCTCGACATCGCTATTGATGAAGGTCCACAGTTTATTGTTGGGGAGTATACGGTTAACCTCACGCACTCCGAAAAACCCGCATTTTCCGAAGAAAAGATTCGCGATATGTTGAGCCCGACTGAGGGGGAAATTTTTAATCGCGGAGAGTTTGAGGAGACACTTGCCAAGATTGAGGAAGAATATCAAAACAAAGGATACCTGCTGTCACGAGTGGACGCATCTCCCGATTTCGATGAAATCAACGGTATTGTGGACCTGACGCTAAGCATCACCGAAGGCGATGTCATCATCATTGGCGACGTTCACATCAACGGTTTAGAAAAAACAAAAGACTACGTTATCCGACGCGAGTTGGACCAACTGGATATCAAACCCGGAGAATTCTACGACGTGCAGGCACTACGGAAAGCACGACAGCGAATCTTTCGGATGGGATCGTTTATTCGCAACGTAGAGTTCGTTCCAAGCAATTCCGAAGGTGCTATCCGAGATCTAATTGTCACCATCACAGAATCACCACGTACCGGTCTGCTCAGTCTTGGCGGGGGTTACGGCACAGAAGGCGGCATTTTTGGGGTAGCACAGATTGGTGAAAACAACCTCTGGGGACGCGCCTTTCGGGTACACCTGAAAGGTGAACTCGGTGCGCGCGATCGGCATACCGGCGAACTCCGCTTCAGTACCCCCTGGATCTTGGGGACACCAACCCGTTTCAGCACTAGCCTGTACAACACCCAGCGCACGCATCGATATTACGGCTCAATCTTTCGCAATCGGGGTTACGATCGATATACCTATAAACGTGTCGGTGGTTCTCTGACGTTTGGGCGCCCGTTATCCAAAAACACAGACCTATCAATTCGTCTCAAAAATGAATCTGTCGACGCATACGGATCGGGCGTGGAAGATATCAATGATCGCCTCACTCGCAGTATAACTTTCAGCCTCGCCAGAGACACACGCGACTATCAGCGAAGTCTCCATGAACCTGTATCCGGCTCACATAATAGCCTCTCTTATGAATACGCCGGTGGATTCTTCGGGGCGGACAATCGGTTTCAGAGGTATTCTGCGGATTCAAGTTGGTTCTTTAGAAGTTGGTTTAACCATGTCCTCGCCGGCCATGTGCGGGCATCATACCTCAATAGCGATAGTAACGATTGGAGATTCCTATACTATGAGCGATACCGGCTCGGCGGCATCGACACAGTTCGTGGTTATGAGGACTTTGAAATCTTTCCCAGAAATGCGAACGGCGAAATCAACTTTAATGGCGGTAACAAAGTCCTCTATGCGAATCTAGAATACCGCATTCCACTTGCAAATCAGTTGACCGCCGTCGCGTTCTTTGATGTAGGACAGGTATGGGACGAAAGCATCACCAACGTCTTCAACGATTTTACACTCAAGAAAGGCGCGGGGGTCGGAATTCGCTTTGATCTGATGGGCATGTTGGCACGCCTAGAATGGGGCTACGGGTTTGATCGAGAAATTGAAAGCGGTAGAGGGAAATTCCACTTCACAATTGGACCAGGTTTTTAGCAAATGTAACGTATTAAGATACCTAAAATAACGGCGACTCCACATCGGGGTCGCCACCACACGGAGGTTTTATGACTCGAATTTTGAAGTTTTACCTAGGACTCAGTGCTATCTTATTTGGCTCATTTTGTCTGGGTTTGGGTGCCGCGGCAGAAAACAACTTTAAGCTAGGCGTTGTTGACACACAAAGGGTATTTGAGAATTTTACAAAAGCCCAAGAAGCCAATGAGGTTCTGAAAAGAGCCCAAGATAAGTTGACAGACGAACTCAAAGGCCTTCAGCAAGAAATTGACACAATGGTAGACCGTCTAGAGAAGCAGAGACTGTTTATTGAAGCTCCCGAAACTCAGAGACTGGAAACCGATATTCGTCTCAAAGGGCAAGCACTCCAACAGAGATTGGAAGCGGGGCAAGAGCAAATTCTGGCGAAACGCGAGGAACTGCTCGCACCGCTAACACAGGAAATAGAGGGGCTGCTTCAACACGTCGGCGAGAGTGAAGGATTTAGCCTTATCCTTGAGAAACGTTTGGTGACACTTTATGTCGATCCAAAATATGATTTGACCGAGAGAGTCCTGAAGCTATTAAACGACGCATACGAAAAAGAAAAATCGAAGGACGCTCAACAATCGGCGACTCCCCCTGAAACAGAGACAGGAAAGGAAGGGGAAAAGAGTAACCCATGATTGCCCACTGGCTCCGATGCTGGAGAAAACCGGTTGATGCCATAGGGCGGTCTACCCGCAAGCAATTATGGTAAAAACACTGAAAGAGATTTGCGAACTAATCGACGGGGAGTTATTAGGGGATGGCGAGATTGAGATTATCGGTGTCTCCGGGATTAAAGAGGCGAGAGCACACGACCTCACGTTTGTCGCTAACTCAAAGTACCTGCGCGAAATAGAACGGACGCAGGCCTCTGCGATTATCGTTGGTCAGGACATCCCCTACAGTGGCAAACCGCTTATTCGCGTTGAGAATCCGTACTTTGCCTTTGTCAAAGTCCTAGAGCTGTTTGCATGGCGTAAACGGAAAACAACCTACGGCATCCATGAAACCGCAATTATTGGCGATAATGTACAAATCGGCGAGATGGTCTCCATTCAAGCCTACACCTATATTGGTGATAATGTCCAAATCGGTGATGGAACAATTATCAGTCCCTTTGTCTATATCGGCGATGACACGAAAATTGGCAACGAAACGCTCATTTATCCCAATGTAACGATTCGTGAGGATGTCGAGATTGGCAATCGGGTTATCCTGCACTGCGGGGTCGTCATCGGCAGCGACGGTTTCGGCTTCGCTTCGGTCAGCGACCGTCACCATAA
The DNA here is from genome assembly GCA_965207975.1 of Candidatus Poribacteria bacterium. GTDB lineage: Bacteria > Poribacteria > WGA-4E > WGA-4E > PCPOR2b > PCPOR2b. The sequence continues at coordinate 5,923,879 of OZ242315.1, read as the reverse complement.
AATCCCGCAAATCGGCACGGTGATCATCGAAGATGATGTCGAAATCGGTGCTAACACAACAGTCGATCGCGCCACGATGACCAACGGGGCAACAGTCATCAAACGAGGCACAAAACTCGATAACCTCATACAGATCGCGCATAATGTGGTAATTGGCGAAGATTGCTGTATCGCCGCCCAGACCGGCATCGCAGGAAGCGCAGAATTGCAAGATCGGGTGACGATGGCGGGACATTCTGGTGCCGTTGGGCACATCACCATTGGCGCAGATAGTACCGTTTTTGCCAAATCAGCAGTGACCAAAGATCTCCCCGCAGGAAGTTACGTATCCGGCTTCCCCGCAGAAAACCACGCACAGCAACTGCGTATCCAAGCCTCCCTGCGCCGAATGCCAGAAATGTTGCAAGCGTTTTCGCGGCTACAAGAGCGTGTCGCTCAACTGGAAGCACTACTTGACACAAACAACGACAAGTCGGATGATTCATAGCACTGCACACCTAAAGGAGTTTTTTAATGATAAAATGCGCACTCATCAGCGGTAGGGGTATGGGCTTGATGCACGGCGGAAACTTCCACAACCATCCCGATGCCGAAGTCGTCGCTGTCTGCGACATGGATCCCGAACTGCTCGCCGCAGCTACAGAACAATTCGGCACCCCCGGATATTCCAGCATCGAAGAACTGCTCGCGAACTGCGATGTAGACCTGATGCTGCTGATCGTCAATGAAACCCGACGCATCCCACCTCTGCGGCAGCTGCTCGCAGCAGGTCAGAATGTGTTCACCGAGAAACCCCTCTGCGGTCTGGAGGGCCAATTCCGCGTCAGAGAGGATGACCTCCCCATCGCAGCAGCAGCAATCTCTGAATGGCGAGATTCGGGGCTAAAATTCGGTATCGACTTCAACTACCGCTTCATGACCCACTTCCGAAAACTTCACGATGATGTAGTTGAAGGGCGATTGGGTGAAATACGGATGGTGCGCGCCCGGGCGCATTTCAACTGTTGGTCGCACGTCATTGATCAAATCCTCTGGAGCATGGGACTGCCCGAATGGGTCAGCGTCATGGGCGATCCAAGCGAGGAAGGCGGTTGGCAGCGCATGATTCATATGGAGTGGGCAAACGGTGTGATCGGTTCGCTTGCTGGGAGCAACCTATGGGGTGACGACGACCATCCGCTGCGCGTCATGATTGTCGGCGATGAACGTTACGCCGAAGCCCGTGGTCTGGAGGGCTGGTATCGTCGGCGCGAAGCCAATATCTGGCGCGGAGCCAACACCTCTGAGGCTGAAGAACTGTGGGAAAACGAAGAAGGAGACAGTTACCAAACGTCCTTCCCCCGCATGGCTGACGGCGTGATCAAAGCGATGCACGCAAACGAATCGTTCCCAGCAGATGGGGAAGCCGCATGGAATGAGTTGGTATTCGAGGGCGCAGTCCATCGATCAGCGTTAAACAACGGCGAGCGGGTATGGTTGGCTGATGTGGAAAAAGCAGCAATGAGTTCACAATGATGCAAGTTGCTAGACAGTGGGCTGTAGGTTGGGTTGAACGGTTAAACGTGAATTCCTATCAACTATAATAGGGGTTCGATCATTCAACAACACCTGCTCATAGACAGATAGAGTGAAACCCAACTCCGTTTTTCATCGGGATGCCTCCTTTTTCAAAAACTTATTTTATAAAAATCGTCTTTTGTACCACAATCTGTTAGATTGTGATCTCAGTCCACAAACTAACAGTTTGTGCTACTTATGGCAGATTGCCCGATGATTATAGCGTTTACCGAACTAGCAACATCAAAATATCAACACGACCTAACTACACCTTGCCCTTCGCTTTAAGATGCTCCATCCAATCGCTTGATGAGCGGATGACGGCGGTCCTCCAACGGCAAGTACGCCCTCGCCTCAGCAAAATGCGACTCATAGACCGCACTGACGCACTCCAAAGAGGTCAGTGCTTGGGAGCCACCGAGCTCCGGCTCCCGGTTTTCGCGGATCGCGTTTACCATGTCCCGCACGCTCCAAATCGAATGCCTACCCGACCACGGCCGACCATCAATGACAAAGCCCTCTTCGGGAAGCAGAACGCGCTCCCATTGAGGGGTATGTGCAGCAAACGAAACATCAAACGGGCAATGCCACATCTCATCCACCCCAGTTTGGGGATTCGGCTTAATCATCAGCTGCCCCTCACTCCCTAAAATGTGGGGACCCATCATCCAACCCTGTAGAGGATTACGATAATAAAGCTCAATCAAGCCACTTGCACCCCGCCTCCCACCGAGATGAATCATCATGATGTCGCCTGCCACCATCCCGTTGTCGCGCCGATCCGTTTTGCAAAGCTCACTACTGTGCATAATGTCCCCAACACCGACAGCGTGTCCTCGATAGGTAGCCTGTGCGTGAACCCACTCAATGCCATCCATGAAGAAATCCATCTCATCAAAGTAGTGGACACCCATCTCCATCAACTCAAATCCCGCTTCACGTCCCTTGCCCACCTCGCGAACAGAACGAAATTCGCCAATCCGTCCGGACTCAATCCACTCCTTCGCGTGGCGGAATAGCGGTGTAAACCGATATTGATGACTTACCGCAAGCCGTACCCCTGCTGCTTTACAAGCCGTGACCATCTTATCAGCACTTTCCAGATCAGTAGAAAGCGGCTTCTCGCTCAGGACATTAATACCAGCTTCTGCAGCAGCAATCGCAACCGGCCCATGCAGCGGTGCATGGGTGCACACACTGACGACCTCCAACATTTCTTTCTCAAACATCTCCTGGAAGTCGGTGTAACGATTGGATACGGCATACTCGTCCGCTCGTGCATTGAGTGCCGCAGGCTGAATATCGCACAAGGCGACAAGCTCTACATCTTTCAGATTCGCGTATGCAGTTGCATGACTCCGGCTGATGCCACCGCAGCCAACAATTCCTGCGCGTAACCCCATGGATATATCTTCCTTTCTGTTTTCGATGAATTATGGTAGGTTTTAGAATTAATTAGACACGATGAACGAGCGATGTCAGGAAGTTGTTCGCAGAATTACGGCACATTGCTTTGAATCCCGATTCGTCGGGACAGTACACGCCTCCGATGTAAAGGGCAATCTGCCATAAGTAGCGTCCCGACCTGTCGGGATTAGTTTGCGGCTTGGGATCATCCCGATAAATCGGGATGGTACAAAAAACTATCTACTTTTAATGTCTACTTATTTTTAGAATTCACTATAAGTGAGAAAGTCGCCAATTTATCAGTCGGTAAAATCTGATATATCCCACACTAGAATCGGTCCAGTCGATGCCCCGGAAACGAGTTTTGTACCATCGGGCGAAAATGCCACAGACATCAATGCCCGCCCATCTCCTTGAAATGTGTCGAGATGTTTTCCCGTCTCGACCTCCCACAATTCAACTGTGTTATCTGACCCCGATGCGAGTTTTGTACCATCAGGTGAGAACATCACAGACCAGACCCAGTCCCTATGCCCCTCAAGTGTAGCAATGTTTTTGACGATTTTAACATCCCATAATTTAACGGTCTTGTCCGCCGATCCCGAGGCGAGACTTGTGCCGTCAGAAGAAAACGCCACAGACCAAACCTTATCTGTATGCCCCTCAAGTGTGGCGATATTTCTGCCTGTCTCAACATCCCACAGTTTAACAGTTTTGTCCTCCGACCCGGAGGCGAGTTTCGTACCATCAGGGGAGAATGCCACAGAGGGAACCCCATCCGTATGCCCTCGGAGTGTAGCGGTGTTTTCTCCTGTCTCAACGTCCCATAGTTTGACCGTTTTATCCTCCGCTGCCGATGCGAGTTTCGTGCCATCGGGCGAAAACACTACAGACCAGACCCGCCTCCTAGATCCCTGGAGTGTAGCAATATTTCTGCCCGTCTCAATATCCCATAACTTAATCATCCCTCCAAGCACACCCGGATGTGTGGAAGCAAGTGTCATACCATCAGGTGAGAAAGCCACAGAGATGACCTTCTTCATTTTTTCTGAGAAAATGGCAACCTGTTGACCCGTCTCTATCTCCCATAATTTGACACCTGACCCGGACAAACCAGCGGCAAGTTTTGTGCCGTCGGGGGAAAATACTATAGACTGGACTCCAGCCGGATGACCCGCAATTGTGTTGATATTCTTTCCTGTTGCGGCCTCCCTTATTTCAACCGTTCCCTCCCCTCCCGAAATAGAGGAGGCGAGTCTGGTGCCATCGGGGGAGAATGCCACAGAGGTGGACAATCCTCCAGGTCCGTGGAATGTGCTGATATTTTCTCTCGTCGCTACCTCCCATAGTTTGACCATTCCCCCCAACTCTCCAGAGGCGAGTGTCGTACCGTCGGGCGAAAACGCCACAGAGGTGACCGGAGACCTATGCTGCGTGGAACTGGAACCGCGACCAGAAAAAAATTGAAGCATCTGCACCGCAGCGGAGGTCCCGCCTATCTCTCCGAGCGTATAGATATTTTCTCCTGTGGTAACCTCCCATAATTTGACAGTTCTATCCGCTGAACCCGAAGCAAGTTTCGTCCCATCAGGCGAGAACGCTATAGACTCGACCCTATCCGTATGCCCCATAAGTGTGTTGATATTTTTCCCTGTCGAAATATCCCACAGCTTGACGGTCTTATCCGCTGAACCCGAAGCAAGTTTCGTCCCATCAGGCGAGAACGCTACAGATCCCGGCGATTCTGTATGCCCTGTAAATGTGCTAATGTTTTTTCCTGTCGAAATATCCCATAGCTTGACGGTCTTATCCACCGACCCCGAAGCGAGTTTTGTGCCATCGGGCGAAAATGCTACCGCCCCGACCGCCTGCCCCTCAAATGTGGCAATCTGTGTCTGTGTCGAAACATCCCACAGTTTAATTGGCCCATCCGGCGCGGCGAGTTTCGTCCCATCAGGCGAGAACGCCAAAGGGGTTCCCCAAATGGACTGCGTATCGAGCAGCGCGAGTTCACGACCGGTCTTCGCATCGTAAAGCCAGATACCAATATTACTTGATACTGCGATATGTATACCATCGGGCGAAAACGCAATCGCTCTATCGCCCTGACTAATCGCTCCTTTTCCGATGCGCGCTTTGGCTCTTTCGGGTAAATGCCACCTCTGATAATCTTGATAACCCAGACCAAACTGGGCATCGTCTTGCTCCTTCCGGGCAGCAGCTTGAAACACCACTTGACCACTGCGTCGATTGGGTGGAAGGGGGGCGCGATCCACAATGGGCGCGCTGATAATCTCAACCATTGTTGCCGACTTATCCGCATTAAAGCTATACGGCAGCTGAAATCGGAGCCCGTTTGTGAAGCTTGCACAGACAATCAAGACAATCGTTACGGCACCAGCGATACCCCACGGAATCAGCGGCTGACCGCGCGGGATAGCCGGGGTAGGTTCTAAATTGCTGATTCGCTCTAACAGTTTTCGGGTGAACGTCGGCGGTAGCTGAAAGCCTCTCAAAGTTTCCTGCATCATGTTCGTGATCTCCTCTCGTAAACGGAGACGTGCGCGATAGAGCCGATCCTTGATTGCACCTTCCGACGTACCGATGAAACGCCCAATCTCTTCACAACTCAAGCCACCAAGATAGTGAAGCGTCAAGACGGTACGCTGACTTTCAGGCAAACTGTCTAGCGCGTCATGAACATCCTGTCGCTGCTGTTCATCGCGGTAAGCCCGTTGAGCAATTGTCCCCATCTCGTCGGTCTTCACCTTAGCCAAGGGGCTCGTTGGCAAACGTTTTTTGCGATACCACATCAGGCAACATCTCGATGCAATGACGTAGAGCCAACCCGCGAAATGCACCGGATTTCGGAGCGTTGATAACTTCTGATAGGCTTGGAGAAAGGCATCTTGTGTCAACTCTTCGGCGATGTGAAAATCCCCTGTTTTGCGGTAGACAAGCGCGTGAACCGCACCTTTGTATCTATCCACCAGAGATCTAAACGCGACTTCATCGCCGGCAAGTGTTCGTTTGATTAGCTCCCCGTCACTGTGATCCATCGCAGCACTCCCGTGATTCAATTATTCCCGTCCGTCAAACAACGGTAATACGCCTTCACTATTCATGATGCACTCTGTAGACAGATGGTCAGATTCTTTTTTGATTTTTTTAGTTTCTATCCTCCACCTTTGCCTTTGTAAAAACAGATTAGAACACAGTTACTACGGTTGTGCTGCTTCCGTACCTTCAACACTTATATTCGTTACAACGTTGCGTGGTGGTTTTGCAGGGCGACTCGAAAAATCCTTAATCGTTTCGTTAATGAGATCTTTAATCACTTCCCTAGTGGTTTCAAACGGAATACACTCCAGAACAATGAGCGATTGTTCGGGATTGACCGGCTTCTCGTAGCGCAACCCGTATTGAATCCCCATCTGTCTCAACTCAGGCTCAACGCGCATCGAAATCAACTTCTGTTCCTGTAGCGTAATTAACGCGCTATCAACGAAAAAATGAGTGTGAATCCACGCTTCCTTTTCATCAACAATTTTCATCGATTTTTCCTCTCTTAACACCACCTTGCAGATTGATCCGTACAATCGCTCCGATTCTCAGGCATAAACTATCATCGGGCAACACTTTAATCTCCAAAAACCGCATGAAGCACTTCAGTTGCCGCATCAACCACCATCTCCAACGCCTCCGGCTCTAACTTCGCCCAAAACCGCGTCTCGACCTCATGCCCACCGCGAGGAAAAGCATCGGGGATAGGCAGGTAACCAACATAGTGGCTTGTGCAATGTGCGATATACGTCGGATAGGTCGGAGAAGCCATCTTGAGCTGCAGCTGCCCTTCAACAAACGGCTCGCCCGGCAGACCGACAAACGTCGTTTTCCCCACTCGAAGCACCTGAATCTCGTAATCCAGTTCCGGTGCTCGCTCCTTTCGGAGATGCACACTCAGGATAGACCCCGCCCTTATCCACTCTGGATCAATCTGCTTCGGATTCTCCGGCGACCATCTCGGCTCTGGATTTTCCGCCAAAACCTTCCGCGACTGTGCAAGCAACTCCGGCTCAACGTCACGAATGGGTAATTTCACGCGGCGCACCTTCCAATCTAGGGACAAATCTTCCTCGTAGGGCAAATTTTCAATCACCGTCTGGGTTGTTTTAGCAAGGAGGCTGCCCATACGTCGGTGGTCGGGGACGTAATCCGGATTGAATGGATCCCACGGATTGATGTTGCCGCAGCAGCCATTGAGGACAAGGGGCACGCAACTACTACCAAAAGTCTCACACATCGCGTCTGACCACGCCCCAGGCCAGTCCGCGGAGACAATCGGTCTCGGAAAGATATTCACCGGATGGCAGGTGTGGTGCAGCAACATCGCAAGCATCTCCACCGAATCCGTTTGAAAGCACATCACGCCAACCTCCGGATCAATAGGGCCCTCCATATAGCGAATATAAGAAGGTCCCAACGGATCCTCCCACTTGGAGCCCGGCATACGCACCCTGTCGTCATTCATGATTGCCCTTCGGTTAAAGGCAACCCTGCCCTCAACACCGCTACCGACACGGAGTTGAACCGGCTGCAGAGAACTATTCGCCCGTTTGATAGCCTCAACAATCCGTTCAAACGCAAAATCGAAGTATCGCGGATCGCCGCCACGCAGCCATTCCATCTCCGGTGGTGTCCCTTGAAAACTCTCATCGAACATGAAATGCCCTAGCGACGGTGCCGAATGCGTCTGTGTCACATGCACCATGACGGCATCAGGGGCAAGTCCGCACTCATCTGCAACCGCTCGACGGATTTTTGCTGTCCACTCCTCCGTAATGATGGTGAGATCCAGACTCACAAAGCAGATTTTCTTTTCGCCGCTTTCTAACATCAGTGCTCTGGCATAAAGTGGGTCGTAAACATACTGAGCGGGTCGAAATGATCCAACGGCTCCGGCGAGATGGATATCGGTCTGTGGGGTTATGTCAATTTGGGCTGCGCCAGCGTGAAGGCGATTAGACGTGGTTGGGCTTTGATGTGCCATTGATGAAACCTTCCTCCCTTAAACTTGCGTAGTTGATAATGAATAATGCTGATTATATCATCCCAACTAAAACAAGAAAAACAAAATCATCATCCAGTGAGCGATATGGTCAGATTGGTTTCAATCCATCCATAGAAGAAGGGCAGGGGAGAATCAGGGAAGGGGTGCTCGCCAATTCGTTACACCTATTTCGCCGGCACCCGTTGGCGGAGTTCATTCAGGTGCTGGAGGACAGCCGTTGGATCTGATTCCTGAAAGCCAAGCTCATGTGCCTCATCAAGCATCATTGTTGATTGGATGGGGCTGCCCTCAAGCAAGCGCATTGCGTTATCGTAGGCGTGCAGCGCATTTTTGGAATCGCCGCGCTTGTGGCTGATGTCTCCCAGAAAGGCGTAGGCAGCTGCAAGCCGCGGTGAGTACGGTCGGTTTGTGATAAACTCTTGGAAAGTGGTAAAAGCAGCGTCATAGCGTTGGTTTTCATAGTGGACATGACCAATCCGGAATTGCGCCTGATCTGCGAAACTGTTCTTATACCCCTGGGCAAGGTATTGTGCCTGTTTCGGGTAAGCAATTGTGGTCTGATAGGCTTTCACAGCCTCATCATATTGGTCGAGTGTACGATACATTTCACCCAACTGGAAATGCGCCATCATCGTTTGCGAGGAAGACGGATAATCCGCGATAAGGGTTTGATAAGATTCAATTGCCTTTTCCGTATCATTAAGATGTTCGGCATAGATAACCCCGATTCGACACACAGCTTCAGCCGCCCACAGGGATTGGGGATGTGCCTCAATCAATTGGCGGTAAACAGCAATCGCCTGCTCAAAATCCTTCAACTCACGCTCATAAATTTTACCTGCACGGAATAGCGCGTAAGGGATCAATGCCCCATTCATTGACTGCAATTTCTGAATGGTCGCGTGCAGCTCAATAACGCGCAGTTCAGAGCGCGCCTGTTGTGCCTGCTCACCGTCGGGTACATCAATGATATACTGCTGTGTAAGCGGGAGCGCGTCAACATAGTTACTTGCAGCAATCAGTTCTGTTATGCGATCCCATTCAACGCTTGGAAAATCTAACTCCAGTTGCCGAATCTTTGCTTCTAATTCCGTTTTGACGCGAACTGGATCCTGGTCATATTTTCCGATTGCGCCCAAGTAGATGGGATCCAAGTTCGGCAGGTAAGCATACAGAAATGTCTGGAACGCATCTATTGCCCGCCGGTAATCCCGCAGTTTTTCGTAACAGACCCCCGACCAATAGAAAACTGCGTGCATCTTCCAGAAGTCTGGATGTTGTTGCGGAAGCTGCTCAAAAGCCTGCACAGCACTATCATATCGTCCCCGCTCCTGATGAATGCGTCCAATCTGAAAAAGTGCCTCCGCTGCAAAAAGACTCACCCCATCATAGTGGTCCACAACCTTCTGATATGCCTCGATCGCCAGCATCGGTTGATTCAACACCTTATCCCGTAGATTTCCAATGCGCCACTGTGCTTCAGAGGCGAGTTTGGTGTCCCCGCGTTGCTGAAAGATCTCCGTATACATCTCAATCGCTCGTTCCGGCTGGTTCAGTTGATAGGGACTACGATACAGTTCCGCAATATGGAATTTCGCTTCAAGCGCAAGGGGGGTTGCCTGATGGTCCTGGATGGCACGCTGTTGCTCTCGCAAATCATCAAGGGCAGTTTGAATGCTATGAATCTTTCGTAAGCAGGTTTTATGGGCAAGGTGGGTGGGCGGAAATTGATCAGCAAGCGCTTGATAGGTCTCAATCGCTTTCTCGTATTTTCCCATACGGCAATATACATCGCCCTTCTTGATATAACCGAGGAATAAATCTTCTGCTGTCGCCCCTTTGCTGCTCAACTGGATAATCTTGTCATAAACCTCTAATGCTTGCGGATATTGATGGGTGTAGGCGTAATAAATATCACCCAATTTTTCATAAATCCCGCTGAGTTGTTCGATACGCTTCGTTGAACTAGCGGATTTCTCAAGGAGCTGCGCTGCCTCGTGATACTTACCCCTTTCAAGCAGCGTGGCTATATCCTGAGCTGGCGTTTCTATGCTAACGAACAACGTCAGACAAAAAGTAGCAGCGCAAAAAAGCCATTTCAGACGTGAAACGTGAAACGTGAAACGTGAAGCATAAAACGCCCTCGCTAGGTTTCTACCCTTCCATCCTTTCATCCTTCCATCCCTCCTGTCTTAGGGAGCCTGCTCTGCCAATGCCAGCAGTTGGAGCGTCGCCAACCGATCGTCACCCCTTAAATGCCTCGTTTCAAGGGCTTCAGCGCGGTTGTTCTGAATCTCTGCTTGTTGATACAGTCCAATTCTCTCCTGAACGGGTGGTATCGAAACATCTGGCACCTGATCTTGGTTAACCAAAACCGTAGAAATCGAAATGCCAATCACGAGCACAAGGATTGCTAGTGCACTAGGCAAGATCCAAGCAAGACGATGCTTCACACTGAACAACTGAAAGGCAGCAACACATTTCGCGAAGAAGTGCGATCGTTGGGGGGGCGGAGATTCTGTCGCTAAACGTTTATAGACATTCATCTCAATATTATCAAGAACGACAGATGGGATTGACATCTCTTCTACCTCCGCAGTCAAACGCAAAGTATTTTGCAGCGATTCAACTTCGCGGGCACAGGTAGAGCACCCATGCAGATGTTCCTCAATCCGGGCAACCTGCTCCTCATCGAGGAGGTCACAAACATATTCGGTGTAGAATTTTTCTAACTGTTTGCACTGTTTCATTCGGCAAACTCCTTTGATCAAATGTCATTTCCTTCCCAGAAGGGTAGCAACAAAGTTTGCAGTTTTTTCACTGCACGGTGCAGGTGAATCTTCACAGTCCCCTCTGCCATGCCAAGCACTTCAGTAATCTCTTTAATCTGTAACCCTTGGTAACGATTCAACATAAAAACAGCTTTCTGTTTTGGCGAAAGTTGATCTATTGCCTCACGGATAACCCGATGCCGATCTTTTTCCTCAACTTCCCATTCAGGATTACTCCATAAATCAACGGCTGTCGGCTCGTTAATAGAAAGCTCTTCATCATCAAGCGAATAGGTCGGCCGGCGCGATTTTGCCCGGTGGAAATCAATTGACAGGTTATGAGCAATTTTATAAAGCCAAGTTGAAAAACGCGCTTGCGGCTGCCAAGTATCCAGCGCACGATACGCCTTAAAAAAGACTTCGATCGTCAACTCCTCAGCATCCTCATAATTCTTCACGGACCTGAGCAGATAGGCGTAGATCTGCCCTTTGTATCGCTTCATCAGATCATCGAAAGCATCAGGGCGACCCGCTTGAAACTGCGCGACTAACATTTCATCTTCAACGATTCTGTCCATGAGTAACTTCCCGCAGCAATAAGGATAGGCAATTTTCTCTCTAAACGGTATGCGTGTCGGGGCGGTTTACAACCGGCATTATAATCTCCACAATTTTTGTCATCATCAAAAACTACACCCCCAGACTCGCCTTGGCACGTCGAATTTCATTACACAAGCGACGAGTTGCAGCGGCCGGATCCGCTTCTGCACAAACCGCTGAAATGACAGCGATGCCGTGGGCACCCGCACAGATGACATCGTATGCAGTTTCAGCCGTAATGCCACCAATAGCAATGACAGGACACTGTGCGATTTCGGACATCCGCCGCAGGGCTTTCAATCCCTTTGGTCGTTCCGCATCCGGTTTGGAGGAGGTCTGATAGATAGGACCGAACCCGATGTAGTCTGCGCCCGCAGAGATAGCCTCTAGGATCTTCTCTTCCGTCCGCGCAGAAGCCCCAATAATCATTTCTGCGGGAAGGATGCGCCGCCCAACCGCAATTGGCAAATCATCCTGACCAAAATGAGCACCCGCTGCACCGACAGCGAGGGCAATATCCGCCCGATCGTTGACAATCGAGGAAACTCCATGCGCTGCACAAACCGCTTGCACCGTCTGTGCAGACTCGACCAATTCGCGTGTGCTCCCATCCTTCTGACGAAACTGGATGGTGTCCGCCCCACCCGCAATCGCCATTTCCGCCAACTGTGCGTGTGTAAACCGCGATTGGATAGTTGTATCGGTAATGACATGGAGTGCGCCAATCTTTTTCATGCTGTCACATCTCTCATAAAAAGGGCGAGACTATCCAAACCGTCTATTCACCCTCAATCAATTCGCCCGCCTTCTTTTTGAAAGCGATCGCGCTTCGCGACACCTCGACCTTCACATTCTCTGCAATTATCAAAACCACAATGTCTTGATCCACACCCACAATCTTCCCATGCAACCCACCTGTCGTAACAACTTCGTCCGCCTTCGCTAAGTTACTCAACATCGCTTGATGTTTTTTACGCTTCAACTGTTCAGGCCGTAAAATCAGAAAGTACAAAATGGGTATCATCAGCAGAATTGGAAAGAAAGCACCGAGAGCTTCCATAATTTATGTCCTCCAAGTTAAAGAATCAGCATTGCATCGCCATAACTATAAAAGCGATATTTTTGTGCAATTGCTTCTTGATAAGCTTTAAAAATAAATTCATGCCCAGCAAACGCGCTAACAAGCATGAGTAAAGTTGATTTCGGTAAATGAAAATTAGTTACCAAAGCGTCAACAACTTTGAACTGATAGCCGGGATATATAAAGATATCCGTATATCCCTGATACGGGTCAACGCTACAATTCGAGGCAACCGTTTCAAGGGCGCGAACCGAAGTGGTCCCGACCGCAACGATTTTTCGCCCTTCCTCCTTTGCCGCATTGATCTGATTAGCACTTGTTTGAGAAAGCTCAAAATACTCCGAGTGCATCTTGTGCATCTCAATATCTTCCACTTTGACCGGTTGGAACGTGCCGAGTCCAACATGTAGCGTGAGAGTTACGCGGTTAATTCCATCTCGCTTGAGGTTGTCCATCAAATCCAACGTAAAATGTAACCCCGCCGTTGGTGCAGCGATCGCCCCCGCCTCCTTCGCATAAACGCATTGATACTCCTCTGTATCGGTCTGGTTCGGTTCACGTTTGATGTAAGGTGGCAAGGGAACTTTGCCGATTTGTGCGAGAATCTCCTCGAAATCACCGTTATACTTGAATCGGACAGTATAAAGACCGAGCGATGATTTGGCAAGAATTTTTCCTGCCAGGATTCCCTCCCCAAAGACGATACGCGTCCCATGTGTGACGCGTCTGCCCGGCTTTACCAGTGCCTCCCAAGTATTTGTCCCCTTTCGACGGGTTAAAAGCAGCTCAATCTTTCCACCCGTCGGCAGTTTCCGCCCGATGAGCCGGGCTGGAATGACTTTGGTGTTGTTAAGGACAAGTAACGAACGAGTCGGGAGAAACTCGCCAATCTGGGAGAATTGCGCGTGGTGTATTTTGCGTGCCCCCCGATCCAAGACCATCAAGCGGGACGCATCCCTTTGTGGGCAGGGCTGCTGGGCAATTAGTGCTTCGGGTAGGTCGTAGTCATAATCGGTGAGTTTCATACTTGTTACACTTACGGAAAGATTAGATTGGCAAGTCCTCGTTACAAGTTAAAAGAGCGTCGTCTGATACTCAGGCGTTGGATAGCCGAGGTGCTGATAAGCCGCATCCGTTGCGACTCGCCCCATCGGTGTCAGGGTCAAAAAACCAAGCTTAATTAAGAACGGTTCGTAAACCTCTTCAATGGTACGCTCATCTTCACTGACGGCGACCGCCATCGCCTTCAGACCCGCCCGCCCACGAAACTTCTCAATCATCGTCCGCAGATAGGCTCTATCATTGTCGTCCAAGCCAAGTTCATCAATCTTAAAAAATTCCAACGCCTCTTGAGCGATCTCATAGGTGATAACTCCGTCGGATCTGACGGTTGCGTAATCCCTGACCTTTTTCAACATATTCTCCGCAATACGCATCGTGCCTCTTGAACGACAAGCCAACTCATATTCCGCTGTCTCCTCGATTTTTACAGGTGGATGCATCCGCCGGCTCAGTCGGTTGATCGCGATCTGAATCTCCTCCGGTGTGTAATAATCGAGATGGATACGATTGCCAAAGCGATCTCGAAACGGTCCACCCAACAAGCCTTCACGAGTTGTTGCGCCCACGAGGGTAAAATGGGCAAGCGGTACAGTAATAATATCCGCAGCAGGTCCCTGACCGATAGGCAAATCTATCTTATAATCCTCCATCGCAGGGTACAACGACTCCTGAACATACCCCTTCATACGATGGATTTCATCAATAAAAAAGACTCCCCGTTCCTCAAGGTTAGTCAACATTGTTGCTAAATCTAGACGCTCCATCGTAGGACCCGCTGCTGACTTGAAGCTGCTCCCCATCTCATTGGCAACAATCCGAGCCAACGTTGTCTTACCGAGTCCCGGCGGTCCCACAAACAAAATATGCGCTAATGCCTGTCCCCTACTTTTAGCGGCTTCGATATGAATACGCAGCTGCTCTTTAATCCGCTCCTGCCCAATGAACTCACCAAGCGTCTGAGGTCTGAGGTTATACTCACTGTCCTCCAACACCTCAATATCCGACTCACTGAGAAGGGTTTGCATCTCTTTATCTTGATTCATCAATCTCCGCAGTGGAAACCTCATTTTTTAGAGCGGGGAGGCAACTGCGCTCCTTGTGGAATTGTTAGGTATTACCTAATAGACCCAATACGCCAACCTGAAAAACATAACAGGATTAAATCTTCCAACTTGGCAGATAGGGTGATACGTTTGCCTGTGGCAAGACTATGTAGCGACAAACGATGTTTTTGAAATCCGCCAACAAAGCAGATACCATGCTTGATATGCCGAACCCAACGCCCCCTCTTTATACCCATACTGATTGTTCCACCATACCGACTTCGCTTGCCTCCCTTTGAGGGTTGGAGGCGGTGAAGTTGCCTACGATGGAGTTGATAGGGGACAATCTGAACAATATCTGTATTGTCAGGTACATCATGACCTTCAACTATACAGTTGGCAAGCACCCATGAATCAACACAGTGAGCATCAAAACTATCAGACTTTTTGTTGGAGGATTTCTTAAGCCCCAAAGTATCTCGTAACTGCTTTGTCTCATAACCAGCTTTGATGAACAATATCCATCGTCTCTCAATCTCATTATAGAACCATTGCTTGCCAACTTCAAGCGGAGAGAATGAGCGATTCCACTGTCTTGAACCTTTTCGCGTCCATGCCTTGATATCCTCTACAACCACATGGCTGATAGGGTATATTTTTGATAACCAATTGAGTATCCTTAACTTCAATCCCCATCTTGCACGGGTTGAAGGGGGTATACCTCCTTGAGTCCGGTTGATGCGATTCTTCCTATACGGACGTTTCCTGAATCGTCTGCCTTGCCGTTGCTCTCTACGAGACTTGATGCGCTTGGAAACATGGGTCACAGCGTCCGCTTGCACATTGAGATAGGTATGATATTCCGACTTGACAGTAAAAGCTTCCTTCTTTGACCCGGGGTCAATGCCGACAACAACGTCGTCAAGTTGTCTATCAGATGGCTCGATATTCAATCGAACACAGAACACCCCCTTGTTAAAGAAAGGAGTGGCTTTGCCCTGTTTAATCCACCTTCGGGCTCGTGAGGGTTTGGTAGGCATCAGTGGTTTTTGATTTTTGTCTACAACCGGAACGAACATCAGTAATTCTCCTTATGGAGTATATACATCCCTTCCACACTTGCCATCAGAGGGGATACAGACTAGGGAGGCATCCGTACCATCTGGTTACTGCTACCACGCAGAGACAGCTAAGTTACCATCTGTGTAGTCAACGGTTTAACTTGTGGAGTGTCCCGTTGGTATCGGGATTCGCACAAGCCCCGTCCTTTAGGGGTTATTGACGAGCTAGACTCACTGATTTAATCGAGCAAGAGCCAATCGAACCAACTCTTCCCGTTTTGCTGTAGGTCCCAAGATTTTCTGGGCATCTGCGATTGCCCGATCCGCTGCAGACTCAGACGCTCCCAAGCCCATCAAAACCTTCACACCCGCCTCCGTATGTTCGCCGCTGCCAGCCTCATCAACTTTAGCATCAAAGTGAATCTTGCGGACGGTGTTCTTAAGTTTCATTATCATAAGTTGGGCAAGCTCTTTATTGAGACGTGGCACCCGCATTAAGGTGGCGTGATCGCCATCACGGATCGCACGCTGAAAATCAGGGGGAGAGAGTTTGGAAACGACATTTAACGCGAGGGCGGGACCCACCCCTTTTACCACAAGGGCAGTTTCAAATACTGTGAGATCATCCTGTGACGTAAATCCATAAAGCTTGACTTCATTCTCCCGACAATGATAATGCGTGTAAAGTGTGATGTCGGAACCGACTTCCGGCAACTGAGTCTTTGTACTCTCTGGGATCTCAACGCTGTAGCCGACACCGTTAACATCAACGATAACCTGTTTTGATCCATTGACCGCTAAGATGCCTTTTACGAACGCAATCATGACTTGAGGTGCCTTTCGCGCAGTTGAAGTATTTTGTGAGAACGTGCATGACAGATTGCTATGGCAAGCGCGTCTGCCGCGTGATCTGGACGCGGAATCTCCTTGAGCCTGAGCAAAATCTTGACCATCTCTTGAACTTGACGCTTACTCGCTTTACCATATCCAACAACCGCTTGCTTGACCTGGGCGGCCGGATAACTGTAGACCTGCCGATTTGTACTTGCAGCAACTAGTTTCGTGATACCTCTTGCCTCCCCCACAGCAAACGCACTAGTCACATTCTTGCTAAAGATAACATCCTCAAGTACAAATAACTCCGGTTGATATTCGGTAGCCACCTGAACCAGTTCGTCATAGATAGTTTTCAAACGTTGTGCAGATTCCTCCGTTGACGCTGTCCGAATGCAGCCGAAACCGAGCGGAGTGAACGTTGACGACTCCGCTTTAATAACACCATAGCCAGTATTTGCAATTCCAGGATCTATTCCGAGAACAATCATTTATTAAGGGAGAATTATGCCGCAGCCTCTAAAATATCGTCGTCCATGTCGAAGTTTGCATAAACTTTCTGGACATCGTCGCTATCTTCCAAAGCCTCCATCAACCGCAGCATCCGCTCCGCTTCCTTGCCTTCCGATTTCACTGTAGTTTGGGGAAGCATCGTCAATTCAGCTTCCAGAATCGTCGCACCGGCTGCCTCAACCGCTTCTCTAACCGCCTCAAAATTCTCAGGAGACGTGATAATCTCAAGGTGCTCATCCTGAACCGTCAAATCCTCCGCCCCCGAATCCAGTGCAATCATAAAAAGCTCGTCTTCGTCAATACTATCCTTCTCAATAATCATCCAACCACGCTTATCGAACAGCCATGAAACGCAGCCCCGCTCGCCCATATTGCCACCATGTTTGGCTAAAATATGCCTGACATCCGCAATCGCTCGGTTCCTGTTATCGGTCAAGACATCGATCAGGATCGCAACTCCACCGGGACCATATCCCTCATACACAATCTCCTCATAATCCACGCCGTCAAGCTCACCGGTGCCGCGCAGAATTGCCTTTTCAATGTTATCATTCGGAACATTCTTCGATCGTGCAGCTATCACCGCAGATCTCAAACGGGGATTCACTTGGGTATCGGAACCCCCGATTCGCGCTGCAACCGTGATCTCCTTAATCAATTTCGAGAAAAGCTTTCCACGCTTCGCATCAACAGCAGCCTTACGATGTTTAATTGATGACCATTTTGAATGACCTGACATATCTTCCACTCCTATTTATAGATTCTAGCGTATTTTAGCATACAGGTAAAACAGATGCAAGAAAATTGTCTTGCGAATTGTTAAAGACCTTTTTGCGACATAAAAAAAGCCCCAACCTGAAGGTTGAGGCTTTATTTTAGCTTCCCGGCAACGACCTACTTTCCCACGAGGTCACCCTCGAAGTATCATCAGCGCTGAAGGGCTTAACTGCCGTGTTCGGAATGGGTACGGGTGTGCCCCCTCCGCTCTTGTCACCGGAAAATATGGGAATCTATTATTCCAAAATATTTGACAACTGTATAGATTTGAATATTAAGCTATAGAATAGAGTTATCAAGCCCTCGGCTTATTAGTACCAGTCAGCTAAACAGTTCACACTGCTTACACCTCTGGCCTATCAACCTCTTAGTCTCAGAGGAGCCTTACCAGATTAACTCTGCAGCATATCTTATCTTGAGGCGAGCTTCACGCTTAGATGCTTTCAGCGTTTATCTCTTCCGAACATAGCTACCCAGCGGTGCCGCTGGCGCGACAACTGGTACACTAGAGGTTCGTCCACCACGGTCTTCTCATACTAGCGGCAGGTCCTCTCAAATATCCTACGCCCGTAACGGATAGGGACCGAACTGTCTTGCGACGTTCTAAACCCAGCTCACGTACCACTTTAATGGGCGAACAGCCCAACCCTTGGGACCTGCTGCAGCCCCAGGATGTGATGAGCCGACATCGAGGTGCCGAACCGCGCCGTCGCTGTGAACGCTTGGGCGCGACCAGCCTGTTATCCCCGGAGTACCTTTTATCCGTTGAGTCACGGCCTTTCCACACAGAACCGCAAGATCACTAAGCCCTGCTTTCGCACCTGCTCGACATGTCTGTCTCGCAGTCAAGCTCCCTTCTGCCTTTACACTCTACGCACGGTTTCCAATCGCGCTGAGGGAACCTTAGGGCGCCTCCGTTACATTTTGGGAGGCGACCGCCCCAGTCAAACTACCCACCTGACACTGTCTTCGATTCGGATAACGAACCAGAGTTAGAATCTCAATGCAACAAAAGTGGTATTTCAAGATCGACTCCACTGAAGCTGGCGCCCCAGTTTCACAGTCTCCCACCTATCCTACATAAGCTACATTAAAACCCAATATCAGGCTGTAGTAAAGGTTCACGGGGTCTTTCCGTCCTGTTACGGGTAACCGGCATCTTCACCGGTATTACAATTTCGCCGAGTCTCTCGCCGAGACAGTGCCCATGTCGTTACGCCATTCGTGCAGGTCGGATTTTACCCGACGAGGAATTTCGCTACCTTAGGACGGTTATAGTTACCGCCGCCGTTTACCTGAAGCTTCGGTTCAGAGCTGCCGGGCGAACCCTTGACTCTTCCCCTTAACCATATGGCACCGGGCAGGCGTCAGTCCCTATACATCATCTTACGATTTTGCAGAGACCTGTGTTTTTAGTAAACAGTCGCACGGGCCACTTCACTGCGGCTTCTTTCGGATTCGCATGCAAGATGCTGCTCCTACTAAAAGCACCCCTTCTCCCGAAGTTACGGGGTCATTTTGCCGAGTTCCTTAGCGAGAGTTCTCTCGAGCGCCTTAGGATTCTCTCCTCGCCTACCTGTGTCGGTTTGCGGTACGGACACCATTACGCGTCCACTCGAGGTTCTTTTCTTGGCAGACAACTAGACCAGTTTGTATCCTTACGGAATCCCTATCACCTCTCAGAGTCATAAGACTTCGGATTTACCTGAAGTCCCCTCTGTCGGGCTTAGCCCAGCACATCCATCCGCTGGTAGGTCCTAATGCCTGCGTCTCCCCTAGCTTCGTCCTTGTAATGGTGGTGCAGGAATATTATGCCTGCTACCCATCGCTTACGCCTTTCGGCCTCAGCTTAGGATCCGACTAACCCTGGGTGGAATTGCCTTGCCCAGGAACCCTTAGGCTTTCGGCGAACAAGCTTCTAACTTGTTTTATCGCTACTCATGCCGGCATAATCACTTCTAATTGGTCCAGCACATCTTTCGATTTACCTTCATCCTACTATAGAACGCTCCCCTACCACTTCAACCCCGCTTCCGGCGAACCGGCACGTGGGTCAAAATCCGCAGCTTCGGTAACAGGCTTAAGCCCCGAGAATTTTCGGTGCAAAGCCACTTGACCAGTGAGCTATTACGCACTCTTTAAATGAATGGCTGCTTCTAAGCCAACATCCTGGCTGTCTGGGCAACGACACATCCTTTACCACTTAGCCTGTATTTGGGGACCTTAGCTGGCGATCTGGGCTCTTATCCCTTTTGTCAGTAGAGCTTATCCCCTACTGACTGACTCCCATGCTTTAAGACAATGGCATTTGCAGTTTAACTGGAGTTGCTAACCTGGTGGGGCCGCTAGTCCAATCAGAGCTCTACCACCACTGCCAAACACATGAGGCTAGCCCTAAAGCTATTTCGGGGAGAACCAGCTATCACTGGGTTTGATTAGCCTTTCACTCCGATCCACAGGTCATCCCCCAAGTTTTCAGCCTTGGTGGGTTCAGGCCTCCACATACTTTTACGTATGCTTCACCTTGCCCATGGATAGATCACCCAGTTTCGGGTCTACTCCATGCAACTCTTTCGCCCTGTTCAGACTCGCTTTCGCTACGGCTACGCTTCAGAAAAGCTTAACCTTGCTACACAGAGTAAGTCACCGGCTCATTATGCAAAAGGCACGCAGTCATGCATGTCTCGACGCATCGAGACTTAGCACTTCCACAGCTTGTAGGCTGTACGGTTTCAGGGACTATTTCACTTCCCTAGCGGGGGAACTTTTCACCTTTCCTTCACAGTACTTCTTCACTATCGGTCGCCAAGTCATATTTAGCCTTAGGAGGTGGTCCTCCTAGATTCCTACAGGTTTAGGCTATCCCATAGTACTTGGGAATAACGTTCAGGAAGCCAAATTCTTTTCGCTCACGGGACTGTTACCCGCTTTGGTTGTCCTATTCCAGAAACATTAAGCTAAAAACTTGGTTTATAACTTCCCGGCTTGACCATATTCAAGCCCAACATTACCCCACAACCCCAGGTATACAACGTATATGGACTTTAACATATACCCAGTTTGGGCTATTCCCTTTTCGCTCGCCACTACTGGGGGAATCGAGTTTTCTTTCTGTTCCTCAGGTTACTGAGATGTTTCACTTCTCCTGGTTAGCCTCCCGACATACGCCGGGATGACAGGCAAAGCCTGCCCGGTTGCCCGATTCGGGAATCTCCGGATCAATGTTTACTAAACAACTACCCGAAGCTTATCGCAGTTTGTCACGCCCTTCATCGCTACCTGGCACCAAGGCATCCACCGTAAGCCCTTAGTAGCTTGATAAATTCTTTAGAAGCCGAATTCTCAAATCTATACAATTGTCAAAGATCAGAAGCGGTTACGCTTAGTGGAGATGAGCGGAGTCGAACCGCTGGCCTTCTGCGTGCAAAGCAGACGCTCTCCCAAACTGAGCTACACCCCCACATAGATATGGTGGGCTTATCTGGAATCGAACCAGAGACCTCGCGCTTATCAGGCGCGCGCTCTAACCGCCTGAGCTATAAGCCCCTACAAAAAATAAAAGATGCCGCCTAAGAAAGCTAAATAGATTTCTGATATGCACAAATTAACGAGCTCGGGCAAAATGCCCTTGACTCCTTAGAAAGGAGGTGATCCAGCCGCAGGTTCCCCTACGGCTACCTTGTTACGACTTCGCCCCAGTCATCGGTCTCGCTTTCGCCAGCTGCCTCCCGAAGGTTAGCCCACCGTCTTCGAGCGCTACCGACTTCCATGGCGTGACGGGCGGTGTGTACAAGGGCCGGGAACATATTCACCGCGACCTGCTGATTCGCGATTACTAGCGATTCCAAATTCATGCAGTCGAGTTGCAGACTACAATCCTAACTGAGGCCGGCTTTTTGGGATTTGCTCCACCTCGCGGTTTGGCTACCCTCTGTACCGACCATTGTAGCACGTGTGCAGCCCAGGGCATAAGGGCCATGCGGACTTGACGTCATCCCCACCTTCCTCTGGCTCGTCACCAGCGGTCTCACTAGAGTCCCCAGCATTACCTGATGGTAACTAGCGACAGGGGTTGCGCTCGTTGCGGGACTTAACCCAACATCTCACGACACGAGCTGACGACAGCCATGCAGCACCTGTCACGCTGTCCAAAAGGAAAGCCATATTTCTATGGCGGTCAGCGCGATGTCAAGCCCTGGATAAGGTTCTTCGCGTTGCTTCGAATTGAGCGACATGCTCCACCGCTTGTGCGGCCCCCCGTCAATTACCTTGAGTTTTAACCTTGTGGCCGTACTCCCCAGGCGGGGTACTTAATGCGTTAGCTACAGCACAGGAGGAATCAATACCCCCTACACTTAGTACCCATCGTTTACGGCTTGGACTACCGGGGTATCTAATCCCGTTCGCTCCCCAAGCTTTCGTGTACTCAGCGTCAGTATCGGACCAGAAAGCTGCCTTCGCCATAGGTGTTCTATAAGATATCTACGCATTTCACCGCTACACCTTACATTCCACTTTCCTCTTCCGTACTCAAGCCATACAGTATCGAGCGCAGTTGCTTGGTTGAGCCAAGCCATTTCACACTCGACTTATATAACCGCCTACACACGCTTTACGCCCAGTAAATCCGGACAACGCTTGCCCCCTACGTATTACCGCAGCTGCTGGCACGTAGTTAGCTGGGGCTTTCTACTATGGTACCGTCAAGCTAGCGGGCTTATCACCCACCAGCGATTCTTCCCATAACACAGAGGTTTACAATCCGAAGACCTTCATCCCTCACGCGGCGTCGCATCGTCAGGGTTTCCCCCATTGCGAAATATTCTCGACTGCAGCCTCCCGTAGGAGTTTGGGCAGTGTCTCAGTCCCAATGTGGCTAACCATCCTCTCAGACTAGCTACCCATCGTAGCCTTGGTGAGCCGTTACCTCACCAACTAGCTAATAGGACGCAGGCTCATCTTTGAGCGACAGATCCGAAGACCCACCTTTCATTGGATATCCCGAAGGAACTCCAATCGTATACGGTATTAGCGGCCCTTTCGAACCGTTATCCCTATCTCGAAGGCAGATTACCTACGCGTTACTCACCCTTTCGCCACTTTCCTCAGCGGCCGAAGCCACTGATTCTCGTACGACTTGCATGCCTAATCCACGCCGCTAGCGTTCGTCCTGAGCCGGTATCATACTCTCCAATAAGTCTTAAAGAAAAACCATCCCTATCATATAGATTGGGGGAGGATTTTCTAAGTCGACAGGAGGACTTTGTACAATATACAAGCCCTATCAAATGCTATCTATCAAAAAACGTAGCGCGTAACAGAAACTATTTAGCTTTCAAAGAGCATCTTTTACCCCACCTCAACGGAGACGAGTGGGATTTTGACATACTCCCACACCCTGAAGGCTGGGATTCTTACCCATCCCGTAGGGTGTCGAATTGTGGTATCAATACGGATAGCCCCGATAAATCGGGGTCTTACGTCCGCTACTCCAATGGACAATGCCCTGCCCATTCGACCCGTATGGTAACTTCTGTGAAACAGAAGGCACCATCCCCCCTCCTCAGAGGGAAGGGATTTTATCAACGGAGCATATAGTAACATACCCCCTTCACCCTGTCAAGAGAAAACACACATTTTTTCCTATTTATTACTACAAATCTTTTTGACGACTAGATTAACCGCCACTGACCGCCGGTACGAAATTGATGCTCGCCGTCTCGCCTATCGGTTGATGCATACCTTCACGAGTCATAACACCATCAATATATACTGAGATGCTCGGACGAATCCGATCGCCATCACAAAGGCGATCTTTGAAGCCGGGGTAGGCTGCTTCGAGATTATTAACCACTTCCCGCAGCGTTGCCCCTTCCACAACCACTTCGTTCGCGCCGTCGGTTAGTTTCTGCATGAGCGAGGGAATTGCAATCGTTGCCATGACACGAAACACCTTCCGTGAATAAAATGAATCAGGGATATGAAGCTCTAACAAGAACCCCATATCCCTGATTGTAGTTTTAGACCCACCAAGTTTGCTGAACCTAGTGAATCCGAATCGCTAAAATTTACGTCGATAACCTAAATCTTGCCCATCGTCTTGAGGACACGACCCGGCGACATCGGCAATTCTTTCATCCGAACACCGACTGCACGATAGACCGCATTTGCAATCGCAGCGGGTGGCGCGATGATTGGTGTTTCGCCGACACCCCTAACACCAAAGGGATGACCCGGGTTAGGAACCTCAACAATGACAGCGTCGATCATCGGCAGGTCAAGACAGGTCGGTATGCGGTAATCGAGGAAACTGGCGTTGGTCATCTCGCCCTTTTCGTTGTAGATATATTCCTCATTCAACGCCCAACCGATACCTTGAACAGCCCCACCCTGTATCTGTCCTTCGACATAGCTAGGGTGGACTGCTTTGCCAGCATCTTGGGTCGCCGTATACCGTAAGATGTCAATCTTGCCGGTCTCCGTATCAACTTCGACATCAACAACGTGTACACCAATTGAAGGACCGGGCTGGTTTGGATCCGCGGTGCCGCGTCCAACGACGGGACCGCCGGTCTCATCTAACCTCGCTGCCAGCCCCTTGAAGTCGATCTCCTGCTCTTTGCCATTGACAGTGCTAAATACGCCATCGGCAAATTGTACTGCATCCGCATCGACCTCCCACAGCTTCGCAGCGCGTTCAATCATCTGCCCCTTGACATCCTGTGCAGCCTCATAAGCAGCGTACCCGGTTGCAAAAGCGGTGCGGCTACCCCCTGTTACAGCGGTGTAACCCACAGAATCGGTATCCGCGACGCTAGGCGTGACAGACTCGGCGGGAATGCCCAAAACTTCCGCAGCCTGCATCGCAATTGATGCGCGTGTGCCACCGATATCGGTTGACCCTTCGACGAGACTGATTGTCCCATCAGCAGTTACGTTAATCACAACACTCGATTTCATGCCGAAATTGGGCCAATAGCCGGAAGCAACGCCACGTCCTCTATTCTCACCTTCAAGCGGTGCAGAATAGTGTGGATGATCCTTTGCAGCTTCAACCGTTTCAACGAAACCAACATGTGGAGTCGGAGGACCATCAACACGGATATCCC
This sequence comes from Candidatus Poribacteria bacterium, assembly GCA_965207975.1. Classification (GTDB taxonomy): domain Bacteria; phylum Poribacteria; class WGA-4E; order WGA-4E; family PCPOR2b; genus PCPOR2b. The sequence continues at coordinate 5,898,993 of OZ242315.1, read as the reverse complement.
CCTCTTTCGCACTATTGAGAATACGGAATTCGAGTGGATCCATCCCGATCTTCTCACAAATCTCGTCGATGACAGTTTCAGCAGCAAATGCAGCATTGGTTGCACCAGGTGCGCGATATGCGGCGGTCTTCGGCTTATTAACGACCACATCATATCCATCAACCTGCCCATTCTCTACCTTGTAGGGCGAAAAGACGCAGAACGCCGCTGCCCCAACCGGTGAGCCTTCATACGCACCCGCTTCAAACGCGAGATAGGCTTCCGCAGCGGTGATGCGTCCATCGTTTGTCGCGCCCATCTTCACACGCACGTAGGAACCAGGCGTTGGACCTGTGCCTTCAAAGACATCCGCCCGACTCATCAAAACCTTGACAGGTTTGCCCGTTTTCTTGGAAAGCATAGCAGCGATCGGCTTGATGTAAACATTAATCTTCCCACCAAAGCCACCGCCAATCTCCATCGGCACAACCTTAATTTTTGAGACGGGATGCTGGAGAATCTCAGACACTTGCTCTCGAACAGCGAATGCCCCCTGCGTACTGCACCAGATTGTCAACTGCCCATCAGGATTGTATAGTGCAGTCGCATTGTGGGGTTCGATATAGCCTTGATGCACAGTCTCTGTCGTATACTCACGCTCAACGACAACATCGGCTTCGGCATACCCTTTTTCGAGGTCGCCTTGCTTGTGCTGGAAGTGACTCGCAATGTTGCTCGGCTTATCGGACTTTTCCCCCATCTCATCGGTTCGCATGTCCTCATGCAGAAGCGGCGCATCTTCCTTCATCGCGTCAAGCACTTTGATTACCGGCGGCAGCACCTCATACTCAACATCAATGAGTTCTAGCGCTTCTTCAGCAGTATGGGGATCAATCGCCGCAACCGCTGCGACCTGATGCCCTTTGTACAGCACCTTATTGCCTGCCAACACGTTATCTTGGAGATCTTTTACGTTAGCTGCCCCCTCTCCAAGATCGGCAATCTTATCTTCGACATCAGGAAAATCCTTCGCTGTGACAACCGCCCTCACGCCGGGATACGCTTCCGCACGGCTCGTATCAATCGACTTTATCCGCGCATGGGCGTGGGGACTACGCAGGACTTTGCCGTGTAACAGCCCTACAGTTTGGAAATCTGCGCCATACAGGGCGCGACCAGTCACCTTATCGAGGCCATCGTGGCGAATGGGACGAGTCCCTACCACTTTATAGTCTTTCTTTTCTGCCATTATGCACTTACCTCCTAAGACGTAGTTTGCGCTGCATCTTGGACAGCACGTACAATTTTATCGTATCCTGTACAACGACACAGATTGCCCGCGAGCCAATAGCGGATCTCGTGTTCGGTTGGATTCGGATTTTGATCTAACAATGCCTTTGCCGCCATGATAAAACCGGGCGTGCAAATACCACACTGCAGGGCAGCATTTTCCAAAAACGCATCTTGAATCGGATGCAGCTGGTCCGGATCGGCGAGCCCTTCAATCGTTTCAAGCGATTTACCTTCGAGCTCAGCACCAAGCACCAAACACGAATTGACCAAACGCCCATCAAGAATCACGCTACAGGCACCGCAGTTACCATTATTACAGCCTTCTTTAGCACCCGTTAAATAAAGTACATCTCGCAAGACCTCAAGCAAGCTCTGGCGAGGTTCACATAAATATTCAGCTGCTTCACCATTAATCGTTGTTTGAACGTGGACTTTTTTAGGCATCTGTTTTTATGCCTCCTTCACTCGTTGAATTGCACCGTTTAAGGCACGACGGGTCAACACACCGACAAGGTGTGTTCTCTGTTCAGCCGTTCCACGCATATCGCTGATCGGACTCGCAATCGCCTGCGCCGCTTCGGCAGCAGCGTTAATAGCTTCGTCGGAAACTTCCTTTCCAGCGAGTGACGCGCCAGCTTCCTCAGCAAGCAACGGTGTTGGTGCGACAGCAGCAAGACCGATTCGCGCCGAGACAATGGAGGTCTTCGTGTCGTCGAGAACAACCGACGCACCGGCACCCACAACAGCGATATCCATTTCATTGCGTGGGATAAAACGGAGGTAAAACGAACTCGAATTTGTCGGTGGAGCGGGAACCTTGAACGAAACAAGAAGCTCTCCCTTTTCCAAGACAGTTTGCCCCGGTGCTGTGCAGAACTGCTCTACAGGAACCTCGCGCGTCGATCCATCTGGACCAGCAATTACGCAAATGGCTCCTAACACTATCAACGGCGGAATCGTATCCGCAGCGGGTGAGGCATTGCACAGATTACCACCAACACTTGCCCTGCCTTGAATCGCAGTTCCACCAATAATCTTAGCAGCATCAATCAGTCCAGGATAGGCGGCAGAGATGGCATCGTCCGCATAGATTGTATGACAGGGAACAGCCGCACCGAGATCTAAACCGGTGTCAGGGGAATATGAAAGCACGTTAGTCTCAGGAAGGTCCTTGATGTCCACCATCCGTTCCAACTGCCGCCGGTTCTCCCGAACCATAACGATGAGATCTGTTCCGCCGGCCAAGGGTTTTGCTTGATCACCTTTTTCGGCGAGCAAGGAGGTAGCTTCAGCTACAGTTTTTGCGGGAACATATTCAAACGCTCGCAAAGTATCAATCTCCTTTCAAAATGAGGGGTTTTATCACACTATAGTGGATTCTAAAGATAAATAGACATTAAAATAGATAGTCTTTTGTACCATCCCGATGAATCGGGATGATCCAAACCCGCAAACTAACAGTTTGCGCTACAGGGTCTAGTTAATTCTGAAATCTACTATAAATATCCAACACGGGTATTGGAAAACTAGGCAAATAATTATTGTGCACCTTATCTTAATCAAAAGTCTCCCAAATGTCAACAGAAAAAATCCATCAATTTTCGGATAAGGACTTTACAGATTAGGACTTACGCAGTTAAAAGATGAGGTGCTAAGGTAGCATGAGTGAAATTAAAAAGGTTAGGTTTCGCCTGCGAAAATCAAATTTTCCCATTTTTCCCGCGCAAATGGGAAAATCGTCCCTATTTCAGCATGAAACGTTTCGTCATGCCCGCCAATCGTATTACAAACAGTTACATCTTATCTTCATCTTATCGTTGGGACTCTTAGTAATGAACTAATCAACTAACATAGCCCTACCCACAATCAATCCTACTACGCAAGCAATTGCCGTTAACGTGCGCTTTTCAGCTTTGAGGGCCCGAGAGAAAGAAAAACTGTGGGCGGAAGGATTGGCATAGCTGCGAAGGCGGGGAATGAATCTAGGAACAGCCGCATAATAGGTCTGATACGTTGGCCCACAAAATTCACGAAGGTATGCCTCTTCGGATGCAATAATCGGCAGGTACTGGATAAAATATCCTATCAGTAGCACAACAATCATCCAGTAAACATTCGCAATGACGCAGACACCGAGACTGAGCAGCAAGTTTCCCAAATAGAGCGGATTACGGACATGCGCGTAGGGGCCCGTCGTCACAAGATCGCTGGCAGCCCCTAAGGTTCGCGAACGAGTCGCACCACCGGCATAGCCCACCGCCCACAGACGCAAGAACTCACCGAAAATCAAAGGGATTGCACCAATCAGCGCAGAGGTGAATGTCGGACGGGAAAAATAGATTATGATTAATATGAACGGGAGGGCTGTGAGGCTGCGCAGCCGAAAGAGCAGGCGACCAATCGCGGGAGTGAAGCGTAAGATGTGAAACGTGATAGATTTGGCAATCTTGAACATCTCACTCTCTCAGCTCACTTAGGCATCTTCCAAATCAGAACGCCTCCGATAATCGCGTAAATCACATTCGCACCCCAACAGGCAACAATCGGTGGCAGTTTCCCATTTTCACCGAGCCCTTCAAGCGTTGCCAGTGAAATTCCCCAATAGATAAAGACGAGGAAGAAGGCAACAAGCAGCCCAGCAAAAAATCCAGCACCGCCAAAGCGAATCGAAATCGGTGCACCAATCAGGATCACAACAAACGCCGCAAACGGGTAGGCCATTTTATGGTGCAATTTGACCTCCTCACGCCGTGTCACTTGCCCCGCAGTCTGTTTGTATTTTATCTGCTGCAGTAGCTCTCCCATTGTCATCGCCGGCAGGCGTTTATTGCTCCCGGCGAAACGCTCCGGTTCCTCTGTTCGCTCGATCTGCTTGATTACAAACGGTTCAAACGCACTTTCGGACGCGCCATCAAAATGACGAACATATCCCTTCGACAAATGCCACTGGTTCGGCGACCAAGTCGCTGAATCGGCAAAAATCTGCCGAGTGACCTTGTCATCTTGGTCCAATTCGTAAATCGTCATCCGATCTATCGTTCCATTTTCCAAATCAAGATTCTGGATGTAGAACAATCGATTATGATGCCCCTTGAAGACAACATTTCGACTCCGACGCAAACGGATCCGCTTCTGCAACTGATTGGCGCGATGATACGCAGGCGAAGCAACCTGATCATAGAAAATCACAAAAGCCATACAGACCAAAAGCATAGACACAAGAATTGGAATGAGCAGGCGATAAACGCTAATACCGGCGGTCTGCATAGCAGCCAACTCGTTGTTTTGAACCTTTCGTCCCAAAACAAAGAATATGGCAAGAAAACTCGCCAACGGAATAACCTCCATTATCCGTCGAGGAGCTTGAAACAGCACAATCTGAACCGCTGTGAAATAAGAAACCTCCTCATCAAATCGCTTAATATCCTTGTCAAGCAACCGGACAAGAATGACCAGCGCAATGAAAAAGGCGAGTGCCAACACAAAAGCTCTAAGGTATTCAATTAAAACATATCGCTCTAGAATTCTCATACTATATTGTCTGAATCTGGATTTTCAGGTTGAGCCCCGATAAATCGGGGTAAACTAATTATCAGGGCCGGTCGGTTTCGATCCCGATTTATCGGGGTAGGTGCGGTTTCCAACCCTGGTCACGATTTATCGGACCGCACCGGTTTGAAGTATCTCATTTTGTTGCACCGCCTAGTACTATGTCAGATAAATGTAGCGCAAACTGTTAGTTTGCGAGGGGATCACAATCTAACAGATCGTGTTACAAAAGCCTCCTTTAGACACTTCCCCTGCCAATCGGTTGGATATGACTATCCAAGCCGAGCGGTGAGTGCCTTATCATGATTTATCTGACAATGTACTAGGCTTTGTTGACATTTTACCGTAATTAGAAGCTACGCTGCAACCTCATAAATGCTACTGCCATCTCCGTAGTAAGAGTCGTAAATGTGGTGATATACCTCTTCACATTTCTGAGTATATATCTGCGGCGTATAACATTCGGGTAATTCATCAAGAATTTCTTCAACAGCAAGCCTGACCGCAGCGCGTGATTGTTGCCGTTTACGCCAATCCAAGACCAACTTCTCCCGTTTGAGCGTATCGAGCAACTTTTTCGATACCGCTTTCACCTCATCTCTCTCCTCGTCCGTCAATTCATGTTCATCTAGCGCAGGTTGAGTCAGGAGGTCAAATACCGTTAATTCTTCCTCAGAGAGTTGTTCGGCGATGGCGCGCTGATCCTCCTCGTTGAGTTCTTCAACCAACGCAACCAGTCTCTCCCAGACACGCGCAGCGTCAACAGAGCCTTCGTTATATTCCACTATCATCCGCTCGAATTTCTCCTGATAATCCATTCGGGTTCCATTCAGACGAATCATCTGAGATAACCGTCTATTTATTCTCCCCCTCAGTCTTTCCACTTCAATCTGTTTGTGTTGCGTTGTGAATCTTTCGCGGAGTCGATCGAAGTCAATCTGACTTAAATCGACCATCTCATCCGTTCCATAGCCACCGGTTGCCTCCGCCACGTAATCTGTCGGGACGATTGACCTATCCAACAAATCCTCGATCTCCGCCCTCACATCGGAGGGATCCACCGTTGGGATCAAGGTTCTGATACGCTGCGCGATGGTTTTAGTGAGAGAGCAAGTTCCCCTGAATTCATTCGCCGCGGCATCGGGCAGAATCGCTTTATACAACTTGAAGATGTGGTTTGCGCGTTGCAGATAGTCCCCCTTGGTCTCATCGTTGATCAATATGCTATTTACCGCATCCTCGATCCCCTGGATCCGTTCAAAGGTATTCGGTTCCGCTGCCTCAATTTTGGCAAGATCTACGTCGAGGCTCGCACAAAATTCTTTGACCTCAACGATCTCCCCTCTAAGCTGCTCAACAAGTTCCGATTTATTCCGAATCGGATTCCTGCCCTCTGGATCGGTGCCTTCGGCATAAATCGCCAATGCCCGCTCCAGATCTCGGAAGATGCCGATATAATCGACAATCAAGCCGTTGACCTTATCCCCGAACACTCGGTTCGCTCTAGCGATCGTTTGCATCAAGGTATGATTCCGCTGTGGCTTGTCTAAGTAAATCGTCGAACAAGACGGCACATCAAAGCCGGTCATCCACATCGCACAGACGAAAACGATACGGAATGGATTATCGGAGTCTTTGAATTTAGTGTCCAGATCCTCATCGTTCATACGTCTCCGGTGCGGAATAATGTCCGCCCCCTTCGTTCTCAGATCGTCAATCTCGTTCTGCGACTGAGAGACCACCACCGCCATATCGGTCCCCTCCATATACTGAATTTTTGCTTGAAGGGGCTCACGCTCTCCAGCATCAGGGGTGTTCTGTAATGCGATCTTCAACCCATCAAGATGATATTTCCAATATTTCTGCACCTTGTCATACATCTTGACGGCGGTGGCTTTATCTATTGAGATGACCATCGCCTTACCCCGATAGCCTCGTCCCATAAAGTGCGAAACAATATCTCTCGCGACATCTTCCAAGCGTTCATCCCGCGTGATGATATGATACTGTCTGGCAAACTCGCGCTCAATCCTGCTTTCCTGTGCCTCGTCGAGTGCTGCTTCCTCAAGAATTCCCTCAAATTCTTCGTTCAGATCTTCGTTATCCAACAACACTGGAGCAACCCGATTCTCATAGTAGAGTGGGACGGTCGCGCCGTCCTCGACCGACTGCTTGAAATCGTAAGTTGAGACGTAATCCCCGAAAACTTCTCGCGTCTTTTCCTTTTCTCCTGTGATTAATGGCGTGCCCGTGAATGCGATAAATGCAGCATTGGGGAGTGCCGTCCGCATATTCAACGCGAATGTGTGATACTGGCTGCGGTGCGATTCATCGGTGATAACAATGATGTCTGACCGATTCGAGAGGACAGGATGTTGCTCACCTGCATTCGTCTGGAACTTCTGGATGAGGGTGAAAATGTAGCGATGATCCTCGCCCAAGAGTTGTCGGAGATGCTCGACCTTTTCTGCATGGACCTCTTGCTGGGCAACAACCCCTCTGCAATCTGCGAAGTTTTTGTAGATCTGGTCGTCTAACTCTTTGCGGTCTGTGACGATAACAAATGTCCAGCCCCCCGGCATCGTCCGCAGCACCTTCTGAGCGAAGAAGATCATCGAGATACTCTTTCCTGAACCCTGCGTATGCCAGAAGACACCGAGTTTCCCCTGATTAGATCCGATTTTCCTAAGCCCTTCAATCGCATTGTTCACGCCGAGATACTGGTGGTTCTTAGCGAAAATCTTGATAAGTGCGCCCTGTCCCTCTGTGAACAGCGTGAAATTCTCAATGATGTCCAACAGCCGACGGTGATCGCAGATACCTCTTAGCACAGTTTCCAGTGAAACTGCCCCCTGTTCTTTCTCACTCCCAATCCGTTTCCATTCGGTAAAGTGTTCCCAACTCGCTGTCAGGCTGCCGACTCTGCTATCTGAGCCGTTGGAGAGGATAATCAAGGCGTTGTACCAGAACAGGTGGGGGATCGTGTCCTTATAGTCCCTGAGATTGTCGTGATATGCAGCGTAAATGTTCTCGTCAATCCGTTTGAACTCCATCAGCACCAACGGCAAACCGTTGATAAAGCCGATAGCATCGGGTCGGCGGGTGTACATCTCGCCGGTAATCCAGAACTGCGACGCCAGAAAGAAATCGTTGTTCTCTATGTTTTCCCAATCAATTACCTTCAGATCTTCGACGGTCTCACCTTCGTCCTCTGAGTCAGTAACCGTGACCTTCACGCCATCCTTTAGCAGACTGTAAATCTCATAGTTGGCTTCGACGAGACTCATCGCCCCACGGGAACGGGTCAACTCCTCCACCGCTTTCTCGATTGCCGCGTCAGATGTATCGAGGTTGAGTCTCCCCAAAGCAGCGCGTAACCTCGTTGTCAGAACAACTTCGCCCTTGTGCTCTCTGCCGAGTGGACTGCTCCCCTGATCGAATTCGCTTTGACAGTCCAGGGGCTCCCACCCCATTTCTGCGAGTAGGGCGATGGCGGGTTGTTCTACAAGTTGGTCTTCGCTGTATTGATTCTGCACTACTTCGTCCTCATAGTTCAGTCCCTTGGGATAAGGGGTGTCATGCGGACACGGTTTTCATCTACAACGGAGAAGTGTCCTGCCCAATCCATCCGACTTTCCAACACGGTAACCGCTGTCTGGGCAACAAACGATGGTGAATCGGGCGGAATACGAAACAGAATAATCCCCGAAGGTGCGTTGAGTCCCAATCGGAAGACCAATTCGCCGAAATCTTTATCGAACGTAATCAGTATTCGTTCTTCGGCGGTAGCGCGAGATAGCACGGCACGGTCATCAATGCCGGGTGAATCCTCCCGAATCCATACCACGTCATGTCCACGTGAACGAAGGGCGGCGATTGCTACGCCGGGGAAATTCTCATTTGCCAACAGGCGCATCTGCTAACCTCGTGGGAAGTGCGTAGACCTTTTCGGCATGTAACGTCGCGCTGGCGTAAGCGAGACATGCCCGAATGTCCTCAACCACAATACCGGGGTAATTTTCAAGAATCTCTGGTTCACTCCAACCGTGTGCCAGTAGGTCAATGATGAACTCGACCGCTAAACGGGTGCCTTTAATAACAGGCTTTCCAGTCAGAACTGCTTCGTCGATAACAATTCGATCTGTCCATTGTTGCGAGGGTTCAGGTTGCATACGTTTATTCTCCTTTTTAAGTATGGTATCAATCAGTGTCAATGTCAAGTTCGGATACGTCAATGGTGCCAGAAATCATTTTCGGGAGTAGGAGATCGCGGATTTGGCGGAGGTTGGTGTTTTTCGGTGATGTCTTACCTCTGCCAGTGCCGCATCAAAATCTCGCACCACCTCGTCCTCTGGTGTATTGGCAAAGGCATTGTGGAAGGGCGCGACGACACTTTCCCATTCTTCCTTCCATGTTGTCGGGTCCGTTTCGAGGGATTTACGCAGTTGTTCGCGCTCAACCTTCGACAGTTTCTCGATTAGTGGCAATAGCTTTTCGAGGGTGATCGGTTCAGAAATTTGAATCATTGTAATATGCTCCTCACTTGAATTGAGCGAGCACTCTTCCTAGATAACGGAGAGAATTATTGCGTGGTAAGGTTTCTTGGTTGATTTCTAACGGTTGGCATACAAGCTACTCCTCTACCAGATCTTGTAGGAGTTCGCTATCAAAAATAGCACTACCGATTCCAAAATCTGTTATCCAACCGTCCAGTGCGGCGTGGTCTCCGCGGATATCTTCAATGTTGATAACCTCTGTGCCTTGTCCGGGACGGTTACCCAAGAGTAAAACGCCAAGTGAATCCGATAAGTTTTTCGGATTAAAGGCATCGAGGAGTTGCGAGCTATGGGTTGTGATTATCACTTGGGTTTGTTCTGTCATTTGTTCAAGAACATTTGCAATGTCGGTCAGTGCCCCGGGGTGTAGATTTCGCTCCGGTTCTTCAATGGCAATGAGTGGGGGCAATGTAGGATCGTTAAGCAAGCTATAATATGCAACGAGACGCAAGGTGCCATCAGATGCTCTTTCCAAAGGTATCGGATTTTTGTATCCTTCTAAAAGATCGAGCTGGTTAATTGAGTGCTGGTCTATTCTGAAATTCGTAGCAGCTTCAAGGGATTCACTCACACGGTCGAAACGCCTCGGATCATTCTCGCGCCAATATGATAGTAGTCTTGCTAATCCTGTACCATCATCAAATGGAAATTCCTCGAAATCCCGCCGTATGAGTTCCGGTCGAAAATCACGAAATTCCCAATTCCTAAGAAATTCCGTTAAGGCACTAGTAACGGGCTTATTTCCATAATCGCCAGCAGATTTCAAAGCGAGCTCATCGGACTTGTATCTTGTCTCGTTCTTGCCATTTTCATCCCGAACCACACCCTGTCCGCTCTGAATCGAGATGACTTGGACATTATCAACTAGCAATGTTTCGGCAGCAAAAGGTTTGTCTGTCTCCGCTTTAAGCTTAAGTTCATATAAAGTTGGGATTTCTTCTATTTTGGCGTGCACTTGGAAAGAGATGTGGTTTGCTCCACCTGCCCAAAGGGAATCTCGGATTATATCAATTAGAGGCAGTTTTTCACGAGTTATCATCATCTTGAGAAGGACCAAAGCATTCAAGACATTTGATTTTCCGCTTGCATTGGGACCAACGAGCACCGTTAAAGGCTTTAGTGGAAACTCAACATCACGCAAACTACGGTAGTTTTTGATATGTACTTTCTCCAAGAATGGTTTCACTTCAGACATGATTTTTCACCTCCCCTTACCATTGTTCGGTCATAGAATCTCAGCATTTTAGCACACCATCAATTTTTATGCGAAAGAAAATCCCTCGCTAGTGTGCAACCGCTCTGTCAATGGATACGGGATTTGGGGCTCCCTTCACTCTCACTTGTATTCCATCAGTATCAATGTCAAGTTTGGATACATCAACCTCACCGGAGATCAGTTTGGGGAGAAGAAGATCGCGGGTTTGACGAAGGTTGGCGTTTTTCAGTGTCAGGTTTGCCAATTCCGCAAAGATTGGATTCGCAATTTCTTCAAACTTGCCAATTACTGATTCTGTGGGGGTTAGTAGTGGAATCTCCAATAGATCGGTTTTCCTGATTGCATTGAAGATGGCTCCACTTCCCATTGTGTCTTCCTCTTGGAATCTATCTTTCAATTGTTGAAGTAAAAACACCTGATTCCCATTCTTGCTTCGGATTGCAGAAAGCCCACGACCTATTACGATTTTCTTGTTGGCGATATTTATTCGTCCGACAGGTGCGCGAACACTGAATAATATATCATCTGTTTCAGCGACACGCTTTTGAATTGTGCAATAAACGCGATCCGTTGGGAATCTTTCTCCAAAGTCTGTAACTCCCTGGTGAAAAGACAGGCCTTCACCAGTTTCATTGTAGAACTCAGATTTGGGTGACAGTCCCATTATAACATGGCACATTTCGCCAAGCTGCTTCACCTCCCACCCCTGCGGTATCAAGCCCAACTCCGACTCCACCATCGGCACCCCCCCATGTCCCGGAAAGCGGAATTCGACAAACCATTCTCGGTAGATTGCCCCTGCCATCTCCTCAAGGATTTCGATGCGGTGGGTGTTGTTTTCGATCAGGTCATCGTAGGCACTGAGGACTGCGGCGATTTTGTGTTGGGTGGCAAGAGAAGGGAGAGGGATTTCAAAATTACCAATAATCTCTTTCGTAAGAGCCTCTCTTGTCGTCCCGCCCTGAGCTAGAGCTAGCAATTGGTGTTTATAAACAGGACTGTTTATGCAGTATAGCACGTAGTGGGAGTCTGCACGGTTAGGATCAATACGTACAAGCGATACGTGCTGATTAACTCTAGCAGGCAGAAGATGTTCAGGAACCATACAACATCTAGCCACAGAGGCGCCCGTTATGTTCAGAAGAATATCTTGGGGTTCAACGATTACCCTAGCAAGTCTTGTTTCCGATGCTTGTCCTTCAGTGATGAATGCCAAGCCCTCATAACTGAATTCAAAGTCGTAAACATTCAGACTACGGATTAGCGTTATTCCTTCGGTTTTGTATGAGTTCTTGCCACCTCTAGGAGTTGCACCACTGCCAATTTTAGTTGTGATTTTCTCTAAGGGAGTGAGTTCCCAAGTCATACCGTTGCCCCTAAAATTATCGCTGCATCCTGTCTGAATCTGGATTTACTGGATTTTAGGATTTACAGGATTGATTGTAGCTATTACCATTTATTAGCCTGATAATCCTTCTATTTCTATCTGACAATTTACACCGTCGCTCCTGAAAATCGCTGTTTTACTAATCCATCTATGTTGATGTTAGGATTATATTTTATTCTCAATAGGAACTTCAATCATTTGTAAGTTCTGTTCTGCGAAGAATTTTTTGAGATCCGCAGTATAATCCTCCATGGGATCTAGGTCAACTACGGGAAACAATTCACAACCAGCACGTGAAAACGCAACCCCCAACACCTTCATATCCTGATTCTCATTCCACCCTGGCAAAGGGACTAAAACCCAATGCCGTCCTTGATGCAGGAATGCTGTTGCTGCTGGGGGATTTTGATTCACTATGCACATGTTGTAGTGAAAAAATGAGTTGAACTCCGAGACAATTAAACCATATTCCTGTAGCATATTGCATAGGCTATAATCCAAGCCACGCATATAGGGTTCTGGATGGCTACTCAAAGAGGGAATCCGAATGTCAACAACAGTGCCTCCAATTGGAATTTCAATAACAGCACACATCGAACACGCCCGCCTGAACAGTCCTGCAGCATTTTGATCTAACTGACCTAGGACTTTCACAGTTCGTATTGAATAGGTTCCCGGTTTCCTAATTTCACCCGCTAAGATACGACCAAAAAGAAGTTGCATTTCTTCACTGCTCTTTTGTCTGACTTCCTCCTCAAAGCTGTTAAGAAAATCATCGCTAATGGTCTTTTCCTCACCGCTATCCGCGCTCTGATCCGTTGAACCATGAAACTCCTCTGTCTTAAGTTCATTTGCAGCAATAACGGAGGTCTTATCAAGGTTGATCTGTTCCCGAATTATTTTTTCTGCGAATTTGTTTTCTGCCCTCCGTGCATATTCCGAAGGAACCTTCATTTGTTGGGCAATTTGGTCAGCATTTTCTCCAATAATTTTAATACGCGCTTTTGTTTCCGCCCATTTTTCGGCATCTCTCCGTCTGAGTCCCCCAAGGGGCACATCAATTAAAGCAGTGCATAATTGACCGAAAGCCTTAAACGCACCTTTCCGGATTGGGGCAGGAATAGTTGTATCTAACACGAGATCGGTGACAACATCAAGCGGAGTGACGGTTTCATCTTCGGTCATTGGCAATTGATCCGGTTTCGTTTCATCTGACATTATCAAATCCTTTTTTGGATAAATATGCACGCTTTTGTTGTGGGCGCGTTAATCTGATCAGAGACTTCACTTTTTCCGGTTTTCCTTAATACCTTATACCCCATCCTTGAAAGCCATCGCCACATTCTGTCTGAATCTGGATTTACTGGATTTTAGGATTCACAGGATTGATGCCATCCACTGCCATTTACTATCCTGAAAATCCTTTAATCTTGAGAATCCTGATTCTGACAAGTTACAGGATTGATGCCATCCACTGCCATTTACTATCCTGAAAATCCTTTAATCCTGAAAATCCTGATTCTGACAAATTACACTGTGCTATTCCCTATTTGCCCCGGGATTTACCAGATCCTTTTTATCGTTAAATATACGCCTATAGTCCAAACTACTCGCTCCGAAATTGAGCAACAGACCGATTTCAAAGTCATAAGCCACCAGATAGTTTTTAGCCTGTGCGATATGAACTTTCTCAAGGGCAGTCAAGGCTTTTAACTCAACGACGACCCGATTGGCAACAATAAAATCGGCACGTCTCGTTCCCACTTTAACGCCCCGATAAAAAATAGGCTGCTCTATCTCTCTTCCAAAACTGAGCCCAGCACTTTCCATTTCAAGGGCAAGACACCTTTGATAAACCACCTCCTGAAAGCCATTCCCAAGTATATTATGTACGTCTAGTGCACAACCGATAATCTGATATGTCAATTTATCATCTATCATCCTAAAAATCCTTCCCTCTAAGTGAGAATGTGCCGTTGAACAGTGGATTATGGAGCCGCCGCGCTTGATTGAAAAATTGCACCGAAGCTGCACCGAAGCTGCACCGCAAAAAGGTGTTTTGCGAAGAACCTGTTTTAATAAGGAAGAACCGATTCCACGGTTAAGGGGTTGATAGTTATCCTGAAAATCCTTTAATCTCAAAAATCCTGATTCAGATGGCTTTGCATCCCGATTTATCGGGGTTGCTTTTGAATCCCGATGTTATCGGGGCAATTTACACTGACTCCTCCAAAATCATCGCCACATTCTCCCCAATCCGTTCCTCCAACTGACGCGCCTCAGCGTTCAGGACTTCTAACTCCTCGTTAAGTTCTCCCAACCGTTCCGTGAAATCAAACGCATCTTCCTCCCGATCCGCAACCCCGACATACCGCCCCGGATTGAGGCTCCACCCTTGCGCCTCGATCTCCGCAACCGTAGTCACCTTACATAGCCCGGGGATATCAACGTATACACCATCGGGGAATTTCGCTGCCATCATATCCGCGCTGTCGTGCTGGCTTTCAGGGGATTCGCCCCGATACAACCTCGTAATGTTGGACAGGAATTCAATCTGCTGTGGCGTGAACTCCCGATGCGCTCTATCGATCTGCCGGTAAATATGGCGGGCATCAATGAAAAGCACCTTATCTGCCCGTTCACTCTCCCCTTTGGACTTGTCGAAGAACCAGAGTGTACAGGGCAGCGTAACGGTATAGAAGAAGTTGGATGAGATGCTCACCATCACATCAACCGCGCGGGACTCGATAATCTGCCTGCGGATCTCCAACTCAGAGGCGCGGGCATCGGCGGCGGAGTTCGCCATCACAAAGCCTGCCCGTCCAGAGGTGTTGAGTGCGCTGTAGAAAAGTTGGATCCAAAGATAGTTGGCGTTATCTACGCGAGGCATCCCGAACGGGAATCGTGGGGCATCCTTAATCCGTTCCCTATCCACCCGATCCACGTTAAACGGTGGATTCGCCATCACGAAGTCGAACTTATCCAAGCACCGATGCGGGTCCTCGTAGTAGCTGTTCGCTTGCCGGATATCGCCTTCCAGTCCGTGGACAGCAAGGTTCATCTTGCAGAGCCGAATCGTCTCTGCGACCCGTTCCGTGCCGTAAATGCTGATCTGATCCCTTCCATTTGTCCTATGGTTATCAACAAACTCAGCACTCTGGACGAACATACCGCCAGAACCGCACGCCGGGTCCAAGATCCGTCCTTGAAACGGTTGGAGAATCTCAACAATCAGCTTTACTAGAGAGGTAGGGGTGAAAAACTCGCCGCCTCGTTGTCCCTCTGCCATAGCAAAATTGCCCAAGAAATACTCGTAAATCTTGCCAAAGGCATCGCCTTCAATATCCATCGGAATCTGTGCCATAGCGCGGAGCAGCTCGATGAGGGTGCGCTTGTCGAGTCGGTTGTAGGTCTTGGGCAAGACACCATCAAGTTGTCTGTTTTCTGCCTCAATCGCCCGCATCGCATCGGTAATAGCCTGTGCAATGTCCGCGCTCTCTGGTAGGTTCAATAGATGTTGGAATCGGGCTTCCTTGAGCAGGAAGGGTACACCGCGCGCTTGAAACTCTGCTCTCTGGTCTGTGCTTCTGCTGCGCCTTCTACTAGTGGATGCCGTTTCGTGGATTTCCTTCTTTGCCTGCGTGAATTTATGGTCCGCATACCGCAAGAATATCAGGCCCAGTACAGGTGTTGAATACTCAGACCCCTTGAGATTTGAGTTTGCCCTCAGTTCATCTGCTATCGACCACAGGCGATTTTCAATACCGCTCTGAATTGTACTCAAATTTAATCTCCGATTGCTGTGCAACAGAAACCGAGTTTTTGCCAAAAACTCGGTTTCTCCTCGCGTTTTACACGCTCTGTTTGCGTGAATAGGACTGACGCATCTCAGCACAGTTAGCGCGGGGCAAGATGCCCCGCCTACAGTTGACTGCGTAAGCCCTAATGAACTCAATCTGATTCTTGCGCCTCTGTCTTTTCAAAAGAGGGCGGCGGTTTCTGCTCTTGAGTCTGTTGCGTCTCCAGTTTGCCCTCCAAGATAACTCGCAACGCAAATCCCACACCCAGTAACCCGATAACGAGGTTTGGCAACCAAACCGCGAAGCCGGGGGGAAGCACACCACTTCGCCCTGTATCCTGCCCAACCTGTAGCAGTAAGTAGTATACAAGCACAAGCCCAAGTCCGATACCGAAACCCACCATCTTGCCACTCCGCTTCACAACCAAGCCAAGCGGCACCCCAATTAAACCGAAAACAAAACAGGCAAACGGGATCGAAAACTTCTTGTGATATTCAACCTGTGCATATCGCAATTTATCCAAACGCGGTTTCGACTGTTTTTCGGTCACACGATCCTGAAGTTGGCCAATATGGGCTTTCAACTTGGCAAGCGGCATGTTTCGGGTACTCTTAGATTCATACTCTGTCCGTTCTAACGTTTCCGTAAAGTCAAGGGCGATCTGATCTTCCGCAAAGGTAGTTACCCGAAACCCGTTGTCGCTATCGGCAACCGGCTCATAAGTAAACCCATCATAAAGGGTCAACCACGCCTGCCCATCCCTAAATCCGATTGTAGCCTCCCTTGCATTCACAAAACGTGGCTGCCCCGGCCATATTGAATCCCATACCTTCACATCCTGCAAACGTCCCGTATCCGGATGGGTTGATTCATACAGCCAGAGTTTCCCCTCACGCTCTAACTCTTTCATAACCACTCCCTCTTCAAGAACAAAGGCAGAGTGCCGTCTACTTATGTCATGCTTCAACGAAACATAAGCAATATTACCACGGGGGAGTGCATAATCCATAAAAAAGAAATCGAAAATGCTTAGTAAACTAGAGACAACTAGCAGAGGTAGAAGGATTTGATGGAAACCGATACCGTGGGATTTCATGGCAGTAATCTCATTATCCGTTGAAAATCTGCCCAGTGAGAGCAAAATCCCCACGAGTGTAGCCATCGGAATGGTCACAACAAGCGTCGCCGGCAGCACATAAATCAATAATTGGAACAGATAGAGGGGACTTACACCTTTGCTAACGAAGAGCTTGGTCAACCTGAAGATCTCTTCCAACAGTAGAATGGAGGTAAAGCAGATAAGCGCAAGCAGAAAAGGAGGGAAAAATTCTTTGAGGGTGTATCTCGTTAAGATTTTCAAGCCTGTTTAACTCCGGTCGTAGATTCAGCCTTTTATTTAGGCAGAGGATATTTAGCCTTAATTTTACCCTATATCACGGGATCTTAGCAAGATATTAGTTGTTGTTGAGTAAGATGAATCTTCAAATTGTCAAAAAAAGTGATAAACTGCGTCGTAAATTAGATCCCATCTGTAAATTTTTATTGACAAATTCGGTGAAATGCCTTATAGTATCCTACTATATATCCTATAGAATATGCAGCTTTCATACAATATCTTGTGCGGGCGAAAATGGACAATTGTTATTTCGCCTGACATACATATATAACCTACGTTTCGACCTATATCTAACCAATTCTGAATCGTTAATCAAGGTCACCTTTCCGCAGCGTGAAACATCACACCGAGAAATCGGTGAAGAAACACACTATCCGCAGCCTGCCCTTTCTTAGGTTCAAACTTAGGTTAATACATATCGAAAACAGTGTTCAAAAACATATTATATCTATTATATCATCCCTCCCCCTTGAGGCACTTCAATGAGAAAAATAGTCTATTTAGTTCTAATCCTATATCTCAGTTCTGGAACACTCACCTCCCAGCCCGTTCCCGCCCAAATTGAAGGCAGCGAGATAAATTCCGACGAGCAGGCAGAACAACCCAGCCCAATCGAACCAGTAACAGCCTCCCCACCTAAGAAAGCAACCCTGTCAACCGACCCAGAAGATGTATCCCGAATCATGCAAATCGGTGGCAGAGTCAATATCGCAAAGACAGAAGTTGTTAATGATATTATTTTAATCGCCGGAGATGCAAAGATTCAAGGGCGCGTAAAGGGTTATGTCTTTCTATTTGGTGGAAATGTTAAAATTGACCCAGGCGCACACATCGCAGGCAAAGTCACAGTGGTTTTGGGCGAAATTATCGGTAAAGAAAGTTTACGCAGCAATACCAAGTATGAGGCTGAGGTCTACGAAGAAATTAACGGGCTGAAATTGGCAACCGCAGCCGCTTCGTTAATGATGGAAGGAATACCAAAAGAGGTATGGGGCGATCGACAATACACATGGTTTGGTTGGGAACTGATGGCCTTCATCACATTGACACTCATCCATCTGCTGCT
This sequence comes from Candidatus Poribacteria bacterium, assembly GCA_965207975.1. Classification (GTDB taxonomy): domain Bacteria; phylum Poribacteria; class WGA-4E; order WGA-4E; family PCPOR2b; genus PCPOR2b. Next base: position 5,880,751 of record OZ242315.1, on the reverse strand, counting down.
CGTGCTGATATTTCCACAACAGATCAACAATATGGCATCTACCATTTCCCATCGTCCAGTTGGAAGCGCACTCCTCGGATTGGTCGTTCTGATAATTGTGCCTTATTTGTCAATCCTACTCATTCTCTCAATTGCAGGTATCCCATTCGCAATGCTCTTAGGTGCCCTCTTGTTGCCGATCGCAATTTACGGAAAAACTGCAATTTTTCTCTCGATCGGCGGCACAATTTTCCCACAACAATCAAATGTTGTTGCGGTCGTTGTCGGATACTGGATTTATCGCATGGCAACGGTGATTCCCTACCTGAGTATTCCAACCTTCATTATCGCAAGCACCATCGGAATCGGCGTTAGCCTCCGAACCCTATTCGGCCAGAAACCAACTCGTCCTGGGAATAGCCAACGCAGGGAATATGCTCCTTCACAGTTTCACCGATAATAGAGAAACCGAGTTTTTTCCCTGGTCTCGGAACGGACGGCAAAACTCGGTTTCTTTGCACCATTTCTTACACATGAGCCTTGTGCAAAAACTCATTAATTGCACGAATGAACCAATGAACGAATGAACCAACACAAGTTTGAGGCGTGCTCTTGCGATTGGACCAGCCCGGATTTCTCTGCTTACTACTGCTTCTGCCGTTCCTCCTCTGGTATCTGAGCCAAAAAAACAACGGGCGAATCCGCTTTTCAGATCTCAGTATCAGTCGCCAGATTGCGCCCAGTTTTTGGGTCAAATGCCTGCCGGTCCTAAATTTTGTGCGATTTCTTGTTATTGTTCTAATGATTTTTGCCCTCGCACGTCCGCAATCGTCCCACAGTCGTCAACAGATTACCTCTGAAGGCATTGATATTCTACTAATCCTCGACATTTCTGGAAGTATGCGAGCCGAAGACTTCAAGCCTGATAATCGCTTGCACGCAGCAAAAGCAGTCATCCACGACTTTTTAAGTGATCGACAGAACGACCGCATCGGACTGGTGGTTTTCGCCGGTGAAAGTTTCACACAGTGCCCCCTCACGCTCGATTACCGGGTCCTTGCGAAGCTGCTCCTCAATGTCGAAATCGGTATGCTTGAAGATGGCACTGCTATCGGAGATGCCCTTGCCAATGCGACCAATAGATTGCGTCACTCAACAGCCAAAAGCAAAATTGCGATTTTGCTTACCGATGGGGAGAATAACGCCGGAACTATTGATCCATTGACCGCTGCTCAAGCTGCCAAAGCCCTCGACATCAAGGTGTATACCATCGGCATGGGGAAAGAAGGCGGTGCATTCATTCCATATCATGATCCGATTTTCGGGCTACAGTATAGCCCGAATCGCACGTATGTTGATGAAGAAACGCTTAAACAGATCGCAGAGATTACAGACGGACGCTATTTTCGGGCAACCGATAATCAGAAACTAGCCGAGATTTATCAAGAGATTAACCAACTTGAAACAACGAAAATTGAGGTCATGGAATACACCCGTTATAAGGAACTCGCCGCGTATCCCCTAATCCTCGCAACATTCCTATTGATGATAGAGATTATCTTGTCAAATACTCGCCTGCGAAAAATCCCCTGAACATGAAAGGAGAGTTCAATGGAAATCTACCGATGGGAAGGAAAGGGCTTTCGACAACTGGATCCGAGGCGCTTTGAAGAAGAACGCGATCTGGAAGATCTGCTTGAGCAAGATCCCAACCTGCTTCTAGGAAATGAGCGCATCTGCATAATCAGCCGACAAGTCCCCATCGGAAAATCTCAAAAAGTTGATCTCCTCGCACTCGATCGTCAGGGAAACTCCATCGTCATCGAACTCAAGCGGGGCAAAGCCTCCCGCGCAGCGATTGCACAGATCCTGGAATACGCCGCAGCGGTGGCTAAATTCTCCCTCGCAGATCTCGAACGTTTTGCCGGACGCTGGTTTCAAGGACAAGGACGCGAGTTTACCTCCCTGTTGGCGTTGCACAGTGGGTTCTTCGGCTATGAGCTCGGTGCTATGAGAACGTCAGCCTTCAATCGCAGGCAGCGGATGGTTCTCGTCTCCGAAGGGGTTGATGTGCGTGTCCTCGATATCGCCGAATACCTACGACGTGCCGGCATCGACCTGACCTACATCTCCTACTTCTCCTACCAAGCACCCGATGAACTCCTAATCGCTACAAAGACAATACTCGGCACATCCGTCATCGAGGAATCCCGTGCTAACTATCAATACACACCCCGGCAATTTCTAACCCGCGAACGTTTCCTCGCTACACTGACCGAGAATCAAGAACTTTATCAGGTCGCTCAGAAATTCTTCGATTACGTTGAGGCCTGCGGTGCCATTCTCCGTCCACGTATCGCCCAGATCCGCATGACAATCGGCGGCAGGTGGTGGATGGGGTCATATCCCTCAAAACGAGCGAACCACTTCCGAATTGATGCCCACGGCGATTTCACACCGAGACACATTGCCGAGTGTCGATCGAATCTCCCCGACGTAACCCCCAAGAGATACGGGGTGTCGTTCAACATCATGTCCCAAGCACATCTAAAATACGCCATCGAAATCTTTGAACGCACACGGAACGCAATCTTAGAGGAATAAACCGAAAAAAATAGGGGACCCCCTTGCGTTTCACGCATTACGTTTTACGTTTCACTCCTCATACCCTATACACGCTCAGGAGCAAACTATGTCAGATAAACTAAAGGTCGGTATCATCGGCACTGGAATCATCGGAAAAAGCCATGTACGAGGTTATCAGTCCATGCAGAACGATGTCGAAATTGTTGCTGTCGCAGACATCGATGAATCCGAAGCGCAACGGGTCGCACAAGAGCACGGTATTCCGCACGTTTTTTCCGATTATCATGAGCTGCTAAACATCGACGAAATCGACAGCGTCGATGTCTGTCTTCCCAACTTCCTGCACGCCCCTGTCACAATCGCAGCACTCGAAGCGGGAAAGCATGTCTACTGCGAAAAACCGATGGCAAAAACAGGTCCAGAAGCGGTCGCGATGTACGAGGCAGCGCAAAGAACTGGAAAAAAGTTGTCAGTACAAATGGCAACCGTCTTCTCCAGAGAAACACGGACAGCCAAACACCTTATCGAAGCAGATGCGCTTGGTAACCTTTACTACGTTAAGACAAGCCACTATCGCCGTCGGGGACGACCCTATGTTGATGGCTATGCCACCCCTCATTTCGTTCAAAAAGAGAAAGCCGGGGGTGGAACACTGTTGGACACAGCAATTTATAACATGGCACGCATGGTTTACCTGCTCGATAATCCCGAAATCAAAACGGTAAGTGCGTCTACCTTCCAAGAACTCGACATGGACGAAGGGCGCAGACAAGACAGCGGCTACGATGTCGAGGAACTCGGCACAGGCTTTGTCCGTTTCAAAGGTGGGATCACCATGTTTGTCGAAGAGGCGTGGGCAGCCAACATGGACGGCGGTGAAGGGGACCGCATCATGGGCTCAAAGGGCGGCCTCAGGCTAAACCCGTTTACCTTTTACACCGACCTCTACGGCATGGACGCAGATGTAACCTTTGATATCGACGGTTACGAAAGGCGAATGCGCTCCCTCGGACAGATGGGAGATGGTTACGAAAGCTCACAGCAGCATGTTGTCTGGGGCTTGTTGGGGCGCGTTGACCTGATCGACACCGGCGCAATCGGTCTGACCGTCGCCCGCATCACCGAGGCGATGTATCGATCTGCCGAGCAGAAGAAAGAGATTGATCTGCGGCAGGAACCGATTTAGTTCATCGGTTCATTTGTACATTAGTTCATTTTTCACGTTTCACAGCCTGTCCCGCCTGTCCCGATGTATCGGGGATTTATCGGGGCATCACGTTTTACTTACCACGTTTCACGTTCTCTGAACCTAATTTTTCATCCATATAGAAAGGTGACACATTGACAACACTTGAATATACCTATCAGCGAACCTATCGAGGCCCGTTAAAAGCAATCATTCTAGATTGGGCGGGCACTACCATGGACTATGGCTGCTACGCTCCCGCCGTTGTGTTCGTAGAGGTCTACAAACGCAAGGACGTTCCAATCACCATCGAAGAAGCACGTGTGCCGATGGGAGCGCACAAAAAAGTGCACATTCGGAAGATCTCACAGATTGAATCCGTGGCACAGCGATGGCAAGATGCCCATGGACGCAACCCCGACGAAACCGATGTCGAAGCCATGTTCCAAGAGTTTATCCCACTTCAACTCGCTTGCCTCGCAGACTACGCAGATCTCATCCCCGGTACGCTAGACGCTGTCGCCGACTTTCGCAGCCGAGGACTAAAAATCGGATCTACCACCGGCTACCTCCGAGAAATGATGGAACTCCTCCTCAAAGAAGCGACGGATCGCGGCTACACACCGGACACAACGGTCTGCGCCAGCGACGTTCCAGCCGGTCGTCCCGAACCGTGGATGTGCCTCCAAAACGCGATGAATCTGGGAATCTATCCGATGGAAGCAATCGTCAAAGTGGGCGATACCCTCCCAGACATCGAAGAAGGACTCAACGCCGGCATGTGGACCATCGGTCTCGCCAAAACCGGCAATGAAATTGGACTCAACGAAGGGGAAATCGCAGCCCTACCTCAAGATGTGCAGGAAGCCAAGCTAGCACAAGCATATACGCGGATGCAACAGACCGGCGCACACTATGTGGTAGATGGCATCTGGGATGTGCCGCCAATCCTATATCTAATTGACGAAAGACTCCGGCGAGGCGAACGTCCATAGTGCATATCAACCTGAGTAAGCACAGCCGAATGGCACCAATTTCAGATTTGACTATTCTATACTTGCAGTAATAGCAGAACTTTTTTTATCTGTAGATGCAGTACGTTCGTAGGAATTTCAAAAATAATGAATTTTTATGTTGCAATTTAGGTTTCGTGATGTTATAATTCTTGAACAAAATAGTCAAGACATTTATTATTCAGGAAAATAAGATGCAATCTTTTGGTCAGAAAATTCGGGCTTTTAGAAAAACTAGAGAGAAATTACTCCGACAAGCCGCAGCAGATCTAGAGATTGATCAAGCTATCTTAAGTAAACTTGAAAATGGAATTCTGCTTCCAAATACGCGGCTGTTACAGAAATTGAGTGCATACTACAATGTCCCTCTAGAGGAGTTAGAGACACTTGCACATGCTGAAAAAATTGTGAGAGATTACGGCGATTATGAACAAATTCATGAGGTTATGGGACTAGTGAAAGAACTTCTGGCAACTTATGAAGTCAAACCCAAAAAATGAAAAGGAAATCCAATAATGATACAACTTGCTCTTTTCGGCGACAATTACACCACTCACTACATCCAACAAGGTTTTACTTTTAAGTTTCCTCAAATCAGTGATGTCACCTTCCTGAATGGACTTTCTGAGCCTGTGCATCGTTGGTTTCGTTTAACGCCGAGCTATTCACCAGAACTCGTTAGATTCTTCGTAAAAGAATTGGCATGTGACAACGATACCACTGTCTGTGACCCTTTTTTAGGAAAAGGGACAACTGCAATTGAGATGAAAAAATTGGGGATACCATTCGTCGGCGTAGAAATAAATCCGTTGTTAAAATTGGCTTCAGAGTATGCCCTGACTTGGGAAGTTTGCTCTAACCAGTTTGAAGCACATTTTGCAGAAGTGGAGAAACAACTCATTGACCTCTTGGAACGATGTCGGTCAATGTCAATAGACAGTGTTATAGACAAATACAAGCTTCAATTACCGCCAATCCACAATGTTTTTCGGTGGTGGAGAAGAGATGTCCTAAAAGAACTGCTTTTAGTCAAACATATTATTGAACAGACCTATGAAGCCAATCATAGCCAATTATATTGGATGGCTTTGTGCGCTTCAGCATTGGACTGTGCGAATATCCATCGAAATCATCCAACAATCTCCTTTGATGATAATCATACACGCCAAATAGATGTACGAAAGGACTTCACAGAGAATGTTGCACAAATTGCAACTGATTTGCAGAATTTGCCTCCGCAAAGGGATTTTGGCAGAAGTCAAATCTTATTAGGAGATAGTACCAAAATTAGTCATCTAATAGATGAAAAAGTTAATCGTATTATTACTTCACCGCCCTACCCGAATCGCTTCAGCTATGTTCATACCACACGGCCTCAACTGTTTTTTATGGGAGTTTTTGGTGATGCAGCTCAATCCTCTGAACTTGATTTGGCTGCCGTTGGGGGAACTTGGGGTAGGGCAACATCAGTCCTTTACGATGATGTGATTCAACCACACCCACACCTAGAAAAAATCCTTACACCAATTATTGATGAACTGCGTCCCAAAAGCAACCTAATGTGCAATTATGCCATAAAGTATTTCAATATGATGGATGAACACATCCAAGAATTGCACAAAATCACCACCACCGACTTCCAGGGTGCGTACGTTGTTGGAAATTCTAGGCTAAAAGGGGTTGAAATCTTGACTGATGTCCTTCTAGCTAAAATGTTTGATATAGCAGGTTTTAGCGTCGATCAACTACTTGTATTGCGCAAGCGTGGCGGAAAAAGGCAGTTGTATGAAACAGCTATTTGTGTGAGTAAATAGTACTACATCATCTCAAATATACTGTCCATCAAATTTTTGATGATTTCCCCTTCTTTCGTAAGAAATTCATATAGGTCAAATTCTGTCAATTCATGTACAAAATCAAAAGCATGTTCCCCTTCGTAAATAGTCCAGTAATCTGATAACCTTCTCACCGGACTTGGAAGAGATGTATTGCAAAAGATCACCATAATAGGTTCAATCTGATCTCGGCTAAGACTAAGTCCTAAATCCCGGTCTGCTTGAATCCGCTTCGAGTCACCTATCTGATAGCAGGAACGTACTTCAAAAGCCATCCCGACGACTCCTTCAGTTTGAGAAAGTTGCGAAAGCCGCGTTTGGGCAGCGCCAGAGTAGTTAGCGAAACGAATCAAACCATCTGTAGACCGCTGTTGCGTTTCTTCATTAATACGAATCTCAACCGCATACTCTAAGTCGCTTTTCGGTACATTTAGCTTTTCTTTCAACAGGACTTGGAAAAGTTCCTCGTACAGATCTCCTAATTTACGGTGTAGGCTAGTGACCAGATTACCTCCAATTCGTGCTGCAATGTACTTGGAATGAGGCAGAAAAAATGGTGCAAACGCTGGATCCTTCCTTAATAGTGCATCAAAATCTGCTCTGGTTTCTATTCCGTCAAATTTCGCATAAGGATCATAGTCAAGAACAACTGATAGGTTTTCCTCAATAACGGCACGGAGTCTTGTCTTTATCATCCGCTTCCTCCAAATCAAAGATGAGAACATATACGTTTAATTCACCTATTTTTACGTGCGGACTGAAACTCGGTTTCAGTTAAACAAGGAGTGCAATTTATGACCAACGCAACCTACCGGGCGGGCATCATCGGGCTCGGTTTTATCGGTGGGGCTGACCAAGTCTCCGGAGATGCCCTCGGTCAGCAGGTCAGCGGCCTCGACGGCACACACTTCGATGCCCTATCCAACCATCCCCGCGTCAATCGGATTGTCGGCAGCAGCCGCGATCCCGGACGCAGAGAACGCTTTGCGCAACGCGCAAGCACAACGACCTACGCTAACTGGGAGGAAATGCTGGCTCTAGAGTCACTCGACATTGTAAGCGTAGCAACCTATGCGCCGGTACATGCAGAGATCACCGTTGCGTGCGCCAAACAGGGGATTCGCGCTATCTACTGCGAAAAACCGATAGCAACGCGGCTACCGGACGCAGAACAGATGCTTGAGGCATGTAACGACGCAGGCGCGCTTCTGGTCCTCAACCACCAACGACGGTTTAACCTCAATCACCGCCGCCTGCGAGACCTTATCGCCGCAGACGGTCTTGGAGAATTGACCTCCGCGTCATTGCAGTGGGGATCCGGTAGATTGGGAAACGTCGGCACCCACATGATCGACGCACTCCTCATGCTCACCGGGCGAAAGGTTGAGGCGATCTCCGCCACCCTCGACCTCGCAGGAAAACCCGATTGTCGCGGACCCGAATTCCGTGATCCCGGCGGGTGGGGTGTCATAAAATTGGAGGGCGGCATTATGGTCACAGTGGACGCAGGGGACTACGCCACCGTTCCGGGACAAATAACCCTCAACGGCACTGAGGGACGTGCTATCTCCGACGGCAGCAGCGTAACCCTCGAATACTGGAACGGAAATCAGGAACAGTGGACCGGTGCTAGCGATAGCGTATCAGGAATGGATCGAGCGGTCTCTGAAATCGTGGAGTGGCTTGACGGCGGCACCGAATTTCCCTACCCCGCCTCCGAAGCAGTCGATACGCTGGAAGCCATCGTCGGCTTTCACGCCTCACACGCTCGCAATGCGGCGTGGACAGAGCTCCCGCTGTCGGGTGTAGACCGTGAACGCGAAGTCCTCAGCGGATAAGAGCGCGAAAAGGATTCCCAACTCGTAAGGATATGAAGCCCAAGAAAGCAAAACTCCTAAAAATCCTATGCTTCTCCATCTGGATCCCGCTTGCCCTAGTCGCTTGTCACGGGGACGTGGATAAGACATCTCCTGATAGTGACACAGCAACGACAGAAGATATAGATTCAACCGAATCTATTCAAACTCTATCACAAACCCCTCTACCTCACCTGCCCGCAAACATTGTATCGGCATCAGATCCCATCTCGGTCAGCAGTCAGAAATACCCTCCGCCCTCCACATACAACGAAGTGCCCTTTTTCGCCGACTTAGTTTCTGCCGGCAAACTACCACCCATCTCAGAACGTCTCCCATTGGAACCGTTTGTGGTAGGACCGGGGGTGCTCAACTCTGAACAGTGGCTTGATTGGGAGGTCGGCAACTACGGCGGCACCATCCGCACCACCAACCTCAACGGCTCGATGCACGAATTGGCGTTGGCGATGGGTATGACCATTCTCAGGGCACCGGATCAGAGCACCAAGGACCCACTACCCGCCATCGTGAGCAGCTACGAAATCAACGCGGACTTCACCCAATACACACTCACCATCCGCGAAGGTATCAAATGGTCTGACGGTGTCCCTGTTACCACCGAAGATGTGCGGATGACCTTCGAGCTCTACGGCGATGAGCGAATTTACCCCAGCTTCCCCATCAAAGCCAGAACCTTAGGGCGGGCAGACGGGACACCCGGCAAACTCACTATCATCAATGACTTGACCTTCAAAATCACCTTTGATGCCCCCTACGGTCAATTCCTAGCGGAGCTATCCTCTTGGATTCCAGATTACACCCTACTCTTTAGACCCGCGCACTTCATCAAACAGTTCCACGCAGACTATACTGACATGGCTAAAATCCGACCGATCCTCAATGAGTTGGAGATGAGGACTTGGGAGGACCTCGTCATCCTCAAGGACATGCGCCACTGGGAGTTATACCGCGAACACGGTGTCGGTGTCCCGTCACTGACCCCATGGATCACCGAAGAAGTCACTAGCTCTGTAGTCAGGGCAGTTCGTAACCCCTACTACTGGAAGGTCGATATCGCCGGCAACCAACTTCCCTACATCGATCGTGTCGAGGCAGAAGTCTCAAATCAACTCCAGTCCATCATTCTAAAAACCGCTGCTGGGGAGTACGATGTGGTTACCTCTTATGCCCAAATCCGAGAGATGCCCCTTTATCGGGAAAATGCAGCGCGCTCCAACATTAAGACAGTTCTCCACGGCTCAATCAACAACCCGCCAATTCTGTTCCTCAATCACGACTACGACTATGAAACTGAGGACAGTGTCTGGCAACAACTTGTCTCCGACCCACGTTTCGGCAGCGCGATAGCCAGTGCGATAGACAAGGAGGACGTGAATAATACTCTCTACTTTGGTCATTACACCCTCGATGGCTTCACCAAAGAAACCTTCGATCCTGAAGCGTCTAACAGGCTGCTCGACGCGGTTGGCATGACAGGACGCGACCCTGACGGCTTCCGAACCGACCCAAACGGCGATCGTTTTGAGTTGACAATTACTACCGCCGAAGTCTCGCCCGACTTCCTCGGCTTGGGCGAACTCTTAAAAAACTATTTTGAAAATGTGGGGATTCGTACAACCCTTGACGTGATTGGTAGTTCGTTGTTCGGGCAACGCATGAACGGCAACGAACTGATGGCAACCATCCACTGGAGTGACGAACCCATCTGGGCACCCGGCATCTCCGAGGATTATTGGCCCGGATTTAAGGGACACTGGGCACCGATGTCAGAGATGTACTTCAACACGAATGGCGAATCTGGACGGAAACCCCCGCCTTACTTGCAAGAGTTTTTCGATCTACATGTTGCTCGGAAGGTCGTTCCGCCCCAGTCAGAGGTAGGCGAAGCACTTTACGCGGATCTCGTCCACTGGTTCTCAAAACACTACGTCACCATCTGGCCCGTAGGAAGAATGACAGTGCCCACCGTGTACAACGCTGACCTAGGCAACGTGATTAAAGATGGCTATCCTTTTGACCGCGCTTTGGACTACGGCATGGAGCAGCTTTTCTTTAAAACACCACAATAATATCGTTCACGTGAGGTTGTGAATTTAGATAATCCGAAAATAGCCTGAAAACGTCCTATATCAGATTGGATGACCTGATGAATAGACCAAGAGTTTTTGCAGACTTTCATAACGCCGACTCGAAAGGTAGACTGCGTCTGAACTGCGTCGGCACAGTAGAGGATCTCGCGTGTCAGAAAATTTCCTTGCGAGACGGGCAATCACTTGTCCTCTACAGCGAAGAGCTAGAAGTCGATGGAGTCGTCCAATACTCCGAAGAAGAAAATCTATGGGTTGCCCTGATTGATTGGGATGCAATCCGAGAGGTTACCCCCATTGCATCTCAACCCAAACATCAAATCAGTGACGCTGCCAACTAATCTATTAGAGCCCGCAGCGACCGACACAGATTTGCTTATTCGCCCTTTTTAGCAAGGATACCAGATAGACCAACCCTATGAGAGCGTTTATCGTACGCCGGTTGATACTCATCATCCCCCTGCTTTTCTTAATCTCCGTTATCTCTTTTGTCACAATTTTGCTGCCACCCGGTAGCTACGTGGAAACCTATGTCCAAAATCTTGAACGCACAGGGTTGATCATGGATCAGGGGCAAATCGAGGCAATCTATAAGCAGTACGGCCTAGATCAGCCTGCCGTGTTGCAGTACGTTCTGTGGATGGGCAATTTTCTACTGAAAGGCGAAATGGGGCGATCCTTCATCTACCAACGCCCGGTGAAGGACGTTATCATGGAACGGCTGCCTATGTCCGCGACTATCGCTTTAGCCTCTCTGGTGGTCACGTGGCTGATCGCTGTCCCCATCGGCGTTTACTCCGCGCTGAGGCAGTATTCGGTGGGAGATTATGTCGCCACCGTCATCGGCTTTGTTGGGCTCGCTTTACCCAACTTCCTGTTAGCGTTGGCACTCGGATATTGGGTATTTGCAGGCACAGGCAGGGCAATCACAGGTCTTTTTTCCATAGAGTACAAGGGCGCACCGTGGTCAATCGACAAGTTCGTTGACTTATTGGGAAATATTTGGCTGCCCATCGTGGTCATCGCCAGTGCCGGCACAGCGTCGCTAATCCGTATTCTACGCGCCACCCTGTTAGACGAAAAAAACAAACAGTACGTTACCACCGCGCGGGCAAAAGGATTGCCGGAGCGACGACTCATTATGAAGTATCCGGTACGGGTCGCGATCAACCCACTCATCAGTACCATCGGCTGGACGCTTCCCTTTATCGTCAGCGGTGAGATTATCGTCTCTCAAACGCTGGGTTTGGAAACGCTGGGGCCCGTACTCCTATCAGCCGCTTTGGGGGAGGATATGTTTCTGGTCGGCAGCATCGTGATGATCCTAAGCAGCCTCACAGTCGTAGGCACCCTGCTTTCAGATATCCTGCTCGCTTGGGTGGATCCACGCATCCGCTTTGAAAGAATTCGCACTTAAACAACCCATATGACCATTTCTTAATATGAGCCATCGGCTTAAACCTAATCCAGACAAGTGTTCACCAACTCAATGAACCAAACACCAATCCACTCATTTTTTTCAAGAATCACCTCCGGCTACGTCAGAAGGAGAGAAGTCCGTGCGAAGCGGCTGCAAGAAAGCCTCTACTACGCCTCGCAACGCAAATTGGTGTGGCACGCTTTCAAAAAGCATAAACTTGCCCGCATCTCGCTTGTCCTTCTGGCGATACTCTACTTTGTCTCAATTTTTGCCGACTTCTTTGCCCCCTTTGGTCCCCTTGAGCGATTTAAGGATTTCAACGACGTTCCACCAACTAACATCCACTTTATCAATACAGACGGTAGGTTAAGCCGGCCCCATATCTATGAAACCAAGAGAGAGTTAAACACCGACACCTTCAAGTATGAATATTCAGAAGATCCATCAAAGCCACATACCATTTGCTTCTTTGTCAAGACAGAGCCGTATAAACTGTTGGGATTTATTCCCATACAACACAAATTTTTCGGTCTTGAAAACCGAGAAATCCCACTCCTACTATTCGGCTCAGATAGGTTGGGGCGTGATGTCTTTTCCAGAATCCTCTTTGCTGGACGCATCTCCCTGTTTATCGGTTTTGGCGGTGTTCTGGTAGCCTTTATCCTCGGTAGCATCTTAGGAGGCATCTCCGGCTATTACGGTGGCGTGGTCGATGAATCCATCCAACGGGTTATCGAAGTGCTAATCAGCGTCCCCGACATCCCGATCTGGATCGCCCTATCCGCGGCACTCCCCCGCGATTGGGGGACGATCAACATCTATCTTGCAATCACCCTGATCCTGTCAATCCGAGGCTGGACCGGGCTCGCGCGCGTGGTTCGTGGCAGGATTATCAGTCTGCGCGAAGAAGAATTCGCCCTGGCAGCCAAAGCTGCTGGGGCAAGCGATAAACGCATCATCTTCAAACATCTATTACCCGCTTTCAGCAGCTATCTGATTGTCCACATGACGTTGGCAATCCCCGGCATGATCTTGGGTGAAACCGCACTCAGTTTCTTAGGACTTGGCATCAGACCCCCTGCGGTCAGCTGGGGCACCCTACTGCAAGAAGCACAAGATGTAAACGTCCTCGCTAACTTCCCTTGGATGCTTATCCCGGCACTCTTTGTTGTCGGAGCCATTCTCATGTTCAACTTTGTCGGCGACGGTTTGCGCGATGCCGCCGACCCTTATGCTTCGTCGAGATAACGCAGAAAGCGTGAAACGTGATGCCCCGATAAATCCCCGATACATCGGGACAGGCGGGACAGGCTGTGAAACGTGAAAAATGCACTAATGAACTAATGAACCAATGAACTAAACCGGTTTCTGTTGCACGATTTCTTAACATAAACGCACGAATTTAATACCTATGCCTAAAGATCTCATTCTGGAAATCAGAAACCTGAAAACCCACTTCACCCTCGACACAGGAACAATCCGCGCTGTTGATGGGGTAGATTTGACGATTGCGCGTGGCAACACCTTGGGCGTCATCGGCGAGAGCGGCTGTGGCAAGTCGGTCACAGCCCACTCGATTCTACGACTCATTCCATCGCCGCCCGGCGAGATCGTTGACGGCGAAATCCTGCTCCACCGAAACGGTGAAGTCATCGACATTACCAAACTCAAACCGACAGAAGAAGCGATGCGGAATATCCGGGGCGACGACATCGGTATGATCTTCCAAGAACCGATGACCTCATTTGGTCCCCTGCATACGATTGGCGACCAAATTATGGAGACAATTCTAATCCATAAGAAGGCAGCGGACAAGAGCGAGGCAAGAGACCAAGCGATTGACCTTTTACGTCAGGTAGGCATTCCCAATCCAGAACAGCGCATTGACGGCTACCCGCACGAGTTTAGCGGCGGTATGCGCCAACGCGCAATGATTGCCATGGCACTCTGCTGCTCGCCCATGCTCCTGATTGCCGACGAACCGACAACCTCGCTCGATGTCACAATTGAAGCACAGATCTTGGAACTCCTGGCCGATCTGCAAGCACAAACAGGGATGGCAATTATGCTCATCTCCCACAATCTAGCGGTTGTTTCAGAGATGGCAGATGATATTGCGGTCATGTATCTTGGCAAGCGGGTTGAGTTTGGCACAACCGACGCAATTTTTGATAATCCGCTACACCCTTACACCCAAGGTCTGTGGCGATCTATCCCCAGCGTGGACGGTCCCCTCGAAAAACTGGTGCCGATTCCGGGTGTTGTTCCCAGTCCTAGAGACTTACCGCCGGGGTGTGTTTTCGCCTCTCGCTGCTCCGAGTTTATGCCCGGCATCTGCGACCAACCGAAACCGGTCCCAATCATTGAGGCAGAACCCGATCACTTTGTCGCCTGTTATCTTTATGGTAACGAGTGACGAGTTGTGAGTAATACACTACGAATTTATAGGTTTCGCGTCTTAATCTGGAACAGTGGCGTAATTTATGGTAAAATCGTGTGGAGGTGCAACTATGATTCAGAACGACCAAGAACGCAACATTGTCGAAAGGCAATTACAAGAGTTAGAAAAACGGTTAGAAAAAGTACAGAAGGGTCAGCTTTATCCTAACCAGAAATACTCTCGCGCTAGCCTCAAAAAAATGATTAGCCGTTTACACGAAGAACTAGCAGCCTATCAATTGGCGCGGTCTGAAGAAGATACCCAAATCACTGAACCTACTACCGCCACGATACGAGAGGCTAGTCAACGGGGAAAATAACACTCGATAACCCAGTATCGTAGGTTGGGTTGAGCGGTCAAAGGTATCTCGTGATCAAGAACAGTAGATTCTCTACCTGTCAACACTCCATCCTTACAGATAGCGAAAGTGAAACCCAACGCACATCGCTAATGAACCAATGAACTAAAAAGCGTATCAATACGGCGATAGAACAAATTCCCACCGCAACTGTTTTTTTATTAGGAGGGTTGAAATATGTTAAGGGAATTGAGAGATATATTTGTGACAATGGCTATCCTTCTCATTGTAATTAGTGCCTCGCATCCACAGTCAGAAAGACTACCGACAATTGACGAATTAGCTGAAAACATCCAGCAGCATGATGCCCAAATCCATCGCGGACAAGGCACAATAAAATTCATACGTCATTATCCTGACAAGAGCCATGATGATGTAACGAATCAGACCACAACTTTCCTGTACGCCTTCGATGGCACAAAAGTTCGATTTTCGCACCCTGAACCTGAAGGCACCTCCGTTCAAAAAGTGGACTATATCGCCGATGCTAAAAAAACCATCCGCGTAGACAGCCAATCGTCATTCGTGTGGATTTATGACCGACATCAGGAGGTCTTCGATCTCAATAGCATGTCTCCGTTCCGATGGGGACCGGCAGTCTATCACAAAGAAAACTGGATACTTGTCGGAGATTATCTCCACCTTTATGGACAAAAGGTGTTAGGACGCGAAGCCGTAGACGAAGATTGGTGCTACGTCGTGGAGACGTTACAGGGCAATAGCCACAAAAAGTTCTGGATCGACTTTAACCAGGGTTACAGGCTCCGAAGATATGAGGCACAGATCCAACAAAAGTTTATGGTACGCGAGATCCAATATACCTCCGTTGCCCCCGATGTATGGTTCCCGCAATCCACACGTGAGAAACACTACGACGTTAAACCCCAAACGGGAGAGCGGACATTGGAGTTTGATGCTGAAGTCAACCTCAATTTTGAAATTAATACCCCATTACCCGAAGCGCTGTTTACTCTCGCCGATTTCAACCTGCCACCCGATACCCGAATTATAGATTCGCGCGGCGGTGAGGACAAATCTTACACAGTCGCGGACTTTGAAAGCGGACAAATCGAGGAGCGAGCCGAAAAATTACCGTCTGTGGAGGAGTTAGAGGATAACGGCATGAAGAGGAAAATCGCGCCTTCATTCTCTGTGCAAACGCTTGAAGGCGAAGCACTCACGCTTGAATATATTGATGGGACAGCGATCCTGAAATCAGATAAACAGGCGAACGGAAAGGTAGAATTCAAAGTCCTATTCCTCAACTTCTGGGCAACTTTTTCTGCACCATGTCGCAAAGAAGTGAAATATCTCCAACAGTTCCACGAAAAGTATAGCGAACAAGGCTTAGTGATTATCGGAATCGCTTTGGATGAAAATGAGGCTGATGTCAGGAAATTCGTCAAGGCACGACAACTGACCTACGACATCGCCATCAATTCAGGAACCACTAAGACTTACAAAGTAGAAGAAATTCCGCGCAACTATATCATTGACAGCAACGGACTGATTCATCACTCCCATATTGGATTGATGGAGGGAGTCTGGACCATTGAAAGTGAAATCGAGACGTTGCTGCATAAGAAACCGTAATGCAGATTAACACTCCCGGATTCTCAATTTCCAGTAAGACATACTCACAATGAATAAAAACGGAAAACCCATCCTAGAAGTTCGAGATCTACGCCAGTTTTTCCCCATCCAAGAGGGCTTTCTACGGCGGACTATCGGCTATGTCAAAGCTGTCAATGGAGTGAGCTTCACAATCAATGAAGGTGAGACCTTGGGGCTTGTGGGCGAGAGCGGCTGTGGCAAGTCCACTTTAGGCTGCACCATCCTCCGGCTTTATGAGCCGACGGGGGGTGAGGTCATCCTGCACGATGGGGAGGAAAAGCTCTCTGTCTTTGAGCTGTCCCACCGCGAGATGCGCCAAGTCCGCGCCAACATGCAGATGATTTTTCAGGATCCATTTGCCTCATTAAACGAACGGCTGACGGTCCTAGACAACGTGATTGAGCCGCTAGTGTGCAACGACATCGGGACAAGCCAAGAGCGCGAAGCAAAGGCTGAAAGTCTCCTGATACAGGTGGGGCTTCAAAAAGAACACCTACGCCGCTACCCACACAGCTTCAGCGGGGGACAACGGCAGCGCATCGGCATCGCGCGGGCACTCTCCATCGAGCCGAAATTTATCGTTGCGGACGAACCCGTCTTTGCCCTCGATGTATCGGTACAGGCACAAATCCTGAACCTGATGCAGGAACTGCAAGCGGAATTGGGGCTCTCCTACCTCTTCATCTCGCACGATATGGCGGTTATCCGCTATGTGTCAGATCGCATCGCCGTCATGTACGTCGGCAAATTGGTCGAATACGCCGAGCGCGACGAACTGCTGCACCACCCCGCCCACCCTTACACCGAAGCCCTGCATTCAGCCGTACCACGACTGACCCAACGCGGTCGCCGCAATCGCATTATCCTCGAAGGCGCACCGCCCGATCCCAGCGATTTGCCTCCCGGCTGCGTTTTCCAAACCCGATGTAGATATGCCGAAGCGAGATGCAGAGAAGAAGAGCCAGAGCTAAAAGAGATTTCAGACGGTCATTTTGTGGCATGTCATCTAGCAGAAGAGCTTAACTTGGTAGGAATTCAAAGCGAGTAGGACTTACGCACTTCAGACTGTAGTTGCCCGTTTCCCCGATTCTCGGGATGTCCCACTTAATCCCGCCTGTCCCGATTCATCGGGGATTTATCGGGGATTCATCGGGCGTATTGTGGGGGTTGGGTCTCCCAACCCTTTGTTCACACATTAGAGATAGCTTCGGATTTCTGTAGGTCGATTTTCCAGAATCGACATCACTTAGCACATTGCGCGATAGTTTTGGCTCAATCAACCCAGATTGTTGCACGCCACGTTGAAAATCCCGATTCATCGGGGCTGGATATTCTGTCGAGATATGAATCTCGACCTACAATCTATTCTTGTACCACGATCTGTTAGATTGTGATCCAAACCCGCAAATTAACAGTTTGCGCTACAGTGTCTAAGTAATTCTAAAACCTACCAGAATCTTCAGAATATGTAGGTGCCCTCAAACTCAGATTGATCCGGCGGTTCCACCTTCGCATTACGACCAAACTTAAAGGTCACCACGACCGAGTAACCGTTCAAATCTGCATTATCGAGTCCTTCGATGCCAACGCCACGGATATAACGGTAACTCCCTCCAAAATAGATCTGGAGATACGTCTTCATATTCCACACGATATTGAGTCCCGGTTCAATGATAAAAAAACTATCGTCGGGACCACCGAATCTACCATATTCATCATATCCATAGTACGGAACAACCCGTTGATACCGATCCGTCAACCCGCCAAACCCAATCAAAGTGTGGGCAGAGAGGTGGACATCTCGACTGGGAGCGATAATATATTCTAACTCCAGTCCACTATAAGCAAACTCAAATTCACGTTCATAACCAGAGGTCTCTACCTCTATATCCCTGAGTAAACCGTAAAAGCCACCTCCAATTGCATACTTATGCTTGTAAATCCAACCTGCCCGACCACCGACCATCAAGCCAAATACATCGTTGATTCGCGTCATCTTTAATACCGGTCCCCCAAAACCACCACTTGTCTTGGGCTTTTCGGCTTTCGTTTCTTTCACATCCTCCTCCGCCCAAAGAGATGTTACCAGTATAAAAATAAATAAGAAAAGCGTTAATTTTTTCACCGAGTTCTCCTAAATTTTGAGTGAAATAGCCCAATCAAAGATGGATTGGTGAACTGGATCTGTAGACAAAAAAATCCGAGTTGTGCTTATATTCATCGTTCAATTTGTCTGAAGATATTACTTTGGCTCATGTAAAGAAATCGTGCAACAGAAACCGAGTTTTCAAGAAAAAACTCGGTTTCTCTTCATGCTCTGCACTCTCTTTTTATATGAGCCATTACTTTTTGCAGACCCGGTTACAATTCACGGTAATCCCCTTGAAACACCTCTCTGACATGCCAACCGATAAACTCTGACGCAGGATAATAGGACTGCCTCTGAGGAAAATTAATCTTTTCACCGTGAAATCTCATAAGCCACTCATCAAAACCCACTGAGCCGTGGGCCTCATCCGATACCATGATTTCTAGTTGATCAGACAACGCAAACGCCCCACGGTCAAATAGCTTATGGTGTAACGAACATAAAGCCAATCCATTGTCTTCTGTATCAGGCCCCTCTGCCTGACGCCATTTGATATGAGACGCTTCTAACGCAACGGGTTGATGACGCAATTGGACATCAAAACCACAAACAGCGCATTTATACTCGTAGGCCCTCAGGATATTCGCTCGGAAATTGGGATCGATCCTTTGCCGATTAGAAATCGGGAGAGGAAGCTCAATCCCGACAGCTTGTAAAATATCCTCATGAAGCGAAGAAGGAAAGTGAGCGTTTAGCAGGCTCTGAATTACTTCAAAAGATAACGTGGAATCGTTTTGAAGTTGACAAGCAATATCCTCGAGAAAACCTCCAGAAGCATTGTAACGAACTAGGTCGCTTCTTAGAGCGTCTCCACTTGCTGTTTGTCCAATTCTGTCGGCATCGGATATCTCCCAAATTCCATCATTTTGGAGCCGCCAAAACGGATAATGTGTTCCATAATTCGCGCGTCTGGGCCCAAACTCCCTCAGTAATCTTTCAAGATTCCCGTCTATCTCGGAGTATGGGATGAGGCGAACTCCATCTCGCAGCAATCTGCTAATAGCATACAGAACCAGCAAGGGTTTATGGGGTGCTCTTTCCCCGGGGCGTTGCCATTGTCTCAAGGTTTCAAATTGCCGAATAATTGTTGTTCCTCTACGCATTTTTCACGCCCTGCTGTTTGGGGGAATTTGCGGTAAGCTACACACCACAAATCAAACACGGTTCCTCATCGTCCTCATCGTCAAGTACATCCCCAAAGATCTTAACTAACGGACAATTCGGTTGGGCTTCCTTTTCCCGTGCCATTGCTTGCACATAGTTTTTCCCAATCTGCATCTTCGGGGCGAAGGAGGGGCTAATAATTAGACGAAAGCTTTCTTGTGAACGGTTTACAAAGGTAGCCAAGCCTGGGGCTAGGGACACCAAGACCTCACTGGAAAAGAAGCCCATCATGCAATCAACTTGGGCAGTTGATTGAAAACAAGGGATAAGTACCTCTTCAGTCACTGGATCGTCAGGTAATATGTAGAGCGGTCGTATATCAGGCACTAATCGAAGCGTCATCCCCTTTATTTGTACCATCTTCAAAACTTTCTCGAATACAATTCAACGAGACTTTTTATCAATCTATTTTTCCCGCCTATTGGTAATTTTCTAGAATCCACGATTCCAATAGGCCAGAAATTCTGTCTGCTTCCTCTTGAATGTCCTGAAGCTGGCTGTATGAATTAGAACGTGTTTGTGAAACGATGCGGATCTTTAGATTATGTGCATATAACCAATTAAGCAATCGCAGCTGTACCAAGTGTTCTACGGCTATGCGATATTCTTGGCTATCAATCTGAAATATCTCTTTCGATGCGAATTTTATTGCTGCAAGATCAACTTTCTCCAGCGGCACTTCCTCATAGTAATAGACATTAGACAAACGTTGAAGATAGGTATTATAATTTCCGTCAGACAAATGCTGGGCAAGTCTACCGAGTGCCCCTGTACGGCCTCTTGTCTGTCCAACGTAGAGAGTCGCCTGATTTTCAACTGTCCCATAAATCGCATATAAAAAACCGTTTCTTTTCGCTATCGTCGGATCAAAAACTGTTGCTAGTCCAAGTTCTGCAGCGTGTCTCATAGGTCCGTCAAAAAGTCAGTCAAATCAAGCTTTCGGATCACATCTGAAAGCGTTTCGCCGACTCTTTCCCGATATTCCGCCATAATCTCCTCAATTTTATCGTCATCTTGCTCTGATTTATAAACAAGGTCAAATTCACCTTTAACGATCGAATAGAAGAGAACGTCCATGACTTTCAGCAGATTGCTATTGTCGTGGACCGTGTCTAAAATATCCCGACAAAATCTGTGGGATCTATTGATTCTGACAATCAGTCCTTCCGTTGGATCATGGGCTCTTTCCCAAAGTTGATTGTTGTCTAGTATATCCACAAATAGCACGCGCTGGCCCGTTGCTTTGACATATTGTGCATCTTCAGGCATTATCGGCTTGGTGCGAACAGCTTTATCTCGGCGCTTTTCTAACTCCTTTTTTTCCTCTATAGGAGCCACACTCTCGTCACGTCTGTCTTCATCGGCTTGGAGATGTGAGATCCGATTCAACTCCTGATTAGCAGTATCATGAGGACCTTGCGAGAGGGACGCGACCGTAACACGGTGCGCGTTTTGCCAAGCAATCCGACTCTTTTTTACAGCTTCCTGAACCTCTGGTTTCAGTTGATCTTGGGCGTTTTCCGAAAGATGTACGCGACTCTTTGTAACATTTATATTTAAAATATCATCAGCGTCACTATTGATTAACAGTCTGCCACGAAAAGCGTATAAATCCTGATCTTGCGGCACGAAATCTAACCTATCTGCCCACGAAATCAATTTCCAGTTACGATAAATGTAGAAACCGTAATTGCCTGCTTCAATCAAATAACGGTCACGACAATCCCTCCGGCTCATTAAACCTTTACGTTCTACGCTCGGTGGGTGTGGAAGTTGCGTTATTTCGACTTGTGCCCATGTGCTTCCGGTAGCATCCAGTTGAATTGCCTGTGGTTGTGTAATCCATTTGGGATTGAGACCATCCCAATTGTGCTCGTTCAAATTACTGTTATCAGCGTCAATTTCATCTATAAACAGAGGATCCACCGGTAGGACATCACTATCATCAATTTTCAACGAGAGGCGTTTCACCCCATCAACCATGCCTTTCAAATAGTAGTAGTAAATCACACCAGCTCTATCCTGTAATCCACGAATAATCTCAGACATCGACGGTAGGGACTGATGAAATAACTCGGTGATACGGATTAAAGTGCCAGATTTCCCTTGAGTGCAAGCGTCCAATTCATTTAGATCTTCCTCTGTCGGTTCGGTTAAATTGTAAACATAATTTCTCTTCTCAACAATTAAATCTTGGTCTAACACGACTTTGCGGACCCTATGTAAGTCGTCTTTAGAACGGGATATTACTTCTAACCGTTTTCCTAGCGATGAAGCAGCTGACTTTAAACCCATACCGAACTTTGAAAGCGTATTCGTATGATACAGTTGTGCTGAAGAACCTAAAGTAAGCGCGTTATCTAACCCCGCCTCGTCCATACCGCATCCGTTATCTACAATGACTAGTGACTTTAAGACTGCTCGCGTTCTTCCGCGTTGCCCTTCTGTTCGTTCTTCGCTTTCTGTATCCACTTTGATTACGATGGAGGTCGCGCTCGCTGACACTGAATTATCCACGAGATTCAAAATAGCAGATACCGGGTCATATCCTATACGCCCTAACGCTTGAAGTAGTCGTCCTGGATCCCATGCTCCCTCTTTTATGCTCATCTTTTCCCTCCATTTTTCAGAAATGAGACTATTACTTCTATACTCCAAAGCATCTACCAATGGGCTTTTGGAAATTTTTACTTTCACAAATCACAAATCAGACAAGGTTCCTCATCGTCCTCATCATCAAGTACATCACCAAAAATTTCAAGCAACGGACGATTCGGTTGGGCGTTCTTTTCCCGTGCCATTGCTTTCGCATAATTTTCCTCAATCTGCTGCACCCGTTCAGGGTCGGAAAGTTCCTCTAAACTTTCGCTTTGACTCCAGGTATACCTCTCACCTGTCTCTTTATTAAATTTCTCGTAATCCTTGGCGAGTTCAAAAAGGTCGGGGTGGTTCCTTTTCAAACCAATCCACTCCGCTTTGCGTTGGTAGAAACAGAAGTAGCACCCGGAGCGCGTTCGCCACTCGTAATACTCCGGCAAGCCGAGACCGCTCTCCTCCAAAATTCGATAGACATCTCTCTCAGTAATTCCGTCCTCTTTGAACGGATACTTGGGTTCAATATTTCGTGCCTCAACATTCTTCAGGGGCTTATAACCGACGCGGTCTTCATCGGCGCGGATAGCGATGTAGTTGTAAGCCTTATCCTCACCGACAAATTCCTCAAAGGGTTTGATTTTGAGGAGGCGTGTACACCAACGCACCTGCGATGATGGCAGCAATCCACCGAAAACCGAAAGCCAGTGATCAAATTCCCGTTCGGCGTTTAACCGATTGATTTTTTTTCCTAAAAAGGCTTCCAACCGATCGAGAAATTCGTATGTCTCCGGCAACTCCTTCCCCGTGTCGCAGAAAGCGTATTCCATCTCCGGCACCTTGTCCCGCATGTAAATCGCGAGTGCCGAACTATCTTTGCCACCAGAAAGACCGAGGATATGGCGTATTTGTTGTCCCACGGTATCCCCCTATTTTCTTGTTAAGATGTGCTCTGCCGTTATCCGCGTCATCTGCTAAATCCGTTTTAATCCGCGATTCAGACAAATAGCACAAATTCTACCCTTAATCTCAATGCCAAATAATTTCCGATGAGCGGAAAGAAATCCAAGCATAGCCACTATAGATTTTACCACACAATTGTTTCGTTGTGTAGAAAATATTCGCACACACAAAAAACACCGTCTCCCCCCGCTTGTGCTTGCATCCCGATCTGTCGAGGCGGGGGGATTAAGGGGCGGGGGTAGGAAGAAGCACTTCACTTCGTGCTTTGCACTTTCTTTTTATATAAACCAAAAAAATGTATGATAATTGACCTTTACGGTGAAAAAATAGGGTATAATAAGGGCAATGAACCCATTCAAATGCACCGAACATAACTATAGTGGATTTTAGAATTAATGAAACACCCCTTGGTAGGTGCTGTTTCTAACTGCGCCGATTCGGTGCGGTTGAAAACCGCACCTACCGGGGAGCGAAAGTGCCTCTTTATTTTTAGCATCCACCATATTAGGACTTACGCACTTCAGAGTTTTGACCTGACAGGGACCTGACAAATCCCTGACATTTGGCTTGGTTATGGTGACATTTCAGTGAAAAACGGTTCATAAATAGTACGTATTTGTCAGGTCAAAAAGCCGTTTGGGCGCACCTTCTCCTACGTGGTAAAAATCTACAAATGCTCTGAAGCTAGGCCCCATCGGGGTTCAGGGGGGCATCCACCAATGATAGCCCCCCGATGCGTGGTTGAAATTTTTTTTTGGACCTGACAGGGCCCTGACAAATTGCTGAATCATACCGGTGGGGCATTGAAATAGAGGTGTAGGTTCCTATGAATCGGGACTAGCGGAAGGGGTTGGATTTTACCGTTCAACTGCGTAAGTCCTAATAGAGAATCCTGATTCAGACAGGCAGAGCGACTACAACTAGCAACTTGCGCTGCATCTAGATCAGACACCACAAAATCAACCACCCAACAAGGAGGTAAACCGTGCCAAGATACGAACTCGACGGACAGGCAGCAATCGTAACGGGTGCCGGACGCGGCATCGGCAGAGCGACCGCCCTACGACTGGCTCGCGAAGGCGCGAGTGTCACCGTTGCGGACATCAATGAAGCAAACGCGAAAGCGGTTGCCCAAGAAATTGAGTCAGCCGCCGGAACCGCCCACCCCCTCACAGTGGACGTAACAAGCAAAGCCGATACCGAACGAATGGTGTCCGAGACAGTTGAACGGTTTGGCAGGTTGGATATTCTGGTCAACAACGCAGGTATCGCAATCATCGCATCGCTGATGGACACCGACGAGGCTGCATGGGACGCGCTGATGAACGTAAACGCAAAAGGCGTGTTACTCTGTTCACAGGCAGCTGCAGGGCAAATGATCGCTCAAGGTAACGGGGGACGTATTATCAACAACGCCTCCGGCGCAGGGAAAGTCGCACCCGGCAAAGGCACACCGCTCGGTGTCTATGCTGCCACCAAGCACGCCGTTGTCGCACTCACCAAACAGTTCGGCTTAGAGTTATCAGAGCACGGGATCCTCGTCAACTGTGTGTGCCCTGGTATTGTAGACACATCAATGTGGGAGCTAATTGATCGTGAAGTCGCGCGGCGGGAAGGAGCCCCGGTCGGTTCAGTGAAAGCACGAGCCGCAGCCCGCATCCCCGTTGGACGGATCCAGCAACCGGAAGATGTCGCCAACCTGATCGCTTTTTTAGCTTCAGAGGACTCAAACTACATCACCGCACAGGCTCTCAATGTATCAGGCGGTATGTTGCCGTATTGATGATTTCCAGAAATCTTGTGTCAGGTCAATAGAAAATTCCTTGCCCTCAACCCCAAAATCGGTTATCCTTTTGGTGGATTCCACCATTCGCCAATCCACCCATTTTCAAAGGAAAGAATATGATGGAACATACATTTCCCCGAATCGAAGTATCCGGCGATGCCTATCAGATGGGCTATCAGCACGGTGTCCAAGTCGCCGACCTCATCCAAAAATACCTGCTATGGATCGAGAGACTGACAGGTAAATCACGGGACCTCCTGTGCCAGAACGCGATGGCGTTCCTGCCCATGATGGAGAAGCTCAGTCCTGCCTTCGTGGAGGAGGTCCGAGGACTCGCCGACGGAGCGGGCATCAGTTTTGAAGAGGCGGTGCTGTGTCAGGCACGCGCCGAAGCCGCCCGTGTACACGAAGGGGGATGTACAGCGTTCGCGCTCACCGGTTCCGCCGCCGCCGACGGTCTACCCTTGGCAGGCCAAAACCAAGATCTGGAGACGGAATATGCAGATGTGGCAATCCTGCTCCACGTCAAGCCGACCGACGGCCGTCCCAGAGCCTTGATATTCACCTTCGCTGGACAACTCGGCTATTCGGGAATGAATCAGCACGGTCTAGCCCACTTCGCCAACGCCCTATACGATTTTCAGTGGTCTTTGGGGGTTCCCCACTACCCCCTCAAGCGCGTCATGCTCGAACAGCCAAACCTCGAAGGATGCCTTAAACTCCTGAAGAAGTACCGCACCTGCTCGGCGGCAAACGCAGTGATCTGCGATGGCGAAGGCAGAATCGGCGATGTGGAGATCCGCCCTGAAGGGATTGCCCCCTTCGAGGATGAGCATTCAGACTGCCGCCTGCACACCAACCACTACCTGACCGCTCCATTTGCGAATTACGAAACCCACTCCCTGCCCGACTCCTGTCCCCGACTGGATCGCATCCGCCAGCTAATTAAAGAAAATTGGGGGCAGATTACCGTCGAAACCCTGAAGCGTATCCTTGCAGACCACGACGGCGATCCGGGCGGTATCTGTCGGCACGGGGAAAAGAATATGCACTCAATCTCCGGCTACATCGCCGAACCGGCAAAGCAGGTGCTGCACGTCCGTCGAGGACACGGCTGTCTGGGCACATGGCAAACCTACTCGGTATAGACTGATTCTTCTGTACCCGGTAGGTGCGGTTTGCAACCGCACCGGGCATAGCGGGCACTTGGCAAACCTACTCGGCATAGACTAATTTTTCTGTTGGAGAAAACAAGAAATGCAACTTAAAGGTAAAATAGCGATTATTACGGGAGCAGCGGGCGGCATCGGTCGCGCCACAGTCCTTCGATTCGCCCAAGAAGGAGCGCGAGTTGTCGCTGCCGACATTCAGGGTGAAGGTGCCGAGGAAACCGCCCATATCGCAAGCGCAGATCATCCCGACACGGTCAGCGCACACACTGTTGATGTCAGTAAAGGAGCCCAAGTAGAGCGACTTATCTCAGAAACAGTCTCACATTTTGGTCGGCTCGATGTCATCTTCAGCAACGCCGCCATCATGCGAGACGGATCGGTCGTAGATCTACCCGAAGAGGATTGGGATGCACTCTTTGACGCCAACGTCAAAGGGGCGTTTCTCTGTGGAAAATACGGTATCCCAGCCATGCGCCAAAGCGGCGGCGGTTCGTTTATCATTACCGCTTCGGTAAACAGTTTCTATGCTGAGTCAGACATCGCAGGCTATTGCGCCACCAAAGGGGCTGTTTTACAGCTCACACGAGCCATGGCAATCGATCACGGGCCCGAAGGAATACGCGTCAACTGCATCTGTCCCGGCTGGATCGAAACAGCGATGTCCCAACCCTTTTTGGAGGAAAACCCCGAAGGTCGGGAGTTTGCAGGCACCATCGCTCCAATGGGACGCATCGGTCAACCCAACGACGTAGCAGAGGTAGCCGTGTTCCTCGCCAGCGATGCATCCCGATTCGTCACAGGAGCCGCTTACACCGTAGACGGCGGCTGGACCGCAGGCATGACAAAAGCCCTCGCCTTAATTTAAGGTAGTAGGCACACTCCGTGTGCCGTAACCCCTGCACCAATGAACTAATGAACTAATAAACCAATGAACTAACAACTTGACCGTCCGGGAGACCCGCTAAGTCTCCGGGCATAATTTTCTGGAGAATATCAAACAATGATGGCAAATGCCCCAAAAGATTTATCCACACACGATTACCGCAAAATCGATCAGGCACACGCTTGGCATCCACTTTTTCAACACCAACTCTTGGATCAGTCGGATCTCCTCGTCTTTGAAAGTGCCAACGGAACAACGATTGTAGACGCAGACGGAAACGAATACCTAGACGCATACTCGGCACTCTGGAATGTCAACGTCGGCTACGGCCGGCAAGAGATCGCCGATGCCGTCTACGAACAGATCCAGAAGTTACCATACTACCCACACGCACAGATTAACATTCCCGCAACGCTCCTCGCTGAGAAACTTACGGCACTCTTACCGGGGGACCTGAACCACGTCTACTTCTGCAATAGCGGCTCAGAAGCCAACGAGACCGCTATAAAAATGGCGCGGCAATACGGTCAGCAAAAGTATCCCGGCGAGAATCGCTACAAGATCATCAGCCGTTATCGTGGGTATCACGGCTTCACGTACGGGGCGATGTCCGCAACGGGCCAAACCCGTCGGCGCAAAGCGTTTGAACCGCTTGTCCCCGGCTTCCACCATGTCCACCCGCCCTACACCTATCGTTATGGTCAAGGATGCAGCGAAGATGATTTCGGCATCGCCTGCGCCAACGAAATTGAGAAGGTGGTCCAATGGGAAGGGGTAGAGACAGTAATCGCTGTTATCGCCGAGCCAATCATCGGCGGGGGCGGGGTGCTTGTGCCGCCGGACACCTATCTCCCAAGAGTCAGAGAGATCTGTGATAAATATGGCCTACTGCTAATCGCCGACGAAGTGATCACCGGCTTCGGCAGGACGGGGCGACTGTTTGGCTGCGAGCATTGGGATGTCGAACCAGACATCATCACCCTCGCCAAAGGACTCACAAGCGGCTACATCCCGCTGGGCGCATGTGTGGCAAGCGATGCCGTCTTTGAGGAATTTCTCGGCGAACCAGAGGAAAGCCGCGAGTTCGCACAGGTCTGCACCTACGGCGGCCACCCCGTTGCATGTGCAGCAGGACTGGCAAACTTGGAAATCCTCACAGAGGAACGCCTAGCAGAAAATTCCGAGCGTGTCGGAGCCTACCTCCTCAAAAATCTGAAGACCCTCGAAAGCCTCCCAATTGTCGGTGATGTTAGAGGGAAGGGACTAATGATCGGTGTCGAACTGGTTGCGGATAGCGATGGAACACAACTGGACACAGCCACCACGAAAGCGATCTGCGCGGAAATCCTGAAGAGAGGCATCATCGTCGGACGAATCGGGCAGACTGTGGACGAGCCAGAAAATATCATCTTCCTCGCCCCACCCCTGATCCTGACAGCCGCCGAGGCAGATAGGATCTTTGAGACATTCCAAGATGTGCTTGCTAACTTTGGCTAATCTCAAAAGAAAGCGCGAAACACAAATAGAAACCGTAGGGGCGGGGTTACCCCTCCCGTACTTGCCAAAAACTCGGTTTCTGTTGCACGATGAGTGAGGCGCAAAATGGCACACATCACCAAGCGCGAACTGGACAACCTCTGCGACACCCTACGCGCCGCAGATACCGATATTCGCGACATCGTGATGTTCGGATCCTTCGTTTATGCCCCCGCTCTGGCACGGGACATCGACTTGGTCGTTACGACAACCAAGCGGAAGGATTATGACGTTTATCTCGATGCGGTGGCAGACTTCCCGATAAATGTGGATGTGATAGCACGACAGCCGGGAGAGAAAATCGGTGATCGCATCGCTTGGGGCATAAAAGCCGTTGGGCAAGTTCTCGCAGGCGATGGACAAACGTTAGAGGAGGTGATGGAAGTGCCCGCTCCGACTTTTGAAAATGTTCGACAGTTGTTCGTTAGGGCAGATGAAAACTGGGAAATTGCAAAACAGGAACAGAATCCTTTTCTAAAGGATGACAAATATCGAGACACTTTTAATAAACTGTTTGACATCGCTCGTAATGCTGCTATGGCTTACCTCGGTAGTGAACAAACACGATGGGGGCAGTTGCGCCGTGCATTACCTCAACCCTTCTCGGAGCGATTTAGGGAAATTATTGATACCCTTCATATCAATTATGGCTATGATGGCGAGTACCCTATGGATGATGTTGACAAAGAATTTCAACTTCGCCGAGATCAGGTAAAGCAGTTTGTGGATGATCTGGAACGAGCCGCTTCAGAAAATCTTCTTTGACAGAAGGAAGAAATTCATGAAAAACCTATTACAAATCAGCAATCGAAAATTGACGCGACAAGTGGAGGTCGGAAACATACCAATCGGTAACGGCAACCCAATCTCGATCCAAACGATGACCACCACACTGACCCACGATATTGACGCAACACTGCGCCAAACCGAAAGGTGTGTCGAAGCCGGTGCACAGATTGTCCGTGTTGCTGTCCCCGAAGAGAGCGATGCAAAAGCGTTGCCCGAACTGGTCAAACGCGCCCCCGTGCCGATTGTCGCAGACATCCATTTTAATTATCGGTATGCACTCGCCGCTGTTGATGCCGGCGTTGCGAAAGTCCGAATCAACCCCGGTAACATCGGCGTTGAAAAACGGATTGCACAGGTCCTCTCCGCTGCCAAAGCTGCTCATATTCCGATCCGCATTGGCGTCAACGAAGGGTCTCTCGAAAAAGACCTGTTGGACAAATACCCCTCCCCCACAGCCGAAGCTCTCGTTGAAAGTGCAATGCGCCACGTCAAAATCTGCGAAGACCACGACTTTACAGACGTTATCATCTCCGTCAAATCCAGCGATCCTTTACGGATGATCGAGGCAAATCGGCTCCTCTCCGCCCAAGTCCGCTATCCACTCCATCTCGGCGTAACGGAAGCAGGCACACCACGCCGGGCGCATGTCAAATCCACAATTGGCATCGGCACGCTGTTGATGGAAGGCATCGGCGACACCATCCGCATCTCAATCACCGGCGATCCAGCCGAGGAGGTCCTGACAGCGAAGGAGCTGCTCCGCACACTCGGCTTGGCGGATAACCTCCTTGACGTTGTCTCCTGTCCGTTCTGTGGCCGCGGCGATGCAGAGGCAGATTATGAAGGTATCGTCGCTGTCGCTGAAGAGTTGTTGGAAAAACACAATATCAAAATCCCTGTCGCCGTCATGGGCTGCGAAGTGAACGGACCGGGCGAAACCCGAAACGCAGAGGTCGGGATTCACTTGGGTGGCAAAGAACTCGCTGTGCTCAAGATCCGCGGCGAAAAGGTCAGGACGTTTCGTGGGAAGACTGAAGTCAACCCACAGTTTCTCGCAAGCGCACTCTTAGAGGCAGCACAACAGGTGCAAAACGAAGCGGAGACAGAATAGATGGCTGAAATAGATGGGAAAATCGCCGTCCATCAAACGGAGGCGATAACCACAATCCGACTGAACCGTCCCGAAAAACTCAACGCCGTTGACCGCGAAATGCTGGATGCGCTTGATGCGGAGGTGAACCGCTTGCATCAAGATGAATCGGTGCGCGTCGTTGTGCTTGAGGGAAGCGGCGAGCGTGCCTTCTGCGTCGGAGCAGACTTCAACCATATCGCGACCTTCGATCCCCCTGACATCCGCAAATGGGTCAACGATGGGAATCGCGTCCTCAGTCGGCTTGCCAACCTCCCGGTCCCAGTGATTGCAGCACTCCACGGCTACGCGGTCGGCGGTGGACTCGAATTCGCGCTAGCATGTGATCTGCGGATCGCGTCAGAGGACTCAAGTTTTGGGCTGCCGGAGATAACGCACGGCTGGTTTCCGGGGTGGGGTGGCACCCATCGACTGCTGAACGTCATCGGCGAAGCAAAGGCGAAAGAGATGGTACTTCTCGGTGAGCGGGTTGATGCCCACACCGCACAAGGCTTAGGATTGGTGAATCGCGTTGTTTCTAGGGATAATCTTGCAGACGAGGTGCAGCAGATCGCCGAATCGCTCGCTCAGAAAAGCCCCGTTGCAGTAAGAGCCGCCAAAGCTGCCTTGACGCGAAACCCGATGCCAGAGGATGGCTATGAAATCTCCTACGAAGCGTTGGCGTTATCAACCTGTTTCACAACGCCGGAGGTTCAAGAGGGATTAGAAGCATTCTTGAGCCGGAAGCGTGACGCATGAAGAAATCGTGCAACAGAAACCGAGTTTTTTCTTGAAAACTCGGTTTCTCTCCGTGCTTTACACCCTCTTTTGGCATGTGGTAGATTTTAGAATTAACGAGACACTCCAAATTGGTAGGTGCTC
Organism: Candidatus Poribacteria bacterium; assembly: GCA_965207975.1. Taxonomy (GTDB): domain Bacteria; phylum Poribacteria; class WGA-4E; order WGA-4E; family PCPOR2b; genus PCPOR2b. Next base: position 5,849,311 of record OZ242315.1, on the reverse strand, counting down.
CCCGATAAATCGGGATCGCAAGCAGAGTTTCCAATCCCGATTTATCGGGATCCCGCCTGTCCCGATGCAATCGGGGAGAATCGGGACAAGCCGTTTCAACCCACTATGAATCATAGAGGAATCACCCCATGGCAAGTGAATTTCTTGTGGACGGAGATCTATTTGTCGAAGTAGTGGACAACAACGACGGCGGCGGCATCCCACCCAAACGCCTCCAAACACTCGGTCAAGCGCACCGGGACGGCACCTTTGATAGCACCGCCTTCCCATTTGAGCGTTCCAACGGTTACAACGGTGTTCGTCAACTCTACAGTCAAAAGGGACCGCAGGAGAACATCTTTCGTTCCGGCTGGGGCAGCAGCCTTAACTTTGAATTTGTGTTCGACATTACTGGTGCAGCGATGACACCGCGCTGGCTTGATGGAAAAAACGGCAGTCCACCGACACCAAGCCGATTAACTCGACTGACCGATAATTCGGTTCGCTTAGAAACCTTTGTCCCCGAACCCCACCGCGTTGACGTGAGCACCACCTTTACGCTCGTCCCACCCCATTACATTGATTGGCAGACAACGGCTGTGGTACGATCCAACGGTTACAAGGGAGATTGGTTGGGACTGTTTTGGGCAAGCTACATTCACGCCCCTGAGAACAAAACAACCTATTTTCGCGGTCGTCGAGACAAAGACAATCCAGTGGAATGGATCGCGTCTTTGGAAGAAAGCCCACCCAATCCGCGCGTTTTTGCTAGCGAAACAGATCCCCTGCTACCAACCGAACCCGACCCCAACGGTAGATTGTTTCACAACATCCGACCAATCAGATATGTTGAACCAGTGTTTTATGGACGCTGGCGTAATATGATGCTGGAGATGATGTTCAAACACAAAAATAATCTGCGATTCGCCATCCAGCCAACGGGCGGCGGCTTGAACAATCCTGCATGGGATTTCGCACTAGTCATCAGGAATTGTGACGCGCTTAAACCGTATCACTTTAATGGGCGCGTCGTCTTCAAACCCTTCGTCAGCCCTGAAGATGCGTGGAGCGAGTATCAGAGATGGATCGAGATGAACCCATAGACTGTATCCGAGAACCCTCCCGTCTCACTCGAAAGGATAATAGATGTCTCGCAATCGTTCAAATGTTGTTCATACCCAATGGGGAAATCTCATTGAAGACCTCAACGCCACTGCTGATGACGGAGATCCCTTTTTCCGAAAAGCTATATCGCGTCTAGAATCGCTCTGGGATGAGCGCGTAATCAGCCAGAACGACGAATCATCAGCAGCGTTGCTCTCTGCTTTGGCACAAGCGTTGACGGTTTACACCACCACCGAATCAGTCACGAAGGCATTCGTCCACCTACTGCCGGAAGTTCTCCGTGTCTCCCAAAGTCCGTTCGGTTTCCTCGCAGAAGTCCGCTATAGCGCGCCCAACAAGCCGTATCTATACTCACATGCAGTGACCGACATCTACAAACCCGGTTTCGGCTTATACGACATCGTCACCGACCTCCAGTTCCATAATCTTGATACGCTGAACGGAGCAATCATGACCGGTCGATGTCCAGTGCTGACCAACGATCCACCCAATGATCCACGTAGCGGGGGCCTCCCCTTCGGCCATGCGGGACTTGAAGCGTTCCTCGGACTGCCCTTTCTCGTGGACGACGATCTGGTCGGTGCAACCTCCCTAGGCGACCGTCCGGGCGGTTACTCGGAGCGAGAAATAGAGTTGCTCGCACCGCTATGTGAGATTGGTGGACTGCTAATCGCTACCCATCGCAATAGGTAGGTCCTGTTGACACCCGCATAGCATTATAACCAATGGTGCTAGTTTGCAGTTGTTGATAACGTGAAGCGTGATGCGTGAAACATAAAAATCATTTCATTTAGCCCCAGTTGCTCTGAATCCCGATTTATCGGGGCGGGGCGACATGTCTATAGGACACGGATAAACGAATACCTTAAAGCCCCAGTGGGGCGACATGTGTACCCGGGTGGAGCAAAGAAGAATGAATTAACCAGCCTCTAATGAACCAATGAACTCCCTGATAAATCGGGATCTAAAGCGACTTGAACAATGTGGAAAAGACTTTCTCACTAAACTAACATCAAAGGTTTATAGGATATATTGCAATCTAGATTGAAACACAAAAGAGGAGAATGACCAATGAAGTGGAATGCCCTTTTACCCTTCTTAACCTTTGGAGGTCTTTTAATCTTTGGAGGATGGCTTGCTCATTCAAGACTCCACCATGGGTATATAGACGGTGTAGGTGCAGTTCTGTTCGGTATCGCCTTTCCTCTATTCGGAGCTATCACACTTTTTGACGGAAGATTGCTGCCTCAACTCGGAGTCTTTGTAAAGGCTATGATGCTCCTCATTGCTTGGGGTTTATTAACCTACAACGATTTCATAAATGGGAATATAGGGAGCGTACTCATACTAGGTATCGTATTGACCTTAGTGGGAATCCCGATGTTGTTTGAGGATAAGCCGACCGTTAAGGGTACAATACAGCATAGGTTGAAACATACTCAATCTATTGGGGTTTTCGCTGCGCTTGCTTTCCTCAGTATCCTGCTGCTTTGGCTCTTTCTTAAAGGCCAATCGCTTGGCTAACAGGACAACTATTCCGTTCGCTTATCCGTGTGCTCCGTGTAACCTGCTGAATCCGTAATTTAGACAATAGTCTCACTCTATATACCTCCCACGGCCCGAAACCATAGGAAGGTTCTTTGTTGATCCCTTATCGAGCGTTTGACCCTTTGACGGTTTTATGATAACCTAAGTTGCCACTTTAGAGTGGGAGGCTACGGCATACGGAGTATGCCTACTACTTTACAGAAAGGATTCATTCCCGATGAAATACATCATGTTTACGAAACACTTGGAAGGCTTAGATGTTACAGGTATTATGGATGCCCTAAAATCGGTCGGCGTAGAGGGCGCAGACCTGTGCGTGCGCCCCGGTTATCCGGTCAACCCCGAAAACGCTGACAAACAACTCCCAGCAGCTGCCAAGCAGTTCGCCGATGAAGGATTGTCGATTCCACTTGTGACGACACCCACCAGTTTTCTGGATTCAACAGACTCCGACGTGCAACGGGTATATGCGGCGTGTGGGGAAGCAGGTGTCGCCAACCTCAAGGTCGGCTATTGGCACTGGTCGAAGGAAGATGGGGGGTATTGGGCACTGGTCGATCGTATTCGTAAAGCCCTCGACGGATTTCAAGCTCTCTCTGCCAAACACGGTGTCCGCACCTGCCTCCACAACCATTCGGGCACTTCGATGGGGTTGAACTCTTCCGCCGTGATGAACCTCGTCAAAGGATTCGATCCGCAGCATGTGGGTGTATTCGCGGATCCCGGTCACCTCTCGATTGTCGGGGAACCGATCGATATGGCACTCGACATCGTGAAAGACTACCTCGCAGTGATGTCATTTAAGGATATGATGCGTCCTCCGGGGGGCGGTACACGCGTCGTCCGAATGGGACACGGCTTCGTCGATTGGGAAACAGCGGTCAGAACCCTAACGGAGATGCACTTCGATGGTCCCGTCAGCTTCCACAGCGAATATAGCGGGGAGCCCGTAGATACTGTCATCGATCTCGCACGCATTGATGTCCGATTCATCAACGCCCTACTCGAACAAAACGGAAACTAGGAGGGAGAAACCGGATGAGCCAATTTACACTCGCACTAAATACCAGCACGATCCGCCCGGCAAGCCTAATGGACAAGATTCGGATCGCCGGTGAAACAGGTTACGAAGCCATCGAACTCTGGAACGATGACCTTACCGCCTATGAGGAGCAGAACGGCTCGCTATCAGACGTGAAACGTGCCCTCGACGACTACGGGCTGCCCGTCGTAACCGTCATCGCTCTGCACGGCTGGTTAGATACCACCGGCACAGAACATCAAGAGGCACTCGAAGAAGCGAAGCGGCGCATGGCGCAAGCCGCCGCTGTCGGATCAACCTACAGCGTCGCAAGTCCACCGCGTGGTGTCGCCGACCTACAATTGGGCGGACAAAACTACCGCGAACTCCTTGAATTGGGGCGTGAGTTCGGCGTCAAACCTGCGATGGAGTTTTTGGGCTTCGTGGAGCACATCAATCAGGTCAAGCACGCTTGGAAAGTCATGGAGGTTGCGGACCACCCCGACAGCACCATCGTCCTCGATCCATTCCACATCTATCGCGGCGGCGGTGAAACCGATGATATGCGCGGCATCCCTGCCGACAAAATCGCCGTGTTCCACTTCAACGATGCGCCCGCCTCACCGCCGCGTGCGGAGCAGACGGACGCCGATCGCGTCTATCCCGGCGATGGCATCCTCGATCTCAAAGAGATGATCGCAATCCTAAAGGAAGCGGACTATCAGGGAGTAATCTCCTTAGAGCTGTTCAACCCCAGCTATTGGGAAGAAGATCCGCGGGAAATCGCACGGATCGGATTGGAGAAGATGAAGGCAGCAATCGGTGACTAATTTCGTAATATCAGTTCATTATAGTAAATTCAAAAAATAAACGGACACTTTCGCTCCCCGGTAGGTGCGGTTTCCAACCGCACCGGTTTGGCGTGTCCCATTAATTCTAAGATTCACTATAGTTCACCCGTTCATCAGTTCATTAATGAACCGATTCAAATGGGTCGAAACAGTCAGGTGAGGATTGCGAAGGAGCCAACAGGATGGAGAAAACCAGAGTCTACTTGTGGATTATCATATTTCTTAGCGTTCTTTCGCCTCAAGTTGTTTCCGCCAATGCGTCTATAGATAAAGAGCCAGAGGGCACAGATGCCGCTCAACTGGCAAAACAGTTGTGGCAAGGGTTTTTCTCCGCCGATGCCCGATTCCGTCAAGAAGGTATCTTTCGGGACGGTTCGCCGAACCGCTATCGGTATCGCATCAGACTTCGTATGGGCGGCAACTTTCCGATTCATTCAAAGGTAGATCTCGGCTTCAGAATGGTCACCGGTGCGACAGATGATCCCACCACAGGCAACGTCGATCTCGACAACTATTTCTCAAAGAAAGGCTTCAATCTGGATCGACTCTTCCTCCGATACACGCCGAGTCATTCCCTGACGATTACAATGGGTAAGTTCCCAAACCCGTTTGAGGGTGTTGAGTTGGTCTTCCACAACGACGTGCAGCTGGAAGGGGCAGCGCAGCAGTTCCGCGTGAAGGACGTAGGCTTTATCGATCAGGTACAGTTAAATCTCGGACAGTTTGTTCTAGACGAAATCAAAAGCAGCCCCGATACCAATCTTTTTGCGGGGCAACTGTTTGCCAAAGGATTCCATTTCAAAGGATTGTCATTTGGTGCAACACTCTATGAATATCGGAACGAAGACAACATCGCCCAAGCGGTTGAAGAGGGCAGGCTAGGCGGCGGGGATACAAATACACGGATTGGCGCGGGCACAGGGACATCTTCCTATCTATCTGGATTCAGGACGATTGAGGGACTTGCGAAGTACGAATTTGAGATTGCAGCTATGCCTCTATGGCTGCTCGGTGCTTATGCACAAAATCTGCTGGCGGTTTCCGATGATAAGGCGTATTGGGCTGAAATTGGGGTTGGGCCGATACCCCATTTAGGTCAACTGCGTGCACTTTACCACTATGTTTGGGTTGAACGTGAATCAATGATATCAAACTATAACAACGCCGATATATTTAATCCAAACGCGCACGGACATGAACTGAAATTCGTCTTGCCGATCGAGAAGAATATCAGCGTAGAAGTGCTATACTTCATCGCCAAGAATATCGTCGCAGATAGCACAAACCCGTATCAGCATAAAACAAGGTTACAACTCAAGGTGAAATTTTAGGTTTTATTGACATTTGACGAACAGAACCAATCCTAATACTCTTGAGATCATGTCAGCTTTCTGCAGGTCGATTTTCCAAAATCGACACGCTTTGTCGAGATATGAATCTAGACCTACTTTCACCGAGTGCACAAAAAAGCGGTATCCGCCTCGAAAAAAGGCGTGATACCGCTGTTGTGTGGATAAAGAAAAACCCTTACGGAGCATCAGGCACATCACAGGAAGGTGCCTTGTGTAACTCCCCTTTAAGGGGCCTCCCACCTGATGATCCCCATCTTATTGTGGACAGAAACACGATTTGTCACTTCATCGGCGTATAACTGCACCGCATTTGTCTCCTCCGGATTGTAGACCGTTACACGGTTAGTCACTTTACCAGCAGATAGACGAACCCCATCTTTCCCCGCCGGATTGCGGACGATGACACGATTCGCCAGTTCACTAGTGCGTAACAGCACCGCAGGCTCCCCCGACTTATCGGCGATAGCGACACTGTTTCCCATTTCATCAGTAACAAAAAGCAGCGCAGGGGTGCCCTCCTTGTTGTGGATAACAACCCCATTGCCCAAGACCTCATCGGCCCGTAAGACAATGGCAGGTTCTCCCGACTTATTGACCACTGTTAGCCCGGTACACTGAATCTCACCCAACACACCATTTCTTTGTGCGATCAGAGGGGGTGAGACGATAGCCCCGAACCCCATCCCAATCAGCATAATCACGGCACCCAATCCGGTGTAGAAACACTTCTGTTTGTGATTCATTGGATCTTATCTCTGCCCCTACTGTGTATCGGATGCGGTAACAGCAGCAGCCTTACGTTCACGCTCCCACTGTTCCCTCGCCTTTTGGAGACGTTTCAGATTCTCTTCACATGGTGAACACTCCTCCTCTGTTTGCAGCTCAACCTGTTGGGGAACGGAAACACCGGGAAGTTGGTCTGTCGCATACGCAATGAACAACCCCACAATAACCAAGAAGCAGAGTAAAAACCACGTTATCATAAACACTTTCATTGAGAAATCTCCTCCGATTTATCGGAGTCCTCGGAATGGGCCCTGTTGCGGTGCTGCTCTATCTGCTTGGCAACCTCTGGGTCGTTTTCTTTCAGGCGGCGGAGCCCTTCTTCGGGTCCATACCGTTCCAACGTGGACATCGCTCGCTCGAACCGCTCTGATGAAAACTGTTCTTTCAGTGAGGTTTCAAGGCCTTTTACGGTGGGAAGATTTGTCGGTGTTTTGGGTACATCGGTCAATCCCGGTGCCGGTGTTACTGCGGCATCAGTTTCAGGTTTTGAGATTGCGGAAGGTTCTAAGGCATCAATCGCTGGTGGGGATACACTTGGATTTTCCTTCGTCGTTGCGTCAGAAGATACCGAAGAGCTTTCCATGACAGATGACATATCCCACGAAGGGGCAGAAGCTTCGAGTGCATCGACTCTTGCTTGCTCTGCAGCGGCAACAATACTCGCCGCGTTTTGCTGAACGTCAGTCATCCAGATAACAGCGGGGTTGTTCTCCATGCCTTCGTGTACTCGGAACACTTCCCTCCAGTCATCGCCGAACCGCTCCAAAAACCATCGAAAACCACTTCCTTCGGCATCATTCAATTCGTTTAATACTGTGGCACGCAGTATAGTGGCTGCTTCGGGGTTTGTCATGTCTACGGGGTTAGCAGCGATAAACGCTTTCGCCATTCTATACCGGACTATTGGTTCATATTCTTCTAAACTCATAAAAGGTGGATGTTTTGTGAAGACACCAGGGTTCCCCCGAGTTACCGGAACCCCTTCCGATTCTAAAAAATCCTTCCACTCATGGGTGCTAAAATCGCTCGGAAGTTCGGCGTACTCTGGCGAATCCATTATCTCAAGCATTTTTTGCACGTGGGGGCTTGCAAGCTTATCTTCACTCCAGATAGACCTAAACATATTTCTGCTTTGCCGTGCGATTATTTCCCTTCTCGTTACAGGTTCTTCACGATCATGTGAAGGCGTGCCAATGTTTGAGGTTTCGTCGTTGGCAGCTTTGCTAGCATTTGGGATGGACCGTTGACTTTGCTCCTGAATCTCCATCGCTTTATGCTCACTCAGAAAAAACCACACCGATACACAGACGGCTACCCCTACCAACAGCACACAGCCAATAAGTAACACTTTTTTCATTTGCTTGGTTTTCATCGGTTAACTCTCCTAACGCATAGTGGCTTACGTAAAAAGAAAGTGCAAAGCGAAATCGTAGGGGCGGGTTTTCCCACCCGTAGTACGGGTTAGCCCAATCCCTAAAAAATATCAGTTTCTGTTGCACATGTTCTTAACATGAGCCAAGCATAGGTGCTGCTCGTTGAGGAGTTACAACTCCTCTTAATGTACTAGGGCGTGTTGATATTTTGAAGCTGCTCATTCAGCAAACGCTGTAATCATCAGGCAATCTGCCATAAGTAGCGCAAACTGTTAGTTTGCAGGCTTAGATCACAATCTAACAGATCGTGGTACAAAAGTCAATTGTAGGTCGAGATTCATATCTTGACAAAATACACAGCCCCGATAAATCGGAATTTTCAACGTGGCGTGCAACAATCCGGGTTTTTTGAGCCAAAACTATCGCGCGATGTGCTAGGAGGTGTCGATTTTGGAAAATCGACCTACAGAAATCCGAGGACCTCTCTGATGTGTGAACAAAGGGTTGGGTCTCCCAACCCCTACGAAGGGCCATGTGTTTGTGTGCCCCCTTGATTGTCTGATTACGATGAAATGTCAACAGAACCTAGCGAACTAACGAGCCAATGAACCAAAACCCTACAACACACTTATAGGGTCAATATCCACAATCAGATCAATACTCGCGGATGATGTCTCCGAAACCGCACACCGAATCAGTTCACGCAGCTCCTCCACAGCCTCAGATCGTAACAGAAAATGCCACCGAAATTTATTCCGAATCTTGGCAAGTGGCGCGGGGACGGGACCCCGAATCTCAACCGTAGGAAAGCGATCCGCCTTAAAGACCTCTAGTTGATCAAGCAGATGATTGGCGGTTTGACTCACCTCCGCCTCAACCTCGCCACGGAGCAGGATAGTTGCAGCGTGACTCAGAGGCGGATAAAGCAACGCCTCCCGATAACCGATCTCTTCACGATAGAAACGGAGATAGTCATGTCCCTGCGCCGCTTGGATACTGTAGTGTTCCGGCATATAAGTCTGAATAATGACATCGCCACCTGCCTCGCTGCGTCCCGATCGCCCAGCGACCTGTGTTAGCAAATTGAACGATCGCTCACCGGCCCGAAAATCCGGCAGATTCAACGCGGTATCCGCAGAAATCACGCCGACAAGCGTCACATTCGGGAAGTCTAACCCCTTTGCAATCATCTGCGTCCCCACCAAAATATCAATTTCCCCGCTCCTGAAAACGTCTAGGATCTGCTGGTGGGCGTTTTTGCGCGTCGTCGAATCGGCGTCCATCCGTTTCACTCTTGCTTCGGGAAACGCCTTGACCACCTCCTGCTCAACCTGTTCGGTGCCAAGTCCAAAGTAGCGGATGTACACGCTGCCACATTCTGGACAGACCTGGGGTGTTGGTCGTTCATAGCCGCAGTGACGACACCCCAGCCGCTTGGTATGGAAGTGGAATGTCAGTGAGATCGAGCAGTGATCGCACCGTTCAACGTAGCCGCAGGTCCTGCAAAAAACGTGAGTAGAGAACCCCCGCCGATTCAGGAACAGGATAACCTGTTCACCCTTAGAAAGCCGTTCCTCAATGGCTGTGCGGAGGGATGTCGAAAAAATGGTGCGATTGCCCCTTTTTAACTCCTCACGCATATCCACAATTTCGACGGGTGGCATCTCAATATTCGATACGCGGGCAGGAAGTTTCAAGAGGGTATACTTCCCTTGCTGTGCACAATAAAAACTCTCCAACGACGGCGTCGCACTGCCGAGGATCAACGGACAACCGACTAACCCAGATCGCTTTACCGCAACGTCGCGGGCGTTATAGAACGGTTGTGCGGCATCCTGCTTGTATGACGTTTCATGCTCCTCATCAATTACAATCAGTCCGAGGTTCGGAAAGGGCGCGAAGATCGCAGATCTGGGGCCCACAACGATGTCCGCCGCGCCGCCTTTAATCTGCTGCCACTGATCGTATCGCTCCCCATCTGAAAGATTGCTGTGGAGAACGGCAACCCGCGCCCCAAAACGCCCGACAAACCGAGAGACCGTTTGGGGGGTGAGCGAAATTTCGGGAACAAGCACGATCACCTGTTTTCCCTGACCTAAGACGGAAGCCATCGCTTGCATATAAACCTCCGTCTTGCCGCTGCCGGTGACACCGTGCAGCAGAAACAGTTCCCGCTTATCGGAATCAATCGCCCCTTGAATCGCCTGCAAGGCAGTCGCCTGATCCGGATTCAGCGTGAGCGGCTGCGTGGAAGGTACTGGATCTAAACTCAGCGGATTCCGCACAATTTGGACGGACTCTATGCGAATTAACCCCTTCCCCTCAAGGGATTGTAACCCTGATGGGGAGGTATCAGCGCGTTTGCTCAGGTCCGTGGTGGTCAACGTTTCATCGCTGCAGGTGAGGAGGATGCGGAGCATTTCTGCCTGTTTCGGGGCGCGACCAGCAGCCAATTGCATAATCTGTTCTTCAATCTCCGAAACTGGCTTGGCAAGTGAAACAACCGAGATAGTTTGGGGCTGCGCTTTGGGTTGGATGTTCGACCGCAATTCGACGAACCCCTTTTCTTGTAGAGCGGACAACGGCGGACGCAGCTTTGAAACCTCAATCCCGAGACGCCGCCCAATCTGATGAAGGGATAACCCATCCTCCCCCCTAAGCACCGACAAAATCTCCGTTTGACGCGACTGCCGCATATCCGCAATCTGCTCATCAGTTGCAAGCAGATGCACGAGCCGGTTTTGACGGGTTCTGACCGCTGCGGGAGCGGCACACCGCAACGCCTCTCCCCACGAAGATAGGTAATATTCCGACATCCATTTCGTCAACGTAAGCAGTTCATCTGAGAAGGTGGGGGTATCGTCCAAACAGTCGGTGAGATTTTTGATTTGTATAGATGCGTCAGGTAGGTCAGGTTCATCCATCAAATCAACGATGACCCCTTCGCGTGTCCCCTCTCCCAAAGGCGCGAGGATACGGCTGCCGCGCTGCACAACGGATTGAAGACGGACCGGAATAGCGTAAGAGAAGGTGAGATCTTGGGGGAGTGGAAAAGCGACGCGAGCGTATTCCATGGCGTGAAAGATCGGTGATTCATTGATTCATTAGCACATCGGTTCATCAATGAACAAGTAAACTAATGAACCAATGTACTAACTAGTTTTTAGCTCCGTCATTACTTTCTGCATATCTTCCCAGACATCTCGCTTGCCGTGCGGATTTCGGAGGAGGTAGGCGGGGTGGTAGGTTGCCATCAATTTGCAGCCGTGATAGTCGTGGAAACGACCACGCAACGAAGAGATACTCTGGTTGGTCGCAAGTAGCGTTTGTGCAGCAAAGGTGCCGAGGGCACAGATAACTTTGGGTTTGATTAGCTCGATCTGTCTGAGCAGGAAAGGCTCACAGCTTTCAATCTCAATCGGTTTTGGGTTCCGATTGCCGGGCGGACGACACTTAATTACGTTGGCGATATAAACATCTTCTCGCTTCAACTCCATCGCCTCAATAATCCGGGTGAGCAGTTGACCCGCTCGGCCGACGAAAGGCTCACCCTGTTGATCTTCATCCGCGCCGGGAGCTTCACCGACAAACATGAGATCTGCGTTTTCATCTCCAGTTCCGAAAACAACCGTATTTCGTCCCTGATGCAGTTCGCACCGCTCACAACCCATCGCTTCATCGCGCAACTGCCCTATATCAAACTCGGCAAATTCGGATTCGGGTTCCTCTTCTTCCTCAAACAATTCTGTAAAACCAAGCTGCATTTGTTCTTCCACGTATTCCCTCACTGTTGCGACAACCTCTAAATATCCTTCGACCACTTCATTCTGATCTGACATGGAACGTGAAACGTGAAACGTGAAACGTGAAACGCAATGTGTTAAATCCTTACGTTTTACGCTTTACGTTTTACGCCTCCAGGTAGGTTTTACGCCTCTAATCGGCGTTTGAGTTCTTCAATTCGCCCAACAGGTGTTGGATTCTGTTCGTATAAGATTGCGAGATAAAAGCTAGTCCAATCCCCAATCGCAACCAACGATAACAGACGGGCAAGTAGCGATTTACCAGCTGAATTCACCTGTGTAATGCCAGCGGTATGCGGTTGAATGAGTTCCGCCGTGATGTCCATCCGACGCTGCGTCTGAGACGGCGCAATCGGGTCGCGGAGTTGGATAACATGACATTGCTGCGTCAACGCTGATGGGTGCTTCCACCCTTCAATCTCATTGTGATTCATCTCAGGATACACACTATAATAGGCAAGCGATTTGCCGTTTTCATTCATCTGCCCCTTCCAACGCATAGCAATCGCCTCAAGCTCTTGAGGAGCATAAATAATCGGCAACTTCCCGTGTAACGCTTGTGCAAGCTGCTTGGGTTGATTCTCTGGGGCATCGGGATGAAAATCCTCTGCCAGCTGCCCTAACAGCGCAATCGCTTCTGCCAAGTCGCTCTGGAGATCAAGATTTGGAGTAAATCCAAGTCGAGCAAAGACTGATAAGATCGGCATGAGCAGATAGCCGAGTGAGGCTCTGGGCGGTTGCCCGGCTGGAATTATCACACAGGGGAGATTGTGTGTATCCGCAAATGCCTTCAACTTCCCGCCGCTGGTAACCGCCAGAATATTCGCTCCCTGTGAAAATGCCTGTTCAACAGACAGGAGCGTTTCTTCGGTATTACCGGAATAACTGACAGCGATGAAGAGTGTTTGAGATGTAACAAACGCAGGAAGCGTATAACCCCTGTGGACGATAATTGGACAGGGAAATTGAGACCCAACCACCGCTTTCACAAGGTCTCCGCCAATTCCAGACCCGCCCATCCCAGCGATGACAATGTTGTTAGGAATCCGCTCATCACACCCCTCTAATTCGAGTGTTTCACCAATCTCCCAGCCACGCTTGCACTGCTCAGAGAAACTGGACAACAGGTGAAGCATGTCTTCGGGATCATGATGTTTGATTTGAGCAAGATTCAGAGTCATCATCTACTTATTAGTTCATTGGTTCACTTGTTCATTAGTTCATTAATGAACCAATCCCATCTTCAGGATTAGACAAAAAAGACACGCAGGATGTCGTAGAATGTGATATACAAAAATAGACCGGCCAGCAAGACAATGCTGACCTGCTGGATAATCATCTGCTTACGGATACTCAAAGGTCTGCCGCGCAACTTCTCAAGGGTGAAGAAAAGGATTTGACCGCCGTCTGCAATCGGAATGGGCAATAAATTCACGATGGCGAGATTAACACTGATGAAGCCTACGAAAAAGAGCAAACTCCTTAGACCAAACTCCACAACTCGGCGCGTGGCATCCACAATCCCAATTGGTCCCGTGAGGTGTTTCGTCTTAACTTCACGAGTGACGAGACGCTTGAGCACCTTCACAACCATCTCCAAAATCAACCAATTCGTTTGGACCCCCTCCCCCACAGCTGTAACGACATTATATTTCGGAATTGGAACAGTGGGCACGGCAAGCGCAAGTCCATCCAACGACAACCTCCAATGCAACCCCTGGAGGTTAAGTTGATTCCCATCGTCGCCAATAGCGAAGGTCAGGAGTGCGTTCAGTTGCTCCCCATCGCGGAGTAATCCAATTTCAACGGGTTGATCGGGATTTGAGGCAGCTAACTCGCGCAGTTTCGGGTATAACTCGAAATTCTTGATAGATTCCCCATTAACAGCAACAATCTCATCTCCGCTTTGAATCCCTACTTTCTCTGCTTCGCTACCCTCTTCAACAACGGTATTGACCACCCAATTAATCGGAAAACCAATAGTTAAAGACTCGGAACCACGTTGAATCCCCAATGAGATCTCGCCGCTTTGGCTTTTGTTAATCTCCTCATAAAATCGCCGATGGGCTGATCCAAAGGGGTTAGAAGGATCCCAAATAACTGAATTGAATTCGGGCACATGATAGATCTTTCGTCCGTTGATACTTTCTATCACATCTCTTGCTTGGACACCCGCTTTTGCCGCCGGACTGTCCTCGGTGATACTTTCAACCATCGCTGATTGTCGAGCAGAGACCCGAATCTGCCCAATTCCACTCCTGTCAAGACTTCTCGGTGTCACATAGAGCGTCTTGGGTTGACCGTCACGGGAAACAACAACTTTCAGTTCCTCATCGGGATGGGTAAGGATCGTTGTGTTGAAATCCTGCCAATTCTTAATCTTCCGATCATTGATTGAAACAATAGTGTCGCCCGACTCGATGCCCCCCTGCTTCGCAGGGCTATCATCCGCCACCAATCCAATTTGAGCCATCCGATCTGATCGTCCAATCAGCATCTCCATCAACCACATCGTGCCGTGATCCAACCCAACAAGATACACAAACGAAAAGAGAATTACACCCATTATAAGGTTCATTGCAGGGCCCGCGATTGCCACAAAAATACGATGCCCAACAGGGGCTGAAGCGAATTCACCCTCCTCGCCTTTCTGTTCATCAGGGCTTTCCCCCGCCATTTTTACAAACCCACCAAACGGCAAGGCGGATATACAGTAGTCGGTCTCTCCCCGCCGAAAACCGACAAGTCTCGGACCGAAACCGATTGAAAATTTCTCCACTCGAATCTTGCACCGTTTTGCTGCAAAGAAATGACCAAGCTCATGAATAAAAATTAGAAAACCGAGGGCGAGGATTGCGAGAATAATAGTAGCAGAATGAATCATCAATGTCACCTTTTTCGTTGGATTAATTCGTGTGCGACCGATCTTGCCCACCGATCAGCAGCGAGAATATCATCAAGTGTTGGTTGAAATACCACATCATGTCGGGTCATCACTTCCTCAAGGTAGTTCGGGATGTCCATGAATCCGATTTGCCGGTTCAGGAACGCCTGCACGACCACCTCATCGGCACTACTGAGAACTGTTGGTAAGGTGCCGCCAACTTTCGCAGCACTATAAGCAAGTTCGAGGCACGGAAACTTTTCAGAATCAACCGGCTCCATGTGAAGCGCACCAATTTGGGACAGGTCAAGGCGCGGAACAGAAGTAGGCAAACGGCACGGATAGGTCAACGCATATTGAATCGGCAGGCGCATATCCGAAACTCCCAACTGCGCGAGCAACGAACCATCGACAAATTCAACCATCGAATGAATAATGCTTTCCGGATGAATCACAACCTCGATTTGCGATAACGTCACATCAAAAAACCATTTCGACTCAATGACCTCAAACCCCTTGTTCATCATTGTCGCCGAGTCAATTGTAACTTTTTCCCCCATCTTCCAATTTGGATGCCTCAAAGCCTGTTGCGGTGTCACCGAATCAAGCCGTTCCAAAGGTGTTTCACGAAAGGGACCGCCGGATCCGGTGAGAATCAGTCGATGAATTTCGGCACGCCTACAATCATCCCCATTAACGTCGCAAAGGCACTGAAAGATTGCACTGATTTCGCTGTCCACGGGTAAAAGGCGGACATCATATTCCTTAGCGGTCTCCATAATCAGCGAACCGCACATGACTAACACCTCTTTGTTGACGAACGCAAGATCTTTTCCGGATTGAATCGCCTCTAAGGTTGGTAAGAGTCCTGCACTGCCACCCATTGCTTCAAGGACAAGGTCAACCTCCGCCATCGTCGCAACTGCTGAAACCCCCTCGGATCCTGAAAGGACTTCAACGGTTGGGACATCCTTCAACCGTTTCCTCAGTTGGTTAGCAGCTGCTTCATCCCTTACCGCCACAAGCCGCGGACGAAATTGACGCACTTGCTGTTCAATTCGGTCAACCGATGTCTTGGCAGCAAGCCCAGCGACGCTGAATTCATCAGAATGGCTCTCAACGACTGACAGTGCATTCTGCCCAATAGACCCTGTAGAACCAAGAATGGCGAGGTGTTTCATAGCAAATTCATTAAGGTAGTAGGCACACTCCGTGTGCCGTAACCCGCGTACATTAAAGTAGTAGACATACTCCCTATGCCATAACCCGCGTACATTAAGGTAGTAGGCACACTCCCTATGCCGAGACCTATGTTTTTCATCACATTGGACGTATCAGCACGTAGGTTGGGTTGAGCGGAACGAATAAAAAATAGGCACCATGTTACAACGTCGGCATTCAACTCTGATTAAAAATTCACAAATGGAGTAAAACCCAACTCTAAATCGGAAGCGGCAAGAACTCCTGAATAACTTCGTCACGCTGGGATTATCAGATATACAAAATAGTAATAAAGCGTCGGTGCCGAAAAAATCAAACTGTCGCACCGATCCAGTAATCCACCGTGACCCGGAATTAAATTCCCCGAATCCTTAACATCAGCACTCCGCTTGATAACAGACTCGCTCAAGTCGCTCAGCTGACCAACAACGCCTAACAAAATCCCAAGAATCAGCGCGTGCGGAAAACCCAGTACCTCTTGCAAGAAAACAGACCAGACACCAAGCCCGCCGAGTGCCCCAAACACTACCCCTGCAACTGCCCCTTCAATAGTTTTAGCGGGACTAATCGCCGGGCGGAGTTTGTGCACCCCGAACCGCTTGCCAAAAAGATATGCCGCCGTATCACCAAGCCAAACAGTTACCAGCAAGAAGAAGATTAATCCTCTGCCAGCACCACTGATGTCGCGCAGTAGAATCAGGTGATACCCAAAAGCCCAACCGATATAGACAGCTCCCAGTAGCGTACTGGCAACAGAAAGGAAGGCAACGTTGACCCGATCGCGCAAAATCTGATAGGAGAAAGGAAGCAGCAGCGTCAAGGCAAGAGCAAGTTCAACAGGAATTCTGAAGCCGATCAAATCCACTGCCGATAAACAGAGCAGGATGCCACATGCGACAGTGAAAATTCGACCGCTCCTCCCCCCAATTGATTGGGAAAGCCCCCAAAACTCAATCAGCATCAAACCGGCAACCAAAACAATCGCTGCTGAATAGGGATACCCTCCCCACCAAACGAGGAAGATAATCACAGGTATTAGGATAATCGCACTAATGACTC
This sequence comes from Candidatus Poribacteria bacterium, assembly GCA_965207975.1. Classification (GTDB taxonomy): domain Bacteria; phylum Poribacteria; class WGA-4E; order WGA-4E; family PCPOR2b; genus PCPOR2b. Next base: position 5,832,309 of record OZ242315.1, on the reverse strand, counting down.
GCTTCCAGAACATTGGTTCAGGGAACATTGGCTCGGGGACGGACGAATTTATGGATCGAAGATCATGCCTCGGTCACTGATTACAGTTCGAGTAGCTCTTCTTCCTTTGATTTTAATAACTCGTTAGCCTGCTCGGTGTATAGATCCGTGCAGTCTTGAACCTCTGCCGCATAGGTATGGCGCTCATCTTGAGAAATCTTTTTCGACCTCTCTAACTTCTGCAGCGCATCGTTTGCATCGCGTCGGATGTTCCTGATCGCGACCCGCCCTTCTTCGGCTAACTTAGCGACGTATCGGGTCAGTTCCTTACGACGTTCCGTTGTCAACTCAGGGATCTGGATGCGAATCACATTGCTGTCACTGTTCGGATTCAGACCCAAATCAGATTGAGCAATCGCTCTTTCAATATCCTTCATAACCGTCTTATCCCACGGTTGGATGACAATCAGGCGAGGTTCAGGGATGGTAATCGTCGCAACTTGATTAATTGGACTTTTGGTGCCGTAATAATCGACATGAATGTTATCTAATAGAGTAGCTGAGGCTCTCCCGGTGCGTACATGCGAAAAATCTCTTGCTGTCGCTTCCACAGCCTTCTGCATTCGCGTCTCTGCATCACGAAGAATTGTTTTAGGCATTTTGAAAACTCCTTTAGACTATTCCAACGCTCATGTTAAGAAAATGTGCAACAGAAACCGAGCTTGGGGCAAGTGCGGGCGGGGCAAGATGCCCCGCCTACGGTTTCTCTTCGTACTTTGCACTTTCTTTTTACGTGAGCTTTCTCAATTCTACAATTTAGTCTTGTCCTAACACATAGAGCGAAAACCGTTTCACAACAATGTTTTCCCCAAGCTGGGCAATGGCATCTTGAATGAGCTGCTTAACCGTTTTATCCATTTCCCGAATATAGGGTTGTTCAAGTAGACAAGACTCAGCATAAAATTTAGAGAGTCTGCCGTCAACGATTTTATCAACGATATGCTCCGGTTTCCCCTCGTCAAGCGTCTGTCTTCTTAAAATCTCTTTCTCCGATTCTAACACACCTGCTGGCACATCTTCTTCGCTAACGTATTTAGGCTTTGCAGCAGCAACCTGCATTGCAATCTCTTTCGTCAACGCCTGAAATTGTTCCGTCCGGGCGACGAAATCAGTTTCACAGTTGACCTCAACCAACACACCAATTCGGCTGCCGGGGTGAATATACGACGCAATCACCCCCTCAGAGGTGGTACGTCCACCTTTGAGCTCCGAAGCCTTCAATCCCTTTTCGCGCAGAAGTTGAATTGCTGTCTCTAAATCCCCATCCGTTTCGGTCAGGGCTTTCTTACAGTCCATAATTCCGGCACTTGTGCGTGCACGCAACTCACTAACCATCTTCGCAGTAATTTCCATTAACTGTTATCCTCCTGATCCGCTTCCTGTGAATCTTTCCCATCGTCTTCCTGAGAATCCTCTGATTCTTGATTCTCAACATCACCTTCATCGGTTGTGGGCTCTGACTCCGATGCTTCCGGTTCGCTCGCCTCCTCTAATGGCGGTTCCGAATCATCTGCACCCTCTAGTGCACTCGCCCGCCCTTCAATAACCGCAGTTGCAAGCACGGAACAGATAAGCTTAATCGCCCGGATTGCATCATCATTTGCAGGAATCGGATAATCAATCGGATCCGGATCACAGTTAGTGTCAACGATTGCAACAACTGGAACGCCTAGCTTATTCGCCTCTTTTACCGCGATATGCTCCTTACGCGTATCCGTAATAATAACAGCTTCAGGAAGTTTCCCCATCGTCTTGATGCCCGAAAGGTTATTATCCAACTTTGTTTTCTCACGTCTGAGGCTCATTACTTCCTTCTTAGGGAGCTGTTCAAAGACACCGTTCGCTTCGTCTGCTTCTATTTTCGTCAACCGGTTGATACTACGTCGAATCGTCTCGTAGTTGGTCAACATACCACCCAACCAACGGTGGTTCACATGAAACATCTGACATCTGGCTGCTTCTTCTGCAACCGTCTCTTGGGTCTGCTTCTTCGTTCCGACAAAGAGCACCGCTCCGCCCCGCGCCGCAACATCCTGCACAAATTCATAAGCTGTCTGGAGTTGGCGCAACGTTTTCTGGAGATCTATGATGTAGATCCCATTCCGTTCCGCAAAAATGTACGGTGCCATCTTCGGGTTCCAACGCCGTGACTGATGCCCGAAATGAACGCCCGCCTCCAGTAGCTCTTTCATTGTAACCGTTCTCAAAAGAACCTCCTTACCTAACCTTTAGGTTTTTGCTGCCACTCCTCTCACATTTACATCAGACTCCCCAAAAAGAGAGAACCTTCTGTGTAAATCAAGCAGTGTGATTGATTCAAACAAACTACCGTCAAAACGGAGTAACTATAACATATTATCCGAAAGCATGTCAAGACTGTCTTGGTTTTCGTAGGGGCATTTAATTCTCCCGTAGTTCGATCTCCCGGTCGAAGTTACGGCGGGGCAAGATGCCCCGCCTACGGGTTCGGGTCATTTCAAAATCATTCAAAAAACCTAAAACTAAATGACCCTAGGCTTTCGTTAAGGATATTTATGGTAGATTTTAGAATTACTTAGACACTTCCAATGCACATGTACAGATTGGGAAATCTGTACCCACAAACAACCCCCTAAATCCCCCTTGTCAGGGGGACTTTGGCAAATGTTCACTTATTTGTCTAATTCACCATAATTTCCTGTAGGAGGGATCGCCGAATCCCGATACTTTCAAAAAAATACCAGTCTAATGAACAATTCCCCATTTTCCCCGTATTATTAAATACAGAAAGGAGAAAATCGGTGTCAGATAGTGGGGAACACGCACGCTTTGAACAAGCAAAAGCAGGCAGCCGCATAGCCTTCGATCGATTGCAAGAAACACTCGATCCGTCGGTTAGACGTTTTGTCCGCAGATTGGTTGGAATTAGCGAAGCGGAAGATGATATTGTGCAGGACGCATTTCTCGCGCTCTACATGAACCTTGAGGGACTCGAATCGAGCGAGCATCTGCGCCCTTTCCTCTTTCGCGTCGTCCGCAACCGTTGTTACGACACGCTTCGACGCCAGGGACGCTTTCAGTTTGTCCCTCTAGACGCAGCCTCCGAAGGTTCGGCTGTTGCCCCTTCGTTCCTCACAGATCGCCGCAAACAACCCGATGAGGAGCTCCACTGGAGACTGCTCTACGCTGAGGTGCAGAAAGCAATTGACCGTCTGCCGGAGATTCAGCGGCAGGCGATAATTCTTTACTGTGAAGAAAATCTGACCTATGCACAAATCGCGGAGGCGATGGGGACCGACATCGGCACCATCAAATCCCGAATTTTCTACGGCAGGAAAAACCTGCGAAACCTGCTCACGCCTGAAATCCTTGAGGCGTTGGGCATCGAAAAGGAGAATTAAAAATGGCTGAAACAGTAGATCTCAACGCCCTTATCCGACTGATTCCACCGGCGCACGCCTTGAAAAACGATCTGGAGGCAAGCATCCACATGGGACTTTATGAAGGCACCGGCGATTGGGCGGTGAAGAGTTACAACAATCTGCATGCCAGTGTTAGCAGATTGATAGACGATCCGTATGTGAAGTCCCTTGCTTTAGAGGCGTCTGAAAAGGCAGATGACAGAGAAAAGGTATTACTTGCTCGCTTGGCATCTAGCCAACTTGCGGCTTATCTTGAAGGTCAAACCGGGTTGGTAGGTCAAGGGGGAGGTAGCGGTGCTAACACAGATAACTATTATGCCCCCGTTATCAACGGCCCCATATCGAGTATAAGCAACGAAACCCTCGAAAGAATGATTGGTCTTGTGAAGAATCCAACGACAGAAGCGGAGGAAACAGAACAGGAGAAGAGCGTGGAAGCGTAGGGGCTCTCAGCCTGTACACGACTAGGGCGGTTGGATTCAATCCAGCCGCCTTTTTTTATTTTATATGTTGGGACTTATAGTGGACCTTAGAATTAATGAGACACTCCAAATCGGCTTGTCCCGATTCTCCCCGATACATCGGGACAGGCGGGATCCCGACCTGTCGGGATTGGAAACAGCGCCTACCAAACATGGGGGGCGAAAGTGTCTATTTATTTTTAGAATTCACTATAATTCTCCGGTAGTTCGATCTCCTAGTCGAGACTACGGCGGGGAAAATAGATGCCCCGGCTACGGTTGGCAGCGTAAGTCGTAAAAAGTGTTAGATTTTGTTAGATTTTGCCAGGGGCCCCGTTGTGGTTGCCCTCAAGCGATGGTTTGTGGTTGATAGATGCGAGTATGTTCTCTAGTTCCGCTGGCAGCGTACTTCCGTTGTTTAGCGGCTTTAGTAAGTTGGGCACTTTCTGATCGCTTGGCAGGTCTTGCTCTTGCAACTGCTGCTTTCTATCGTGGATTTTTCTTTCCCGCGCGATCTGTTGCTCCTCCACTTCCTTCAGTAGTTGGGCAACATTGCCTCCCCGTTTTTCCCACTCATTGAGAAAAATCTGGAGCACTGTGTCAGTCTTTTCTTGCGTTCGCTGTAGTTCTGCCTCGATTTGGCAATCTGTCTCTTCGGTGTAGTCTTCCCAAGGCGGTGGGTCTGAGTTGATGTAGGCGTTGGTTAGATCTGCGTCTACAGCCTGAAGGTAGTTGTCACGAAAGCCAATAAAATCGGCAATAAGAAGATGCAGCCCATCGTCGTCAACTTTGTTGAGTACCTCTTGCGGGATTTTACTGTATGTCGATATGGTGCTTTCCAAAGACGCTCTGTTTTCTGTGTCTTTTTCGACTTTAAGGTATCTTTCAGCGTCTAATCTCTCACTAGATACCCTACGCTCTCGCTCCTCTGCATAAGCGTCGCTCTGCTGCTTTGCACTTGACTGGTGCTCCGTTTCAAGTTGAACTGAGTGGGGCAACTTGTCTTTATACTGGTCAAGCCTCATTTTTCTCTGGTCGTCTTTGACTTCGTGGTCCGCTGCCACCTCTGCGGGATCTGTTACCTGTGAGTCTGGCACGGTTGCACCGTAGACACCGGTGGCTTTGAGAATATGTACGGCTGAGACGATTCGTACTTTGATATCTGAATCGTGTAACCCGTCTTGAAGCGCATCAACAGCGTCAATGACAAGGTTGTTCAAACGGTTGAGTTGTCCGCCCCACACTTGTTGTCTACGGTCATTCAGTGTTGCGATAAAGAGGGGATCGTGGTTGCGCCATGTGTTGACGGTGGATCGCGATTTCCCGATGGTTTGAGCAACTTCTCTATCGTTTTTTCCAGTGAGAATCAGATCAATCGCTGTTTCTTGTTGGGGTGTGAGTTGGTTCCGATGGGGTGCTTCTGCCATAATATGCCTCCGGGTTGGTTTTGGTAGTGTTGGTTAATTTGACCGATGTGTATCGGGGGTGTTGAGAGACCACGCGGCTTTCCCATCTGAAATTATATCACATCCGTTACGGTATTGCAACCTATTTGTGAAAGTTGTGGGTTATTGTTGTCTGAATCTGGAGGCTCCCCGATAAATCGTCCGATAAATCGATACCAGGGGGACTCCGACAAGCCGAGAGCAGGCAGGCAGGATTGGGGGACTAACAGGATAAGTTGGGGGCATTTAGCTTCAGCGGGGCGATATGTGTCGTTTGTCTGAATCGCGGATTAAACGGATTAACGGATTGTACGGATGTTTGCGGCGATGCGGGGATTGGTTCCGTTCCGTGAATCCCGATTTATCGGGAGATTCAAAAATAATCTGAATCAGGATTTTCCCCGATACATCGGGACAGGCAGGATTTAAGGATTCACAGGATGATTTCATTGGAGACCCTTCGCTCCAGCGGAGCGCAATGTATAGAGCAATTTATGGTAGATTTTAGAATTACTTAGACACTTCCAATGCACATGTACAGATTGGGAAATCTGTACCCACAAACAACCCCCTAAATCCCCTTTGTCAGGGGGACTTTGGCAAATGTCTACTTATTTCTCTAATTCACCATAATTGGATACTATGAACGAGCCCTGATAGATCAGGGTTTGCGGAGTGACGGCACACGGCGCCCCGATGAATCCCCGATGAATCGGGACAGGCGGGATTCAAAGCAATGTGCCTACTACTATTAATGTCTATTTATAGTAGATGTTAGAATTAATGAGACACCCTCAATACACAGCCAACCCCCTAAATCCCCCTTATCAGGGGGACTTTGAAGATTTCGCGCCGGTTGAAATTATTAGTAAATGTATCCTTATTTCTTGTGTTTACTATATTTTTTGAATTCACTATAAAGGCACAACCCTATTTACGACACACATGTCGCCCCTCCCCGATAAATCGGGATTCAGAGCAACTGGGGCTTTGGGTTGTAGGAATATCCTTTTCTATACACATGTCGCCCCGCTGGGGCTTTAGTTTTGCCTGCCGATACCCCTGCCTTATAGTGGATCTCAACCCCGCAACTCAACTCCGTTTCTTTCGCATTTTGCACGTTCTTTTTATATGAGCCAAGATTTTTTGAATTTAGCGAAACCTCACATCGCTGTGTTGCGACTAATGTGGTAGAACCTTTGAATGTGAAAGGCAACCGGAATGGACGATACCGTGCTGATTCATCAAACGCTTTCCGGCGATGATCGGGCATTTGAAATCCTTGTCGGACGCTATCAATCAGCGGTATTCGGCTGGATACGGCAGACCTTACCATACACCGAACAGGATGAAAACCTTGCCCAAGAAGTGTTCATTCAGGCATATTTTAATCTTGATACACTGCGCGAACCGAGCAAGTTCCAAGGCTGGTTGAGACAAATTGCGCGAAACGTCTGCATCTCGTGGCTTCGCCGTCAAAAGCCTTTCGAGTCTTATGAAAAATTGATTTCGGACAATCAGACGCGAGAACAGATTGAGATGCGAAGTTCGCAAACTGTGTTGACACCCGAAGAACACTTGCTGGCACATGAAGCCTTCGCTAACTTGGAGAACCACCTCCGTTATCTCAGCGAAGTCCATCAGGAGATTATTCGACTTTACTATTTCGAGGGATTGACATACCAAGAGATTTCGGAGATGTTGGATCTCTCCGAGAGTGCGATTAAAAGCAGGCTCCATCGAGCTAGAGAACAGTTGAGAGGAGTTTACGACAATGAAGGAACAATTAACTGAACAGAGTGTTGAATCCCAAAACAACTCAACAGAGAAATCCATTAACACCCACGAATTTCGTAGCCAAGTCACCGAAGAAATCAACTCTCTCCGTGAAAAGGTTGACCAAATTCTCAAGGTGCTCAAGGTGAAAGATGATTGCGACCCTGAAGTGATTATGAAGGAGATACATCGTTATCCAAACGATGGGCAGGCCTTCGTTCGATGTGCAATAATTGGACTGATACGGAACGATGAATATAGCCGTATCGGGCAAATGATTTTCACAACCCGTGTGGATAACATCTTTGACAATCCGAACACCGCCCCCGAAAAAGTGGCGGCGTTTGTCAGCCAACTTGCTGATCCGGCGCGAATTGATGTGTGCCGGCGTGTGTGTCAAGGCTATCGGGCTCGTTCCGAACTCAAGACGATCTGCAATCTAACAGATGACGCACTTGACAATGCCATCAAGCCCCTGTTGGAATGGGGATTCCTGAAATGGGAACAGCGAGAGGACGAACTCAGTCTTCGGGAACGGGGGCCCGGCATCCGTTTTATCATCCCACTGATTTTCCTAACGCAGGAAACACTCCGACTCAAAGAGGACATGCCTCCTAACTGGGACCATAGCATCTGGACCGGCACCAACGGCAAACCGCCCCGAAAAAGGTAAAGCCATGTTTCTCACACTCCTTCAAAGAGAACTTCTCGCCAACCTGATATCATTTCGCTTTTCAGTTGCGGTGATTATTTGTCTAATGCTTGTTGTTGCCAACACCATTGTGCTCATCGGAGATTATGAAGACCGACTAGCAAGTTACAATACCGCCGCACAAAAACATTGGGAAGAGGCTAAAACCGCAGAAACTTATTCGCAATTAACAGCCAATGTGGATCGACCGCCGAACCCGTTGAGCATTTTTAATCAAGGCTTGGATCGGCGACTTGGCAATTCGGTGGGCATCCATCACAGTTATGTGCCAGTGTTATGGGACACCGAGTCGCATAGCGCGGATAACCCGTTTCTGAATCTCTTTTCATCAATCAACCTGCTCTTTATCTTCCAGGTTATCTTGAGCTTGATGGCGTTGCTGTTTGCCTATGACGCTATCGCCGGGGAACGGGAAGGTGGAACACTCCGCTTGATGTTGACCACGCCGGTGCAACGGGGCAGCATTCTGTTTGCAAAACAGATCAGTGCGATGCTCTGCCTCATCGTACCGCTGATTATCAGCCTGCTACTGTCGCTGATTCTGTATACCTTTTCCCAAGCGGTTGTGCTGACCGGTGACGATTGGGTAAGAATTGGCGGAATCCTGCTGACTTCAATTGTTTACCTGTCGGCGTTCTACCTCATCGGGTTATTGCTCTCGGCTTTGACCCGGCGCACAGCAACCGCTTTGATGCTTTCAATGCTCCTGTGGGGCATACTCGTGCTCATCTACCCGAGCGCGAGCGTTTTTGCTGTTAATCGTTTAGTGAAGGCAGGTCCCAGGCTCGAAGCGGCTTACGAGGAAATTGGCCAGATTTGGGAAGAGTTTGATAAAGCGCGCACAGACTTGAAGAATCAAGATCCGTTCAAAGGAGAAAGTATGTATGGTAGTGTGGGAATCGGTAGCGGGACCAACACCAATTCAACTACACTCCAGTATTATAGCTACAAAAGTATCAATTGGCGCCGGATTGATGACGAAAAATCCGGACCGCAGATTCCGCATGTGAAAGCCTACTATCGATCCCTCGAGCCGCAACGGATTCGGGCGGCAGAAAAAACGTGGCTTGTGCGACAAGAGGCGTTGAAGCAGATCTATGTCCGAAAGGCGGACCTGGCGCGAACTGTGATGCGACTCTCTCCGGCAGCGATGTATGACATGGCGACCGAAGCGTGGGCGGGTACGGACTTCCACGGGGTTGAAGATTTTCTCCAAGCCGCCCGGCAATATCGCAAAACACTCATCCACTATCTTGAGGATAAGGACACCTTCGCTTCCCGGCAGTGGTTTGCTAGTGACAAAGGGGCTGTCAACCTAGACGATTTACCCCAATTCACGTATCGCAGGACAGATGCTTTAACAGGCGCGAAGCGTGCGATGCCGGATGTGGCAGCACTGTTGCTCATCAACGTGGGGCTGTTCCTGACCACTCTACTGATTTTTATCAAGCAGGAGGTTTAGTGATGTTCTGGCACATTGCGAAACGGGAACTCTACGATAACATGAACAGCCTCAGATTTGCTGTCACAACAATACTGCTGCTTGCCTTGATGGTCGTCAACGCAGTAGGGTATTTTGGCGAATACAACGCGCGATTGACAGAATACCGGCGAAAGGTATCCGAATCGCTTGACAAAATGGAAGGCAACGCGAATCGTCTATTTAGCCTCGTTCTCAATGGTCCAGGCAAACTTCGTAAGAAACCGTCTGCCCTGACCTTTTGTGCTGATGGCGGGGAAGCGTTTCTATCTGAATATGTAGAAGGACGCAAAGGGGGTTGGAGCTATGCTCGGAGTCGCGATAACCAAAGCTATGGGGTTGAAGGCATCTGGTATCTGAACTACCCGCAGGCGAATCCAAGCCTATGGAATATCATGCCGGCTGACACAAACATGAGTTGGGTCAGTATTATCGGCCTCGTATTGAGTTTTGTTGCCATCTTATTCACCTTCGACGCCATCTCCGGTGAACGAGAACGCGGGACCTTGCAGTTGATGCTATCGAACAGCGTTTCACGAGGCGCGATCTTACTCGGAAAGTTTGTCGCCGCATTTTTGAGCATCGGCATCCCCTTCCTCATCGCGGCTCTAATTAACCTATTCCTGCTCTATACCGCCGGTGGCGTACCACTTGGCGCGAATGAGTGGGGGCGATTGGGCATCATTCTTCTCATCGCTATATTCTACATCGCCATTTTTGTTGCGTTGGGATTGCTCGTCTCCTCGCGCATCACCCAGTCGTCGATAAGCCTGATGGTGTTGCTGCTGATTTGGGCGACATGGGTGGTCTTGACCCCAAGCACACTCGGCTCGATTGCCACCGGTTTAAGGCCTGCACAAACCAGTGCGGAATTTGAACAACACAGAAGCGAACAGAGAGACAACTTGAAAAAGGAATATATCTCCGACGATCCGTTTGAATTTGGAGGTCCCACGCGCTCGCATCCACCAACGAAGGCAACACAGAGATGGGCAGAATACGTCAAGAGAGAGGCAGAACTCAGTGAACGATTGAACAAAGAACACCTGAGAGATCAGATTAATCAGATTAAGTTTGCGCGGTCGCTCACCCGAATCTCACCCGCATCAATTGTGGAGTACGCCATCGAATCACTCGCTGGGACAGGGTTTTCGCGCCATCTCCAATTCTTGGACCAGGTCAACCGTTTCACCCCCCAATTTCGAGCGTTTATCAGTGAAACCGACGCCGCCGATGCGGAGAGTCCACACATATTTGGGGTGAAGGAAGGTATGTCCGACAAACCGGTCCGCTTCGAGGCAATCCCAAAATTTCAAGATCGGGCGAGCCTCAGTAGCGACTTCAACGCGGCGGCGGTGGATGTGTTGTTGCTGATTCTCTTCGGTGTGGTGTTAGTCGCTGGCGCATACCTCTCTTTCCTACGTGCTGACATTCATAGTTGAACCAGAGTCGTGAAGCTGCAAATTCCAAGTACCAGTGTAGCATTCTCGCAACGATGGTGTAGCATAGTCGCAACATCCTCTTTGTAAACAGGACCCTTTTTCTAAAATCACAACTCATATCAAAATAGATGCAAAGTTGCCCGGATAAAGCGTTTGCTGGAAAACGCCGTTCTTTGAAAATACGCTTTGCACAATTCAAAATAATTATGGCATCTAAATTGCATCTGCTCAACGAACCAACTATATTTCATTTGGCAACGATTCATGTCAGAAACAAGCCGACGCTGGGTTAAGCCGTAGGCTCCAACGCCTTTTGACGGGTGGAATCGTCTTGGGCTCAACCAGATGGAATGAGGTAAAGCCGTGTTTCTCACACTCCTTCAAAGAGAACTTCTCGCCAACCTGATATCGTTTCGTTTTTCAGTTGCAGTGATCATCTGCCTAATGCTTGTTGTCACGAATACCATTGTGCTCATCGATGATTATGAAAGCCGACTGGCAAGTTACAATACCGCCGTCAGAAAACACCAAATCGATCCCGACATGGTCAGGACCTATTCGGCATTGCAGATCAAGATCGATCGACCGCCAAATCCGTTGAGCATTTTTAATCAAGGTTTGGATCGTCGGCTCGGTAACTCGCTCGTTATTTACTACACTTATGTTCCTGCACTATGGGATACCGTCTCGCACAGTGCCGATAATCCCTTCCTCAACCTACTTTCGTCGATTGATCTGGTGTTTATCTTCCAAGTGATCCTCAGTCTGTTGGCACTGCTTTTCGCCTATGATGCGGTCGCAGGAGAACGTGAAGACGGAACATTACGGCTAATGCTGACAACCTCTATCAGCCGCGGCACCATCTTGTTGGCAAAATATATCGCAGCGATGATCTGTCTGATTGTGCCGCTGATTATCAACCTAGCACTGGCACTGATCTTGTTCGCTGAATCGGGGTCGTTCAACTTCTCCGGGGACGATTGGCTCCGCATGGGTGGCATTCTACTGACCTCCACGGTTTACCTCTCCGCGTTCTACCTCATCGGGCTACTCATCTCTACCACGACGCGCCGTACCGCAACGGCATTGATGCTCTCAATGCTCATCTGGGTAACTCTGGTGATGGTTTATCCCAGCTTAAGCGTGTTTGTTGTCAACCGGCTCATGCCGCTCAATGAATCTAAGCTGAAGTCAGCGTACGGTGAAATGGAACAGATCTGGGGGGCGTTTGAGCGAGAGCGGGAAGACTTCTTGAAGAAGGATCCGGTCGAGGGAGAAGAAATCACTTTCAACGTGAAAGGGTTTATTATGACTCCATCAATATCGAACTCAAATGAAGCAAAACTTCAGTATCATATCAGTCGTTGGGCGGATTGGGATAATATTTTTCCGGAATCAGAGAAACAGATTCCACACGTCTTGGCATTTTATGAATTTATCGAGCCGAACCGCCTCAGAGCCGCCGAAAAAACGTGGCAGGTGCGCGCTCGGGCGTTAGAACAAATCTATATCCGTAAGGCAAACTTCACCCGAAACGTGATGCGGTTCTCACCGGCAGCGATGTATGATTTGGCGACAGAGGCTTTGGCGGGAACCGACTTCGATGGTATTGAAGATTTTATGGTCGCCGCCCAGCAATATCGCCAGACAATCCTCCGCTATTATCGGGATAAGGACGCTTTTACAAGCCGACAGTGGTTTGCTGTTGACAAGGGGGCAGTGAGTTGGGATGATCTACCCGAATTTTCTTATCAAAGGGTTGAGGCAACGACCTCTATTTTACGGGCAATGCCAGATGTCGCCATACTTTTTCTTATCAATGTGGGGCTATTTCTGATTGCATTTCTAATTTTTGTCAAACAAGAGATATAGCCAAGCTGTCAAACTGGTACATTAACCCAAAGGCTCATGTAAAAAGTGTAAAACGTGATGCGTAACCCGGATATACGATACCATGAGAAGACAAAAGCGATTAACGGCACCGTTGATTATCTCTCTGTTTCTCCATTTTATTTTTGCTGCCCTTGTGGTGATAACGATTCGGCAGGGAATTATGGAAGACGACACCCTCAGCGTCGAGTGGGTTGAACTGCCTCCATCAGCGCGTAAGTTGCCGAGGAAGGTTCGTCTCCAACCTATACAGGCACCTCGTGAGGTGCAGGACGGACAACCGCAAGCGCTGCCCCTACGAACTGTAGCACCGGTAGGAACACCTCTCGCAGTTGACCTTTCACAAAAGAGAGAACCGCTCCCGTTAAGCGATGCCCCAACCGTTATCCTTAACAAGGGTTTATCTGTGGAAACGGATCTGGTGCCAACACACTCCGCAACGATGTACCAAGGCACTCCAACTGTAGGCGGGGGGGTTGTGTCTGCTCAAAGCGGACTTCCACGAGGGACACCCTTTCGACGCAGAAAAAATGAAGGAACCGCTGTAAGGACAGGTTTTGTGGCTGACCAAAATGGGAAAATACAAGACGTGCCTCTTGATGCGAGACAGATCTTGGTTCCTGAAGATCGCCTAGGGGCTATTCTTGAAGGTGAGGGCACAGCAATTCGCGGACATATTCGCCTGATTCGACTCAAACACTCCCTTTCCGATTGGTGGCAAGACCCAACTGCCATACCCAGCCTTGCGAAGTGGCTTGCAGATAATACCAACCTCCGTGCCGATATAAAGTATGCAGGCGGCTCGCTCCGGCTGACCGACTCACGCATCCTTGATGCCCCACTGGTCATCATGACAGGGCACGACAAGGATATCACTGTTGGACGGAATCTTACTAGGGAGGAACCGTTGACCAATTCCTTTTCTGCGTTGGAACGAGCGGCGTTGCGGAAGTATATCATCGAACGAGGTGGGATGCTTTTTTTCGATGACTGCGGATTTAACGGTATGTTCGCTAACATCGTTGCTAATGAGTTAGGAAGGATCTTCCCCGAATATCCATTGGGAGATCTTTCGTTCTACCATAAAATCTATAATATCTACTACCAGCTGCCCCGCCCACCCACGGGCGGTGATGTTTTCTGGGGGTCTGAAAACCAACCCCAAGCGTCAAAGTTCCAGTACCAGAAAGGAATCGTTATAAACGGTCGGCTGGCTGTCGTCTATAATCGCAAGGATTATATGTGTGCGATGGAGACAGTAGAGGTTGAAAGCCGAACTATGCTACGGCTGCGTCGCTCGAATGATGTCCGTCGCTTTATGACAAATCTGCTTGTTTATGCCATGAAGTATGGAGGGAATACAGATCGCTCAGGGTATAAACCGTAGATATTATCACTTTGCTATAAAGGTTAATGGACTATAGTGGATCCTAGAATTAATGAGACACTGTGAACGAGCCCCGATAGATTGGGATGCACAGAGCTACGGCACACGGAGCCCCGATAAATCGGTTCCGTTCCCCCGATACATCCCCGATGAATCGGGACAGGCGGGACAGGCGAGAATCCCGATGGAATCGGGAGATGCAAAGCCATGTGCCTACTACTATTAATGTCTATTTATTTTTAGAATTCACCATAAAAAAATTACAAGATATAAGGTACGAGCTTGAGAGTCTGAATCGAGAATCGAAAGATTGGAGTTTTTTATGGTTCTGCATATCGCCAAACGTGAACTTTACGATCATCTCAACAGCCTGCGGTTCGCGTTTACTGTCCTGTTATTTCTGGCACTGATGATTGCCAACGCTATCGGTTATTTTGGCGAATACAACACACGATTGACGGAATACCGCACAAAAGTCGTTACGTCTCTTGACACGATGAAGGGGCATACCGATAGCCTGTTTTCGCTCATGCAGAACGGTCCGGGGCAACTTTATAAGAAACCGTCCGCGCTCACCTTCTGTGCTGATGGTGGCGAGCGATTTCTGCCGGAATATGTGGAAGCGAGCAATCCGAACAAGTATGGTATGATAGCTAGCTGGCACCTTCGAGGCGAGGAACCGGTCACAATCCGAAATAACTGGCACTTAAGGTATCCGCAATCGAATCCGAACCTATGGGACATCGCGCCAGATTACACAAACATCAGTTGGGTAGCCATCATCTCCCTCGTGCTTCCATTCATCGCCATCCTGTTCACCTTCGACACCATCGCCGGTGAGCGAGAGCAGGGAACGCTGCGGTTGACTCTGTCCAACAGTGTCCCCCGCGACCTCGTCTTGGTCGGAAAATTCCTCGGTGCGTTTTTGAGCATCGGGATCCCTTTCGTGGTTGCCGTGCTAATTAACCTTTTCCTGCTCTACACCGCCGGGGGCGTGCCGCTCGGCGCGAATGAGTGGGGACGGTTGGGGCTCATTCTTCTCGTTGCGCTGATTTATCTGTCGATTTTTATTGCGTTAGGGTTGCTAATCTCCTCGCGAGCCAAGCGGTCTTCGGTGAGTTTGACAATCCTTCTGCTGATTTGGGTGGTTTGGGTTGTCTTGACCCCAAGCACACTCGGATCCATTGTCAGCGGATTACAACCGACTAAGACCATCGAGGAACTCAACAATTATAGATCGCAACAGCGCGAAAACCTCAATACACAATACCCATTGTGGGATGCTGAAGGTCCCACACGAGCCATCCCTGCAACGGAGATGACGTTGTTATGGGCGGAATACGTCAAAAAAGAAGCGCAGCTCAACGAGCAGTTGCACCAAGAACACCTCACAGACCAGATTGCTCAGATCAACAGGGCGCGAACAATCACTCGTATCTCACCGGCATCAATTGTCCAGTACACCATCGAATCCCTTGCGGGAACAGGTTTTTCACATCACCTGAGTTTCTTGGAAGCGGTACACCGTTATGCTCCCGAATTTCGACAATTTCTTCTCGATACAGACCGGGCTGACCCGAAGAGTCCACATGCGCCGTACGTTCCGGAGGGGGCATCAGAGTTGCCGGTCCCCTTTTCTGAGATCCCAAAATTTGAAGATCCGGACCGCGTTAGCACTGACCTCAATGCGGCACTGATGGATATTCTCTTGTTGGTTCTTTTTTTCGTGGTGTTATTTGCACTGGCATATCTTTCATTCCTGCGTGTTGACGTTTTGTAATAGAAAATGCCGCGGAGGCTAGCTTGTTGTTCTTCCGCAACTTCTGGGCTGCTGCATATGCTCTACAGTCGGTCAAGCCATCTGTTCTCAGAAAATTATGAAGCCTAACATAGTTATCGAGTGAAAGGAGGTGTGCTTTTATAAGCATATCAGCCAGATCGTTTTCATTTCCTAAAGAAGTATTTCATGGAAAATTTTCAGAAAAACACCTTCCCAATGAACAATTCCCCATTTTCCCCGTATTATGAATATAGAAAGGAGAGCATCGGTGTCAGACAGTGGGGAGCATGAACTCTTTGAGGAAGCAAAAGCGAGTAATCGCACAGCGTTCGATCGATTGCAAGAAACACTAGATGCGTCGGTTAGACGTTTTGTCCGCAGATTGGTTGGGATCAGTGAAGCGGAAGATGATATTGTGCAGGACGCATTTCTAGCACTCTACATGAATCTTGAACGACTTGAATATAGCGAGCATCTCCGACCTTTCCTCTTTCGCGTCATCCGCAACCGCTGCTACGACACGCTTCGACGACAGGGACGCTTTCAGTTTGTCCCGCTGGAAGCAGCTTCCGAGGATAATCATTATACCCTGTAAAAGAAAGCGATAACTCCCTAGTTCAATCTAAAAGTGGCAAAATCCGTGCAGTATGCGGCGTAATAGCGTCACAGGATAGCCTCAATACAGTTGGAGATATTCAATAATCTGGTTGATTGCACAAAAGGAACTTTATGACAACTGGCAGAGTTACAAAATCACATTGACCTTTGTGCTATGTGTCATTTTGCTGACCATGAGCGTATGGCTTGGGTTGAAAGATTATTCGGAACGGCTTTTGGGTTACAACTTGACACGCAATACCAATACTTTTGCGAGTGTTGGGAAACCTGCCATGACGTATGTTTTTTTTAATGAGGAGGGAAAGCTCAATCCGAATAGTACGACCCGTGCGGCCAGCATAGTTGACATCATTGGTATCTATCGTCGCCCGGTTGGACTCAGTATTCTCGCCAGAGGACTCGAAGATCGAATGAACCGCCCCGTTCGATTGTTCAACATTTTGGGAGGCTACAATGCAACTATCGATACCAGTAACTTGCAGGAAAAAAACAAGCTGTTCGTGCTGTTTTCACCACCCGATTTTCTCTTCGTTGTCAAAGTGGTGTTGTCTTTGCTTACGATTCTGTTTACCTTTAGTGCGATTGCCGGCGAACGGGAACAGGGAACACTTCAACTGATGCTTTCCAACTCTGTCTCCCGCGGGCAGATGCTGTTGGGCAAGTTTTTGGGAGGATACCTAAGTATCGTAATTCCATTTTTGGTGGCGGTGCTGATAGCTCTTTTTTTCCTTGCACGGGATCCACTGATTACCTTCGGTGGCGAAAACTGGTTACGGATTTTATTGCTCCTCATCACATCGCTGGCGTATATCGCACTCTTTTTCTTTATCGGATTATACATTTCAGCTCTAACGCAACGGGCAGCAACCGCTGCAGTACTGTTGCTGGCAATTTGGGTTATTCTGACGCTCGTTGTTCCAAATGTAGGGTGGCTTGTTGCCAAACAGGTCGTAAGGGTCCCATCGCAACAACAGATTGACACTGAAAAATTCAAAACAGCGCGGGAGATTGAGGATGATGCAGAAAGAAGCAAACCTTCAGGCATGTTTGTCCCGGGCTACGGGAAGTTTCATCCAGAAGTGCAACCCCAAATCGAGGAAGCACGACAAGAGATTGAAGAACGCTACGCCAAACTAAGGCAAAAGAGGTTAAGGCTCTCACAAATTGTTACACGATTTTCTCCCACGGGGGCGTATGTACACGCTGCCACTGGCTTGGCACAAACGAGCATTGAAGATGAAGAATTCTATCATTCGCAGTTAGTGCAGCATAAGACCCAACTAGACACGACCATCAAAGAGACGTTTGCTCTACTGCAAAAACCGGAAAAACAACCACTGATATATAAAAATCTACCTCAAGAACCTCGCGCCCTCCGAGATCGATTGGTGAAGATCAATTCATATGAAGGGGGAACCGTGAGAAATATCATTCAAAACGAACTGAGTTTTACTTTTGATCTGCTCTCGTTGCCGAAGACTCTGAACGCGATTTGGTTTGATTTATCGCTGCTCGTGCTCTGGTTGGGATTCAGTTTCACTTTCGCGACGTTGGCAATTATGAAATGTGAGGTAAGGCAGTGATTTGATCATGTATCGTTCCCTGAAAACCGTAGGGTTCCGACATGGATCATATTTATACGTGCCCAACCAGACTGCGGAACTGCGGAAATCTACATATCAATTTAACTTCGTCCTAGTACCAACCTCACATCAGGGAGGAAATCCAATGTTATGGATAATCATGACAAAGGAGTTTCTGGAAAAGGTTTTAACATTGCGTTTCTTTGTCGCGCTTATTTTGAGCATCGTACTGACAATCGTTAGTGTCGTCGTACTCTCAGAAGACTACGCACAAGAACTTGCGGATTATCATCTCCGCACCCAAATGCATGCCGAGACGAGCAACGAGCAGTTGATAGCCGTAGATAGAAAACCGTCAATCCTCACAGCACTGTTTCAAGGGATTACAAAGGAGGCAGCACGATCTGTGCGGCTGCTAATTGGATTTCAACCGAAAATCATCGAGACCATCGATGACAATCCTTTTTCTGTTTTGTTTCCCACCGTAGATTTGACGTTCATCATTGGCATTGTAATGTCGCTTTTAGCCCTCCTCTTTGCCTACGATGCTGTTTGTGGCGAACGTGAAACGGGCACACTTGCGTTGATGGCATCGCAGCCCATCAAAAAACCGATGTTGATTCTGGGCAAATGGCTTGGCGGTTATTTCAGTTTGATTTTGCCTTGCAGCGTTGGGTGGCTTCTTGGTCTATTAATCCTTTCAATGCATCCACATATTCAACTCTCCGTTACAGATTGGAGTGCGTTGGGATTGATAATTATCGGAGCTTTGCTGTATTTAGCTTGCTTCTTCGCGCTGGGGATATTGATTTCCACACTAACCACGCGTCCATCAACGGCAATCGTGGTACTGTTGTTTCTCTGGACACTTTTCGTATTCGTTATTCCCAATCTGAGTCCTAATCTCGCAAAAACTTTCTCTCCGATTCCATCTTTCTCAACCCATTCCTACAAGATGACACTTGCACAAACTGAAACTGAGCATCAACGCCAGAGGTGGCATGATGCGGCTGCACTAGAAGTCATTGACAAACGATTCACATGGGCTGATGGTAAGAAGTTGCTATTAAACATTGAAGCACGTTCCACTTCTGCCCAAGATAAGACATTATCAAACATTACCCAAGCGTATCACCGCCAGATACGAAGGCAGGAACAAATCGCCGCAGGGATTGCGGCGCTGTCGCCGTATGCCTGCTTTACATTTTTTGCAACCCAATTGGCAGCAAGCCATATCGAGAACGAAGATAGGTTTATTGCAGCAACGGAACGATTTGAAAACGAATATTTCGCCGATACCCCCTCGTACTTCCAAACGGTAGTATCACCGGGGCAAGAAACTGAAAAATCGACTTTTTTCTACATCGAGCCAACGGTGCCTGAACGATTGAAACTTGCTCTCGGTCCCTTGAGCCTTTTGCTGCTATATACAGGGTTGTGTTTGATGGGAGGATACGCCGCCTTTATGCGGTACGATGTGAAGCATTAACTAAAACCCCTGAAAGCTACCTGACTTATAACATATCTAGCTCAATCTTGAAGAAGGAACATAAAAATTGGAAAATACTGTCAGCGTGAAACAATTGATAAAAGCATTAGATAATGAAAATGAATCTGTCCGCATAAATGCGGCGATTGATCTGGCAAAGCGAGGTGACCCCATTGCGATTCCTGTCTTGATAGATACGCTGGGCCATGAGAGTCAAGCGATTCGTTTCCGATGGGTACGGCAGGCGTTCGAGAAACTGGGCAAACAAGCTGTACCTGCGTTGATGGAAATACTCAATTCAAGGGAAAGCCGAGTCCGGGTCAGTGCGGCGTATGTACTCTATTACCTTGACAACACCACGGTTGATGTTGTTGTCCCGGTTTTGGGGAACGCGCTCTATGATGCGAACGAAGACATTCGATCCGAAGCAGCGCAGGTGCTTGGGGAAATCGGCAAACCGGCTCAGGCGGCTGTACCTGCGTTGATACAGATGCTGAATGATAGGTACGCGATTGCTGAAGCTTCTCGCGCCCCCTGGTTTACAAGTAGCGACTGCGGCGTAGGCTCCTTTGCGTTGGCGGTGATTGGTGAACCGGTTTCCAATGTCGTGTCAGCATTGGTCAGGGTCTTAGGACGCACCGATGTAAGCGATTGTGTTCAATGGAGTGCAGCAGGCGCACTGCGCATCATTGGCGAGCCAGCTTGCCCTGCGGTCCCTTTGTTAATGGAAATATTCCGGGATAGCCAAAAATCTGCTCGTGTTCGCATCCAAGCTGCCTATACACTAGCTGCAATTGGTGAGATAGACAGAGATATTGCGCCTCTTTTCATGGAGGGGTTACAGGACAGGGATCAGTGGATTCGACTCTATAGTGCCAGATTGTTAGGCGAGATGGCTGAATCACCTAAGCCTCTTATACCAGAATGGCTAAAGAATGCTTGGGGAGAGTGGATGCTACGTCCCTATTTTTCTAAGGAATTAGGTATGCTGACTGATTCGGCAGAAGCAGTGGTTCCCGCGCTGATACAAGCCTTAGCCGATGATAGCCATCATGTGCGCCGAATGGCAGCCTATGCCCTAGCGAAAACAGGTGAACCGGCGGCTGAAGCTGTGCCCGCCTTGATAGAAACCATGAAAACAGAAAATGTGGGTGGAGTTGCCGCAGAAGCACTGGTTAAAATCGGTCAGCCGGCAATATCCGCATTGATAGACGCAACTCGTGAGGCAGATGAAATACTTCATCGCCATGCAATTTATGCGTTGAAAAAGATGGATGCCCCCGAAACCAAAAAGGTAATAGCAGAAACGGAGAAAGCTGCGCCGACGGAGTCGTTTCCAACCGCATCGGATTTCAAGCCTTCGCAACCCGACCTCAACTTAAACGATGAGAAAATCCAGGCATTTGAAGATTTGTTTCAATCAACTCTCGATCGAGGTATTGGGGGTGTTATTGACTACAACGTCATCTACCCGAAACATGAATTTCTAACTTACCTCATCAGGCATAAGAACGTGGTGCTGCACGGCTCGAGTGAAACGGATATTGAGGTTTTCGTGCCAATACGAAAGAGTTTTGAGACAAAGGAGGATAAAGATTCTAATGGTGTGTATGCAGCTCCAGATGCAATCCTAACCACTTACTTTGCTAGTTGTGATCGCGTAAAAATTGCATCTACAAATAATGGGTACTTCACGGCGAAGGACGCTTCAGGGAGAAAACGTCGATTTTACCTTCTGGCGATAGGTATTGATTCGGACCGCGAAAACCCTTGGTCAGATGGCATGGTTTATATTCTTCCCCGAGATACATTTGTAAAAATACATGAATGGGAATGGGTGAGCAAAGTTCCTGTCCAACCCCTAGCAAAACTGCCGGTTTGCCGCAAAGATATTCCTTTCGCAATCTGGCGAAAAGAATGGCGCCAGCCTCAGTTATCTATGGGTCAATCTGATTTCCCTTTTCTTGAGGCAGCACAAATCTATCCAATTCGCCCACGGCATTTTAAGTTGGATTAAAGCAGATTTGCTATCGTGAATGAGAGATTACACAGACACTCCAAATTCCTTTTGGGATACTTAAAAAAGGAGATGTTCAATGATTTGGTTGATTGCAAAAAAGGAAATTTATGGCAACAGGCAAACCCGTAAAATTAAGTTGGCGTTCGTGCTGTGTTCCCTTTTGCTGACGATGAGCGTCTGGTTTTGGCTGCAAAAGTGGCAAAAATTGTGCAGCACTCGGCATAACCGGTTCATATAGATGCTTCAATACAACAATAAACTTAATTAGAAGGAGATAGATAAATCATGAAACACTACAGAAACCTTATCTGGCCTGTCGTGCTTCTGTCTGTCCTCCTTATCATTGTCTGGCAGTGGGGATTCTCGGAAGAATTAGATTGGACACTTGATGGTGCGGACATCGCGGTTATCTCCGCAGAAACTACCAACGGCGCGATTACACTTCAGGGCTCAGTCCAAGGTAAAGTGATTGTCCGTGCCGTCAAACGGGTCCGTGCATGGAACAGAGCAAACGCAGAGAAATTCGCAAAAGAGGTTCAAATTCACGTCGAGCGGAACGGAAAAGAGATAAAGATTTACAAGAAACAGCCTAAACCGCCATCGGGTATCAGCATCAGGGTCACCTATGAAATTCAATGTCCCGCCGCCATTGATGTGAACCTAAAAGCCAGCGGAAAAATCGAGATCGATGGCGTGGAGGGTGCGGTTGACGCTAGGACAACCAACGGTAGAATCGACTTACACGGCGGCACGGGGCGGATTCATACTGTCACTAAGAACGGGAAGATCAAAGCATCGGTCACACGATTAACGAACGAAGGGATATTTGTCACTAGTAATGGCTCTGTTGATGTGGAGATTCGCGAGGGGGTTGCACCGGTGTCAGTAAGGACGAGCAATGGTTCAATCAACTTGAAGTTACCGGGAGATTTCTCTGGTCAGCTTGACGCCAAAACCATTACCGGGCGAGTGCATTCCGATTTCTCTGTGCCCTTCACGGACACATCCAAAAAGCGGCTCTCAGGCAAAATTGGCGAGGGCGGGCCGGCGATGGTCGAACTGCGAACCGAAAATGGAAACATCAATCTGAGGAAGTGGTAGTGCGTTGTCGAATAAGTTTAAAGTGGCAAAATCCGTGTAGCATTCAGTGTAACGGATTTACATAGAGATCTCAATACAACGATAATAACGCATTCCAGAGACCACGGAGGTGTTCAATGATTTGGCTGATCGCAAAGAAGGAAATTTATGATAATTGGCAAACCCATAAAATTAAGCTAGCATTCGTGCTGTGTTCCCTTTTGTTGACAATGAGCGTCTGGGTTGGGCTGAAGGATTACTCGACGAGACTATCAAGCTACAACCTGACACGCTTGGACGACACGCTTTCTGCAGACCCCGTCGCCGTATATATGCACCTCAATGACGAAGGAAAGCCGATTGTGTTCAGTAGTATGGGGGACATGATTAATATTATCGGTATCTATCGGCGTCCTGTTGAACTTGGTGTCCTAGCCAGAGGCATTGAGGATCGAATGAATCGCCCCGTTCAATTCTTTAACATGCGCAAGTTTGGTATCCAAGCGACAACAGATATCGGTAATTCGCAGGAAAGGAATAGAACCTCCTCCCTGTATTCTCTACCCGACTTCCTATTCTTCGCCAAGGTGGTGCTATCTTTACTTGTAATCCTGTTCGCCTATGACACGGTTGCTGGTGAGCGAGAACGGGGAACGCTTCAACTGATATTATCGAATTCCGTCTCCCGCGGTCAGGTACTTTTTGGCAAGTTTCTGGGAGGTTACTTGAGTATCGCACTCCCATTCTTGGTGGCATCAGTGATAGCCCTTCTGTTGTTTGTCCTTTCGCCGTCGGTAGCCCTCAGTGGGGAAGGTTGGCTGCGGATTTTCTGCCTGTTGCTAACGTCGCTTGGATACCTCGGGGTGTTTTTCTTCATCG
Organism: Candidatus Poribacteria bacterium; assembly: GCA_965207975.1. Taxonomy (GTDB): domain Bacteria; phylum Poribacteria; class WGA-4E; order WGA-4E; family PCPOR2b; genus PCPOR2b. The sequence goes on along the minus strand of OZ242315.1, from coordinate 5,808,827 downwards.
GATTATCGATTTCGGCTATGACAAATCGAGCAGCAACTGCTGTGCTGATGTCGCTAGCAATTTGGGTTGTTTTAACGCTGATTGTCCCGAATGTTGGAGGGCTTGTTGGCAAACAACTAGTGCAAGTACCATCACAACAACAGATTGACACCGAAAAGTTTAAAACAGCACGGGAGATTGAAGACGAAGCAGAAAAGAAAAAACCGTCAGACGAGCACCTTCCTGGTTATGGCAAATGGCATCCAGAAGCACAACCCCAAATCAAGGAAACCCTGAAAGGAATTGAAGAACGCTACGCTACGTTGAGACAGCAACGGTTGGCACTTTCACAAGTTCTCACACGGCTGTCTCCTGCGGGTGCGTTTGTGTATGCCACCACAGGGCTGGCACAGACAGGTATTGAAGATGAAAAACAGTATCATGCACAGTTAAAAGTACATGAGTCTCAAGTTGGCTCTAATATTCAAACCCTTTTAGAAGCGTCTCAAGAGCTCCCCTCCCTGTCTAAAAGCCCACCTCAAGAGATATACGCTTACCGCAAGTGGCGTTTGGAACTTCAAGCTGACAGTCTACGGCTTGTGAAAAGTCTGCTACTTGAGAGTCAACTGAGTTTTCTTTTTAAGACCCTATCGTTTTCGGAAACCCTATACGCGATTCGGATCGACTTGTTGTTACTAGTATTCTGGCTGGGACTGGGTTTTACTTTTGCCACAATAGCATTCGCAAAATGTGAGGTTCGGCAATAGTTAACTCCCAGACCCAAGATTGGGACTTCAATCCTTGATGAGGAGGAATTGGTATGTTAAGCACCATTATCCGGAAGGAATTCCTAGATAAGATTTCGACGCTACGTTTCTTCATAGCTTTTCTGTTAAGCTTCGGATTGACAACCATCAGTGCTTCTGTGCTTTCAAGTAATTACGCACAGGAACTTGCGGATTACCATGCTCGCGTTAAATTGCATACTGAAACAAAAAGCGAGGGGTTAGTTATCGTGGATCGAAAGCCGTCGGTACTTTCGGTACTCTTCCCCGGAATTGAAAACAATTCGGCGCGCTCCGTACGGCTTGAAGCTGATCTCTATCCCGAAACCATAGAAACCATCAATGATAATCCACTATCTGTGCTGTTCGCGACAGTTGATTGGACTTTCATCATCGGGATTGTGATGTCGCTTTTGGCGATCCTTTTTGCCTACGATACTGTCTGTGGTGAACGCGAAACAGGTACTTTAGCACTGATGACGTCCAACTCTACCCCAAAACCTATGTTGATTTTGGGCAAGTGGATTGGAGGTTATTTGAGCTTAATTCTACCCTGTTTGGTCGGCTGGTTTTCCGGCTTTCTGATTTTTATAAATCATCCGCAGATTCAATTGACCGCTGCTGATTGGACCAGTGTGGGCTGGTTGCTGTTTTGTGCATTGCTGTATTTGGCTTGCATCTTTGCGCTCGGGGTGTTGGTTTCCACGCTGACCTCCCGTTCATCAACAGCACTTGTAGCACTTTTGATGTTGTGGGGAGTAGGTGTGTTCGTCATTCCTAATCTTGGTCCTGATCTCGCAAAGGCGGTCTATCAAATCCCGCCCTTTGCAGCCCACGCTCGCGAGATGAAAATCGTGGAAAAAGAACTTCAAGATCAACGTCAGAGGTGGCACGATGAAGCCTCACTGGAAGTTATTGACAGACAACTGTCTCTGGCTGATGGTCGGAAATTGCAGGTAGATACCGAAGCACGTTTCATCAACGCTAAAAAAGAAGCATTGTCAAAACTCACTGTGGATTATCGTCGCAAAGTGCAAAGACAGGAACAGATAGCGGCAGCAATTGCATCACTGTCGCCGTATGCGTGTTTTACTTCATTCGCGACTCAATTGGCAGGGACCGATTCGAGGAGTGAAGCCAAGTTTATTGCAGCAGTAGAACGATTTGATAGCGAATATTTCAATGAACTCAGTAGGGTGTTACAACATACGTTACCCTATATGGAGGCCGAGACCCCAATCGAAAAAGGGGACATTTTTTCTTACACCGAACGAACGGTGAATGAGCGACTGAAATCCGGCTTTGTGCCACTAGCTCTTTTGCTGCTGTTCACGACACTATTTTTGATTGGGGGATATGCTGCATTTTTACGGTATGACGTGAAACCTTAATTAAGAACCTTAACAACTAATAATAGGGGTTGTTGCGCCTAATAAAGCAAAAGGAGAATTCTACCATGTTAGAAACAAGAGATTTAACCAAAATCTATGACAACACCATTTTAGCTGTCAACAAACTCAACCTGAAAGTCAATCCCGGAGAAATCTATGTCGTTTTGGGGGCTAACGGCGCAGGCAAAAGCACCACCATCTCCATGCTCCTGAACTTCATTGACCCCACCAGTGGCACGGCGTTGGTCAATGACATTGAGATTCCCAAGTTTCCGTTGGAAGCCAAAAAGCATCTGGCTTACGTCTCGGAAAACGTTGAACTGTATCGGAATTTCACCGCGCGACAAAACTTGGAGTTCTTCGCCAAGCTGGGCGGTAGAAAGAAGATCACGCGCGAAGAATTGGACGAAACATTAGCGCGCGTCGGCTTGCCTGAAGATGCGTTCAAGCGGCGGGTGAAGACGTTCTCGAAAGGGATGCGGCAACGGTTGGGAATTGCGATAGCCATCATAAAAGGTGCTGATGCGGTACTTCTTGATGAACCAACGTCTGGACTGGATCCGAAGGGCGGCGCAGATTTCTTGAACCTATTGCGCGAGTTGAAAAGTGAAGGGAAAGCGATTTTTATGTCCACCCATGACATCTTCCGTGCGAAGGAAATCGCCGATCAGATTGGGATTTTGGTACAAGGCAATTTGGTGCGTGAGCTCACCCGTCAAGAGATTGAAACTGAGGATCTAGAAGCGTTATACCTTCGTTATGTGGCGGGATATGAATCAGAGGCAGAGGAGGTTGCATAACTAGATATGTCCGTGTCAGCGTTCATCTATTCTTATTTATTAGGACTTACGCAAAATTCATAGACATAATGGTTGAAAAACAGTAGAATGAGCGATATGGAGGGGAATATGACCCAACCGACTCGACTGCTGTCAGTATTTGTTAATTAGCTCCCTCAACTATACTTTAACCCATCTGGCTGACCATAGCTAGCAGTTCAGTTTGTTCGCAATCACATCGGGTGTACAATGTTGGTTTGGGTGCGACTCAAGCAAGTCGCGTATCAGACAGACCAAACCATTTATCAAGTCAAGCACAGTTTATACTCCCAATACTTGTGATAACAATTGAAATCGCTCGCTATTCAGATGAAACTTGCGTAAGTCCTATTTGTAAAAAAATGAATAGAATATCTCTCAACACAAAAAAGTGCTAAAAAAAATCTCGGAACTGTGTCTTGGTAGGGTGTAAGGGAGGAACAAAGAGCCATGGCTAAGGAGAATACACTCATCCATCGTGCCCAAAGTGGGGAGGAAGGGGCATTTGCTGACCTGATGCGGTCGTACCACGCCTTCGTTTATACGATTGTTATCGGGGTTGTGGACAATTCCCATGATGCTGAAGAGGTGGTGCAGGACGCCTTTCTCAACGCCTATCAAGGGTTAAGACAGCTTGAAGATACAACTAAATTCAAAAGCTGGTTGGCTGAGATTACGCGAAATCGTGCGCGAAACTGGCTCCGTAAACAGAAAGGCGATACCGTATCTCTTGATGAGGTGAGCGAAGAGATGCTGCAGACAGCGGATTCACCCGACGAGCAATTGACACGACAGGAACAGAGGGAGCTGATTCGCCGGACCATGGAGACGCTTCCGCAGAAAGACAGGGACATTGCCCACGCCTTCTACCTGGAGGGTGCGAGCTACGACGAACTGACTAGCACGCATGGATTGTCATACAATGCGATTGCGTTTCGACTGTCGCGTGCGAAGCGACAACTCTCCAAACGGTTGCAATATCTTCTGACAGGCATCTTCGTTTCTCCCGGATTGACGCTGAAAAAACTTTATACGGGAGGTTTAACTGTCATGAAAGCTGGAACGGTGCCTAAGATAATAGTTGGTGCGGCGGTGCTGATTGGGCTGATTTTTATTAGTTACATTGGGATACGTCAGATGAATACACCCACAGTGGTAGAGCGCGTGTATTTGTCGCCGTGGGAGGATGGCACGGTACGCCCACAAAGCAGTCCGGAAGGATTGGCTGCCCAAACTAATCCTACTCAAAATGTGGAAGCCCGGGATAATCAGCCACAAATTGCTTCAGCGGCATCTGCTGAAGAGAAGGAACTGATTGACGATTTGTTTGCTGAACTCAACGAAACGGATATAGCACAATTCGGGACGGAGACGGACTTCGATCTAGACGCAGAGGAGAGCCTCACTGCCGACACTTCTACGTTGTTAGACGACACGGGTCAGTCCGCTGAAGATGTGATGTATGCTTACGTGGAGGCGGTTAAGAATCTAGACGTTGATACGATACGCTCACTAGCCACGGAGGAGTTCCTGCACAGTAGTCATGATGTTCGCATTAATGGCGACTCTTTTGTTCCTATGGAGTCGATAGATGAAGTGCCGGCTGCAATACTGGCTGAAATACCGCCTGAAGTAGAAGTGCCGTATGAAGCACTTGAAGCTTTTGAAATAACGGTTGATGCAGTCCGTGAAAGCGTAAGTCAGACAGAGGTTGTGAGTAGCGAATATATCAGTGATGAGTTTCATTTCCGTTTGAGAGTACCGGCACCGGAAATGCCGGAGATTCCAGGTGTAGAGGTAGAAACTACCTCTGCCGGGGACCTCCTGTATAAGATGAAGAAAATAGACGGGGGATGGAAAATTTATGATGGCGGTGTAAACTAACTCGCACCCTTATCCGCCATTATCGGAGAATTACATTAGGCGAATGGTTCCCTCCATTCGCTTTTTTTCGTTACTAACCCTTGAGTCACTGCAAATAGATCAGGTAAAAAAACCGTGGACACCGCGAATCCAAATGTTTCAAGCGATATGTACATCAGACTGACGCCGTGCTGTTTATAGATCTGTGTACTGGAAAGGTATGCCCCAATTGTGCTGCCGGCAAACAAATCTCTGTCAACTTCCATGCTGACCCACAAAAACGAAAGGAAACAAAACTATACGGAACTGGGAGGTATGGAATCATCTTTAGGGTGTTAAGTCCATCCAAATTGGAGGTATCCCACATGTTTTTGACAGTTGTAAGCAAGGAAATCATAGGCAATCTACTCAGTTTCCGTTTCACGATTACTACTATTCTATGTGTGTTACTGATGTCCATCAGTTCTTACACGCTGCGTGAACGATACGAACGTCAACTCAGCGAGTACAATACTGCTGTCGCTAACCATCTTAAAAGCCTTGAAGAGTCAAGCAGGAATTTTATGGCCCCCATTTACATACTCGATAAGCATCCGGCACCGTTGTCTATGTTTGCCAACGGGCTTGAAGGTATAGGTAAAACCGTTCCTGTCACAACGGTTGGCGAACCTACTTTTAGCAACAGTGATGTCACCGTTGAACCTCTTTCCGCTCTGTTCGGTGCACTCGATCTTGAGTTTATCATCCGTGTCGTTATCAGCCTTTTGGCACTCTTGTTTACTTACGATGCCATCGCCGGCGAGCGGGAACTGGGTACGCTCAAATTAACGCTCGCCAACGCCATTCCCCGAGATGTGGTCATCCTAGGGAAGGCGGTGGGCAACTACGTCAGCCTGCTGGTGCCGTTCGGGCTCTCTGTCCTAATCGGACTGGGTATCATTGTGCTTTCGCCCCAGGTTCACTTCGACGGTGAAATGTGGAAGCGTCTGCTTGCTGCCGGACTGGTAGCATTGCTCTACATTTGGGTATTTACAGCGATAGGTCTGTTTATATCTGTATGTACGCAGCGTTCTGCCACAGCACTGTTGAGCTTGTTGCTGATCTGGGTTGTTCTTGTGCTTGCGGTGCCCAAGGCAAGTAATCTGCTAGCGGATCAGATCTATCGTGTGCCCTCCATTCAGGAGATCCAAGGACAAAAAACCACAATTGCACAGCGAATCAACAATGAAAACCTACAGGATATAATGAAAATAGGACAGAAAACCGGTGAAGAGGTAGAAAAAGAATGGCGTGCAGGCGGAAAAGATATGCACTCGGATATGGAAGGATTCCAGTCCGCTGTTAGCTCTGCTTTCATGAAGAAAGTTGCCGACATGCAGAAGCAAGCGCAGGACAAGATTGACGCCGAATGGGATAAGATTCAACTGGGCTATGACCGGCAACGCCGAAAACAGCTAGAGCTAGCCATAAACCTTTCACGAATCTCACCGACTTCCTCCTACGTCTTGGCGACGACCAGTATAGCAAACACCGGTCTCACCCGCCAGCAGAATTTCTTAAGAGATGCCAAGCAGTATCGGCAGGAATTTGCAAATTATGTTAACGCGAAGATGGCAGAGGGAAGGGGGTGGACGGTGGACCTAGATAATCCCACAATAGAGGCAGATTTAAGTGGTATGCCGCGGTTCTATGCAAAGCCACCGACCTTTGATGCGTCACTCAGCGAGGCGTGGCTGGACATTCTACTGCTGGCATTTATGGGTATTCTGTTTTTTATGGCAGCTTACGTGTCATTTGTGCGTCAGGCTGTGCAGTAGTATGTTGATAAGTAACCGCGCGAGTTTAGAAAATATATTGAGCTGTTGATAAAGATGCAAAAACACCCTCGTCAGCCTCAAATCCTCGCGTCAGAAAATTACAAGCACCACCACAATTACTGGGTGAAAAGAGAATCTCCATGGTTCTTTCCCGGTTCGATTTGCCATACCCTGACACTCCGCGACTTAGGAGCAGGTCCAATTTCTCTCGGAGGTCACAATTCAAAAGCAAAACAAGCAGGAGGATTTTACCATGTTAGAAACGAGGGACTTAACCAAAGTCTATGATAACACCATTTTAGCGGTCAACAAACTCAATGTGAAAGTTGATGCCGGAGCTATTTATGTTGTTTTGGGTGCTAACGGCGCAGGGAAAAGTACCACCATCTCCATGCTCCTGAACTTCATTGACCCCACCAGTGGCACGGCGTTGGTCAATGACATTGAGATTCCCAAGTTTCCGTTGGAAGCTAAAAAGCATCTGGCTTACGTCTCGGAAAATGTCGAACTGTATCGGAATTTCACCGCGCGTCAAAACTTGGAGTTCTTCGCCAAGCTGGGCGGCAGAAAGAAGATCACGCGCGAAGAATTGGACGAAACATTAGCACGCGTCGGCTTGCCTGAAGATGCGTTCAAGCGGCGGGTCAAAACCTTCTCGAAAGGGATGCGGCAACGGTTGGGGATTGCGATAGCCATCATAAAAGGTGCTGATGCGGTGCTTCTCGATGAACCAACGTCTGGACTGGATCCGAAGGGCGGCGCAGATTTCTTGAACCTATTGCGCGAGTTGAAAAGCGAAGGGAAAGCGATTTTTATGTCCACCCACGATATTTTCCGTGCGAAGGAAATCGCCGATCAGATTGGGATTTTGGTACAAGGCAATCTGGTTCGCGAGCTCACCCGTCAAGAGATTGAAACCGAGGATCTAGAAGCGTTATACCTTCGTTATGTGGCGGGATATGAATCAGAGGCAGAAGAAGTTGCATAACCCAAGGTGTTTGTGTCAGTGTTCACCCATTCTTATTTATTTTGGACTAAGTAGAACGCGGCTTCCCTATAATACCAGGAAAGGAAAGCCGTTATCTATTTGAGAGAATCTGTAGACTCTGACTTTTCAACATGGTATTGGAGATGATGAAAGAATCTCTCATCGGATTTAGTATAAAGGGTAATCACTTCTTGGCGGAATGATATAATCTCATTTTTGATGTCAATAATATCTTGTCGAGTGGCAAAATTACGACTCAACTTCAAGGTTGTAAACAAAATTGAGCCTATAATACCCATTACGCTGAAGCCACCAAGTATTAACGTTGCCCATTGGAAAGGTGTTATAGCGTCCATCGCTAACCTCCTATATTGGCTGAATTTTACACAGTATAATCGGAAGTTAGTTAGTTGTCAAGATAAAACCCCATAAACTACCTAGGCACTAAGTAGTTAATGGCTTCCCTATAATATAGGGAGAGGAAAGCTGTTATTTACTTAGTGCGATTTATTTTTTCCACCTCCAAGAAGGGGGAATGCATCATGCACAAGATATATCTCTCGTTGATAGTCAGTTTGGTTTTTCTATTGAGCCATAAGCCGCTTTGGTCACAAGAAGAAGCATCCCAAGATTTGTCCCAATCCGAAAAGGCTCGAACCAAAGATGACCAACTGCGCCAGATTCAGATTGACAAAGCCAAACTTGATATGGATTTGGCGAAAAAACTAATGGAGAAGAAAGAAGATGAGCTTACGAACCTAAGAGATATGCTTCAAGAGGCAAATAACATTGTCACTGTCCAAGAGGTGAACCGAGCGGAGGAGGAATACGAACGTGCAAAGGCAGCATACGAGGACGCAAAGCTAAACTTGCAAAACGTTGAACTCGATTCGTTGAAGACAGCTTGGCATATTACCATCTTGGGCACTCGACGTTATGAAGCCCGAGACGGTCGGGAGATGTTCTCAATTACGTTAAAAAACAGCTCATCGCCAGTTAAACTAGAAGAGAGTTCAAAGGTCCTTGACAGAGAGGTCATCATCAGCGCACAGATTGACGACATCTTTGTTTCTATTAAAGAACAGGGAGAATTTTCACTACAGGGCGCGATTGTTGCAATACCTTATGAGGTACGTATTCCATCACTTAAGGAGGGCGAGGAGAAAACCTTAGAGTTTGAACTGGTCAAAGATGAAGTGCAAGATGTGGTGGTTAGCCTGAAATATCTCGATATTGAAGAAGATCGTAACATCCACCTCAAGCAGGAGGAACCCTACATCTCTGTGCTTTCTGCGCGTCGGTACAAGGACGCAGATCGACGACGATTGGAGCTTGTCCTCAAATACGGAGCGGTTTTGGGACGCTCTCCATCCCCATCGGATCAGGAAGATAACAACGATGAATTACCTACTCCCTCGACTGAAGGTACAACGCATAGTGCAGCACAAGAGATTAACAACGTCTACGTCTCAATTCAGGATGAGCAGGGAGCCATCATCGGTGTGCCGTATGAAATCCGAATCCCAAATCTCAAAGATCAGCAGTCGAAAACCCTCGATTTTGAACTCCGCCGCAACGTCGATAGTATTATCGTCAGCCTGCGATATTTGGAAAAGGTATATCCCTACAAGATTCATCTCGAAGAAGACACCCGCCACATCTCGGTCATCAGCGCGAAGAAATATCGCGTAGACAACCAGATCATGGTCGATCTCCGTCTGAAGAACACTTCGACCACCGAATCCATGCCCGTTGATGCCACACCCGAAGAGATAGCTGCCGCCAACGAGATTCGATCTATCTTTGTTTCTCTTAAGGACATCGATCCAACCAATGCAGCCCAACCGACCAATATTGCCCAACCGTATGAGCAGAAGATTCCGCTGCTCGGCTACAACGATGAAATCGGTCTGACATTCCAACTCCAGAAGGATGTGGACTCGATTATGATTGCGTTGAAATACCCCGATCTGGTGGAGGCGGATAACCGTCTGGTATACCTCCAAAAAGAGTCAGAGGAGGATGTGGTTAATGTCAGTTCACTACAATTCTCCCAAGAAGGAAATCTGGGCAGCCCTGTTACCTACGATCTGACGCTGGATCGGTTGGCGGAGACGGAGAATACCTTTCAATTGAGGATTATCAATCTTCTCAATCGCCTGAGCTTTGAATTCCAAGATGCTGAGAGCCAATCGCGCATGTCTCAAGTCAAGTTCACACAGGCACAATCCAAACGCGATCTCTCGTTGATTGTCTACCTTCCTGAAGAACTAGAGGCTTCTTACCTAGATGAAACACTGGAATTCTATGTCGCCGTCATTGATGAAGCGGAAGCCAGACAACTCAGCGGTGTCAATAATCGACTATCCCTTTCACCGGAGCAGATTGCCCAAATCAAAGGCGGCGTTGAACGATTTGAGCTTATCCCCAGAGGGGTGCCGGAGATCGAACTGTTTATCCCCAACGCTTACCATACCATCAAAATGGGCGAACAGATTGGTATGACGCTGAAGCTGCGGAATATCGGCACACGGGATCTGGTTGATATTCGGATGGTGGTTGATGTCTACACCGATTGGAAATATGTCGTAGAACCGGAGGTGGTCTCAGGATTGCTGCGAAATGAGGAGGTTGAGATTCATCTGACGCTGATTCCATCTGCGGATGTGGGTGTCGGCGAATACGAAGCTAAGGTCAACGCGGAACTCACCGTTGATAACCGTCATTTTGAAGCACGAGAGAAGACCGTGCGAGTTCATATTCAATCGAAGACGCGGCTCTCGGTGACAACAATTCTGTTTGGGTTACTCCTGCTGCTCGTCATTGGGATTGCGATTGTCACAGTTCGGATCAGCCGTCGATAAGTGAGCGTGAAGGGAAGGAAAAACTGAATGAAAAGAAAGTATCATGTATCACGAATGGCGTATAATACCTCACGTTTCACGTTTCACGCATTATGTTACCTGCTTTTGAGCGTTTCAGTGCCTATGTTTGCTCAGGATCAGGTGACGCTGACGTTGGAGAACGCATCGCGACTGGTGTTGAAAAACAGTGAGAAAGTGCTTAAAGCGCAGAAAATTCTGGATCGCGACACGGCGAACCTGCGAATCGCTCGCTCTGTTTACTCTCCACAACTGGGGCTCACCGGTCTTTATGAACGAAGAAAAAACGACGCGCTAGGCTTGGAAAGGGATTACCTCTCTCGCGTTTCCCTCAGTCAACTCATCGCGCAGTTTGGTGAGATCCCACAAGATCTGGATCAGGCACAAGAAGACGTACGCCTCTCCGAGATTGAAGTGGAGCGTGCAAAGCAAGAGATCGTCTTTGCCCTCAGAAGGCTCTGGCACAACATCGCCCTGACAGAGGAAGAGATTGAACAACGGAGTGCTGTCGAAGCCACCCTACAGGAAAAACTCAAAGGAACTAAAAGAAAGCATGCAGAAAAGCGAATTCCCATCCTCAGTGTACTGAACACGGAGCTCGAATTGGCAGAACAGCAGTTAGCACTCAACGAATTGAGACGGCGGTTGGATATCGACAAGGCGGAATTGATTCGATTGACAGGATTGGGGGTATTGGCAAGCGTTCGTCTCGTTGACAGCATACCAGATGACAATCTAACGCTTGAACGAGCAGTTAAGTTGGGGTTAGAGAACCGATTGGGGCTCAAAGAACTTACCGGCGCAATAGCCCGTCAGGAACGGTTGGTCAAGGAGACGCGCTGGCATCGAATTCCAGAACTTGATGCCGCTCTTCGCTACCGGGACGCCCATCTGCTTCTAAACCAGCGAGATCGGACGTGGGATACGACGGTGGTGTACGATCCCGCGGTTCTCAAACAAGAGAGAGATGATGCGACGCCTTTTGAAGAAACCCGCGACGATCGGGACGGCTGGGAAATACGCCTGAATTTCAACCTTCCTCTTTTTGATGGGGGCTTAACGGAAGGACATCGAGATGCCGAGCGTGCCGAGCTTTCCCGACTCCAACTGGAACTCCTTGATTTACAGAAGCAGATCCGAGTTGAGGTGCGCCGCACCTATCGAGAGGTGGCAAACGCCAAGGAACGGATGGAAATTGAGGAAAAGCGCGTGCATATCTTCGAGCAACGACTACGGACGATTGAGCGGGTTTTGGACGAAGGGTTGGACCTTCCAAGCTATCGCGGTTTGACGTTTGATGATGCTTTTGAGGCACAAGCCCAATTCACCGAAGCACAACGGGTGTTCTATCGCGCACGCCGGGACCATGCCGATGCGAAAGAGAAGCTGCGCGAAGCAATGGGCTGGATAGAGTAATCGAATCTCATGGAGACACATCTGCAACCCCTAACGTCAGATGCACCAGATCCGAACAGGTTTTCCACTCAACCTCACCCGCCAACGTTTCGTTGACCCGCCTACCAACGACATCAAGCGCAGCCAAGCCGGTCTCCAAACCGTTTGAAAATAGCGATTGCCAATGCGTCAGCAAAATGGGCATACCACCGGCATCTAAGACTTCACGGATTTTGCCGCCACGTCCGTCTCTTGTGAGGATTGCGTCCGCAATATGTTGGACGAATTCGCGATCGGATCGCGGAGAATCGATGGTCTGCCACCAAAAATCGTTGACCGTGGAAGGGATGGACACCAGCGTTGTGTTCCCCTCCTGAAACGCAATCCACGGCTTAGATGCCGGCTTGTCGTGCAGCGTGTGCAGAAAATACCACGAGAGATGCCGCCCATATACCTCCCGCTGTGCTGCGACAATCGCAGCGATATATTCATCCTCTACCTCGCTTGCAAAGGTCCACGGCGACGTTACACCTGTTGCATCAAACCCCGCAGCTTTCAGGTATTCCATCGCTTTGGTGAGGTAAGGTGTCAGCGTATTTTGGTCCTGCTTCTGCGACCAAGGGGATTCCCCTTCATCGAAATATCCGCCCGCGCTCAGGTTCACAGCGAGATTGTGAGTAAGCATCTCCGGACAGAAATCGAACCGATCACTCAGCCGACGTTTCACCGTATCCAACCAGCCGCGGGTGACCGCCGGATCGTGTCCTTCAATCCCCGATAGAATATCTCCACGTCCCGCAGGCACAGGGATAATCGAGAACTTACCAGCGAGGCCATGCGCCTCAACCACATCGCAGAAACGATCCAGGAATTCATTCGGAATGGTATCTAACAGCAGCCGCCCATCGCTCGTGTATGGACGGCTGCCATGCACCTCTTCCTTATGAAAACGATAAACGTGGATCAGTGGACAACTATCATCAACTATGAGGGAAATTGGTGTTGGCATAAGCAAGCTACAGCGGTATTTCCACCTTCTGTGGACGCCCGGTGTGGATAGACTCCGCAATCTTCTCTACTAACAGAGTGGAAACGATACCGGGACGTGCTGGAACATAAGAATCCGTATCGTTACGGATAGCCTCCACCAAGAACGGCATCCGTTCGATAGGTCCGGGTTTCAGGGTTTCATTATCCCCAAAAGTGACCTTGCTGAAATGCTCATATAAGACTGCGGACTGCTCACCATCAAAGAATTCAAAAAACCATTTAGAAATGACGGTATTACTCCCGGCGTCGCTCATCAGAAAAGTCGCCACCGAATCGTTGGCAAAACGGATCGTCGCCGCAGCTGTGTCCACCGTATCAGGGCTGTCTAACTCCCCATCGGGATGGGTAATCTGCCCTCCTGTCGCGTAGACCTCCACCGGATCCGCATCGTGAATCCAACAGAGCAGATCTACCGCATGGACACCGACATCATAGAGCGGTCCCCCTCCCTCTTCGGCGTGCCAACGCCACCGACTCAGATCCGCCGGTCCCATCATACACTGCCCATGGCTCACCTTTGGAGAGCGTATCCGCTGCTTAATCTCCCGCGCTGCGCCAGAGAAACGGATAGAGAAGTTAATCATCAGTTTCCGATCCGCGGACTTCATCGCCTCATAGATGCGTAGGCAATCCGCCGTTGTCATTGCCATCGGTTTCTCTAGATACAGGTGCTTCCCAGCACTGAACGCAGCAACCGCCAAGTCAGCGTGGGAACTGTGGGACGTAGCGATTGAAACTATGTCCACCGATGGATCAGAGAAAACCCGGTCTGGATCGGTGGTGTAGTAATCGCCTCCGTACTGTTCGTGAAAATTCTTCGCTGAATCAGATCGGACATCACAGAAACCTCTTACCTCAACGTCCGGCGTGTCCGAAGCATACCGCGCGTGACCATTGCCCGCACCGCCACACCCGATGAGTGCCCAGCCGAGTCTATCATTGGTTGTCATTTTTATTTCTCCCTCGCTTCTCTCAACTGCCGACCTGCTTCGGCAGCCAAGAAACTCATATCATTGCTCAGGTCAAAGAAAACAAACCCCTGTTCCTTCCGTTTCAGTAGGTCCTCGGCAGACCCGACAGGAATGCCGCACGGTTTGCCAACCCGGTTACAGGCGTCCAGAAAGTGCTGAATCGCCTTCTCATGTTCGGGACTACCAGCCGCGACATTCATCTCAAGGGACAGGTCACCGGGTCCGAGAAAGCCGATGTCAACGCCCTCAATCTCCATGATGGCTTCCGCATTCCGAATCCCTTCCCTGTCCTCAATCTGCGGGACAACCACCACCTCATCGTCGATCCACGTCTTGTAATCGGGTCCCAATGTTCCCGCTCGACCGGAGCCCGAAGACCGTCTCCCCCGCGGTGGGTAGCGGCAGGCTTGGGCAATTTGCGCCGCTTGCTCCGGCGTGCTGACATGCGGGGGAACAACCCCAAATGCGCCAGCATCCAACACACGCCCTATGGTCTCCGGCGCGTGATCCCATACGCGCACAATTGGTGTCGCCCCACGCGATTCAATCGCTCGGAACATATTTGCGATCTCTGTGATCCCCACCGGCGAATGTTCCGCATCGACAGCAAGCCAATCAAACCCGGCGGCCGCCATCACCTCTGCCGCCTGCGGCGAACCAAGGTTCAGCCATGATCCAATGGATACCCCTCCATCTGACAGTTTCTCACGAATTCTGCTTCTCATCGAAAATCGGCGGCAACCCCCTTCTCCTGTTGAGGCACCGCACCTCCTTATCGAAAAATAAATCCAACAAATCACATCATACCAAAATTTCACCGCCTCTACAACGAAAAACTAACGAGCCAACACAGTCAACGGAATAGCAAGAGCCCCATAATAAGCAACCCGACATTGACATACCCATCAAACTGCCCTTGAGGGATCAATCTGCTCAATTTGCCGCCGAGAAATATCCCTGCCAAAATTAGTGGCAAGGAGGTCACATAAAGCCTTAACACATCAGGTGTCCATAAGCCAGCCAATCCGTGACTCGCCAAAATTAGCAGACCGGTAAACACAAAATAACTCTGCAATGTCGATCGAAAACGATCCGGAGACCAATCACGAAGTGTCGCATAAATGGTAATCACTACTCCGCTAGTGTTGTAAGCTGCGCCGAGAATGCCAGCAACGAATCCAAACAGATAAGTAAGTACGGATCCGCCGCTCACTCGGCGCAGATCGATTATCGTCAGATGACGGTTTGCCAGATTATAGAGACTGAACAGGATAACCACTGTTCCCAGAAATACTTTCATCAATCCTTCCGGAACACCTTTCAACAGAAAAAGCCCCACAGGTATACCGAAACATGACGATAGCACCAACCGCCACACCGCATTCAGATCCGCAACACGCCAATTCCGCAATAAAATAATAGCTGCAATCGTCATTAAGACAAACGCCACCAACGGCGTAGCGGTCTTTAACTCAACAACCATCGCTAACAGCGGCATAGCGATCAACGCCTGACCAAAGCCGAGAGTCGAATGTATAAAAGTCGAAACAAACAGAATGACAAAGATCAAAAGATATGAATTACTCATCTGTACCCATACCTCACGCCTCACGTTATTTATCAGGCTGATAGCTAGCGATTTGGATTATTTCTATCCCCACTTGAATTTACAGCGCTTTTGTGCCAAAATAGAAAATGGATAGCGTTCGTCAATCCAATGAACCAATGAACTAATGAACCAATAAGGAGGCACTCTCAATGGATACCCTTTCGACAGAGCTGTTTGATGAAATCTCTAAAATTCCGTGTATTAACTCCCACTCCCACATCAGTCCTGAGATAGACCGGATCGCAGAAGCACCCGATGCCCTCGCTTTCTTCAAACACGCCTATCCCCGCTCTGATCTGGTCTCAGCAGGGATGTCCAACGATCAGATGAAAGCAGCCTTGGAACCGGGACTTCCACTCCCAGAACGCTGGAAGATTTTCGAGCCGTATTTCCGATATACCCGTCTGACTGGATTTTCGCAGTGCATCATTGAAGGCTTCCGAGATCTACTCGGATTCCCAGACTTGACCGCCGAGACGGTTGCACCCATTTCAGATGCCCTCTGCGAGCACAGCAAGCCGGGGTTCTACCACGACGTGCTGCAGCGCAGATCGAATATTGCGCTCTCAGTGGTCAACATGGAAGACCTCATCGAAGTGGATCGAACCCTATTCCTACCACTCCCACGCCTGAACCGATTTAGTATGCTTCACTCCGCCGCCCAAGTTCAAGCCATTGAAAAAGACTACGACGTTGCCATCACGAACCTCGCCCAACATGTCGAAGTCATTCAGCAGGTATGTCGCGATTGGAAACGGGCAACCGTTGCAGGGGTGAAGATGTCTCAGTCCTACCATCGCCGCATGGATTTTACAGCACGGCAGAAGGAAGATGCTGCAAAAGTCTTTGATGGATTGATGTGCGGGGAGTACGCTGGGCTAGATTCCGAAGAAGGCACTCTCTTGGAGGACTACCTCGTTTTTGAATGCTGTCGTGCCGCCTCCGATGCCGATCTGACTGTCCAGTTCCATCAAGGCATACGGGCTGGAAATTACGGAAGCATGGAAGGGTGCACCCCCGCGCCGCTCGCCGAACTGTTTCAGACCTTCCGAGACGCACGTTTCGATCTCTCTCACGCCGGTTATCCCTACCTTCGAGAAGGTGCCGTGCTCGGCAAGGCATTTAGCAATGTCTACCTGAATATGTCTTGGATCCATATCATCTCACCGATCGGTTCACGACTGGATTTGAGGGAGTGGCTTCAAATGGTGCCTTATAACAAAATCATCGCTTTCGGGGACGACCTCCAGCACGTCGAAGCCGTCTATGGACATCTCAAGATAGCACGTCAAAATTTCGCGATTGTGCTCGCTGGAATGATTCAGGAGAGATCAGTTTCAGAATCCGTCGCCCTTGATGTCGCACAAGCCGCCTTCCACGATAACCCCGCAAAGGTCTACGGGGTAAGCGCGTAGAACAACCGAAGTTACAACGGATTGAAAACCTATCGTTTTTTGTAGGGGCGAGGTTTCCCCGCCCATCAATGTATCAAATCCGCCAACTGAATGGACTATAGCGGATCTTAGAATTAATGAGACACGCCAAACCGGTGCGGTTGAAAACCGCACCTACCGGGGGGGGGCGAAAGTGTCTATTTGTTTTTTTGAATTCACCATAATGTACTAATTCGCATTACTTCGGCAATCGTCGCACCCATAGAAAGAGCGCAAGGTTCATCCCACCGACAAAACCGAAGATATACGATTGAAGCCCCACTAAAAGCCAGTGAGACTGCACCAAAAACAACTCAACCCAAACCGGAATGCCGAGCGCAAGTATCACAAAAACCGTTGTTCCTGTGGCACCCCTTGCCTCCCAAAACCTAATCTCTCGTTTCAGCACACGCAAATAATCGCGTGCCCACATCCGCGACATCCATCTACCCTGGATATAACCGACAACTATCCCGAAGGCAAACCCAACACCACACCATTGCACATCTCCACGGCCAGCCATTGCCACAGCCGTCGCCCACATTAGCTGTCCAACCAGCGAAATTGACATGAACACAATCAAGGGGACAAGTCTCATGTAGAATGGCAGCAAGCGGCGATATAGTTTGTCAGGTTGCTGTTTCTCTGTTTTTTTGAGGGAAATATTCACTGGACTTCTTTCTGGGATGGAACGCCAAACACAATAATCCAAGTTGCCCGCCTCCTCTCCAAAGGTGTTTTGTAGGAATGCCTATACAAACGCCTAATCACCTTGTTATAGATGACAAAACAGAGGAAGTTACGCCCGCAAACCTTTAAGGAACATTTCATTATCTTCCGGTGTGCCGATTGTTATTCGTAAACAGTTTTGCAACGGTCCCGGACGATCGAGGTTACGGACAAGCACACCGTGATCGAGCAAACGTTGAAACACTTCATGGCAAGATTGATCTGTCCGAAAGAGGACGAAGTTCGCATCCGTTGGGAATGGGTGGATGCCCTCTATCGCTTTCATCGCATTGAAAACCCGTTCTCGCTCGCCCCGAATCAGTTGCAGATGTTGAGCCAATCGTTCGGGACGTTTGAGCAACAGCGTCGCAGCAATTTGTGAAAAACGGTTGAGATTATACGGTAGGCGAACCTTGTTAAGCTCATCAACGACCTCCGGGTGTGCAACGACGTAGCCGACCCGCAAGCCCGCCAGTCCGTACGCCTTAGAGAAGGTGCGCGTGATAACTAGGTTGGGGTACTGCTCCCGTTCCTCCATAAGAGACTGCCCGGAAAACTCGTAATATGCTTCATCAAGGAGCACAAGTGTATCAGGACGGGAAAGCATCTCGTGAATCACTTCTGCCGAGAAATTGGTGCCTGTCGGATTGTTGGGATATGAGAGGAACACAAGGTTAAGCGCATGGGCATCAAGATGAGCAGTCCACGCCTCCGAGTCCAGATCAAACTCGTCATTAAGCGGCAAGCCGACCGCTTCAAGCCGCGCAACTTGTGCGAGAATCCCAAACATCGAAAATGTTGGGGTCGGAAAGGAGACGCACGCCTCCGGTCGGCTGAAAGCTAACATAAAATTGCCGATTAATTCATCAGATCCATTGCCAACGACGATCTCTGTTTTATCAACCCCCAACCGTTCACAAAGTTGTGTTCGCAGCAGGTCTGAACTCGGATCCGGGTAGCGATTAAAATTGAGTTGGGCAAGGGCTTCAGTCAACTCCTGTCGAATCTCCGGTGGTAGATCAAAGGGAGATTCATTCGCGTCCGCCTTAACTCGGTGGGCAGGTTGAGCAACATGGTAGGGGGTGAGGTCCGCGAGATCGTCTCGCAAAAATGGGCGAAGGTTCATTCATTCAACTCTCTTTCTAATCAGGATTCCAGAAATACCAAAATACAAGCTAAGACAATCCTGACACGTAATCGACAGCATTTTGAAAAATCGCCAGACCATCTCCTTCTTCCGGCAAATCCTCTCGTGTCCAGCGGGGATGGTTGAGACGTGTCAAGAATCGTTCCGGGTGCGGCATCATGCCGAATATCCTGCCGGTGGGATCACAGATTCCAGCGATGTGATTATCGGAGCCATTCGGATTATCGGGGTATTCCGGTTCGCCCCCATTGGTCGAAGTGTATCGAAACACCACCTGTCCATCGGCTTCAATCTGGTCAAGTATCGGTTGCGGTGCGGTGAACCGTCCCTCCGCATGGGCAACTGGCAGATAAATGCGAGGTTTCAACCCCTGCGTGAAGATGCAGTTACTCTCTTGAGTCTTTAGCTGGATCCAACGACACTCAAATTTTGCGGAGGTGTTCATAGCGAGGGTCGTCTGTTGTGCCTGCTGTGAATCGAGGCGGGGGAGCAACCCAGCGCGTACAAGCACCTGAAACCCGTTGCAGATACCGATCATCAGGCGTCCCGATTCGACATAAGCCGCGAGCGAATCAGCAAGTTTGTATCGCATCTCGTTTGCCAACAAGATGCCAGCGGCAACGTCGTCGCCGTAAGAGAAACCGCCCGGAATCGCCATAATCTGATAATCCATGAGGTCAACCTCACCGGCAATCAGTTGATTGACGTGAATCAGCGATGTCTCTCCACCTACAAGTTGAAAGGCGTGATCTGTTTCATAGTCGCAGTTCGTACCTGCGGTGCGAAGGATTAGGATCTTCGGTTTCATCAAAATCTTCGGGATGGAGCCCCCATCTCTTTAGAGTGGGGAGGAAATCCCGCTTCCTTTTGCCGTTTTTGTAATCTGCTGTACACTTTTTTTGCAGATTTATGATAAAATGTAATTAGTAACTCGATGACTTCGGAAAAACGCTCGTTTTTCACTGCCCTCTCACTTCGATGTGAAAGGTCAAATTGTTAGGCAAGCCCTAGCAAGCAGTTTGTCTGAGGTTTCACCCGGATATTGAAATGATGCTATCACCGATACATCACGAATATATCTAAATGGTTGCTGCGACCATGCGGTGGCGGGTGTGTAAAGTTACGAGCCAAGACCGCGTATCCCAATAAGACCCGTTGGGCGGACGCTTCAAACAAGCCCCGTCCCTTCAGGGCGGGGTAGCTGACCTCAATTCTCTCCTATACTAAAGATCTTAAGCCAAGGGATTTTACCACCGAAACGTTCCTTGCCAACTCTCCTTGAGCCGATCTATTGTCGTTTCCACAATCGTGCTCCCATCGGTGCCGTTGACAACAAAATCCACCCCCTCAACCACGGTGCCGATGCAGCCAATCGGGACACCCGCTATACCCTTCTCAAACGCTTCCTTCACTTGCGGTGACAACCCTGCCATCACGGAATGGACACCTGCCATACACCTCCCAAACGCTTCCTGTTTCTCCGGCGCGACTTCCACGATAAATCGACTGTTAGACTCCGAGAAAAGTAACACATCATCCGCTGTAACATCGGGGTCGCGGGGCACACCCGTGAGCGAAAGGTGCATACCAAACCCACCGGCAAACGCCATTTCCGCGGCAGCCACACCAATCCCCCCCTCAGAGCAATCGTGGCAGGAGCGGACAAGCCCCTGATCAATCGCAAGACTTAACGCCTCCATCGTCCGCTTCCCTTCAGCGGGTCGCACCTTCGGGGCAACGTTTCCGACAAATCCGTGAATCGCATAGTAGTGCGAACCACCAAGTTCAGCGTAGGTCTTACCGACGACATAGATCCGGTTGCCGGGCGATTTCACGTCCATCGACACCGCCTTGCTCACATCCGGCATGACGCAGATCGCAGAGATAAGCAGGGTCGGTGGAATCGCAAGCTGCTCGCCGGTGGTGGTGTCACGGTATTCGTTGTAGAGACTATCCTTGCCGGAGATGAAGGGAGTACCATACGCAACAGCGATGTCGTAACACGCCCTTGCTGAACGCACCAAGCCCCCAAGACGGTCATGTTTGTCGGGATTGCCCCAACTGAAGTTGTCAAGCAGCGCAGTTTGCTCTAAATTCCCGCCCACAGCGATGACATTTCGCAATGCCTCATCAATCGCCGCAGCTGCGCTGTGATACGGATCAATGTCGCCATATTTTGGGTTAATCCCGTTCGCCACGATGACCCCTTTTCGGGAGCCGAGAACAGGCGTTGTGATGCAAGCGTCGCCGGGACCATCATTTTCGCGCCCAACGAGCGGCTTGAGAACCAACCCGCCCTGAACTTCGTGGTCGTACTGTCGGATAACCCATTCCTTGCTCGCAACATTAGGACTCGCGAGGATACGGCAGAGGTCTTCGGTGAGTGGTGGTGAACCGATTTGACCCAGTTCAGGTTCAGGGTGTTGCGGTGGATCCCAAACAGCCTTTTTCGTGTGGCGAGGCAAGCCGTTGTGGAGGAAGTCCATGTCGAGGTCTGCGACAATCTCTCCACGGTAGAATACACGCAGCCTATGGGTATCGGTGAATGTACCGAGTACAGTGGCTTCGACCGACTCCGCCTCACAGATCGCCATCAACTCCTCCAAGTTCTCAGGCGGTACGGCAATCACCATTCTTTCCTGCGCCTCGGACAGCCAAATCTCCCACGGATCAAGGGCTGTGTATTTGAGCGGTATGTTTTCCAGATGCACCTCCGCACCTATCTCCTGACCCATCTCACCGACGGCAGAAGAAAATCCACCGGCACCGCAATCCGTGATATTGCGATAGAGCTGTCGATCCCGTGCACCCATTAACGCATCGACAATTTTCTTCTCCATAATTGGATTGCCGATCTGTACGACACTGCCAAGGCTTTCGGAGGTGTCGTCCAACTCCAGAGAGGAGAACGTCGCCCCGTGAATCCCATCGCGTCCAGTCCGCCCACCAACAGCGACGACCAGATCGCCGGGTTCCACTGTTTTATCGCACCGATCCTTGGGGATCAGACCGACGTTGCCACAATAGACGAGCGGATTCCCCGTATAGCGTGGGTCGAACAGGATTGCACCGTTTGCTGTCGGAATCCCCATGCGATTGCCGTAGTCCCGTACACCTGAAACAACACCTTTGAAGATCCGTTTTGGATGAAGCGCGCCTTTGGGAAGTTCGTCATAGCTAAGATCCGGTAGACCGAAGCAGAAAACATCCGTGTTTAGAATAGGCTTTGCACCAAGCCCCGTACCGAGCGAGTCCCGAATAACTCCACCAATCCCCGTGCCCGCCCCACCATACGGCTCGATTGCGGAGGGGTGATTGTGCGTTTCGACTTTGAAAACGATATTATAATTATCATCAAACTCAATGATGCCCGCATTGTCGGTGAAAACGGAGACACACCACTCCGCCCCAATCTCCTCCGTCGCCCGCTGGATATACGTCTTGAATAGTCCATCAATCACCTCCGTCTCTCGTCCTTTTTCAGCGTACTCAATCATGCTCTTAAATGTTTTGTGCACACAATGCTCTGACCACGTTTGGGCGATGGTTTCAAGCTCGACATCGGTGGGATTTCGCTCCAATTCGGCGAAGTGCGCTTGGATTGCCTGCATTTCAGCGAGATTCAGCGAAAGCAACCCCTCTTGACTGATACGCGACAGTTCATCGGCATCAGCGTTTAAGATCGGAATCTGTTTAACGGTCATCGGATACCTCAATGGAGTGTAATTTAATCAAAAAATAAAGATCATATCAAAAGAAGTAAGTACGTGAAACGTGATGCGTGAAACGTGAAGAACAATAGTTCATTAGTTCATTGATGCCCGACCTACGAATATGTATGTAGGTTGCAGCATATTGGGGTTATCTCGCTATCGTGTCAGCCTACATTTTCACCGGCGAGTGCCCACACCGATGCTTCGTCCAATGCCGCGCGTTCATCGTCGCCCAACTCCCAACCTACGCCCCCCAGATTTTCCTCAACCTGTTCTGGACTGTCGGGACCAATCATCGCAGCAGAAATCTCAGGGTGTGACAGCACCCACGCGATGGCAACTTGGGCAGGCGTTTTCCCTCGCTCCGTTCCAATACGAATGAGCGTTTCCACCACCCGATCGGCGTCAGGTGTCATAATTTTCTCGAATCCCAACCGTCCCTGTCCCCACGGCGTATCGAGCGGAGGCGAAACACCGTGCCGAAACCGTCCCGTCAGTAAGCCGATAGCCAGCGGACTGTACGTCATCATCCCCAACCCTTCCGCACGGCAGAAAGGCATAATCTCCCGTTCAGGAGAACGATCCAGCAGGTTATAATGGCTCTGCACACAGATAAAGGGAGCAAGGTTGCGACGGTCACTGATCCACAACCCTTTACATATCTGCCATGCGGCAAAGTTGGCGCAACCGACATATCGCACCTTCCCCTGTCTCACCAGATCATCTAGTGACCGCAGTGTTTCCTCTATCGGTGTCGTTGGGTCCACATGATGGAGCAGATAAATATCGATGTAGTCCGTTTGCAGGCGCGACAGACTTTTTTCTACCTCACGCATGATATGAAAACGTGATAGCCCTCGGTCATTCGGTCTGTCTCGGTCATCCGTTCCCTTATTGATGGGTTCGCATACTTTGGTGGTAATAACGAACTGATCTCGCCGTCCCTTGATAGTTTCGCCGAGAATACGTTCAGAGTCTCCGCGCTGATAGGTGTTCGCACAGTCAATAAAATTGACACCGCCCTCGATTGCGCGTTCAATTGTTTCCCGCTGGATCGTTTTATCGGGTCGCCCACGAAAAGCAACCCCCAGACAGATGGGCGACACCTGCACACCTGCTGTACCAAAGTTGCGATATTCCATCAATTTCTCTCCTCAAACATTCATCTAAGTCAAAGTTAAAATCGTGTGTCCCTTATCCGGCATATATCGGCGAATGGGGATTGACTTGCCGGTCCTGATAGATTCCGTGATTGCAGCATCAATCTCCATGTGACGCAGCCCCGCCCAGCCATCTGCAACGAAAGGGCGCCGCTCTTTGATAGAAGCGATAAAGTCAGCGATCAAATCCTCGAACTGGGTAGCATACGTACCCCCATCTAACTGTCGCACATCGCTCCAACGGGTCACATCATGCGAACCGTGTAGGTGCCAATATGCGGTGCCCGCGATGTTGTCAATCGTCGCCTCTCCCAACCCGCCAATCCACTTAATCTGAAATTGCAGCCCCAAGTCCTGCGAAACCGCCAACGTTCCCACCGCACCACTCTCAAACTTCAGACACGCCGCTTTGTTTCCCATCTCCTCGCCGTCGGCATAAGCAAAAACCTCTTGAACCTCCCCGCTCAGAAAACGCACCATGTCAATGATGTGATTCCAGGATCCCAGAGCGGTGCGGGCTTGGATCTGCCGAAGTTGCCCTAACTGACCGCTCTGGATGACCTCCTTCACCCGCTTAACATTACGCGACGCATGGAGGCAAAAACAGATACCAAAGTGTACATTGTGCCGCCTCCATTCGTCAATCATCTCTTGGGCGATTGGCACATCGGAGGGTTGGATTTTGTACTGTCCATCCGCCCCCGCCAACGGCTTTTCGGTAAAGACATGCAGCCCCCGCCTCAGACATTTCATGACAAGCTCATAACGATACCCTTCACCGACAGGGATATCCACGATGTCGATCTCTTCAGCGTCAAGCATCTCGTCCACGTTGGTATAGGCTGGCACACCGTATCGTCTTGCACCTACCTTCGCCCGTTCCTCAACGATGTCGCAGACAGCAACAACCTGGCAATCGGACAATTTGGCAAATGACGGCGCATGGTGATTTGATCCCTGTGCACGATACCCAAGAATTGCAACTTTGAACATTGGAATTCCCTTTCCCCTCTACCCAACTGTCTCCCAAAGCGTCGTCAGGTATTCGCGACTTCTTTGCAGGACAGCGATACGGTCCGCGTCTGGAACATTTTCGCAGTTAATCAGATGGACGCGGGCTCCCGCATTCCGTTTGAACGCCTTGATGTACAGTTCAAATGGGCTGTGTCCGGTCCCTAACTCAATCGACCACATGGGACGCGGGCGATCCTTTGCCAGACTGTGGTCTTTCCAACCCACGACCGGTATCCGATTGGGATACTCATCGACGAGCAACCACCCGTAACCCTCTGCGGTAGTCATGTGCCCAATATTGAGGATAATGCCGGCGTTCTCGCACTGCATCGAGTCGAGCAGTAGACGGCAATCGTCCAAACCCTCCACCCACGCAGTATGGTGAATATCGACCCCGATTCGCAGCCCCCTGTCCATAAAGGTCTCTGCCACCGCGTTCATGCAGGTGGCGAGCCGTCTGATCTCTGTCGCTTTCTCCGTCGTAGGCACCTTAGCTCTACCACAACTTGGAACAGGATGCGTCAAGTATTTGCACTCCAACGCCAAGGCGTAAGCCGCATACTCCTTTAACCCCGCAACCGTCGGCTCGATTCCCGCATCACTGTCGATATTGATGTCCCCGGAAAAATGCAGTGCACCGATTTCTAACCCCGCGTTGCGTATGGCTTTGCGGACATGCTCAGGGTCAGAGTCCAGCACGTTGGGAAATGGGCTTTCACTCCTGCCTTCCGCATTGACAGGTTCTGCCACCCGACTCGTTAGCAATAAGATGAAATCAAAACCGAGTTCCTTAATCGCCGCTAAAGTTTTTTCAAACGACATGTGATGTCCGACTGCGTGGGTCACAACGCCAAATTGCATCGTTTTTCAAATCCTTATTTTACGTCTAATTTCCGATTAGGCATCTTGTCCAAAAAAGACTTGCGAATTCCATAGCTTCTCTTGTAAAATTTAAGATGTGCCCCTTCGCACCCTTCACCCCTGTGGTCAGGTTCCTGTAATATACCAATGGCGTGATGAATGTATGACAACTTCTCCTCAAAATTGGACGCTTTCAATTTTGGTTGATTCTTAAAAACCTAAATGATACAATATACGCACTACAGAAGAGGGGTGATACAACATGGAAAGTATAATCAAGCACCTTCCACAAATTATCACCGCTAGTGTTGCTTTGATTATTCTCTTTAGGGGTATTCCTACATCAAGGGACATTCAGCGCATTGAAAAGAGAATGGACGAATTTGCTAAAGAGTTAAGAAGTTTTGACAAGAGACTCGATCAGTTCGCCCAAGACCTTCGAGATGACCGACAGAGATTCTTTGAAGCAATATCAAACAAGAATTAGGAACGATTCCACTCTGGTTGCTTACACCCAGCAAGCCTCACCTTAAATCGAACCCTTTGCTATCTAAAGGCTGGGGATAAGTTCAGTTGGTGCGAGTAAATACGAATCGAATCCGTGTTATCAAGCGACCAAATCACCCGCCCGGAGAAAAGTGCCTTACACCGAATCTCCGGGAAATTTTGATACTTTAGGAGGACTAACAATGGAACTGCGCGTTGAATACTGCTCTGCTTGAAACTACCTACCCAGAGCCGTCAGTTTGACGGACGATTTATTGAGCAAATTCAAAACAGACGTTAAAGGACTTACCCTCGTTCCCAGTGGTGGTGGATGCTTTGAAGTCTCCCTGAACGGAAAACTGATTTACTCCAAGTTGGAAACGGGAGAGTACCCAACCACAGGACAGATTGTCTCTGCCATCAATGGTGGTTAAAATAGTCCTTATGATGCGTGGTGAGCCAGTCAAAAATCATCACGCATCACATCTATCCCCACTTCGACCAGTGGAATTGGCGCACGCATCAAAGAAAATTTGTAGGTCGAGATTCACATCTCGACAAAATACTCTCGCACCACACCCCGCATATCCATCTCGTATTCTATATCCACAATCGGCGGACGCGACGGATACCAATGGATACCGTGCTCTCTACCCGCAACTAGCTTCGGAAGCACAATCTCTTCGACGAGACCGCTGATCGGATGCACCGTATAGATGTTAATTCGATTCACCGCATCCCACGTACCACCCAACCCCAAAAGGCGTTCCTCCATCACTTCGACAACATAAGTCGCCTTCTCCCGTATCGCATCTCTATCGGTTTCCCCGCGCCGAACAATACCTTCCGAGTTCAGTGCTGCTTCCAAAAGTTCACCGGCCCCCGCAACGATAAAGGTTGACTGCGCTGCATTATCACAAGGAAGCACATACGAAAAGCCGTAAAGCATCGGGGCTGCCGGCGGATCTACCAACGGTGCCACATTTGTACGTGCTAAGGGGTTAAGGTCATCCACATAAAGTCCCCACTCCTGCAAAACCTCGCAGTACCCGCGATTAAAGTCGATGAACCCCTCCATCGTGAAAGGTGCCGGGCTACGGAGTTGCATCGCACACAATGCTGTCCGTTCACACCCCTGGGCCTTCAAATACGCATCAATGCGCGTAAATCCCTCACGCCATGGAATAGGTTGCTTCAGTGTAACGTTGACGATTTCGTGACCGGGATCAGCGATCACTCCGCAGGAATACGGATCGATACCCTTGAGAAAATGGTAATGACCTTTCGGATTATGAATAAGCACAGTTCCCTCCATAAAGTAGTAGGCACGTTGCTTTGAATCCCGATCTCATCGGGGCTCCGCTTGCCGTAACCACCGTATCTACCATTTCTTGCATCATTCTGTGTATCTTTCCGACGCAGACCACAGATATTGCGGCTGATAGCCGAAAGCCGCTTCCGCCTTATCACAACTCATAGGAGCAATATGACCCGGAAGCGCATCGCGAACCTCCGTCTTATCGCCGAAGTACTGTTCTACCAACGTCGCAGTCGGCTCCGACAACACAACCTGCGCCCCAGTGATATTGTAAGGTCCCGAAGCCACCGAATCCACTTCAACCGCCAATCGACACGCAATTGCAGCATCACGAGCGTCCGTGCGTGTCCATAGCAGAGATGTACCCTTGCTCGGATCCTGTACCAGCTCATCAATCTCTGCATCCAGTTGCGCCGGTGTACGAATCCCCATAAGCCGGAAGGAAAGAATTGTCATCCCAAAACGCTTGACAAAGTAATCCGCCGTCTGTTCACCCACTACCTTTGAAAGTGCATAACAGTTAGCGGGACGTAACGGATGGGTTTCATCAACAGGCACATAGACAGGCGGTGCTTTAGCAAATCCGTAGACCTGTGCGCTAGACGCTGAAACCACACGTTGAATCCCCAAGTCAGCACACGCTTGAAATAGGTTAAAGGTCCCTTGAACGTTATCCCCGTAAGTGCGTGTATCAGGGACAACCCCCGCATTCGCCCACGCGCCCAAGTGAACAACCGCCTCCGCTTTCGCACCTGCTAACGCTTGGTACACCTCACCGGCATCGGTCAGATCAACACGCAAGAAACGAGGACTGCTCCCGTCAGAGGTTAATATGTCAACGCCAGTAACACTATGTCCCGCACTTACCAATTCCTTTACAACATAACGACCAATGCGGCCACTGGCACCGGTGACCAGAATTTGCATCTCCAACTCCTTTTCGTTGCGCTAATCCCCCAACTTTGGTAAACTGAAAGATGTCATCGTATGCTTGCAACGAATTCATTACTAGATGAAAGGAACTCTATGGACTTTAATGAAATCAAATTTCAGGACGCAAAAACACAAACCTACCTCGGCAGTCCGAGCATCGTCCGGCTCGCGGACGGGACGCTGCTCGCAACGCACGACTATTTCGGCAAAGGCTGCCCCTTGAACCACGAAAACGAGGAACACCTAACTAGCGTCTATCGTTCAGATGATAACGGAGAGACGTGGAGCAATCTCACCCACATTGCCAACGCATTCTGGAGTTCGCTATTTACCCACAACGGCGATGTTTACCTATTCGGCACATCACAGCAATACGGCTCAATTGTTATCCGCCGCAGCTGTGATGGCGGATACAGATGGACCCACCCCAAAGACGAGAAATCCGGCTTGCTGTTTCGGGGCGGTCCTTTCCACAAACCTCCCAATTACCACTGCGCCCCTGTGCCCACTCTTCTGAAAGATGGCAGACTGTATCGGGCCTTCGAGGATTGCGATCCATGTGTATGGGGTATAGGTTTTCAATCCCTTGTAATCTCCGCCGATGCGGACGCAGATCTCCTCGACGCTACCAACTGGACGATGAGCAACAAACTCCCCTTCGATCCGGCATGGGTTCCAGAGGCATGGGGAGAATTGGAGCGTCCGGGCTGGCTAGAAGGGAACATGGTAGAAACAAAGGAAGGAGAGGTCTGGAATATCCTCCGCTTCAACTCGCTCCCGCTGTGGGACAAGGCGGCAATCGTTAAAGTTCACGACGACGGCAAGACCATCACGTTCGATCCAGAGACGGGGTTCATTGACTTTCCCGGCGGAATGACGAAGTTCACCATCCGTTTTGACCCGGAAACAGGGCTTTATCTGACCCTGAGCAACAACAATCCCAACCCAAGTCAACCCTCTCGCCGCACCGTACTGTCGTTGCACACCTCCGAAGACCTACTCCGTTGGGAACATAAACTCACGCTGTTACAGGACGATCAGGGCTTACCGCATGAGCAATCCGTTCAGTTGACCGGTTTCCAATATGTGGATTGGCAGTTCGACAGCGACGACATTCTCTACATCGTTCGCACCGCTTACGACGGTGCACATAACTACCACGATGCCAATCGGATCACCTTCCATCAGATCCGCAACTTTCGGCATCTGCTGTAGGTTGGGTTGAACGGAAAACGTGAAACCCAACTGTAGGTCGAGATTCACATCTCGACACCCAAACGTTACCACACAAACACCGTCCCCAACAGTTCATTAGGGTTATCCCGTAGCGTGTCGTAGATACGTTTCGCTTCACTCACCGGAACCACATCGCGGATTAGGGGTGCAATTTTCACCAACCCCCGATCGACCAAACGACACAGGTTCTCCAAGTCATCACGATCAAAGTGGCTGTTCTGTTTTAGTTGAATCTCCTGTCCCTGACCGAGATTGAAGGTATAGGTCACTTTGCCTCGTCCAGCGATGAATATCACCCTGCCACGTCGGCGCACCGCGCTGATCAGTTGATCCTCCATGCCCGGAACACCCGCAAAGTCAATCACCGCGTCGAACGTCCCGTCAGCGACTCCGTTTTCCCAACCCTCCCCCGAAACATCTAAGACGGTTTGAGCGGCACCAATCTCCCTAGCCAGCTCCAAACGGTTGGGATTGATGTCGCAAAGCGTAGCGCGGGCACCCATCACGGCTGCAATCTGTGCAGCGACCTGGCCGATGATGCCAGCTCCCACAATCAGCACCCGTTCTCCCATCTTTAACTCGGTATTGCGACAGG
Source organism: Candidatus Poribacteria bacterium (assembly GCA_965207975.1). Taxonomy (GTDB): domain Bacteria; phylum Poribacteria; class WGA-4E; order WGA-4E; family PCPOR2b; genus PCPOR2b. The sequence continues at coordinate 5,778,654 of OZ242315.1, read as the reverse complement.
TACGCATCGCGACACTGGTCATCCCAAAAAGTGCAGCCTCCGTGCGGTCAATCGAGTCAGGTAGCTTGATGAGCAGATCATCCTCTGCCATCACGATGTACTCCGAATGAGCGGCACTCATATACAGCACATCTCCGACCTGTAGCTCGCTGACATCGGGACCCACCTCAATCACCCGTCCTACATTTTGGTACCCGCCTCCGCCGGTGGGCAGCTGATCATCTTTGGGAGCGTAATTTCCGCCAATCAGTTGATTCCGTTCCGTACCGTTTGTTATCCCGGAATAAATCGTCTCAGTTTTGACCTCGTTACCAGTTGGTCCTTCCGGTTCGGGCCAACCGTCGACAAGCACCTTCTGCCGTCTCTTATCGGGTAAGCCTTGAATGCTCAATGTGCGCATTAACTTTCTCCCCTAAATCCTTCCCGCCAGCCACTGAATGCCCTGCGAAATCACCGTGCGGAAATTTGGGTCAGAGAAAACCTGATCGTCGTGACCCGACTGACAGCAGAACACACGCGCATTTTTGTACTGTCGTGCCCACGCTAACGTTTTCATGCTATCGGGGTGATCGGTGGTCAACAACAGTTCACTATCCTCCCCCGGATCTGCCATGATATAGATCTCATCCACCATCTCCCACGGGTTCAATCCCTGTGTAGTCGGGTGCTGCGAATCCACGATGTCAACGTGCACGGTCTGGTCAATCTGGACACCAAAACGCCGATCTTGAATACCGCACAGATCCGACCACAGCTGCCACTCCGGAAACGCAAGGATGGCGTGGTGCAGCACCAAGATACCCGTCCCATCTTCGCCCAACCCTTCAATCGCTTCCCTGATTCTCCCCTCGTCAGGTGTCACCCGATGAAAGTTATAGAACACAAGCGCATCATACTGATTTCGGACCTTGCCGGCATCGGCTGCAAAGTTCTCCAGATCTTGCAGGTAAAAATCTATTTCGGGAATGCTCCTGAACAACCCGTGAAACCCCGGCACATCAAAGGCATGTTGCCCGGTGATTACCGCTGTTTTAATTTTGCTCATAATCCCTCCAATTACAAAAGTCAAGTCGGCAATTTCGCCCCAACATAAATCAGATCATGCCGATTATAGTCAAAAGCGAAATGGACATACTCCTCCGCCTCATCCACAAAACCATCTGGATACTGAAGTTGCCCCGGAAAATCAATCAGAGTCTGCCTGTGTTGCCATGTCTCCATGTCATCGTCGGAGGCCCACAACGCTAACGGGTTTCGGACACCCGGCTTCGGATTCGGGTTATGGATTAGGACGATTCGCCCAGTGCTAAGGCGGTGGAGTCGAAACTTTGTGCCGGGGTTCGGGATGTCGGTAGCCACCGGTGACGACCACGTCCGTCCCCAATCTGTAGACTCGCTGCGTTTCAGAGAGCCGGTGCGATCCGCGCGGATGAGCATCACCAATCGACCATCGCGCAATTCGACGAGGTTGTTTTCTGCCCACCCGGCTGTTGGACCGGTTTCGGCAGATTTCTCCCATGTCTGTCCCTTATCGCTACTGATTAGAACACCGTTGACCGCACTATTGAACGATCCATCCGCTAACGGAGAAACAACAGGATCAGCCACCGTATCGTAACTCTGAAACGGCAGAAACCACTCACCCCAGCTGCAGATATACAAGTTCCGTATAAAAGCTCTTCTCGGCAGCAGCGTGGAAGGAACTGGTTCACCCCACGTTTCGCCACTATCCTCGCTAGTGAGGACAAAGACTTGCCAATCCTCGAAACGACCAAGATGACTCTCACCTATGATGCGAATCTTTTCGCCGTGGACAATGACCTCAGAGAGCAGACACGCGCGGTCATCGAAACGGAGGACAGTTTCCGGTGGACTCCAAGTCGCCCCCTGATCTGTCGATCGGCACATTACTATATGATTCTCTAACTCCGGCTCGTGCGTCCCTCCAGTCATGAATATGATACCCCAGTCACCATTGGGGAGTTGACGCAACGCCTGATCGCAAACGCAGTGATTCGGTGGCGATCCCTTGTACACATGCACACGTCGATCCATGGTGTCTATCTCCTACGACTCAAAAACCACATCACAGCAATATATTTTTAGATCGATAATTCATCAGGACAGTACGACGCTGGATATCGCTTCGCCAAGGATAAGCACCGTGCGTTTGCGCCCCCGCTAAAAATATGAGCACATCCCCCGCCTTCATCGACACATGCTGGACCAAACCCATAGGCTCATCGCAAGATTGGACACCCGGCGGCATAGGATATCGCGCCTTGTGGCTCCCCGGCACACAAACAAACCCACCGTCCGCTTCAGTGACATCCCGCAACTGCCATCCCACATTCACTGAGTCGCAGTAAGCCCGACCGTTCTGCAAGAGGTAGCCGTTGCCCGGCCTCGCAGGATCGCTGCCACTGTGTAAAGCATGCCCGGCAGTTCCCTTTACCGAGCATATCGCCGTGGCATTGCCGCACCGGAACCCACTTCCCACCATCCAGTTTACTCGATGTATCACTGCTGGATGCGCAATCATCTCACGGAACGGATCGCAATACGGCTTTGGCAGTTCAAACAACCCACCGAGATCAGGTCTTCCCGTCCCCGCAAGCGTCTTTGAGCCTTTGTCAGGGGCTGCACCCACGACAATCCGATCCGCAAACTTGTCGATCGCTTCGTTTGCCGCTTCGAGCCACGCCGTATCCATCACATTCCGAATCAGAAGGTGTCCGCACAGATCCCAGAAGTAGAACTCCTTTTCGTCAATCACCGAGTCCGGATCACGGATATAGATTGACGGGTGAAATATTTCGGACGACTCGTCAATCCAACTGGTTTCCCCATCCGACCGCACTACAGCGGGAAAGGAGGCATTATCGGATTCCTGCCCCTGCATCACAGCCCGTTGCACCGGAGTCAACTCCGCCAGCCACTCAGGAGGCGGCTCCTCCTGACGGGTCACATCAGGACGGATTGAAGCCGGTGCATTCTTACCGATGTATCCGCATGCAACTAGTCGCTGTGGACCGTTCCCCTGCCACGGTCTTACCCCATGCAGGGTGGTCTCCGCGCAGAGCAGCAAGGCCCCCGCTTGAAGGGACGGTTGAACGGTCAACTCCATATCGTCCGCACCGGTCAGCACGTCCTTTGGTGTTTCGACGTAGTTCTTGTGGCTGGCTGGGATCAGGACAAAACCACCATCGCCTTCTTCCGCGTCTGCCAGTGCCCAGACTGCAAGTACTCCCTGACAGAACCGGGCATCGTTCTGATGATTGTAAGCGCGTGCCCAATCCCGTGGCTCGTTGCCACCGACCAGCGGAGCCCCTACATCTTCCTCAGTATCTCCAATGAGATGCGGTTCCCGGTCAAGTCGGAATTCCTCCCCACAGATCTGGTTCAAATACCATTCCAACACAGGATGGTTACGAAGTTTCGCCAAAGAGTCTGAAAGTGGAGAAGTACCTTTCTGATCGAGATCACTATTACACGCCTCGATCTCCTCTTGTGTCAAGACATCTGGGACAATTAAATACCCAGCAACATCGAAGCAATAGTTCTCCTCATTGCTCATCTGCTCTCGGTCCATCACGTCCCCCTCGGCACTTTGCCTTCTATCTTTTTACGTTTCATGCATCACGTCAACACTTCAACCAAGCGGTTAGCAATCGCTTCCTCCTCGCCCGGCAGAAGCGTCATCGGATTGAACACCACACTGTCATTACCCCCACCGTTTACAATGGAGGGCGTTCCATCTCTCAATTCACTGTTCACCTCTGCCGCTGTCTTCCCAACCGAAGCGTCAAGGGTGATTTGCACCGAAGGATGCTGCTTGGCATCAACCACCTCTGCATGAACCCCATCAATGGATTCAGCGGCTTGGGCGATATGTTCCATCTGTGCACGCCACTCGGCATACTCCTCTTTCTCATCCTTCGCAAGGAAGATCTCAACTGCTGTGAGCAGTCCCATGACCTCCTCTTTGCCCACCTTCATGCCACGCCCAATCGCGCTGTGTGGGTTAGAGTTGTACCGCGCTGCCTCGACAAACTCCGGCTTCCCAATCACCAATCCTGAATTTTGGGGACCACGCATCCCTTTTCCGCCGCTGAAGTTCACCAACGACGCACCCAACCCAGCAATCTCCGTCAAGTTTGACCGGGGCGGCAACTGTGCTGCAGCATCGACCACCACAGGCACCCCACGCGCCGTGGCTTCAGGAATAATTTCTGCAAGCTGCTCCTTCGGCTGTGCACCAAAGAAAAAGACAATTGCCGCGGTATTGGGACCAATCGCATCTATCATATCTGCTGCGGTAACCGCTTCGCGTGTGCCGACCTTGACTAACGTTCCACCGACCGCCTCAATTCCCTGATGGATGTAGAAATGCGAATCAACGAGACTGATAATAAACTCGTTTTTTGCACCGCTTGTGTCAGGTAGTTTGTGAACACGATCCATATCTGTACCCGTCAGACACGCAGCAGCAGAGACCTGCACGCCACTCGCTGCCCCACAAGAAACGAACGCAGCTTCCACCCCGATCATCTCCGCCAATTTGTCCCCAACCCTCTCATGGAGTTCATTGAGATGGATAAACGAGTTTGCTGCCTCGCGCATGGACTCGACTACCTCCGTCGGCATGATGCTACCACCCAACGTCGTGATGGTCCCACTTGCGTTAATAAAAGGTTTGATACCTATATCTTGATATGTTAGCATTGAATCCCTCCTGATAAACTTCTTGACTACAAATATAAATCCAACCAATTTTTCGCATGGTTGTTAAAATCAGCACACGATGAATGCCCCAAATCGGGGTAGATCATCAACGCTTTATGGCTTACGATCCGTTCAAACACAGGAACAATCGTGTGGTACGGACAAACGTCGTCCTTCAGCCCGATATTGACCAGCATCGGACGGGCAATCATCTCCACCAGATTAAGCGGGTCAAAATAGGCAAGTGTTTCGAGAACAGTCTCTTTCTGTTCAGGGTATTGACTCAGATATTCGCCCAATTCCGCATACGGGTTCGTTTTCACATCAATCGCAAGCGGATAGTTACACAAGAAAGGTTCTTCGGCAACCCCGGCTTTAATTCGTCCATCCAAGGAACTCGTTGCAAGCGTGAATCCACCGCCCTGACTGCGACTCCACATCCCAATACGGTCCGGGTCAACTTCGGGACGACTCGTCAGAAAGTCGATACCCCGCACACAATCCATATACGCGCCACGATAGAAATACTTGTCCCGATCCGTAATATGATAGGTAAGGTACGTCCCCGATTCAATCTGCCACTCCGCCTTGCTCTCCCCTTGGCTTCGCGGAAACAACGTGAGGACAGCGTATCCTTGAAGCACAATATGCGTCGGGATCTGCTTGCTCCCACTATAACCGGGGACGGCAAGAATCGCAGAACATTTTCCCCGTGGATTATCCTTTGGCACCGAGTACCAACCCCGGAGTCTGATCTCGCCAAAACTGGTCAACGTCACGTTATAGGTGTCGAACTCTCTACCACTCAATTCAGGCGCAGGTGAGAGTTCAGGCTCCATCGGAATTTCATTGAGTACGGCGCGGGTCCCTTCCCAAAACTCCCGAATGTCATTTGGTGAATACATCTCCCGATACCTCCGTCGAAGGTGAAGCGTCAATTGAGGATAGCCGATCTGTTCCTACCCCTATTCGTTGATTCCTCATCATACCGTTTTGTAGAAACGCTGTCAACAAAAAATATAGGGCAGAGCCACAGATCTGAGCACACCTAAGAACCTTCGTAGGGAACGCAGATCTGCGTTCCCTACAAAAATTGAGGTTTGTCTAGGATTGCAGCAATTTAGGTTAATTTATCAAAATCATATAACAATCTCTGTTGATTTCAGCGTAGCATCCATGTTATAATTATGATTGATCAGCAGCCTGCCCAAAATTTTTCCGCATTGACCGCTGATTTTCGCTACTCATTCCCAATGAAAAGGTCTTCAACTTCAAAGGAGGGAGCGCGTTTTTAATGGCTTACTACATAACAGAAGAATGTGTCGGTTGTATGGCATGTCTGACAAATTGCCCCGTTGATGCCATCACCGGCGACCGCAAAATGCTTCATATTATCGACCCAGATATCTGCATCGACTGTAGTGCGTGCGGTATGGTCTGTCCGGTCGAAGCCATCCATGATCAGAATGGAGATGTCGCCAAGTTTATCAAGCGTCCCAAGGATCGTCCGATTGCCGTCATCTACGAGGAACTCTGCTCTGGCTGTGATTTCTGTGTCCACATCTGTCCATGGGATTGCCTAGAGCTAAAAGATCCAGCGACCGGCGAACACGCCGAGAGCTTCTTCGGTATCTGCGAACTTGTGAAACCGAGAGATTGTGTCGGATGCAAACTCTGTGAAGAGGTCTGTATCAAAGATGCAATTCGGGTTGAATCTCCAATCTTAATTGAATGGCAAGAAGCGGCGGATTAATTATGATTAGAAGCATGACGGGTTACAGCCGGCATAAAGCAGAAACACCCTTTGGCCAGTTGGTTATTGAGATCAAATCGTGGAACGCTCGCTACTGTAAAGTGACCGTCCGCACCCCAGAGTTTCTCTCTAGATTCGATCATCAGATTCACAATGCCATACGGAATCGGGTTTCAAGAGGGCAAGTCCAAACCATAGTCGAGTGGACCGAGGACGCTGCAGTTTCAAACCAACTCCCCATTCTCGATTCTCAGCTAGCAGAGCAGTACCATCAAGCACTTGTAAAGTTGCAAAATAGGCTCCAACTAGGGGACGAGATTTCGCTGCCCCTTATAGTGCAGCTTCCGGGTGTCCTTACCGCGCAGAAAGCCGATCTCAACGAAGAAGCGGTATGGCAGGTATTGCAATCTCATATAGAAACCGCTCTGGATGGATTGGAAACAACCAAGCGGACAGAAGGGGCTGCTATGCTTGAAGAAATCAGAGGAATTCTCCACTCTATCCAGCTCCTGACCCGGAAGATAAAAGCGGTTAGCGCAGATCTCGTGGAATCGACACATACAAGACTCGAATCGCGTTTGAACGAACTCCTTGAGGGGCGCGTTAAAATTGACCCGCACCGCCTCACGATGGAGGCTGGCATCATCGCCTCCCGTTCAGACATTACGGAAGAACTAGTACGCCTCGATAGCCACTGCTCTCAGTTTGATGAATATCTGCAAGCAACCCAGCCCATCGGCAGACAACTCGACTTCCTGCTGCAAGAGATGAATCGAGAGGTAAACACCATCTCCGCCAAAGCGTCTCGATCCTCCATCTCCTACGCCACCGTCGCCCTAAAAACAGAGATCGAAAAAATTCGGGAATTGGTTCAGAATGTGGAATAATCAACCCTCCCAGAAGGGATTATTCATTCTTATATCGGGCCCCTCTGGAACCGGCAAAACGAGTGTTATTAAAGCACTCTGCGAAAGCGACACAACGTTAGCGTTTTCGATCTCCGCAACGACCCGCCCACCCCGCTCCGACGAGGTTGATGGCGTTGACTACCACTTTTTGGATCAAACCAAATTTGAAGACCTGATTCAGCGTGGCGGCTTTCTGGAATGGGTGAAATATGGCGGACACTACTACGGCACCCTGAAATCCACGATAGAATCAACCATCGAAAGCGGTAAAGATCTGATTTTAGAAATTGATGTGCACGGTGCCCAGAAGATAAAAGATCTTGGCCTCCGCTATACCAGTATTTTTCTCCTACCTCCCTCCCTCGAAAGTTTAGAGAAGCGGCTTCGCAACCGCAAGACAGAATCCGATTCGGAACTTCAACAACGTTTGCTGACAGCGAAATCAGAATTCGGTTGTGTTAAAGAGTACAACTACTGTATCGTGAATCCGGACCATAATGTCGAAGAAGCTGTGACTCAAATCCGCAACATCATCTCCGCAGAACGCTGTCGAATTGACGACCCGCTTCTCGATGCAATCTCTCAGGAGTTTTGCCGGTAGTAGCCGAACGCACGACCGAAAACTCCACTTCCACAGTGTCTCCTGATACCGACGAGAAGGAAAATCAACATGAACGGAGATGACAGGGCAAAAACCTCCAATACACCGAAAGTCGAAATCTCGGTCCGCAACTTCGGACCGATTACGGAAGCAGATCTCGATCTCCGTCCGCTAACGGTGTTTGTCGGACCGAGCAATACCGGTAAGACCTACCTCTCTGTGCTGATCTATGCCCTGCACCGCGTCTTTGAGGGATTCTCAGGATTTTCCTTACCCCACATCTTACGGTTCTTAGCGCATGGCTCGGAGGGCTCCCGTTTGATAGACGTAGCAAAGCTTTTGGAGTTATTTAACGAGCTAAGCAACGATCAACCGTTCAAATTTTCGGACTTGCTCGAAGAGTCGCACAGAGAGATAGAATCTAGTCTCAAGAATTTAGAGAGTTACGGTAACTACTTATACGGTAACTACTTAGGAGAAGAACTTAAACGATGTTTCGACCTTAATGCCCTTTCGGAACTAATACAGTCGCCTGGCGGAGAAAGTCATGAAATAGGAATTTTACTCAAGGTCAACGATGAAAATCAGCATCTTTGTAACTTTGGCATAAGGGTCTCCAAATCAGGCACCGCCGTAGATGGAGAGATCAACAGGAAGATGGTGGTTCCCAAAGATTCCTCTCAGTCTAGTAAAATCATCTACCTACCAGCCGCCCGAAGCGGTATCATGCAAAGCCATCGGGTAATAGCAAGTTCGCTTATAGCACGTTCCACCCGCGCTGGTTTGGAAACATTGGAAGTTCCTACACTATCGGGAGTAGTAGCGGATTTCATGGAACAGCTTATACTCTACAAAGAAGATGCAAGACCAGACGATGGAATGAATCACATTGTCGACGCATTAGAGTCCGATGTGCTCGGCGGACAGATAATCACGAAGCCATCACCGACAGGGTATCCAGAATTTCTCTACCGCCCACAGGAAACAGGGCAGGACATGCGTCTGAACCGATCCTCGTCAATGGTTTCTGAACTTGCACCTCTCGTGCTGTTCATCCGGGATCTCGTCCGCCCCGGCGACACACTCATCATTGAGGAACCGGAAGCCCATCTGCATCCCGCCGTCCAAGCCCAAATGGCAGCCACGCTTGCCCGCTTGGTCCGCGCTGGTGTGCGGGTGCTTGTAACAACGCATAGCGACTTTATGCTCCAAGAGATTGCAAACCTGATGCGCGTCGGTATTCTCAAGGAAAAAGATGCGTTGAGGAAAGAGACCAACGATTGGCTGTTACCGGAAGCGGTCGGAACATGGCTGTTTCAAAAGAACGGAATGGTAGAGGAAATCGAGTTTGACCATATCAAAGGCATAGAACCAATGGAGTACGAAGACGTTGCCGAAGCACTCTACAACCGTTGGGCAGGCTTGCAGAACCGAATTGAGGAACTGAAAGACGAGAGCGAACGTGAATGTGAATAGGGTTCTTGACCATATCCGTGCACAGGTAGGTGAGGAGAACCTTATTGATTCGTGTAGCGGCGAGGGATGCCGCGTGTATATGACCGGCATACCACCGGAGCGGGTCGTGATAGATGTCGAAGGTGAATTCGACTCGCGCAACAGAACAGAGAAACGGTGTGACCGTTTGCTATTCTTTATTGACACTGTCGAAAACAGCCTCGTTGCGGCACCAATTGAACTCAAGAGTGGCAAAGCCGAACAATCAGAAGTCACTGAAAAATTGCAAAACATCTTGCGCTTTGCCGCCAGTATCCTTCCAAGAACGAGGGCTTTGACAACCGTTTACAGACCAATCCTGTTTGAAGGACGAGGCATTAAATGGATTAATCCCAGAGGGACAAAACAATTCAATGTGAACTTTCGCGGCAGGGATTTACGGATTCGGACAGGACGCTGCGGAAAACGTGAGAATCTAGCGAGAGCACTGTCTGAGCCAGATTAACTTTCACTCTCCACAAACCCATTACAGGATTCACTTCCTTGAACACAATGCCAACCCTCACCCTCAAACCCACACACAAACCTATTAGAGACTACGACACCGCACTCAACCGATACGCCCAACTCGGTGTCACGCATGAGACCGCCGTCCGTTCGGCGTTCCAATTTCTGCTCGAATCGTGTGGACGGCAATTTGATTGGACGCTCGTCCCTGAACACTCAATGACCGGAGATCAAAACAAGCGGATTGTGGTTGATGGTGCGTTGATTGACAGTTTCAGACTGATTCACGGTTATTGGGAGGCGAAGGATATCTACGACGACCTACCCGCCGAAGTGGTACGCAAATTTGAGAAAGGTTATCCCCGCGACAACATCCTTTTCCAAACTCCACACCGCGCCCTCCTTTGGCAGAACGGTCAACAGGTAAGCGATGCAGACCTGACCGATCCGACGCAACTGATAAAGATTCTCGACACCTTCTTTGCCTACCGTCCACCGGAATATACCGAATGGGAGGAGGCGGTCGCACATTTCAAAGACAGAGTGCCCGACATCGGGAGCGAGTTGGCGGATTTAATCCAAAAGGAACGCGATACCAATCCCCGCTTTACCGGGGCGTTTAGAACCTTTCACGAGAAATGCTGTCAATCAATTAACCCCAATCTCTCCGAAGCCGCCGTTGAGGAAATGCTAATCCAGCACCTCTTGACCGAGCGCATCTTCCGCACTGTTTTTGATAACCCCGACTTCACCCGCCGCAATGTCATCGCCAATGAAATTGAAAAAGTGATAGACGCGCTCACATCGCAATCGTTCAGTCGCGATGATTTTCTTCGTAGCCTTGACTCCTTCTATGCGGCAATCGAACGCACCGCAGATACAATCAACGATTTTTCCCAAAAACAGGGATTTCTCAACACGGTTTACGAGCAGTTTTTTCAAGGCTTTTCGGTGGAGGTCGCTGATACACACGGAGTAGTCTACACACCGCAGCCGATTGTCGATTTTATGGTGAGAAGCGTAGATCAGATATTACAGACTGAATTTAATCGATCGCTCTCCGATTATAGTGTGCACATCATCGACCCGTTTGTGGGAACGGGCAATTTCATCGTGCGGACGATGCGCGAAATTCGCAAGACCGCCTTAGCAAAAAAGTACACAACAGAATTGCACTGCAACGAGGTGATGCTGCTGCCGTACTATATCGCCTCAATGAACATCGAGCATCAGTTTTACGAGGCGACAGGACACTATCAACCGTTTGACGGTATCTGTCTCGTCGATACATTTGAACTGGCGGAAGACTCTCACTATTATGCAGGCTCGTTGTTTACAGAGGAGAACACGCGCCGTGTTGAGGAACAGAAAAATACCCCGATGTTTGTCGTTATCGGCAATCCGCCCTACAATGTCGGTCAGATCAACGAAAACGATAACAACAAAAATCGGAAATATCCAACGATGGATGGGCGGGTAGCCGAGACATACGCGAAAGCCTCCACAGCGACGAATAAAAACGCGCTGGCTGATCCATACATAAAGGCGATTCGGTGGGCATCGGATCGGATAGGGGATGAAGGGGTTGTCGCCTTTGTAACGAACAACAGCTTTCTCGACGGTGTAGCGTTTGACGGGATGCGGAAACATCTCGCAGATGATTTTGATGCGATTTACATTCTGGATCTGGGCGGGAATGCACGGAAGGGATTGAAGGTCTCGGACGCCAATGTGTTCGGGATTCGAGTCGGCGTGAGCATCAACCTCTTTGTGAAAACCGGACGGGCGATGAACTACACGAATACAAACGTGAACGGTTCCGTCCCGCCCCGCATTTTTTACTATCGCACCGATGACCTATGGAACAAAAAACAGAAATTCGACTTTCTGAATGAGTGCGAACACATCGGGGATATAGACTGGCAGATCGTTCAACCTGACGCACGCTACACATGGCTGACAGAAGGGCTCCACACCGAATTTGAGACCTTTATCCCGATGGGAACCAAGAAAGGGAAAGCAACAAAGGGTAAAGCGGTGCAGGTGATTTTTCAGACTTACAGCAACGGCGTTAAAACCAATCGTGATGCGTGGGTATACAACTTTAATCGAAACACACTGATTGAAAATATGAGCGGGATGATTGATACCTACAATGAACAAATATTTAAGTGGGAACGGCGAGCCAATCGTGATGCAAACGTTGATGAATTTGTGCCTTATGATGATGCGAAAATCAGTTGGAGCGAAACGCTTAAACGCAACTTGCAAAGGGGAAAAACTGCTGATTTTTCACAGGAAGAGGTGAGGACAGCCCTCTACCGTCCCTTTACGCAATCAAACCTCTACTTTGACCGCATGATGACTGAGCGTGTATACATCTTCCCGTCCATCTTTCCTACACCCGAAACAGAAGCGGAGAATCGCGTAATTTGTGTTGGAGGCTATGGTCGAAAAGAGTTTGCTGTTTTGATGAGCAAATCTATCCCTGATTTGAACTTCTACGGGGACCCACAACAGTCCTTCCCTTTCTATTCCTACGACGAAGACGGGAAGAATCGCAGGGAGAACATCACCGATTGGGCGTTAGGACAATTCCAAGGACATTACCGAGACGAGACAATCACCAAATGGGACATCTTCCATTACATCTACGCCCTCCTGCATCATCCCAACTATCGGGAGCGGTATGAAGCCAACCTCAAGCGGGATCTGCCACGCCTGCCGTATGCGCCGGACTTCTGGGGTTTTGCAAAAGCAGGGCAACGGTTGGGAGAAATCCACATCAACTATGAGGCGGTGGAGGAATATCAACTCGTATTCATTGAAAAGCCGGATATACCCCTCGATTGGCGTGTAGAAAAGATGAGATTGTCAAAAGACAAAGCGCAGATAAAATATAACGATTTCCTGACACTTGACGGAATACCCGCAAAAGCGTTTGACTATCGGCTTGGGAATCGGTCCGCGTTGGAATGGGTGATAGATCAGTATCGCGTCAAAACGGACAAACGGAGCGGCATCGTCAACGACCCAAACCGTGCGGACGATCCAGAGTATATCGTCAAACTCATTGGGAAGGTGATCACAGTCAGTTTGGAGACGGTAGAGATTGTGGAGGGGCTGCCTGATTTGGGAGAGCCTACCCATTAAACATAGGGCATGAAGAAACGTCTAAAGTTGGGATTGGAATGGGTGAGGAGGAAATTATGAATATTGATTTAGACCAAAAAGGACTATCGCTAGATCAGAGACTAAAATACATGCAGCGCGACCTGAAGTTGACTGATATGATTCCAGTTTATTGGAATAAAAAAGAATTCAGTGTCTACTGTGCTTTGATTCCATCTATTCTGGTTGAGCAAGCACTTTCCAAATTGTCTTGGGACTTGCATTTTTATCAGGGCACACCTAGTGCTGTGGGTGTAGAACCATTGCAATACCTACGCTACGGAGACGACAACGGAATTGAGCCTTTGGTCGTTAATCGTGACTTCAATGAATCACAAACTAACTACGGGAAGAGAGAGCACTACAGCGAGATATCCGAGGAGTTCCGTCTTTTCCACAATCTCTATCACGACAGCGAAAAAGATGAATATATCAAAATTGATGATGAAGGTAATGAATACCTAGTGGCTGTTGTTGAACCAGATTGTATCCAAATAAAACTCCTGGAAATTCGTCAGTTCTTGGCAGTTAAAAGGATGCACCTATCGATCCAATTTTCTTTTCAAGGAGATTTGGGTGACTTGCCGGAAGAGCTTGGGGTTAGTGAAGATGAAAGAGGTGGCGAAGACGAAACAAAGCCGATTAGAAAGGCTACAGCGGATGGTGATATATGTTGGTGGCATTGGCAGTCCCGTGGCTATAACGACATTAGGATGCTAGAGGGAAAGCGATTTATAGAACCCCTACCGGAATCTCAGAGCGTTTTCCCCGGATTTGTTGAGGAACCGAAGTATGTAGAGTTCATTATTGATGTTGACGAGAACGGGGAGGAGATTGCCCACACATCCGACGCGCCTCATCGTCTCGACCCTGTGCATTTTCGCAAGCAGGTTTTAGATAAATACTACGAAAAACCTAGTATGTACTCGGTAGAAGATTCACGGGTGAGCTGCCCTTGGTGGGCTGTGCGTATTGACAATCATCACGAAGACAAAGTCATTGTGTTGTTGAGAGACCTCTCCTCACTGCCATACACGGAACAACAACACTGGCGAATCTACAATATCCTACCCGAAGGTGGTTTGAGTAAGACCTATTTTGAGCGTTATCTCCAAGGATCGTTCACGGCAGCTTCAGATCGCCCCGAGCACCTATTCAAACATAGATATGCTCACCTGCAAAAGGAAGCTAAAAAATATCTCGGTTGGCAGTTGTTGCGCCCACTATACCCGCGCGACGAGCATCACCTCAAAGGCTTGAGAGTTCCGTCTACTGATGAGCAGCGTGATTTTGATGAATTAGTTTTGAGTCTTACAAAGATACTAATTGACTCCCTGAACCAAAAGGAATTGAAAAAACTAATCTCGCTTGAACAGGAGCAGAATCTTACTCCCGATCAGCAGGAGAGACTTAAAGGGAGTATTAGTTGTCTTGAAATCGCCCTCAGTTGCTGCGGTGTTGCAGATGCCGCGGATCACATCGCTTTTCTGCGGAAGCTTCAGGGGTTGCGTTCAACCGGCAGCGCACACCGCAAAGGGAGCAACTATCAAAAGATTGCTAAGGACTTCGGTATTGAGAGTAAAGATTTACGGGCGGTGTTTGCTGGCATTCTCTCAAAGGCTTTGGACGTTCTCGATTACTTCATCTTTCTTTTACGGAGCCGCCAAATCAACCGTGAAATCATTGCACAGAATAGCAGAGAAAGGGGATACGCGATTCTTAGTCAGATGATTGGATTCCTAGAATCCGATCCAACCGATGGATCTGTCAATCATGACGAAGTTATCTATGAGTTGGATTCAAAACCATGATTTTTGTTGATAGCGGTGCCTGGATTGCCCTTTCATATCCGAGGGATCAACATCACGATAACGCTGTGGCAATTTTCAATGATTTAGTGCAGCAGAACACACAACTTTTAACCACAGATTATGTAATTGATGAAACCGTAACTCGGATCAGATATAACTGGAACCATTCAGGAGCGGTTAAGTTTCTCGACTTTATTAAACGCATTAAAGAACCCACTGAAGAAACAAGTAATTTAACCGTCGCAACAATCGATAGCACTTTGTTTCAAAAAGCGGAGCAGCTTTTTCGTCAATATGATACTGCAAGGTTATCATTTACAGATTGCACCAGTTTTGTGGTTTGTCAGCAGTATAATATCTCTGAGGCGTTTGCTTTTGATCAACATTTTCCAATGATGGGGATAACCTTGCGTAGTTAGTCCGTCTCGTTCACATGGGTGTTTCTATTTGCCCCATAACCAGCACAAGAAGACAGCACAATGGAACAAGAAAACAAAACCATCATCCTCGGCGTGACCGGCGGAATCGCCATCCACAAATCCATCGACCTAGCCAGCCAACTGGTAAAGCAGGGACATTCGGTGCACGTCGTCATGACAGAAAACGCCACACGCTTGGTGCAGCCGATCCAATTTCAGGTCATCTCCCGAAACCCCGTCCTGCTCGACCTTTTCGCTATCGGCTCCGATTGGAAACCGGTGCACATCAATCTCGCAGACAAAGCCGATCTCTTGGCAATCGTCCCCGCCACCGCAAACGTCATTGGGAAAATGGCGAACGGCATCGCCGACAACGCACTCTCCACCGTTGCAATCTCCGTCCACTGCCCGATCCTGATCGCGCCCGCGATGGAACAACACATGTATGAAAACCCATTCGTGGAAGCAAACCTCCAAAAGCTAAGGGAACACGGCGTAGAATTTGTCGAACCCGTCAGCGGTGATCTCGCCTCCGGAAAACAGGGTATGGGACGCCTGAACACGGTCGAGGTCATCTTGGAACGCATCACCCAGATGTTACAAACGCCCAAAGACCTAGATGGAAAGCGGGTAGTTGTCACAGCCGGACCTACACGCGAATACCTCGATCCAGTCCGTTTTATCAGCAACCGATCCAGCGGAAAGATGGGATACGCGGTCGCCGAAGCAGCGCGGGATCGCGGGGCAGATGTTCTCCTCATCAGCGGACCCGCGACAGCGGCACCGCCCACAGGCGTCGAAACCCGATACATAGAGACCACACTGGAGCTGCAAGACGTGCTCCTCGAACGCTTCGATCAGACCGACATCGTGGTGATGGCAGCAGCCGTCGCCGACTACCGTCCCCAAGCGTTCTCCCCGAATAAAATCAAGAAAACTACCGATCAACTGACTATCCCACTCAAACAAAACCCCGACATCGCACAGGTGCTAGGCGAACGTAAACGGAAAGGACAGATCACAGTCGGTTTCGCCGCCGAGACGAATGATCTCCTAGAGAACGCCCAAAAAAAATTGATTAAGAAAAACTGCGACCTCATCGTCGCAAACGACGTATTGGCGGAAGGCGCGGGATTTGAGGGCGATACCAACATCGTAACCCTGTTGGACCAAGACGGAAATTGCGAACAACTGCCCCTGCTCTCCAAACGCGAAGTTGCTGATCGGATCTTAGACCGCGTACTTGCACGCATTCAGGAAGCCGATTGATTTAGGTATCATTAGCAATCCTATCCCCCTTAATCCATATACCAAGAAATCAGGACTCAATTACAAGCTCCCCACACAAAAACTTGAATTCGGTCATTCAACGACATCTGCTTCTAGACAGATAAAGTGAAACCCAACTCCGTTTTCCATCGGGACGGCTCCTTTTGAAAAGGTTATTTCCTAAAAGTGGTCTTTTGTACCACGATCTGTTAGATTGTGATCTCCGTCCGCAAACCAATCTCGACATGTCGGGACGCTACTTATGGCAGATTCTCCGATGATTACAGCGGTTGCCGAATCAGCATTCGCAAAATGTCAACACGCCCTAGTGATGTGCGGCGCGATAAAATGGATCCTTATACCCGTAGGTCGGGCAAGTCGCTTTAGATCCCGATTTATCGGGGAAGGGCGACATGTGTATCGTAAATTTGGTTATTTCTGATAGGTGTCGGATATAAAAATCCGACCTACAGATTTTCTAGCAACTTGCGTTAAAGATGCTTAATTGAAACTGTAAGGAGGGAAAAATGCGACTTGGCGGACCAGTATTTGGTGAAATTTCCAGCCCCGACGATTGGCCAAAAGCGGTTAAGAGCCACGGATACAGTGCTGCCTACTGTCCTGTCAACTCAGACAGCGATGAGCCAACCATCGACGCATACATCGAAGCCGCGAGAAAAGCGGACATCGTCATTGCCGAGGTCGGTGCATGGAGCAATCCGATCAGTATTGACGATACGGAGCGCGAGGCTGCGCTAGAAAAATGTCGGACGCAACTCGCGCTCGCCGATCGGGTTGGTGCAAACTGCTGCGTCAATATCTCCGGCTCACGAGGACCCAAGTGGGACGGCCCTCATCCCGATAATCTGACAGATGACACCTTCGATCTGATTGTCGAAAGCGTCCGATCAATTATTGATGCTGTAAAACCCACGCGGACATTCTACGCGCTCGAAACGATGCCATGGGCTTACCCCGAAGGACCCGATAGCTACCTGCGTTTACTTAAAGCCATTGATCGAAAACAGTGTGCCGTCCATCTTGACCCGGTGAACATCATCAACGGTCTGGAACGCTACTACCACAGCGGAGATCTTATCCGCGACTGTTTCGCAAAACTCGGTGTGCATATCAAAAGCTGTCACGCAAAGGATATCGCTCTTGCCGATACCTTAACCCTTCACCTTGACGAAACCCGTCCCGGTCTCGGCGGACTTGACTATGCGACATATCTGCGCGAACTGAATCGGCTCGATCCGGATGTACCGTTGATGCTTGAACATCTCCCATCTGCTGAAGAGTACGCACTCGGTGCTGAACATATCCGGTCGGTCGCTGATGAAATCGGTGTCACGATTCGGTGAGTCTTGGGATAAGTCCTTAACATTTTACGATTTAAGGAGGATAAAATGACCTCAATAGGATCTGGATTCAAAGCAGCTGTGATTGGTTGTGGCGGTATGGGGCGAGGCCATATAGCGAAAGCGAAAAGTCTAGGAATTGAACTGGTTGGCTATTGCGATGAGATTGGGGAAAAAGCCGAGGAAGCGTTAGCGGAATTTGGCGGTGCCTATGCCACAACCGACGCTGATCGCATCATGCGCGACGATTCCACTGATCTGATAGTAATCGCCACCCACCACGATGCACACCATCCGCTCGCGCTCGCTGGAGCGCAAGCCGGTAAGCACATTCTCTTGGAGAAACCGATGTGTGTCACCCGCGCCCAAGCCGTTGAGGTGGCGGAGATGGTGGAGCGCACCGGGGTCAAGCTCGTGATTAACTGCAAATTCCGAATCGCACCCACAGCGCAGAAAGCACGCGAACTGCTATCCCAACCGCGCATGAGTCACGGTCAGTTGGCGATGAACGATTCCGGTGCGAGTGGTAGTACGTGGGTCTGGCACGCGGACGATGGCGGCGGTCTGCTGATTAGCACCGCTATCCATACCATCGATCTGCTCACATACCTTATGGATAGCGAGCCGGATCGGATCTATGCCGAAGGACGGATCTTTGGACAAAACAAAGGCACCGCCGGCTACCCTGACGGATTGGTGGGGACAATTCTCTGGAAGAGCGGCGGACTTTCCACGGTAATTAGCACCGACCAAGGCATGAACCCATTTGTGTCCAAGTGGTTCCATCAGATGTGGGATGGCGAGCGCAGCGCGGTCTTTTCCTCGCACATGACGCGCGTCGACTTCGGTGGCTGCGAAATTAAACATCTGGACGCACGGAAATTACCGGAGGAGGAGATAGCCAAGGCATCAATGATGGTAAACCTATTAGAGGCGATTCGGACGGACGGGGATACCCTGTGCAACGCCCGCGACGGTGTGCGCTCTGTGACTATATGCAACGCCTTAGATGAAGCCGCTCGCACAGGCACCCCCCAAACCGTACCAAACTAGAACACCATCACACCATTTGTGAGGACTAGACGGGGATAAAGTTTTCTAGGGTTTAAAGCCCAGGTTTTGGGGGTAATTACATTTAATTACCTCGATTTCGTGCAATGAAGTAAACAGTTGAATCTGGTTTAGAAAGGTCTGCATCCAATAATAACGTGCCATTGCCCCCTTCCAAAGGTTATCATAAAAATAGCATAATCCTTATGACCACCGATGGAGGGAAGTAATGGCAAACAAAAGGATACCCAAAAGACGTAAAAAACGCAAACAGAAAGTCAGTCACTCCACCGCTCACGCGCCGTTGTGTGCATTGGGCGAAGTGCTTAAAGAGAAAGCGTTCTTTGATGAGATTCATCAAAGGGTTGAAATCCCTCAGAAGACGATTACCTATCGCCCGACAGACAAATTGGTGTTTGCCACGCTTGGCATAATTGCCGGAGCATCAACGATTTCAGACATCAACACCGCCCTCCGTCCGCATGGTGCGCTGCTTTTGGCATTTGGGTATTGCAAGTGTGCGGATCAGTCAGTAATTCAGGAGACGATAAATGCCGCCACGTCGGAAACAGTTTTTCAACTTCAGCAAGCGGTTGATGGTATTTGGGAGAAACATCACCTGACGTCATCTCCCCTCTCATCGTTGACCGAATCAAAGCCGGTAACTATTGATATGGATCTGTCGGCGCTGCCGGTCTCCAAACGCGCAGAAGGAGCCACCAAGGGGTATGTCCCCCACCGCAAAAATCAATACACCCGTCAAGTCGGACGCGTCCTGATGCCTGACACCCAGGAAATTGTCTCCCAATCCCTTTACACGGGAAACACCTCGTCTAAGGCGGTGTTCAAAGAAATGGTTGCCAAAATGGAAACCACCTTAAAACTGGATACAAACGCCAAACGGCAGCAGATTCAATTGAGACTCGATGCCGGATTTGGCACCGACGCGAACATCAATTTCGCGCTCTGGCGGAATTACTCGATTCTGGTAAAAATCTACTCGTGGAAAAGAGCCACTGCTTTAGCCAAATCTGTGCAGAAGTGGGTGGCTGTCCCATCGTGTGCCAATAAGACCGCTAGACAAGCCGGGTGGGTCACAAAGCCACATCGGTATGGGCGCAAAACGGTACAAGTGGCGGTCAGAACCCCAAACCACAAAGGCGGTTATAACTATTCGGTTTTGGTGACTACCGATACAAAAGCAACGTTAACCCAAATTGTCACCCATTATGATAAACGAAGCGGGGTGCCCGAAAGCACCTTTTGCCAAGATTATCAAGGGTTGTCGATGAGAAAGCGTCGAAAAGCGGGATTTGAAGCCCAACAGGTGCTGCTTCTACTCTCTCAGTTGGCTCATAACATTCTCATGTGGTCCAAACGGTGGCTTATTGATGCGCTCATTGCATCGGGGAGCAAGACTGAAAAACAGACCCCACCGCAACCCAGCGCATCAATCAATCAAACTATTGCTACCATTCAAGCGAGGGGAATCAAACGGTTGATGCGCGAGGTGTTAGGCATCTCTGGCAAAGTACAATTCAAAAACAAAAAGGTCGTCTGTATCATTCTTAACCCTTTATATCCACTCATTGAACGCATCATTACTGCATTTCAAGCCTTCTTAAAACCCTATAAAATACGCGTCTTATTGGGCGAAACCTAGGTAATTAAGAAAAAAAATGCCCTTGCAAGGGGTAAACTCGCAAGGGCATAGTGGATTGTTTGACATTTTCTTTGGAGATTAAGGGGTGCTAATAGAAGCACCCCGGACTTGTTGGTTCCTGTTAGGATGTTACTTTAGGAACGTCTAGGTCTTTGCATATTTCGTGGACTGTCCCTTTGGGTAGGTTTCTGTGTCTAGGGACTTTTGCTGTGTTTTTAGAGATTGGGCTACCCCATATTGTATGTTTTCCTCCTTCTCTAACGACATAGCAGTTGTGAGCTCTTAGGTGCTTTTCAAGATCCCTTTTCTTTATCATAGCTCGATATTCATTGGTTTCCAGTTGGGTTCTGGTGTTTTAATGAATACTTGTGGGTTTAATTCAAGCATTTCGGGGAGCTCTTCTTTTAGTGATTCTAGAAGTTTGCTTTTGGTCTTTGCCATACAGTTGACTCCGCGGACTCCCTGAATCCAACCAATCCACCAGCTGCCTTCCTTGGTGATATAGGCAGTGAATAGCCGTTTGTGACCATTCAGATTGGCTATATCCTGGTTCCATGACTCCTTTCTAAGAGTCTTCAGATTTTCCTCCGAGTAGTCTAACGTCTCCATTGGTGAGATCTCCTTTTGTGTGGGTTATAACTCCTTTCTGGGGTCTTTGGGGATTAACCTAACTTTCCTTGTTTTGTTGGTGTAATTGTACCAAAGGTGCAAACCAATGTCAACGCTTTTACCCTACTTTTGATGTATCTGTCAAGTTTTTTACTACAAAAATGGCGTACTTTCAAAATCCGTGCCAACTCAATGCCGACAAATAACTCCCTACCAATCCCAAAACTACTCATTGCGAAATAAATAAACACTTTCCCCCCTCACCTGGTAGGGGCGGTTTTCAACCGCACCGGTTTGGAGTGTTTCATTAATTCTAAGGTCCACTATAATTCTAAAATCTACTATAAGCACTGAAAACGGACGCAACAGTCGGGAATTGGAGTTCCCTCCTACATGGTGTACCCTCCGAATCGTGACAAGAGACCTGTTCTAATGGTGAATTAAGGTGGAAGTTAGTTTGCGTTGCCAGATTCATAAATTCGCCAAGCCCCATCCTCTTTTCGCATCTTAATAAGTATATCTGATGGTGCTGGTCTATTCTCCATTTCCACTGCTATCCCCTCCATTTCTGCTTCTGCCTCCGGAATTTCCGCTAGTGCCGCCGCTTGGTGGTCTTCGGGTAGATTCTGCATCACCATTCCTATCAGCTCCCCGATCTGTAGTTTCGGTTCTTTCAACCGGAAATGGAATTCACCCTCTACATATTCTCTGCTCACAATTTCTGTCCTACCAAGCATCTGGCTAAGCATCCCCTCGGTGAACTGCTGCGCCTCCGACCCTGCGTCAGCGATTTCTGCCCTCGTGTTTTCTACGGCTGGGATACTACTTTCTATATCTTCCCTGACAGCTCCCGTCACTAATGGGAGTGCTGCCTTAAAGTCGAGATTTCTATACGCCTCCAGATAGGCGTTCATCACATCTTCGGCAGCCCGACCCTCATCGTTTAATGACGTGGAGGTATCGGTGGAAAGGCTCTGGTCCGCCTCTGGCTCAAATTCTGCCTCCAACATGAGTTGTACTATATCTGCTTCTTCAAATTGATCCAAGGAATTGTTAACCGGCTCCGTTCCTTCTTCGGACGCTGCTGGGGCAATTTGTGACGGATTGTCCCTGTTTTCGGTATTTTGAGCGGAATCAGTTTGTGCTACTAATCCTTCGGAGTTGTGTCGTGGACGTGGAGTGCCATCCTCCCACGGCGATAAATATACCCGCTCCTCGACTATGGGCGCACTCATCTGGCGGACACCAACAAAACCGATAAAAATCAGCACAATCAGTGCTGCTACACCAACTGTTATCTTAGGCACCGTTCCAACTTTCATGACAGTCAAACCTCCCGAATATATTTTTTTTAGTGTTATTGTGGGAGAAACGAATATGCCGGTGAGAAGATATTGCAACCGTTTGGAGAGTTGTCGCTTCGCACGCGACAGCCGAGACGCAACTGCGTCATACGACAGCCCATGCGTGTTTGTCAGCTCGTCGTAGCTTGCACCCTCCAGATAGAAGGCACGGACAATCTCCCTATCTTTCTGTGGAAGCGTCTCTATTGTCCGACGAATCAGCTCTCTCTGTTCCAGTTGTATCAATTGCTCATCAGGTGAATCCTGCGTTTGCAGTATCTGTTCGTTTACTTCGTCAAGGGATACGGTCTCGCCCCTCTGTTTGCGGAGCCACTGCCGCGCACAATTCCGCGTAATCTCAGCCAACCAACCCTTGAATTTAGTCGCATCCTCAAGCTGTCCTAATCCTTGATAGGCGTTGAAGAAGGCATCTTGCACCACCTCTTCGGTGTCATGGGCATTATCCACGATTCTGACTACGATTGCATAAACATAGGCGTAATACTCCCGCATCAGATCCGCAAATGCCCCTTCATCCCCAGTTTGGGCGCGATAGATGAGCGTATTTTCTCTAGCCATGGATCTTCGTTCCTCCCTTACATCCTATCAAGATGCAGTTCTGAGATTTTTTTGGCACTTTTTTTACCGAAAACGGCTTTAGCCGGTAAAGCCCAATCCTTTAGGTTTGGGATATAATACCATTTCTGTAAGTTTATATCGCATTAGCGGTGTTGATAAAATATGAGAAAGCAGTGATTTTAGCCACAGCGTCCTTGGTAAAGGTGCCAAGAATCCCACTTAACTGCTGTTGCATTTGGTCCAATGTCTGATAGGTGTGGGTAAAGAGTTTCTGTTTAATAGCCTGCCAGAGTCGTTCAATCGGATTCAACTCCGGACTGTAGGGTGGCAGAAAAATCAGCACCACGTTTTGAGGAATTACCAGCGACTTTGCATGATGAAATCGACCATTGTCCAGAACCATTATATTCAAGGTATTGGCAAAAGTCGCTGAAAACTCATCAATGAAGATTTGGAAGCACTCTCCGGTTAATCGGGGGAGTTGGAGGAAAAATCGGTCGCCGGTGCGCGGTTCGACCGCTCCATAGAGATAAAACCAATCATACTGATAATCAACAGTTGCTATGGGTTTGACACCACAGGCGGTGATTCTTCTTTGGACAACGGGCAAAATGCCAAATCTTGATTCATCTTGGCAGAACAACCGAACCGACGGACTCTGTTTTTCTGAAATAGCCGTCTCGACTTGGGATTGAAAGGTCGAAACAAAGGTCTCGTTTAGTGTCTCGTTTTTTTTTGATGGCTTTTACGGGGAACTTTCAATTTTGCCCCCCATTTATCGTGAATGAGTGAATAAACCGCTTTATAACTCATCTGAACCTGGTAGGTGTCGGCGATAAATTGTTGGATAGCTCCATAGCTACTAAAGCCACAAGGCTTATCCAGTTCTGCACGTAACTCATGGCACTGTGCCTCCGAAAGCAAAGGCACTCTGCCGGGGGGATAGCGGCGGTATAGCATCTGGTTGATGCCCCCCGCTTGGTAGGCATCTAACCAGTGACCTATGGTCTTTCTATCAACCCCAATTAAAGCTGCAACTTGTTGGCGAGTCTTCGCTTCACCACTTTGCAAAAGGTATAGAGCGGTGAGCCTTTGTTTTTTATAACCGACCGATTCACTTCTGAGCCGCTTTTTCAGTTCGGGGACACTTTCTGTAATTTCGGGGAGGCTTCGGTTCATAGCTTCCTCATTTCATAGGGAGTTGAGTGGCTGAGACATTCAGACCGATATTATAGAACAATTCATGGGGAAATGTCTATCAGAAATGGTATAAGCTATGGTTTAGCCCTGTTTTTCCTTGAATTTGTAGCCAAGATATGATATGCTTGATTTGTCTTTCGGTAGGGGAATATCGCACCACTGCAAGATGGTGTCCCCTACACTCTACGGTATAGAGAACGAAAGACGGAAAGCCCCTCCCCATGTACACTACCAAGAAAATCAAAGTGTCTCCAACGTCTGAATTGGATATACTTGCCAGTGAATCAGGCCGCGTCTACTCGAAGGTGGTTTCTCTTATTCGCAAGGTCAAGCGTAAAAAAGGGTTTTGGCTATCTCAAGGTGCTGTCCAAAAGTATATGCGCTTGCGTGGCTACCATCTCCATAGTCAGACGATTCAAGCGATAATTGAGAGCTACTTCGATTCTCTCAAGTCCTATTTCCGGGCTGTTAAGTCCACCCCTGAAGCAAAGCCTCCTAAGCGTACCCCCCACTTTTTCAAGGTGCGTTGGAAGTCGAGTGCTATTTCACTCAGAGACGGTGTATTGAGATTATCCAACGGTAAAGGCAACCCGGCTATCACGCTTCAATCCACAGTAGAACCGGTCTATGTGGAGATGTATTTCCAACGCGGGAGCTACTATTTCTCACTGGTCTACAAAGTCCACACACCTCCCAAACGTGAAACAGGTAAAACTGTTGCAATAGATATGGGTGAGATTCACCCGATAGTCTCTCATGACGGACAACATACCATAATCTACAACGGTCGTGCCTTGCGAGCTATCAAACAGTATATCAACAAGTTCAAGGCATATATCCAATCCAAAATGGATAGGTGTATCAAACGAAGCAAACATTGGTATCGGTTGAAACGAATCAAGACGAAGATACTTGCGAAGTTGAACGCTCAACTCAAGGATGCCGAACATAAAATCACATCTCGATTTATATCTGACTGCATCAAGGCGAAGGCAGATACGATAGTGATAGGAGACCTAAAAGGCATTCGTAAGCGAGCGAAGTTTAGTAAGAAGTCTAACCAGAAGGTTCACCAATGGGCGTTTGCCCGTCTCCAGTTCATGATATGCTACAAGGCAGAATTGGCAGGACTCAAAGTCAAGTTTGTATCTGAGGCATATACCTCACAGACCTGCCCACGGTGTGGGAATCGAAAGAAACCGGCTAACCGTAACTATCACTGCAATCATTGTGGCTTTGAATATCACCGAGATGGCGTTGGTGCTATCAACCTCTGGAACAAAGTATCGGGATTCATTTTGAATCCCGTAGTTGGGGCGATGGCGTTCCCGATAGGTGTCAGGTTCAATCCACACCTATCTAAATCCGGCTAACATAGCGGATAAGAATCCCAATGCTTTAGCTTTGGGAGTACGTCAATCTGAAATGTCATTCTAGGAGATTTTTTGCTCATTTTTTGCGAGTCCAATAATAAAAAAAAGCGAATGGACGGAACCATTCGCCTTCTTGTAACATGAGCCTTGAGGTAAATACGCTCAACAAACGACTTAACCCATCTCAGATAACCGCTTCTCCAGCGCAACCGCCTCCTCTAACTGTTTCATGTAATCGATGGAATGCGTTAAATAGGTGTTAGGGTCAGGTCTTGCGGGCAGACAATCCAAAGAGAGATAGCCCTCAAATCCGATTGCGTCAAGTTCCCTGATCACGCCCGTGAAATCAATGTGTCCCATCCCCGGCATTTGACGGTTGCTATCTGCTAGATGAATCAGCATCAGTCGGCGTTCCGCCCGTCGGATAGCGTCGGGAACGGAGACATCCTCAATGTTCGCATGGAAAAAGTCCACCATCACACCCAAGTTCTCCTGACCAACCTCATCGGCGACACCGACAGCGTCAACCACACTGTTCATGAACCCTGCATAGCCTTCAAACCGATTCACCGGCTCCATCGCCACCCGTACACCACGGTCAGCAGCGTAACGGCTGATTTCGCGTGCGGACTGGACAAAGTTTTGCCTCACCGTTGGGAGAGGAACGTCAGAAACCGGATACTTCGGTTCAGCCGGGCAGCAGCAGATCTCATAGACGGACACATTCAGGTCCACCGCTAAGTCGGTGCACTTTTGGGCGTAACTGATCGCATAACGCCGAACCGCCTCGTCGGTAGATGCCAAATCTCGTACCTCGCCGGCGTGCCACGTCGCCCACGCCCCAAGCAGTGCCGCAATCTCCAACCCCATCGACCGCGCTATCTCAGCGATTTCCCGATACCGTTCTATCTCAATCCGATCCGGTTCCGCAGTGAGGTCTATGCCATCATAGCCAGCGTTCTTGACCAGTTCGAGCACCGCACGCGGTTGTTCCCAAATGTCTAACCCGAAGGTCGCCAGTGTGTCAACGATTACCGAGTATTTCAATTGAGCCATCGTAATCTCCTTACGTTTTTCCGTTGACTTGCTTCCCAATTGCTTGTATCATCTTTTTTGTCTCACGTTAAGAAACCGTGCAACAGAAACCGATTGAGTACATTAATGAACCAATGTACTAATGAACCAATGAACAAACCTTCTATACCCATTTTGACGAAAAGAGTCCGAACATGACAGAAACAGATCTCTGCTACTTATCAGCCCTGCAACTGCGGGAACTATACCAAAAAGGCGAGGTGTCACCGGTTGAAGTGACTGAAGCGGTGCTCCGCCGCATGGATCAACTCAACCCAAGCCTCAACGCCTTCATCACGATGACACCAGAACTCGCGCTTGAGGGAGCGCGCCGTGCCGAACAAGCCTACCAAACCGATGAATCTCCGCCCCCGTTGGCTGGCATACCGACCTCGATAAAAGACCTCGTGGCAATGACAGGGATTCGGAATACCCGCGGCTCCTTGCGTTACAAAGATTCCGTATCAGACTTTGATGCGCCAATCATCGAGCGGTTTCACGAAGCCGGTACCGTGATACTGGGAAAGACCAATCTGCCTGAGTTTGGGTGGAAGGGGGACTCAACGAACCGTATCATCGGTTCTACCCATAATCCGTGGAAACACGGTCGTACCGCTGGCGGTTCCAGCGGCGGTGGGACAGCAGCTCTTGCAGCAGGTCTAGGACCCCTTGCCCAAGGCAGCGACGGTGCAGGCTCGATTCGTATTCCAGCGAGTTTCTGCGGTATCTACGGACTCAAACCCTCATGGGGAATTATCCCGCAGTATCCCCCCAGTGCCGTCGAACTGCTCTCCCACATCGGTCCGATGACACGGACGGTCGCCGATGCAGCACTCATGTTGAACGTCATGGTGGGTGCTGATCCGCGTGATCGCCTCTCGATTCCTACCGAGACCGATTATTTAACCGCGCTGGAGGGAGATATTGCAGGGCTGCGGATTGCGTGGTCGCCCGATCTGGGCTACGCACTCGTCGATCCGGAGGTCCGTGAAATCGTTACGAAAGCCGCGCTGCGTTTTGAAGAACTCGGCTGCCACGTCGAGGAAGCCCACCCCGGGCTCAAAGATCCGTGGGAGGACATCGTTCATATCATCTGGGGATCCACATTTGCCGGCTTACATCTCCACGATCTAGAAGCGGTTCGCGATCAGATCGATCCGGGCTTAGTGAGAGTAATAGAACAGGGACTCCAACTTTCGGGGGCTGAGGTTGCCATAGCCTACGCAAAGCGGAATGACTACTACGACGCTTGGCGGCAATTCATGGAGCGATATGACCTCCTACTAACCCCTGCACTGCCTGTAACAGCGTTTCCGGCTGGCGATGATCATCCGGGACAGATCGACGGTCAGCCAACAACCTATCTGAGTTGGACAGCGTTCACCTATCCGTTCAACATCACCGGTCAACCGGCGGCGAGTGTCCCATGCGGCTTTGATAGTGATGGGCTGCCGGTTGGACTGCAAATCGTCGGACGATGGCGCGACGATATAACCGTACTCCGTGCCTCCGCAGCCTTTGAAGCACTCGCACCTTGGGCGGACAAACGACCCCCGCTCGACTAGAGGGCGACTTCCGAACAACGACCGTAGGTTGGGTTAATTGGTCTTTTGTACTACAATCTGTTAGATTGTGATCCCAAGCCGCAAACTAACAGTTTGCGCTACTTGGCGGATTGCCCGATGATTATAGCGTTTGCCGAATGAGCAACATCAAAATGTCAACACGCCCTAGTCTGCAGCAGCCTCGCTGTCTACCTTCGACTCAACACCCTGCAACGCCTCCCTAGCCTGCTCTGCTGCCTCTGATGTTGGATCGTTTTTAATAATACGGTTGAGGTGTAGAATCGCGTGTGCATCGCCCTCCCTCGCAAGGTCTAACGCCTCTGCAAACACCTTTTCGCCGAAGCTAAGATCTCTGGGAACGATGGGGTGTTCCAAATCCTCCCAGTAATACTTCAGGTCGTCCGATTTCCAATCCCGGTACACATCCTCCCAGCGGAGTTCATCAAACCTGTTGAGATGTGGCTGCAGCATATGCTCCGCTATCGGATCGCCGAGCGCGTGATACCGGTTATCCAGTGAGACGCGGAGTCTATCCTCTGTGTAATTGGGCAACGCCTGATGTATCGTCAACGCCAAGAAGATTAAGGAGTCCCCGATTTCATAGTTTGTGGTGTGCCATTCGCCCTCTATCTCGTCGGCGTAGATCTTTTGAGCACCAGCACCGAGCGAGAAGTGATGATCGAGAACCTTGCCCACCTTGTGTGACCCCGGTATCAATGCCAGTCCACCCAGTTCAATTGGACAATCACCAACAGGTGCCCAGCAGGTGTAGGTCTGAAAGTTTCCTTGGAAGTGAACAAAATCTTGGTGTATCGGCGTGGTATGCTCCGTATACTTCGGAAACCACAGACGGGCAATTTTCTGTGGGTGGGGCAGCACCGGCTTGCCGATCACCTTCTCCAGCGTGTCGAGAACCTCGGGCCAATGACCGGAACGATGAAACGATTCTAACTTATAAACCTCGTGATAGACATCGGTGTACTCGGAATTCCCCTCTGTACATTGACGCGAAATGTCAGCGATACCGTCTATCGGATCGGTGCCAGCGACGAGCCAACCGCCCTCTTGGATAACCGTCAGCATCTCTCGCCGCAGTGCTAACAGCTTATCCGGATCTTGCAGTTTCTTGAAGAAGAGGTAGCCCTCATCCTGAATCCGGTGCTGAAGTTCTTCGGGGTCGTCCATTGCATCGTTGGACACTCGAAACTCTTTGTATTGATTCGCCATCTTTTATCCTCCCTTGTTTGCCTTACTGGCACTGTGTTGCAGTTTTATAGTGAATTAGAGAAATATTTCAGTCTTCGCAAAGTTTCCAAAGTCCCCTGAGAACCAGAGGTGGCGAGGCGGTGAGGGGGCGAGTTTTTACACGGTTCCTCACATACTCGCTTCCTCGCTTCCACCTGATTAGGGGGTTGACTGTGCATTGGGGGTGTCTAAATAATTCTAAAATCTGCTATAGATTTGATAAATTCTGATGCACCCTCTCCCATACCTCATCAACGGTGATTAGTTTCATACAGATATTGTTTTTACATTTGTTCGTAAACTGTTTGCACGGGTTACACGGCACATGATGGCGGATGGTCGTATGGATCGGATCGAGCGGCTGAAAGCGGATATGGTCGCCCGGCCCAAACAACGCCACCGTCGGTGTGTGCATCGCTGCGGCGACGTGCATCGGTCCCGTATCGTTTGTGACAAATAGATCACACCGCTCAATCAACGCCGCCAACTGGCGGATACGAAGGTCACCGGCGAGCGAAATCGCCTTGGTCGTCATGAGATCCGCCACCTGCTGGACAAGTTCACTTTCATGAGGCCCCCCAAAAAGTAGCACCTGTGCGTCAAACTGCTTTGTTATGCGATCGCCGATAGCCGCAAATCGGTCTGGCATCCACTCTCGTAGCTTCCACCCCGCACCCGGAAACAGTCCAACTTTTTTCCGATCCGCTTCAACGCCCTTGGTTGCAATCAGTTCTTGGGCAAAAGCGCGGTCTGCCTCTGAAATAAACATCTCTAGCGTCCGATCCGTTGCCTCTATCCCGATTGGATGCAGCAGATCAAAGTAGCGGTCGATAGCGTGCGCGGATGAAATCTGACCGGCACGGATCGCTTTGGTGTTAAGATCTGGCACGCGGACGGTACACAACACCCCATTCGGTTGATGATACCCAACACGACACCTCGCACCGCTCAGATACGCGAGCAGACTCGTCCGAAATTTGCGCTGGAAATCGATCGCCAGATCAAATCTCTGTTCTCGTAGACGACGGATAATCCGTCGCATTTCGCCGGTATCCTTATTCCCCGCTTTTCTATCAAACGGAATCACTTCGTCTATATGAGGATTCTCCGTGAGCAAATCTGCCGACTGCTTTGCCACTAACATCGAGATGTGCGCCTGTGGAAAGTGCTGCCGCACCGCACGGATAGCTGGCGAAGTTAGAACAATATCACCGAGCGAGCTGAGACGGATGAGAAGGATATTTTTCATGATCCCTTTAATCTTCTATAGTATGCTAAGAATGTTGCAGATACCAGATCTGCTACTAAACCGTCGGGAGATTTACAATAATGCCTCCCAGCTGCTATAAAATTGGTTGGTTATTAAAATCTCCTATAGTTTGACCGTTTTTAATTCGATCCACTGCAAGTATTCCCTATATTTTGAACTTGACTTGATGTGTTGGTGTTGAAATTGTTCTGCGTGACAGCTAATGCACAAGGCACGAAAATTTTCTTCTCTGTTATCGTGTTTCAATCCATTAGTGTGGTGGACCTCCAGAAATTCTGTCCTTGCTACAAGATCCCTATCGCACTCTTCACATTTCCATCCCACCTTTTCCTTATATTGGAGGGAAATCTGTTCCCAGTTGGGTGGATAGGTATCTAAAGGAGCTGAAGTATCCGTATGCGTTGGTTCTCTCGTTATTTGGGAACTATACTTTTCAAAATAATCATCTAGGTTGAAAGATTCAGGGGAAATGTTGTAATGCAGCCGCTTTAGGCAGTTCCAGCAGACGAGTAACTCACGTTCAACACTTTCCTCGATAAGTTGGCCGTCCATAAGGAAATTGACAATAAATTTTCCATCTCTTCGGGTTGCAACGACGTATCTGTTGTACCTGCCTTTCTCCTTCATCTCCTGTAGGGTGCTACAGTCAGCAACATGAAATTTGCGTAATCTCTTGCGGTCTAAATTACTTGGAATATCTGGATGTCGAAAATATTGGTCTCGAATATAGACGAGGACCTTTCGCCCTTCGTATTCAAGCGTGCCATCAGGGGCATATTCAATTTTATCTAGTGAAATATCTTCTCCGATTGTAGCTAAAATTTGATCAATGTTTATACGTTTCCAATCCCCTCCTATATCCGATGAAATTAACTTTGCTCCCATCTGTTGACGTAGTTCGTTTAATCCATCATGCTTTGAGAAATCCGGCAGTTTCATTATTCTTCTCCTCGCTTTATAATTTCGACGATCCGTTTTTCTGCGTTGGTCCGCACCCTAAACTCCACCCGTCTCGATTCTTCCTTGATTTCTGTGCCATTAGAATCGGTAATTAGTTTGCTTGAAGATAAACCGTTGGCAGTCAAATAACGCGTTAACCAGTCCTGAATCTCTTGATTTTGTTGAATTGATGGAATTTGCAATACATATTCAAGAACGCTTCTGGTACGCCCCTGTGAAAGTTCCATATTATGGATATAAGCGACTTCCGGACTCGTATCTTCTGTCCATTCGCTTGAGGTATGTCCTTCAATCCGAATTTCCGCGATGTCGTTAACGTATTTAAGCTTTCCATTAGTGTCTTTGGAATTTCTTAAAATTCCGATATAGCGCGAAAAAAAGTCATCCAATATCTTCTTAAAGGGTAGGCGGACCTCTGCACTTCCTGGTTCAAACAGCACCTCAGGCTCTTTGAACCGAATCGAAAGGGTTTGCTTATTCAAAACAGCGTTCCATTTATTGAGATCTTTTTCAAACGCTTGCTCAAGATCTGTGTATAAATCGGACTGTAATTCCTCGTAGGTGACAGCAATTTTCTCAATCGTTTTCTTATCCTCTTCGGCAATTTTCTTATCCTCCTCGACATGCAGCATATAACTATAGTAGACGCAAGAAATAACGGGACAATAGTTTAGAAGTATGTTATCCTGTTTGCATTATGGCACATTCATCAGATTTACGCACACGCGTCCTTCAATTCATAGAAAATGGTGGCAGTAAAACAGAAGCGGCAAAACGGTTCAAAGTCGGTCGAACTGCGATTTACCGATGGCTCAATGACCCAGACCCACTCACACCGGGCAAACCGGGTCCCCGAAAACCGAGACTACTTGACCCAACGGCACTGGCTGAACATGTCAAGGCACACCCTGACCAAACCCTTAAAGAACGCGCCACACACTTTGGGGTTTCACCCGCCTGTGTCGGCTATGGACTCAAAAGACTCGGCTACACGCGTAAAAAAAAACGGTTGGATATAAGGAGCAATGTCCAGAAAAACGACAAGCCTATCAGGAGCAACTCGCAACGGCGAAAGCATCAGGCAAAACGCTGATTTACCTCGACGAGACCGGTTTTACAGATGAAACGTTTAGAAGTCATGGCTATGCCCCCCGGGGACAATGTGTCCAGGGGTTGATACCCAGCCAAAAGACCCGCACCACCACTTTGATAGTGGCACAACTGAATAATAAGTTGATTGCCCCAAAGTTAATATCGGGCAGTTGTAATGCACAACGGTTTAATACATGGCTTGATGAAGCGTTATCGCCACATTTAGATGCCAACAGTCTCGTGATAATGGATAATGCACGCATTCACAAGACCACCGAGACCCAAGCATTGATACAAGCCTGTGGTGCTAAGGTGTTATACTTGCCCCCGTATTCGCCGGATTATAATCCCGTTGAACAAAAGTTTGCCAATATAAAGAGAGTCCGGTCATACAATGCGGATAAGCCCATTGAGGAGATTATCAATATGTATCGTTAATTGTTAAATCTACTATAATCGCAATAAAAAGGAAAATCACCATCAACCCCGCCATCATATCGGAGATCGAGATCCAGTGTTCTTCAGTATCTTGTTCTCTAGTTGTTAGGATATTCTCGTTCATCACATTATCCTATTGGCGTTCTTGGTAACGAGACGTTTGCGGTAAACTCTCTGCTATTCGTACCACGGCATGAAGTCTTTCCGTTAAGGGAGTATAATCCTCAGCAAATCGTCCTGATAGACTAGTTAGCTGATTCCCTAACGAGTTTAGTGCTTTTGTGAGTTCTTCTTGGAGTACTGTATCCAATAGCTGAATTTGTTCTGTCATACGCTCTCCGCTTTCCCGGAAAATGCGCTCAGTTTCTGTGCTTAATTGCCTTGATTGAGTTTGCAGGGTGTTTTCTAGTCCTTGGTTAGTTTCCTTTAAGGTGTTTTCTAATCCTTGATGTGTACTTCGGATAACCTCTTCAATCCTTCCTGTGAAATCCTGTAGGGTTTCTCGTTGTCTCTCCATTGAAGCATGGGAATTGTCGATGCTTTCCCTTATGACCTTTGAGAAGTCATTTAAAGTTTCTTGTTGGCTTTGCATGGAAGTGTGCGAATTATCAATCGTTTCTTGTACCATGGTTGAAAAGTCATTGGTTAGTTTTTGTAGTTGCCCACTTGTGTTTTCTACCATTGTCTGAAGTTGTCCCGATTGAGTTTGTAGCGTGTTTTCTAACCGCTGATTTGTTTCTACTACAATAGATTGGAGTTTTTCGGATTGATTTTCTACGGAGTTTTTCAATCCTTGAAATGTACTATCAATGAGCGGTTCAATCCGTGTGGTAGCGTACTGGAAAATACCATCAGTTTGCTGTTGTATGTGACGGCTTGTGTTTTCTACCATTGTCTGAAGTTGTCCCGATTGAGTTTGTAACGTGTTTTCCAATCGCTGATTTGTTTCTACTACAATGGACTGGAGTTGCTCAGACTGAGCCGCTAAGTTTTCTCGCTGGCTTTGCATGGAGGCGTGCGAATCGTCAATCGTTTCTTGTACCACGGTTGAAAAGTCATTGGTTAGTTTTTGTAGTTGCCCACTTGTGTTTTCTACCATTGTCTGAAGTTGTCCCGATTGAGTTTGTAGCGTATTTTCTAACCCCTGATTTGTTTCTGTTACGATGGATTGAAGTTTTTCAGATTGATTTTCTACAGAGTTTTTCAATCCTTGAAACGTTCTATCAATAACCTGTTCAATCTGTGTGGTAGTGTTCTGGAAAATGTCCTCAGTTTGCTGTTGCATGTGACGGCTTGTGTTTTCTACCATCGTTTCAAGTTGTTGAGACTGATTCGTTAAGTTTTCTCGCTGGCTTTGCATAGAAGCGTGCGAATCGTCAATCGTTTCTTGTACCACGGTTGAAAAGTCATCGGTTAATTGGTTTAACCGATCTTCGATGATTGGAAATGCGTTACGCGCATTATCTGCTAATGCACTGAACGCCGTGAGATGGTCGCTTAAGTGTTGTATCTGATGCTGTAGGGCTTGAAGTATGGGATCGAGTGTTTCCGAGTTTGAAACGATGGCACCACTCCGCTCAGCAATAATCTCCAGTGATTGGCGTGATTTTTCAATACTTTCCGCCGCAACCTGAAACTCCGCAGCCAATACGTTCATCTGTTGGCGATACTGTTCCTGCCATTCGTTGATTCTTCCGACCGCTTCATTTAGTTGCTTAAAATTATCTCCAAACTGTTCATTGATTTTCGCATTGAAATCCCTCATGACCTCTTCAAGTGCCCTGATTAACGCTGCTGTATTATTCTCAGCCATTTGAGTCGCAAATTCGTTAAATGAACGAGTCAGATCGTCTTGCTTGTCTGAAAGAGTGGTTCTCAACTTCTGTAACTGAGTCAACACGGTGCTGTCACCTTCTCCTGTTAGTGACTTCTCAATAGAGAGCAGAGCTTCTCTGGTTTCCGCTGCTTTGATTAACACTTGTGTGTTGTTCTCAGCCATTTGAGTCGCAAATTCGTTAAATGAACGAGTCAGATCGTCTTGCTTGTCTGAAAGAGTGGTTCTCAACTTCTGTAACTGAGTCAACACGGTGCTATCCCCTTCTCCTGTTAGTGACTTCTCAATAGAACAAAGGGTTTCTCTGGTTTCCTTCCCTTCCTCCCGTTCGACAGCCAAAATATTCCGCAACAATTCCGCGAGGTCGTCAACTGTTGCACCTGTGTAAGTTTCTGTTGATGAGGCTTGTTTTTTTCGTTCATGTAGAACTGACCATTTAAGCAGAACTGAGCCTGCGATTCCCAAAATGGAAGTCCAAAAAGCAATCTTCAAACCTACCAGTAACTTTGGGACACTGTCTTTAAGAGCGTCTGCATCGAATTGATAAAGTCCGATAGCAATACCCAAAAATGTCCCAAGTACCCCAATGACGGTTACAATCGAGGCAAGGGTGTTAATTTGCTGACGCCGAATTTTCCAAAACCATGCAATTGTCCCAATCATTATAATCGTGAAAGCCACGATTAAGTATATGTTCATTTAGATAACTTTCTCCGTTTTAATCTGTTTAGCGTAATTTGCCACCTAAAGTCCCAGCGAGACGATATGTGTGTAGCATTATGAAGGTACTTTACTTACCTAGGTTTCGCCCAATAAGACGCGTATTTTATAGGGTTTTAAGAACGCTTGAAATGCAGTAATGATGTGTTCAATGAGTGGATATAAAGGGTTAAGAATGATACAGACGACCTTTTTGTTTTTGAATTGTACTTTGCCAGAGATGCCTAACACCTCGCGCATCAACCGTTTGATTCCCCTCGCTTGAATGGTAGCAATAGTTTGATTGATTGATGCGCTGGGTTGCGGTGGGGTCTGTTTTTCAGTCTTGCTCCCCGATGCAATGAGCGCATCAATAAGCCACCGTTTGGACCACATGAGAATGTTATGAGCCAACTGAGAGAGTAGAAGCAGCACCTGTTGGGCTTCAAATCCCGCTTTTCGACGCTTTCTCATCGACAACCCTTGATAATCTTGGCAAAAGGTGCTTTCGGGCACCCCGCTTCGTTTATCATAATGGGTGACAATTTGGGTTAACGTTGCTTTTGTATCGGTAGTCACCAAAACCGAATAGTTATAACCGCCTTTGTGGTTTGGGGTTCTGACCGCCACTTGTACCGTTTTGCGCCCATACCGATGTGGCTTTGTGACCCACCCGGCTTGTCTAGCGGTCTTATTGGCACACGATGGGACAGCCACCCACTTCTGCACAGATTTGGCTAAAGCAGTGGCTCTTTTCCACGAGTAGATTTTTACCAGAATCGAGTAATTCCGCCAGAGCGCGAAATTGATGTTCGCGTCGGTGCCAAATCCGGCATCGAGTCTCAATTGAATCTGCTGCCGTTTGGCGTTTGTATCCAGTTTTAAGGTGGTTTCCATTTTGGCAACCATTTCTTTGAACACCGCCTTAGACGAGGTGTTTCCCGTGTAAAGGGATTGGGAGACAATTTCCTGGGTGTCAGGCATCAGGACGCGTCCGACTTGACGGGTGTATTGATTTTTGCGGTGGGGGACATACCCCTTGGTGGCTCCTTCTGCGCGTTTGGAGACCGGCAGTGCCGACAGATCCATATCAATAGTTACCAGCTTTGATTCGGTCAACGATGAGAGGGGAGATGACGTCAGGTGATGTTTCTCCCAAATACCATCAACCGCTTGCTGAAGTTGAAAAACTGTTTCCGACGTGGCGGCAT
Source organism: Candidatus Poribacteria bacterium (assembly GCA_965207975.1). GTDB lineage: Bacteria > Poribacteria > WGA-4E > WGA-4E > PCPOR2b > PCPOR2b. The sequence goes on along the minus strand of OZ242315.1, from coordinate 5,741,469 downwards.
TTATCGTCTCCTGAATTACTGACTGATCCGCACACTTGCAATACCCAAATGCCAAAAGCAGCGCACCATGCGGACGGAGGGCGGTGTTGATGTCTGAAATCGTTGATGCTCCGGCAATTATGCCAAGCGTGGCAAACACCAATTTGTCTGTCGGGCGATAGGTAATCGTCTTCTGAGGGATTTCAACCCTTTGATGAATCTCATCAAAAAACGCTTTCTCTTTAAGCACTTCGCCCAATGCACACAACGGCGCGTGAGCGGTGGAGTGACTGACTTTCTGTTTGCGTTTTTTACGTCTTTTGGGTATCCTTTTGTTTGCCATTACTTCCCTCCATCGGTGGTCATAAGGATTATGCTATTTTTATGATAACCTTTGGAAGGGGGCAATGGCACGTTATTATTGGATGCAGACCTTTCTAAACCAGATTCAACTGTTTACTTCATTGCACGAAATCGAGGTACTTAGACTATTTATTGTATCATGTTCTTATGTTCGGGGCAACAGTCATTTTTTAATACACAGGACTCGCGTGTGTCAGATTGTAGTTGCCCGTTTCTTAATCCCGATTTATCGGGGGTTCATCAGGCGTCAGGTTGCGCTAACATATTCCGCAAAAAGATGATATAATTTCATTGGGATTCTACAACAGTCGATTCCCCTCGTAAATCTCTAAACAGGAGGCATAAGTCAACCCATGCCAAAACCACGCATCATGTTCTACCACGACGGGCGGCATCCGCACATCTACCGCTACGAACCACCCATGCAAAAGGAGGAGTACCAAGCCTGCATCGACGAGTTGGTCGGCACGCCGGTTGAAGCGATTATGTTCTGCTTGGGAGAGGGACGCACCGTCCTGCACGATACCAAAGTAGGTGAGTTGCTAGGGCACAACGTAGACAAATGGGGCCACCTCGTCTTCCACCGCGCCCATCAAAACGCTAAGAACCTTATTGATGAGGGGCATGATCCGCTGCGAATCGTCTGCGAACGGGCACACGAAAAAGGATTGCTGCTCTATCCCACCCTGCTCGTCCAAAATTTTGGCCCGGAGATAGCGACCGTGCGCTGTTCAAATTTCCGCTGGGAGAACCGACATCTCGAAATCGGTGCGCGTGGCGACCTGAACCCCGATATGCCGTGGATCGACGGACTCGACTTCAAGCACCGGGAAGTCCAAGACGAACGGTTCGCCCTAATCGAGGAGACGCTGAACGAGTACCCGGTTGACGGATTTGAACTACAACTGAACAACTATCCACGCTATTTTCACCCTGACGAAGTGGAGGCAGGAATCGGGGTCATGACGGACTGGATTGGGCGGGTGCACGAAGCGGTTAAAAAGAGCAGGGCAGATCGCGAATTGGTCATCCGCGTTCCGTGCAATATAGAGGGCGCTCTGTCCATCGGGCTTGACCTAGAGATGTGGGTGAAGCTAGGAATTGTGGATGCCTTTATCGGTGAACCGTTCTCAGCACCACATCGGATAGATCCAAATACCGATTTCCGTCCACTGGCATCCATAGTGAAAGACTCCGCCTGCCGCTGCATCGCAGCCATCCACAGCCATGTAGACTCGGACCGACTCGCAGAAGCACCCATCTCTATGGTGCGTGCCACAGCGTGTAACTACTGGGAGCAGGGCATTGATGGGCTTTACTTGGCACAGTGGTTCCCGCACTGGCCCTATCAGGCGGATTTCTACGAAAGGCTGCGTGAGATACCGCACCCCGACATCATGGAGGCAAAGGACAAGTACTACTATATCCCGACCGAGAACGCCCGTCCCCACGAACCTTGGGTGTCCACGCAGCTACCGATCGAGATGGAGGTGAATAGACCGGTCACAGCGAAATTCACCGTCAGTGACAATCTTCCGCGCTGGGACGGGGTGGAGCGGGTGCACGAAGTGTTATTGAGAGTAGGAATTGCCGGCACGACGGAGTTAGATCGGATTCGCTTCAGCCTTAACGGGAAAGCGTTACCGGAAAGTATACTGCGTAAAATCAATCAGATGTATCGTATGAGCGGACCACGCAACCGGTCCGGTCCTACATACTGGTTTGTCTTCCGGCTAAATCAAGCGCATTTCCCTCAACGAGGAGAAAATACGTTGGAGGTCACCCTGCTTGAGCGTGATCTCGATGTTCTTGGGGATGTTTCCCTCCGCGATGTTGAACTGGAACTTAAATACTTGATGGGCAGGAACTTTCATCGCGGCTATGTGGACCCAGACCTCGGCCCCCATGGGTATGGGGTGTCATAGCAGGTTGGGTTGAACGGTTAAACGGCAATCCCTATCAAGTACAAGAGAGGTTGAATCGTTCAACAACATTTGCTTATAGACCGATAGAGTGAAACCCAACAAAGTTTTTCATCGGGACGGCTCCTTTTGAAAACATTATTCCCTAAAAATGGTCTTTTGTACCACGATCTGTTAGATTGTGATCTCCGTCCGCAAACTAACAGTTCGCGCTGCTGATGTCAGATTCCCCGATGATTATAACGTTTGCCGAATCAGCAGCCTCAAAACATCAACACACCCTAACGACACCTAAAATTCGTTGCGTTTCACTAATTTCTTGAATTTTCATCCAAGACAAGCGTTGACAGAAAAAAGAGACCGTGCTATAATCTGTACATCCGAAACTGAAAATTCTATCAGTTCGGGAGGCTACAATAACCGAAACCCCTATCCGAAAGTCTCAATGAAATCGGGGCTCGGAGGTTTCGTCAATTAAACAAAAAGCCCTCGTATCGGGCAAGCCCCAAATGAATCGTACGAACATTTTACCTGTTTTCAGGAAGGAGCGTTAACTATAAAATGAAAAGATGGATGAAACTGTCTGTTTGTGCCACGTTGTTAGTATCTGTCGCACTGCTAAGTGGTTGTACTAAAACAGTTGAGCCGCTTGATATCAGTAATTTTGAACGGATTGCCATCGCCCCGTTCTCAACGGAAAAAGAGTCCGCTGGAATGGAGCGCAGGTTTCCTTTGGATCTGTCTACGCAACTTAGCCTCGTGGAAAAGGACAAAGAGTGGATCTATGACCAATCCGATACGCTCAATCCAATCGGTAGTGAGCTAGCAGCCCAGAACTTGACACCGCAAGATATCTTTCTCGATCCCGCTCTCGCGGCAAAGGTAGGCACGGCGGCAAATGCCGATATAATTATCGTCGGTCATATCAAAAATCCGAAGCTTGATGAAAAATACGATAGCAACCCACTCTACGACATGAGTGCTCAGGCAGGGATATCGGGGACTACGAAATTTGTTATAGTCTATCAATGGGCAACACTGAAGATGCGGGTGAAAGCCGTTGATACAAAATCCGGAAGCGTTATCTGGGACAATGAGGAGTTTACAGGCTATACAAGATATATCCGTGAATTTAACACCCAAGACCCAGCGAGGCACACTAGCCGTATTGAGCCGGACCAATTAAAAGCTGATATTAGAAAACATATGCTCAACCAAATCGGTCATCAGCTAGTACCGGATAAAATCACCGCGCGGCCCGTGCCAGAAATTCTGATGAGACCCGAGCGCAAACTGGTCAGATCGGGTGGGCAACCAGTTCTGTGGTAAGTAGTGGTTCTGGGTTGCAAATACATCTGATAGGGTGGGCACCGCCCACCCTATAATCGAGTTCATAGGTTCATAGGTTCATTAATGAACCTATGAACTTTTTTACCATTTACGCTTCACTTACGGTGTCCCCCGCCTTCCCCCACCGTCCATGTATATAGAGCTACCGAATATATACGAACACGGCTCCGACACCAAAAAGGCTACCACATTCGCAATCTCCTCCGGCTCAGCGATACGTCCTGCGGGGAGTTCCTTGCCGAGGTCTCGGAGGAGCTCCTCTACATCGATTCCCGCCTGATCCGCACTCGCTTGCTGCACATCGCGTGCCCGCTGGGTGTTGGTGAGTCCCGGACAAATTGTGTTCACCAGAATCCCATCTTCGGAGACCGCATCCGACAGTGCGCGGGTCATATTCAAAATAGCGATGTTCGCAAGGCTCACTGGAATGTTTCCACTGGTAGGGCTTGTTCCCGCACCACCAGCGACATTGATGATACGTCCCCAGCCGTTCTCTCTCATGTGCGGAATCACCAATTGGGACATCCGCAGATAGCTGTAACTTTTCAGACGCAAGGCATCATCAATCAACTCTGTGGGTAGGTCTAAAATATCGCCTCCCCTCGCCGCGCCTGCATTGTTGACCAAGATATCTACCCCGCCGAACTGTTCCACAGTCTCACTCACAACTTTCTGGCAACTTTCCAGTGATGTCAAGTCAACTGCGACGGCGTATCCCTTACCACCTACTTCGTTAATTTCGCCAACAACCTCGTCCAAAAGCTCTTGGTTGCGGGCGGTAACACAAACACGCGTCCCCTCACGAGCGAGCGCCAACGCACAGCACCGACCGATACCGCGACTCCCACCTGTTACGATTGCCCGCTTTCCCTTCAATCCTAAGTCCATAGGTTTTCTCCTCTTTACAATTAAGACGCTTTTTTTGTTAAAGTAGTCTTGGTGTTTTTTTCAGCACCTACCGTAATTTCATGCCAACATTGATTCGTCTGCTAAGGAAAACCTTAAGGTTGCATTTGGCCTCGTATCAATATACCTATGGGAAGCCATATTATCTAACTCAGCGGGATCGACAAGTTCAACATGATAATCTATTACCCTTGGCTTTCCGAGATTAATCCATTCCTCTATTCTGTTGATGAAGCGTCCCACAAGCTGTTGATTTCCGTAGACCTCCATACGTTTTTCCGGCTTAGGAACGTATAAGGCAGGTAATTCTCTGTCTAACAGTACGGGGTATATTCCTCTTTGTCCTTTGTACTCTCCAAGAGTTTGCATTGATTCTCTCTTTAGGCGAAGCCAGAAGGCACAGTCGGTGCCCAAGACTTCAGGAATCGTCACCGTCGTCGGCTTCTCACGTAATAAATCTTCTATCACTGAGTCCCAAGGTGGTTCCAGTCTATCCTCAGAAGGAGATCTAAAGTCCCCTTGCAGGCTCATGAAACCAGCCCATAGCGTAAATTTTCCAGTCAGTCGGTCGCCTTGTCTGTGCAGTCGAAGAATTGGATCTCCTACACCCGGTGTCTTAAGCGGCATAACCAGAATTCCTCCATCTGCCAATGATTGAACCCAAGCTGGGGGAATATCAGGAGAACCGACTGTAACGATTATTCGATCGAAGATTTCCCCTGTCCATCCGAATCCACCATCACCCACTCTAAGATTGACATGATTGAATCCTACGGCACCCAGATGTATTCGTGCTTTTTCTACTAAATCCGGTTGGAGATCAATTGAGTAGACAAGACGGTCATCCTCCACACCAAACGCGATTAGACCAGCATTCCATCCGCTTCCAGTTCCAACTTCCAAAACCTTGAGCCCCCGAGTCAATTCAAGGTCAGCCAACATAGCAAAGACAAGAGAAGGTTGAGACGCAGCACTATGGGGTATCTCTCGAATCATTAATCCAGTATCAGAGTAGATTTTTGCGAGTTGCTTCGATGTCGGTTTTGGCGATTCGACTTGAACAATTCCACCTGGTTCTTCATTGTCGTGATATTGTTCAATGAAGAAGTGACGAGGCACATTAAAAAGAGCCTGCTTCAACCAATCAGGATTAGATCGAACATAGTCTGTTTTCGTTAAATCCTTATGTAGACTTTCTATGTAGGACTGAATCGTCGCATCCATAATGATAATTCCTATATTCCACAGTCTTCAATTTATGTGTGATTGCTCGAAAATGGGAAGGAAAAGTAGCAACTTCCTCTCCATATTATTTTGACTTGGTCACATTGGGACGGCTTGTAGGAATTATGGCAGAAATTTTCGTTTCCAACAAGGGGGACAGTTACAGCTTATATCATGCCACCTCTTCCTCTCCAATTTTGACAATCATCTTACCCATATTCTCGCCCTTGAAAAGACCGATAAACGCCTGCGGTGTGTTTTCCAAACCTTCTACGATGGTTTCTTCCCAGTGCATCTTACCTTCGCTGATCCACTGCCGCATATCGGCGTAAAATTCAGGGGTGCGATCCGCATAATCAGTAACAATGAAGCCCTGCAATTTCAGACGTTTGCCGATGGCGGTGCTGAGGTTTTTAGGACCGGGGGTCGGTTCAACATCGTTGTAATGCGAGATCATGCCGCACAGTGGAATGCGTCCATGCATGTTCATCAACGAGAGCGCAGCTTCGAGATGTGCGCCACCGACATTCTCAAAGTAAATATCAATGCCGTCTGGACAGTGCTGCTTTAACTCGTCTACTAAGTTATCGACCCGTTTATAGTTAAAGGCTGCGTCGACACCCGCCTTTTCCAAGAGCCAACTCACCTTCTGATCCGAACCAGCACTGGCAACCACACGGCACCCTTTGATCTTGGCAATCTGACAGACAATCGCACCGACTGCGCCGGAGGCAGCGGAAACGAACACCGTTTCCCCCGCTTTCGGTTCGCCGACATCGAGTAACCCAAAATAGGCAGTACGGCCCGGCATACCGACAGCACCGATAAAGGATTGGATTGGAGCAAGCGTTGGATCAATCTGGCTTAGACTCTCTGCCCTAGCAAGATAATACTCCCGCCAACCGAGTCCACCCAATACATAATCTCCAACCTGAAACGATTCGCTCCCCGACTGAACAACCTGACCGACACAGCCACCTTCCAACGGCACACCGAGCGCAACATTCCTGACAACCCCGCGCATATAGGGATCGACCGACATATAGATATTTCTTACAAGGACTTCGCCCGCTTTCGGTTCAGTGACTGTTACTTCGACAATCTCAAAATCGCTCTGTTTCGGTATACCGACGGGGCGCTGCTTGAGACGGATTTCACGGCTTACAATTTCACTCATCTTTCTCTCCTCCTGAAAATGTTGCCAATAATTCGAGTTGACCCGCCAAGAGATATGATTCGGTCAAGTGTTGCTCCTCAATTGGGTATTCCCGCGGCAGATAGATTTCGACAGGAATTCCTATTCCATGAAGGTGCTTGCACATGAGCGGTGCTACCTCTGTCCAGTTTAAGCCCCCCAATGCACAACCTAGTGCTGGCATTGCGAGTGATTCAATCTTTGCTTTTTGAAAGCTTTTCTGTATCCAGTTTAACCCGCTTTCAATATCCTCCAAACGCGATGGAGTTCGCCAGTGCCGCTTCGTCGCAAAAAGCAAAAACCACTTGACCGGATTTTTGATCGGCTTGTTAGGATTGAGGTCTGTCAACTCATCTACAACTGATGCCTCACGCTTATAAAGATAAGGCCGTGATGATGTGACTTTCTTTGCACGGCACGCCTTTTCATATTCTACGTAAACATCGGAGAATTGCTCTCTAGCACGCAGTGCCAACCCTTTTCCCATAACACCCTGAAGATTTACTGTAACTGTTAATGTTTGTAATTCGGAGAAAAATATATCCCCGCCTTCAACAAGCTCAATGTTATCGCCGATCTTAATTCGACGTTGAGGCTGAAAGAACAGGTGGGGGTCAAGAATTACAGGAAGTTGAATATTGTCAACTAATCCTCTCACTCGATTTATTGCTTTATCGTCAGCAACGATAACTGAACGAATGTATTCAGGCTTGACCCGATCGGGCACTAGACATTCTGCCATGATTTTGCGTTTTGATCCATCGCATTCCTTCCACCATTCATTCTTAATAATTGTCCACTGTTGTTGAGAGATTTTTGTTTCTTTGGATGGGACGTAAAATTGCGTCGTCTCATTGAGGGCATTCCCATCCGTGATAACAACCCTTGGTGCTCCCAAAATTGCGTTATCAACCTCCAAAACAACAACTTTTTCTGCACTGCTTTCAAAAACAGCTCGATACATCATTGGGTTGCGTGGCTGAAAGAACAGATTCGCATAATGCAAGAGATTGTTTCCGCAAATTTTGGGCACTACCCTGCTTTTTCGTTTGATATTTTCTTCTCTATCCTTTTTCTTTTTAAACATTGAAATTTCCTGCACGTTTGCTACTTTAATGCTTTCGTGGGAGAAGATTCCATATTTAAGGATCGAGGGTAAGTTGTCTATATGAGTAATGTAGTAGAAACTCTTTGTCCTCATAGTTTCCCTCTTTTCAATAACAGTTTTTGCTTTATTATATTGGGCTAGGTTTTTCTATCTTCAGCAGTGCTTTGCTTACAGACCGGCTGTGGGTACATAACAAATTTAACACAAATCTAATCTTCAGTCAAAAATGGTCTGAATATATTGCTTCCTACATCGGCTGCAACAACAAGTTTCCGAAGATCGGAGGGTGATAGGCGATCCTGAAGTGAATCAGCGATAACACGTTCGGCAACGATAAACCTTTGAATATGTTCCGGCTTGACCTGATTAGGTACCAAACATTCTGCCATCAGTTTACGTTCTAACGCCTCACAATGATTCCACGAAATCCATGAGGTAGATTGAATAATTTCCTGCTGCGTCTGAAGGATTTCCAGCCCCTCGGGTTGAGAGTAAAATTGCGTTTTGCTATTGGCGGCGTTGCCGTCTGTAATGAAAACTCCTTGTTTTTGTAACACCTTGTGCTCAACGCCTAAGACAGCAAGATTCTGTCTGCCTATTTCCTTATCGCTAATAAGCCGATATAGCATTGGATTACGAGGTTAAAAAAATAGGTTTGCATAGTACCAAAGGTTTCTTCCTTCAGGGGTAGATAGACGCGCCCGCCTTTCAACAATCGAGCTATCGTAAATTTGAGTGTACGAAAGACCTTCTGCTTCAATCATGTCATGGGAAAGAATTCCCTTTTCAAGGATCGAGGGTAAGTTGTCTATATGGGTAATGTAGTAGAGCCCTGTTATGTCTGAATCTGTCATATTTATTTCTCTCAAATGTGTAACGCGGGGAAGTGGCGGCCTTGTTTATAGTGATTTCTAAAAATCAATAGACCGTAAAAGGGTAGAACGGACGCAAGCGATTCAAGCAACGGCATCCGTAGTGAACACCGATAGTTATTCCCTACACACATGGTAGTTGTGCATTGTGCACTTCAGTCCCGGTTTATCAGGAAAGTCAGAGCAGTTTGTAGTAATGCATTCATTGTGCATTCTTCCCTCCTCCTGCTTGCGGCCCCTTCCTTCTTCCCCCCGCTTGCGGGGGGACAGAGGGGGGGGTAGGTGCGATGTATCGGGGCAGGGATACCCCTCCCACAGTGCCCAAGTAATTGTAGTCTCTACCATAATAAAACACTCTTCCTGATATGAGTAGGTGCTGTCTCACGCCCAAACGTAGATTTCGTCATCGTCCTCCGAATAACCGATAAACGTCGCCAAAACCGTTCTGGGCGCGTTCCCCTCTACCGGTGCCACTTGGTGGATGCAACCGCTGTTGAACAGGTAGAAATCACCCGGTTGAACCTCGATTTGCTGCTGTTCGATCTTGTTTTGGGCGGCGTATTCGTAGTACGTGCCATTGGAGAGGTGAGAATGCACCTCCGGACTCCAAACGCACCGATCTATAACAGCTTGGGGACTGTTTCCATCATGGGTGGAGTTCTGTATACATATCAGACCCGCAAACTGATGTGTAAAACGGGAGACCTCATAGTTGAACAGCTTGTCATCTAGACCGACATGGTTGACGTGGGGAACATATTCGTGACCCTCATAGTGAATCCGAAAGATAGCAGGTCCGTAGAGACGGCCATCGGGTTCGCGGGCGACCTTGACCTCCTTGTTCACCGCTAACGCAGAGAGGCAATCGTAGAGGGTATCTACCGGATTGTCAAACCCGTCGAAAAGGTGGCTGAAGAGTTCATGCGTGCTCGCTGAGTGTTCAAGGAAAGCGTCCTTATTTTCAGTTTCATCATCTGATACCCTCAGACCGCCGCGTGCGCGGTTGACCAGACTCGAACCGATATCGATTCGGCTCGGCAAATTCTCCGCTGGAGTGGCATCGTCTGGATCACGCGTCATACCCCGCTCAATGAATCGCCGCATGAGTCCACTACAGTGGTCTGGATTATAGGCACCGCGCAGGGCAATACCCGGGATACGAGCGTCCGCAAGGGCTTGCAGCGGATCTGCCTCATGGTCAAAGACGGTCTCTAGGTCGGGTTCCAGCACCGACCAACTTTCACTAAATGTCATTGTATCCCTCCTGTTAATCTTACCTAATTCTTTTCAAGAGTTACCCTTCTGTAGGTCGATTTTCCAAAATCGACAGTCTTTCCTACACACGAACCAATGAACCAATGAACCAACACAATGCCGAGATATGAATCTCAACCTACACGGACATCTCCCTCGCCAATGCACCCATTGGATCCCATGCGGGTAGAACAATCGGTTCTGTCTCAAGAGCATCTTGTAACTCGTCAGGTAGATACTCTTTTCGCGCAGCAATCTCAAACATATACTGATCAAACCAGTTGTCATTCATCAGGTAGAACCCCTTGCGCCCGCTATCTGCGCCCCAGCTATTCTCGACCCGCCAACGTCGCGGAATCTCTCTGCCGTTCTCCTGTACCACATCCACACCCGTGAACAACATCGCGTGGGTCATCAGAGTCTGGTGGTACTGGAGCCGCCCTGCCTTATCAAGGGTGAATGGTGTGTCATAAACACCTTCATAATCATACAGTTTCGCATCCCAGAGACCGAGATCGGTTTGCATCATCTTCCCAACATCGCACCCCATCCAGACCGGTTCCCCGTCCATAATAGTTTTCATCGCTATCTGTTTCATGAGGTCGATGTCGATATTCAGGTATTTGACAATTGCGCCGCCCTCGACATTGCCAAGGCATTCAACCGTGAAGGTTTTGCCGATCGGACTTGTTGGGCGTGGATCGTGGACGAGGCAGACGTAATCATCGACCGGGACGGTGATATATTTCTCTGCGAACTGTTGCGGTGTCATCTCCCCATCACGGTGAAATTCTTTGTCCGCGTCGTTCCACTGCCAATCAAATTGGGTGGGCGGCGTGCCGAGATGGATAGATAGGATGCGGTGGATGACCGTGATAATCTCATCTTTCGCATCTAACAGCTCATCAAAACTCGCATTTTTTGATGCCATGTCACGAAGCGTCTTCGCGCCCTCGCGTAGCTTATTCAGGAGGATGCGATTCATTCGCATTGAACTTGATGAACTCTGTGTCTCAGGCATAAACGCTTGAGGCACAAGCCCGTGCTTCTTGATTAGGTTGACGAACATATTCCACTGCCCGCCATCCTCTAAAGGGCTTTCAAGTAACCACGCAACGCACCGATCATCTACAGAACGGTCTACCATCTCAATCATCCGCTGCAGGAAATAGTTGGAGCGTTCCAGTTTATCCCAGAAGAAGGTATAGTTTTGACTGAATTCAAATTCTTTCAGATTCATCTTCTTCATCGCGCCGACGCGGAACAGGTTCAGTCCTGCAAACATCCAGCATCTGCCACTGCTTTTCTGATTCGTAACGCTCCAGTCATCTAACACATGACTAAAGGTAAAATCGCTGTTAGTAACAATCTGACGATCGAGGGCGATATCATCGACAGTAATCTTACAGACAGCATTCTGCGCCATCCGATAAACTTGGCTACCCTCAAAATCGTTGCGTAATTTTGCGATTCGGTGCGGAGACAATATCCCATCTTGCAACCCTTCAAGTGATCTTAACGTATCGGCTGCCATATCACAACTCCTATCTGTTAAAATTCAGTTGGCTTTTGTGCCCCCACAGACGGTGTAGGACAATTAATAGTAGTAGGCACACTCCGTATGCCGTAACATTAGTCGCACCAATGAACCAATATATGGTGAATTCTAAAAATAAATAGCCCCTTTCGTCCCTCGGTTTCGATCCCGACTTAGCGGGGACCTGCCCCTACATTTGGTTGATTTTGTAGGGGCAACCCTCGTGGTTGCCCGACTGACTGCTATAGGCTAATTTCTTCTGCTCGACTTGGATAGACATATCCAAGTCATCTTGTATTTTGTCGCTCCAGAGGAGCGATATGTCTATAGAATGCCGATATTGAGGACGCTGCGCTCCAGTTTTGAATCCCGCCTGCCTGCTCTCGGCTTGTCGGAGTCCCGTTTATCGGGGAGGAACGCAATGTGTATAGTAAAGTTAATATCAGGGCAGATCCTACGGAATTAACAAAACCTTACCGGTCGTCTGCCTACCTTCTAACGCACGGTGTGCATCGGCGGCATCTTGGAGCGGAAACGTCCGATCAATACGCAGCTTCAACGTACCAGCGGCAATCCATTCAAAGAGATCCCCCGCCCGTCCCATCAATTCTTCCCGGTCGGCAGCGTGATGCCCTAAACCCGGGCGCGTGATAAACAACGAACCGCTCGACAGCCGACTCAGATCGAACGGCGGCACAGGCCCACTCGACTGCCCAAACAGGGCTAAATAACCGCGGGGGCGAAGACAGTTGAGGCTTTTATCAAAGGTGGTCTTGGCGACCGAATCGTAGACCACATCAACCCCCTGCCCATCGGTTAGACGCTTAACCTCAGCTTCAAAGTCGGTCTGTGTATAGAGAATGACCTCATCGGCACCCGCCTCCGTGGCAAGCTGCGCTTTCTCCGGCGTGGAGACTGTACCAAATACACGTGCCCCCAACGTCTTTGCCATCTGAATAAGCAGCAGTCCAACCCCACCTGCGGCTGCATGTACCAGTGCGGTGTCGCCGGTGTTGAGTGGATAGGTGCTGCGGGTCAGGTAATGTGCAGTCATACCTTGCAGCATCGCCGCCGCTGCTGACTGCGTATCAATTGAATCGGGTAAAGGGACAAGCACCGCAGACGGCACGATTGCCACTTCAGTATAGGAACCTTGGTGCATTGCATAGCCCACACGATCTCCTACATTCACCTCCGTAACACCCGGTCCAACCGCCTCGACCACACCCGCACCTTCCATCCCCGGTGTAAACGGCATGTTAGTGCTCGGATAGAGTCCCGTCCGGTGGTAAACGTCAATATAGTTCAATCCCGCCGCTTCGATACGCACCCGCGCTTCACCCGCACCGGGCTCACCGGTAGAAACCGCTTCATAACGGAGTGCCTCCGGTCCTCCATGTTCATGAATACAAATAGCGTGCATCTGTCTATCTCCTGTTTTGGTTCATTCGTGCATTCGTTCATCAGCGTCGTAGGCGGGGCATCCCCGATAAATCGGGATCCAAAGCGACTTGCCCCGCTCGAAGAATTAAATGACTCTATCATCAAAGTGCGTCAGGAGCCAACTCCCGCATTCGCTCTATCCACCGTTGGCGTTTCGGATGTCCTTCAGCATTGTCAACCCACGGCCCGTAGTCAACCCCATTGCCGATAATCTGTTTTTGGGTCGCTTCTGCCTCCTCTGACGTTTTTGGATTGTTGTAATATACCAAAACACACATCCGACGATCAACCGCACCACCCCAACTCGCATGCCAGCATCGCACATCGAAAGCAACCACGTCGCCCGGCTCCGATTCAAAGATGTAGGCGGGGACATCAGGGATGTCGAGTTCCAATGCCTCCATCTTTTGCCGTAATTCCCCATGAAAGGATGCCTCGTGCGAACCCGGTATCAACCGCAACGCACCAGTTTCCGCGGTCACCGGTTGCAGGTAGTACGCAAACTTGACGCCGTACTGATGGAGGCTTCCGGTGTCGGGATGCCAGCGCGTATCCCCGACGTAACGGTTAACATCGGAGGCGATACCGAAGACATCTTCGCCGTAAAGCTGCTCCGCCGCATCGCAGAATCGCGGGTCTTCCAGCAGTGAAGCAAGGAAGGGCGTATCGGGCCCCATCGTTATCAGCCAATGTCGGCGTGTGCCATCGAATGGGTCATCTCGAAACGCCTCAGCCATTGCCGCTTCAAACTCCGTGTTGATGGTCTTCAGCTCGTCCTGACCGAACAACTGCCGAAAAGTCAGAAATCCGAAGGTTTGAAAGTGATTGATCTGTTCCTGCGTGAGCATTATATTATTCCTCCCTCTCCACATCGCCTAAACGCGCATCAGATTGGTTTCAGTCTGTAGGTCGAGATTTATATCTCGACGGGTTTGTGCTGCCCAGAATATTTATCTCTTGACAGAAAATTTGCTTTAGTATATCCTTTCGGGACTTACAATTCAATCGAAAAATCCGTTGTAGATTGTGAGCCAACAGGAGGACATAAAGCGTCGTGGTGAATGGAGGCACGACCTAGCATATCTCGGTTGCCTCCAGAACGGTTTGCCAACAACTAAGTGATTTCAGGTAAGTAATTGGACATTGGACAAATGTGTTTGTTCGCTTCGCATATAGTCTGTATTTTGGGAGTAGGATTGTCCAAAAACTTATTTTAAGGTATTTTCAATCCTCAGATAAGTTTTTGGACAATCGAAAATCAATTGTTAAATCAGAGGGAGGTTGGGTATTGTGTTCCTTGAAGAACAGATGGACTGCCTCCTCTAAATTGGACTCATCGCCAAAATAGTAATTGTCAAACACCACCTGTTTCATATGCTCCCAAAACCGCTCAATTAAAGAGAGTTCAGGGCAATACTTAGGCAACCATAACACGAATACACGATGCGCGTATTCTGCCAATATACGCGCAATCAATGGAGTTTGGTGATAGCTGACACTATCAATGACAAGCACCAAATAATCAGTCGGATAACTTTCGGTGAACAGTTTACACAAGAAAGTCTCCATTGCCCATTGGGTCTTGGCGGTAGACACTTGGTAATCCACACGATTCGTGGCGAAGTTCAAGGCACCAAACAGGTGTAGTTTCTTATTTGCACCCGGTGCGGGAATCGTTACTTGTTGCCCTTTGAACATCCACATTTTGCGTAGGGGTGGATGCAAATGCACCTCACATTCATCAATATAGAGCAACTCAAATCGATAGTGACAATCTACTGCGTTTTTTTTAGAAACTCAAGTAATTGTTTCTTTTGAGAAACTTCTTCTGGGTCTTGTTTATGCTCAAGGGTATGCTTAGGTTTACGGTAAACAATATCATGTTTCTGCATCAGGTCATGGAGATAGATGGGCGAGAGTTCGACACCGGTTTGCTCAACCAAATGCTTCTGAAGCCTTTCGACTGACCACACACTGAAGCGATATCCCAATTCACGGGGGTCGCTGGCTACTGCTTGTTTGAGTTTAGTGATATATTCAGCGTTAGCTTTGGCGGGGGCCCCGGACCGAGGTCTATCCTCAATGCCAATGATACCCGATGCCTCGTAGCGTTGAATTTGATGAAGGACTGTTTGCCGGCTTACGCCGAGTAACGTGGCAATCTCAGGAGCGGATAAGCCTTCGTGGGACATGCGAATCATAATCGCACGGACTCTCACACGCGGTTTAGGGTGTGTGCTAATCACCTGTTGGATTTCGATCAGTTCCGAATCTGATAAAGAGTGAACCTGTTTGGGGCGTTTCATCATATCCTGCCTTTTGAAGCAAAAAACTCAAAAAAAAGGATACTATGTACAAAATCCATTGTCCAGAAATTAATCTGAAATCACTTAGGAGATCTTCTATGAGTATCTGGGCAGGTTATTTTGGTGACGGCGATGGCGGTGTCCTGAAACGTCTGCTTGGCAGCAAGGCTCAGATGCACATAGGCGCGTGCTTCGGTCTCGGCGTATCTTACACCGATGGTGAGTCGGCCAAGTTGACCGTTGACGAGGCGGGTGGAGTGACCGCGTTGGTCGGCGTTGACGAAGAGGCGGGGGCTGCAGCATCAGTCAATTCGGTCAAGAAGACACTGACTTTGACTCGCGACCCCTTCGGATTTCACGGCGCGTACACGGCGCAGGTTGGAGAGGTGTTGTGGTATGCATCAGATGCGCGTGTATTACAGCGGCTTCCCGGCACCTCCAACCAGTTAAACCCGGCTGCGCTACACGGTTACCTCTGTTTTTCATACGTGCCAACACCGCTAACGCTCATCTCTGGAGTGGCAGCTTTGCCTGCCGGGGCACGGTTCATAATGACATCGAAAGGCGAGCAAAGTTGCGAAAATCAGGCGGCTTGGCGCGAGTTCCCATCGCTGGCGTTGAACGAGGAAGAGGCAATTGCGGAACTGCGGAAACGGCTACAGACAGCGGTTGAACAAAGAGTAGGAGCAGAGCGCGAGGTTGGGGTGTTGCTTTCCGGTGGCATTGATAGCAGCATCATTGCTGCGTTACTTGTGGAACTCGGTGTGAAGGTTCATCTGTTTACCCTCGATTTTGGTCCACCGTTTGATGCCGAGTTGCCCTATGCACAACAAGTCGCGGCGCATCTCGGTCAATCGTTGAATATCGTCTCCGCTCGTCCGCCACAAATCCGAGCGGCGTTGACCGCAACCGCAGCTGCGCTGGAACAGCCTTTTGGCGATGGTGTAACCGTACCGCTCTATCTGCTTGGACAGGCGGCGGCGAAGCACGTAAGCGTTATCTTTAACGGTGAAGGCGGCGACCAACTCTTTGGCGGTTGGACAAATAAACCAATGGTTGCTGCAGAGCTTTACGCCGGGAAAGATTATGACCGAGAAGCGATGTATTTGAACACCTTTCACCGATTCTATGGGTTTACGGATCAGTTCTATACGTCATATGCCCAAGAGGCGATAGACAAAGTAGACGTGGGGAGTTGGTTGCGTCCGGCGTTAGAGGCGAAAGGCTTCAAAAACCTTCTCCACCGGCTACGTGCAGCGAATTTATGGCTAAAAGCTGCGCAGAATATCGTCCCACGAGCGACCCAACTGGCTGCGGTACACGGCTTGCGTGTACGGTCCCCTTTCTTCGACCGAGCGTTGACGGATTGGACCTTCGCTCTGTCTCCGAAATGGCTTTTGCATGGGGCGTGTGAAAAATATCTACTCAAGCGGGCTGCCGAGCCTTACTTGCCGCCCGAAGTTGTCTGGCGCGAGAAACGGGGCATGGGTGTTCCCACAACAGAGTGGTGTTTCGGTCCGCTACGACGAGATGTTGCCCACTGGCTGAATCGACGTGGCTTGAAACAGGATCGTTGGTTTAAACCGAGGGCGGTTCAGGCATTACGGCGAGGTAAAGACGGGTTCGGCGAAGTCCGCCGTCGCCGCATCGGCGAGAAGCTATGGCTGCTACTGATGCTACACATCTGGCTCGATACGCAGGACAGACCGCTGGTTTGGCCAACGGCACTATGAGGGAGCACAAGGATGAAGTGTATCCACTGCGGCAGTAATAACAACTACGGAGATCGGCGGAGAAACAGTGGAAGTTGCAAAGCATGTGGGCATAAGTTTGCGTTTGAACCATACGCCGATCCGTTGAAGATTAGCGACAGGCTTTTCCAACGACTGATTCAAGGTGTGTCGGATGAAAATCGGGCATTCTTTACGGAACGTCAACTATGGTACGAGTTCAATCGGTATCTATGGCACAAGCGGTTGCGAGGTCAGACAAATATATTCATGTGGATTTTTGGTGTTGGCGGGATTGGAGCGGCCCTAGTGCTTACTAGCCTTTGGCCCCTGGTCATTGGTGGCTTAGGTATCGGATTCGCTGTGATTGCACGCAGCGGTCGTCTGTTCAGATCACGACAGCCATTGGTAATGTTCAACAATTTTCGCAAAAACGTAGATCGATGGGTCCAAGCTCATGGGGAGATTGAGAAATTGATACGGGTCGGAGACCGTCAACCGAATCATCACCAACGGGAGGCAGAACCTGACCTGACGGCGTATAGCTTCGACCGCGTGCTAGTCACGGCCAAGACGGAAATTGCCGTAATGCTGGTAGCAAACAACTTCCACTTTGAGAACAATTGTGCAATCCTCAGTGTGGAGGGCTATCCAAAAGACATCACCGACATAGTGATGGAAATGCTCCGGCGTAATCCGCAACTAAAAGTTTTTGCGCTGCATGATGCCTCCGCCGAGGGTTGTAAGCTGCCGCTCATCCTACGGGAAGAAAGGTGGTTTCCCGACCAAGCAATCACTGTTATTGATTTGGGCTTGCGTCCGCAGCATGCAGAAAAAATGCGGGTCTTTACGCTATCGGATCGACGGCAAACAGTCCCTACCGAGCTACGTGAGTTGCTTACGGCTAAAGAGGTCGCTTGGCTGGAGCGGGGTAATACTGTTGAACTTGAGGTGTTGCGTCCGGTAGGCTTAATACGCGCCATCTACCGAGGGGTTGCCTATGCTACCCAAATCAGTGACGACGAAGCAAGAAATGCTTGGATTGACGGTAGCATTATGGAACTGTATCTGTGGAGTAGTTTCGGATAAACGTGGAACAACGGCGGAAAATCGCATGTGATTGGTACAGGAACAACCCGATGATAGGTGGGTACGTGATGAACAACTTCGTTGGTGTCTTTGGGGAGGTTGCCCCTGTCGCGGGGCTGAGTGCGCTCGGCTCTGACGTTGTCTGGCATGATGAACGTGTTGCCTTCGGCGGTGCACCGGTGTGGACAGACACAACGGGTACTATTGTGGTCAGTGGCGAGTTGGTGCTCGATAATGCCGATGAGCTGCGTCTGGAACTCAGATTGCCAGATGCTGCCCCCGGCATGTTGTTAGCAGAACTTTATCTGCAGCATGGAGCGGAAGCGGGTTTGCACACTCTGGGGATGTTTGCCGTTGCGATATGGGACACACGGGAGAAACAACTTCTTTTGATGCGCGATGGTGTCGGTGCGCGGACATTGTACTACGCCACAAATGGGCGGGCGTGGTGGTTTGCGGCGCGGTTGCGGCCCCTGCGGCGAAGTCCCGCTGTGTCAAGCGATATTTCCCTGACAGCGTTGCAGAAATACCTGACCTTCGCTTTCATCCCCGGCGCAGACACACTTTGGCAGGACGTATCGGAATTGCGCCCTGGTACGACGTTGACCCTGCCAGAGGGGGAGACGCAAACCTACTGGGAGCCTGTAGAGAGTGTGCGGGACCCAGATGAACCACTGAAAAGCCACGCCCTGCGGCTTCGTGGGTTGGTGGAGGAGGCTGTACGTGTGCGTCTGCCTGCAACGGGACCAGTTGGTGTCTACCTCTCAGGTGGACTGGACAGTAGCTTGGTAACGGCGTTAGCCGCCCGCGATGCGCCTGGACCAGTTCATACCTATTCTATCAACTTTGGGTCGAAGTATCCCAACGAACTGGCGTTTTCTAGCCTTGTCGCTGAGCACTGCAATACATACCACCACATCTTGACAGTGTCAGGAAAGCAGATTCGGAAGACACTGATGGAAACGATGGCTGCCCTAGATGACCCGATCGGTGATCCGCTGACGGTGCCAAATCTGCTACTCGGACAGGCGGCGGTGCAGGATACAGATGTAATTCTTAACGGCGAAGGGAGTGATCCGTGCTTCGGAGGGCCAAAGAATCTGCCGATGCTGCTACATGAGCTCTACACACCGGAGGAGAGCCGTGAGGTGGCATACCTCCGCTCCTATCAGAAGTGCTACGACGACCTGCCCCGCTTACTTACGTCGGAGGTCCGGGCCGCCTTACGCAAAGCAGAACCACAGGAAACCGTGCTGACGCCGTTCCTGACGAATCCAAAAATGCCGTATTTCCTCAATCGCCTCATGCACATTAACGTCCGTTTGAAGGGGAGCGACCAAATCATGACCAAAGTGAATAACCTAACCACAGTGAATGGATTGCTCGGTAGATCCCCCCTATTCGATCGGCGCATCGTTGAGGCGAGTTTCGCCATCCCGCCTGCTTACAAACTAGCAGGTGCTGAAGAAAAAGCGGTGCTGAAACATGCTGCCGCAGACTTGTTGCCAGAGGTAATTTTAACTCGACCCAAGAGCGGTATGCTGGTGCCTGTGCAGGGTTGGTTCAAACGCGATTTGCGACGATTTGCGCGTAGACTACTTCTTAGCCGCCGAGCGCGTACACGCCCATACTTCAACGGCGAGGTTGTGCGTGAATGGATGAACTATCGCGGCAATCTCTGGCCACGCTATGGGGTGAAGCTCTGGTTGTTGCTAACGCTAGAGGTATGGCTTCGCGCCCAAGAATAATACCGAGGGGAAAGTAGAAGAAAATTGACGACTCCACAAAACCGGTACGACAAATGTTCTAATTACCAGTGAAAGCTGTTATCACATTTCATGATTTAGGAGGAAAATGATATGGCAAATGCAACTAGCCCACCGCAGATCCGACACATGGCAACGCTCTGGACCCTAACCGACTATGGCGATGCTGACGGGGAATGGTCTATGGATCGGAAGCTACAGGAGATAAAAAATGCCGGGTTCGACGGCTTTCTCGGTCGAGTGCCGGTCGTCACCGCCGAGCATGTCCAAGGGTATGGACTGTTGTTCGCAGCGACTGTGGATATAGGGGAGGCAGCTGAGGTTGAGCCGAAACTTCAGGAAATCAAAGAGGTGGGCGCGGTCTGTGTCAACGTGCAGATGCTCGACCACGATACTTCGACAGAGGAAGCACTAACGCGGGCACGCCAAGTCATGGAGACCGCAGGCAGGTTGGAGATGGATGTCGCCATTGAGGTCCACCGCGACACCTGCACCGAAACGCCGGAGAAGGCTTATGCCCTCGCAGAAGGCTTTGAGAAAGCGGAGGGACGACCGCTAAAGATGACGTGGGATTTCTCACACCCCGCTATTATCAAGCATCTGTCGCCACCGTACTGGGAGCGATTGGCAGAACGGGTTGACCTGATCCAACTCGCCCAGCAGTTCCATTTCCGTCCGTTCAACGGTCACCATTGTCAAATCCCCGCCCTCGGTCACGATGGTGAGTTCACGCCGGAGTTCTTGGACTGGCTTGAGTTCGCGGATCGGCTCATCGAAGTCTGGCTGCAAGCGGCGACACCGGGACGAGAGATGTTTGTCTGTCCAGAGCAGGGCGCGATGGGCTATACCCTATCAGTCTTTCCAGATCGATGGAATGATGTGCAAGCCATTCGCGGTGAGGTAGAGCGCGTTTGGCAAAAGCATATCAAGAACTGGACACCACCGCAATAGGTCCGACAATCATCTGTACTTGCCCAAGTTGTTAGTTGATAAACCAAACGCCAGAAACCGGCCCAATAGCCAGGGATTAGAATTCCTTCCTACACTACACAAAGGATACGGTAGAAAGCATACCCTTCCGAATCGCGACCTGTTTCGCTCCAATTAAACTTGGCTTATGTAAAAAGAAAGTGCAAAGCACGGAGAGAAACCGAGTTTTTTCTTGAAAACTCGGTTTCTGTTGCACGATTTCTTAACATGAGCCTTAAACTTTAATAAAAAAAACTCAAAGGAGATTTTCATGTTGATTACTCAGATTAAAACCAATTTTCTGTTTTACACCTTGACGTTGTTCCTATGCCTCAATTCCTTTTTCCTAGGGAACAGTGCTGCCCAAGTCCAAGACGAACCCGTTGGCATATCTGCCAACTATACTTTTGAAACGATTGATGTACCGGGAGTAGATTTTCTGGCACTGGCTGCGAGTAGCGACTTTGAGGATTACGCGGGCTACACACTGAGTGCTAACGGCGAAAAGGAAGTCGGCTTTACACTCATTGATGGCATTTTTATAACCTATGATTTCCCCGGCTCGCAGAAAACGCATTTCTATGCGCTTGGTAATAATGGGCTAGCTGCGGGCCACTACCAGGATAGCGACGGGCTGTATCATGGCGTTATCGTGGAAAACGGCGAAATGCGGCAATACGATTTTCCGGGCGCTGTCCAAACGGAGATATACGGGTATAGCGATAGGACGGGGGCACTGACGGGCAATTATATAGACACCTCTGGTGTTCGCCGCGGGTTCTCAGGGGATACAATAGTCGAGCGTCCCGGGGCATTGGCAACATACGCCGATTTTGTGAGCTGGACAGGCCATATCGTGGGCAGCTACGTGGATGCTGAAGGTATATATCATGCATACATGCGTAGTTCAGTGGGCAGATTTCTATCTATTGACCTTCCAAACGCAACAAATCTGGAATACTTTTTTCTGCACGGTCTCAACAATGCAAGGGCTGTCGTTGGTCGAGCCAAAGCGGTGGACGATGTCCCACGCACCTATGTCGGCAGCCCCCTCAACCTACAGGAATTGCAGTTTCCGGGCAGCGTTAGCACAGAGGGATGGAATATCAATCAGGACGGTTCCATCGTCGGACACTATGACTCAGCAGACGGGCGCAGACACGGGTTTATTGCCAGACTCACTCCCGAAGAAGTGAGCGATTATTTTGGCAACGTCTTCAACGTCACGCTCGCCAAAGGTTTGAACATGATTTCTGTGCCGTTGGCACCCCCAACGCTGATGAGTGCTAAGAGCCTTGCCGCGCTGACAGGGGCGACAACCATCATCACCCTTGATACGGCAAACCAGCAATTCGTCGGGTGGACGCCAACCGCACCGGACGACGGTTTTCCAATTGAAGGTGGGAAAGGTTATATCGTCAATGTTCCGGAAACTCGCGAATTTGCCTTTGTCGGTTCGGAGTGGACAAATCAAACGGACTCCGCTGCAGCAGCACCGGGTATATCCGCGGATCCACTCCAAGAAGCGTGGGCGTTCGTTGTAAGTGGGCATTTAGAGGGTAAAATAGCGTTTGACGGTTATCAGGTCATCGTCCGTAACGTGAGAACAGACAGCATGATAACGACCTCCGTGCAAGGTGACTATTTCGCTGCCGCAACCGCTGACCTAGCGCGGCGCAGCGTTGTCCAAGTTGGAGATGTGATTGAGGTCCGTGTTATCGGTCCAGGTGGAAATATTGAATCGCACACACTCAACTTTGAAGTAACCCCTGAGGACCTAGCGAACGCGGTTATGTCAATCAGGCTTGATAGTATTGGTCAACCGAAACTGACGCAGCTGTTGCAGAACTTCCCCAATCCGTTCAACCCTGAAACATGGATTCCATACCAACTTGAGAAATCGGCAGATGTCACGCTACAGATTTATGACGCATCGGGCGATGTGGTGCGGACATTGGATCTTGGTTTCAAGGGACAAGGGTTCTATATGACGCGCTCTCGGGCCGCGTACTGGGACGGACGCAATAACTTGGGTGAGCAAGTTGCCTCTGGGATTTACTTCTACAGTTTGCATACCCCTGACTTTTCAGCGACTCGGAAGATGTTAATTTTGAAGTAGCCCCGTAGGTTGGGTAGAGCGTTAGCGAAACCCAACATAATCAACTATGGTGGATTCTAAAAACAGATAGACACTTTCGTCCTTTGGTAGGTGCGGTTTCCAACCGCACCGCATGGGCACAGTTAGAAACAGTGCCTACCAAACCGGAGAACGGTAGGTGCGGTTTCCTAACCGCACCGGTGCCGACTCGTCGAGCATCCTCGATAAATCGGGATTTGAAGTGTCTCATTAATTCTAAGATTCACTATAAATTATAGGAATGGACAACATTAGTCCACCAAAAAGGAGCTTTTTCTTTATGTACAATCAGACCAAACCCAATTTTCTGTTTTACACCTTTACGTTATTCGTATGCCTCAATTCCTTTTTCCTAGGGAACAGTGCTGCACAAGTCGGTGCTGGCCCCGGTATCGGATCCGCCAGTGAGAACTATACATTTGAAACGATCGACGTTCCGGGCGTAGATTTTTTAGCGTTGACGGCGAGTTCCGATTTTGAGGATTATGCTGGCTACACGAAAAGTGAGGATGGTGAAAAGGATGTCGGCTTTACGCTGATTGATGGCGTTTTTATAACCTACGATTTCCCTGGTGCCCAAAACACGTATTTCTATGCGCTTGGTAATGATGGGCGCGCTGCGGGGTACTATGAAGATAGCGCGGGTAAACACCACGGTATCGTCTTAGAAAATGGTGAACTGCGGCAAGAGGATTTTCCGGGCTCCGTTGAAACAGAGATATACGGTATCAGTGATGCAACGGGCGTATTGACGGGGAATTGGATAGATGCTGCTGGCGTTCGGCGTGGATTTACAGGAGACATAATCCTTGAGTTCCCCGGGGCAACAGCGACATTCGCCGATTTTGTCAACTCGGCAGGCAATATGTTCGGCAGCTACATAGATACTGACGGGATATTTCAAGAATTCGCATATTCCTCGGATGGCAGGTATATAGCTTTCGATCTCGCAAACGCAGAAAATCTCGAATTCTTTTATGTGCATGGTTATAACGATGCAAAGACAAGGGTTGCCCGAGGTAAAGTGATAGGTGATGTCACACGCACTTATCTGGGTACATTTGTTGACGGTCTCCGTGAATTGAAGGTTCCGGGCAGCGTCAGCACAGAGGGTTATAATATCAATCAGGACGGCTCTGTGGTCGGGTTCTATGAGACACCCAATGGACGTAGACACGGGTTTATTGCCAAACCCATTGAAGTCGTTGATAAGCCCGTTTTCACAACCAGTGGCTTCAACTATACTTATGAGAGTATTGATGTGCCGGGCGTAGATTTTCTGTCGTTAACAGCGAGTTCTGACTATGAAGATTACGCTGGCTACACGAAAAGTGCGGCTGGTGAAAAAGAGGTTGCCTTTACCCTCATTGATGGTGTTTTTAAGACCTACGATTTTCCCGGTTCACAGAACACCTATTTCTTTGCACTCGGTAATAATGGCGATGCTGCCGGCTACTACGAGGATAGCGAGGGGCACCACCGCGGTATCGTCCTACAAAATGGCGAGTTACGCCAATACGATTTTCCGGGCTCCGTTGAAACAGAAATATACGGTATTTCTGATGCAACGGGGAACCTGACGGGTAATTGGACAGATGCTTCCGGCGTGCGTCGCGGATTCACAGCGGACATAATCGTTGAGTATCCGGGGGCATCGGAAACATTCGCCGATTTTATCAATGCGTCAGGGGGTATGGTCGGCAGCTACGTAGATGCCGAGGGTACATATACGCCATACCTACGCGCTGGAGATGGCAGGTTTGTATCTTTCGACCTTCCGACCGAAGAAACTTATGAATTCTTTTATGTGCACGGTCAAACCGATACGAAGATTTCCGTTGCTCGAGGCAAAGTCGTAGGTGATGTTCCCCGCACTTATGTCGGTTCATTCCTTGGGGGGCTCCATGAATTGAAAGTTCCAGGCAGCGTTTCAACGGAAGGGTACAATATCAATCAGGACGGTTCTGTGGTCGGACACTATGACTCAGCAGACGGGCGCAGACACGGGTTTATTGCCAGACTCACTCCCGAAGAAGTGAGCGATTATTTTGGCAACGTCTTCAACGTCACGCTCGCCAAAGGTCTGAACATGATCTCTGTGCCGTTGTCACCACCAGCACCGATGACTGCAAAATCGCTTGCGGGGCTGACAGGGGCAACAACCGTCATCACACTCGATACGGCAAACCAGCAGTTCGTCGGGTGGACGCCAAGTGCACCGGACGACGGTTTTCCCATTGAAGGCGGGACAGGCTATATCGTCAATGTTCCGGAAACTCGCGAATTTGCCTTCGTCGGATCAGAGTGGAGAAATCAAACGGAGGTCGCAGCAGCACCTAGCATATCCGTGGAGGCCGCTCAACACGGCTGGGCATTCGTTGTAACTGGACATCTAGCAGGCAAACCAGTGTATGACGGCTACCAAGTAGTAGTGCGTAACCTGAGAACCAACCATACAATAACCACTTCGGTACGAGGGGATTACTTCGCTGCTGCAACCGCCGACTTGACGCGGCGGAGCGTTGTCCAAGCGGGAGATGTGATTGAAATCCGTGTCATCGGTCCGGGTGGAAATGTCGAGTCAGACACCCTCAAGGCTATTGTCACCCCTGAGGACCTAGCAAACGCAGTTTTGTCCATCAGGCTTGATAGTATTGGTCAACCGAAACTGACGCAGCTGTTGCAGAACTTCCCCAATCCGTTCAACCCTGAAACATGGATTCCATATCAACTCTCGGAAGACAGTCTTGTTTCATTATCCATTTACGATACAACGGGCAAGCTGATTCGCACCCTTCCGCTCGGTTATCAATCCGCAGGTTTTTACTCTAGTCGGGGACGTGCTGCTTATTGGGATGGGCGCAATGAAACCGGCGAATCGGTTGCAAGCGGTATCTATTTTTACCAGTTGACAACCCCCTCTTTCCATCAAACACGGCGGCTTGTCATTATAAAATAGTATCAAATGACCCGATGATGGTTGGAATGGTGATGTTTATTGCCTTGCAGTTATCAGACATGAGCGGTTTGGGTGGGTTGAGCGAGCCTATCCTTATCCTCAGAAGCGAAGTAAGTCAGAATAACCGGCTTCATCCAAGTTGTGACGATAGACTTTCCTTTTTGCGGATATTCATCAATTGGCATAGCCATCCAGATCCGTTGTCCATAACTGAGCATGATTTGATAAGGTGTTAGTGATGAACATTCACGACAGCGGCTATAAGAAACTATTCTCAAATCGTACCATCTTTCGACAACTGATTGAGACCTTCGTCAACCAAGAGTGGGTCCATTCTCTCGATTTCGACACCTGTGAACCTTTGGATAAATCCTTTATCTCCGAACACTACAAAGAGACCGAGAGTGATTTAATCTACAAAATCCAGTTTCAGGACCGCGAAGTCTATATTTACATCCTGATTGAGTTTCAATCCACTGTAGACCCGTTCATGGCGTTGCGGGTGCTGAACTACATCACCAACTTTTACATGGATTTTCTCGTCAATAATAAGAGTGTCAACAAACTGCCAGCAGTTTTTCCAATCGTGCTGTACAACGGAGAGGCACGTTGGACAGCACCGGCGAATCTTTCTGAGTTAATTGAGCAGACCCCACCCCTCGGTGCATTTGGGTTAGATTTTCAGTATTTTCTGATTGCTGAGAACCGATACAGTCAGGAGGCGTTGTTAAACATCCGAAACATCGTCTCGACATTGTTCTTGGCAGAATCCTATTATGATGTAGAAGTGCTAGAGGTAGAACTGCTGAATCTGTTTTCATCGGAGGTGGATAAAGAGGCAGTCAGTTTGTTCTTAAACTGGTTTAAGCAGTTGGCTTCTCATGGCCGGCTTGAATCTGACGATTATGAGTCATTGGAGTCCATTTATCGGAATGAAGAGGAGGTGCAGACGATGTTAGTCACAGCGTTAGAGAGAGAAAGGCAGCAGATTTTTCAAAGCGGTCTGCGTGAGGGCAAGCAGGAAGGACTACTTGAAGGCAAGCAGGAAGGACTACTTGAAGGCAAGCAGGAAGGGAGGATTGAAACCGCAAAGGCAATGCTTGCTAAGGGAATGGAAGTGACGCTCATTTCTGAAATCACCAATCTTCCAGAAGCACAACTTTTGGCGTTGAGAGATGAACTTTCCTCCATAAAAAATTGAAAACAGTGTTAATCACCACTTTCACCGTTGCTTTTGGTCGTGAGACAGTGCCCAGTTTCCTGTAACTCATGGGGTCATTTGATACAAACTATAAGTAGGAACAGACGAGCGATATGCTCATGTAGGTCGAGATTCACATCTTGACACCCCAATGTAGAGGCAATCCCGATTTATCGGGGCCGGTCGGTGCGGTTTCTAACCGCACCGCATCGGCACTGTTAGAAACAGTGCCTACCAAATCCCGACGTTTCATCCCGATTCATCGGGGTCTTGTGCCTGCCCAAAATGACGAGTGGGGAATCAAGGAGGGTAAAAAAATGCCTGTCTTAACGGCAGAAGACCGAAAGTTCTGGGAAGAAAACGGCTATGTTGTCGTTCACAACGCCGTTCCACCGGAGAACCTCAAAGCTGCCGAGCGAGCGGTGTGGGATTTTTTGGAAATGCAGCCCAACGATCCGGACAGCTGGTATCCCGACCCGCCGCGTTCCACCATCATGACCGAGATGTATCAACATCAGGCACTATGGGACAACCGACAACAGCCGCGCGTCCATCAAGCCTTTGCGGAGATTTGGGATACTGAGGAGTTGTGGGTAAGCATTGACCGCGCCAGCATGAACCCGCCAGAGCTACCGGATTGGAAACACCCCGGCAAACTTCACTGGGATACTCAATTGGAACCGCCAATCGAGTTCTGGGTTCAGGGGGTGCTATACCTGACAGACACCGCAGCCAATCAGGGCGCGTTCACCTGTGTGCCGGGATTCCATCACCAACTGGATGATTGGTTGAAAGACCTACCATCGGATGCAAATCCACGCGAACAAGATCTCGAAAGCCTTGGCGCACAACCAGTTCCCGGTGCAGCAGGCGATCTTATCATCTGGCACAGTGCCTTGCCCCACGGCAGCAGTTCCAACACAGCAACGGACCCACGGGTGGCGCAATATATCACCATGTTCCCATCGCAGGGGTATGATGAGGACGCACGAAACCATCGGGTTAAAGCATGGCGAGATCGCCTAGCAGGACTGGTCATAGAGATCACCGGCATAACGACATGGAAACTCCGCAACGAGAAAGAGCATCAAACAGGTCAGACCGCAGAACTGTCCCCACTGGGACGAAAATTGTTGGGACTGGATCAATGGTAGTAGGCATACTCCGCGCAGCTCTTAAAGTAATAGGCACACTCCGTGTGCCGTAACCTGCTCCCATTTCCGTAGGTTGGGCATCCCCGATAAATCGGGATCTAAATCGACTTTCCCGACTCTTCGTAGGGAACGCAGATCTGCGTTCCCTATCTTCTTACGGATTACGAATTAGGTATTATAACGCAAGTTGCTAGTGTTTATTTAATGATAAGTGTAATCATAGTAGCAATGAGAAACAAAATAATCTTAATCTCAAACCCAGCGGCAGTGACGGCATGAATAGAGCGGGGTAGCCGTTGGGTGATAAGACTGTTTGTCACCTCTATCCGCTTTCTGTGGTAATGGTGTATATAAACTTCGTGCGCTTGATATTGCCGTTTGCTGTTCTTTTTTCGCAACGGTTTGAGCATGATACCGGCTTCAGCTAAGGCATCTTCAATCCCATAATTGCAGTAGGCTTTATCCGCATAAACAGTCGCACCTTGAGGCAAATCAAACGGATAACATCGCAACCCTTGAACATCACTAAAACTGCCCGGTGTTAAGAAAAACTCAACCGGTATGCCACTTTCAGTGACCATCAGATGCAGTTTGAGTCCATAGAAGTATCTGTGTTTACTGGCTATCATCCCGCGCCAGACTTCCCCTTGATACCGTTTTGCATTAGAGATACGAATGGGGTCACACGCTGGGACGGGATACGAGTCAATGACATAGAGTTGGTCTGGGTTTTGGGCTTTACAGTCGGTGGCAAGTGATTCAAAAAGGGTCTGAAACATCGGTGCAATTTGATGAAGTCTTCGATTGAATCGTGTCTTACTGAGCATATTGGGAATATATCCCTGCTCTTTGAGTAGACACCGTGCCCGCTGTTGATTGCCACCGAACAGTTCTGCTGCCACTAAGGCAGTGGTCATTACTTCTGCGGCAGACATTTTGGCTCGTGGGTCGTCTTGATAGCCGTGTTCAATTAACAGATCGTCACAAAGTGTATAAAATGCTACGATTACTAAGTCCATGGGATTCTCCTGTTTTAAGAGTTTTGTTTTGCCTAACAAACACTCTAACGGAAATTCCATGGATATTCAACTAGCAACTTGCGTTATTATACTTGATTCGCCCCAGTTGCTTTGAATCCCGATCCTATCGGGGCGGGGCGACATGTCTAAATAAGGAAACGACAAATGGAAAAACGAACAGTCGGCAAATCCGGCATCCAAATCTCTGTGATGGGAATCGGTGGCTGGTCCTATGGCGGCGGAGACTACTGGGGACCTCAAGCACAAGAAGATGTCAATGCAGTAGCACACGCCGCACTCGACAACGGCATCAACTTCTTCGACACCGCAGAGGGATACAACGAGGGACGGAGTGAGGAGGCGGTCGGTAGAGCGTTAAAAGGACGGCGAGATGAAGCGGTGATCGCCACCAAGATTAGCCCGAACAACACCGAACCCACAGTGCTACGCGAACATTGCGATGCCAGCCTCCGCCGATTACAAACCGATTACATCGATATCTATATCGTCCATTGGCCCATCACAGATCACTCCGTTGAGGATGCGTTCGCAACGCTGAATGCGCTAAAGGAGGTGGGCAAGATCCGCTCAATCGGCGTCAGCAACTTTGGTGTAGCGCAACTATCCGAAGCCCTTGCCACCGGCGTTCAGCTTGATGTGAACCAACTCTGCTACAATCTCCTGTCACGGGGGATTGAGTTGGAGATTTTACCGTTATGCCAAAAACACGGGATGGGTATTCTGGGATATATGCCGCTGCTGCAAGGGCTCCTGACCGGTATGTATAAAACAGCGGAGGAGCTACCGCCCGTCCATGCGCGGTTCCGGCATTTCCGTGGCGATCGAGAAAGGGCAGGGCACGGCGAAGAAGGGGCAGAGGAGGAAATGTTCGCCGCTGTTGACGGTATCAGAAAAGTTGCCGAGGCGGAGGGGGTTCCCATGAGTCGGCTCGCAATCGCCTGGACCATTGCAAAGCCCGGCATCACCTGTGAGTTGGTCGGCACCCGCAATCTATCGGAGCTTCAGGAGAATGTGCAAGTTGCATCGGTTTCCCTGTCTCCAGAGACTGTCGCAAAGTTAGATGAGATAACGACACCGCTGCTGCAGAAACTCGGTGGGAACGCGGACTACTTCCTCGCACGACGCACCCATTAGGAAAATCGCCACTTAAAGTCCTTGCGGGACAATATATATCATAGGTTAGGCATCTTACTCAATTCTTCGTAGGGAACGCAGATCTGCATTCCCTATCTTCTTACGCATCACGAATGACGTATTATACTTCGTTAGCCCCAGCCCGTAGGTCGGGTTGAACGGATTAAACCGAAGCCATTTCAACCACAATAGAACGGGGCATTTCAATAACACCTTTTTCGTAGATCAGTACAGTGAAACCCAACACCCAACACAACCCACGTGATGATTTATGGTGAATTAGAGAAATAAGTAGACATTTACCAAGCCCCTGCTTGTTCAGTGTTTATCAGGATTTTGTCTCATTTCGTACGCAGTATGCCGGGCTGCTGAACATTTTGGTGCAAAACGCAAATTGTGTATGTCCGCTCAAACTTGCTCTCCTACACTACAACTGGAAAGTCGTCCTAATCGGCGTGAATTGGAATGTTGGCACGGAATTTGATACATTTGATGCAAAAGGGAGTCAAGTTATCGACTATGAATAATTGATGAAAAAATGACGGTCAGATATAGCTGTAACAACATTGGAAAGCAGGTGCCAGCAGAGACCGCTTACATTTTCTGCCAAAATGATTCAAAGAAAGGTGGATAGATCAAATGAGATTCAATTTCAACCTTAGGATTCTGTTACTGACTCTTTTGGTATGCGTGTGGGTTCCATTTGGTTCTTCACCGGCATACGCGAATCCAAAAGGAACTATCGCATTCTTTTCAAGTCGAAACAACCCTGATGAGCCGGGACTTTATACGGCGATTTATCTGATTAACGCCGATGGTACCAACGAACGATTGTGGCTTGAAAACCCTGAAACCTTTTCCGGCGTGGCGTGGTCTCCCGATGGCAAATCGGTTGCCTTGGCTCAGTATGATGCCAATGGGCGCAGCCACATTTTTGTGATAGATCTTCGTACTGGTCGGCAGAAGAATATCACCGCGCAATGGGTGGCGTGGCAGATGAATTTTCACCGTCCCTCTTGGTCTCCTGATGGCAAGTGGTTAGCCGTGACCTGTTCTCGGGCGGATGCAGTACATAATGATGTGTGTCGCATGACCGCCGATGGGGGCCAGTTGCAGAATCTGACGCGGGAGGCACCGGACATCTTTAGCTCCTCTCCCTCTTGGTCCCCCCGCGGCGATAAAATCGCTTTTACCAGAGCAGGCAGAATCTTTGTGATGGACCGTAACGGTGGGAACCGGGTCAGATTGTCCCAGTTGGAAGGCATAATAAGTGATCGGGGACCTGCGTGGTCTCCCGACGGGACCAAAATAGCGTTCTGGTCCAATCGAGATGCAGCAGAGCCTGCCAAATGGTTAGAGCACGATATCTACGTGATGAACGCCGACGGTTCCAATATTGTTCGGCTAACCGACCATCCATCGGTAGATCGTGTGCCGGCATGGTCTCCCGATGGGAGGTGGATTGCTTTCGCGTCCGTTCGAGATGGCACGTTTCAAACTCGGAATCGGAACTGGAATATTTACATCGTGGATGCCAACGGGGAGAATGAGATACAGGTAACGAATCATCCGGGAAGGGAGTTTAGACCGACTTGGGTGATTCCCGACCGGGCGCTTCCTGTTGATACAGGAGACAATCGTGCCACACTTTGGGGGCAGCTGAAATCTGAAAGGCGATGAGGGATGAACTTGTGGTGGGATTGGACTGAAGGGGTGGACTACTGTAGGGGCAGGCTTCTTAGTCCCGATCTATCGGAGACTTGTACCTGCCCAACACTCGATCCCACGAATCGGGATGTTGGGTTTCACTCCCTTTATCTACAAGAGGGTATTGTTGAAATGCAGAACATCTACAGTCCTTGATAGAGAGTCAGTTTTAACCGTTCAATTCAACCTACGATACTTATGCAATTTGAGTGGGACGAGCACAAAAATCAAACAAATATAGCAAAGCATGGTATCGACTTTAGTGATGCCAAGAACGTATTCCTCGATCCTCATCGTATTGAACGAGCTGATAGCCGTCAAGATTATGGCGAAAGTCGCTTTCAAACAATTGGCATGGTTGGAGGAAGGCTATTATCCGTTGCTTATACCTATCGGGATGAAAACACAAGAATTATCTCAGCAAGGAGAGCAGAACGTCATGAAAGAAGAAAATATCACGAGAGTTACGCTTGATCCAAATAATCCATCAAAAGGGAAAACTGACTGGGAACAAGTGGACGCAATGACAGAGGAGGAAATCCACGCTGCGGCATTATCAGATCCAGACGCGCAACCTATAACGCTAGAGGAACTAGAAGAATTCAAACCTATTCCTGACGCAAAGGCGATCCGTGAGAGCCTGAAACTCACCCAGAAGGAGTTTGCCTCTCGCTTTCAACTTTCGCTAAGGACACTCCAGGATTGGGAGACAGGTCAACTTGAGCCGGATCCAGCAGCTAAGGCATTGCTCCGAATTATCGTCCATAGCCCTGAACTGGTCGAGAAAGTATTGAGTGGAGAAAACCCTACACGCTAACGGGACCAGAAACTCGTGCTTTTTATTGGTAAACTTTTGAAGGAGGGTAAAAATGACACCAGACCACGATGTCATAATTATCGGCGGCGGGCATAACGGCTTGGTTACCGCGGGGTATCTAGCGGAAGCAGGGTTAGATGTCCTGCTATTGGAGCGACGCGATTTCCTCGGCGGGGCATGTGTGACCGAAGAACTATTTCCCGGCTACCGATTTTCCGCCTGTTCCTATATCTGCCACCTGTTACAGAACAAAGTCATCGAAGAACTGGAGCTGCGGAAGCACGGTTTTGAGGTCTATCACCTCGATCCCTCACGCTTCCAGCCCTATCCCGACGGTTCACGCCTACTCGTCTGGGACGATGTGGAACGCACCCAAGAAGAAATCTCCCGTTTCTCCCGCCGCGATGCAGAAAACTTCCCGAAATGGTTAGACTTCTGGAAGCGCGCAGCAAGTATTATCTACCCATACTTTCTGACCACACCACCCACAATCAGTGAAATCGCCGAACGGTTGCGCGGCACCGACGATGAAATGTTTTTTGACCGGCTCCTCACCGTAAGCGTGAAAGACGTGCTGACCGAGTTCTTTGAGTCAGAGGTAATGCAGGGCGCGTATGCCCAAGCCCAAGACGCCGGCGACCTCAATGCGCCGGGGAGTGCATGGGCTTACACCTTTATCAAATGCGGCAACTTTACCAAACCCGAAAATAACGGCATCGTCAGGGGTGGTATGGGTGGCATCACACAGGCGATGGCTGCGTCCGCACGGGCGCGCGGCGCAACGCTGCAAACCGATTCGACAATCGACCACATCATTGTTGAGGACGGGACAGCCTCTGGTGTCGTCCTTGCAGATGGTACAGAAATTCGCAGCCGCATCGTTGTCTCCAACGCCGATCCCAAACGCACCTTCCTCAAACTTGTTCCACACGAACATCTCAGCCCCAACTTCGTGAAAAATACAACGCGGCTGAAAACGAATGCCGCTTATCTCAAATTCCACGCCGCGCTCAACGACCTCCCCGACTTCTCCGCATACTTCAATGGCGACTTCGATCCACGCTACCTGTCGGAGATCAAGATCTGCCCGTCCATCGAATACTATGAGCGTAGTTGGGAGGACACCAAACGTGGCGAGCCATCAAGGGCACCAGTGATGGAGGTACAAATCCCGTCCGTCTACGATCCAACGATGGCACCGGCGGGACACCATGTCATGTCGATCTGGGTGCTCTACGCCCCCGTCCATCTGCGGGAAGGAACATGGGATGAGCGTCGGGAGGAGGTCGGTGAAGCTCTTATTGATACGCTCTCCGCCTACGCACCGAATCTGCGGGATATTATTGTGGACTGGTCGCTATTTACACCCATTGACTTGGAACGGCGGGTCGGTCTCACCGACGGAAATATCCGCCATCTCGACATCGTTGCGAGCCAATTCCTTGCCCAACGTCCGCTCGGCGGTTGGGCGCATTACCGGACACCTATCGCCAACCTCTACCTCTGCGGTGCAGGCACACACCCCGGCGGCGAAGTAACCGGCGCACCGGGTCATAACGCCGCCGCCGTTATCCTCTCGGATTGGTCGAAGGCGGGAAATTGAGCTTGCCTTTCATTCTAACCAGAACGCATACAGCTTCGCTCGTCGCAATATGAAGCGGAGACACACCGCCTTATCGCTGACTAAACGGGGCGAATCCTGCCATGTCAATTTCCCGCGCAGATGATCCCCGTTGAGGGGGAAGCATTCACGCTCGGACAGTCCCGGAAGCGGCTGCATCGTCTCCGCATCTAGGATTTCAGCACGAAGTTCACCGTGCGGTGTATCTGCATTGACATACAGATCCGTTCCGTTTAGCGTAAATCGTTCTGTGACAACCGTTCCTTCCCCTTCCGCATCGAGAGAAACGAACCCATCAAGCCTCAATGTTGACAAGTGCAGCGCACCCGCATCGTTAAAATATTCGGCGTAGTCTTCGCTGTAGATGCTCTGGTGACCGCGGAAGCGGTGGGCATTGTGATAAATCCGTATCTCCCTATTTTCGTGCACGATGGGGCGACTGCACACAGCCACCTGAGCGGTGCCGTAATTTACCCCGTCCCACGGCTCAACCCCGATAAACACTTCCCGGTCTGCCACACGCTCCCAGTTATACAGATCGCGAGACACCGCCAGTTCCACCTGATTGATACCGCAATGGTTCATCTGCGGGAGGTCGGGACCAGCGGGATTAAACAGTAACGGGAAACCGATGTACATCCCCTCATAAGGCATCAGCGGCATCATGTAGAGTTGAGCGATATAATCCGTGTCTTCCAAGACAGGCGGTGTGAGATACGCCGGGTTGTCGACAACCTCCTGAATGCGACGTTTGCGATTCTCTCTATCAATTTCGTCGGTATGCAAAGCCAGTTTCGGTTCTGTCCAGTTCACAAAGTCCGCGCTCGTTGAAACCCAAAGAGATCGTCCCCATACTGTGCGCTGTTTCACAGTGGCGACGTACTGATTACTAATTTCGTCATAGATGAAGTTTGAGGTATCTTCGCTGGGGATCGGAGGAACATCGAGCAAGGTCCAACGGAAACCGTCCGGCGAAACGCCCGGCAAACGTCCCATATTGCGCGTATCGCTGAACAGTCCCTTATAGCGACGCTGCGGATCATCATCGCGTTCATCACGAATAACATGATAAAGGTGCTGCTCAGTGATGTTTGGCGGATTATAGACCCCCCGACGGGTCAGAAATTCTAGCTTAGAGTCGTAGGCGATGTTGTTGTCCTTCGATCCGCGTCGTTGGTAAAATCCGAGCGAAGGCGTTTCCCAGTGAATCCCGTCCGTTGATGTCGCGTAATGCTTACGACTACTCTCCGTGCCTGCTATCTCGCCGGGTGGAATGGCGTAGTGTGCATCATACCACCATTCCCAGATCCCTTTTTCAGAGTTCCATTGCGGCGCGTTTCCGCTCTGGACATACACCTGCTCACGAGAACGGTCTGCCTTCAGAATAGGTCCATGTTTATCTGGTTGATGCAACCTCCGGCTCACGTTGGAGGTGCTTGCTACGGCACGGTCGTCGAGGAATAGTTGTTTGTGTTGCGCCGGATTAATGTGTGAGGGTGTCATGACATTAACCTTTCTTTACCAGTAAGCGACAGCCTCAGCAATTTCACCGAGATGCCTCCCATTCCAAGTAACATCCGCCACAATGGGAAGTGCATGGGTACTAAACTGCTTCGGGAAGGTTGCCTCCACCTGATAGCTAACTTTGGTGTGCCCAGCTACTTGGAGGTCTATCGTTGCCGGAAAAAGCTGCACACCGTCAACCGAACGGAAGCAAAGGGTACACGTCCGCGCTTCTGCCTCATGATTGGTGATATTGATGTCAAACATCACCATCGCTCCGGGCTGGATGCGAACCTTGTAGGGATAAAACTCCACCCAATGCGGATCCATCCCCATATTGGGATGCGGCTGGTCGAGGATCTGCGTAAAGAGATCCGTCCACCGATCCATCCAACCAACCCACCGCTCCGCTTTTCCCCGATCGAATGAAATACAACCCCCATGACCGGTAAAAAGATAATCCGGCTCAGCATCAAGAATCTGCTGAGGCATATCGCGGTAACTCGAAACAGGTGTCCGATTCTTCGGGATAAAGGAGTGAATAAAATCCCGCTGTTCCCTAAATGACATCCCGGAGATATTATCCCCCACACTAAGAAATTTCTTCCCATCCACCGTGAACCAGATGAGATGATGGTAGAAGGTCTGTCCCGGATGCTGCTCAACGAAAAAATCAATCCCGCGCCACCGGAAAGCCTCGCCTCGTTCAACGATGTAGTGTACGTTCATGCCGTGGGGCACCGCACAAGGCATATCGTAATTTTCTGGGTATTCTAGGATATCCTGGAGTTCAGGAGACGACACCACCCGCGTCCCGTAACGCGCTTGCAACATCGGGTAGCCGGCGAGGTGGTCGTCGTGGTAGTGGGTAGGCAGAAACCATTCGACGGTATGAATCCCCAACTCCGTTTCGAGGTAGGGCGACAGATGGTCGATATAGCGGTGCGGATTGGCACTGATCGGTGCGTTGGAGGTGTACCCGCAGTCGATAAAAAGCGCGTGTCCTTCATCGTCCCGGATGATATAGGTGTTCGCAGCAGAGTTCGTGATCTCATAGACATGTTCCGTGATCTGACGAAATTCGGGGCGATACTGTTCGTAGGGTTGGGCGTGAAAGAGTTCATACAACTCCTCCAACGCTGCTTGCAATTCAGAGAACGATTCCTCAGTCGGTTCAAACGGCTCGCCGTGCCCCGGTAAAACCAGATCTACGTCAATCCCCGCAGCTGTCTTCAGGCTCTCCAGATGATTGATATGCCCCTGAAAGTCCATATAGTTCCACTGACTCCAGAAATAGTCCCGAATTTTCCCCGCGCCCGACATTAGGTCACCGCAAGCGAGTATCCGCTGTCCATCTAACTCGAAAAGGTAGCCCACCGAGCCGAAGGTGTGCCCCGGCAGCGGAATCACATCGAAACGAATCCCCTCCCATGACACACTCTCATAGTCGTAAGCGTACTCATCCGACTCAGTATTCTCCAAAGGACCAAAGCAGGGATAGTAAGAGGTGTAATTGTCATAAATGTCGTAGGACGCCTTGAGGAGGTCGGTTTCCTCAAAGAAACGCTGCTCCGCAAACGGTAAAACGATCTCTGCGTTGTTCCTTTCCCAGTAGACTGCAGCGGAACAGGTATCCCGATGAAAATGGGTCAGTAACACCTGATCGACCTCATGAACACCGTTCGACTCAAGTTTTGTCGGGGATGTCCCACAGTCAATCAGCAGCGTTTTGCCGTTTGCAGTTATCCCATAAACGCTACATGTGTCTTGAACAAAAAAGAGATGATCAGTCAGTTGTCTCATAATAAGCTGCCTCAATTAGGTTTAATTTTATATTAGTCTGTAGGTTGGGTTGGACGGTTGAACGGGAATCCTATCAAGCCCAATAGAAACTCGGTTGTCCAACAACGCCTGTTTATAGACAGATAGGGTGAAACCCAAGTAAGTTTTTCGTTGGGAAGTTTCCATTTCAAAATGTTGTTTCGCAAAAATGGTCTTTTGTACCACAATCTGTTAGATTGTGATCCAGCCCGCAAACTAACAGTTTGCGCTACATTTGTCAGATTGCCTGATGATTACAACGTTTGCCAAATTAGCAACATCAAAACGTCAACACGCCCTTAATCTTCTTACCTCTTCTCCATAAACGCCGGAACATCAATACATTCCCCGTTTCGACGCGCCGACTCCCAACCTGCAAGCACCGGAGCCAAAGAAAAAAGCCCATCGTGATAGTCATTCAGTAAGAGGTTGGGATCGTTTGCCCGCACGGCTTCAATGAAGACACGATCCTGCTCAAACCACGGATCGAATTCCTCCGCTTGATAGACCGTTTCGCCGTTGACCTCGATGGATTCGTAGCCGTAGACCGCCAAATGCCCACCTTCGTAGAAGATGGTAAACCACGGTTCCGCCCGAAAACTGGGCGCAGCGGAAATAAAAGTCAACGTCATCGTCGCCCCGTTGGAGAGACAATAGTTGAAGGAAGAGGCCAGCGGGTTGTGGTATGATGGTCGTTGGCAGTAGAACGCTTGCGCTCGCTCGACGTTCAACCCTGTCATGAAACGTGAGTAGTCAGTCGCGTGGACACCCCAATCCAACGCCTGTCCGCCCGATTTGTCCATGTCAGACCACCAAGAATCCTTTTGCGATCCTGTCGGGGGTTCGGGCAATCCACTGACACTCTGAAATCGGACGTGGACAATTTTCTGTCCTGCCAGACGTTTGCGCGCCTCCTGAAAAATGGGGCGATACCGTTCTCGAAAACAGACCGTGCTAATCACACCGGCTCCCCGAATCGCATCGTTGATCCTGTGTGCAACCTCCATCGTCAACGCCTGCGGCTTCTCGCTAAAGATATGAATCCCTTTTGTTGCGGCGGTTGCTTCGACATCTGTGCGTGCATACGCGGGGACGACCGAGTAAAGCGCGTCCATATCTTCGTTATCCACCATCTGATGTCCGTCAGTGTAGGTTTTGGAGATACTGAACGCTTCAGCCGTTGATTGGAGCGATTGTGGGCTGCTATCGCAGACAGCGACAATTTCAACGCCTTCCAGTTTTAGCAGGTTCGGGATGTGAGTCCGATTCGCCCAAGACCCGCAGCCATAGATACCGATGCGAATTTTGCTATCCGTTGAAGCCATGAAATGGTTCCCTCCATTATGCCAGTTCGATTGGGTTCACGACCAAGTATACCCCATCTTTGCGCTGCGCTCAAGCGGATTGTGCATATAGGTGCTTTCTCGTACCTGTTCTTGCCTTTCTACGCTTGACGGGGTTTTTATGGGATGATATGATTGTAGGCGATTTATCACAGACGTGATTAAATATATGAGTTGTAATACCATTCGTTTGAACTTTTTTCTTTGGAATTGAAATGCTAGGTGAGTAGAGGATTTAATAATGCAATCTTACAAACGAGATGAGGTAATTATATATGCTGGGGATTCTCTCAATTTATACTCGAAATGGGAATCTCCGGTTGTAATTATTTCCGACGGCCCTTATGGCGTGGGTGGTTACCGTGGTGACCCACCAACCTCAGAATGTTTGCGCGAATGGTATAAACCACACATACAGAAATGGAGTGAATGTTCGATCCCCATGACGACGCTCTGGTTCTGGAATACGGAAATAGGTTGGGCGAACGTTCACCCGACTTTAGTAGAGCACGGTTGGGAATACAGAAATTGTCATATATGGGATAAAGGAATAGCACATATCGCCGGTAATTCAAACAGTAAAACGCTCAGAAAATTTCCTGTAGTGACCGAAGTGTGTGTGCAGTATACCAAGAAAGCCTTTTTCAACGCAGATGGCATCCAGATGGATATGCAGCAATGGCTTCGCTACGAATGGGAGCGAACTGGACTTCCCCTCTATAAAACAAATGAGGCTTGCGGCGTAAGAAATGCAGCAACAAGGAAGTATTTTACAAAAGATCATCTTTGGTACTACCCACCGCCTGAAGCGTTTGAAAAAATTGTTGAATATGCTAATAGATACGGAAACGAAGATGGGAAACCCTACTTTTCACTAGATGGTCGAAAACCTATTGCGGGCAAAGAATGGACGAAGTTAAGAAGTAAATTTTACTGTGAAAACGGGATCACAAACGTTTGGCGAGAACCAGCAGTTCGAGGAAGTGAACGTCTAAAAAAAGAATATAAGTCCATACATAATAATCAAAAACCGCTGAAACTCATTAGTTTATGTATACGGTCGAGCAGCGATGCTGGTGATGTAATTTGGGAACCTTTCGGCGGATTGTGTTCGGCTGCTATATCTTCACATGAACTTAAACGTAGGTGTTATGCTGCTGAAATCAATGATGAATACTTTAAGCAGGCGGTTGAAAGGCTAAAAAATTACGACATTTATCAGGAGTTAGAGTTTATATAATCATGGCAGCTCTGTTTGAACCGGAACCTGAAAGAAATCCACCTGACGAAAATTGGGCCGGATATGAAGTATATCGGCGGATACGAGAAGCGTTATTCGCACTACCAACTTACTTCAAATCAGATACTTCGATAGAGGGTATACTGGCTACGGATATCTTCACTCTAAATGCGGCATTTGGTGCAACTATAGAGGATCAAGTTGTTTCAACACTGAACCAGATGAGAGAAGTTTGGGATCCAGATGAGGAATATACGTTTTATAGATTTGTCAGACAACCACAAACTTTTCCAGATGTTTTGTTAAAAAGGGATCCGAATGAAGATGGATCACTGAACGAAGAAATTCTCTTAGGTATTGAGTTGAAAAGTTGGTACTTACTGGCAAAGGAAGGAGAACCCAGCTTTAGATTTCAAGTAACACCTGACGCTTGTGCCAATCAAGATTTGATAGTAGTGATCCCGTGGGCACTGAATAACGTAATTTCAGGGTATCCCAAGATATTTGCACCTTATGTAGAATTAGCAAGGTATGCAGCAGAATATCGAAATTATCACTGGCAGTATATTCGGAAAACTAGCTCACGGACGGAGATAATCATTGCTGAAAGTGTTTCGCCCTACCCGCAAAAAAGCGACAAAATTTCTGATAAGCCTGTATACGATGGAGGCAATAATTTTGGTCGATTTGCACGGACAGGAATAATGGATAGCTATTTGGACATAGCCAAAAAAGAGTCTCTCTGTGGAATAGCTGCAGAGCATTGGTTGAGCTTTTTCAAGATTTTCCAAGAGCAAAGAGACGAAGAATCTATCAACGCTGAACTGAATAGACTAAGGACTTTAGTAACTGGTACAGATAGGGAAACCGACCAGCAAATAACTGACGCACTGGAAAAAATTGTGTCGGGTATTGATGATCTGTTGTATCAAAGGCAAACATAGGATTTAAACCTTGACAACCTCTGGAGATTTCAAAATGCAACGCAGAACGTGAATCAGAGGGATCAAGAATTGTTCATTCACCCGCCGAACCGGGCGACATAACGTCGTCTCC
The DNA here is from genome assembly GCA_965207975.1 of Candidatus Poribacteria bacterium. GTDB lineage: Bacteria > Poribacteria > WGA-4E > WGA-4E > PCPOR2b > PCPOR2b. Next base: position 5,699,723 of record OZ242315.1, on the reverse strand, counting down.
CGTGTAGAAAAGGGATTGCTTCCAAGTGATTCACGTCGAATTGAATACGGACTCGTGGATCTATTTTCGGCGGTTACGAGCCCTGCCGCTTCTGACGGAGGAACATCAAAGGAATAAAGGTGTGACAGAACATGAACATCAAAGAACGTCCAAATCATAAGCAATACATCGAGATCCTGCGGCGCATGACACCTGAACAACGGTTGATGAAGGCATTTGAGCTATCCAAGTTTAGCAAGAAACTGTTCATACACGGCTTGCGGAAAAGATTTCCAGATCTAAATGAGGAAGAATTCCATAAACTCTATATGGAGCGTCTTGAGAAGTGCTACAACCGGAAAGACTGATCCGAAAGGTCATTCAAACGCTTGAAGATCTCGGGATCGAATATATGGTGACCGGTTCTGTAGCGTCAAGTCTGCAAGGTGAACCTCGATCTACCCACGATATAGATTTGGTTGTTGTGCTCCAGAAATCAATGGTACAAAAACTAGTTGAGGCTTTTCCTCCGCTCGATTTTTATCTGTCTGAAGCGAGCATTCTTGATGCAATCGACACGGAAGGTATGTTCAACATAATTCATGCCAACGAGGGAGATAGGATTGACTTTTGGATGCTAACCGACGAACCTTTCGATCAGTCCCGTTTTTCGCGAAAATATGCTGAAGATATTATGGGGTTCACCATACAGGTTTCAAGCCCTGAAGACACTATTTTAGCCAAGTTAAAATGGGCGCAACTCTCCGGGGGCAGCGAAAAACAATTTGCCGATGCCTTGCGGGTCTATGAAATCCAGTATGGGAAACTGGATCTGGATTATCTGGTGGATTGGGCAGAAACGTTAAATGTTGAATCAGCATTAAAAAGATTACAAGATGCAGCACAGCTTTTGTGAAGAAGTAATGGTTTTCAGAGATGGGGAAGGAGTCATAATATGATCAAAATCGCTAAACTCAGTTTCGCTCACGTTCACGCAAGAGGTTATGCCAACCAGATTCGGGAAAATCCAGAAACCGAACTGGTCGCCGTTTGGGACGAGGAGGAATACGGCGGCAAGCAGGCCGCTGAAGAACACAACGTCCCCTTCTATTCAAATCTCGACCAACTCCTCGATCGAGATGACATCGACGCGGTCGTAGTCGATGCTATCACCTCAGATCACCCCAGAGTCATAATTGCGGCGGCGGAAGCGGACAAACATATCTTCACCGAAAAAGCCCTCGCCATCACCGTCGATGAATGTGACCGGATCATCGAAGTTGTAGAGAAAGCAGGGGTAAAGTTCATGATCTCGCTGCCATCGCGCTGTAACCCCGATCTGCTGCTCGCGAAGAAAGCCCTTGATGACGGTCTTTTGGGCGATCTCACCTTCGGTCGCGGACGTGTCGCACATTCGGCAGGATTGGATCAATGGTTCAAAGGTCCCAGCCTCTGGTTTGGCGATGCAAAGCGGGCGGGCGGCGGTGCGTTGTTCGATCTCGGTTGTCACCGGGTGGACATTATCCGCTGGCTTATGGGCGAACCGAAGAGTACCATCTCCAAGATTAACAACTTCACGGGCAACTACCCAATTGACGACAACAGCGTCTCGGTAGTCGAGTTTGCGAACAAGGCACTTGGTGTCATTGATGTTTCGTGGACGCACCGTTCTGGTCCGAACATGCTCGAACTCTACGGAACGGACGGTTCAATTGTTCTCGATCACGGCGATATGCACTTTGAAACGCGCAAACTCTCGGACGAAGAAAAGGCGGAATACATCGCCCAGCAGCCTGAACCGCCACCCTCAGCGATGCAGCAGTGGATCAACAGCATCCTGCGCGATGAGCCGATGCACATCACAATTCAGGACGGTCGCAACCTGACCGAACTGATGCAGGCGTTCTATATGTCCGCCGATCAGGGATGTGCAATAGACCTACCCCTCTAATCAAAGATGCGCGAAAACGAGGGAGGGGCTCCTGTCAGGAATGGGAGTATCTCGTGGGGAATTTGTAGCTTCTGTCTTGGCTCATGTAAAGAAATGGCGCAACCGAAACCGATTGACTTCATGAGTCCACTCGTTTATTAATGAACCAGTGAACAAAGAGTTTTATGTAAACCTATTTTAGGACGGGACACGAGGCACGCATCACGTTTCACGTTCTTAGTCTTTCGCAGCCTCTTTTGACGTGACTCCTATTTTTTGCTTGCAATCATTTTCAGTATCTGTCATAATATCGGAACGATACAGCAATTCCAACGTTAGAATCAATAAATAGCTGCTTGCAATCATACTTTACTCATTCGCTGTGTTGGGGTTGTCTTTACTGAAGGAGTCGAAAGCATGTTCAACTGTGATTATCACATACATACCAGACTTTCCCCCTGTGCCGCTAGGGATTTCGATCTAAAGAAAATTATTAAAGTCCAACAAGAACGTGGAATAAAAGAAATTGGCATCACCGATCACGATTATGCGTACGGCTATAAAACCAAGAACATTGAAGCGGTCAGAAAAATCATCCAGGAATGTGAATCGCCAATTCCTATCCACTTTGGTGTTGAAGCACACATCTTAGAATACCGAGTGGCTTCCATCAATATCCAACTGGCATCATACTTTGATTATGTTTTGATGGCACCCAACCATTACCATCTGCGCGGTGTCGCGCTCCCCTCAGATCTCGGCAATCCAAGAAGAGTCGCGAACCACGAACTCTATATGTTTGAAGCCGCAATCGCCTGCCCGTTGACCGATGCCGTCGCCCATCCATTCGTTCTGATACCGAATGTGCTTCGCTTGTCCAACGAGGAGGTATCCGCATTCGGGAGTGAGATGATGCGACACATCGATCAGAAACGACTAATCCACCAGCTCGATCTCGCCTCTCAGCGCGAAATCGCCATTGAGATTAGCCCGAAGTTTATCCGATACAATCAGCGGCACTTAACTGAGTTTTACCAACTGTGCTTGGAACGGGAAGTGAAATTGCTTATCGGTAGCGACGCACATAACGCTGAAGAACTGGGAGAACTGTCGGAACTTGAGCCGATCTTGGAGGAATTGGGCATCCAAGAAGAGCATCTGTGGCGGCCCAAACAGTGGCAGTGGTAGGGCATAGTCAAAAGCAAGCGAACAAAGTTTCCCTCACCATTCCCAACAGATATCAACCTTCAACTCTTCTGCAAGACTCGCCAAATCCCGTAGATGATCGACATGAAGCGGAATGGCACTATCAACCCACGCCTCGCGCTTGCGCCACTCGATCTCGCCGGGCAGATACACCTGATCCACCCCCTCAACCGGTTTTGCCGCCTGAATCGCGCGGATCCCCTGATCGATCGCTGCGGCGTACTCATCAAAGTCCGTGAAACTCGCCACATTGATTGCGATAAAAAAGTGTTCCGAGGTAGCATCGCCCTGTTTTGCGGTCGCCATCAAACCACCCACCAAAGGACCGGCTAAAATACCCATAGTCAACGCCAAGCCGTACCCTCTCGGTCCGCCTGCCGGTGTCAGTATCTTCCCCTCGATGGGGTCCTGGGTCGGCTTCCCGTCAGTGGTTAATAGCCACCCCGGCGGAATTGGAATCCCGTACATTTGCAGTGTGCGGACCTTGCCCCACGCCGAAGAACCACATGCCATGTCCAACACGATGGGACGTTCTTCGCCGGCGGGGATGCCATAACTGAGCGGGTTATTTGTAACCACAGGTTCCGCCGCCCCCGGCGCAGCGACAGAGGGCCCGCCTGTGTTCGTCGTTGAGAAGCCGATCATCTTCGCTTCGACCGCCATCATCGTGTAACAAGCGGCAGCACCAAAATGCCCCGCATTCCGTACCCCCGCTGCGGCGATACCCGTCGAGCCTGCTTTTTCGATTGCCATCCGCATCGCCAACGCACTCGGCGGGTGCCCCAGACCGTTATCCCCATCAATGACAGCGAAGCCGGGACCCTCTTGGACAACGCGAATATCTGGACTGGGGTTCATCGCGCCATCGAGGATGCTGCGCACATACCACGGTATCATGCGCGTACCGTGCGAGTGGACGCTACGCAGATCGGTTTCGACCTGGAGATCCGCCATCAGTTTAGCATGTTCCTGACTAACTCCCGCTTTCTGGTAAAGCGCGATCGCAAATTCATGAAGTGGTTCCGGTTGAACGAGTATATCTTGTCCCTCTTGGTTCATGGGTTCTCCTTTGAAATCAGTGGAAAACAGTACGTAACACGTAATGCGTCAGTTCCGCTCCTTACGTATTACGCATCACGCATTACGCCTGCTTCTAATGGATAGATCTGCTCAATAGCGATGGAACACTATCTAATACCCCTTCTGCTTATCGATCTCATTGACCAACGGCTCACCGTTCACGTCGTGGTGCAGGTTCTCAATAAACAGCTCCATCGCACGCTTGCCAATGTTCTGTGATCCACCGGCGGTGTGAGATGCCAGAATCACATTCGGTCTCATCCATAACGGTCCATCTTCAGGATACGGTTCCGTATAGGTGACATCGAGCCCCGCACCCGCTAGCCTACCGCTATCGAGCGCAGCGATCATAGCGTCTTCATCAACCACCTTGCCACGACTGACATTGACGATGTAACTCCCCTCCGGCATCGCACTGAACTGATCGTGCGATAGCAGTTTGTGCGTCTCCGGGGTGATTGGACAGCAGACCATCAGAATGTCGGTCTGGGCGAGGAAATCGAGCAGCGAGTCCATCTGACCAAGCTCATCAACCGTATCCGGCTTTTCGACAGGTTCTTTGTCAACAGCAATCACCTTGCAGTCGAACGCCTTCGCTCTCACCGCGACAGCACGGCCGATACCGCCAAGCCCAAGAATGCACATGGTCATGCCTGCAATTTCGATAGACGGCGTCCATTCCCAGTGCTTGTGTCTCATGAAGTCGAGTTGCGTGATAATACCTCGCGTCAGCGAGAGCAGGAGCGCGAAGGCGTGCTCGGCAATCTGGGGACCGTACAATACACGGCTGTTGACGAGGCTTACATCGCTCTCCATGAAGGCGGGGAACCTCGCCCATTCAACACCGACGAATGGCTGTTGTATCCAGCGCAACGCTTTCGCCTTGGGAAAATCTGATTCACCGACGGTGCCGTAGACAATTTCAGCATCCGAGACATGATCGCCGAGGTTTTCGTCTTCGGGCAAGAAGCGGATATCAAGTTCCGATGGGGCATCTTCGAGCATGGCTTCAATTTCCGATCCCGGTCGGTGTGCAATTAAGACTTTTGGTTTGGACATTACAATTTCCTTTCTCAAATTTTGTAAAATTCACCATAATACATAATGCACAAAAGACCTAACATAGGGTATAATATCACAGATCGATTATTCATGACAATCATCCATTTTATAGAGGTTGTGCCATAGCTGATTCTGAAAATCAACTACTCCGTTCATTTTGGATCAACCGACTAGACCTAAATGTAGTCAAATGGTGGCATTAAGAATTCATCCCCATTTATTTGCGCTGTAGATCTTTCTTCATATTTCGAGGTTTAAGGTAAGCTAAACACACTATGAAAATTGCTTCAACTGATACGATAGAGACAGAGTCACAGAGTGGAGAAGAAAAAGCCAAAGAACAGAAACGCACCTTTTTCTTAGCTGTCGCTCAAGGCACATTTATACGCATCTCTTTCGCTTTTGCTGATTCCACGACTGTCCTCTCCGCTTTTGTTTATAGACTCACCAACTCAAATACCCTCGTTGGTCTGGTCGGCTCCATCGGCACCGCCGGTTGGATGTGGCCCCAGCTACTCATCTCAAATCTCTTGGAACATCGTCCCCGCAAGATGCCCTTCTACGCACTCGGCATGGGTATCCGCACTTTCGCATGGGTCGCAATTTTTCTGTCCACGCTGCTAATCGGTCCTCGTGACTTCGGTCTGCTTGCCGCTTGTCTTCTCTGTTTCTATTTTGTCGGTTCTTCGTCGATGGGCGTTTCAACGATTCCGTACATGGATATTATTTCTAAGGCAATTGGACCGCATCGGCGCGCCCGATTTTTTAGTTTGCGTAACATCACCGGCGGGATCTGTAGCTTCTTCATCGGTTTCCTTGTCCGATATGTCTTGGACGATGATTTCGGATTAGCGTTTCCACATAACTACGCGATCCTATTTGCCTGTGGTGCCGTCTCTGTTGGAATGGCATTGACTATTTTTCTGAGAATCCGCGAACCCATTAGCCCGGTTCAATCCACACGCCGCACCCTTCGACAACACCTGAAACAGGGACCGCAATTTATTCGGACAGACCAAAATTATCGATTATTCCTGTATTTTCGGATCTTCGGCCATGCTGCAGGAATGTGCGGTCCCTTCTACGTTCCGTATGCCCTGAACAAATTAGGAATTCCGGAGTCGGAGATTGGACTGTTTATCGCTGTCAGCGCAGCCAGCGGTGTCATCTCAAACTTTTTGTGGATCTACGCCGCAGAGAAATATGGTGAACGGTGGATCCTGATTCTCACATCAGCGATGGCTTGGGCATCGCCTTTAATCGTTGTTTTTGTGCAGTACCTGTCGCCGGCTTGGCGGGTGCCGGTCTACCTGTCAATTTTCGCCCTCAACGGCGGAGCGATGAGCGGTATGATGGTCGGCTTTATGACATATATGATCAATATCGCACCGCCCAAAGTTCGTCCAACCTATCTCGGTTTTATGAACACGATACTATTTCCCTGTGGTTTCATGCCGGTGTTAGCAGGTAGGATGGTAGGAGTACTGACCTACGAAGGGATATTCTTGATGTCCGTGGCAATGGGAGTATTTGGATTTTTAATAGCAACGCGGCTGAAAGATGTGTATTATGAGGAGGAGACCGCTTAAAAAGGAAGCCGAAAACTAGCTATGAAAACTGCTTCGACGGACATGCCAGAACCACAGTCTCAAGAGGAAGAAGACAAGACGCGAGAACAGAACCGTAACTTTTGGATCGCTATATTTCAAGGGATATTTGGGCGAATCTCTTTCTCCTTATCGGATAGCACGACGGTGCTTTCTGCTTTTATCTATAAACTCACCGCCTCCAATACCCTCGTCGGCTTGACCGGCTCGCTGATGTCAGTGGGGTGGATGTGGCCCCAACTGCTGATTTCAAATCTGTTGGAACACAAACCGCGCAAGATGCCGTTCTATATCCTCGGCATGAGTGTACACACCGCTGTGTGGCTTGCAGCTGCCGCAGGTACAGTGTGGATCGGTGCCCGTAATTACGGTCTACTCGCTGCAGGTTTCATCTTCCTCTATTTCCTAGGCACCTCGTCGATGGGCGCGTCATCTGTTGCGTACATGGACATCATCTCCAAAACGATTGAACCACTACGGCGTGCGCGATTTTTCAGTATAGGCAATTTTATCGGCGGGTTTTTCACTATATTCATCGGTTTTTTAGTTCGCTACATTTTGAGCGATGACTCTGGATTGGTCTTTCCGAATAACTATGCGCTGCTGTTCTTTGGCGTTGCCTTTATGGCGGTAATTTCGCTTTTCGTGTTCCTTAAAATCCGCGAACCTATCCGTCCCGTTCAAACCGAACGTAAAACGTTCTGGCAGCATATCAAACAGGGACCGCACTTCCTCCAACGGGATCGCAATTACCGAGAATTCATCGTCTACCGAATCTTCGTGAATGTCGGACGGATGTGTATGCCCTTCTATGTGCCTTATGCCTTAGACAAATTGAGCATTTCAGACGGAACGATTGGGCTATTCCTTGCGGTCGGTGCTGTCAGTGGGGTACTGTCGAACATTCTGTGGGGCTATATGAGCGGACGGTACGGCGTTCGATGGATACTAATCTGCACCGCCCTGCTCGCTTGCACGGCACCGCTGGTGGCAATCTGTATCCAGTTTCTGCCACAGGCATGGCAGTTGCCGTTCTATTTTCTGACGTTTGTCCTCGGCGGCGCATCAATGAGCGGCATGATGGTCGGGTTCATGACATACATGATTAATATCGCGCCCCCACTGAACCGTCCCACCTACATCGGTTTCATGAATACACTGGTATTCCCCTTCGGTTTTATGCCGGTGGCTGCTGGTGAACTTATCGGATGGATCGGCTATGAATATACCTTTGCGATTGCGCTAGGCGTGGGATTCTTTGCATTCATTACATCAACCCGCTTAGAAGAGGTATACCATGATGAGGAATTCAGGTAGACTCCGTTGACATTACACCAATGAACCAATGTACCAATGAACTAATATATTGTCAGATAAATGTAGCGCGAACTGTTAGTTTGCAGGCTCGGATCATCCCGATAAATCGGGATGGTACAAAAGCCTCCTTTAGATACTTCCCCCACAAAGCGGCTTGGCTATGGCTATCCAAGCCGAGCGGTGAGTGCCTTATCATGATTTATTTGACAGAGCACTAATGCACCAATGAACAAACAAGCAACTCTCAAAAAAGGGATTCAAGAGTTTAATGATGGCGATTACTTCGAGTGCCACGAAACCTTAGAGGACGTATGGATGATCGAGATGGGCCCCGACCGTCCCTTCTATCAAGGACTACTCCAACTGAGCGTTGGGTGCTTTCATCTCTTGAACCGAAATTATGTGGGGGCGGAGAGCCAATGGTCGAAAGCCCATACCAAGCTAACAGCCTTTGGGGACCAGCATTTGGGCGTTGAACTCAAACCGCTCACTGAGGGGATTCTTCGTTGTCAGGAGATGCTAGCGACGGTTCGGAGTGGACAGAGAAAGAATTTTGACCTTTCAATCATTCCCCATATCCAGTCCACGATGTGAAGCTGCCCGTTATCGTAGGGGCGAGGTGACCTCGTCCAACGGGTTGGGAAACCCAACCCCTACAAAAAAATATATCGCCCGCTAGCTTAATGAACCAATGCACCAATGCACCAATGAACTAATGAACCAACACAACTAAGGAGATAAACTATGCCGATACCAAACGTGAATAGAAACACCCTCTCGATAGACACACCCCTTCCACCGCCAACTTGGGCACTGTTAGAGCGGGAACTTATCCACGCCCAGACCCTCGCTTGTGAAGCATTTTTTGACCGCTACTTTGACGAACGCGGCTATCTGATCTGCATCCCGCGCTGGGGCGGGAACGACGGTCCCGACGATGCCATCGAAAACCTCACAGGTTGGCCCATCTTGCACGCGCTCGGTGCCTCAGATAGCATCTTGGAGATGTATAAACTGGCATGGGAGGGACATCTGCTGCAATATACAGAAGCGAAAACGGTGGAGGTCCCCATCGCCCGCGAGGGGATGTATTATAAGGAGTTCTCCGTCATGTTTGACTGGTTTCACCACGGCGAAGGGCTTGCGGTCTTTAACCTGCAAGGACTCTCGGATCCCTACGATCGCCCCTTCCAGCATCGGGTGAGACGTTTCGCCGGTCTCTACATGAACGAAGATCCGCAGGCGCCGAACTACGACCCGGAGCATAAAATTATCCGCAGTATGTTCAACGGCAGTCGAGGTCCCCTCCTCCGCAAAGCGACCGCTCTGGACTGGGCGGGCGATCCCATTGAAGTCGAGGGTCGTTTTGACGCAAAACACGGAGAACGCAACTTCGAGGAGATGTTAGCGCATTTCAAAGACTATACCGACATCGTTGGCGACCATCCGTTGAATCTTGCTTCGACAACCCTCGCGATCAATGCCTATATGCTCACCGGTGAAGAAAAATACAAAGCGTGGCTCCTTGAATACGTTGACGCTTGGGCGGAACGGACAGCCGCCAACGGTGGGATTATCCCATCTAACATCGGTCTGGACGGCACAATCGGAGGGGAGTGCGACGGTAAATGGTACGGCGGGTGTTACGGTTGGGGTTTCACCGTTGTCGTTCCACAAACGGGCGCATTGGCGGATCGCAACGCCCATGTCCGAGGGGTCGCCGGTTTTGGAAATGCCCTACTTGCCACCGGCGATCAAGGCTACGTCGATGTGTGGCGGAAGATGATTGAAACGATCAATTCCAATCAGAAGACAATCGACGGTCAGGTGATGTATCCCAGCATGTACGGCGATGACGGTTGGTACAGCTACACACCCCAGCCATACAATCAAGGCGCGTTAGATGTCTACTACTGGTCGATGAACCGTGATGTCCTCAAGTGGCTGCCCACAGACGGCTGGATCGGATTCTTGGAAGGTAACAACCCGGACTATCCGACAGAGGCGTTCCGACGCGACTTCAGCACACTCCGCCGGAAAATGCAGGGGATGCATGAGGATACCACAACGCCGGATACGCGACTCTCGGACGACACGTTGGCTTTCAACCCTGCGGTGGGCAGCAGTCTAATCGAACTGATGCTCGGTGGCATCACACCGCGATTCGGCGAACCCCTACACTGCCGTGTCCGCTATTTCGATCCCGCGAACCGTCGCGCCGGGATACCGGAAGATGTCGCCTCACTCGTCGAGAAGTTGACCGATGACGAGACGACGCTCTCGCTTGTCAATATCAACCCTATCGAAGAGCGGACGGTCATCGTTCAGGGCGGCGCGTATGCCGAACACCAACTTGTCAGTGCCGCTACCGGTGACAAAACCGTGTCAATAGACAAATCCGCTCTTACCGTGCGTCTGGCACCCGGAGCGGGTAGCCGTATCGTTCTCAAGATGAAACGTTATGCAAATCAACCCACGCTCCTATTCCCTTGGGATAGGGATTAACCGCTTCCGTCCACCGTCCAGCAATTATAGTGAATTCTAAAGATAACATAGACATTAAAAGCAGATAGTCTTTTGTACCACAATCTGTTAGATTGTGATCCCCGTCCGCAAACTAACAGTTTGCGCTACTTATAGCTGATTGCCCATTACATCGTAGGCGGGGTTCGTTGATAATGTCCAATTAATCCCAAAATCCACTATAGAAAGGATAATCTAATGAAAGTAACAGATGTCGAACGCATTGTCGTAGATGTACCGTTCACCCCGCGGCAGCAAAAGATTACCCGCACCAGTATTTCGTCGGTTTACAACTGGTCGGTGTTGGAACTGTGCAAGGTCACAACAGACACCGGGCACGTCGGTTGGGGTGAGACCGTCATCCGCTACACCTACGGACGGGTGACTGACCAGACGGTGGCAAGGGTCCTCGGTCAACCTCCAGCCGAACTGATGAACGATGATTCGCTCGGTGCCGGTCTCCAGATGGCACTCTTTGACCTCGTCGGGAAGATCCTTGAGGTACCGGTCTATGAACTGATCGGCACGAAGATCCGGGATTGGACACCGATCTCTTGGTGGTGCGTTGATTCCTCCCCCGAAGATTGGGCAGGCGAAGCAATGGACGCTGTGGCAAACGGCTACACCAGCCTCAAGAATAAACCGCGCCCGTGGTGGGACATCGTCGCCCAAGTTGAGGCAGTCTCTGAGAGTGTGCCGCCGCATTTCAAGTTGGATCTCGATCCAAACGGTTCGCTTCAGAACGCGTCCGCTGCGATTCCAGTCATGAAGAAACTAGAACAGTGCCATAACGTCGCCATGTTTGAAACGCCCATACCACAGGATGATATATTGGGCAACAAACAGATCCGCCAATCGGTTAATCGACCGATTGCCATGCACTTCGGAAGCCCACCGTACATCACTAGCGTCCGTGAGCGGGTGTGCGATGGATACGTTATCGGCGGCGGAAAATCCGAAGTTGTGCGGCAAGGTGCCCTGAGCGCAGAAGCACAGATGCCCTTCTGGTTGCAGTTGGTGGGCAACGGCTTGACAACGACGTGGGCCTCCCACTTGGGCGCAGTCCTGACGCACGCGACTTGGCCCACAATTAGCTGCATCAACATCTACAGCGATCATCTCCTCAAAAAGCCGATTGAGGTGGTGGGCGGCTATCAGCAAGTCCCCGATGGACCTGGACTCGGTGTTGAGTTAGACGAGGACGCTGTCGAAAAATATCGGGTGTCTCAAGAGCGGTTGGACGGCTTTGAGAAACGTGGAGAGCCGATCCACCCAGAGCCGGAAGTTATCAAGACAGTTGTCTATCCAGACGGCAGCTGCGTCCACATGGTCGATCAAGGGCTTGGGTACTTCAACGCAGGTAACGGTCCCGCCTATACGGAGGGCGTACGCTTGGAACTCCGCGAAAACGATGGATCTAACGACTGGCGAGATCTGTTCTCAAGGGCGCAAAAACAGCCGGTACGCGACCGCTGGAGATAACTATAGTAGATTTTACAAGTAATTATACAGTATGCACGAGCGAGACTAGGCATGACCGGGGATGCCCCACCCACGATGTAAGGGGCAATCTGCCATAAGTAGCACGAACTGTATGAAGTTTAAGTATTTAAATCGGTAATCCCGATTTTCCCCAGGCCCGGTAGGTGCGGTTACAAACCGCACCGAATTCAGTTCAACCCGGTAGGCGCGGTTTTCAACCGCGCTGGTGTCGCTAGCAAATTACCGAATTATTTTTTTAATCTTCATTTATAGTGGATCTCAGAATTAATGAGACACCGTAACGCAAACTGTTAGTTTGCGGCTTGGGATCACAATCTAACAGATCGTGCTACAAAAAACTTCTACTTTTAATGTCTATATTAATGAGACACTGTAACGCAAACTGTTAGTTTGCGGCTTAGGATCACAATCTAACAGATCGTGCTACAAAAAACTTCTACTTTTAATGTCTATATTAATGAGACACTGTAACGCAAACTGTATGAAGATTAATTTATTAATTGGGTAATTTCCGAGCCATGTCCAGTGCGGTTGAAAACCGCACCTACCGGGTCTGGGGGAAATATAGAATTACCCGTTTAATTTCTTAAAACTCATTTAGTTTACGGCTTGGGATCACAATCTAACAGATTGTGGTACAAAAGACGACTTTGTTGGGTTTCACTCTATCTGTCTATAAGCAGGTGTTGTTGAATGACCAAGCCTCTGTCGGATTTGATAGGGATTGACGTTTAACTGTTCAACCCAACCTACGGACTGCCAAATGTCAACCTTATTTAGGACGGGTCAGTTTTCACGTTTCACGCATCACGTTTCACGCTTTCATGCGTTGCGCTTTCTTTTTATGTGAGTCAAATAAACTTCAACCTAAGGAGACTTTCCATGCCATCGGTCACTGAACGGATAGACGATCCTTTACTCTGTGTGGTACATATCGGGAAGGGTGAGCGAATTACCGGATTGTTGGGGGAGTTGTTGAACCCGGTCAATTCGGAGAGCTTGCACGAATACCGTCTGCCCGCAAACTCAGATGTCGAGCTCCACTATCACGATTACGACGAATATTGGCTGTTCACGGCGGGCACTCCCAGGGTGACGCTGCGCCTCCCAACGGGGATCACGAAGACCGTGCAGCTTGAGCCGGGGGATATGGTGGCGTGTGTGCGGGGTGTGGAGCATACGCTATGGGCGGATCACGAACTGGTCTATTTCCAGTTTTGCAGCCTCCTTGAGGGCGGTGAACGGCGTGGGCATCTAATCCGATCCGATTCCGCGTAGTGTCTCCGTTGAAAATTTGTGGCTAGCGGAGGGCACTGACCCCTATCAAAGAGTTTCTGTCCACCACCTGCGGGGGTTGCCTTTCAATGAATGGTCCAGTTTCCCCACTTTCAACGACGTGGCTACCTCTGGGTTCAAAGCGGAACCCCAACCGCGAAAGTCCCAGATCAGAAAGTGCCGTTGTTACAGCTCCCTGTTTCGCTTTGGGAACATAGAACAGAAAGTAGCCCCCGCCCCCTGCTCCCAGAATCTTGCCGCCCAACGCACCCGCAGCGACAGCACGCTCATAGATGGTATCCAACATCGAGTTTGAAATACTATCACAGAGGGAACGTTTCAGCTGCCAAGCGCGATGTAACAGGTAGCCAACCTCTGAGAGGGAAGAAGGATTGACAAGAACATCGTAAAAGGTTGGCACAAGATCCTTGATTTGCAGAAGTGTCTGGGGACTCGCAGAACGTTTCTGTTCGTGTAAGATGGTCTCCGCGCGGCGTTGGATCCCGGTGTAGAATAGGGTGAAGTTTTCTTCCAAACGCGCTATCGTTTCGGGGGTTGCTGGGATTTCTTGTGTGTGGACACTCTCATCCCTGTTGAACTGAATCCGCCGCAACCCACCGTAAGCGGCGATATACTGATCCTGCTTCCCGATGGGCTGGTTCAAGTGGTCTATCTCAATCTCGCACGCTTCATGGGCGAGAGCTTCCATTGACATCTCAATGCCTTGATAAGCGTAGAGGGCATTGAGCAGTCCGACGGTTAATGCACTTGATGATCCCAATCCACAGCCGCGTGAGGGTATATCGGAAGTCACCGTGATGGCTATCCCACCCCCCCTAATCCCCCCGCTAGCAGGGGGAAAGGTTTTTCGCACCGCCTCTCGAATCAAAGGGTGCTGAATTTGGCCAGGGTCAGAAACCGTTTCATGGTGGTCTGGGGTGTTGATAGCAATTTGAGAGTTTCGCCGCTTTGTGATTTGGACGGAGATATATTTGTCGATAGCGGTACTGATGACCTCTCCCCCATATCCCCGATAAAAGTTGGCGATGTCGGTTCCGCCGCCGACAAAACTGATTCGTATTGGTGTGCGTGTGATTACCATATCAATTACCTCTCCGTTCCGAGAGTCTTCGACCTTCTGGCAGATCTGACTGCGCCGGTAGCCTTCATAATTTGTTCTGCTTCGGTGAAATAGTCCTTGACCGATCCTTGGGTTTGTATCCAAGACAGATAGTCCGTTAGGATATGGTCAAGATTCTTCCTTGGTCGCCAACCGAGAGCAACCAACCGACTCACGTCTGAGACGATGTGCCGGACCTCTCCCAACCGGAATTCGCCGGGAATGACCGGTTCAATTTCTACTCCTATTTTTCGTCCTAAAGCCGAGACAAACTGACGTTGCGTTGTTGGAACGCCGCTGCCGACGTTATAGACCTGATAATTGGCTTCTTCCCTTTCCATAACTAGCAGATTCGCTTTGGCAACATCTTCGACATGAACGTAGTCGCGCTTCATCCGTCCGTCTTCGTAGAGGATGGGAGGACGATTCGTCAGCAAACGGACACAGGAAATCCGTAGAATCCCAGAGTAAGCGTTAGAAAAAGACTGCCGGGGTCCCTGCGTTATCGAATATCGGAGGGCAACGGTGGGAATTGAGTATTGCTGTCCAAGACTGAGCGCAATCATCTCCTGTGTATACTTGGACATCGCATACGGGGTGGAAGGATTCAGATGGGATTCATCGGTCAGCACGGTTCGCAATTGCTCCCGGCAGTTAGGACATTTGATTTCCCAATCTCGACACTTTAGTTGATTGAGGGGGCGCGGGGGAGGATAGAAAGATTCCCTGCAATCTTGGCAACGATACTTCCCTTCGCCATACACCGCCTGCGAAGAGGCAACAATCACCTTTTCAACAGGATACCTCTGCTTCACAATCAGTTCAAAAAGGCGGGCGGTCCCAACGCTGTTGACATGGAAGAAAGTTCCGAAGTCGGGGAGCAACCCTTGGTGTGCAGCTTGATGAAAGACAACACCCACCCCTTTCAAGGCTTGTTTCATCGCAGATTCATCGGTCACATCCCCCTCTATAAACTCGACATCTTCGGGAAGGTAGTTTGGCTTTCCCGTTAGATGGGTCGGTTTCTGGAGGTTATCAAGGATTCGGACGTGATAACCGGATGCTAATAATAGGTCTGCAATATGAGAACCGATGAATCCAGCACCGCCGGTGACAAGGACTTTCATAAGAGCACCTCCATTTCAAGAAACGCTTATGTTAAGATTTAGTGCAAAGAAACCGAGTTTTTTCTTGAAAACTCGGTTTCTCTTCGTGCTTTGCACTTTCTTTTTACATGAGCCTCGAGAAAAAGGTTAAGCTACGGATTCACTTCAATTAAACATCTGCCATCAATAGTCCCGCGCATCATTTTATCAATAGCGTGATTAATCTCCTCCAACGAAAAGGTGTCGGTAATCATCTCTTTCAGTTGGAGTTCACCTGCCTCAATTAACCGAGTATAGCGTGGAATCGCCTCGCTCGGTTGACTTTCACCAATCAATGCTCCGGTGACAACCCTTCCGTAATGGAGGGGTAGGACCGGTAGACTAACATGCCCCTTTGAGGACGGCAGACCGAGAAAAATCGTCTGCCCGTTTGTCTTCGTAACCTCATAAGCGATTTCAAGGGCTTCGAGGTTTTCGGTACAAACAATGGTGTGATCCGCCCCCGCATCGCCGAGTACCTCATAAATAACATCTCTGGGATCCTGTTTTGTCGCATCAATCCCCAACGTCGCGCCCAATCGGGCTGCCAGTTGCAGTTTGGTCTCGGACAGATCCACCGCGATAATCGGATGGGCAGAGACCAAGCTTGCCGCCTGTACAACACTCAACCCAACACCCCCAACCCCAAAAACGACAACCGATTCCCCAATCTTTGGTCGAACAGTATTCTCAACTGCGCCGAATCCTGTTAAGACCGCACAGCCAAGCAGCGGGGCAATTTTCAGATTAAAGTCTTTTGGAATCGGTGTCAACCGACTTTCGGAAACGACTGCGTATTCGTTGAATGTCGTAACCCAACCGGCATTTAACTCTCCGGCTCTCCATCTATATTGGGGCACATTGGACCTGATGCCCTCCCCGTCCTTTGCAGCCATGACTACATGGTCCCCGACGTTCACTATCGAAACGCCCGGACCAATCGCTTCCACCACACCACTGCCTTCGTGTCCCAGTAGGTGTGGGAGGTATGGATCCGCGCCTTTGACCCCTTGGATTTCCCCGATTTGCGATCCACAAATGCTACTGTAGCAGACCCGCACAAGGACCTGTCCAATCGAGAGTTCCGGTGGGAGTTCAACGTCGTCTATCACCAACGGTTGATGTTGAGCGGCAAGAATGGCGGCTTTCATTTTTTTCGGTTCCATCACAATTTCCTCTACTAAGATTGTTACAATCGTTTTAGAAGGCAGACAGATGAATGGTTAATCAAGGGAAGTCATGTTCCTCAAATCGACCTGTTCGACCTGATCGCTAAGCATAGAAAGGGGGCATTCAATGACAGGTTGAGAAAAGATTCGGGTATCTACATCAATCTTTACCTGCTTGGTGTCAAAGCCGATGTACTGAGGTTGCCATCTGGCTGCCTTTGCTGGATATTTTACCTGCATCTGAATTGTCTCCTAACTATGTTATCGGGCGCGCTTGACTTTTCCCCATAAGGTTGACAATTTCCCGTTTGGAGCAACGCTTAAGGTTGGTGCCGGTTCCCATGAAGCTTGACTATCCCATTTAGGGTGGTTAGTGAGGTTAATGGGACTAGTGCCATCAGCATTCATCACATAGACTTCCCAATTGTCGTTGCGGTCCTTTGCCCAATCTCCGGCACGGTTGGAGTCAAAAGCAATTTGCAGCCCGTCCGGTGACCAATCCGGTCTGCTATCTTCCGCTGGGTGATTAGTGAGGTTAATGGGACTAGTGCCATCAGCATTCATCACATAGACTTCCCAATTGTCGTTGCGGTCCTTTGCCCAATCTCCGGCACGGTTGGAGTCAAAAGCAATTTGCAGCCCGTCCGGTGACCAATCCGGTCTGCCATCTTCCGCTGGGTGGTTAGTGAGGTTAATAGGATTTGTGCCATCAGCGTTTATTACGTAGATTTCCCAGTTTCTATCACGATCAGAGGTGAAGACAATTTGCCTCCCGTCCGGTGACCATTCAGGGTAACCATCACCAGCATCATGGTTGGTTAAGTTATGTGGGTTTGCTCCATCTGCATCCATCCTCCAGATATCCCATGTTGAGTGAAAAGCAATCTGCTTTCCGTCCGGCGACCAAGAGGGAGAACCATCCGCCCTTCCTGGCGATTGAGTCAGGTTAATGGGATTGGTTCCATCAGAGTTCATCACATAAATTTCACCGCGAATTGCCCCCCTTCCCTGGAATCGGTGCTCGTCTCGAAATGACATAAAGGCGATTTTCTGACCATCAGGAGACCAAGCTGGTACTGCGTCATACTGAAGATGTTTGGTAAGTCGGCGAACTCGTCTCCCATCAGAGTTCACCAGGAAGATTTCGCCATTATCTTCGTTACGAGTGGACATAAAGGCAATTCTTGTATCAGCAGCTTGTCCCAGACGTGCCAATACCAAGAGGAGAAATATAGCGAGTGCCAAAAGTCCGATGCGAAAATAGCAGGCTCGTATCTTTCGTTTCAGCAATGTGCGTTTCATGACTTCTCTCCCTTTTTCATATTTTCAGATGAAGATTTTCAGACGGAGACGGATTGAGGTTTTAACCCCAATCTATCTCCATCTACTATTCAAGGCAGAACCTTATATCAATTCTGCTAACAGGGGAGATTACACCTCCCGGTGAAGATACGTAGAATGCCGAAACTCACCGTGTGTTTGTTGGTTGCTATTGACGCAATCACTGGTGGTTAGGCAAGCTTGTATGTACTCACACTTCGTCGTGCATATACACAACCGTGGGTCACCTTAGTTACATGGACTTGGCAGTTTAAGACTGCAATCCCCATGACACTCAGGTTCCACTACGAACCCAGCAGAAAAGCATTCATCAGTGTTCGGGCAATGTTGGGCATATAGACAACCGGCCCCCGCCTCTGAAGGTTGAGCTGCCAGATGTTGCATCATTACAGCACCGCCAACCAACAACCCCATTGACAAAGCTGTCCGCTTGCCAGTCCCGCCATCCTCCGCCTGCAAGAATTCTTTCAAACCCTTTTGAGCGGTAGCCGTGAATTGGGTTAGATTCCGGACTGCCATTTTTGTGCTCACCTCCTTTCTGTTGAGTTGGAGGAGACAAAGCAACTGCTCCCCCTGTGTGGACTGTTAAGATCAACAATCCACAAGATCCATGGCTGTTTTGAGAGGGCAAACAAAAAACTGATATATCACCACTTATAGATAAAAGCAAATCGTAGTAAGCTATTTGCTAGCCTAAACCGAACTGTCGGCTTAATCTGACAGGGGAACGATTTTTTACAACTACGATACGTGATTAGTGCAAAAATCTGATTTATTTTTATACTATGTAGGCCGGGTTGAACGGAACCAATGAACAATGCCAACCATTCTACTTGGATCGATCGGCAATAACCCGCCACGAATGTGTATACCTTTTTGGTAGACGAGAGGTTTCAGGCGGCAAAACGGTTTCCACACCGCGAAGCGGATTACCAGCCTGATCCGTTAATCGCATGAGAAACCCTGTTGCTTTAAATCCCCTCTGGACAACTTTTACCAAAACTTTGTTTGAACCCTTATTGAATTTGACTGGAACGATGTATTCGTCAATTTTCAACCGTTTTACGTCAGGGTTGACAAACGAGAGTTTATCGTTCACCCAGACCTTGATTGCACCATTGACGCCAATCCGCATCTGTGCTTCTATTGATGAAGGTAACTTCACATAGCAGACCGCATAACATGCCATTGTGCTTGCCCTAAGGACGCTTCTTATGTCGACATAGCTTTGCACAATATCAAAATCCGGCTTAACCCAACCAACGTCCATCTCTATTGACCGATTCCTCGACTTGCTTACCGCTTTGTAGTTTTCCCCAAACACTATCTGTTTTTCAGGAGGTAAGACCTTATTAAAGGCTGTCAATCCCCAGAAGTTTTGTTGAGTTGACCATGGACCTATTACCGTCCACTGATTATTCAAAATAGATCCAGTTTTGGAGTGCATCTCTACGGCTTCCTGATCCGCCATTTGGATGCGATAAACTTCCCCAAGTAACATTGATAGATAGGGATTGTTTGAATCCTGCTCCAACAACCCTTGTAGATTATCGGCGATTTGTCGGAGCTGCCCCTGTAATTCAAGGTCGTATAGCAATGCTCGGCTTTCGGCAGATTTCTTGGCAACTGTCTTTTTAATAGTAGGAAGGATCTCCTTCAGATAACCCTTCTGATCTGCAGATAACTTGGAGGTTTCCGGGTTTATAGCTTTTTCGGGATCTAAAGTGATGGGGACAATTTGTTCCGCATATTCATCTTGGGTCCTTTGTGCGTCCCCGCTGCAATGTTGGAGTCCAAACTGTTCGCTCTTATAAACCGTTCCGTTGACAATTAATGTTGGCGAATCCTTGATTGACAATCCCTGATTTTTAATGTTATCCCTTAGAAGCGATAATCCTTCTTGAGTCTGACTAATTTTTTCAACGTTTGCCGCATCAATGCCGAGCCCTGTCGCACACTGTCTCCATCCCTCCATTGTGCGATAATGCTTGGCGTGGCAGAGCAGGTAATTTAGAAGTTTATCGGGATAGTATTTGGCAATCACCAGTTGGCGGATGTTTTCTTCTATCTCTGGAATGCCGTGCAGACTATCAAAACCCCTCAAGCCATCCGCAGGCCCCCCAACGTCATCAGCGATGTAAAATAGTGTGAAATCAATCTGGGATCGATAACGTTTTACGAGCGGCAGAATTTCTCCTTTTACGGTCGCTGCAAACGGACACAGACTCATGACATAAAACTCCATCTGTGTTTTTTTCTGTCCCTTTATTTCTGTGATCAGTGTATCGCGGATATCCGGCGTTGTCTGGGTGTGGTCAACCTTTGGTATAGCCAAATCAATTCGCTCATGGAAACCTGGGGAATGTTTTTGGTTGTGGCACTCAAGACAAATTTTCTTCTCAACTGTCCCTCGAATGTTCCCATTGGAGGGTTGGACGATATGTTTGCCCCCCGGTCCGTGGCATGTCTCACACCCTACATTCCGAAAATGATCTTGATCTTCCCGTACGGTGTACCCGGTTTGATATCCAAATCCAACAACATGACAGGAGACACAGTCCGGATAGAAATGCTTCTGGGCTTTCAACAGCGTATTAAAAGCGAAAGCGTGTCTAGTTGTTTTCCACTGATTAAATTCAGGTTGATGACACGTTTGGCACGCAGTGCTGCCGACATAGCTGTTACTTTTATCACTTTCAAGCGGTTCACTGGTGAACAGTGGCTTGCCGAGTGCTTGGAGTGCCTCATCAACGGCAACCTTGTGGTAAAAGTCACTTAAGATAGTGCGTATCGCCTCATGGTCTGGAACCGTCTCATCCATAAAATGCTCTTGAACGCGAAAATCGGCGATTTTCCCGTGTTCGTCGAGTTTCAAATCAATTTGACCGAGTGTTTCACCGTGAGGAGTGCAGTAGGCAACCACGGTTTGGCCGATCCGTTCAAATTGAATTCCACGCTCTTTGGGCTGCATACTGATGATAACGTCTATCTCTTTGGCTTGGCGGGCAATCCGGCGATTATCTCTCTTTTCCAATCCACTGAGCAATATGACAATAGATTCTTTCCCTTTTTGCCTCCCTATTTGATGGGCTAGTGTATCTGATAGGTGTTCCAGAACCTGATCATCAACTGAACTAACCCCCAAAACGAGGGACTTATGTGGCGGCATCTCCTTAATAAAGTCTGGCTGAATTACACCGCTGCTTCCCTGTAAAGGAGACGAAGTTGTTGATATAAATGGTAATTGTAGTTCAGTGGCAATCTGCGTTGGGAAATCTGTCCCAAATCGCAGCTCTTCCGGTGTAAACAGAATCGCATCATAGCCCATCGCTTTCATCGCTTCCATATTCGCTCGCGTCCTGAGTTCGTCGAGACGGTTCTCCCCGTCGAAGTTTCCTCCTGCATCCACCAGCAAGAGGTCCGGACGCTGTCCTCTTATTCGTTCGATAAGCGTCGCCCGGCGCGCAACACCGCCGGATTGACCCGGGTAGCAGCCACAAGGTTCAATGTAGCTTTGGGTGTTGCCGGTATACAGAACCGTGATAATATCTTCGCCCTGCAGCGGCTGAGAGTCTGACCGATTCGATGTTATCGGTTGGGTTGAACTTTGTGAACGTAGCAGATAGTACAATGCAACAATAACTGAAATTCCAACAAAAGCTAAAGCGATGGTCCATCGTTTTTTCATGATGAATGCTCCGAGATGTCTTCTTGATTAGTTACCGTTTTTCTGTAATGGTTAAGTTGGTTTTGAAAATTGGTCGTTGCAAATTGGGCGGTCTGGTAGAATAATTCTCGTATGTTTGTTGTTTTTTCAAAAGTAAACAACATAACGCTAGCACAAATCAGTTTCGCGTAAAACAGATCTGCTATCTCTTGCTCTCCCATATCACTGAAGAAGGACAGATGAATCGTCAATCTAGATGAATCATGTTCCTCAAATTCTGCCCCCTCGACCTGATCACTCAGCATAGAAAGAGTGCGTTCAATGACAGGAGGAGCAAAAATTCGGGTATCTACATCAATCTTTACCTGCTTGGTGTCAAAACCGATGTACTGAGGTTGCCATTTGGCTGCCTTAGCTGGATATTTCACTTGCATTTGAATTCTCTCCTGACTGTTTTACCGGGTGAGTTTGACTTTTCCCCATAAGGTCGTCAATTTCCCCTTTGAGGAAACACTTAAAATTGGTCCCGGTTCCCAGGCAACGGAACTGTCCCATTTAGGGTGATTGGTCAGGTTAATAGGATTAGCCCCGTCAGCATTCATCACATAGACTTCCCAATTGTCGTTAGGTTTCTTTTCCCAATCCCCGTCACGGTTAGAGGAGAATGCAATTCGCAGCCCATCCGGTGACCAATTAGGGTGACGGTCATCAGCCGGGTGATTGGTCAAGTTTATAAGGTTAGTTCCATCAGCGTTCATCATATAGACTTCTCTGTTACCGTCACGGTTAGAGAAAAATGCAATCTGTTTTCCGTCCGGTGACCAATCGGGACCACCGTCCCATGCGGGGTTATTAGTCAGGTTAATAGGATTAGCACCATCAGCGTTCATCACATAGACTTCTCGATTTTCCCAAGCCTCGAATTTCCCCCCTCCGTCGCGGTCAGAGGAGAATGTAATTTGCCTCCCGTCCGGTGACCAATCAGGGTAACCGTCTAAAGCATCATGGTTGGTCAGGTTACGTGGATTCCCTCCATCTGAACCCATCACCCAGATATCCGCGATGCCTTGCTCGAATACGTGAAAGACAATCTGTTTCCCGTCTGGTGACCACGAGGGAGAACCATCCGCTCTTTCCGGTGATTGAGTTAGGTTGATAGGATTGGTGCCATCGGCATTCATCACATAAATTTCACCGTTAATGGATCCCCACCCCTTAAATCGGTGCTCATCCCGGTATGACATGAAGGCGATTTTCTGTCCATCAGGAGACCAAGCAGGTGCGCTATCATATTGAAGGTGTCTGGTAAGTTGCCGAACCCGTTTCCCATCGGGGTTCATTAGGAAGATTTCGCCATTATCAGCGTTGCGGGTGGACATAAAGGCAATCCTTGTGTCAGCGGCTTGCACCCAACCTGCTGATGCCAAGAGGAGGCACACAGTGAGAACCAAAAAACCACGGTTAAGATAAATTTGTATATTCTTAAGCAATGCGCGTTTCATCTTTTTCCTCCTTTATCATAGTGTTAGGCGAAGATGGATTGAGATTTTAACCCCAATCCATCTCCATCTACTATTCAAGGCAGGATCTTATATCAATTCTGCCAACAAGGGAAATTACATCTCCCGATGAGGTGACTTAAAATGCCGCAACTCACCGTTTTCTTGTATTACCATAACCATCGGTGGTCCGACAAGCTTGTACATACTCACATTTCGTTGTACATACATACCCTTAGCCGCCGGTGTCACATCCCCATTTAACCTTACATTCAATCCCGTGACACCTGCCATCTTGCTGATGGGCACTAAAGCATTCATCGGTGCCCGGGCAATGTTGTGCATACAGACAACCATGAGCTGTCTCTGCGGGTTGTGCTGCCAAATGTTGCATCATTACAACACCGCCAACCAACAACCCCATTGACAGAGCTGTTCCCTTGCCAGTCCCGCCATCTTCCGCCTGCAAGAATTCTTTCAACCCCTTTTGGGCGGTAGCCGTGAATTGGGTTAGATTTCGGACTGCCATTTTTATTGACCTCCTATCTGTTGAGCTAGGGAGACAAAGCAACGGCTCCCCTATGTAGGTTGTTACAATAACAACCCACAAGATCTAATTTGTTTTAATTCCTAAGCGTAAGATTGTTGCAGGTCACCAAATCTTGTCATGAGTAGTCTAGAGACTCAAGTTCAATAGGCATTGACGCTCTTGACTTTACCCCATAAGGTAGTCAATTTCCCCTCTGAGGAAACGTTTAAGGTTGGTACAGGTTCCCATGAGACCTGACTGTCCCATGCCTTGTGATTGGTGAGGTTAATAGGATTAGTCCCGTCGGCATTCATTACAAAGACCTCCCAATTATCTTTAGGGTTTTTTTCCCAATCTCCGGCACGGTTAGAGGAGAATGCAATTCGCAGCCCGTCCGGCGACCAATCGGGAGTACGGTCCGCAGCCGGGTGATTGGTCAGGTTAATAACGTTAGTTCCATCAGCGTTCATCACATAGACTTCTATGTTTCCTTCGCGGTTAGAATCGAAGGCAATCCGCGTTCCATCTGGTGACCAAGCAGGATGCTTATCTAACGCCGGGGTATTGGTCAGGTTGATGGGATTTGCTCCATCAGCATCCATCACATAAATCTCCCAATTATCGTTAGGGTTCCGATTCCAAATTCCGTCACGGTTAGAGTAGAACGCAATCCGTGTTCCGTCCGGCGACCAATCTGGATCCCGTTCGCTGGCTTCATGATTGGTTAGTTTACGTTGGTTTCCTCCATCCACATCCATCACCCAGATATCCGTGAGAAAGCCTTTGAATGCTGTAAAGACAATCTGTTTGCCATCTGGGGACCAACAGGAATCCAGATCGTGTCTTCCTGGTGTTTGGGTCAAGTTAATGGGATTGGTGCCATCGGCATTCATCACATAAACATCACCATTGAAGTGACCATCAGGTTTGTGCTCATCCCGGAATGACATGAAGGTGATTTTCTTCCCATCAGGGGACCAAGCAGGCACCGCGTCATATTCAAGGTGTCTGGTAAGTTGCCGAACCCGTTTCCCATCGGGGTTCATTAGGAAGATTTCGCCATTATCTGAGTTGCGGGTGGACATAAAAGCCATCCTTGCGTCAGCGGCTTGTACCAGTCTTGTCGATGCTAAGAGAAAACACGCAGCGAGCATTAAAAGTCTATCGTGAAGGTAGCAGGCTTGTATCTTCTGTTTGAGCAATGCACGTTTCATCTTTTTCCTCCTTCATCATGGTGTTTGACGAAGATGGATTGAGATTTTAACCCCAATCCATCTCCATCTACTATTCGCGGCAGATTCTCATATCGGTTCTGCCAACAAGGAAAATTATATCTCCCGGTGAGAGACTTTAGACAGCACTGTCAACCGACAGTTCCATTGAAAGTAACGCTCGCTTGTTAGTTATCGCACTGAGATGTATCATAACATTGCCCTTGAAAAGGCTCGCCACATCGGTAGTCTTGCTGTTCGGCACTAAAGCATTCATCGGTGCCCGGGCAATGCTGGGCATACAGACAACTATGACATGCCTCTGCAGATTGTGCTGCCAGATGTTGCATCATTACAGCACCACCAACCAACAAACCCATTGACAGAGCTGTTCGCTTGCCAGTCCCGCCGTCCTCCGCCTGCAAGAATTCCTTCAAACCCTTTTGAGCGGTAGCCGTGAATTGGGTTAAATTTCGTACTGCCATTTTTGAAGTCACCTCCTTCCTTTCTGTTGAGTTAGGGGAGACAAACCAACCGCTCCCCTGTGTAGGCTGTTAAAATTAACAACCCACGACATGAATGGCTGTTTTAAGAAAGAGCATACGAGAAGGTGATATATCCTAATTGATTTGAAATAAAAGCAAATCGTAATGGAAGTTCGATCTACTGGCGATCTACCAACTTGAGTTACCCTAATAAATTCCCGCATAGATACAAAAAATAATTAATCAAACTTCCCTTGCAGAATATGGTCAACAGCCCACCTAAACAGATAAACACAGCCAAACTACAATGTTGTTGAATTTTTATTGTATCGGCGATGTCCTGAAAGGTGCTATTTTTCGACAATGCCTGTATCTCTTTGATTTCACCCTCGGACATACCTCTGGAAGATACATCTAATATGACATTGTGTTTTTCACGTGTTGGAAATATCGCAGATTCTTTCTCATACTGGATCTGCCCATCTGGGGTTGCCGTTTGAGTAATCCGCTCTGCGGGTATAACGCCCTCTGTCAAGCCGCTTAAATTTGTCTCTTTGACAAATACCTTCGATCCCAAGTCCGAGATAAATGACCGGAGGAAAAAGACAACGAAAACAATGGGGGCTAACACGATACATCTCTCCCGAAAAACGGGAACAAAAAACAGTCCTACACAACATATTAAAAGGACAATCAGATTTTTGTAGAGGTCAAATCCCTTCTTCGTTATAAACCGGTTCAACCAAACAAGGAAGGCAATGATAGCAATTCCCTGCACAAATCCGTTTATAAAAACACCACGCGGTGTCAAAAATTCACTAACGAGATATGTCGAACCGTAGAGAATAAGCAGGAAGAATGGAAAATCCACAAATACCCGTTTTAGCGTATTCTTGAAAGCCTCCATATTTGTTATGTTTTCGCGGAAGGCGACCCTTTTTTCCTCCCTTGATGTTTTCAATAGGATAGCCGGCAGTACAAGCAGCAGATATACCAAAAATATGTTTATCAGCATAGTGATAGGGAGCGGGGTAGTAGCAGCCGGAATAGACCGAAATAACATAGGCGGTGCCGCCACCGAAAATCCCCAAAAGAGTTTAGCGTCCCCGGCGGACCAAACGCCGAGAAGATAGAGCATCACGCCAAACAGACCGCCCCAAAATATTATGCTGAGATTTGGTACAAGACGCTGTTCGGCTTCTAGCCCACCTATTAACAAGTAGATAACGTGATTGAGTATCCCGAATCCAATCAATCCCAAGCTGGCGATATTTTTTATCTTTTTATATTTGGCATCCGTATAACTCGTGTAGATGGAACACGCAATCAGAACAAGAATAATGAAAGTTTGATAGAGGTCCATGGCTTTGCTCCTTTTTCAAGAAATTTATGGTGAATGAGAAAAATAAATAGACACTTTCACGCCCCGTGTTTGGTAGGTGCTGTTTCCAATCCCGACAGGTCGGGATCCCGAGAATCGGGACAAGCCGATGCGGTGCGGTTAGAAACCGCACCTACCGGGGTCATAGCGCGGATTTTTCCCTCCCCGGTAGTCGAGATTTCCTAACCTCGCCGATTTGCAGTGTTCAATTAATTCTAAAATCTACCATAGTTTAGTGTTGCTCAATCAAAAATGACCGATCTTGTTCAGGTGCCGACTGATACAGAATTTCGAGGCTTTGCTGATACGGAATTACGAAAATTATCCACCCAACCGGTTAAAATTGCCGCATCTTGCGGGTCCATCAATTTTTTGAAGAGATAGGGCCACCGCTGAAGCGCAACTTCGCATTCAAAGTCATCAGGTCCCTCTGGCAATGGACTTCCATGTTCACGAACACTTCTTACAACACAGTGCCCACAATATCCGTTAAAAACGCAAGCGTTACACTTGGGCAAGGTTTCGCTCGCAATACCTCTCAGGGTTGTTGCTGAATCGGAGGTAACCACCTCGTCATAGGTATGTGTCATGACATTTCCATAAGTCATCATCTCTATGGATCTGCCTAAGTCACAGAGGAAAATATCACCTTTTTCATTGACCGTTAACATCGATGTCCCTGCTCCGCACGGTCTCCGTATACACATATACTCCTGTGAGGTGAATTTTATATTCTGCAACATCATTGTTGTGTCGCCTTCCAAGAAAAATCGACCACCCCTATTAATGTCCAATATATATTCCAACCCCTTTTGCCAGAAATCAACATACTGTTCAGGAGACAATTTGAGAGACCACGCCCTTTCATGGGGTCCCATGACGCTGACATATTTGAGATAAATGCCCGGTAATCCTAACTCAACGTACTGATCGATTAACGCTTCTTC
Source organism: Candidatus Poribacteria bacterium (assembly GCA_965207975.1). GTDB lineage: Bacteria > Poribacteria > WGA-4E > WGA-4E > PCPOR2b > PCPOR2b. The sequence goes on along the minus strand of OZ242315.1, from coordinate 5,671,747 downwards.
GTAACCGAGATTGTTGACTGTTAAGACAGGCATGACATTGACGAAAAGCTCATACTCCTGCATTAACTTTTGCACCCAGTAAATCACCCGATTATGCATGCCTTTTCCGCTTGCCAGATATCTCTGTTTATCGTTAATCGCTTCAGGTCCATCTAGGGAACTCGCCAAGGAGATATTCCCTCGCTTTTTGATGTCCTGTGCAATTTTATCGTTCATCAACGTCATATTTGAGGTAATCCCAAATCCGGGAACTGTAACCCCTCTCTCCTCAGCTGCCTGCGCGGTATAATCCATTGCCCTTTGAATCAAGTCGTAACGGATAAGCGGCTCACCTCCCTGGAAGTGGATTTCACGGTGAATACCGATATCTGGGATAGATAGGAAGAAATCAATCGTCTTGTACATGACCTCCTCACTCATATCCCAACTTGGGTCCGTTGCAAGCTCCGATTTGGAGTGACAATAGGTACATCTCGCATTGCACCGATTGGTTGGAACCATAATTAGTGTGTTCGGCACACTCACCAAGGAGGTATATCTATTACGAACTGCTTGCACAACATCCGGAAGGTTATGTGTGGTCAAGATAATTCCGAGTGCCTCCAAGATGGCGTATAACTCCAGATCTTCGGACAACCTATGCTCTTTCAATAGTTGATACTCACCGTCATCCAAGATAATCCACGCGCTATGTCGGGTTGTTACCAGAGTTTTGTCCTCGGCGAGCGCGTAAGTGAAGTATTCATTGACCCGATATTCAGGTTGTTCTGAAACGGGATGTTTAGGGACGGCCATCTCAAATTGAGTAAACATGACTTCTCCTTCTTAATCGTAGAAAGCGGTATCATAACCAAGCAATTGATTTTCGCGAATCTCCAGATTGTCGAACAGTAACTACCTACTTTGCTATGAACGGCTTAGGTGCCCAAGTTCAGTGCGAATTCTGTTTTTCATAATGGGTATCTCAGTCCTGTTTATAGGGACTACCTCACAAAGAATTTGAGTCCTTTCCACGCTTTGTGGAAAGAAGTGGCAAATCCCCTTTAATTCGTCCGCGACCTGCAAAATTTCAGGTAATGCCTGAGTCAGTCCAACCCTCCCAATATCTATGAGGCATAGTAGGTTTCCTGTTTTATCTTCAGTTAGTGTGAAGGTCAGCTTTCCCACACATTTCGCTTCCTCACCTCGACAGAGCAGATCCGGGGGCGGATCAGCCATGGCTGCATCGTAGGAAATGGCAGCCGCTAGCAGATACTCCCTTACATCAGCCTTTTGTCCCCACTGATGTTCCTTCAACGTTACCTCCATCAGTTTTTGCTGGAATAGCTGTCCCCACTCATCGGCGGCAGCCTCCTGACCCCCGAAACTCAACCTTACCTGTATGTGTTCTCCCGAATTGCCTTCGATGCGAATTGCCAGTTTTTTGCTTATTAACTCATACGCAGCGAGTAAGACAATATTCAACGGGTAGAGTTTCGGATCCAAGGTGATTGTGGTCCATTCTCGCGGCCCTGTTTCCTGTGGTGGTGTGAGCGGTTGAATGTTCAATAATGTATCTGCCATCTTTTACTCCTCCTAGGCTGAAGTAGGTGATAACTCAGGCTATAAATAATCGGAAGATAAAGTGCCTCTAATTTGCGCTGCTTGCTCTGGGGTACAAATACTTTCAAGCAATAACGCTATCTCTCTTGGCCTATGGTTTCTACTCAGTGCTTGTACAATAGCAGTTGTCATATCACCCTTGAGCAGGCTAGGAAACATAATCGCTTGGGACGATACTTTTCTGTTCGTCGGGTCGTAGCCTTGACAGAACCCGAACGGTGAAGGAACGGCATTCGGTGAATAACGGGCACGCCGCTCGACCAATTGCTCAAGGAGTTGGGTATACCCCTCTGCGACATCATCCCAACCGTGATTCTCAACTCCCTTCTGTGATTCAATGGAGGTTAAGTCTACCTTAAATAAACCGCTCAAATAGGAGCGGACTGACTCCTCCTGCCGAACGTTTACTTCGGCATCCGCTGGCGGTGGGATTAGATGTAATCCCTCTGTGTGCCCTAACAGCTTGGAAAATAGTTCGCGTAGCCAAGGACGTTCTAGCACAACTGCATCGTAGGGTCTCATGGCAGCCTGCTTCGCCAAGATACCGTTGATTGTCGTTTCAACCTGTGGCACGCCACGGATGCGTCCCACCGTTGTTGTCCCCTCCATATCGCCAGAGACCCGAATAACCACCGGGAGATCGGTACACTCAAACAGTTGCAAATCTCGCAAATACTCCGCTTTCAGCAGTAGTAGCGCATCGTAAGAATCGGTTAAACTGTTTAGGTATCTTGCCAACGAATGATCAGGATCCGTTTGTATTGAAGCAACCTTGACGGCCGCCCCTTGAAGTTCGGTTGGGAGTTCGGTTGCGTCAAAAAGCGCGTAGCTGATTTCAGCGTGTTGTGATAGAGATTGGAGGAAAGCATAACTATCTTGAAGATAGAGATCCGGTTCAGAAATACTATGTAACACAAACACCCGCAGCCGGCGTTGCTGAGATTTTTCGGGCTCTGAAGGTAGGTTAGGGGAGGTTTGAGCAATAAGAAGTCCGATTGCAGCAAGTTCTTCTAACTTCCTGACCCCTTCAAAAATTGCCTGCTTTAAGTACTTCTGTCTCAGTTGCCTAACCAAAGCGTGAAATGTCAAGGTCTCGCAACAATCCAAGATGTCATTCATAACGGGGTCGATTGGTACAACTTCGCCAGCTTCCAAATCGACAACGTACCACTGACCATTGTGTTGGAATCGATGTTGGTGATGCAGTTTTACTGGAAACGACAACATGACTATAATCCTCCTACCCTATTGCATTCATAAAGCCTCTAAGTCGGGAAAGTATCTCCCTTGCAACCTCACTGTCTTTGCAAAGGTGTTTCAACACAGCCTCGATTTCATGCGGTGTGTACGTCTTCAGTAACGAAAGCCCAATTCCCTCCACAACGGATTGTGGATAAGCCGGCTCCATGAGTTGATATTCCATCTCTTCAGCGGTCATGTTCACCAAAAATGCGCGGCGATCCAACTTTTGCTGAGCGAAGTTATAGTGAGGAGCAAAGCGCACAGGATAGCTAGATTGACCGGTTATCTCCTGCTTCTGTTTTAACTTCAGAAACAGCTGAATCAGCCGCTGGGATTGTAAATCCCAACTATATTCTAGCGCACGTTTTCTGGCACGCTTGGATAGATCTATCCGTTTTTCATCGTCGTGCAGCAGTTCTATTATCCCTTTTGAAAGTTGCTCTGGAGGGGCGTAACCGGCGAAACTCCCGATTTCTTGGGGGTAGCTTTCCGCATCGACGATAAGCCCCCCATCTCCGATCAATTCAGCAAAGGCGGCAAAACGGGGCAAAACTGGAGGTACACCACAACTCAGTGCTTCCAAAACAGCATTGCCGAAAGTTTCTTCCCCCACCATAGACGGAAGGCAGTAGAGGTCAAACGCATTGATGAATAAAGGGAGTTGTTCCCGTGGGGGCTGCCCTGTATAAATCAGGTTTGGTGGGAAGTTTATCGTCGCACACAGCTCGGTGGTTGGAGCCACTACCAAAAATAGCACATCCGGATTCAATTTCGCGAGCTTGACAAAAACAGCGGCACCCTTCTCCAACTGGAACCGAGAAAAGAAGCCAACGATTTTCTGATCTTCTATTTGCGGAACGCCTAAAAGCCGTGCGACTTGGGTTTTTGCCTGCTGCTTGTCCATCGGATGAAACATCGCTGTGTCAACACCGTTGGGAATCACCTCAAAACGGTCCACATCAAATAGATGCTGCGCGTAAAAGCGTCTGATAAAATCGGATGGACACATAAATGCGTCAAAGTCCCTCATCAAACTATAGAAGAAGAGCATCAGATTCACGAATTGGCCGCCCCGTCCGCGTAGCGTGTGGCACCGTACAACCACAGGGACTGGGCTCTCGCGCAAAAAGCGATATAGATGGTAGCTATTCGGCTGACAGAGGAAAATCCCATCGTACCTTTCACGCCTCAAATATCTGGGCAAGGCGTTCCAGTCTTCCTCGGAGAGCGAAGTCCCATAGATTCCATCCGCTACCTTTTCCTCTTCGCTGAGGAGGTAGATATCCGCGTGTCGAGAAAGTGCCGTCAGGGTAGAGTGAAATCCAACGATTGCGCCGCTGGCTGCATAGGTAATATCTGAGGGGAAAGGGATAGACATCGGAACAAAGATTCGCAACCGTCTTTGACCGAAGGAGAGGTTGGGGGGTGTCTCTTCAGGACTGAAAAGGATTCCTTGTTGCGCCTGAACCTCTAAAATTTCAAGGGCACCCACTATATCTTGCGTCGCGTACTTGGATCCCAACTGCTCAAGAATTTCCTCGTTGGTGCAGTGGGAACAAAGATCGAGAACATCCGATATTAGCGGATCTATTTCTAAAACCTGACGAGTATCTAAATCCACGACATATAGATTTTCGCCAGAATAGAATTTATACAATTGATGGGTGGGTTTAGGACAGTTCAACATGTCAAATAGACCTCGCGTTAATCGAAGTTGTTAGCTGTGGAAGAAATGCACCTTAAACCATTTACGCCTGAACTAACGTAAGCAATCTTTGTGCCACTTTTCCTCTTGGGTCTTATTTCTTCCATCACTACGTCACGATCTAATGCTTGAGATCCTTACAGTGACTGCATTAAGGCGACCACGCCATCATTTTATTTTTTTTATTAAGGGGGGAGATAAGCACCGGATTCAGGATAGGAGTTCTGCCACTTTTGGCGGGGTTTTGACAGAATTTCTGCCATAAATGGCAAAACATCTGCCATTTATGGCATGCCCTGCGTTCACAAATTGTGCTTGGCTAATTTGCGGTAAAGGGTGCGCTGAGGGATATTCAGCAGACGCGCCGCTTCTACCCGATTCCCATCTGTCCATTCCAATACCTGATAGAGGTACTGCCGTTCATAACGCACCAATGCCTCGTTCAATGGTAGGAAGGGGACTTCACTCATATCTGTCTCGGTGTCCGGGTGGGGTACAGAATCAGGGGCATTCAACGGGCTGGGTTCATCAATTGGTGTTACTGGAGAGGAAGGTACGTCAACGCGAGAAGACCGAAAATGCAGATGTTTGGATTGAATTGTTTCACCGTTGCTTTCAATCATAGCATGTTCGATGATGTGTATCAGTTCACGTACATTCCCCGGGAAGGGATATGTATCCAAAGCCGCCGCGGCTTCAGGTGTCAATGACGGCGTTGGCACTCGCATTTGAGTCGCAAACTGACTCAAGTAGTATTCAGCAATGGAAGGGATATCCTCTGTTCGCTCACGTAACGGTGGGATCCAAATCTCCATGCCATCCAAGCGGTTGTAGAGATCTGACCGAAATAGCCCTGCATCCACCTTCGCTTGGATGTCCGCATTGGTGGCTGCTATCACCCGGATATCCACTGTTTTGCCCACCGTTGCACCGATCGGCGTGATGACATTATCGTCCAGAACGCGAAGGAGTTTAACTTGGCTTTCGATAGGCATTTCCCCAATTTCGTCGAGAAACAGCGTTCCGCCATCGGCTGTTTCAAAATAGCCTTTATGATTCTCCATCGCTCCGGTGAAGGCACCTTGAACATGGCCAAAGAAAGCGGATTCCCAGAGTGTAAGGGGAGTTGCACCGCAATTGACCGACACATACGGTTTTGATGCCCGGGGCCCTCCAAAATGAATGGCTTGGGCGACCAATCCTTTACCGACACCGGTTTCACCTGTAATCAGAACTGGTATCTTGCTGTAGTTACTGAGTTGGTGGATGGTCGTGTGAATGGTTTGTATGGCGGGACTTTTACCAAGAAGCATATTTGCTTCCTCCTTTCCAATTCAAGCATACTCATATCAAAGCGGGGGATACGAATACGGGTTGAGTTGCCCCCTAATCCCGGATTATTGAATTTACGTCCGGTTTCGTATCTCCTCAAAGAGTCGCTCGGCTTTGTCGGTATCTTTAATGCGCTGTAGCGTTGGGATAGGTGTCCAGCCAATAATTTTTCTCAAATCAACCGGACGCATCGGATTGCCGACAACGTTGAGGCACCAGTCAACGCCGATCCGATATTCCGTATATTCTGTATCTAGATACACCAACCGATTCCGCCCTCTGTAAGCGCAGCGATCCCAAAACTCGCAGACCCACCCCGCAGCCACAACCCCACACCTGCTAACATACATGAAAAGCATATCGCCCGGGTTGAGTGTTCCGAGGACTCGATCGCCATATTTGTAATATCCGTCTCGCCCTTCCCCCGAAGTAAACGCGCGATCATATTTAAGCCACTTCGTGTGTGGACTGTAGCCGAGGGCATCGGTATCGGTATTGATGTAGTAGTAGTTCATCTGTTCCTTCTTGGTGTCGCTACTGGAATTCACGGATTGTAGACTGAGCAAGGGACGTACCGTTGCTTGACCTCAGATACCTGCATCGTCCCGGAGTTTCCGTGCGGAAGCAGATGCGAGTTTATTCACGCTCCAACTCTTTTAAGTTGACAACTTTGGTGTCATTCGATTGCTCCGATTTGAGGTAAGCATTCGGATCGTAATACAGGGCGTTCTCTGGAAGCCACTCCCACAAGGGACCGAGGTCTTTCCGCATCCAATTGATATAAAATTGTGGCAACTCAGCTGTTTCTTGCTCAAAGTAGGATCGAAACTGGGAATCACCCTCAAGCTGTTGAAGCACTTGCGCGTATCGCCCAATTTTATGGCGTTTTGTTGACAAACTTCGTGGTACAGTTAGCCCCCCTGCAAGCGGTTCATTATTTGCTCTGCAACGATTGGCAATGGCCTTCCACGAAAATGTATAGTTTCCTAAATCAACCATGTGCTTGTAGAATTCAGTCCATGAGTAATTATTTGGTTTTACGTTCATCATATCGTTGTTCAGGAAGTGAAATGGCAATGGAATCACGCGGTTTGCACGTTGATAGTCAAGATTGAGTGGTGCAGCCCTTCCATAAGCGGTCAGCAAATTATAGGAGGGATACGCCCCGGGTGTCATATCTGCAAATTGTTTGGTCAGTTCAAACGGTTCAGCACCTTCATCAGTGTCAAGCCCGAATACAAAGTTGGTTTGTACATAAGGGATATATTTCAGGATAGTATTGACTTGGTCAGAAACTTTCTGAACTTTTTCGACCCCTACCCGCGAACCTGTCTTCGATTTATTGCCAAGGTCATACCACGACTCGATACCGGGTAAGATTGCCTTAAATCCGTTTTGTTGGAGCCGTTTGAGATGAGGCTCCGACAAGAGTGAAAGACTGCTTTCAGCGACGAAAGTGATACTATCCGGCGGTATCGCTTCCTCAATTGCACCCATGTAGTCGTCGAATCGAATCCCAAAATTCGGGTCGTGCCAGCCAACCAAAGGTCGTGTGAACTGACCTAAGAGAAAGCGGAGGTCCTCCTTGATGACATTAAAATCAAACGGACGATAGGGGATAGTTGCGTCAATGCAGAAAGCACAGGTGTACGGACAGCCCATACTCCCAAGCATTGGAACAGCTTTGACCAACGGTGCTTTTTGCAATATCGGCTCAATAAACTGCCAACGCTCACGTACGCTAGGGAGTGTCGTCGGCTGTTGTTTCGCTGAGATATGTGTACCTATCGGTCGGTATTGTGAACAATCAGATAGAATCTCTCGGATTACAGACCTGTCAGTAAAACCAAGCACGTAATCAAAGTATTTCTGTGCATCTTCTGGATAGCAACGGGCGTGGGGACCGCCTAATACGGTGATAGTGCCTTCTGAGCGAAGCCGGTTGCTTAACGCATAGGCAAACTGTGCACCCTGCGTAAAAGTCCCTATGAACGCTAAGTCTAAATTGTCGGGCAAATCTTCAATCACATTCCCAAAACCGGTATAGCACACGAGTGTAACATCGTGCCCTTCTTCTTCACACCAAACACCTATCGCTTGAGGCATAACGCTTGCGTAGTTGGAATGCAGAATATGTTTGTATACGGATCGGGTCCTACTGTTGGTGGTCAGATCAATAATCCCAATTTTTTTATGCGAACTCATGATAATTCCTTTTTGGTAGCTGCTCTGAGATCTGTGTACCGCCATTGGAAAGTTAGACCTTTGTCTAAACCAAGATTGTGATACACGGGATAATTGGCTGCTAAATATCAAATCGAGCGTTTATTGTACAAGTTTATGACCAGAAACGCCCTCATTCGGCGTTGGGATATTTTACACCAACTGAACTTGAACCACAACATTTTTTAATTTTGATCGCTTGTGATCTAAATTGAGGGAGGCTCATAATTTAGGTCTTATAGTCTTCTGGTATATATCCCGAAGTAAACGCGCGATCATGTTTAATCCACTTCGCATGGGGACTGTAACCGAGGGCTTCGGTATCGGTTCAGAACCGAACCGATAGTGTCGCGAGCCATCCGTGCGGTGTCCTGTTGATGCCAATAGACGGTCGTTTTTTGGTGTCCTGTTCGTTAAAATAGTTAATCATCCTTGACCAAACCACTGCGTCAGTGATTCCGCCGGTGTAGATTATCGCTGTCATCAAGCCCGCACCTATCAACTGCACTTTCTTCCCTTTAACTACCCGCAGTCCGTCCGTTCTATGCCAATATACAGCGTTTAGCGTCGTGCCACCACCGATGATAGTTGCCAAAAAGAAGCCTCCCCCTTTGAGGTACTGGTTATTATAGATTTGCCCAGAGCCGGGGATAACCGCGGACAACAGCCCGCTGAGCGTCGGGTCTTTCCGTATCGTCAGCAAAGGCGCGACCCTCGGCACAGGGCGCGATGGACGCCGGTCTATCTTAAAAACATCTTGCATACTATACGTAAACACCTTGCCCTTTGCCGTCTCTATCGCCACAGACACGTCGGGAATCTCCCTGATAACTGTGCCTTCAATAACAGTGCCATTTTTCAGGTGTATGGTATCTGCTATGGACACCGTGACAACAGACATTCCGATAACTAGCAAACAGACACAAAGCCGCATTTATTAACCTCCTATATTACGTAGGACTTACGCATTTCAGCACAGTTAGCGCGGGGAAACCAGATGCTCCGCACCGATCCCGACTTGTCGAGGATGCCGATGAATCGGCATAAATCCCCGATGAATCGGGACAGGCGGGACAGACGGAATGCAAGCACCTACGATTGGCTGCGTAAATCGCAAAAAGTGTTAGATTTTGTTAGATTTTGCCAGGGGGGCCGTTAAAGTTAGGATTTACGCATTAGCAGATACTTCTGACTCCCGACAAAATGTTGCGGGGTAAGTCCGAGCGGATTTCCAATAAATCCCCGATAAATCGGGACAGGCGAGAGCAGGCTCGTGCCCGGGTATGCCCCATCTACAGTTGGCTGCGTAAGTCCTATTACGTTTGTTCAGTCCGGCACCACGACAAACGCCTGCGCCAGCCGATAGCACGCAAAATCAGAATCCCGTAGCGCGTAGAGTTTGAGTTCCCGCCCCTCTTTGGTGACATATTTCCATTCATGTGAGTAGGGGCGTATCTCCTCGTTGGTCAGCTCCCACCGCGTAAAGCCCAATACCTCCAAGGACTTCATCGGTGTAAGGTTTGATATAAGTTTACATCTTTGCAAAAAGCCCGATAAGAAATATTATCGGACATGCTTTCAACAAAGGGAGATAACTGCCGGATAAGGTCTTTGTGTGCCTCAGAAAAACGACCCAGTGCGCTCAACGAATTACTCAACAACGTGGCATTTTCGGAGGAGTATAAATCCTGCCAAAATATCAACTTCCCCCGAAATAGTAACCGATTCTCCCTCTGCTGGAAAGTTCTTCTGGTTGACTTCAAGAAACTCACAGATTAAGTTAGGAACATTACTGGAGTTGTTATCTGATAACAAAACCAAAAGACTTTTCCTTTCTTCATTTACCCCCAGTTTTTTCTGATTTAAGAGTTGAGTGTGTTTGAGAGGTAATGTTTGTGAGAATGTTTGTGATTATGCGCCTTGCAAGGCATCTGTCTGACAAAGTGGCAGTGTGAAAAAGGGATTGAGAGTCCACCCCAGTCAAGCTTGAGCAATCACGCGCTTAATCACGTTAATCAACGAATAGATTTTTTTGTTTGTGTTGAATGCTTTGGTCCATCGGTCACCGGATTTTTGGTAGATGATAAACAGCAGTCCATAACTCAGACAAGCCAACAGCCATAACAGATTGATTCGTGCTTTTGTCGGTTTTTTGAGAATCAGCTTGCCAAATCCAAAGCCGGTCTTGATGTCTCTAAAACCGTGTTCAATCTGCATTCTTCGTTTATAACACCGGTGGATTTGACTGCCCGTCAGATGGCTTGAAATCAGATACATCGGTTCAGCAAACCGTGCATCTCTGACCACATATAGGTTCAGTCGAATTGGCTCGGTTGGGTAATAGAGAATCTGTGGATAGAACCCAGTTTTCTGCATCTGTTCCATCGTTTTGACCTGACCCCAAACGGTAATGCGAACGTTGCGACAGACGCGCATCACAAACGGTATGCCTTTTGCTTTGAGAAATTTTATCACATATCTCGCACGGGCGAACCCCCGGTCGAATATCAACACCGGTTCGCACGCTGGGGGCAGTGCTTTTCGTGCCTGACGATAGACCGTGCGGCAAAATCGTTGGATAATCTCATTATGGCTTTTATATTTCATATCCTGAATCTCAGCATCGGTATAGATGTGCCAATAGATAGGTATCGCACGCTGTCGAAACGGCACCGCAGCGACAATCGCTTTGAAAGTACCAAGCACCTGGGTTTCATCAATTAAAATTAACGGACGCACAGTGCCGGGGTGACAGACACGCCTCACCACGAAGACTAACCAACACCGCATCACCGCACCTATGGGAAATGTACGTGCCAAGAATCGAAGCAGTCGTTTCTGTTTCGTCTTTTGATGCTTGACTGACACCGGCAACCGTGAAGCGATTTCGTTGATGCCAAAGGACTGCGCCAAGGCTATAGCTATGATGGTGAGCATCAGGTTTTTTAACGCCGGTTTTTTCAAAACAGGCTTGAAAATCTCAGTGATAGTGGTTATCATGGGGGTGGGATTCACCCGTTTTTGAGAGTGTTTTCCTTTCATAATACCTCCTTGCCCTAAACAGTGAGTGTTTTCGGTAGGGAGGTATTTTATCATATCTGACCTGACTTTCTCACTCCTATCGCTCGCAAAACCAATGACAATAACCCCTCAAAAAAAACTGGGGGCAAGTGAATTTTCCTTTCTACTTGTATATCGGCGATTTTTCCCTGGACTTCGATTCTTTTTTCTGTTTTATATTCATCAGAATCTGCAAATAGCTCGCTGACGGTAATACTGTCATCTCCGCAACCGGAAAGGGTTATGCCGTAAAAAGCCATTAGAAGAAACACTACTATGCTATCTATTTTTCCATAGTTAGCTTTCATATTTTGCTTCACCTCTCTTTTTCCAACGGGGCGATAGTGCTATAAAGGAAGAAAAAGTTACCTCCTTATCACCATTCTGCCGATGGTGGTAAAATCGCCAGTAGACAGTGTGTAGAAATAGATACCACTGGCAACTTCCTCCCCCAGTGTATTCCGACCATCCCAATACGCCGCACGACTCCGTTGTAGATAGAGACCGGCAGGTCGATGCCCTAAGTCTAACGTCCGAACCTCGGTGCCATCCGCAGCATGGATTGAGATACTGACCTCTGCCGTACGCGCTAACTGATACGGTATCCATGTTTCCGGATTAAACGGATTTGGATAGTTGGTTAGCAGGCGTGTATTACGCTCAAGCAAGTTTTCAAAGGAATGTGGCAGTCGGAATGAATTATCCAAGTAAGTTTTAATTTTATTGCAATCAGCCATATCAACTTTTTCATCGCCATTTACATCACATTGGAGATTGTCTGTTCCAACATTTCGCAACACTTCTAACAAATCTAACAGGTTCACAACCCCATCATTATTGACATCAAATCGTTTATCCTCATTCGGGCTACCACCCCCGCCCTGTCTCGTATGAACAACCCAATTGTCGTAAAGATAAGGAATAGGATTTGTAGTCTTGTTGCCGTGAATTTCACCAGTCTCCCAATTTTTCGCAGCTGGTTTGAGCGATTCCCCTTCTTGGACTTCAATATGCACGTGCACCCCTGTGGTATTACCTGTTTTTCCTTGTATTCCCAATCTAGCACCAACCTTAACCATGTATTTATCGTCATGTTCAATACAGATCTTGTCGGCATGTAAATACATAATCGTCATATCATTATCCTCGTTATAAATGGCGATGGTGTTGTTGGAATCGACAGCTTCTTCAAGAAACGTTCCGGCGGTTAGCGAATAGAATGGCACTGGGGCTCCGTCCTTGGCTACGACATCCCAGCCTGAATGCCCTTTTTCCGGATACCAATGGTCTTGCCCCCAAGTGGCATTACACCCATAGTCGTTGTAGTCATGATTAGTCTCGTCAGCAGTTATATAATCACAATTCGGGGGGTTAAACAGTGCCTTTACTATTGCATCTTTTTGGTTAGCCTCTTCAATTGTGGATATCCACTTTTCTGTATTATGGTCAGACTGGTCGTCAATCATTCCTGTGGTCCAGCCCGCCTTAATTAAACTCTCCCACTTAACATAATACCATACATATTTGCCGTCCCTTACTATGTGTTCGCCTCTACTATCGTCCTCGATAATCCCCCTGGTGCCCTTAGACACTTCGCCAAGTTTATTATTATTTTCGACGTGAGGTGTGTATCGCACATTTCGCCAGGGTGTATTCTGCAGCACAACACGGTCTCCAGGAAACGCAGTTATCTCACACGTTTGGGCATGGGATTCATTGGTAACCAGCATTCCTCCCAGCATCACCATAAGACAACAGGCTAAAATCAACAATGAACGCGCCAAAAAGGTCGTCTTTTGCTTCCAAACAAAAAAGTTGATCATAATAGACTCCTTACTCAGATTTATCGCCATCTTTCTTATCCAAAATCTCTTTGGATTCGTTCTTCAATTGGTTTAATGTCCAATCAGCCATATTATCGGATATTGCTCTGCTTTCTGTAGGTGTAGGTTTCAAAATTCTGGTTGAAAGATTCGATAAAAGATCTTAGAAACCTCACCCCTACCGCCGGTAGCGCCCCCGCTTCCGAGGCGGCTTGGGCTTGACATCCTTATCCTCAAAGAATTCCTCCAGTATCTGGTTAATCAGCTCCGAGATGCCGTATCGCTCCCAGTAGGCGTATCCCCGAAGTTTTTTAAGCAGATCCACGCGAACATAATAGGTGTGCCGTGCCACCTCATCTGCCGGAAGCGAGCATTTAAGATATTGTTTTGCATCAGATTTATTTCCGTTGGCGGAACGATTGTTCTTTTTCAAAGAGGTGGAGGAATTCATTTTAGGCTCCCATAGGGTTGAAGGGTTATTAAGTCTGAAATCGGCAGATTGAACCGATTTCCGCGCTTTGATATTAAAGAATACAAGACGAGACAAACGAGAAGCAAATTTATTTTCTTAGGAGTTAAACTATTAGTTTAACTCCTAAGAAAATAGATTTGCACATCAAAAAACGATTAGGTATTCTTTAGTGTGTAAACATGTAAACATTGTTTACAAACAGATCGGTTTTAGCCGATAAACCCTTATGTAGCAACGATCCGGCGTCCATCGCCGAAGGAGGTTAACATGGCAGTGCAAATTGTCAAACCGGTAGATACCGGATTCCCGATGGAATCCTTGACAGTTGAGGCGGATACAGGGACCGAAGAGGAATTTGCGTGGGTATCCCTCCTCTGCTGTTCGTATGGACACTACTTTACAAGTATGGACATTGATTGGGAAGAAGATATTGATGTGTAAGGGAACACATCCAATGGGTTGGGAGCATTAGGAGAGATGAGGAACAGTGTTAATCCGTTTTACCTTCATTGCTCCCAGTCCACCTTTCCAAGGAGAAAGCCAATGATTCCGGGATTGGTATCTGTGATTATTCCAACCTACAACCGACCGGACTATCTGCGAGAGGCGGTTGATAGTGTTCTTGCTCAAACCTACCCCTCCGTTGAAATCCTGATTATTGATGATGGTTCTGCTGACGGAGGTGCACTCACAAAATCAGTACTCAAGCCGTATCTTTCGCCAAATCTCCGACAACTTAAAGTCACCTACCTCTATCAGAAAAATGGCGGACTGGTATCCGCTGTGAACCGTGGATTGGGGTTGGCGCGGGGGGAGTATATTCAACGCCTCGACGACGATGATCGCCTCCTGCCGGAGAAAATTGCGCGTTCCGTCGAACTGTTTCGAGCCTGTCCGGAGGTCGGACTAGTCGCAACGGGTTACTATCACATCAACGAGGTGGGGAAACGGATCCGTCCCCGCTCACCTCGTCAATGCCCGGATTATAGGCGGTTGTTCAATATGCTGGTGGGCTGCATCTCCGCCTGTGTGGGGGTGATGGTACGCTCCCTCGTTCATCAAAGGGTGGGCACCTACCGAAATATAAAAGCGCAGGATTATGAGATGTGGGTTCGGATTGCTAAGGAATTTCAGATTGAAACCATCGACCTCCCGCTTGCAGAGTATCGTCAACATTCGGGGAGTTCCATCCACATCAAAGATAATTATGCGAAGATGGAACGAGATATCCTTAACTTCACGCGCGAACAGATAGAAAGCACCCCTTTGGATCATCTAATCCCCAATCTTCAATCCGAACCTCACGCCTACGCGTTGCGCGCTGCGATCTACCTGCACAAAAGTGGGGAATACGGCAGGGGAATGCTGCTTGCTAAAAAAGAATTGGTAAAGGGGTTGGCACTCGCGCCGAACGATCCGTTGCTACGACTCTGGGAGGGGGTGTTGGCTGTCAATGAGGACGGCCCTTTTCCCCAGAGTAATGATCTCCCTTCACCGTATCAAGAGCAGGCAGCAGCCCTCGCCCAACTTGGTGAGCAACACAGACAGCTTTCGGTGGGAAGTATTTCCCAGTTGTCTCCGGAAGCGATAGATCTCCGTCGGCAATTCGGCAAGTTCTACTCCACCTTAACTGAACAGACATTCAAAACCGCAATCGACAAACAGTAAGGAGTAGTTCACCGTAGGTTGGGTTGAACGGGAACCGTGAAACCTAACAACCTCAACTTAACAAATCAGAAACCGAGTTTTTCCGAAAAAACTCGGTTTCTCGTCGTGTATCAACCATCAATTGGAGGTTCTATGAAGTTATCTCAGTTTACTGTTGTTGTGAATGATTACCCGAAAAAGGACCAACATCTACTGTACAACACACTGTCCCGCGCACTGATTCAAGTTGACAAAGCGGAATGGGATGTGCTACAAAACCTATCAAAGGACGTTCCGACTGAGCATCAGTGGTGCACAATCATTGAACCGCTTCGGGACCAAGGTTTTCTGGTCCCAAAAGAGCTCAAAGAAGGAGAACGGCTTCTCGAATACCTCAACCGATCCCCTGACCAGAAAGGTGGAGAGGTCAGCGTCACGTTACTGACGAACCTGCAGCGGTGCCCGTTGGCGTGCGGATACTGCTACCAGCAGGGAACGCACGACGGGGAACGCTTGGAGGGCGATCTTTCGGACGAATGTATTGCGTTTATCAAGGGGCAGTGCGAGAAGGTAGAGGCGGAACGTCTCTTTATCAGCTACTACGGCAGTGAACCGCTCTCCAATCTGAAGGCAATCGTCTCAACCGCCACAGAGCTGAAGCAGTTCTGTGGGGAGAAAGGGATCCATTTCCATTTCGGGATGGTGACCAGCGGCGTGCTGTTGACACGGAAGGTTGTCGAAATGCTGCGTCCCCTTGGATTCACCCAAGCGCAGATCACAATTGACGGAAATCAGAGGACACACGACGCCTCCCGTCCTTTTCAGAACGGCAGAGGCACCTACGCGATGATTATGAAAAACCTCGCCGAATATGCGGGCCTGATTCGTACCGATGTTCTCTGTGTCTTAGATGAATCGCGCGTGGCTGCCGCTTATGAACTGATCGATACCTTGGCGGATAGTGGCTATGCGAAAAAAAGGGTTCGTGTAACGTTTTCGCCGGTGATGGAGACCAACGACAACCAGACCATTGCTGCCTCTCAGTTGTACGCCGATGAGGAGCAAAAAACGGCAGCAGAACGAGAAATCCTCGTCGAGATTGCGAAACTCTCAATCTATGCCGCAGAGCGGGGGCTCTTGGACGATCTCCTTCCGAAACACACATGGTGCGCGATGCAGCGGCACGACGAACGGAATTTTACCCTAGAGCCTTCCGGCAAACTGTACACCTGTAACACCTTCATCGGTCAGGATACAACATACGAGGCAGGTCATATCTCCACGGGGTTCGGTGGGATTGATACTATTCTCAAGGAACGCTATCAACGTTCGGAGCAGTGTCTCTCCTGCCGGTATCTCCCGATATGCGCTGACTGCCGCGCCGATGCCCTCCATCAAACGGGGAAAATTACCGAAGCCAATCCGAAGGAGGCGGAATACGATCTGATTGTGCCGGAACTGGTCAAGGCACACCACAAAACAGCTATGGGTGGGAAGGGTTAAGACAGACTCCCTTCCCTTAAAGGCACAACACTTAACGGGAAGGGGATTTCCACACAAAAATGTCCAAAGTCGATACCCTTATCAACATCATCAGTTATCAGAAACAAAATCCTGAAGCAAACCAGAAGCAGACCGCCCAAGCGATCGGGATCTCGCAGCAATATATGATTGAATGCTTGGGAGAGATCAATATACTCAGGGAATATCTAGCCCCATCTTTGGATGCAAATCAGGTCCGTTTCTTGCTGTCGGAACTTGACCATAGCGATCCCTTTCAAGGGGAGATCTACCGGCAACTCCAAGGATACTTGAATCTTCCCCCTTACGCTGGCAGCCTTCGTATGGCAAGTCCTAACGAGCGTCCGCCGGCGGACGGGCTTTCTATCGGTGAGTTTATTCGCTCCGATAATAGTTCTTCAGGCTATCTCCATCCGGCAATTCAGTTCTCGCTGGAACGACTCTGTTACGACTCCCTTTTTTGGGTGCATCGGACTGGGGAAATCGAATGGCGACTCGCCACCGCTGTCGAGCCCTCTGAAGATTTTTCAGTGTGGACAATCACCTTGAGATCCGACCTCCGTTGGAGCGATGGAAAACCGATTAGACGTAAGGACGTTATCCAAACGATTTCGGAAAATCATCTCATAAAACTGATTGATGAGATAAAACCTGCTGGCAGAAACCGATTCCGCATCGGTTTGACGAAAGGGGACTCGACATTTCCACGATACCTTGCGAGCCTTCCGGTCCGCCCGTCCCATTCGCGCCAGCCATATCGCGTGACCTCCGGTGCCTACCGCTTGAAGAAGAGTTTCAATCCAAAGGCTATTACGTTCCGGCTCGTGCGTAACCCAGATTACTATCAAGAGAAGAGGGGCAACATCAATTGGATTGCCATCAGACGGTTCAAACACTCCGCCCGCGCAGTTGAAGCGGTCCTCAACGAGAAGATTGATCTCATCCCCTTTGATGCGTCGCAACCGCTGTACCAGTTTTCAAACGGCTTACCGCTGCAGCAGGCACCTTTTTTGGAGGAAGCCTATTATTTACTGCTCCTCAACCGTCACCACGGATTGTTGAAAGATGAGCACAACTGTCGCCGACTTAAAGAGGCTACCGATTACCAGAGAATTAACCGCTACCTCCACGCCGGACAGCACGTTGATGAAAACGGCCTGAAATCCCCGTCTAACTCTTCACTTGACCTGAGGATAATTTATCCCAGAGAGGTATCAATGGCTCCCAATCTGGCTAATCTGGTTGGAAAATCGGTTGGGGAGCCCACTATAAATTCCATTTTTCTCGAAGAAAACACGCCGCCAAATATGAGGAGAGAGGCGGATGTTCTTTTAAGTCGAATCTATTTTGGAGCTCATTACAACCTATTGCGCCAATACTTTCACCCCCAAGGGAGAAACAACGCCTTTGGCTATGCGAATCCCGCAGTGGATGCGCTGCTCGCTCAGTTAGACGAAACGACGGACGTGGCACAAAGAAGGACGATCGGGCAGAAGGTTATTTCGATTCTGCAGGAGGATTATGCAATGATTCTCCTCAGTCCCTATTTTCAATACCTCCTCTCACCCTTAGAAATCGAGTTTGACGCTACCCTGACGAGTCACGCAGATCTCATCGAAAATATGAAACACCTCGTCATTGAACGGGGCTGACATATATAGACACAAGGAGAAAGATTGGAAAATCTCCTGAACACACAATCAAATAGCGAAAC
Organism: Candidatus Poribacteria bacterium; assembly: GCA_965207975.1. Taxonomy (GTDB): domain Bacteria; phylum Poribacteria; class WGA-4E; order WGA-4E; family PCPOR2b; genus PCPOR2b. The sequence goes on along the minus strand of OZ242315.1, from coordinate 5,653,406 downwards.
ATACCCAAAAGAACGGGTCCAACTCGCCAATCGAGCGTGTCTCGCGACTTGCACAACAGATAACCCGGAGGCGTTGCGTTCGGCATTCGACTATGCGGTTGACCCAGACACCCGTGCGTGGTGGTTGCGTCAAGAGGATCGGCTGCAGGCGTTGGTGGGTTGGCGATTCCTGCCGTGGGATAGCCAAGTGCTTGGGTGTCTGTCAGGTTCAGTTGGGGGACTGTGGGCGGAGGGAGAGTACGCTGAACAGTGCCATCGACTTGATAGTGTTCTGAAAGCGTGTATTGCGGATGCGGAGGATCACGGCGTTCGTTTTCTGTCGGTTCGGCTTCCCGAAGATGGATTAGCCGCGCTCCATGCGGTCGAAGCGGTGGGGTTCAGGATCATTGAGTCGTTTCTGACCTTTGGGCGAAAGACCGACGGTGAGATTCCGTTTGTCCGTTCCGAGACCAAGAACGGTGGATCCGATTTTCATGTCCGACTCGCGCAGCCGGAGGAGATGGAGGCGGTAGCGTCAATTGCTTATCGCGCCTTTCAATCGTTCCGCTTACGGGTTGATCCACAGATCGCTGAATCCCGTGCCCGTCACTCACGGCGTGAGTGGGTGCGTAACGGGTTCAAAGGACGCGCTGAGGCGATTTACGTCGCGGAGAGCGACAACCGCCTCGTCGGATTTGCGCTGCTCCGGTCAAAAGTGGATATAGAAAAGGTAGGGGAAATTGAGTTGGTTGCGGTGGATCCGACGTTTCACGGCAGGGGAATCGGTAAGGCATTGGTCGCGGCGGCTATCCGACACTATCAAGGGAAGACATCAGAGATCCAAGTCGGCACGCAAGCCAAGAATCTTCAGGCGGTTGGACTCTATACCCGTATGGGCTTTTCGATTGTCCGATCTGAGCTCTCGTTTCATCGGCATTCCGAAGCGAGAGCCTGACAATCTGAAAAGGAGGTGACAAAGTCATTTTTAGGGCATTGAGGAATTTGTCCCCAAATAAATCTTATTGAGAACGGATTTGAAATATCAAGGCAGGTTCTTAGCCATCACGGTTTTGCAAGTCAATTTCATTAAGTGCCCAAGCAGTCATCGCCTTCTCAAAGAGCAAATCTAGACGGGAAAGACTCTGTATCGAAGTAATCTCATTAGTCATAGATTCAGGTACAGAACCAAATCGGAACCGCAGCAGTTTGAGGATTGCCTCCTGTTTTGCTTGTGTTTCACCGCGTTCAATGAGATGTTCCGCCATTATCTGCGCCATGACTTCTACCTCTTCCTTGTTTGAAGTTTGCTGATAAATAGATACAGTGAAACCGCACACTCAATCTGTCACATATCAACAGAACCTAGCCATCACGGTTTTGCAAGTCAATTTCATCAAGTGTTTGCGCGGTCATCACGTTCTCAACAAGCGCATCCAAACGGGAGTGACTCCGTATCTGAGTAATCTGATTAGTTACAGCTTCGGGGACGGAATCAAATCGTAACCGTATCATTTTGAGGATAACCTCCTGTTTCGCTTGTGTTTCACCTTGTTCGATACCTTGTGCTTTGCCGCGTTCGATACCTTGTTCAACGAGATGTTCAGCCATCGTCTGTGCCATGACTTGTGCCTCCTCTCTGTCTGAAGTTTGTTGGATGTGTTGGTCAAAGAGTGTTCGTAATTCTTCGTGTTCCTCAGCCGGACGACGATGCAAAATCAGCAATAGCAGATAAGATATCGCTCGACGCCGCTGATGCGATTGTGCGTCACCAAGAGTGTTGATGTGCGACATCGCTTCGATTAACGCAGTGCTTATCGCTTCCTTGTTCGCATGTTCCTTTTGCAAAACCGTTAGCAACCAGCCAAGCGGATGATCGGTTTTCGTCAGGTTCGCTTCATCTGTCTCCTTTACACTGAGAAACAGCGTATCAAATTGTGGGACAAACCGAGAAAACAGATCGGGAAGATCCATTATTGCATTGAGGGTCAGCGGAGTGCTCCATCTCTGATCGCCGGTATAAAACACAATCGGGAGAATCGGACGGAAACGCCACTGACTTTTGGGAACATCGTTCGCCTCCCATTCCCGGCGTTGGGAATCCCAAATCTGTACCATATAGAATAGCACCCGAAATCCCATTGTTAAATCCACTGTGGATTGGTGCTCAATAAGGATATAGATTAGCAGTTCATCCGTTTCCGATTCGTTGTGTAATGGCACACTAAATACGAGGTCAGACTCCTGTTCTCGAAGGTTGTCAGGAACAAAACTCCTGTTAATCTGTGCGAGTTGGCTAAAATCGATCAATTCCACCAACTCGGCTGCGACGATTTCTAACAATCCTCGGACGTTCTCTGTGTCTTGGAACAACCATCGGGCACTCCGGTCAGGGAAGTGTTCAACGCGGATGTCGAAAAAATTGATTGTTTCTGTTTCTTCTGCCATAGCCCCTTAATTTTCAAACAGGCTCTAAGAAACAACGAGAAACTGGATCTCGATCTGTTTCCCAACTGCTTTGGCAATGTGTTTTAAGGTCAAGATGGCATCGCCAAGTTGATGATCTTCATAGTCGGTCATCTCAAGATTGTCAATGAGCGTTGGTGTTGTGCCTATTTTTTTTCCAAGCTGCTTTTGGCTCAAGCCCACAGATTCACGCAGATCATAGATTTGTTGCGCGATTTCGGCTTTAATCCGTTCCGCCTCCAGCGAGGCAATCCGTTCGGGATCCCCTTTGATGTGGAGACGATGGAGGATTTCCACAGCATCGGTTGTTGTTTGTCTTTCTTTAATCATATCTCAATTTCCTCGGTATGTCGCTGAAGTCAGGAATTGGAATTCCCTCCTACACAAAACAGACCATAGGGGGCGCACATTCCAAATCTTGACTTACTTAGATTATACCCCAAAATCGACAAAAAGTCAGATGAAAAAAGAGCTCCATCATAAGAAAGGGAGAATGAGATGAAAACTACGAAAGTAGGTCGAGATTCATATCTCAACAAAAGATTGTCAATTTTGGAAAATCGACCTACAGGGATCCGAAATTTGCTGTACGATTTCTTGACATAAACGACCGTAGAAAGAGATCAGGAGACATAAAAGTATGGAGATGAAAGCTGCAATTCTGGCTGTACAGGGAGAGCCGTTGGTCATAGATTCGGTTCAGCTGCCGAGGGATCTTTCGCCGGGCCAAGTCCTCGTCAAAGTCCACTATACCAGCGTCTGTGGCTCACAGGTCGCTATGATTGATGGGAAACGGGGGGAAGACCCGTATCTGCCACACCTACTCGGCCATGAGGGATCAGGAACGGTTGAAGCAGTGGGGCCCGGTGTGAGAACGGTGGCTGCAGGCGATCGCGTCGTGTTGCACTGCGGAATCGGGACGGGGATCGAATCCGAAACGCCGGACTATCGGTGGAACGGAAAACATCTCAACGCCGGCTGGGTGACTACCTTTAACCAATACGCGGTCATCTCCGAAAATCGGCTGACCCCCATCCCCGCAGATTTCGATCTGAAACTCGCACCGCTGTTCGGTTGTGCGACACTCACCGGACTCGGTGCTATCAGTAAAGCGGGAATTGAGCCGGGGAACTCTGTGGTAATCCTCGGTGCCGGGGGAGTTGGGTTGAACCTGATTCAGGGTGCTGCTCTGGTTTCGGCTCACCCCATCGTTGCGGTCGATCTGTCCGATGAAAAACTCTGTCTTGCCCGCCAACTCGGTGCCACCCACTGCATCAACACCAAGCAGTGCGACCTAAGCCGTGAGGTGCCCCGTATCGTTGGGGATGCCCTAGCCGATGTGGTCATCGATAGCACAGGGCATGTCGAGATGCTGGAAATGGCGTATCAACTCACCCGCACCGACGGCGTGACGATGCTGATTTCGGGACCAAAAGCAGGTTATAATGTCTCGTTGAATCCAGAGCCGCTGCACTTCGGGCGAACCGTGACAGGGTTTCAGGTGATTACCGAGAGCCGTCCCCACCGTCAAATCCCGCGCTACATCAAACTAGCGAACGCAGGAAAACTTAAACTCAAAGAGCTGATAACCGATTCTGCCTCACTTGATGATATCAATACAGTGGTGCAAAAAATGCGGAATGGGGAACTCACAGGGCGGTGTATCATCGAACTGGACACAAACTGAGGAGGGATTCATGAAAATTTTAGTGACCGGGGGCGCGGGATTTATCGGTTCGCACCTGGTGGATCGATTGCTCCAACTCGGACATGAAGTGGTCGTCGTTGACAACTTGGCCACAGGATACCGACACAATCTGAACCCGCGTGCAAGATTCTACGAAACGTCTCTCTTGGATTCGTCGCTCGGTGAGATTTTTGAGCGTGAGAAGCCGGATATTGTCAACCACCATGCCGCGCAAAACGGTGTCCGCCAATCCAACGCAGATCCGGTTTTTGATGCACAGCACAATATTATCGGCTCGATTCGTCTTATTCAGTGTTGCATTGAACATGGTGTGAAAAAGGTGATTTATGCCTCTAGCGGCGGGACTGTCTACGGTGAGCCAATCTATCTCCCTGTTGATGAGGCACACCCCATCGCCCCCATTTCTCCCTATGGGATTAGCAAACACACGGTAGAACATTACCTGTCTCTCGCCTCCACCAGCGCGGGACTCAATTACACCGTCCTACGCTGCGCCAACATCTATGGGCCCCGTCAACATCCACACGGAGGCGCGGGGGTGATCGCCATCTTCGCAGAATCAATGCTCAGAGGGGTCTCCCCGACAATCTTTGGGGATGGTAGTTCGACACGCGACTACCTCTTTATCTCGGATGCGGTTGAGGCGAATCTGCTCACGCTGACGGGTGGTGACCGGGAGATTTATCACGTAAGTACCGGGCTAGAAGTTAGTCTTAACGAACTATTTTGCCAATTAAAGCAGGCTCTCGGCTCCTCCATGGGAGGCGAGGATATAATTGAAATGTCTCCGGTATATGACAAGCCAAGACCCGGCGAAATTCATCGCATTGCACTCAGTCCTGAGAAAATTGAGAGGGATTTGGGGTGGACACCTCAGATCCCTCTCCAAGACGGTTTGGAGCAGACCGTTCCATATTGTCGCTCGCTGGTGTCACGATAAATCTGATCGGTGCATTTTGATTGGCGACCAGTTACAGTTAAATCACATTGGCTCATATAAAAAGAAAGTGCAAAGCACGAAGAGAAACCGAGTTTTGCCGAAAAAACTCGGTTTCTGTTGCACTATATTTAGGCATACTCCTCCATTAACTGATGAAGAAGCGAGTGAAACAAACCGCGCAATCTCATAGGAAAGCAGCATTACCTCACATGGATTCAGATATTTCTCAGGTTATACAACTTATCGGGCAGAGTGTTGCGATACAGGGTGTGCGTGAGTTGATTCGCAAAATTGGTCCTACAGATGAAACGGTCCTGGTTGAGGGAGAAACAGGAACGGGAAAAGACCTCGCCGCACAGTTGATTCATCAGGCAAGCGCACGGCGAGACCAGCCGTTCGTCCCGGTTAATTGTGCGGCACTTCCCAGCACCCTCATTGAGAACGAGCTCTTTGGCCACACCAAAGGCGCGTTTACTGGGGCATCTGGGGCGCGGAAGGGAGCGGTTCAACAAGCTGAAGGTGGGACCCTCTTCCTAGATGAGATTGGGGAGATACCGTTGGAACTTCAAGCGAAGTTGCTGCGGATCGTTGACATGAAAAGTATTACGCCGCTGGGCGGAACAAAAATGTTGGTTGATGTGAGGATTATCGCCGCGAGCAATCGGGATTTGAAAACAGCAGTACGCGACGGTGTTTTCAGGCAAGACCTATTTTACCGGCTTAACACCCTGCCGGTTTACCTGCCTCCCTTGCGGGAGCGACGTACTGATATATCTTCTCTTGCTGATTACTTCTTGGGAGGATTTATCATTGAGTTTCAGCGGTCTATTGGGCTTGAGACAGATGTTTATCCCTTATTGGAAAAATATCCTTGGCCCGGAAACGTGCGTGAGCTCAAATCACTGCTCAAGCGCGTATTCCTTCTGACGGAGAAATCTGAGTTGAATGCCACTGATTTTACACCCCACTTGGACGATGAGACAGAAATGAGTGATGACACCCTCTTGCCGTTGGAAGAGGCATTGGCGCGTTATGAACGACAGTATCTCTGCCAGACGTTGGAACAGACTGGTGGAGATAAAGACGAAGCAGCGCGCCTACTGGGCTTACCGCGAAGCACCTTGTACCGGAGATTAGCGAAATACGGACTATAATCTAAGAGTCGTCCCAATCTTGGGATTTTGCATCCCAGATTTGGGACAGACGTGGGAACCTGTGTTCATACGGGTCTGTGCACATTATTATGTTGATGCAATCCCATTTTTGAGAAAAACTCTATTTTGAGTCAGGTTCTTATACGCCCCTTAGCAGAAGCAAATAGGGGGTTTGTGGATTTTGCTTTGGTTCAGACGCCGCAAGGGTTTCAAGCCTCACGTCGCAACGTAGCGATGGAAGAAATAGGGAGCAAAAGGAAAGGTGGCACAAAAATTGCTCACATTAGATTCAATTGTTATCGACTGAATAATCGCGCTCGACAGAGGAGATATTCTCATTGACGAAGGTAATTTTTCCTTTTCTGACTTTAGCCCTAATCGGTGTGGTACTACAGTTGGCATTGAGTTCCCAATCCATGCGTCCGCCCGAAGTTGAATCTGGACCTAACTTGACGCTGCTCATCAGTGGAGAGGAGTTGGGATATCTTGAGCCTTGTGGCTGTGCAGAAGGACAGCTTGGCGGATTTCCCAGACGGGACAGCGTGATTCAACAGTTGACAGTCAAAGGCAAAACGCTCTTGCCGGTTGCCAACGGCGATTTGATTGACAACGCAAGCCGCCAATCAGAGTTGAAGGCGGAGATTGGATTTGCCGCTCTAAAAGAGATGGGTTACGCCGCCTATAACGTTGGTGAGCGCGACTTGCTGCTGGGGATAGATCGATTGAAATATCTACAGGATATGTCGGGCATTCCGTTTCTATCTGCGAATCTATTTCACGGGGAAAACCGAGTCTTTGAGCCCTTTGTGTTTCACACTGTCAATCTTCAAGGCAATCAGATACAGGTAGCAATTATAGGGATCCTCTCCCAATCGTTTGAAATTCAGGTTGAAAATGCGGGAGCAGATTTGAGACTGGCAGATCCAAATGCTGTGCTGATAGATTTAGTGGAGAAATTAGATCAAGCCACGGATCTCATCGTTTTGCTGGCTCATGCAAATTTCGCTGAATCCGAAGGGTTAGCAGCTGCCTTTCCTCAGATTGATGTTGTCGTCTCCGGGCATGAAATTGAAGAATTGCACAAAGATCCAGTTCGCATTAAGAAAACGGTGTTATTAAATACCGGAACGAAGGGCAAAGCCATCGGACAGCTTGACATTCGGTGGAGTGATGACAGAGCGGCCCCGGATTATGAATTTCAAGCACTGTCCCTCTCCGAACGCCTTCCCGATTCACCACGGATGATTGGGTTGTTGAAGTTATATCAACAGATGTTGACCGCTGAAAATCTGTCAGAGGATATAGAGCGAGAGCCGCCTGCGACGGGTGGAATGTATGTCGGAAGTGCGAGTTGCAAAGGGTGCCACGCTGAAGCATACGCGCTCTGGAAGAAAAGCAAACATGCCCACGCCTATGAAACGCTGGTCTCGCACGGACACGCCGCGGACCCAGAATGTTTGATGTGCCACACAGTGGGGTTCGGATTTCAGAGCGGGTTTGTCAGTATGGAGACAACACCTAATCTGCCGGACGTAGGGTGTGAAAACTGCCACGGTGTCGGGGGCAATCATGTAAAGAATCCGCAAAAAGGGTATGGACAGGTTACCAAAGCGGATTGCTTGACGTGTCATACGATGCCAAATAGCCCAAAATTCGATTATGGAGTCTACCTTCCGAGGATTCGACATTGGTCGGACGACGAAAGGCAAAGTAGAACAACAGGCGGTTTTTGATTATCAGCAATTTCCAATTTTTATTCTACGTTATCGCATTCTGTCAGTTTGGTTGTAAAAGGTAACCATGACATTTTGCCTAGCAACCGAAAATGGTGTCTTTCATGCAGGGTGCATGAAAGTTTTTCACAAGAATCCTGATTGAGTTCAAGTATTGATTAGCTTTCGGTCAACTTAAAGCTCGAACGAGATTCACTTAGAAAAGGAGAAGTCAAATGACACTTCAAAAGTTCCGACTAGTTTATCTACTAGTTGTTGTTTTAAGCGTAACCACAGTCTATGCAACTGTTGATTTCAACCAAGGAATGCCGCTTGAGCTTTCAGATGCCCAGATGCAGCAATTGCGGGGGCAGGATTGGACGTATGAGTGCGATCAATACGGGGGTGAGGATGATTGTGAGGTCGGATGTGTTTGGAATCTGGACCCAGAGGCTTGGACCAAAAGGAAGCCTAATGGGTATGTTGGTCCCGTGTATACATGTGTCTGGACAGGCGATCCGAACGATTTTTGCAATTTGAGTAATTTTGGTGTTTATTGTAAATATAACACATATACCGCTAATTGTATCGTTCAGATAGGCACCTGGGATGACTCTGACTACCTAGATTGCGAGCCCTAAATAAGACATAGTGCCCCATAGGTATTATACTGCTTTATTAGTTATGTGCTAGTCGTGACGAGGCGAATCTGTTGGCTAGGTTAGTTTAAACCAGATTCGCCTTGTCTGGAACAACAACGAGGTTGATATACCATGAGACACATGATGGTTATGTTAATACTTATGTCATTAATGTCATCAGCATGGGCAGAGATATTCCGTGATGATTTTAACGATGGAGATTTAGAGGGGTGGTGGGTTCAAGCGGAAGCAGCAAGTATTGAAAATGGTGAGTTGATTATCGGCTTCCCACCCCCCAATCCAGAGGATATTCTTGTCGGGCTTTTAGGAGTGATCTCAACGGATTATGAGGTGTCAGTCTCTGTGAAAATCGCCAAGCTAATGTTTCAGCCGATTATTGCCAATGGTGCGAACATCGGTCTACGCGCACACCCTCAAGATGAAAACTCGAAGCACCCACTACTTCAATACGGCTTATCTTACAATTTCTTGTTAGGTCGGCACACAGATCGCAGAAGAGGTGTTGGCGCAGCTATTTGGCATGTAGATAGGATTGTGATGCTGCCTGACGGAAGAGTTGACGGAGTCCATTTCAGGAACAAGCTGCTTGAATTTTCACCATTTGCTTTTGAAATGGACAAATGGTATCGATTGAAGGTCATTGCAAAGGGCAATCGATTCCAGGTGTTTGTTAATCAGCAAAAAATGCTTGATTTCCTTGATGACACCTACGCAGAAGGGAGAATCTATCTGTCATCAGGAATGGGGAACCGGGTCCATTTTGATGACTTTGAGGTTCGGTGGAGTGATGCGCTCGCCGTGCAGCCTCGGAGGAGACTCACAACCACTTGGGGACAGATAAAGAGCGGATTTCGCTAAGAGGCAGTAGAACCGATTCGCCTCGTTTTGAATTAATTGTGGGACAACTGGGCAGAAAAATAAATCATTTATTTCTGGATTGCCGGCAAAGGACTTTCATTTGATATCAAAGGAAGTTCATGGTCTCCGGCTAGGAGTGATAGAATATGCTGCGTTATCAAATGTACACATTAAAACTGTTGATAGTATTGTTTCTTCTAATCTGTGTTTTTATAGCACCGTTACAAGCAGCACCTAAACCATTATTGCCCAACATTGATTTGGAGTTTGTTATCGCTGGTTTAGCACACACTGAAGTAGAACTCAAATCTGGAACAGGCAACCTTAAATACTTTGCTGCAGATAACTTCAACAAAAAGCTGCAACGTGCTAATACAAAAAGAAAAACAACGCATTCCGAACATCTTATAATTGACGAAGAGTTAATAGAGGATGGCACTGTATCAGAACTATGGTTTGCCTTTGATGAGGAAGGACACAGTTATTTCAAATACTTCCTTGATGATGATAGAATTGCACATGTCTTATTTGATGGAAGAATACATCTATTCCCCGGAAAACCACACGCTTTTGGTTATGGAACACCGGAGGATCATATATACGATCCCCGCAATTGGGGTATAGCTCATAAGGGACTAAGATGGAGCGATTATTTGCTACAGCAAGAGGCGGTGCATATCATTGGTAGTGAAGCGGTAGATGGTATTGCTTGTTATATCGTTGAGGCACCATACCCCGGCGGATATTATGATACCATGAAGCTCTGGATTGCTCCAAAGGGAGGATTCCGTCTTATTCAGGTAATTGGGGAATCCAATGACCGAAAATTGTCTGTAAAAATTGATTGGCAGCAATATCAGCTTCAGACAGGTGTCGTTTGGTTCCCAAAAGACACCGAACTCCTTGCTTGGGAGGAGGGAGAAGTTTTCAAAAATGAGATCAAAGTTACCAATTTTCAACCCAATATAGATGTGTCAGCTTACTTTGACCTCCAAATTTCTCCAGAAACCGAAATATATCATATGGATCTCAGAAAATTGATCCCTTTTAAGGAGATTGGCTGGAGAACGCTGGAGCCTACATCTAAGTGAAGTTAAACGTTTCATTGAAAAATTGGCCTACATACCCAAGGAGATTAATCTATGAAAATGGCAGTATCCGCTTGGAAGAAGGTTGTTTCTATCTGTCTGTTTTGCCTCTTGATTCATGAAACTGTATTCTCTCAAGACACTACAGATAAATTGGATCAAGCACTTTGTGGACCTTACGCGCTTATGGTTGTTGCTAAAACGTTTGGCGTTGATGTCGATTTGTCTTCAGTTGCGGATCTCGCCGGTACCACCCCCCGGGGAACGACAATGAAAGGACTGGCTGACGCAGCCCATAAACTTGGGCTCCGGGCAAGGGGGTTGAAGATATCGCTCCGTCAATTGACTAACCTAAGACTACCAACCATTGCCTATGTAAATGATAATCATTTCTTTGTTATTGACCAAATCCTCAATGACAAACTCAGTATTACCGACATTAATATGGAATTCGATTTTATGTCGTTAGAAGAGTTTGATCAGATCTGGAACGGGTATGTGCTAACTGTTTCACCTGAACGAAAGGAGGACTTGGCGAATCAACCGAATATCTGGGCGGATCAATTAATTTATGATTTTGGGGTTGCCGATTCGGATCAGGTGATAGAAAAGAATTTCACGGTTGAAAATACAGGCAATGCTGACTTAATTATTCGGGATCTCATTCCGGGTTGCAATTGCACCAAGTTTGAGATTTCAAGAAAAATAATCCCGCCCGGTGAACAAGCACAGATCTTTATGGCGTACGATATTAAGGGACGATGGGGAAAGACAGCCGCAGCCTCCAAAGTTCTCAGCAATGATGTCGATCAACCGATTTTGACATTTGTGATTCAGGGAATAGCTAAAACGACCTTAGCAATCAGTCCCCAAGGTATCGAACTCGGACGCATTCTGGAAAGTGAAAAAGAAACCCCGATTTCCCAGAAGATTAGAATACGTGATCCGGGGACGAACGATCTCAAAATAAAAAAAGTAAAATCCTCCTCCGATGCGGTACGCGCCGAACTTTTTCAAGAAAAGAAAGGGGCAGATGCCGAGATCCACTTAACAATTATTCCTGGACAATGCACACAGATTTCTCCAGAAGGGCAGTTTGAAGAAAATATCACAATCTAAAGTGGACCCCTTGTCGAGGCCAAAATACAGTAAAAATAAGTAGGATATTTGAGATAGAGTGAGATTCCTTTAGCTGAGATACACCTTAGCCGGAGTTGCATAATTGAGACTCTGGTGAGGTCGTTTGTAATTATAGAACCGGATATAATGAGTTAATCCATCAAACAAGGCTTTTGGCGTTGGGTAGAGTTTTGGATAAACATCTTCATACTTGACGCTACGCCAAAACCGCTCAATGTAAATGTTGTCCATGGCTCTGCCTACGCTGCCCATGCTCATAGCAACGCCAGCGGCTTCAACGGTATCGGTGAAAGCATTTGCCGTAAACTGGACCCCTTGGTCAGTATTGAAGATAATGGGAGTTGCGGCAGATAATGCGTGATGTAAAGCGTCGAGACAGAACCGACTTGATAGACTATTGGACACCTCCCAAGCAATGATGTAACGACTATACCAGTCGAGTATCGCCACCAGATACATAAAGCCTTTATCCATCGGGATATAGGTAATGTCAGCCGACCAGACCTCATTGGCGGCGGTCACCTCATAGTCCCGTAATAGGTATGGGTAAACCCGATGCTCACTGTTGATAGCCGAGTGTTTGGGTTTGGGATAAATCGCTTCTATCCCCATCAAACGCATCAGTCGCTGGATGCGTTTGCGGTTGACACCGTAGCCAAGCTGCTTGAGATGTTGTGTCATTCGACGACTCCCATAGAAAGGGGTTTGCATATACTGCTGATCTATCTGCCGCATCAGATGCAGATTCTCTGCTGACTCTGTAGCCGGTTGACAGTAAAGCGTTGACCGGGAAAAACCGAGCAACTCACATTGACGACGGATGCTCAGTTGGGGGTGGTTAGGTTCAACGAGTTTCCGTCTCTGTTCTACTGTTTGAGGTGGCTTTTTTTTTCAACCAGTCCAGTTCCATATTCAACCGACCAATTTGCTCATACAGACTCGACTCTCTGTCATTTTGCTCACGCTGTTGCTTGGTGGGGCGGGTAGCGAAAATATCGCTACCCTGTTCAAGCAACTGCTTCTTCCATTGACTGATTTGGCTCGGGTGCAACTGGTGTTCGCTTGCCAATTGGTTGATAGTTTTATCTGACTTGATCGCTTCAAGGGCAATAGTAAACTTAAATTTTGCTGTATGACGAATCCGTTTGGTTGACATATTCAGACCTCCATTTGTGGGAGTGAGTTAGACGTTAAATCTTACTTAACTCCTGGCCCAAATATTGGGGTCCATTATAATCTATACGAACTACAAAGAATCACCGCAGTTCGTTGTCCCAATCGAAGGGGAAATTGGTTCTGTGATTGAGATGTCTTCAAAGCGATTCTTTTTTGGGTTTGTTAAAAAAGGGGAGTCTCCTTCCAAGAGTATCGTCGTAAAAGGCGATAAAAAGACAAAATGGCAAATTGCAAAGGTGGAAGCCGATCCACAGGCGATTTCAATTGATGTTATTCCAGTCACACCGCATCGAGAATATCGTGTTCAAGCACATTTTTTTAGCGATTGTGTAAACTCAGATATTGTCAAGGGAAGTGTAAAACTCCACACTGATCACCCCAAACAACCATTTATCGAAATACCTATTTATGCGATTATTCAATAGGTACGCGGCAGTTTCTCAAGCTGCTAGCAACACATTTCCAATTCTTACATCATTCATTGTTATAGTTCTAATTGCCTCTGTCGGTGTTTATTTTCGCGTTCATTTATCCTTGCATATTGATGGAAATACTTTCATTGGATCCGATTCCTACCGTCATGTGCGGAACGTGCGGCAGATTGTCTCCCATGGTGCCCTACCGCAGGTTGACTCAATGCGCCATGTCCCCAATGGTGTTAAAACTACACTAGAGACAATCGGTTTCCCGTGGATCATTGCCAGAAGCTATGGGCTACTGCATCGCTTCCTTCCCGAACTATCCCTGAACAGAACTATGGCTTTGTATCCTGCCGTGGTATTCGTTTTCGGTTGTATTGTTTATTTTCTGTTGGTCAGCAAGCATTTTGGCTATTTGACAGCCTGTTTGGCGACTCTCGCATTCTCAATTGCGCCTGCTATGATTGGCAGAACGACGGTGGGATATATGGACCCAGATTCACTTGTCCTTTTTCTATTTTTGTTGGCTTTCTTTTTTTATAGGCTCTCCCTTGATTCCTTGAGCACCGCTAGGCAGATTATCTACAAATTAACCTACGCAGGTATACTAGGTGTTATTGCAATTGTGTGGGGAGGAATTGGTCTAATCGCTGGAGTTATTTACGGTTGTGATGTTCTGATTGGAATTTATCGTGGATTCGATAGGAAACAAGCTGTCTCCTCACTGTTGGGTGTTTGTTTATATTTCGTATTGCTATTTCTTCCAGGCAGCTTCTATTGGGAGAGATTCCCGGGACCATTCGCGCTTTCAGCGATGATTCCACCGGTTCTCGCAGGCATTATCTACATCGCTGTCCTGATCAGACAAAGTAAGCTTCAAGCCACCAACTATTTTAGCAAGATTTTTAGTAGAAAAGGATTGATAGGCGTCGGTCTACTACTTGCTTATCCTGTGTACCGGATATGGGGAACTGTTGTTGATATCTGCGAACGTCTGCTATTCCCCTTTGGGGCTGATCCGATCATGAGAGTCGTTGGGGAGCTCAAACCCGCAGATTTTAGCCATTGGATCCACTATTATGGGCTTCTGTTCCCTATTGGTTTGGTTGGGTTCTTTCTTCTGTTATCAATGCCCTATTTACGAAGAAACAGTATCCGAAACTCTTGGTTCCATCTCTTCTGGCTCAGTTTGGGTTTTTTATGTATTATCTTACCACGCATATTTACGTCATTTTTTTTACGCCAACCGCTCTGGATCGGTGTAATTGTATTACTGGTTCCAATATGTGGGTTTGCTTTCTATGCTTCTTGGTTGTTTATCAAAAATGGTGCAGAACGCGTTTTACCGTTTCTCATCTGGTTTTTAGTGAGCTTCAGTTTCAGTAGTTCAGCGATCCGATTTGCTCTATTTTTCGTCCCTGTGTTTTTTCTGATGAGCAGTTTCTGCTTTGTAAAAATGATTGAATATTTTATTCCAGATTTATCCAGAAATATCGGTGCAGCTTCTCTTTTCATTTTTAACACTATTGTTTGGTTGATGTTTGCTTGTGGATTTAACATTTTCACGATGATTCAACTTGTTTTCAGAATAACTTTTGATACCTCAGCAGAAATTCAGCTGTTGACAACCTTGGCGGTTTCACTCATCTCCCTCGGTGTTGCCATTGAAAAGTCGATGATTCACATTAAGTTTCAAACTACCGTCAAGCGTTTTTGTGGATTTTTTGCAGTATCCCTTCTCTGCTTTTTTAGCTACACAGGCGTTTACGGATTGGGGATTGGACAGACAGGATACGTATCTGCAAAGGGCCAGGTCAGATCCATCGAAGGATTTGTCCCGCAAATTGAACAGAACACACCCCCGAGTGCAGTTGTTGCGGCTTACTGGGATTATGGAAGCATTATCAATGAGATTGGACAAAGGGCAACAATTATTGATGAGCAGCAGAACCGTGACTGGATTCGATCTTTTTTAAGGCAGGTTATTCTGGGTCAGACAACCGAAGAAATGCTATCCTATCTGAAAGCACATAAAGCAACCCATCTGATGCTTTCCGTCGACGATTTGAAGAATTTGAATGGGTATTGGACAGTTGCTTATCCAAATCAGTTTCGCCCATTTGTTATTGGACTGAAACCGACTATTGAGAATGATACTTCTACATTTCGTTTTGAGTTTGTTCCACTGATAAGATCCATTCAAATATCTTATCAAGATTCTCCGACCTCTGAGATGGTTGATATTTCTAAAATTGTCGTGGATCTCGCGGATATCGGAGGGGTTCTCACGGTCTCGACACCTCCTCGCGCAATTGTTAAAGCAGGGGATACCTCAAAAAGCGTGCATTTTCACGAACTTATCATGGGAAATCGGCAATGGTATTTTCCAGAAGCAGAATTACCCCTTACGCTTTGGTTGATAGCTTCTGAGCAGACAAGAGGAATAGTTGTCCATGATGGCTTCCTTCTCACACAAAGTGCCCAAAAATTAAATTCCGTCAAATTATATACTGGTGCGCTGACGGATGAACTGAGCGAACATTTTGAGGAAGTTATCACAGAGGTAGATCATCGCGCAAAGGTTTGGGAAATTCACTATTGAGCTGAGAAGTTGTCAAAACCAGCCTCCATCTTTTGCGGATTTCAACGCATTCTTATCGTGCAAAAAGTCCTCAAATTTTCTCCTTTTAATGTTCAATTGGATACATGGTATTGATTGAAGGTCATTGCAAAGGGCAATCGGTTTCAAATGTTTTAGGAGGTTAACATTACTGCCTGATGGCTTGATATAACGTTGCGAACAGCGGAACTCCAACCCACTGTTCTCTTGCATATTGATGCCAATTGGTATGCGTCAGTCAAGATAGTTTTAGAAAATTTATGTGATAAAGTAGCTGAAGGCGGATTTGTTGTTTTGGATGATTATTGGACATAGCCCGATGCTGGGAAGCTCCAACGGATTATCTTAAAGAATATCAGGTCTAAGGGGTAATATTGAAACAAGTGGATCGACACGGAGTTTATTTTCAAAAGTCACCACGATCGGAGTTGCCGTGGTAGCGAACTATCCTCCGGTGTCGCAGGGGAAGGCTTTTGGGCAAACAGTTGCAGTACCTGCCACGGGTTATGTGGGGTCAGAAGAAGTGGCTACTACCGATTATAGTCACCGTCGTGTTAGTTTGCCTTTTGTATCATTATCTGGATCTCCATCGAATCGCCAATTTTCGACAACAGGCAAATTGGACACTTGTGGCGATAGCAAGTATCTTAACACTGTTGTTTGTATGGATTAAAGCAATCAAATGGCATCACCTGCTAAGGGCCAATCAACCGACAACCACCTATACGCTCGCACTACGCTCTTTTCTTATTGGCGTGGGAGCGGCATTATTCACCCCTGCTCGTGCCGGTGAGTTAGCTCGAGTTGCTTGTTTTCCAAGACGACACCTAGAAGTGTTCACACTAGTGGTTGTCGATAAATTTATCGATATGAGCGCGTTGTTAGGGTGCTTTTTACTTAGCCTCATGCTATTATCACCGTGGATGGGGTTGGTTGGTATCTTCGGATTGGGGTGCCTATGGGTATTGGTATATACCGGGATTAGTTTCACAAAAAACGCGAAATGGATTTTACGAAGACCGTGGTTGGTTGAGCGCATCCGTCTACTTCGCCAACTGCCTCGACGACTTATCGTTCTCAACGCCTGCTCCGCTTGTGCCTGTTTTGGGTTGATGTCCCTTCAGTTCTATCTATTGCTTTCAAGCCTTGAACCTGTTGGCTGGCAAGTGGGATTCACCCTACCCGCCATTTTGGTTATCACTGGCAGCCTCCCCATCTCCATCATGGGCCTGGGGTTACGAGAGGGGACAGCGGCACTAATCTTGAGCCGTTACGGTGTCCCGATGGAATCTGCTGTTGCTGCAGCGTTTTCGCTTTTCGTGGTTAACGCGCTGCTCCCCGGTCTCGTTGGGGTTGCACTGTCACCCACGCTTGTAAAGACATACGGTCAGCAGAAGAAAGTAGAACAACAATAAGAAATGGAAGAGGGAAAAATAGGAAAGGACTGAAGGATGCATTTCAGGTTTTAGACTGGAGGTTAAAAGATGGTTGATTCAGGAACGCTGACACCACTTCACGATGGTAATCAGGGAATCGAAGTCTCGGTTGTTATCCCCTGCCTCAACGAAGCACAGAGCGTTGGAATCTGCGTAAAAAAAGCACGGAACACCCTCAAGCGGCTTGGGATTTGTGGAGAGGTGCTCGTCGCTGATAATGGATCAACAGATGGGTCAGCGGCTATCGCTGAACGTGAAGGGGCCCGCGTCGTTCACCAGCCGGTTCGGGGATACGGGAGCGCGTATCTAGCGGGAATTGGCGCAGCGCAGGGAAAATATATC
The DNA here is from genome assembly GCA_965207975.1 of Candidatus Poribacteria bacterium. Taxonomy (GTDB): domain Bacteria; phylum Poribacteria; class WGA-4E; order WGA-4E; family PCPOR2b; genus PCPOR2b. The sequence continues at coordinate 5,635,709 of OZ242315.1, read as the reverse complement.
ATCATGGGAGACGCCGATGACACCTACGATTTTTCAAATCTTGAACCGTTCATCACACCGCTACGGGACGGCTTTGATTTCGTCATCGGCTCCCGATTCCAAGGAAATATCCACCCCGGCGCAATGAGTTGGTCGCATCGGTATGTGGGCAACCCGATTCTATCGGGAATACTGAATCTGTTTTTTGGTGCGGGTATCTCCGACTCTCACTGCGGGATGCGGAGTTTCACACGGGACGCCTTTGAGCGGATGAAGCTTCAGACCCTCGGCATGGAATTCGCCTCTGAGATGGTGATGCGCGCTATCAAAGGGGGACTAAAAATATTAGAAATTCCGATTGACTACTACCCCAGAAAAGGGGAGTCCAAACTCAATTCGTTCCGAGATGCTTGGCGACACTTACGCTTCATGTTGCTCTATAGCCCCACCTATCTGTTTTTGATTCCCGGTGTGCTGCTGTTCCTACTCGGTCTGTTATGTACCTTCCTCCTACTACCGGGTCCCATCAAAATTGGTGGGCACGCCTACGATGTGCATGTCATGACAGTGACCAGCCTTCTTACGTTGTTAGGCTATCAGATTCTTCATGTCGGCATCTACGCAAAAACCTACGCACTGCGGTGTGGGTTTGAGGAGAGCGATAGGTTCATCTCAGGACTCTATCAGATTTTTAATCTGGAAAGAGGGTTAATTGTCGGAGGGATCCTCTTGCTGTTTGGATTTGCGATGGATGCGCGGATTGCTTATCAGTGGGTGCAGAGTGGGTTTGGTCCCCTTGACCAGATTCGTCCTGCAATTTTGGCTTCAGTCTTGATGGTTCTGGGGATTCAGACCTTTTTCTCCGCTTTCTTTCTCAGCTTATTAGGAATCGAAACTCAGAACAGTTCGTCTCTTTCCTCTCACAGGAAGATTGACCCATGAACACAAAACCGTTCATTTCTATCGTCATACCGACCAGAAATTCTCAAGCCGTCCTCAAAGAATGTTTACAAAGCATCAAACACCTCAATTACCCCCAAGAGCGACTTGAAGTTCTAATTGTTGATGGACTGTCAACCGATGATACTCGAAAAATTGCGGCTGCCTCTGGTGCAACAATCGTGATAAATCACAAAAAGGCAACTACCGCTGCGAGAAATCTCGGATTTGAAACAGCCCAAGGCGATCTAATCGCTTACTCAGATGACGATTGTATTTTCGATGAAAACTGGCTTGAGAACAGTCTCAAGTATTTTCAAGCTGACGAAAAGATCGCAGGTGTCACCGGACCGATTCACACACCAAATCAACAAAATGGATTTGCCAGAGCGGTTGCTTTTCTCTTTTCGCTCGCTGTTATTGTTGCCAAATCCACGCATAAAGAGATACAACCCTCCGTACAAGAAGTCAGGGATTTTCCAACTTGCAACGCTATTTATCGAAAGGACGCATTGAACGCTGCGATGCCACTTGATGAGAATTTATACGGTGGTTCAGACCTTGAATTAAATTATAAGCTTAGACAGCAGGGATACAAGTTGCTCTCCACTCCTGATGTCCAAGTATGGCATTATAAACGGGAAACCCCCAAAGCCTTTTTTCGACAGATGTATCGATACGCCATCGGACGGTTGCAGATTGGAAAAAAGTGGCCCAAACTCCTGAATATCGCTCATATCACTGCGGGGTTGGGGCTTCCCCTTTCGATCATGCTCTTAGGGCTTTCTTTTTGGCTGAATCCCATTGTTGTTCTCCTCCTCATTGGGTCGGTTTTCGCAGGGTTGCTGTTTATCTGTTCCTTTGCGTTGTTCAAGACAGGATCGTTTCTAATCTCGTTGCTCGTGCCAGTAGTAATTGCCATATTGGTTGCAGGATGGTCGATCGGATTCTGCCGAGAACTGGTTTTACCCATGCGAGGTGTTAGGGCGAATCGATAACATTCAGTCGACATTTCTTCAAACATCTTTAAATTTCTTGTGAAAGAAAAAAAGCAGATGCTTGGAAAACAGGTGAAAGCTGCCATCCTTACCGCTCAACATCAGCCGTTGGTGATAGACGACGTTGAACTCCCACCAAAGCTCTTGATTGGACAGGTGCTTGTAAGGGTCTGCTATAGTAGCATTTGTGGATCGCAAATCGGTGAAATTCTTGGTGTCAAAGGGGCAGATCCATATCTTTCACATCTACTGGGACACGAAGGGAGTGGTGTGGTCGAAGCAGTTGGGCCGGGCGTTTCGATAGTGAATATCGGGGACCATGTGGTTATGGCTGCAAAGGACGGGGATGGCATCAAATCAAGCGTACCGCAATATAGATGGAGAGGTAAGGAATTAAATGCGGGTTGGGTTACCACATTTAACGAATACGCAGTCGTCTCCGAAAGCCGGTTGACACCGATTCCGAAAGACTTTGATCTGAAAATTGCCCCGCTGCTCGGTTGTGCAATCTTAACGGGATTCGGTGCGGTTGAGAATACCGTTCAACCAAAGATAGGGGAGTCCGTTGTCGTTTTTGGGGTTGGTGGTGTTGGGTTAAGTGTTGTGCAGGCGGCAAGTTTAGTCTCGGCACACCCTATCATTGCGGTGGACCTGTCCAAGAGCAAACTACAGTTGGCTGCCCGATTGGGCGCGACGCTAGGGGTTGATTCAACAGAACAGGATCCCAGAGATGTTATTTATGAGACACTCGACGATGCGGGGGCGGATCATACCATCGTTTGCACCGAAAACCTCGAAGTCCTTGAAATCGCTTATGAAGTCACAAAGACAAACGGACAGACGATTTTTCTCGGTCTGCCGTCCTCAAAGGGGCATGTTAGTCTACCGGTCCTACCCCTCCATTACGGAAGGATCGTCACCGGGTCTTTGATTGGGGAAAGTCAACCGAGCGAGGCGATTCCGCGATATACTCGGTTAATCAATGCGGGTGAACTCCAGCTCAGAGAGATGATTACCGACACCTTTTCGTTGGTGGAAATTAATCAAGCCGTTGATAAAATGATTCAAGGGACTATTGATGGCAGATGTTTAATTGAGGTGAATCCGTAGTTTTACCTTTCTCTTCAGATAGAGGGGCACTCATGAAAGTACTTGTTACCGGTGGCGCGGGATTCATCGGTTCGCATATTGCAGACCTGTTATTGGCGTCCGGTTATCACGTCCGAATCCTTGACAACCTCCAGAAACCGACCCACTTGATGGGAAAGCCAAACTATCTCCCCGAAGGCATCGAGTTTATAGAGGGTGAAGTGACCGACGCATCTACAATGAAACAAGCCTTGAAAGGCGTGCGTGTTGTCTTTCATCAAGCTGCACACCAAGGCTTGCTCCCTGATTTTGGGGCTTTCTTTCATGTCAACAGTGTCGGAACTGCACGCCTCTTTGAACTTATTGTGAAGCAGGGATGCTCTGTGGAAAAGGTTATCGTTGCTTCTTCACAGGCGGTGTATGGAGAGGGGAAGTATTGGTGCCAAAGCTGTACGGAAGCTTTCTATCCTGCTCCTCGTCCCCTCAATCAGTTGAAGCGTCAAAATTGGGAGATCAAGTGTCCTGCTTGTCAAGGAAAGGCGCGATCCTTAGCGACTGATGAAACCCATGTGAATCCCTCCACCCCGTATGCGATGTCCAAGTATACACAAGAGATGATTGCTCTCAATCTTGGACGGCAATACTCGATTCCCACCGTTGTACTCCGGTATTCGATTACACAGGGACCCCGACAGTCTTTTTTTAATGCTTACTCTGGGATTCTGCGGATTTTTTGCACCCGTTTGATGACGAATCTTTCGCCTATCCTCTACGAAGATGGACGGATGAAGCGCGACTATGTTCATGTCGATGATGTTGCTAGAGCGAACCTGCTGGTCATGAAAAGGGAAGAAGCGAATTATCAGGTTTATAACGTCGGTAGTGGTATTCCGACAACACAACGTCAGTTCGCATCGGCTTTGGCGCGAAAAATAGGGGTGGAAGTTGCCCCTATCATTCCCGGTGAGTTTCGACTGGGAGATGTCAGGCACATCGTTTCGGACGTGAGCCAGTTGCTCACGTTAGGTTGGCAACCGAGAAAGAACCTCGATCATATTCTAACGGATTACCTATCTTGGATGCAGACTCAGAGATTAGTCAAGGACTATTTTATTGAAGCGGAACAAATCATGAAGGCCACTGGAGCAATCCGGTCTATCAGGGAGGATTAACCGATGGTAATCTCACGCACACCGATACGAATCAGTTTAGTGGGAGGCAGCACCGACATCGCCAATTTTTATCGACAATATGGCGGAGAGGTCATCAGTACCACCATTGATAAATATATCTCCGTCTGCATCACACGGCGGCGAAACTCCCAAATTGCTATCAACACCCCAGACCACCATGAAACGGTTTCTGACCCTGACCATATTCAGCATCCTTTGATTCGAGAGGCGGTGCGAAAAACCTACCCCCCCTGCCCCCCCGCTAGCGGGGGGGTTAGGGGGGGTGATAGCAGAGGGGTTAGGGGGGGTGGAATATCCATCACAGTTACTTCCGATATTCCCTCACGCGGTTGTGGGTTGGGGTCGTCAAGCGCATTAACCGTTGGATTGCTCAACGCCCTCTATACCTATCAAGGAATCGAGATGTCAATGGAAACTCTTGCACATCAAGCGTGCGAGATTGAGATCGAACGCCTAAATCAACCTATCGGGAAGCAGGATCAGTATATCGCCGCTTACGGTGGATTGCGGCGCATTCAGTTCAACAGAGATGAAAGTGTCAATACGCAGGAAATCCCAGTAACCCCCGAAACGCTAGCGCATCTGGAAGAGAACCTCACCCTATTCTACACCGGGATTCAACGCCGCGCCGAGACCATCTTACACAAACAGAAACGTTCTGCGAGTCCCCAAACGCTTCTGCAAATCAAGGAGCTTGTACCCGCATTTTACGATGTACTCCTACAGGGTAACCGCGGGGGTTGTCTTAATGAGGTTGGACATTTGTTGGATTGTGCATGGCAGCTGAAACGTTCCCTCTGCGATAGCATCTCAAATCCGATGCTCGATACCATCTATGAGCGTGCTATCGCTGTGGGTGCACTGGGCGGCAAGATTCTGGGAGCAGGGGGTGGCGGATACTTTCTGTTTTATGTTCCCACAGAGAAACAGGGCCCTGTAACAACGGCACTTTCTGATTTGGGACTCTTACGGTTGGGGTTTCGTCTTGAACAGAAAGGCAGTCAGGTTATCCAAGAAAGGAATCCGAATGAAAGTCATTATCCCTACCGCAGGCAGCGGCGCACGCCTCAGACCCCACACCTTCACCTCTCCTAAGACGCTCATCCATGTCGCGGGGCGTCCCATCCTTGACTACCTCCTCGAACCGCTCCTTGAACTTCCTGATCTCTCCGAACTGATTTTCATCGTCGGCGACAACGGGGAACAGATCTGCGAATATGTCGAAACGCATTACAGTTTACCGACAACGTATCTCTGGCAAGACGGACAGCAGGGACTCGGACACGCTATCTCCCTCGCGAAAGAACGCCACAACGGAGAGCCGATTCTCATTCTGCTCGGCGATAAGATCTTTGAATGCGGCTATCAAAAATTTGTTCAGAATCCTTGCACGGTTATCGGCGTTAAGACAGTCGAGAACCCGCGAGGAGTCGGTATTGTTGAAACGGCTAGCGAGTTTATTACGCGCTTGATCGAGAAGCCTGCCCCCCCTTATTCCCCCCGCCTGCGGGGGGATAAAGGAGGGTTCCTTGTTATTGAAGGCGCGTACTACATCCAAAATAGCAAACTGCTGTTCCAATGTTTAGACGAAATTATTGAAAGGGATATTCGTACCCACAACGAATATCAGTTGACAGATGGGTTGCAGTTGATGTTAGAATATGGTGAACAGATGAAGGTTGAGTTCATCGACTCATTGCATTGCGGCACGCCAGACCAACTCTTGGCAGCCAATCGGTCTATTTTGGAAAAACGGGCACCGGAAAATTATCGCTTTCCTAACAGTGTGATTATTCCGCCCGTCTTTATCGGGGCTGGCGTTGTCATTGAAGGTGCTATTGTCGGTCCCTACGCCTCGATTGGCAGCGGAACGCGGGTTGTCAACGCGATTATCAAAGATGCGATTGTCCACCCGAAGGTGGAACTACAAGATGTGCTGGTCAACCGATCGATCATTGGTCCCGATGCGCGGGTGTCCGGGGGTTTTCATCAATTCAACATTGGCAGTTCAACGCAGATCGATCTCTAAACCCCCGTTTAACACTTGTAGGCCGAGATTCATATCTCGACATCTTCCTGTGCTACGATCACAGGTTGGGAAACCTGTGCCTACTAAAGTGAAAAGGAGAAAATTTTTGAATCCCGTTACGTTTCAAGGCGTTTTGGCTGCACGCCGTATTGTCTATCAGTTCCTGAAACCGACGGCGTTAATCCACTATCCAGAGCTGTCAAAGCGATTCGGCTTTCAGGCTTACATCAAGCACGAAAACCATCAACCGACGGGCAGTTTTAAGGTTCGTGGCGGATTGAATTTTATGAGCCAACTTTCGTCAGATCAGCGGAAGCGTGGTGTCATAACCGCAACGCGGGGAAATCATGGCGGATCGATCGCGTATGCAGCGAAACAGTTCGGTGTCCATGCCACGATTGTTGTTCCGCACGGCAACAATCCTGAGAAGAACAGCGCGATGCGTGCCTTCGGTGCAGAGTTAATCGAGCACGGTGTCGATTTTGATGAATCGCGCGAGTTATGCGAGAAGCTGCAAGCCGAACGCGGCCTCTATTATGTCCACCCCGCCACTGAACCGTCGCTGCTCCACGGTGTCGGGACCTATTCCCTTGAGATCTTTGAGGAGCTGCCGGAGGTGGATACGATTATCGTGCCTATCGGAGCGGGGAGCGGTGCGTGTGGGGCTATCACGGTGGCACAAGCGATTAACCCAAACGTAAAGGTCATCGGTGTGCAGGCAGAGAACGCGCCGTCGGTTTATCGCTCATGGAAATCAGGACAGAAGATTGAGACAGATTCAGCGAATACGGTTGCCGATGGCTTGGCGACCCGTGTGACATTCGATCTGCCGTTTTCGATTCTTAGAGATGGGATCAGCCGAATTTTACTGGTAAGTGAGGAGGAGATTCGAGAGGCGATTCGGATGGCGTTGCGGTATACACACAACCTCATAGAGGGTGCTGCCGCGGCACCGATTGCCGCCGCCCGCAAGTTGAAGGCGGAACTCGCAGACCAGAACGTTGTGATGATTATGAGCGGTGCAAACTTAGATACTGAAACGCTTAGATGGGTATTGGGTGAGGAATAAACCAATGAATCGGTTAAGTTAACTAGTTCATTGTCAGATAAATGTAGCGTCCCGACATGTCGGGATTAGTTTGCGGGTTTGGATCATCCCGATTTATCGGGATGGTACAAAAGCCTCCTTTAGATACTTGCCCCACAAAGCGGCTTGGCTATGGCTATCCAAGCCGAGCGGTGAGTGCCTTTTCATGATTTATTTGACGGAGCACTGGTTCATTAGTTCACGTTTTACGCATCAGAATGCTGCTTAATGGAGATGGCTAACTTCTCTACCTCTTCAAATTTTGGTCGATACAGAAAGAGACCAACAAGCGACATCGCGAGGAATATCAGGAATGGGGTCAATTTACCATCCATGAAAAAGATCGTTAATCCGAAAGCCGCGATACTCTCTGCAATGGCAAGAGAAACGACCACGGCGGGCTTATATCTGGCGATGTAGGGTGAAATCTGTCCCGGCGTGTTGCTCGTCTCAGCGGAAAGCGGTTTGGACGATGCCCTATGCAACATATATTTCCGTATGAAATAAGCCAAGATCAGTCCAACGACCGACACACCGTATAGGATTTGCGTTATATGTCTGATATGACGTGGATGGTGCCTTTGTTCAACGTCACCACCAAGTAGAACGGCAAATATCAGTGCCAAAACGAGGGTCAGGAACATCGCAATCCAAACCGTCCAGACCTTGAACATGCCCGCCTTTAATTGTCTGACTTCCCTTGTAGGGTCTAGCATAGTCCTCCCCTTCCGTCAATGTCTCACAGCGATGGTACATTGGTTCAATCAGCCGTACCTGTTAAGCCCATTAGTTTATCCTTGGCTGAAGCGATTGGCGACAGCAACCAGATCGAGGATGTTGACCGTCCCATTGCCATCAACATCTCCTACTAGTCCCGCGCCAGTTTCTCCAAACTGCCTAGCGACAGTAACCAGATCTAAGATGTTAATCGTCCCATCTTGGTTGACATCATAAGGCGAAGGGGGTGGCTTAGTATATGTGAAACTACCTGCAAGTGTATCCGATTTACCGTCAGGGTTGGTCACAACGACATCAGCACTGCCCGCAGTACCCGCCGGCACTTCGACTGTCAACTCGGTTGGCGAAACAAAAATCACGTTTGATGCGGCATTCCCGCCGATTGTAACGGTTGCTCCGTCCTGAAAATTTTCGCCGATTATCTGAACGGTTACTCCACCTGTCACCATGTCGTTGTCTGGTTCAACGCGGGTGAGGGTTGGCGCGACCGATTGTGCAGACAACTGTGCTGCCTGCAACGACGGCGCAGCAAATCCTAACCCAATAAGCACTAAAGAAAAAAAATAGATTATGCGTTTTGTCAACTGTAGCCTCCCAACAATTGAGAATCAATTTTGTATCCGTCTTTATCAACCATCTCTTGCAGCCTTCATTAACTCGGCAAGCCGTTCAGCAAATCTGAGCGCGCTGTTGTCTTCAGGCTGATAGTCAATCACTTTTCGAGCGTTCACGATGCTCCAGAAGCTGTGCGAATTGTCGCTGATTCCGTAGACGATCTGAAACGGAACCCCATTTTCATCTTCGATGTTTGTAGTCTCAATGCTTTTGATGAACAGCTGGGTCTGGTCCTTCGCACTCAAATAGGCACCTAGTTCCCGATGGATATGCTTCAAGTCCTTTGGATCTGCGGCATCAAGAATTGTCTCACGCGGCGCACCGATTCGGACTTGGACGTTTTCCAGTTTTTTCCCATCAACGTGCCCCGTCGCAAACACAAAGCCGAGATGCTCATAGGTCTCTTTCGCCCAGCCGTAGAAGTTGTCAGACAACGGACGCATGTCGGGTGTCACCACATCCCACTTATCTCCCCAAATCAGGTTTTCATAGTAATCCGCCGCATGATTGGAACTACAGACGACCGCGCGACCCACGCCCTCTTCAAGACAGGTTTGATAGAGATTGTACGCCATCTGGACGTTGGTTAATTCGGCCTCAAAGCTACCGCCCTTAAAGGCACAGTGAAGGACAGCATCAACGCCTTCAAAATAGGCGCGGTATTTGTCTCGATCCGGGTCGGTCAGGTCCGCGATCTGAATCCCATCGACCTCCTCGCCCGCTCGGTTCGTCGTTTTGACATCAAGCAGCACCAATTCATACCGTTCACGAAAGGTGGGTAAACTTCTGCTTGCGATATATCCTGATGCCCCTGTAATAAGGACTTTTCTTTTGTTAGCCATGTAGCGTATCCCTCCTTGATATGTGGAGCATGATAGCATAGCCCACCCTATCCGTCAAATAAAAAAGTCTCGACAAAATCCTTGACAGACACATAATATCCTGTTATAATTTTGTTAATTGGTGTTGCCGGGTCGTCTAATGGTAGGACGCATGGTTCTGGCCCATGTTACGAGGGTTCGAGTCCTTCCCCGGCAGCCATCTAATGGCGCTATCGTCTAGGGGTTAGGACGGGTGGTTCTCAGCCATCAAACCGGGGTTCGATTCCCCGTAGCGCTATAATCAGAAACCAAGTTTGAATTGCAGTGAATTTCTAAAGCCGCTGTCGGTTGGACAACGATTCCTTGAATCAGCCCACTGACCGCGGTTTTTTGCATTTCTGGGGAAAAGAGGGCGTGGCGGGGTGTAGCTTGGAAGGTGGGACTGTCGGGAAGTTTGGGGGGGTATTGAGAGAGAAGATTGTTTCAATCTCCCATGGGGCAGGTGGTGCGGTAAATTGCCGTGTTGCCTGCTTTTTTTGTTGGAATACTTTCTGGGAGTTCAGAAGCAAGGGGAAAACCCGCGCTTTTTTTCGATCTACGTGCCGCTTTTTATTGACTTGGGTTTTAACACTGAGCGGAAATCTGGCTGGAAATTTTAGGCAGCGCACCCAAAAGTTACGGGAGATTGTTGGCGGCTCGAATCTGTTCTTTGCTATACGCCTCATCCCTCCACTCAGTGATACGCCATTCTTGCTTATTGGAATCCTTATTTCCTCTCAACTCAAGGGTAAAAACATTATTCCCTTCTGCGAACCAACCTATAAATCCTCCTTCAAGGGTTTCTCCGTCAGCGACAAACCCTTGGATCCGATAATGGTTTCTGACCTCTGCTCGCGTCCGATCTGTATTCAGCTGTATCTCAGGTGGTTCAGACAACTCAATCTCAATATCTTGGAACATGTCAAAAACACGCTTTGCTGCATCTCTTTCGTCCCGGATATCGTCAAATACAACATCATCCGTTTTATCGTCGTTTGTTCCCATGTCTGAAACGTAAAGAAATCCATCTTCCCAGAACGCACTCATATACCTATCAAGGTCCTCGCTCTGATAACCTTCACGCCAGTTTTTCAGAACTTGGTTAATTAGGACCAGCTCTATTGGCAGATCTCTGGTAACACCTACATCCCCGCAACTTGTAAGCAAACTAAAAACGAGCAGTAGCCCAATGATTTTGGCAAATACGTTTAACATAAGAACCAGATGTGTTCGTGCGACCTTTCAACCCGCTGGGGCTTTAGGCGGCAACCTGAATTATCGAAACATCCTTTAGGGGTAAAACCCAAGCGTTTACGCTTGGGATACACCCATGCTTTAGCCATTTTTCTTGAATTCGCTGGTAAAATATGATATACTTGTTTTCAGAGGTTGGGGGATTCTGCTAACTATTAGCAGGGGTAAAATCCGCAATAGTTAGGATATGCCGACGGGTATTAGAATCCCCTAATAAACCTCGCCAAAGTTGCCCTTTTGGGCAGTGGGCAGGGCATTGTCCATTGGAGGAGATACTGTAAGCCGCCCTTCGGGATGCAAGTATTGTTGATACCACAATTAGCACTCCTATCGGAAAGGAACTCGTAAGAATCCCAATCCTTTAGGTTTGCGGAGTATGTCAAAGAATATGTACGTATTTTAGTCTCATTAGTGTTAGACGATGAGTTCTTTCTTCATATTTATGGACCTGGAATTGGTAGAGGTGATGGAGAATATGTTTTCTTAGGCCATCCGGGAATCGAAGGAGATTAGGCAACTTGGCGATACACGCCTCGTGGAGGTCGGGTGGCCTGCATTCTAACGCTGAATATCTAAAGCCGCTGTCGGATGGACTGTGATCTCGTCGATCAGTCCGCTGAGGGCGGCTTTTTGTATTTCTGGGGTATTGAGGGTGTGGAAGGGTGTAGCTTGGAAGGTGGGAATATCAGGGAGTTTTGGGGTGGGGTGTGTGTGGTCTCGGCCCCTGCCGGGGCTATAGCATGCGTAGATATTGCCGTTGAGGCTGCGGTCGGGATTCAAAGCAGCTGTTTTTTCATACCATCTATCCGTTCCTGTTCTAAAACACCCAATTTTCTGGTCTTACAAGACCTGCTATGGTAAGCCATTCAACACCCAGATCCTTGCATACATCAGGGATTTTTGGATGTTCAAGGTTTCCTGCTGGTCGTTCTTCAGTGACGACAATCCCATGTTGATATTGCCTTGCCAAAGCAATGACCCATGGATCAGCTAATGATGTGCCTCTTGCAACATTCACTAATTCTGAGTATTTTGACTGTATAGTTTGAAATTCATTTTCTATTGCATCTTCGGCTTTCGATAATAGGAACGGCTCTAAATCCTTTTCATTACACCAATCCTTTAACACTTTACCGCGCATCGCTTCATCGAAGGCAGGCTCAGACATTTTGAGTCGGTCACTTCTGATAAGTTCCTCAATTTTTTCCCACAAGGAGGGAAAATTTTCCATTGGGTAAAGAACGCCAGATGCCATAATTAGTGAACTTGTATCGAAGCTATAAACTACCTGATCCAGATTAAACGATAAATTCATGCGAAGAATAGATTCTCAATTTCAAATAGGTGTTTGGGGTCACACTTGGAAAAAGCATCAGATAAGTCAGCAATCGTGATTTTCTGATCATAATATGCCCTAAAAGCGGTCCGTGCAAAATGTTCCCCGGAGGTATTAAGAAGTTTATAATGATGGGGCACAACGATGGGTTTTCCAGAACTATCTTTATGCTTGTCCTGCTGTTTTTTTCTGTACGCTTGGTATTTTTGCCGAGAAATATAACGGAGTGTTAGTAATCGCCTCATGATGACTTCAGGGCTTACACGAAAGTGCTTTGAAATTTGAGGCAGGCCTGTTTCAAGCGTATGCAGATTTACTATCGCTGACAACTCATCTGCAGGGACTAAAACTTCAGCAGCCACCTCATTGCAAAAAACTTCAGTCGGGTTATCGGGAGGACGGACCTGTCTAAGTTCCGTGTTCTGAACAACGCTTTTTCCAAGTGCTATGTGAACTAACTCATGAACAATCGTGAAAATACGACCGTAGGGACTGTCTTTAGGATTCACTACAATCACTGGAAGTGGTTTTTGTGCGATGCAAAACCCTCGTACAGTCTCTAGTTTAAGGGAGAGATGTGTATTGACGGAGGTTTGACAGACAAGAATACCTCTTTCTTCAACAATTTGTCTCCAGAATTTTAGAGCAGAACGATCATCGTTGCATTGTTGCAGTAATCCTGTATTGAACTGAAGAAATTCGCGTATTTCTCGCGCGGCATGCTCCGGTGCATCAGTTTCACCCAATATCAACGTCACTTCAGGGGGGGATTCCCCCAACAATTCGTAAAACTCAATAAGCGTCGCTCTTCTTTCATAAGCTTCAATGATATTGGCATTTATAGTAGACGCAAGAAATAACGGGACAATAGTTTAGAAGTATGTTATCCTGTTTGCATTATGGCACATTCATCAGATTTACGCACACGCGTCCTTCAATTCATAGAAAATGGTGGCAGTAAAACAGAAGCGGCAAAACGGTTCAAAGTCGGTCGAACTGCGATTTACCGATGGCTCAATGACCCAGACCCACTCACACCGGGCAAACCGGGTCCCCGAAAACCGAGACTACTTGACCCAACGGCACTGGCTGAACATGTCAAGGCACACCCTGACCAAACCCTTAAAGAACGCGCCACACACTTTGGGGTTTCACCCGCCTGTGTCGGCTATGGACTCAAAAGACTCGGCTACACGCGTAAAAAAAAACGGTTGGATATAAGGAGCAATGTCCAGAAAAACGACAAGCCTATCAGGAGCAACTCGCAACGGCGAAAGCATCAGGCAAAACGCTGATTTACCTCGACGAGACCGGTTTTACAGATGAAACGTTTAGAAGTCATGGCTATGCCCCCCGGGGACAATGTGTCCAGGGGTTGATACCCAGCCAAAAGACCCGCACCACCACTTTGATAGTGGCACAACTGAATAATAAGTTGATTGCCCCAAAGTTAATATCGGGCAGTTGTAATGCACAACGGTTTAATACATGGCTTGATGAAGCGTTATCGCCACATTTAGATGCCAACAGTCTCGTGATAATGGATAATGCACGCATTCACAAGACCACCGAGACCCAAGCATTGATACAAGCCTGTGGTGCTAAGGTGTTATACTTGCCCCCGTATTCGCCGGATTATAATCCCGTTGAACAAAAGTTTGCCAATATAAAGAGAGTCCGGTCATACAATGCGGATAAGCCCATTGAGGAGATTATCAATATGTATCGTTAATTGTTAAATCTACTATAATCTATAGGCTTGGGCCTCTAATTCCTTCAATTGTTTTTCATCAGTCGTAAGAGGCTCGGGCAATTTCCTATGATCGGCAAGCGGTTCAAAGCTAGCAGGCGGTTCCGGCAAATAGAAAATAGAAATATGGGTTTTATACAACTTTGCAATTTTCTTTAATTGTGCGAAGGTAGGCTGATCTGCCCCAGCTTCCCACGCCTCAAGCTGTTCGGGTTTTACATTTAATTTTCTTGCCGCGTAGTCAATCCCTAACTGGAAGCGTTTTTCACGCGCCCACTTGAGAACCTCCGGCGTAATGGATGCTTTCATAGTTTTAGCCATGATATGTATCCCCACGAATCAATTGTTGACAAACGCCAATCAATCATCGCTTGCTGATTTTGAGGATGTCCGCTGCTAATCCTCCACCAAATTCCTTTCATGCTTATTATTATACGTCAACGGCGGATTGTTGGTCAAGATTTCTCGCCATTAAGTAGCAACTTGAGCCGCTTCACGACCCTTGAGTGCTTTTCCGCTTGAGAGCACCACGAACTGTCTGGGAAAGAATCATCGAAGGAATAGTTTTCGGAATACTACAAAGTGACTGAAACGGATTATAGAATAAGGACGTGTTCTGGTGTAAGGATAATAAACATACGCACTCAATAGATACAGGCTTGTTTAACGCAAGGTTGAGGGTTATGTTTAGATCGACAAGGAAAACTTCTTATGTTTGTTAGATTGTTGGTATATGCCGGTTGGCTCGCGCTCTACTGTTTCGGGGTAATGGGTTGTGGGGAGGAAGACCCCGTATCCTCTGTTGAAATCGTTGATGAAAAGGTGGTCGTAAGCGATGTTGCCACGCTGGTTGAGACAGTTCCGGCAAATGGAGAGGATGCTGCATACGACCGCCCCGTTAGACTTTACTTCGATAAGACACCGCTAGCTGTCTCTGTTAATGGGACGCAGGCTAAAGTGAAGGGGCATCTGGTGTGTTGGTACTTTCCTCAGTCTATACGGACTGGAAATCAGGTATTCCATATTGAATGGACAAACCCTGACGGCACTAAAAATGTTGGCACAGATATAAGGTTGAGGGTGGTAACCGTTAGTTGGGCGGAGATGCACATAGCGGCGGGGCATATAGGCGATGGTGCTGAAGATGTGGACCCTGATGAGTTCAATCAACACTTTATCCGGTATGATTTTACGGAAGAGGCTGTTGTGTTGAAGGCACAGCTGCTTACCGAAGATGGTGTTGACCTCGGTTGGGAGGCGGTCTGGGAGGACCATTGGTTTGGCACTACCGTGAAATTGCGTCGGGGTGCGAATGGGAAGTTACTTGAACATGGGAAACACTATATGATTCATATAGTTCTTGATGAGGCGTGGGTTTACAGTAGTGATGCTTGCGAATGTATGGACTGCTCGTGGTTTAAGAACCATGAATTCATAATACGGTTTACAACTATGGAAGCATGAAGTTGGTGGCGGTTAATCCCCAACCTGTCGCAGGCAACAAGTTGTCCTTGGATCTGTCGTAGAGGTATTTTACCCAACAATCGGATTAAGTCAATACCTCGAATCAGGTACTTTCCACAGGAGCACCGTCCCGTCCTCACTCCCACTGGCAAGCACCCTCCCATCAGGACTGAAGTCTACACTCTTGACCGAATCCGTATGCCCGGTGAGCACCCGTTTCTGTTCACCCGTCACAGCATCCCACAACCGCACCGTCCTATCATAGCTTCCACTAGCAATCAACCTTCCATCTGGGTTAAACGTTATACTAAAGATCGACCCTGTATGCCCGGCAAGCGTTCCTTTCTGTTCACCCATAGCGGTATCCCACAACTGTATTATGTAGCCATAAGCCACGCGGGCAAGCGTGGTGTGATCCCGACTGAACACGGTGTCATAGGTGCTAGGCATATCCTTTGTGAATCCGCCCTTCTGTTCACCCGTCACAGTATCCCACAGCAACACTGTAATGTCTCCACTATGACTGGTAAGCGTGGTGCCATCTCGACTGAACACAACGTTTTTAACATCATCTGTATGTCCGGTGAGCACTCGCTTTTGAAGACCGGTCTCGGTATCCCACAGTCGGACTGTCCTGTCCGCACTCCCACTGGCAAGGATATTTCCGTCTGGGCTGAACGCTAAACTCTGAACTTCACCTGTATGTCCGGTGAGGGCTCGCTTCCGAATACCTGTCTTAACATCAGAGAGATGTATTATCTTGTCCGTACCTCCACTGGCAACTACACTGCAATCTGGACTGAGCATATAGTTAATGGGCCAACTCTCATCTCCTTTCGGCTCCCATGTTAAAGGACCCCACCGTCGCACAGCATCGTCCATCAACCCGCCAATACCGATAAGCATATCGCCATCCGGACTGGATTCGACATCATAGATCTCATTTGTAAGCCTGTTGCGTCTCCACTTCAGTTCCCACGTCACAGCGTCCCACAATCTCTCTGTCCATTTCTCGTCTGAGCTGGCAAGCGTCTTCCCAGCCGGACCGAATATGACAACAGAGATCCTACGCGCATATCCGGTGAGCATCCCCTTCTGTTCCCATGTCACGGTATCCCACAACCGCACCGTCCCGTCCGCACTTCCACTAGCAAGGGTAGCACCATCCGGGCTAAACGCTGCACCCTGGACATCATCTGTATGCGCCGTGAGGACGCGCTTCTGCTCGCCCGTCGCGGTATCCCACAACCGCACCTTGTGGCTTAATTGCCCGTCAACAGTGACAAGCGTCCTGCTATCTGGGCTGAACGCTAGACCTTTGGGCAGGCCGTTCTGCGGTAGGAATCTCCATCTCTGCTGCCACACCAGTTCCCACGTTGCGGTCCCCCATAACCGCACCATGCGGTCCGAACTCGTAGCAGCAAGCATCTTCCCATCTGGACTGAATGCGACGCTATAGAATTCACTCCTATCTCCGGTGAGTCTCCGTTTATGTTCACCCGTTACGGCATCCCACAATTGGATTGTATGGTCTCTACTCGCACTGGCGAGGGTGGTGCCATCCGGACTGAACGCTACGCTTTTGATTTCATACTCATGCCCGGTGATTGCGTCGTCATCCTTAGCGGTTGTTACCTTATGTTCACCCGTTACGGCATCCCACAGCAACACCTCGCCGCCCGCTAGTCCTGCAACAGTGGCAAGCGTCCTGCCATCTGGACTGAACGCTACGCAGTCGTCCTCCATCGCCTCTGTAGATGTCCACCTATTTTCACCCGTCACAGCATTCCACAGCCGCACAGTGCTGTCCCAACTCGCACTGGCAAGCGTCCTGCCATCCGGACTAAATGCTACACTTGTGACGATGTCCGTATGCCCGGTGAGCAGAGTAACTTCTCGATAGGTCGCTGTATCGTAGAGCCAAATACCAATGGAAGTTGCGACAGCAAGCCGAGTCCCGTCGGGAGAATATTGAACCGCGCTTATCCTGCCTTTACCGAGGCGAGCAATCGCACCTTTGGGGAGATGCCATTGCACGTAATCTTGGGGGTAAGTGGTCGGTAAGAATAGAACCAAAAGCATCAGTAATGTCATCGTTATTTTCATGTGAAATGCTACCTTTCTATAAAGTAGTAGGCACACTCGGTGTGGCGTAACATAGGGGCCTGGGGCTTCAGTTGAAATCAGCCAATGAGCGAGGGCATGTTGATATTCTGAGGGGGCTGACTCGGCAACCGCTGCAATCATCAGGCAATCTGCCATAAGTAGCGTTTGCAGACTGGGATCACAATCTAACAGATCGTGATACAACAGACCACTTTTAATGAATCAGTGAGCTAATCGACCTTCCACAGGAGCACCGTCCCGTCCTCACTCCCACTGGCAAGCACTCCACTCGTCGGGTTGAACGCCACGCTATTGACCACATCCTTATGCCCTTTGAGCGGTTCCTTGTCTTCACCTGTCAGGGCATCCGTCAGATACACTATATTGTCGTGCGCTTCTCCACTCGCGCTGGCAAGCACTCCCCCATCCGGACTGAGCGATACACTTGCAACCTTGTGCCAATACCCCCTGAATTCCCGTTTACCTGTCCATGTCTCAGTATCCCACAGCAACACCGTCTTGTCCCAACTGCCACTGGCAAGGGTCTTTCCGTCCGAACTAAACGCCACGCTCAAGACTCCTCTCGTATGCCCGGTCAGCGTCCCTTTATGCTCACCCGTCCCAGCATTCCACAGTCGCACCGTCCCGTCCTCACTCCCACTGGCAAGCACCCTCCCAGCTGGACTGAACGATACACCGTTGACCTCTAAGGTATGCCCGGCGAGTGTTCCTTTGCGTTCACCCGTAGCGGCATCCCACAGATGCACCATATCGTCCTGCCAACCCCCACTCGCACTCGCATACGTCGTTCCATCCGGACTGAGCGATATACTTTTGAGGTCAAATGTATGTCCGGTGAGCATGCGCTTATGTTCCCACGTTACGGCATCCCACAGATGCATCGCCCTCCCCTCACTCCCGATAGCAAACGTCTGTCCGTCTGGACTGAACGCCACGCTTTTGACCCCTCTGAGGTATCCGGTGAGCGTCTCCTTGCACGCACCCGTCCTGACCTCCCATAGCCGGATCGTCCCGTCCAAACTTCCTGTCGCAAGTGTGGCACCGTCAGGGCTGAAGGTCAGTTGATTGACCACATCTTTATGACCGGTGAGCGTGCGCTTGTGCTCACCCGTAACAGCATTCCACAATCGCACCGTATGATTCGTCCATTCCTCACTCGTCCCGGCAACCGTCTTTCGATCTGGGCTGAAAGCAACCCTATCAATCACATCCATGCCCGTATCTATATGCCCGGTGAATGTTCCCATGAGTTGATCCGTCTCAGCATCCCACAGCCGCACCGTCCCGTCCAAAGCCCCAGTCGTAAAGGTCTTCTCGTTCGGGTTGAACACTATGCTTGAGACACCACTTATGTGTCCGGCGATGCCTCGCTTGCGTCCGGCGAACCCCTTCTTGCGTTCCACCCGAATGCCATCCCATGACCGCATCGACTTGCCCTCCGGATGCTGTACGCTGCTCGGCACCGGCACCACTATGAAGTCCCACAGCCGCACTGTCCCGTTCCCACTCCCACTGACAAGCGTCTTACCATCCGGGCTGAACGCGAGGCTTAAAATCGGACCCCTATGTGAAATGCCTTCCCACGAGCCACCTCCTTTGGCACCCCACACCTGTATCCCCCAATCCGTACCGCCACTGACAAGAAACCGCCCATCTGGACTGAACGCCACGCTACTGACCCCGCCCCCATGCGCTTCACGTCCGGGGCGCGTCCATCTGAGTTCCCCCGTCTTGATATCCCACACCCGCACCGATCCGTCCCCACTCCCACCGGCAAGGAGCTGCCCGTCTGGACTGAACGCTACGCTACCGACCACCCCCGGATGCGTCGTGATCAGGGCTATTTCACGATGGCTCCCTATATCGTAGAGCCAGATACCGATGGAGGTAGAGACCGCTAGCTGTGTCCCGTCTGGAGAATACCGAATCACATTTATTGCGCCTTTGCCAAGCCGTCCGATCGCACCTTCGGGCAAATTCAGTTGCGTGTAGTCTTGGGGGTGAGCGTTCGGCAAAAATAGAATCAGAAACATAAGTAATGTAACGATTATTCTCATCTGAAATGCCACCTTTCTGAAAAAGTAGTAGGCACACTCCGTGTGCCGTAACATAGTAGCCCGGGACTTCGGTTGAACGGGACAAACTAATGAACCAATCAGCCAATGAACTAGTATATTGTCAGATAAAGGTAGCGTCCCGACATGTCGGGATTAGTTTGCGGGCTCGGATCACAATCTAACAGATCGTGGTACAAAAGATCACAATCTAACAGATCGTGGTACAAAAGACTACTTTTAATGAACCAATGAACCAGTGAACTAATCGACTGTCCACAGGAGTACCGTCCCATCATCACTTCCACTGGCAAGCACGCCACTATCCGGATTGAACGCAACGCTATTGACTGCACCTTTATGTCCGTAGAGCGTCCCTTTGAATTTACCCGTGGCGGCATCCCATAGATACACCAGCCTGTCCTCGCCGTCACCGCTCGCGCTAGCAAGCACCCCGCCGTCCGGGCTGAACGATAGGCTTGCAACTTTGTACCGATGCCCCCTAAATACCTGTTTATGGATCCACGTCCCAGTATCCCACAGCCACACGGTCTGGTCCCAACTCCCGCTGGCAAGGGTTTTTCCATCCGGACTGAACGCTACGCTCAAGACTCCTCTCGCGTGCCCGGTGAGTGTTCCTCTGAGCTCACCCGTCACGGTATTCCATAGCCGGACCGTTTTGTCCTCACCTCCACTGGCAAGCACCACCCCGTCTGGACTGAATGAGACACTCGTAACGCTGTCCGTATGACCGGTGAGTGTCTCTTTGGGTTCATCCGTCACGACATCCCACAGACGCACTGTATGGTCCTTCCATAGCCCACTCGCACTTGCATACGTGGTGCCGTCCGGACTGAACGATACACTACTGATTACATTTTCATGCCCCGCGAGCGTCCGCTGATGTGTCCACGTCACGGTATCCCACAGCTGCCAGGTCGTGTCTTTACCACCAACCGCAAGTACCTTCCCCTCCGGACCGAACGCTACGCTTTTGATGCCTTTGCTGTATCCGGTGAGCGTCCCCTTCGGTTCACCCGATACAACCTCCCACAGCCGGATCGTCCCATCCCAACTGCCAGTCGCAAGCACGCTGCTGTCGGTACTGAACGACACACTATTGATCACATCCTGATGTCCCGTAAGTGCCCCTTTGAGTTCACCCGTCACACCAGTCCACAGATACACTGTGTTATCCTCCCAGCCCCCACTCGTGCTGGCAACCGTGGCACCATCTGGACTGAATGCGACGCTATGGACCATATTCCCACTCGTGGTGAGCGTCACCTTCAGTTCACCCGTTACCGCATCCCATAGGCGTATCGCACCATCCAATCCTCCAGTGGCAAGCACCGCTCCATCTGGACTAATTGCTACACCTGTGGTCCCCTTCGGATGTGCGATAAGCACCTCCTTGACTCTACTCTGTTTGACCTCTCCCTTGTTGATCTCCCATAGTCGCACCGTCCCATCCATACCTCCGACGGCAAGCCTGCTACCTAGACCGAACGCTATACTTGTGACCATACCTCCATGGTTGCCAATCATGAAATTATTATAATCTGCTTTGGCATTCCACAGTCGCACCGTCTTGTCCACGCTTCCACTGGCAAGGGTTTCTCCATCCGGACTGAACGCCACGCTCGTGACCCTACCCTCATGTCCGGTGAGCGTGCGATTGGATTTGCCCGTTTTGGCATTCCACAGCTGCACGGTTCCGTCCCCACCGCCACTGGCAAGCACCTCACCATCTGGACTGAACGCAATACTTAACGCCATATCCGCATGACCAGCGAGCCGGGTGACCTCCTGATAGGTCTTTGTATCGTAGAGCCAGATACCGATGGAAGTTGCAACAGCAAGGTATGCCCCGTCAGGAGCGTATTGTATCGCGTTTGCTGAACCTTTACCGAGGCGGGCGATGGCACCTTTGGGGAGATGCCATTGTGTATATTCTTGGAGGTAGGTATTCGGTAAAAATAGAACCAAAAGCATAAGTGCTGCTGCCATTATTTTCATCTGATATCCTTCCTATCCGTAAATGGTGTAGGCTCATGTTAAGAAAGCGTGCAACAGAAACTAAGTTTTTGGTATGGGCGGGCGGGGCAAGATGCCCCGCCTACGGTTTCTTTTGGTATTTTGCACTTTCTTGTTACATCAGCGATGGTGTAAATGGGCATTTTGTGTGAGTAATGAAATTTTCCCATTTTTCCCGCGCAAATGGGAAAATTGTCCCTATTTCAGCATGAACCCTTTTGTCATAGACCTTCAATTGTATTTCAAACAGTTACAAACAGTTACAAACAGTTACATTATTGATTGAAGTCCGGCAGTTTAATCGGTGACTCTCCAGAGCAGGATTATCCCGCCGCCACTACTAGCAAGGATTTTGCCATCCGGGCTAAACGCTACGGCACGAACCGTACCTGTATGCCCGGTGAGCAGCGCAACCCTTTGATAGGTCGTTGTATCGTAGAGCCAAGTGCCGACGGAGCTGAGAATAGCAAGCCGAGTCCCGTCCGGAGCATACAGAATCTCCTGTACATTGCCTTTGCCGAGGCGGGCAATCGCACCTTTGGGGAGATTCCATTGTGTGTAATCTTGGGCGGGGGTGGTCGGTAAAAATAGAACCAAAAGTATAAGTAATGTCATGGTTATTTTCATCTAAAATATCGCCTCTCTGTAAATGTCATCAAGTGATTTAATCGGTAGAGCTAATGAACCATGGTAGATTTTAGAATTACTTAGACACTCCCAATACACAGCCAACCCCCTAAATCCCTAACCCGTCTGACCCCCTAAATCCCGAATACCCACATGGTATCAGACCGTTCACGGCTCAATGAGCCTAGCATTGACTGACCACCTACCGGGTATTTGGGGACTTTGGCAACTTCGCTAGGGTCGAAGTTATTGGAATGTCTACTTATTTCCCTAATTCACCATAAATCGGCAGAAGTCGGGCGGTTTAATCAGCGACTTTCCACAACAGCACCGTCCCATCCTGACTTCCACTGGCGAGCAATTTGCCATCCGGACTGAATGCTACGCTTTCGATCTCATCTGTGTGCCCGGTGAGTGTCCGTTTAGGTTCACCCGTAACAGCATCCCATAGTCGCACCGTCCCATCCTGACTTCCACTAGCAATCGTGGTGTCATCTGAACTGAACACCGTGCCTAAGACCAAACCCGTACCGGTGAATGTCCGCTTAGGTTCACCCGTAACAACATCCCACAGCCGTACCGTCTTACCCTCCGGCCATCCAATAGTGGCAATCGTGGTGCTGTCTGAACTGAACACCGTGCCTAGGACCCTATCCATATGCCCGGTGAGTGTCCGCTTAGATTCACCTGTAACAGCATCCCACAGCCGTAACGTCTTATCGTCCAACCCTCCAGCAGTGGCAATCGTGGTGCCGTCTGAGCTAAACACCACGCTTAAGACCCTATCCGTATGCCCGGTGAGTGTTACCTTTTGTTGACCTGTCACGGCATCCCACAATCGGACAGTCTTGTCCGCACTTGCAGTGGCAATCGTTTTACCATCCGGACTGAACGCGACATCATAGACCCCATTCGTATGCCCGGTGAGTGTTACCTTCTGTTCACCCGTTACGATGTCCCACAACCGGACGGTATAGTTCTTCAATCCCCCACTACCTGCAATCGTTTTACCATCCGGACTAAACATCACATCATAGACCCCATTCCTATATCCGGTGAGTGCTCCCTTCCGTTCCCACGTCTCAGCATCCCACAACCATACTGTTTTGTTTGAACTTCCTATGGCAAGTGTCTTCCCATTAGGGTTGAATACGATATCATAGACCGGACCACTTGCATACCCTGTAAGTGTTCGTTTCTGTTTCCATGTCACAGTATCCCATAACCGCACCGCCCCGTCGTCACTCGCAGTGGCAAGCGTCTTTCCATCCGGACTGAACGCTACACTTCTGATCCGTTTCTCATGACTGGTGAGCGTCCCCTTGCGCTCGCCCGTCACAGCCTCCCACAGATGCACCAGCGCCTCGTCTTCCCCTGCCATGCTTGTACTAACAATCGTAGTGCCATCCGGGCTGAATACTATGCTGTCGGGCCAACCCATATCCCCTGCGGTTTTCCACCTCTGTTCCCAGGTCGCGGTATCCCACACCCAGACCGTTTTGTCCGGACTCGCAGTAGCAAGCGTCTTTCCATCCGGACTGAACGCTAATTCGTAGACCCCGCGCGGATAGCCGGTGAGTGTCCGCTTATGTTCGCCCGTTATAGCATCCCATAACCGCACCGTCTTATCGGCACTCGCCGTGGCGAGGATGGTGCCATCTGGACTGAACGTTAGACCCGTGACATCGTTCGTATGCCCGGTAAGTGTCTTCTTGAGTTCACCCGTTACGGCATCCCACAGTCTCACCTTTTCATCCCAATTCCCGCTAGCAAGCGTCTTTCCATCTGGACTGAACGCTACGCACCTAACCCAACCCATATCACCGGTGAGTGTCTTCTTGAGTTCACCTGTCACAGCATCCCACAACCACACCGCCCAGTCTCTACCTGCACCAGCAAGCATCTTCCCATTCGGGCTAAATGCTATGCTTGTGATCGAAGCTGTATGCCCGGTGAGTAGGCCAACCTCTCGATAAGTCTCGGTATCATAAAGCCAAATACCCGCGGAGCTACCAACAGCGAGCCGTGCTCCGTCCGGAGAATACAGAATTTTACTTATCCTGCCTTTGCCAAAACGCGCAACGGCACCTTCAGGGAGATTCCATCGTGTGTAATCTTGGGCGGGAGTGTTCGGTAAAAATAGAACCAAAAGCATCAGTAATGTCATTGCTGTTTTCATCTGAAAGAATCCCTTTCTGTTATCGTGAAGCTATCTTTTCGTAGGGGCGAGGTTCCCTCGCCCAATACACATTCTGTATGAACGCCGAAAATCCTATGTCTTTGTACCACGATCTGTTAGATTGTGATCCGAAGCCGCAAACTAACAGTTTGCGCTACGGTTGGGCAAAAAATCAGAGTCACACACCCCAAAGCCCCAGCGGGGCGACAGGTGTATCAAACCTCAGATGAACCAATGAACAAAATCTCAATCCGTCATCTTCCACAGGAGCACCGTCCCGTCGCTACTCCCACTGGCAAGGGTGGCACCATCGGGGCTAAATGCTACGCTTTCGACAAAACTTATATGCCCGGTGAACACCTGTTTTTGCTCGCCCGTTTGGATATCCCACAACCGCGCGGTTCGGTCCCAACTTCCACCGGCAAGCGTCTTGCCCTCCGGGCTGAACGCCACGCTGGTGACTGTGTCCTTATGCCCGGTGAGTGTCCCCTTCAGCTCCCACGTTTCAGTGTTCCACAACCGCACCGTCTCGTCCCAACTTCCACTGGCAAGCGTCGCGCCATCCGGGCTGAACGTTACGCTTGTGACATTGTTCCTATGCTCGGTGAGTGTCCCCTTCAGTTCCCCCGTCTCAGCGTCCCACAACCGCACCGTATCGTCCCAACTCGCACCGGCAAGCGTCGTGCCATCCGGACTGAACGCCACGCTGACGACCAGACGCTGATGCCCGGTGGGTGTGGCTTTATGCTCACCCGTTTCGATGTCCCATAATCGTACCGTCTTGTCCCCGCTCCCACTGGCAATCGTGGTTCCATCCGGGCTAAACGCTACGCTTGCGAGCCACTGTGTATGCCCGGTCAATGTCTGCTTATGTCTCCACGTCGCGGTATCCCACAATCGCACCGTCGTGTCCCCACTTCCA
Organism: Candidatus Poribacteria bacterium; assembly: GCA_965207975.1. Taxonomy (GTDB): domain Bacteria; phylum Poribacteria; class WGA-4E; order WGA-4E; family PCPOR2b; genus PCPOR2b. Next base: position 5,610,432 of record OZ242315.1, on the reverse strand, counting down.
CTGGCAAGGGTCGCACCATCCGGGCTAAACGCTACGCTTTTGACCGAACTCGTATGCCCGGTAAGCATCTGCTGCTGTTTCCATGTTTTGACATCCCACAGATGTATGGCATGATCAGAACCTCCGCTGACAAGCATCGTGCCCTCCGGGCTAAACGCTACGCTATCGACCTCACCTGTATAGGTGCCGGTGAATGTCCGCCTAGGTTCCCACGTCTCGGTATCCCACAATCGCACCGTCCCGCCCTCAATCATACTAGCGAGCGTCGTGCCATCCGGGCTGAACGCTACGCTATGACCCCACTCCACATGCCCGGTGAGTGTACCCTTCAGTTCCCACGTCTCGGTGTTCCACAACAGCACGGTCCCGTCCTTACTCCCACCGGCAAGTGTCGTGCCATCCGGACTGAACACCACACTATCTATGCTACTCGCATTCGTGGTGAGGGTACGCTTACGTTTGCCCGTTTCGGTGTCCCACAACCGCACCGTCTCCCGCCCACTTCTACCGGCAAGCGTCGTGCCATCCGGACTGAACGCGAAATTAGCTGGCTGGGATGTCCACCCGGTGAGCAGCCCCTTAAACTCCCACGTCACGGCATCCCACAGCCTCACCGTATCACCTTGACTCCCAGTGGCAAGCGTCGTGCCATCCGGGCTGAACGTCATACTTACAATGCGCTCCGTATGCCCGGTGAGTGTCCCCTTCCGTTCCCACGTCTCGGTGTCCCATATCCCGACCGTTTTGTCATAACTGCTAGTGGCAAGCGTGGTGCCGTCCGGGCTAAACGCTACGCTTTTGACCGAACTCGTATGCCCGGCGAGTGTCCCCTTGTGTTCTCCCGTTTTGACCTCCCATAACCGTGCTGTCCCGTTGCTATATCCAATAGCAAGGGTGGCACTATCCGGGCTAAACGCCGCACTATAGATCCAATCTGTAGGCACGACGAGCGGGGTAACTTCTTGATAGGTCGTTGTATCATAGAGCCAAATACCGACTGAACTGCGAACAGCAAGCCGCGATCCGTCCGGGGAATACAGGATCTCCTCTACATTGCCTTTGCCGAGACGCGCAACAGCACCGTCGGGCAGATTTATTTGGGTGTAATCTTGAACAGTGGGCTGTTTGCCACAGGAGGGTAAAAGTAGAACCAAAAGCATCAGTAATGTCATCGTGATTTTCATCTGAAATAATCCCTTTCTGAAAAAATAGTAGGCACGCTCCGTGTGCCGTAACAATGAACCAATGAGCTAATGAACCTTCCACAGGAGCACTGTCCCCTCCGAACTCGCACTGGCAAGGACTTTTCCATCCGGGCTGAACACTATGCCATTATTCCCGCCCTTATGTCCATTGAACATCCGCTTCTGTTTTCCCGTTTTGATATCCCACAGGTACAGATGGAACCAACTCGCACCGGCAATCTCACCGCCACCCGGACTGAACAAGACGCTTTCAACCGGCTCCCTATGCCCGGTGAGAGCCCCTTTCTGTTCGCCCGTCTCAATGTCCCATAACCGCACCGTTTTGTCATAACTCGCACTGGCAAGCGTTTTACCATCTGGGCTAAACACTACGCTTGTAACCGTGTCCGTATGCCCAGTGAACAGCTGCTTCTGTTCCCTTGTTTTGACATCCCATAACCGCACGGTGTTATCAGGAGCCCACCCGCTACTAACAATCTCACTGCCACCCGGGCTGAACGCTACACTACCGACCCAACCTGTATGCCCGGTGAGTGTCCCCTTCTGTTTACCGGTCTCGGTGTCCCACAACCGTACCGTTTGGTCCATGCTCCCACTGGCGAGCGTCACCCCATCGGGACTGAAAACGACGCTATAGATCCACTCCGTATGCCCGGCGAGTGCCCCCTTCTGTTCCCCCGTCTCGGTGTCCCACAACCGCACCATTTTGTCATAACTCCCACCGGCGAGCGTCACCCCATCCGGGCTGAACGCTACGCTTCTGACCCAACGCATCTGCCCGGTGAACACCTGCTTCTGTTCCCTCGTTTTAACATCCCACAAGTGTATGGCATTCTCATAACTCCCACCGGCAAGCATCTTGCCATCTGGGCTGAACGCGATGCTATAGACTCCACGTGTATACCCACCGGTAAGGGTCCCCTTCTGTTCCCTCGTTTTGACATCCCACAACCGTACCGTACCGTCCATCATCGCACCGGCAAGCGTTTTGCCATCCGGACTCAACGCCACACCTTTGACCTTGTGCATATATCCCGCGCGGGTTTGCTTCAGTTCCCACGTCTCAGTATCCCATAACCGCACCTTCCTATCCGGACTCGCACTAGCAAGCGTCACCCCATCCGGACTGAACACAACACGGTGGAGCTTACTCCGATTCGTGGTGAGGGTTTGCTTCTGCTCCCACGTCTCGGTATTCCGCATCCACAACCTGTCATCCTTACCCACACTGACACTGGTATCACCCCCACCGACAAACGTTATATGCTCGACCTTATTCGGAGGCGTGGTGAGGGTTTGCTTCAGTTCCCACGTCTCGGTATTCCACACCCGCAACGTATTATCCTTATCCGCGCTGACAAGCGTCTTGCCATCTGGGCTGAACGCCACACTCACAACGTCCTCCGTATGCCCGGGGAGTGTCGCCTTATGTTCACCCGTTTGAACATCCCACAACCGCACCGTCAAGTCCGGACTCCCACTAGCAAGCGTCTTGCCATCGGGACTGAACGCTACGCTTCGGACAGTATTCCTATGCCCGGTGAACACCTGTTGCCGTTCACCCGTTTGAACATCCCACAGCCGCAGCGTCAAGTCCGAACTCCCACTCGTAAGCGTCACCCCATCCGGGCTGAACACGACGCTACTGATCCAACGTGTATGCCCGGGGAATGTCGTCTTCAGTTCACCTGTTTCGGTGTCCCACAACTGCACACCCTTCCAACCGACACTGGCAAGGACTTTTCCATCCGGGCTGAACACTATGTCCGAGATCGAATCCGCATGCCCGTCGAGCATGGTCACCTCTCGATAGGTCATTGGATCATAGAGCCAACAAATACCGATGGAACTGAGAACAGCAAGGCGCGACCCGTCCGGAGAATACAGAATCTCCTTTACCCTGCCTTTACCGAAGCGTGCAACTGTACCTTCGGGCAGATTTATTTGGGTGTAATCTTGAACAGTAGGCTGTTTGCCACAGGAGGGTAAAAGTAGAACCAAAAGCATCAGTAATGTCATCGTGATTTTCATCTGAAAGAATCCCTTTCTGTAAATATGAAGCCACCATCTCGTAGGGGCGAGGTCACCTTGCCCGACGGGTTGGGGAACCCAACCTCTACATTGCGTGTCAAGATGTGAATCTCGAACTACCCATTGGACTGAAAAATGTACCGCAAACTGTTAGTTTGCAAACTCGGATCATCCCGACTTTATCGGGATGCTACAAAAGACTATCAACTCTTAATGTTCATTTATAGTGGATCTTAGAATTAATGAGACACTCAAAACCGGTGGGGGGCGGAAACCGCGTCCCGATTTATCGGGACGCTGGTTCTAACTGTGCCTATGTGGTGCGGTTGAAAACCGCCCCTACCGGGTTGGAGTGAAACCGGTGCGGTTAGGAAACCGCACCTACCGGGCTTACCGATGAACTAATCAACTTTCCACAGGAGCATCGTCCCGTCCCAACTTTGGCTGGCAAGCAGTCTCCCCTTCGGGCTGAACGCTACACCATCAACCAGACGCGTATGCCCGGTGAGTGTCTGCTTCAGATCACCCGTCTCCACATCCCACAATCGCACTGTTTTGTCACTGTACCCCCCGCCAGTGGCAAGCGTCCTACCGTCCGGGCTGAACGCTACGCTATAGATCGAATCTACATGCCCGTGCAACACCCGCTTCGGTTCACCCGTCTTGACATCCCATAGGCGTATGGTAGTGTCACGACTCCCACCCGCAAGGGTCGCACCATCCGGGCTAAACGCTACACTTATAACCGTTTTTGTATGCCCGACGAACGCCTGCCCCCGTTCACCTGTCTTGACATCCCACAACCGCACCGTTATGTCCTGGCCCCAACTGGCAAACGTCTGACCATCCGGGCTAAACACCACGTTCGTGCCCCATCCGGCGGACACCGGCTTCTGTTCACCCGTCTCGGTGTCCCACAACCGCACTGTATTGTCTCGCGAGTCTCCCACGCTAGCAAGCGTCCTGCCATCCAAGCTAAACGCGACACTCATTACCCAATCCGTATGCCCGGTCAAGACCTGCCTCTGTTCACCCGTCATAACATCCCACAACCGCACCGTCCCGTCCTTACTCCCACTGCCGAGCGTCGTGCCGTCAGGGCTGAATGCGACGCTATAGATCAAATCCGCATGCCCGGTGAACACCTGCCTCTGTTCACCCGTCATAACATCCCACATCCGCACCGTGTGGTCCCACCACCCACTGGCAAGCGTCGTGCCATCAGGGCTAAACGTCACGTTAGCGGCAATGCCCGTAAACCCGGTGAGGATCTGCTTTGGTTCACCCGTCATAGCATCCCATATCCGCACCGTCCCGTCCTTACTCCCGCTGGCAAGTGTCTGCCCCTCCGGACTGAACGATACACTCCGGACCCACCCCGTATGCCCGGTGAGGCTACCCTTCGGTTCACCTGTCTTGACATCCCACAATCGCACTACGTTATTGACGTGCTGCCCACCACTAGCAAGCGTGGTGCCATCCGCGCTGAACGATACGCTTACGTACCAAACTTCATTCTCAGGGGTAACCGTCCACTTGAGTTTCCACGTCTCGGTATCCCATAACCACCACGTCTGATACTCACCCTGAATGGCAAGGGTGGACCCATCCGGGCTAAACATTATGTCAGCGACAATTACAGACTGGGTGAGGATTTGTTTCTGTTTACCTGTCTCGACATCCCACAATCGTACTGTCGCATCAGGGGCCTGCCCGCCACTGACAAGCGTGGTGCCATCCGGACTGAACGCCACACTATCGACCATCCCCGTATGCCCGGTGAGTGTGCTCTTCTGTTCACCCGTCTCGGTATTCCACAACCACACCGTCCCATCGTCATCCGAACTCGCACCGGCGAGGACTTTTCCATCCGGGCTGAATGCCACATCATTGACCCCCTTCGTCTGCCCGGTGAGCGTTTGCTTGAGTTCACCCGTCTCGGTGTCCCACAGTCGCACCGGCCCGTTCCCACTCCAACCGGCAAGGATCGCACCATCCGGACTGAACGCCACACGGTTGATCCAACCCGGATGCGCGGCAAGCGTCACTTTACGTTCAGCCCTTACCACATCCCACAGATAGATATTCTTCCAACTCACAGCGACAAGTGTGGCACCATCCGGGCTAAACACCATGCTGTTGAATTGCTCCATATGCTCGTTGGGCAAGGCAGTCTCTCCGTTCCGAGAGTTTTCAACTTGATAAGTGGTTGTATCATAGAGATAAATACCGATCGAACTCCGAACAGCAAGGCGGGTCCCGTCCGGAGCATACAGAACCTCATTGATATCACCCTTGCCCATACGCGCAATCGCACCTTCAGGCAGATTCGTCCGCGTGTATTCTTGGGCGTAGGTATTCGGTAAAAATAGAACCAAAAGCAGAAGTAACGCCACCGTTATTTTCATCTGAGATGTTACCTTTCTGTATGTAAAATCAAGATTCGTAGGGGCGAGGTCGCCTCGCCCAACCGATTGGGAAACCCAACCCCTACAGGTGGGTGTCGAGATGTGAATCTCGACCTACGGGCATTCTGTCTGAAAAATGTAGCGCGAACTGTTAGTTTGCAGACTGGATCACAATCTAACAGATCGTGGTACAAAAGACCACTTTTAATCAACCAATGAACTAATGAACTAATCCACTTTCCACAGGAGCACTATCCTGTCATCACCCCCACTGGCAAGCGTCCGACCATCTGGACTGAACACAACACTATTGACCCAATACATATGCCCGGTCAGCGTTTGCTTAGGCTCCAACGTCACAGCATCCCATAGCCGTACCGTCTCGTCCCGACTCGCACTGGCAAGCGTCCTCCCATCCGGACTGAACGCTACGCTGAAGACCCACTCCGTATGACCGGTGAATGTGTGCTTCTGTTCACCCGTGTTGACCTCCCACAACAACACTGTCCCGTCGTCACTTGCACTGGCAAGTGTCGCACCATCCGGGCTGAACGCTACGCTATTGACCGCGCCCGTATGCCCGGTGAGCGTCCGCTTATGCCCCCACGTCGCAGCATCCCACAATCGGATCGTCGTGTCCTCACTCCCACTGGCAAGCGTCGCGCCAGCCGGGCTAAACGATACGCTATAGACCCCGCCCGTATGCCCGGTGAGCGTCCGCTTATGCTCCCATGTCTCAACATTCCACAATCGGATCGTCGTGTCATAACCCGCACTGACAAGCGTCTTGCCGTCCGGGCTGAACGCCAGACTATAGACCCCGATCGCATGCCCGGTGAGCGTCCGCTTATGCTCCCATGTCGCAACATCCCACAATCGGATCGTCGCGTCCTCACTCCCACTGGCAAACGTCTTTCCGTCCGGGCTGAACGCCACACTTCCAATCCAATCCGTATGCCCGGTGAGCGTTCCCTTATGTTCACCCGTTTCAACATTCCAGAGGTGGACGGTATCATCATCACTCCCACTGGCAAGTGTCGCGCCATCCGGGCTAAATGCGAGGTTGTCGATGAGGTCCGTATACCCGGTGAGCGTTCCCTTATGTTCACCCGTTTCTGTATCCCACAACCGCACCGTCATGTCCGCACTTGTACTGGCAAGGGTGGTGCCATCAGGGCTGAATGCTACATTCCAGACTCCTTTCGTATGTCCGGTGAGCGTGTGGATAGGTCGACCCGTTTCCGTATCCCATAACCGCACTATGCCGTCCACACCCCAACTGGCAAGCGTCCCATCAGTCGGGCTGAATACGAACGAGTTGACCTCAGCCCTATGCCCGATGAGCGTGTATTTCAGTCCCCACGTCTCGGTGTCCCACAGTCGCACCGTCTCGTTTCGACTCCCACTGGCAAGCGTGGCACCATCTGCACTGAATACGAGGGAGTTGACCCCACCCGGATGCCCGGTGAGCGTTCCCTTATGTCGACCTGTCTCGGTGTCCCACAACCGCACCGTCCAGTCCAAACTCCCACTGGCAAGCGTCTCCCCATCCGGGCTGAACACTAGGCATGTGATTCCCTTCGTATGCCCGGTGAGCGTTCCCTTATGTCGCCCTGTCTCGGTATCCCACAACCACACCGCATCGTCCTCACTCCAACTGGCAATCGTCTTCCCATCCGGGCTAAACGCTACACTCCACCAGACACCCCAGCTCGAATCTACATGCCCGGCGAGCAGGGCAACCTCTCGATAGGTCGTTGCATCATACAGCCAAATACCGACCGAACTACGAACAGCAAGCCGCGACCCGTCCGGAGAATAAAGAACCTCATGTAACCAGCCTTTGCCGATCCGCCCAACCGCACCTTCGGGCAGACTCCATTGTGTGTGCTGGTAACGAGCAGACTGTTTGCCACAGGCATGTAAAAATAGAACTAAAAACATAAGTAACCTCGTTACAATCTTCATCGGAAATGTTATCTTTTTGTAAGTGAATCCACGGTTTCGTAGGGGCGAGATCGCCTCGCCCAATCCCGATTTCATCGAGGATTCTCGCGATGCGGAACGGGTTGGGAAACTCAACCCCTACGAAGGCATGGGGCTGTGCACACCTCTAGATTATCTTCTTACAATGAAATGTCAACAGAACCTAACTATCTGTGTTCCTTTAATCATTGCCGTTACGCTTACCCTCTAACCGTTTAATCCGCCTCGGTACATACAAGCCTTTTAATGTCTGGGACTCCAAGTAGGTGAACCATCATAATATTCTAGATTGTTAGTAATCTTAACTAGGTCTGTGCCGTCGGCGTTCATCACGTAGATATCAGCGTGGATTCCCCTGTCTTTCCGAAACGCAATCTTTTTACCATCCGGTGACCACGCAGGCTCATAGTTCCCACGTCCATCTTTGGTAATGTTGACGGCATTTGTACCGTCGGTGTTCATAACAAAGATATCAGCGTTACCCTCACGGCTTGATACAAAGGCAATCTTCGTCCCATCTGGTGACCACGCAGGGTTAGTGTCGTAAGTTTCACGCCCGGTAATTTTGACAACATTTGTACCATCGGCGTTCATAACGTAGATATTGCTGCCTTCATGGCGGGTCAACCTATCAAAGGCAATCTTTGTCCCATCCGGTGACCAATCAGGGTGATAGTTCTCACCCTGATGCTTGATAAGGTTGACAACATTTGTGCCATCGGCGTTCATGACGTAGATATCATCCTCAAATCCACGTTGCCTACTAAAAGCAATCTTTTTACCATCCGGTGACCAACAAGGAGTCTGGAACAAAAGCCCATCCTTGGTAATTCTGACGACATCTGTCCCATCGGCGTTCATGACGTAGATATCAGTGCTACCCCCACGGTCTGACACAAAGGCAATCTTTTTACCATCCGGTGACCAATCAGGGAAATCGTAGTAAACTCCGCCTTCATTCTGGGTAAGCTTGACAATATTTGTCCCGTCGGTGTTCATAACGTAGATACCATCGTTCCGCTCAGGGGCTGACACAAAGGCAATTTTTGGTGATATTGGCAGAGAAGAACCGATGGTCAAAGGATCTACCCTGTCATCATCGTCAGCGCCGCAACCTAACCAAATGACTGCACACACAATCCCTATAGTAGATAGGGACAATTGAGAAAGTTTCATCTTTATCTCCTATTCCTTATAGTCTAGAGAGTCTACCGCAAGTTGCTAGGTTTCGTTGACATTTATGCTAGGCGTGTGCGTAATTCCGCGCACAGTACCCAACGGATTGGGAAACCCAACTCCTACAGGTGCGGGTCGAGATGTGAATCTCGACCTACAGGCTTTTTGTCTGAAAAATGTAGCGCGAACTGTTAGTTTGCAGACTGGATCACAATCTAACAGATCGTGGTACAAAAGACCACTTTTAATGAATCGGTGAACTAATCGACTTGCCACAGGAGGATTGTCCCGTCTCCGCCCCCACTGGCAAGCGTCATGCCATCTGGACTAAACGCTACACTTTCAATCGAACTTATATCTCCGGAAAACACCTGCTTCTGTTCACCCGTCACAGTCTCCCACAGTCGCACCGTCTCGTCCGCACTCCCACTGGCAAGCGTCATGCCATCTGGACTAAATGATACGCTTGTGACTGAACTCGTATGCCCGGTGAGTGTCCGCTTCAGTTCACCCGTTTTGACATCCCACAACCGCACGGTTTTATCACCGTACCGTCCACCACTGGCGAGCGTCTTCCCGTCCGGGCTAAACGCGATGCTCAAGACCTCATCTATATGCCCGGAGAACACCTGCTTCTGTTCGCCCGTTTGGACATCCCATAATCGCACCGTCTTGTCCAAACTCCCACTGGCAAGCGCCCTGCCATCTGGACTAAATGATACGCTTGTGACTGAACTCGTATGTCCGGTGAATATTTGCTTCTGTTCACCCGTCCCAGCATCCCACAACCGTACTGTGCTGTCTCCACCTCCAGTGGCAAGCGTCCTGCCATCTGGGCTAAACGATACGCTTACAACCCCGTATGTATGTCCGGTGAACATTTGCTTCAGTTCTCTCGTTTTGACATCCCACAATCGCAGCGTCTTATCTCGACTCCCACTGGCAAGGGTCGTGCCATCCGGGTTGAACGATACGCTATAGACCGTGCCCGTGTGCCCGGAGAACAGCTGCTTCTGTTCACCCGTTTTGACATCCCACAATCGCACGGTTTTATCACTGTAGTGCCCACCACTAGCAACTGACGTACCATCTGGACTGAACGATACACTCAGGACGTTACTTGTATATCCGCCGGTGAGCGTCCGCTTGGGTTCCCACGTCTCGGTATCCCACAATCGCACCGTCCCGTCCGCAATCGCACTGGCAAGTGTCGTGCTATCCGGACTAAACGCCACGCTTTTGACCTACTCCATCTGTCCGGTGAGGGTTTCCTTCAGTTCCCACGTCTCGGTGTCCCACAACAGCACCCTCCCGTCCCAACTCGCAACACCGGCAAGCATCGTCCCATCCGGACTGAACACGACACGATAGACCTCACCCGTATTCGTAGTGAGGGTTTTCTTCACTTCCCGCGTCTCGGTATCCCACAACCACACCTCCTTGTCATAACTGCCACTGGCAAGCGTCGTGCCATCCGGGCTAAACGCTGCATCATAGATCCAATGAGTTGTATCCGCGATGAAGTCTTGCTTCTGTTCCCACGTCTCGGTATCCCACGACCAGAACGTAACATGACCTTCCTGATTAACGACGAACACCTTGCCATCCGGGCTAAACGCCATATCATTCAGCTTCGGTGTCCACCCGGTGAGTGGACCCTTAGGCTCCCACGTTATGGCATCCCACAACCGCACGCCGTCCCAGCCAACAGCGGCAAACACCGTGCCATCCGGGCTGAACTCTACAATCAGAATGTCCTCCGTATGCCCGGTGAGTGTCCCCTTATGCTCACCCGTCTTGGTGTCCCATAGCCGCACCGTCTTGTCGTGACTCCCACTGGCAATCGTCCTCCCATCCGGGCTGAACGCTATGCTTGTAACCGCGCTCGTATGCCCGGCGAGCGTCTCCTTCTGTTCCCCCGTCTCGGTGTCCCACAACAGCACCGTTCTATCCGTACCCCAACTGGCAAGCGTCCTGCCATCTGGACTGAACGCTACGTCTGCGTACCTATTCGTATGCCTAGCGAGCAGGGCAACCTCTTGATAGGTTGTTGTATCATAGAGCCAAATACCGATGGAGCTCTGAACAGCAAGACGTGACCCGTCCGGAGAATACAAAATCTTCTGTACACTGCCTTTGCCGAGCCGCGCAACGGCACCTTCGGGGAGATTCCATCGCGTGTATTGTTGGGCGGAGGTATTCGGTAAAAATAGACCCAAAAGCATCAGTAATGTCATCGTTATTTTCATCTGAAATGTTACCTTTCTGTAAATGTGAAGCCAAAATCTCGTAGGAGCGCGGTCACCTTGCCCGACGGGTTGGGGAACCCAACTCCTACAATCCGTAGGTTCGATTGAACGGGGCAAGCTACAATGAACCAACACGAACCCTAGCGGGGCGATAGGTGTATCACGGCTCAGAGCCGTCCTCCGCATCAAAAACATATTCCGGATTAGACGGAACATCAAAACGATTCAGAAATGCCATATCTTTCGCCCTGAACGTCCGAAGGGAGTGATTCGCCTCCTGATTTTTTATGTAGCGGACGACTGTATCCAACTGAGAATGGGCGTAGGAAAACGCTCCGAAACCCGACTGCCACTCAAATCTGCCGACAATCCATCTCTTTTTGTTAATCCATGTTGATGATTCTGCTTTGATAGCTCTCACCAAGTCAGAAATTGCAACGTCGGGCGTGATGCCTACAAGGATATCAAGGTGATCGGGCATTGAATTGATCTGAATCACTGTCTGCTCTTTGTCGGTGATAATGCGGGTAATGTATTGGTGCAGTGCTGCTTTGTGCTGGTTGGGAATGAGGGATTCCCTACTTTTGACAGCGAAGATAATGCGGATATAAAGTTGGGTATAGGTATCAGTCATAATGTCCCCCTGTGGCGGATCTATTCACCTGCCGCCCCGATGGGGCTTGGTGTTGGTCGGTTTGATATATTTCTTTTCTGTTTTCGTAGGGGCGAGGTCCCCTCGCCCAATGGGTTGGGAAACCCAACCCCTACGAGTGGGTGTTCGGTACGGTGTCGAGATATGAATCTCGACCTACAATCTACTTAGTGCTGGCAGACGACGATGTTCTCCTCGTGCATCGTTACGTCCGTCTCACCGGCGACGTTGGTAGGGCTATTCTTTTTCGGCATACGTTTGTTGGGGATATTCCTAACGATGGTCTCCTTATGCGAAAAGCCGTGCTTGCCGAAGGCAGAAATAATAAACGCATCGGTCGGGAGCGTCACCCCCTTCACCCTGCGGTTGCCAACGACATAGCAGATCGTCGAACCCTCTGCGAGCAAGGGGACAACCGTACTGATGCTACACTCTAAGTCGATATAGAACGCCTCTACCTGGCTCGCCCGTTTTTTATCGACAGCGTGAATCTCTGCGATTGTAGGGTCAACGGGCGAATCGGACAACCGGCTCTTTCTATTGCTCCCTCCCATTGATATGCGGTCAACCTTCCGTGAATCGTGCAAGCCGATCCAATCCGCCGACAGCCGTGAGAACTGTCCATAAGCGACGGTTGTTTGGGAATCACCGTAAGGCGGAGAGGTAATAATCAGATCGAACCCGTTTGGCGGTCGATTCTCCGGTAATTCACGGTTCGCCGTATTCTTGCTCGAAACGAATATCTCGACATCTTTCCTTTCCCCAAGATACGCCTCAAGTCCTGCCCGATTTCTGGTCAGCTTATCCTGAAAAGTGCCGAAGATATCGGGCTTAAAGGTTGCCAACTTCTGAGCCGGCATCCGGTACAACTTAAACTCGCTATTTCTGGTATAGGAGCATTCCCGCACCGTCTCCGAGAATGCGACCCAGAAGAAATTGCGGACCGATTCATCTTCTACGGCGTTGATACGATCCCGCAAGAAAGAGAGATGTTGGGTAACGTCTTCGGAGAACCAATAATCGAGGTTCAAGACATCGGGGATCGGTGCGGGGGGTACATCGTCAGAGAATCCTACCTGAAAAATAGCCCCCATCAGATCCTGTGAATAGCGTTCAAGTGCTTGTGGGGAGATTGGAGTCGTCTTAGCGGTCGCTATCAGTCTCACAAGGGGGTTGATATCACAACCGACGCCGTTCATGCCGAACATGGAAGCCTCAACCAGCGAAGTGCCAGTCCCACAATACGGATCGAGTAACCACCCGTTTGGCGTACCGTACCGATTCAAAAGCGCCCTTGCGATTTGGGGGATCATCATCGCTGGATAGTTGTGAAAGCAGTGGGTATATTCTTTTGTATCCGCTTTGACGAAGTCCCATGTTTCATCTTTATATTTGCGGTTCATTGCAGTCATATTGCAACCTCTAATGTCTCTGGTATCATATTATCCGTTCTCGACTTCCAAAGCATAGGTTCAAGAACCTTTCCTCGATCCTAAAACCGGTCCCATGATTTCTCACCGATCCATTTTCCCGCAGGTGCATTCTCACATCCACGATTACTATATCCTGTTTAATCAAGTCTAAGAAATGATCCTGATTTGGCTCTGTCAAGAGATAGGCTTCGTTAAACCAAAACTCCTCCTTATTATCAGAGTTGATGCGGGTGTCCGCGGAAACAACGACCAGCGCGGGCATTTTGCTCCTGAACCTATCAATCACAACCTCGCCCAGCCACTCAGCGATGCGAGTATTATCCACATGATAGAGTCTAACGGCATCAGCCTCAACTTTCAGATACAGCCCCTGATTATTTGGTTTGCTATCTACGGTGCAGTACAGGGAAGGTCTGTCATTCGTATCTACGTAACCGTACCTTTCAATCAGGTCCCTCTGTCTTATCTTCCAGACTCCACGATTGAAGGTGAACATCGTGACTCGATTGGAGGCTCCGTTCCGCTGAGATTTCAACTTTATGTCACCGAGATCTGGTGTATAGAGGTTATTTTCGTCTAACTCAAGCAGCGTTTCGAGTGTATATCCGATGCCTGTGTTACCTCTCCGCAACGAAACGACATACCCCCTCTGCTTAATTTCAGACAGTTTTTCCCTCAACTCTGCTATATCCATATAGCACCCTCCTGTTATCTTAACCTGAACAATGGTTTAATCAGCGACTTTCCACAGCATAAGCATCTTGCGCGTTGCGGAGTAATTTCCTGCGGACAAGTTGTAGAAGTAAATCCCACTTGCGACTTGTTGTCCACTTGCGTTGCGACCGTCCCAATAGGCTGCCTTTACCCGATCCGTATAATCCCCCGCCAACTGATGTCCCAAATCCAACCGACGCACCGGCACGCCTTTTGTATCATAAATTGTGAGGTTTACGTCAGCGGCTTGGGGGAGGCGATACGGAATCCACGTCTCCGGGTAAAATGGGTTAGGGTAGTTAGCCAAAAGTGCTGTACCATCGCTGTTGACATCTCCGGGGTTTGTTCTAGAGGTGACCTTCCACACGAGTATCGTCCCATCATAACTCCCACTGGCAAGCGTCCTGCCGTTCGGGTTGAAAGCTACGCTAGTGACCGACCCCGTATGTCCAGTGAATATCCCTCGGTTTTCCCCGGTTAGGGTGTCCCATAGTCGAACCGTATTGTCGTCACTCCCACTGGCAAGCGTCCTCCCATCCGGGCTGAAAGCAACGCTAAGGGCCCCGCTCGTATGCCCGGTAAGCGTTAGTCTGTATGTGCCTGCTTTGACATCCCACAGTCGTAAATCGTCGCCGGTAGCAAGCGTACTACTATCTGGACTGAAAGCTAAACAGTTAGTAAACCACGGTTGCCCTGGGAATGTGTGCTTGAGTTCGCCTGTGATGGTATCCCAGAGTCGCACCGGAGCACCGGAACTCGCAGTGGCAATAGTGCTATCATCCGGGCTGAAGGCAAAGCCAGAGATTGGCCTAAAAATCGTCGGGTCCGGCTCCGCATGCCCCGGAAGAGTCAGCTTGTAGGTGCCGGTTCTAGTATCCCATAGTCGTACCGCATTGTTCTGATTTCCCACGGCAATCATGCTTCCATCGGAGCTGAACGCAATGTCCTTGACCCAATCTCCCTGCTCAGCGAGCGTCGCTCTGTGTTCCCCAGTTATCGTGTCCCACAGGTACAATGCATCTGCACCGCCGGTAGCAACTGTTTTACCGTCCGGGCTAAGGGCTATACTCGTAGCAATCGCCCTCTTATCGGTAAGGGTTAGCTTGATTCCTCCCGTTGTAGCATCCCATAGCCGCACGAAATCACTTCTGCTGGCAAGTGTATTCCCATCTGGACTAAAGGCTATATCGTTAACATCCCCCATGAATCCCGTGAGTGTCCGCCTGTGTGTAATCGTTCTCGCGTCATCCAGTCGTACCATGTTCTGACTCGCACTGGCTAGCACGCTGCCATCAGGGCTGAAGGCTAGCCTGATAACGCTCGACGTATGCTCTGGGAGTGTGTGCTTGAGTTCGCCTGTGATGGTATCCCATAATCGCACCGCCTTACCATCCGCGCTAGCAATAGTTTTCCCATCGGGACTGAACGCTATACTACTAATGCCCGCTGTATGCTTTGGGAGTGTGTGCTTGAGTTCACCTGTGATGGTATCCCATAACTTCACCGGGTTGTCCCGTTCCCAACCTACAGTGGCAAGAATGTTCCCATCCGGGCTGAACACTATACTAGTAATGTCCGCTGTATGCTCTGTGAGTGTGTGCTTGAGTTCGCCTGTGATGGTATCCCATAGCTGTCCCATTACGCCGTCATTACCGCCAGTGGCAACAATCTTCCCATCCGGGCTAAAGGTTAACAAGCTAATCCCCCTCGGAAATCTACGCTTGATTTCGCCTGTGGTGACATCCCATAGCTGTGCCATTTCACGATAGTACACACTAGCAATAGTGTGCCCATCTGGACTAAAGGATATATCCTTAACACCCGTTTTGTATCCTGTGAGTGTTCCCTTGTGTACAGTCGTTTCGGCGTCCCACAACCGCACCGTTTTGTCGTAACTCCCACTGGCAAGCGTGGTGCCATCTGGGCTGAAGGCAACGGTGTTGATCCGATCTGTATGCCCGGTGAGCGTTGCTATATGTTCTCCCGTTGTGCCGCTCCACAATCGCACTGTTTCGTCGTCACTCCCAGTAGCAATAGTTTTCCCATCCGAACTGAAAGCAACGCTGTTGACCGCACCCGTATGCCCGATGAGTAGCGCAACTCCCCCATAGGTTGCTGCATCGTAAAGCCAAATGCCGATGGCACTCGTAATTGCGAAACGAGTGCCGTCAGGAGAATACCGTATCTGCTTTAGCGAACCTTTTCCAAAGCGTGCAACCGCACCTTCGGGCAAAGCCCATTGCGTGGACTCTTGAGCAATGGCATTGGATAATGATAGAACCAACAGCATAAGTAATATCATCGTTATTTTCATCTGAAATGTTACCTTTCTGTAAATGTAGTAAATGGTCATTTTGTACGAGTACCGTAAATTACTCACCAATGAACCAATGAACTAATGGACTTTCCACAGCCTTACTGTTCTGTCCCAACTCCCAGTGGCAAGCACTTTCCCATCCGGACTGAATGCCACGCTATCGACCGTCCCCGTATGCCCGGCGAGGGTTCGCTTCGGTTCGCCCGTCGCTACATCCCACAGTCGCACGGTGGTGTCCCGACTCCCACTGGCAAGCGTCTTGCCATCTGGACTGAACGCAATGCTATGGACATTATCTGTATGCCCAACGAGCCGCCCCTTCCGTTCCCATGTTTTCGGGTCCGTTAGCCATATAATTTCGCCCCGCCCCCCACTGGCAAGTGTCTTTCCATCTGGACTGAACGCCACGCTATGCACCATCCCCCTATGATGCGTTATAAACGTCCGTTTCTCTCCCCAGAACTTGGTGTTCCATAATCGCACAGAGCAATCTATATTCCCGCTAGCAAGCAGGGTGCCATCTGGACTGAACGCAATGCTTAAGCCCCAACCCGTATACCCGGTAAGGGTCCGCCGATGTGTCCACGTATCGACATCCCACAACCGCACCGTTCCCTCCCAGCCCCCACTGGCAAACGTCTTTCCATCTGGACTGAACGCCACGCTCAAGACGTGACCTGTATGTCCGGTGAGTGTCCGCACGTGCACACCTGTCTCGGTATCCCATAACCGCACCGTTCCGTCCAAACTCGCACTGATAATTAGCGTACCATTCGGGCTGAACGTTACCGCTACGATTCCGCCCCTATGCCCGGTGAGTCGCCCCTTCTCACGCCCCGTTTTGACCGTCCACAGCAACACTGTCTTGTCATAACTTCCACTGGCGAGCAGGCTACCATCTGGGCTGAATGCGACACTCTTGACTCTATCCGTGTGCCCGATCAGTGTCGCCACGGGTGCCGCCGCGACAGCGAGGGTGTTCGGTGGAAACAGAGTTAGAAGTATCAGGACTGTAGTCGCAATTCTCATCTGAAATGCTACCTTTCTGTAAGTGGGAATCTACGGTTTTGGCGGGGCGAGGTCGCCTCGTCCAACGGGTTGGGAAACCTGTGGCTACGATTGAATGGAGGTTAAATAGTTTGGCTCACATAAAAAGAAAGTGCAAGGCACGGAGAGAAACCGAGTTTTGAAGAAAAAACTCGGTTTCTTTGCAGAAAATCTTAACATGAGCGAGCGGTTTAATCTGTTATCATCCGCCACAAAAGCACCGTGCCGTCTGCGCTCCCACTGGCTAGTACATTGCCGTCGGGATTGAATGCGACGCTCGTCACCCAATCTCCATGGCCCTTAAGCCGCTGTAGATGTCCGCCTGTTTTGGCATCCCATAGTTGCACCGTCTTGTCCACACACCCGCTGGCAAGCATACTCGCCTTCGGACTAAAGACGACGCTTGTCACGTAGTCTGTATGACCGATGATCCGTCCCTTCGGTCTCCACGTTTTGGTGTCCCACAGCCACACGATCTTGTCCGAACCCCCACTAGCGAGCACCTTGCCATCCCGACTGAACGCTATGCCGTGAACGCCTTCCGTATGTCCAGAGAGTGTTTGTATTAGTTCACCCGTTTCGGCCTCCCACAGTCGGACTGTCTTATCCTTACTCCCACTGGCAAGCATACCCCCATCTCGACTGAACGCCACGCTATGGACAGCGTCTGTATGGCCGGTGAGTGTTTGTATCAGTTCACCCGTTTCGGCATCCCACAGTCGGATTGTCTTGTCCGCGCTCCCACTGGCAAGCGTCCTCCCCTCTCGACCAAACGTCACATTTGTGACCGCGTCCGTATGGCCGGTGAGCATCTGCTTTGGTGTGCCTCTCGCCGTGTCCCACAATCGGATTGTCTTGTCCGCGCTCCCACTGGCAAGTAACTTGCCCTTCGGGCTAAACGCCACACTAATGACCGACGCCTGATGTCCGGTGAGCAGCCACTTCTGTTCGCCCGTTTTGACAGCCCACAGTTGCACCGTCTTGTCCCAACTCCCACTAGCGAGTAGCTTCCCATCCGGGCTGAATGCCACACTATTAACGCCTTCAGGATGTCCGACAAATTCATCTTTGTATACCGCTGTATCGGCGAGAACGTTGGGTAAAAATAGAGCCAAAAGCATCAGTAATGTCATCGTGATTTTCATCTGGAATGTTACCTTTCTGTAAGTGAATCCGAGATTTCGTAGGGGCGAGGTTTCCTCGCCCTGCGGAACGGGTTGGGACACCCAACCGCTACAGGTGGGTGTCGGGCTGTGAATCTCGACCTACGGGTTGGAATTGGGGAAGCTGAAAAATGTAGCGCGAACTGTTAGTTTGCGGACGGGGATCACAATCTAACAGATCGTGGTACAAAAGACCGCTTTTAATCAACCAATGAACCAATCTGCTAATGAACTTTCCACAAGAGCACCGTCCTATCCCCACTCCCACTGGCAAGCGTGGTGCCATCCGGACTAAACGCTACGCTTTTGACTAAACTCATATGCCCGGTGAGGGTTTGCTTTAGTTCACCCGTCTCGGCGTCCCACAAGAGCACCGTCCTATCCCCACTCCCACTGGCAAGCGTTATGCCATCCGGACTAAACGCTACGCTTTTGACTAAACTCATATGCCCGGTGAGGGTTTGCTTCAGTTCACCCGTCTTGAAATCCCACAACCGGACTGTCCTATCCCCACTCCCACTGGCAAGTGTCATGCCATCCGGACTAAACGCTACACTTTTGACCGTATCCGTATGCCCGGCGAGCGTCCCTTTCTGTTCACCCGTTTTGACATCCCATAGCCGCACTGTTTTGTCATAACCCCCACTGGCAAGTATTGTACCATCAGGACTGAACGCTACACTATAGACCGAATAGACCGAAAACCTACGCGCGGTGAGGATTTGCTTCAGTTCACCCGTCTCGGTATCCCACAACCGGACCGTGCTGTCCCCACTCCCACTGGCAAGCGTCATGCCATCCGGGCTAAACGCCACGCTATAAATGCCAGCCGTATGCGCGGTGAGGGTTTGCTTCAGTTCACCCGTTTTGACCTCCCACAATCGCACGGTTTTATCACGTAATCCCCCGCTACTGGCAAGCGTCATGCCATCCGGACTGAATGCTACGCTTTCTACACTATACTTATGCCTAGTGAACAGCTGCTTCTTTTCCCTCGTTTTGACCTCCCACAATCGTACGGTTTTATCAAAGGTCCCTCCAGCACAGGCAAGCGTCTGCCCATCCGGGCTGAACGATACGCTTGCGACATTATCTGTATACCCGGTGAGCGTTCGCTTCGGTTCCCATGTCGCGGTATCCCAAAACTGCAACGTCTTCCGACTCCCACCGGCAAGCGTCGTGCCATCAGGACTGAACACTATATCACAGACGAAACTCGTGGTGGTGAGCGTCCGCTTGACTTCCCACGTCTCGGTATCCCACAGCTGCAACGTCTTCCGACTCCCACCGGCAAGCGTCGTACCATCTGGACTGAACACGACGACCGAGATCCGCCCGGTGAGGGTGCGCTTCAGTGCACCCGTCTCGGTATCCCACAACCGCAACGTATCTTCCCTAGCCGAACTGACAAGTACCTTGCCATCTGGGTTGAATACGACGTTTCCGAGCGAATTCGTATGCCCGGTGAGGGTTTGCTTCAGTTCGCCTGTCTCGATATCCCATAACCGCACCGTCCTGTCTCGACTTCCGCTAGCAAGCGTCCTGCCATCTGGGTTGAACACG
Source organism: Candidatus Poribacteria bacterium (assembly GCA_965207975.1). GTDB lineage: Bacteria > Poribacteria > WGA-4E > WGA-4E > PCPOR2b > PCPOR2b. Next base: position 5,590,488 of record OZ242315.1, on the reverse strand, counting down.
ACGGTTTCAATCCAATTCGTATGCCCGGTGAGGGTGTGTTTCAGTGCACCTGTTTCGGTATCCCACAACCACACCGTATCGTCGTGGCCCCAATTGGCAAGGATCGCACCATTCGGACTGAACAATACGCCTGTGCCTCCCCTCGTATGTCCGGTAAGGGTTTGCTTCAGTTCACCCGTCTCGATATCCCACAACCACACTGTATCGTCCCAATTCACAGCGGCAAGCGTCGCACCATCCGGACTGAATACTAGGGAGTTGACCCCAACCGTATGCCCGGTGAGGGTGTGCTTATGTCGACCCGTCGCGGTATCCCATAACCGCACTGTCTTGTCGTCACTTCCACTGGCAAGGGTCGTACCATCCGGGCTAAACGCGACACTATTGATCCAATCTGTATGCCCGACGAGCAGGGCAACCGCTTGATAGGTCGTTGTATCATGGAGCCAAGCACCGATGGAACTGAAAACAACAAGGCGCGCCCCGTCCGGAGAATACAAAACCTCCCTTACGCTGCCTTTACCAAGACGCGCAACTGCATCTTCGGGCAGATTCAGCTGCATCTCCTCTTGGGCGAAGGTATTGGGTAATAATAAAGCCAAAAGCATAAGAAATGGCATCGTGATTTTCATCTAAAATATCACCTTTCTGTAAGTGAATCCGATATTTCGTAGGGGCGCGGTCTCCTCGCCCTGCGGAACGGGTTGGGACACCCAACCGCTACAGATGGGTGTCGAGATGTGAATCTCGACCTACGGGCACTGAAAAATGTAGCGCGAACTGTTAGTTTGCGGGAAGGGATCATCCCGATAAATCGGGATGGTACAAAAGACCACTTTTAATCAACCAATGAATCAATGAACTAATGAACTTTCCACAGCAGGATCGTCCCATCGTAACTCGCACTGGCAACGGTTTTTCCATCCGGATTGAACGCCATACCTGTGACTCCCTGCCTATGCCCGGTGAACACCCGCTTCTGTTCACCCGTCTTGACATCCCACAGGCGTATGGTATCATCATGACTCTTGCTAGCGAGTGTACTTCCATCCGGACTGAACGCTACACCTGTGACTGAATCTATATGCCCCGCTAACACATGCCTCTGTTTACCCGTCTTGACATCCAACAGGTACACATAGTCCAAACTTCCGCTGGCAAGCACCGTGCCATCTGGGCTAAACGCTATACTCGTTGTACCTGTATACCCGGTGAACACCTGCTTCTGTGCCCCCGTTTTGACATTCCACAGGTACATGCGGTCCGTACCCCTGCCGGCAAGCGTGGTGCCATCTGGACTGAACGCCACGCTTGCGATACGCCCTCTATGCCCGATGAAGCCCCGCTTCTGTTCACCTGTCTTGACATCCCACAACCACACCGTCTTGTCCGAACTCGCACTGGCAATCGTCGTGCCATCCGGACTGAACGCTATACCTAAGACCCTGTCCGTATGTCCTGCGGAGCTCCACTTGAGTTCACCTGTTTGGATATCCCACAGGCGCACTGTGTTATCATCGTACCCTGTGCCACTGGCAAGCGTCATGCCATCAGGACTGAACCGGAGGCTGTAAATCGGACCTGTATGCCCGGTGAACGTCTGCTTCTGTTGACCTGTCTTGACATCCCACAATCGGACTGTGTTATCATACTCCCCGCCACTGGCAAGTGTCATACCATCTGGGCTAAATGTGAGGCTAATGATATTATGTTTCGTGTGCCCGGTGAGGGTCCACTTACGTTTAACCTTTTTCCCCTCCCACAGATATACACTGTCCTTACTCCCGCTGGCAAGCGTCTTGCCAGCCGGGCTGAACTGGACGCTTACGACCGAGTTCTCATGCCCGGTGAGCGTCTGTTTATGTTCACCTGTTTCAGCATTCAATAGGCGCACTGTATTGTCCGAATCGCCAGTGGCAAGCGTGGTGCCATCTGGGCTAAATGCGAGGCTAAGGACACTAGTTCTCGTCTGCCCATTTAGCTTCCACTTCTGGCTACCTGTTTTGGTAATCCATAGGCACACCTTATCGTCCGAACTTCCAGTAGCAAGGGTGGTGCCATCCGGGCTGAATGCGAGGCTAGTGACAGATCCCACGTCCTCGTTTAGCGTCTGTTTATGTTCGCCTGTCACAGCATCCCACAACCGCACTGTCTTGTCATCACTTCCGCTAGCAATCGTGCCACCATCAGGGCTAAACGCTACCCTATCGACAGAATCCGTATGCCCGGTGAGCGTCTGTTTATGTTCACCCGTCTCGGCATTCCACAGCCGCACTGTTTTGTCATCACTTCCGCTGGCAATCGTGGTGCCATCTGGACTGAACGCTATGCTATAGACCCACTCCGTATGCCCGGTGAACACCTGCTGCTGTTCTCCCGTTTTGATATCCCACAGATACACATTGTTCTTACTCCCACTGGCAATCGTGGTGCCATCTGGACTGAACGCTACGCTTGTGATCCAATCTGGATGTCCAGTGAGAAGGGCAGTCTCTTGACCGGTGGCTGTATCATAGAACCAGATACCGATAGGACTGACGACAGCAACTTGAGTGCTGTCCGGCGAAATACGGAGCCTAGATATCCTGCCTTTACCGATGCGCGCAACCGCGCCTTCGGGGAGACTCATCTGCATGTACTCTTGGGTAGGGGTATTTGGTGAGAATAGAATTAGAAGTGTCAGTAATGTCGCCGCTATTTTCATCTGGGGTGTTGTCTTTCTTTAGGTGTCATGGGTGGGTATGGTGTTTCGGATCTTGTTGTGTGTTAAAATCTCTAACCTTTGCTCTCACCTCTTGTCTACGAAGCGACACCAAAATTTCTGTCGTTTAGGCTCGACAGATTGGCATAGAGTTGACATTTGTAGATATCACACTCTACCTAAAGAAAGGTTTGATTTTTATTTTCAATGACGCAGGTTGCTCGGGACAAAATTCGGGTTCATCTGTATGATTGTCGGGCTGCGGTTCGCTCAATCCTATATCTCTGGCTTTTTATTTGCCCGCCTCCATTCCAGACCCATCAATGACAACGGTTGGTCAGGAAATATGAAAAATACCTTGACATTTACTTGACATTGAGTTACAATTTCAATTGCCAGGGACAAAATTCGGCTCCATGCCGTGTGATTGTCGGGCCGCGGTTCGCGCAATCCTATATCTCTGGCTTTTTATTTGTCCGCCTCCATTCCAAAGCCGCCGCGTTGAGCGGCTTTTTTTGTGTGTAATACACGCCATAACCCGCCTCGCGTCTATCATCAATATCCTGAACCAACCGAAAATCCTGCCATAGATAATTCACATACCGTTCTTCGCCGCGCTCATAGAGCCGCTGTAACGCCCAGATGAAATAATCCACCGCCTGTAGACTGGCATGATTTTTAGGTCTCGCTTCAGATACTTGCAGAGAAGCATTACTTATTACGTTTCGTTGTGCAGCAAAGCGGTCCCGGGCGATTTGGAGTGCCTTACGCAAAGCAGCGGTGCGATCAGATTTTCCCCGTTTCGAGAAAGTAATATGATATTTACTACTTTGATGTAATCTTTCTTTGAACAAACGCGGTATAAGGTAGTCGTAAAGTTCGTTGGGATTATAGCGATAATCAGAATTGCTTTCGTTTCGTTGTCGGACGTAATCCAACACACGCCATTTGTCAGCAACGACAGCAAAGAAACGCAATCCCTCGGTGTCGCGCAAAAGCTCAAAAACCTCCCTACGTATTTCAGGCAAGTCGTTTTTGGCATGAAAGGCAACCGCTGTTTTTCGCCTTTCTGCTTGCATGGAGGGTACATCGTTGAAATATGGATCGCTCATCAGCCGCGCCCGCAGGTCATCAGAGGTATGCTGCAATGCCGCTGGGTCCGGCACGTCTAGCAAGCCGAGAATAAAAAAGCGGGAACATCCCTCCGTGTCAATCAGAACCTTCCCTTTCTGCGAGAACAAAATGCTATCGCCACCTTCGTCTATAAAATAGTGACGGATTGATGTGTCCGTCTTTTGAGATTGATTATTTGTCATACCCTTCCTCGATTCAATACCTTTCCGAATTGCCGAGAAGGAAAACTAGTCCGCTTGTGTGTCTGGTACGCCGTTATAATTCTGGTGGAAATTGGGCGATTTAATCAGTTATTTTCCACAGGAGCACCGTCCCGTCTGAACTCCCACTGGCAAGTGTGGTGCCATCCGGACTAAACGATACGCTATAGACCGAACCTGTATGCCCGGTGAGCACTCGCTTGAGTTTACCTGTTACGGCATCCCACAATCGCACCGTCTTGTCCCAACTCCCACTGGCAAGTGTGGTGCCATCCGGGCTGAACGCGACGCTTGTAACCTTGCCTGTATGTCCGGTGAGTAGGGCAACCTCTCGAAGAGTTGTTGCACCATAGAGCCAAATGCCGATGGGAGTGGCAACAGCAAGTCGAGTGCCGTCCGGAGAATAGCACATCTCATTTATCTCTCCTTTGCCGAGGCGCCCAATCGCACTCGCAGGTAGATGCCATTGGGTGTAATCTTGGGCAAAGGCGTTCGGTAAAAACAGGGCCAAAAGAACTAGTAATGTAACCGTTATTTTCATCTGAAATGCTCCCTTTCTGTAAGTGTTACATATTGGTATAGTAGGTCGCGATTCGGAAATCGCTCCTACTGTTTGTTGTGCTTCAGGGCACTCTAGTTAGACGGAGTGTGTTCCGAAATTGTTCGTTCTATCTCGCGTATGAATCGATCCAACAACTCGTAGGGAGGTTTCATCTCAAATGCAATCTCGTGTAGTCTCACAAAGCTATACTGGTCGCCGGAATGGGCATTTAGGAAACGGATCAGTATTTGAAAAAGCAACCTCCCTCTGAGTTGAAGTTGATATTCTTCTTTTATTTGCTGATGGAGATCCTCGTCAGGTGGGCGAAATCCGCGGCTGTTGCGGAAATCTTGATCCATTTCGGTCTTACCCTCTGGAACAACTGTGTTACAGCCTGTAGCAACGTGTGCGGGCCTACACGCCAAATGCTCTTCGACCTCAAACGCAAACCATTCGATGATTGAATCCAACACTTGTCGGTGTTCGTCAACTTCATCGGCATCTAGCAAGTTTTCGAGAGTGGCACCTGCATATAGGTCATTTTCAATGCTATACCCTTCTGTCCAGATAATATCAGGATAGCCCGGCGGAATCCCTGAGAACAACCACAGATCTCTATCGGCTACGAAAGCCACAGGCAGATGTGCGAATTCGTTTCTTCGCTCATAAACTGCTAGGAGTGTCTCTTTTCCTCCCACCGGCAATACATTTACGTTTTGGAGGCCAATACGCCTTTCCGCCCATTGATAGATTCGCATATCATCTCTGCCTTCAACAATAACCGTTGGTAAATAGGTGCGATGAAGTGCTGCTACACACTCATCTACCGTCATATCCGCCCTTGGCATCAGTCTCCTCCACGGTCTTTGTCTAACAGAATCTCTTTTTCAGGATATTTCGTATAGATGAAGGGCGAATGTGTAGCAACAAAAAACTGGTTTCCCGTTTCCTGTTCAAGCAAAGTTGGCAGTAGGAGTCTCTGCCAGTCTACGTGGAGGCTCAATTCCGGCTCATCAATGAAAATAGCTGTGTTGTCGCTAAACGCGTTGTAGCACAAGAAACCCAGCATCTGTTTCTCTCCAGCAGAAAGTTTGTCAGATTCGATAGCCTCCTTGGCATCTCCAAAGTTAAAATCTGGTGTGACATGGATTCCTTTATTGTGGAAGATCTCGCGAATCCGTTCACTTAACACTGAAAAGGATCGGAGCAGCGACTCTCGTTCCTCAGTAACTTGCTCAATTCGCTTCTGGATATCCTTCAACACCGTTGTTGCATTCTCAAGTGGATTCGCCTCAGAGATTTTCCGTGTAATTTCTTTCGATAGATTCGCATGCAGTTCATCCGTCTTTCTTGTAACGTCGGCGTGTTTATCCTTTAACAATTCACCTATATCATGAGTTGAAATTGAGGCGATGAACTTGTGGTTATCATTGGCTGACACTCTGGTTGAAAGTTCCGCTACCGCCTCATGAAGGAACCCATCAATATTCTCATATGCGATCCAGTCGCGTTTAGAGACAGTAGCTGGAGGAATGTATGCAGTATCTCTAGCATAGCCCCCCTCAATCCTCCTAAACGATGGGAAGAATAGACTACTGTTCATTTCACGCGTAATTTCCACATTAATCTCATCCACAATATCTTCTATTTCTTCATCATCTATGCGTCGCAATGGTATCTCGAAACCCCTAATCTCCGCTTCATCAGCAAATTTGCATTCAAGTTTAACCCTTTTATCTTCAGTTTGAACAATAGACAGAGAAAAGGAGTCTGTTTCAATTGAAACAGACCGGAAGGTAATATCAGAAATAGCTTGCCCGATATTTCCACTAATTAAGTACCAAATCAGTTTCAGCAGCGTTGTTTTGCCGGAGCCGTTTCTTCCGGTGATAATGTTCAGGTCCTCGTTAAACTCCCAAGCACCACTAAGGCGGTTATTCAGTCCCTTTACTTCCAGCCTTCGTATCATGTTGCATCTCCTTTGTCTGAACGTTTTAGTTCAGTGAGTGGATTTCCGCTCTTAAATCATACCGCCCCTATGGCTGCCAGCCCTCCACCAAGTTCCTTTCAATCTTTATCACCCGCCCAAGGATAATCATCTCATCTGTGACAACAATCGGCGAATAGTTCGGATTCGCGGACACTAACGCCGCACTGTGGTCGTAGAGGTAAAGCCGTTTACACGTCACATGCCCATCCATGTAGACCGCGACGACGGTCCGGTTATTCCACTGCGGTCCCGGCTCAATCAGGAGCAGATCGCCGTCGAGGATGAGCGGTGCCATCGAGTCGCCTCTGGCGCGCAGAAAGAACCGCCCCCTCCCAATTTTGTCCTTATACACATGCTGATAGCCCACGATATCTCCTTGACCCACCTGATCTAAGTCGCCGCAGGGTATGTCTCCCAAGACGGGGAGCGCGACGAAATCGTCATCGGTCACCGGTTCCGCCTCATCTAAACGTGTCCAGTTAGAAATCTTGAGCGGGTTCCGAGGGGTCGCCAACGTTGCACGGGGCGGCGTATCCTCCTTCGCGATCAGGTCATCGACGGTGATCTTCCGATTGAGTGCTTCCGTAAAGCAATCCGCAATCGCCACTAGAATCTGCGGCTTCGGTGCCTGTGTGTCCCCGCGTACAATTTTATGGATGGCGGTCTGCCCAATCCCTGCAGCTTCAGCCAAATCCTTTTGCGTAATTTTTATCCCCTTCCGCTTACACTCCAACATCAGTTCATCAATTAACAGACTCATAATATCACCTCAAGAGAAATTATTTACTTGACCGTAAAACTGCCTTGACACACTTCTCTTTTAGTGATATAATTCTCTAATAAGGAAGTGTGTAGTAACATTTACAATCGCACGGCGCGATAGTTTTCCACAAAAACTATATTATTACACACTTCCGCAAATTTTTCAAGGGGCAATCCGAAAAATGCACTTTTCACTCGAAACACTTATCAACGAGAGCGGGCTTCGCAAGAACTATATCGCCGAATGCTTGGGCATCTCCGAGCAGTCCTTCTGCAACAAACTGAAGAATCGACGCCGATTCCGAGATGCGGAGATTACGAAACTGAGCCAAACCCTGATGGTGTCCGAACGGATCATCCGGCGGACGCTTCCGTAGCGGGGACAGACCGTGCCCCGACGCAGACAAGTAGACAACATCAAACTGATTATCAAGGGCAAACCCTCACCGGAGGCGTTGCCTGTCGAGATCGGGTTGAGCCTGCCCTGCATGAAGGAGATACGGGAGCGGATTGGCGGGGCTGTTGGGACGATTGATGGGCGATTGGTATGGCTCCCGGACGTGAAACGTGAATATGGAAGTTAGGACGATTTTTTTCAATGGGCCCAAAGGACACCGATGGGTCACGACCATCGCCCCGACGGGCGAGAGTCCCGTCATACCGCCACCGCAGACACCGCAGACTGATGAGCGGGCAGCGGATCGGCGGCGGTTCTTCGGGTTCCTGAACGCAATGCGCGATAGATTAGAGCGGCACGGGGTATCCGCGGAGGATGTGCGGACCTATTATGCGAAGCGGTTTGCCGCAAATCGTGGTGACACCGTAAATTGTCCTAATCCTCACAGCGACGAGGATTCACAACCCGATCAGAAATCAGGACGAAAAATGTCCCGCTGCTCCCAGCGTGAGTGGGCGATAGCAGCGGCAGAGGTGCAGGCGATGTTTCAGTCGCCGGAGATTTTTGCGGAACGGATCGCTGCGTTCAAAGTGCATCAGGAGGATGTAATGCCGAAGCGAAAGACCGATTCCATTGAGATTGGGTTTGAGGAAAAGCGGTCGCACGAAGGGGATCGGTGCAAACGGGCGATCCTGAACCGACTCTACGCCGCCCCCGCCCGGATCGAGGACCTCGACGCACTCGGCTTCTCCAAGCCCCTCACGAACCGCGTCCTCTACTCGCTGCTGTGTCAGGAGCGTGTCACCTTCCACGGCTTCACCTACTTTTACGACTATCTGCGATCCCTGAAAGATCTAAGCCCCACGGAGAAGATCCAATGAACCCTAAAAATCCCCAGGACAGAGAAGATCGGACGGTTGCGCTGCGGTACACGCGCATCCACGAAAACGCGATCCATTCAATCGGGACAAAGCTTTCTTACTCAGCGATGAAGGTGTATCTCTACATCAACTTTAACTGCAATCTCGCCAGCGGCATCACGCATCGGCTCAGTTATTCGCGGATCGCGGAGTATTGGGGGATTACGCTCAGGAGTGTCTATCGAGGGGTCGCGGAACTGGAGGGGGCGGGGCTGATCTATATGAAGGAGTCGGGCGACTTTATGGGGGTGATCCCGCATCAAGGCTTGATCCAGAAACTCGCCGCCCAGCAGAGCTACGAAAAGAAGGAACGCCGCTTTTACCAAGCGTTGCGGGAGCGGATCAACGAAAAATCGGAGGGTAGGACGACACCGTTACCGTTTGGGGCGGTGTGTAGGCTTTATGAGGCGTTAATCGTGGAATGTGCGAAGGGGAAGCGGTTCTATCCGAAAGCGAAGGGGTTCGGGCATCTCCAGGAGAAGCTGGATTTCTATGCCCCAGTTGCGGCGGATTAGCAGGTACACCATCACGCCGAAGTGCAGAATGCCAAGTCGTCTGAGATGCCGTTCAAGTGCCCGTCGTCTCATAACTGAATCGTAACCAGCTCAAAGTGAGGCTCAGGTGTGCGGACAAATCCAACTTGATCGTATCCCTGTCTATCGTACTCCAAAATTTCGGGAAGGGTAACTCGCAAGGTATCAAGAAGTTCCTCTCTGGTTCTCTCTTGACAATTTACGCCACGGACTCCTTGAACCCAGCCAACCCACCAACCGTCCTCTTGGGCGATATAGGCGGTATAGCACTTCTTATAACCATTTTGAGAACTCATGGTAAAGAACTCCCTTTCCATTGAGAATTGTGTTGGTATGAGGCAAGTATATAGCATCCTTCAATAAAATGCAACACAAATAGGACTTACGCACTTGAAGCTCAAATTACTGTTGGGAGAAAGTAGAGGCTCCTCCTTTTCATTTAATGCAATCAGACAGGTATTATACCAGCAGTTTGCAATGGAACGCAACGAGAACTAAAAGAGTCGAACGCCCCCCTTAACAAGATCTCCCCCTTCTGCCAGCGGCATCTCCACCACCCCAACGGGGCGACAGGTGTATCGGCGGGAACGGTGAAACCTAATTTAATTCTAATGCCCCAATGCACCTTATAGTAGTAGGCACTCTCCGTGTACCGCCCACAAAGTAGTAGGTGCTCTCCGTATGCTGTAACCTCAACGAACTGCCTTTCTTCCCCCTAACCAAATTTTTGGATGCCGGGTATTAAATTTTTATTAGGAAATTCTTAAAACTTTATTAGACGATTGTGCATAACTCGCCGGACGCAGTAACCACAAGGGTTTCGGCGATTTTAATTTTGCCGATTTTGACATCGGTGTCACGACTTGGATGGCTATGTCAATCTTGTGTCATGCGTGTCAAGATTCCGACATCGGTGTCACAAATATGCAAATTGTGGATAACCTGTGGATAACTTTGCGTGAAACGTAAAACGTGAAACGTGAAAGGAGTATCTATGCAAGCGACGTATCGCGTCATCGAGACGGGCAAGATCGGGCAACTGATCCCTTGCCCATGTGATAACCCTATTATCCTTGAGTTCAAAGATGGAACCCGTGACGCATTCTTCCTCCGCGAGTTGGAGCCGATGACCCACCCGATTACGGAGTCGTATTCGACGCGCAGCAGTAACACCAAAAATGGGGTTAAAGGCGGGTCCAAAGGGTCCGATAAATCGAAACCAGGGCTGGAATGGGGGACGATAGAGAAGATGCTGCAGATCCATCAATTCCTTGAATCCCAATCCCGCGATAGTGAGGGTAAATCTCTGCCGGTGTATCGCGCGGCGATTGAGAAAGTCGTCGGCTTCAACTGTGCACACTCTTTGATGCACCAGCCCTCTCAACCGAAGCGGGTCACGTTGGAGAGCTTGGGGATTGTTGAACGGATTCCGGGGGAACGGACGTGGGTGGCTTGGCGACTCACGGAGTTGGGTAGGACGGAGGGGGAGGGGATTATTCGGGGGTTGTGAAGGGAGGGGGTGATACTGCCCCTCGCGCTTTTTTTCTTTGGGGATCCATAAAAAAAATAATCCGTTGGAGCGGATAGGGGTATTTAATTCTCCCGTAGCCGCGATCTCCCGGTAGAGGCTGCGGGGGGAGACCAGATGCCCCCCTACGGATTCGGGGCAAACCGAAATCGGTCGAAAAAATGGAAAACTATGGTAGATTTTAGAATTACTTATACACTTCTAATGCACAGCTAACCCCCTAAATCCCCCTTATCAGGGGGACTTTGGAAACTTCGCGATGGTCAGAGTTATTGGTAATGTCTACTTATTTCTCTAATTCACCATAAATAGCCCTAAGAAGACGTGGCTCACCGCTTGACAATCACGCCGCGTGCTTCAGTTGTATCTCATTTTGACCACCTATCGCTGCTGGGTGACGACGCGAACATGGTCAAGTCGCGTCGGTTTGATAGTGTATTCCAATTGCGTCGGGTGCCCCGCTGAATCTAAGCGGATGATAAAATACACCCCACCCCGTGCAGTGACCTCCTTGGGATCAAGCAGAACGGTGTAAAGCCTTTCCGGGATTAAGGGCGCAGCAGGGATTTTCTCGATGTACCCTGGCGGTACTTTGCCATAGGTGATGCAAGAAAAGGGTCTCGGTGAGGGTTGCGCTTGGGGATCCGGCGCGTATTCCATCACCCATGCGACTTGGTCAGTGTATCGGTTCAATTTCGCCTCTGTCGATGGAGCACCGTATTCCAGCTCCCATGCGACTTCGTTAACGGGTCCTCTACGTCCATCTCGCCCCCGCCAGAAGCTCCAATTGCGCCAATCTAAGCGTCGATTACGTCCTGTTGGCATATCCCGAAGAACGGTAATCCGGTAGATTGGAACGGGCGGTGCATTTTTGTCCTGTGCATCGCCTTCGTGAAGACAGAATGTCGGTGCCGTCACGTCTGAATGGGGATGTGGGAAGCCGTGCAGCTTACTCGCGCATCCACTCGCAAACAAACAACCGACACAGATGAGAAGTCCAAAAATTGCTTGTCTTATTCCTATTTTTACTTTATACATTGTTATTTACTCCCGATTTATGATTTGAATATCATGCGGTCCATCGTTACTGGCTTCCAATTGAGTGGGGTGCCCCGTCGAATCTGCACGGATAATAAAATGCACCCGCGACGTTGGAGTTACTCCCTTGGACAGAATCTGAACGGTATAAAGCCTTTCCGGGATCAAGGGAATAGGCGGGATGCTCTCCTCATACCCCGGGGGTACTTTGCCATAGGTGATGCAAGAGAACGGTCTCGCCAGAGGATGGGCTTCGTCATCAGGCACGTATTCCATCTCCCATGTCACTTCGTCAGCGGCTCGCCCCTTCCTCCACGAGTGCCAATTGCGCCACTCAAATCGCTCATCACCACTGAATTTCTCCGCCCGAGTAACTCTAATCCGGTAGATTGGAACGGGAAGTGCATGTTCAGCTTCCCATCCATCTTTCCACGCCTTGTAGAGACAAAATGTTGGTGCTGTCACGTCTGAGTGAGGATGGGTTAAGCCGTGCAGCCCTCTCAAACATCCACTCGAAACCAAACAACCGATGCAGATAAACAAAACGGCAATGACCCATCTCATTCGTATTTTTGCTTTATACATTTCATCTACTCCTGAGTTATGATGTGAATGTCACCACGTCCGTCGCGATCCTCGTGCTTAACTTCCAATTGAGTGGGGTGCCCCGTTGAATCTGCACGGATGATGAAATACACCCACGCGAACGGGGGTAGGTCCGTCGGCCCAATTGAGACGGTATAAAGTCTTTCCGGGATCAGGGGCAATGGAGGGATTGGCTCGTCATACCCTGGCGGTGCTTTTCCATAGGTAATACAAGACAACGGTTTCGCCAGAAGATGGGCTTGGTCATCAGGCAGATATTGGATTTGCCATATCACTAGGTCACTGTATGGTCCTCCGTGCCCCGGTCGCCAATTGTGCCACTCGAATCGCTTATTATCGCTGAATGCCTCATGTCTAACAACGGTAATTTCGTAGATTTGAATCGGCTGTGAATGTTCATCCTTCCCAAAGTAGAGACAAAATGTCGGTGCGGTCACTGCGGAATGGGGGTGCGTATAGCTATGCTGCAGCATAGTCGGCTGACACCCGCTCAAAATCAAACAGCCGACACCAATGAGAAAAACGACAATATCTCGCATGATTTGTATTACCTTCTAATTGTAAGTCATATAAGAACTGCAGCTGGTCTGTGGCAGTTCTCTGTTCCACTGATGAAAATCCTCTATGAGATGATTGTAATAATCATCCCAATGGGTATACCTCCTGTCGTTGTTCCAATCCTTATATGTATCGTTGTATTCGGGGCGTTTTCCCATATGAAAGTATCGGTAAGCATCTTGGAAAATCGCGGCTTGTTGTTCAAAGTTGAAGTCTTTGAGCCGGCTCCATTCCGCCTTATTGTCGCCCTCAAGTCGGTAGTAGTACATTGAGTCATCTTCCCCACTTATCCAATCCCATGCGTCTCCGACTGCGTGTGCGCCCAGTGCCGTTAGGGGTTCGATTCGCCTTATGCAATATGCCCAGACATGATATAATTCGTGGATGAGCTCATCATCAGTCATCTCCCTTGTTGCGTAGATCTTGTTATGAACGACCACGAGATCTGAGTTGAATGTTACGATTGCATGCATCACACCTGAGTCTACAATTTTGACATCGTCCAAGTTAATCTCGTTCCCGAACATTTTCTTTGCCTTCTGTTTCTCGCTTGGCTTCAAACCACGGGAGTTCTCTCGCTCTGCAGAATTGTTGTTCATTAGGTAATACCTCGCTCTCTTTGTGGTCTAGATTAGGGAATTCAGACCGGGTTAATAGGGTTAGTTCATTGGTTGATTGTGTTGGGTTTCGCTATCGCTCAACCCAACCTACAGTCTTCGATAAGCAGCACCGTAGTAAGCCAATGTTACCTACTACTGCCGCACAATCACCCCGCGCCGCTTCAACGCGAAAATATATTCGATACGTGAAACCCTGTTCAGAGGATTACCGCGTACTGTAACAACATCTGCCTCCCGCTCAAAGCCAGCCTCAAGGTGTGCAGGGTCTTGATTACCCAGTCCGGGGTTATCCACCAACGGCTTCAGATCCACAATCATGTTTCTGTCTAGATAGAGCTTGTCTATCTGAGTTAGGTTTGCCAAAGGCGTGATATCGTGGATCTGGTTGTCTTGGAGATCAAGCTCCTTTAGCTGCATCATGCCAGCCAAAGGAGTCAGGTCTTTTACCTGATTCCTGGGGAGATCCAGCACCTGGAGGTTGACCAGTCCGGCGAGCGGCTTAAGGTCCGAGATTCCAATTGCAGAAAGCTTTAACTTCGTCAGGCGCGTCAACCCTGCCAACGGAGTTAGGTCGGCACCGATGAGTGGGTTGACGTCAAGATTTAACTCCGTCAGGTGGGTCAACCCCGCCAATGGAGAGATGTCGGCGATTCGGTTGAAAGAGAGATCTAACACCTTCAAGTTGACACAATGTGCCAACAACGCTATGCCGTCCGTGTCGAGACCAATGGGAAGCGAATCGGAATTGGAGCGTTCAAAAAAGGAGATCTCTAGATGGGTCAGGGTTGCCAATTCGGCTGGGGTGATTTCCTCACCCGGTGCTTTCCCCAATGCGTTAGCCAACGCCCTTTCGAGTGTGGTGGTATAGTAAATTATCTCGTTGTCGTCATCGTTGTTGCCATCATCGGTGTCACGATTGGGTGCATCAACGCAGGCGGACATTAACAATATCAACAGGCAGCCGATGCACGTTAGTATACAAGAGAGTCGTTGTTTTTTCATTGTATCACTCCGAGGTTAGGACGCTATGGGATAGGTGTGAGATCCCGATTCGGCATCGGGGTCGCCCTGTTGCTACTTGTACAAGGGTTACGGCACACAGAGCCCCGATAAAATAGGGAAGATGGTTACGGCACACGGCGTGTGCCTACTACTTTTAAGCGAAGGGGTTTAGAGAGTTGTAACGCCTTCATGGCTGAGTTATCACTTGAACAGGGCGCAGGTCGAGGATTGTGGAAATATATTCCAACTTAACGGGTCTACTTACCGAATCTAAGCGGATGATAAAATACAACTCCGCGTACTCAAGAGTATCTTCGGTCTTAATCGTAACGTTATAAATTCTCTCCGGGGTTAAGGGCAAAGCGGGAATTTTCTCCTTGTATCCCGGCAGTGCTTTACCGTAGGTGATGCAAGCGTAGGTGTTGGGGGGTGGGTCAGAGCCGTCAGGCGCGTATTCCAAAACCCACGCCTCTTGGTCCGCTCTCTTCCACAACCCCCGCCATGGAGTGGCAGATTCGCTCCATTCGATTGGCTCGTCATTGACTTTCTCACCCCGCTCGACCATAATTCGCGTTATTGGAAGGGGTACTGACTTTCCACCGTGGAGACAGAATGTGGGTGTCATAATTTGTGAATGGGGGTGGATGCTAGGTATCCCTGCCATAATTACACAGCCACATGTTATGAGCAGACCAATTAGCACGACAAAACATCTCAACATTTTGTTATCTCCTAATTTTCTTCTTCAGTAGAACTTGAACGACTTGGTCTCGCAAAATTGATTCTCATTGGGTTATACCTCACTCTCTTTGTAGTGTGGTCAACATCTTGGATTTGGTCTTTGTCGCACAACAGTTCAGCCAGTGATATACTCTCACCCTACCGACTGAAATTCTCCAACGATTTCAAAAAGAAGTGTTGTGCCAAGCCGATTCCGCCTAGTGCCTCACATTCACCCCCCGCGCTTGCAACGCAGGAATATATACGTTACGTGAAATGTCGTTCAAAGGGTTACCGCTCACTGTGATGGTATCTCCTGCCCAGTCGAAGTCTTCACGGGTGTCATCGACCAGTCCAGGGTTATCTACCAAAGGCTTCAGATCCACAATCATGTTTCTATCAAGATATAGCTTTTCTAGCTGAGTTAAGTTTGCCAACGGCGTAATATCGCGGATCTGGTTGTCGTAGAGGTAAAGCTTCTTTAACTGAATCATGCCAGCCAAAACGGTCAGATCTCTTAACTCATTTACGGAGAGATTTAGTGTCTGGAGGTTGACCAGTCCGGCGAGCGGCTCAAGATCGGAGAGTCCAGTGAACGAAAGATTTAACCGCTCCAAGCGAGTCAGCCCTGCCAACGGACTGAAATCGACGATTTGGTGCCCATAAAGATCTAACTCCTTCAGGTTGATACAATGCGCCAACAACTCTATGCTTTGCCCTCCGAAGGAAGGACCGGGATCACGGGGACGAGGAAACGTAAGATGGGTCAGGGTTGCCAATTCGGCTGGCGTTATTTTCTCACCGGGCACCTTCCCCACTGCTTCAGCCAATGTCCTGTCAAAGACGGTATACTCAATTATGGGAGGATCGGGATCATCGGTATCATCGGCATCATTGCCACAGGCGGATATTAACAATATCAACAGGCAACCGATGTACATCATTATAGACGAGAATAGTTGTTTTTTCATCATATCGCTCTTTGGTTAGGACACTGACGAATTTGCATCGTTGCACGGCTCTCAGTCAGGAGATGCCCGACGGGGGGTGTGCTGGGGAGGATGCAGGAGCCGCCCCCTACAAGAACTTAGGGCAATCTGGGGGATTTCGGCCGAGTGCTTTTCGGCAGGTGGTCTGGGTCCCGTATCTCCTCAATGAGACGCGCATAGTAATGCTTAACAAACCGCAGTACATCATCTTTCCCAAGATTATCGTCGGGATCAAAACCCATAGCCTTGAGGATAGACTTCTGGATACTCTCAAAAGTCATTTGATTGACACCAGCACCAATCAGACCATATTTGATACCGTAATTCACATAGAACCAGTCTTGGACTGCCCTCGCGTGTTCCTCTATTTTGAGTTTTAAGGTGGGTAACTGCGTGTAACCATAAGTGTAATCTTCCCCACCTTTACCTTCCAGGTGCCGATCTGTCTCTCGTTGCCATATATGTACTGCTTCATGGATAAAAACTCCCAACCACTTTAGATTCTCCGGATTATAATCTGACCGCATTTGAATTTCCCTATCAGTTCTGACCCGTCCCTTCTTGCTAATCTTAGCCAACGTCGGATCATACTCAATATTTATAATATCGACCAAGAAACTTCCTACGCTTACCCCAAAAGTATATCTCAAGGCATCCGCTTCTCGATTATTCACACGACGGAAACCGTTTCGGTCAGTACAGATTAATTCCATTGGGTTATACCTCACTTTCTTTGCGGTGTGGTCTGGATTGGGTAATTCAGACCGAGTTAATAGGATTGGTTCATGGGTTCATTAAACCTAGTGTGTGGGTTTCACTGGCGTTCAACCCAACCTTCTTCACGATTACAGGTTGGGCAATCTGTCGCTGCGATATTGCTTAATTAGGGCAGCACGGAACCCTCCTCTCCCAAAAATCAGAAGGGATTTGGGAAGTTCTGACCAAGTCTATAAAATTTGTTTGCGTCTCGTATTTCTTTAATGACGCACCCGTAGTGATTGTTGACAACCTGTTGCAAATCGGTAACCCTATAGCCAAACCTCTTTTTGTACTGGAAATCAAGTCCTAGGACAGGGAGAATCATTTTCCAAAGCTCATCGAGCGTCAGTCGTTGGGCACCAGAACCAATTAGACGGTGTACATTACCATAACTCACGTAGAACCAGTGTTTCACTGCCTCTGCGTGCTGCTTACCGTTGAGGTTTAAGGCGTATAATTGCTTGTAATTATAATCCCTCTGCCCCTTCCGTTGGTGGTAAAGCCCTACCTCCCCTTGCCATAGACGCGTGGCTTTATAGATAAAAATTCCCAGCCAAGCGAGTTCTTCCGATTTATAATTTTTGTGTAGTAACACTTCGGTTTTATCGTCAGTCTCTCCGGTTCCGTGCCTAATTTTTATAGTATCGATGAGAATTTTGCCCACCGTATCCCCAAAAGTAAATATCAAGGCTGTGGCTTCTTGATCATTTGGGGAACGGGAATCAAGTTGGGAAAAATTATTCCATTGCGGTCCCCAACCTGCTTTCGGATCCGGGTCAACCTTTAGAGGATTTTCCACAGAGGGAACCTGATTTGGTGGAAAATTACCCGGTAGTGGCCTCCGAAATACTTCTCGCTCTTCCGCAGTCAGGAGCATATCTCGAAGTGCTTCGAAACCGCGCCCTGTTGGGTTAGTATGGTTGAATCTCATTGGGTTATACCTCACTTTCTTTGTGGTATGGTCTGGATTGGTTCATTAGTTCATTGGTTGATTGTGTTGGGTTTCGCTATCGCTCAACCCAACCTACGGGCTTGAAAAAGAGGCTCTGTGACAAACTGCTCTCGTCTACTGCCGTACAATTACTCCCCGCGCTTCTAACGCGGGAATGTATACGTTACGTGAAACATCGCTCAACGGATTATCGCGTACTGTGACAACATCTGCCCGCCACTCGAAGCCCCCCTCAAGGTGTACAGGATTGGTATTAACCAGCCCGGGGTTATCTACCAGCGGCTTCAGATCCACAATCATGTTATTATGGAGATAAAACTTTTCTATCTGAGTTAAGTTTGCTAACTGCTTAATATCGCGAATCTGGTTGTCGTGGAGGTCAAGCTCCTTTAGCTGAACCATACCAGCCAAAGGCGTTATATCGCGAATCTGATTGCCTCGGAGGTTAAGTTTCTTTAGCTGAATCATGCTAGCCAAAGCAGTCAGGTCGTTTACCCGATTCCAAGAGAGATCCAGTTTCTGGAGGTTAACCAACCCGGTCAGCGGCTCAAGGTCAAAGATTTCAGTGAGCGAAAGATTTAACCGCTCCAAGTGAGTCAATCCCGCCAATGGACTGAAGTCGGCGATTTGGCGCCCATAAAGATCTAACTCCTTCAGGTTGATACAATACGCCAACAACTCTATGCTTTGCTCTCCGCAGAAAAGATTGGAAGAATGGGGAGGAGGAAACCTAAGATGGGTCAAGGTTGCCAATTCGTCTGGGGTGATTTCCTCACCAGGCACCTTCCCCACTGCTTCAGCCAATGTCCGGTCAAAAACGGTATACTCAATTATGGGAGGATCGGGATCATCGTAATCATCGTTGTAATCATCGGCATCATTGCCACAGGCGGATATTAACAATATCAACAGGCAACCGATGTACATCATTATAGACGAGAATAGTTGTTTTTTCATCATATCGCTCCTTGGTTAGGACGCTATGGGGATAGGCGCGAAAACCTGATTCGGTATCGGGGTCGCCATGTTGCTACTTTAGGGGTTACGGCATACGGCGTATGCCTACTACTTTTAAGCGAAGGAGTTTAGAGAGTTGTAACGTCTTCATGGCTGAGTTATCATTTGAATATTGTATGCTCCGCCGTGTGCGGGAGCATATTCTAATTTGACGGGTCTACCCATCGGATCCAAGCGGATAATAAAAAACATCCCCGCTCTCACTTGGGCATCTTCGGTCTCAACCTCAGCGCGATAAAGTCTCTTTGTTATCTCCTAATTGTGTGTCAGATAAGAAGATGTGGCTCACCACATGACAATCACGCCGCGTGCTTCAAGCGCGGGCACGTGCTGATTGCGTGAAATGTGGCTCAATTTATTGGCTTTGAGTTGTATCTCGTCGCCTGCCCCGATCCCTCTGTTATCTAACAACGGCTGAATGTCTACAATCTCGTTGTGATTGAGATTGAGTGTCTCTAGCTGAACCAATCCCACAATCGGGGTGAGGTCGTCAATGTCATTGCGAGAGAGATCCAGGTGCTGTAGGTTAATCAACCCTGCAATCAGGGTGAGGTCGCCAATGTCGTTGCCAGAGAGATCCAGGTGTCGTAGGTTGACCAACCCAGCAAACGGGGTGAGGTCGTCAATGTCACCGGTAGAAAAGCGCAGAGACTGTAGGTTAACCAAGTCTGCAATAGGGCTGATGTCGTCAATCTTGTTGCCCCAAAGTTCCAGATGCTGTAGGTTGACCAACCCTGCAATCGGACGGAGATCGGTGAGTCCGATGCCAGAGGCATTTAACGCGGTCAGGTTGGGCAACTCGACTAGGGGACGGAGCCGGAGGTCCGCGATAGGGTTTGAAGAAATATCTAACGTCTTCAGATTGGTTAATTTTGCAATCGGTGAGAGGTCGGTGATGCGGTTTTCACGCAGCTTTAACGACTCCAGCTTGGTCAATCCTGCCAACACCGCGAGCTGCTCGTTGGATAGACCCATGGCCACTATTTCTAACTCCACCAAGTTGACGCACGCTGCTAATAAGTCGAGTTCATGCCGGTCAATAAATCCGGCCCCGCCCCACACCCGTGGCAGATGAGTCACCGTTGCCAATTCCTCTTCTGTAGCGTCAAAGGGGTTTTTCCCCAGTACGTTCCACACTGCGATTATAACTCGCTCATGTGAGTAATGTTCGTCACCCTCGTCCAGATTATTCAGTGAATCCACTGGGTCAGGACTTGGTGGCTCCGCCGTGTCCTGACCACAGGCGACAATCCACACGGCTGCTAGGCACCCGAGAAGTATGGTTCTGACGGTTTTCATTGGATACCTCCTTATCGTACTAGATTCGAGAAGTTTTTTCACAGAACGGGCTGCAAGCGCGCTAGATGATGAGAAAAACGACAATCACTCGCTTCATTTTGTCACTTCGTTATCACTTGAACAGGGCGCAGGTCAAGGATTGTGGAAATATATTCCAACTTAACGGGTCTACCTACCGAATCTAAGCGGATGATAAAATACAACTCCGCGTACTCAAGAGTATCTTCGGTCTTAATCGTAACGTTATAAATTCTCTCCGGGGTTAAGGGCAAAGCGGGAATTTTCTCCTTGTATCCCGGCAGTGCTTTACCGTAGGTGATGCAAGCGTAGGTGTTGGGGGGTGGGTCAGAGCCGTCAGGCGCGTATTCCAAAACCCACGCCTCTTGGTCCGCTCCCTTCCACAACCCCCGCCATGGAGTGGCAGATTCGCTCCATTCGATTGGCTCGTCATTGACTTTCTCACCCCGCTCGACCATAATTCGCGTTATTGGAAGGGGTTCTGACTTTCCACCGTGGAGACAGAATGTGGGTGTCATAATTTGTGAATGGGGGTGGATGCTAGGTATCCCTGCCATAATTACACAGCCGCCTGTTACGACCAGACCGATTAGCGCGACAAGACATCTTAGCATTCTGCGTTCCCTACAACCTGAACTGCGTAAGTCCTATGTGTGTCAGATAAGAAGATGTGGCTCACCACATGACGGTCACGCCGCGCGCTTCAAGCGCGGGCACGTGCTGATTGCGTGAGATATGGCTCAGCTTATTGGCTTTGAGTTGTATCTCATCGCCTGCCCCAATCCCTACGTTATCTAGCAACGGTTGAATATCTACAATCCTGTTGTTATTGAGATTAAATGTCTCTAGCTGAACCAATCCCACAAGTGGGTTGAGGTCGTCGATGTCATTGCCAGAGAGATCCAGGTGTCGTAGGTTGATTAACCCTGCAAGCGGGGTGAGGTTGTCAATATCATTGCCAGAGAGATCTAGGTGCTGTAGGTTAATCAACTCTGCAAACGGGGTGAGGTCGTCAATGTCACCGGTAGAAAAGCGCAGAGACTGTAGGTTAACCAAGCGTGCAATAGGGCTGATGTCGTCAATGTCGGGTGCCCAAAGTTCCAGATACTGTAGGTTGACCAACTCCGCAATCGGACGGAGATCGGTGAGTCCGATGCCAGAGGCACTTAACGCGGTCAGGTTGGGCAACCCTATCACGGGACGGAGCCGGAGGTCGGCGATAGGGTTTGAAGAAATATCTAACGTCTTCAGATTGGTTAATCTGGCAATTGGTGAGAGGTCGGTGATGCGGTTTGCACGCAGCTTTAACGACTCCAGCTTGGTCAATGATGCCAACACCGCGAGCTGATCGTTGGATAGACCCATAGCCACTATCTCTAACTCCACCAAGTTGACACACGCTGCTAATAAATCGAGTTCATGCGGGTCGAGAAATGGGTAGAACACAGGCCTCACCCGTAGATAAGTCACCGTTGCCAATTCATCCTTTGTGGCGTTAATGGGGTTTTTCCCCAGTACCTCTTCCAATGCCATTACAACTGCCCCAGGATGGCCCTCACCTGCCTCCTCATTATTCAGCAAATCCACTGGGTCGGGACTCGGTGGCTCCGCCGTGTCCTGACCACAGGCGATAATCCACACGGCTGCTAGGCACCCGAGGAGTATGATTCTGACGGTTTTCATTGGATACCTCCTTATCGTACTAGATTTGAGAAGTTGGCTCATATAAAAAGAAAGTGCAAAGCATCAAGAGAAACCGAGTTTTGCCGAAAAAACTCGGTTTCTTTGCACTAAATCTTAACATGAGAAGTTTTGTCACAGAACGGGCTGCAAGCGCGCTAGATGCTGTATGTCGTTAATCAGAATGGATTGGGAATGTTTTGCCCCAGCTTTGTAACGGGAGGGGGTAAGAGGGTTGGATCCTGGATTTGGTTAATCAGCCGCTCGTAGTGAACGTTGATCGTCCATATCTTGGCACTATCAACTATGTCGTCTTCAGGGTCCTCATCGTAAAAGTTGGGATGTATTCCCAAGACCTGATGTAAAGGCTCACCCCAGACAAAATTGGCAGACACTTGACCTGGCGCATCACCAATCAACCCGTATGTGTAAGCATAATTCGCAATGAACCACTGTTGCACTGCCAAAGCATGTTCCTCCTGGTTGAGATTGAGGGAATGGAGTTGGTCAAGAGTATACTCGTAATCGCGTCTACTACGATCTGGCAGCCAACTCGTGCCCAGGTGTAGTCCTGTATGTCTCTGCCAGACATGTGTCGCTTCATGGATAAACATTCCCAAGTCAGCCACATTATACGGATTGAAATCTGAAACCAATTCAATTTCTGTGTCACTGAGAAGACTTCCACGAACCGAGGCCCCAGTGCTGTCTAGTATCTCCGGACTAAACACGAGGTTTATCTGACTGGCAAGATAATCCCCTACCTCTTGTCCAAAAGTGAATATTAATGCCGCAATTTCTTGACCCTCCACAGGACGATCCTGATTAGCCTCGTGCTGTCTCCGACCGTTTGCGGGTGCCGCAGCTGGTTGTAGATATGCCGCGACAGCTCCTGGATCGTCCCAAGGGATACCCGGATGTCGGGGAGGAGTGCCCTGCGTCACTGGGGTAACAGGGTCTATCGGCAGCTTCCTGGTAGATACTTCTGGCTGCTCTGTAGGAAAGAGCAGCTTCCGAAGGCCTTCTTGCTCTTTCGGAGTAAGGGCTTTTATTGGTCTCGCAGAATTGAATCTCATTGGGTTATACCTCGCTCTCTTTGGGGTGTGGTCTGGATTTGGCAATTCAGACCGGGTTAGTTGGGTTAGTTCATTGGTTTATTGGAGGAGTTGGTGGACTTTTGTTACGGCATACGGAGTATGCCTATTACTTTTGGGGTTTTACTAGGATTCACCCCAAACTGTGGGATTGGTTCGGAGGTTGAGTCGATTTCATTGAGGGGAGGTGGGGATCTTGGCTCAAATTTTCCCATTTTTCCCGCAGATATGCGTGTGTCGGGCTGTGCATATAGACCGTATCGCCGCGCTCGGTTCGGTTGGGTCGCACTTCAACCACCTTAATTCGGTTGCTTTTCCGCCGATGTGGCAATTTTTCACGCATTACGTTTCACGCTGCGTTTCATTTTCCTCTTCAAACTTATTTTCCGCTTCAAACTGTTTGACTAGTGCGACGAGAGCGGTGTAGTTGGGTGGCTGCGGCGTTCTCTCTGGTGCGGATGGCTTCTCGATCTGCTCGCGAAACAAGTGTGGGAACCGTTTTTCGAGTAGCCATGCTGCCTGCCGCCACGATCGGGTTTCCGTTCTCACAGTCTTCAGCACATTGCCGTCTGCGTCCAGTTCTGTGCGTATCTGGACATCGTCCTCAAGGACTTGCCGGCAAAGATTTTGATACGATACCTGCTCCGCGAGTTGGTATGCGTTATAAAAATCTGTGTACCGCTCGGTCTGTTTCGCTGCGCCTTTTTTTAGCCAGTTATTCAGTGTTCTGCGACTAATCCCTACGGCGGTGGAGGCTTCTGATTTATTCATTCCTTCTGCAATTCGGGCGCAGAGTTGGTTTTGTCGGTCTGTGGTGAGTTTGTACATTTTGTGTGGGTTTATGTGAAAATAAAGTGCAAAACATTAAAAAAAGAGGAAGAAAGGAAGGAAAAGAGGGGAAGGTTGGATGGAACTTCCACCTCCCAGTCTTCCAACCTTGCAATTTTCTTACGGTTTCTTATGGTGCAACAGAAACCGAGTTTTCAAGAAAAAACTCGGTTTCCCGCTGCATCTTGTGCCTCGGTTGCCTCCTCGGTTGTATCTCCATCGTCCCCAAGCATAGGCTCACTCAAGTCGAATTGGGACAGATCTATGGCAGACAGTAGAAAATCGGGATCGGCTGACAGGATTTTCTGCCCGTTGCTGTCTGTGATGCCGAGTATGCCTAATGCTTGAATGTGTTCCGTCAATATCTCTTTGAGCGTGTTTGCCTCGTCGATATAGAACTCTTGGAGGGCTTGGGCTAATTTGTACGCACTCTTTCGTTCCTGTGGCGTGAGTGCAGATCCGCTTTTTAACCGTTTGCGTAATTTTAGGAGCTCATCGTAGTAGCCGCGATGTGCGCTGTAGGCTTCAACTTCGCCTTGCATCACCACGCTATCGGGCTCAAGGAGTTTACGGAGCGCGCCGTCAATCAGCGATTCGGCGGCTGGGTCCAAGCTGTCTTTGTAGGTTTCAAGGGTCTCAAAGAATGGGCGCACATCAATCAAATTACGGTAGACTTGCTCACTGCCTGTGCTGTTCATGAATTGGTTGATTACTTGGTCTAACTGTTTCTGAGTATCGGGTGAGATAAGTCCGTGGCGGGCGTATGCTGCATTCATCGCGGTATATTTCTCAACCGCTTCGGCGGCTTTCCGCTCAACCTCCGTGCTCGGTGCCGTTGTGGTGTCCGTGTCCGCGAGTGGGGCTTCTTCGATGCCGAGCTCCCGATGCTGCTTCTTTTCCTTGAGGTCTGCGTTAATTGCTTCGACCTGTTTAGAGAGCGCGTTGATGGTAGATTTTTGATTGTTGATGCGGGTGCGTGCCTTGTCCAGATTATATCGGCGCATCTCCTTCTGGCGTTCGTCCCGCTCGGTGAGTTGGGCGAGTTTGAAATCGGCGTAACTGTTAGCGGCGTGTAGTCCTGCCCCCAAGATGGCTTTGACGATATTTCGGTCAACGGTTTTTTCAGCTGCCATTATCTTGATCTCCTTTTATAGTGGATATTGGAATTAATGAGACACTCCAAACCGGTGCGGTTGCAAACCGCACCTACCGGGGGGTGGCATTATCTTGATCTCCTTTTAGTTCCTTGACAAGTGCTTCGTATTCAGTGACAGCGTGGGTTAGACGGGTAATCTCTTGGTTGAGCGTCGCCAATTCTGTGTCTTGCCCACCGGTCATCCCGTCTATCTTGCCCCATTTCTGAATCAGTTGTTGGGTCATGTCGAAAAAGTTGGGATCGTCCTCTGTCATTTCATAGAGGAGTTTGAAGCTTTCCAATTCGTAGGTGTCGAGTTGGGCGATTGCGTGCTGTTGCGCCATGAGGAACGGGGCTTGTTCTGCTTGAGCAAGGATTTGGGCTTCAGCGGCACCAGAGATACCGCGGGTGGCTAGATTGCGTAATACACGGCGGTAGACGGGTTCGTAAGCCTTCATGATTGCTGCCCGTTCGCTTTGTGAGAAATCGCCGCGGGCGTGCCGTCTGAGATCGAGGAGCCGTTCTGTCCGCGAGGCGTGGAACTCCTGTTCCAACGCCTCCTTTGGAGACGTGGTCAGTTGGTCATAGATCCAGCTGCCTGCGTCGAGGACGGTATCGCTAATCTCTTTCCAGTTCTCTTTGGCGAAATCCGAGATGGCTTTGCCCCAATCGGTTTGATCTGTAGGCACTTCTGCTGGTGCAGGGGGCCCAAACACTTCTCCCGGACTCGCAGGTGGCGTACTTGCCGGTGTAATCGGTGTCGGCGGAATCGCAGCCGGTGGCGTTGAAGCCGGTGGTGTCGCGGCAGCGGGGGTCACAGCGGCGGAGGTCGCAGCAGTGGGCCAAAACGAATGTGCGCCGGCAGCCGCAGCGGTGATTAGGGTGATAGTTTTACCCACTTTTACGTGCATCGGATCGTCGGCTTGCGGTATAAAGATCTTCGCCCAATCCTTCGCACTCGGAAAACTGCCCTGTTTATTGCTCTTGAGTTGCGCTGCTGCTTTCTTGCCGCCGTATCGCTCGACCACTTTTCTGTCGTGTGGGTTGTTTTTCGGGTCAAATTCGGTATCTCCGAATCCTTCGTCATGGTCTGGCATTGTAGTTGTCTCCTTTTGTTGTTGTGGGCTTATAACCTTTGGTGCTAGTACATTGTCAGATAAATGTAGCGTCCCGACATGTCGGGATTAGTTTGCGGGCTCGGATCACAATCTAACAGATCGTGGTACAAAAGTAGATTGTAGGTCGAGATTCATATCTCGACAAAATACACGGTTTCGCAAAGATGGCTTGGATATGTCTATCCAAGCCGAGCGGTGAGTGGCTTATCACGATTTATTTGACAGAGTACTAGCACTATTGGCTCATATCCGCTTTTCGGCGTTGCCTTCAAGGCGCAAGCCCCGAATCGTTACGGGTCCCACGCCTTCAAGGCGAAATCTGAGCCGCCGTGCGATTCGTTCGATGAGAACAGTTTGAACGTTGCTGTCGGTGCTGTCCCGCGTCGTAAAGGCTTGCTCGACGGGCATCTCATCGTCGTCTTTCCATGTTTTGAGGACGATGCGACTGCCTGCCGCGGCGTTGATATAGAGTTCTGTAAATCGCTTGAGATCCGACTGTATGCCGTATGCGTCACCGTCAATTAGGTTTGATTCATACGCCCAGTCCAAGGCAGTATCGGTGTTATCGCCTTCTTCCCACTTAATCCGATGCAATCGGTCACTCCCTGCGATATACACCTGCCCGTCAATGGTCGCGAATTGTAGGACATTTGCGGCACTCCATTTTGTCCAGTGTCGATCGTCGAAAAGAAAGTAGCTTTGCTTGGTCTCCCCGCCGTTTATGGGTCGAAGTATCACGGAAAAGATGAGGGTATTATCGGAGAAAAAACCGACGAGCCCCCGCTCTATCCGCTGGCCGGTAAAGAACTGGTCAAGGCTTTCATCGCTGACTAAATCAGTGTTCGATGCGTCGGTCACATGGAACCCCCTTCCTGAGACAAAGCCGAGTGTGTTCTCGAACACCCCCCAGCTGTATCCGTCGCGTGGTCCGGCACCTGAGATCTGGTCAACCTGAAAATCGAAGTTGTCCGTACCGTCGAGTCTGAAGAGCCCGTCCTGTGCACCGAATAGAAGCACTTCACGGTGGCTGGCGCAGAAGTTAATATCTCCGGCATCGGGTCTACGCTGAGAATTGGTGGGTGTGAACCGCCAATATTGGGGGATTAGGTTATCGAAAGCACTGTATACGAGCTTGTTGCCTGCTGCTGCGAAAATCCTTTTTTGGTGGAAGTGAATCTGTTTTACGCCCGGTGGCAATCGGTTATTGAAAAGTTCAATCTCTACGCCGTTGTCAAAATCTGCGCTGTTATCGTCGATGTATCCGACAATGCGGTCCTTCCTTGAAACGGTTGCGATGCGGTGCAGGTCGGCGGCGTTGAGGGTGAGATCGCTCTGTTTGGGCACCAGTCTCCGATTGCGATAGATTGCAAGGTGGGTGACTTGGGGGTCGGTCGGGAACTGGATATTGTTGATGTTGATTCTGCCGCCGCCGATAACATTGACATCGACGGTGCCTGATGGACTGCTTTCTGCGCCATCAAACGGCTCACCGGGTGCGTTTCGGAGCCATGTCAACCTGTAGCGGAGCCATCCGTCGCCTGAAAACCCGGTCCCGGTGGTGGTGTGTCCGATGGCTGCTATCTGGGCGGCGTGGGGCACGTCTAAACCGAGTTGAAAGGCGTGTTTGAAGGTAGTGGATTCCTCGTTGAGGTCTATCCAAAAGCCGAGGTCGTCACCTTCGCTGGTCACTATCAGATAATCAGGGGCGGTTGATGCGAGAGAGATTCGCCCTGACAAGCCAGCGGTAGCGGGGTCGATGTTTGCTATGCGGGATTCGGCGTTCAGATTGTTTATATCCCTGATGTATAGATAGCCGTCGCTTCGCAATAAAAGGAGGTAGCGGGTGGTGGCGGCAATCCCTGTGATGTCGGGCCCACTTCCCCCAATCGGTTCAAAACCGCCCCGCAATTTCATAAATCCGTTATGCGTGATACGGAGGTTCTCGATGTCACGGGCGTAGCGTTCGCCGCCTTCGAGGCGAGCGGGTTTTGTGTGGATGCCGCTCGAAAAGTTCTCGGTTCGCCACAGTGTCGCCATTAGGTTCTCCCTGTCATGTGATTGATGCGTAATACGTGATGCGTGATGCGTAAGGATTACGTTAGGACTTACGCCCGGTTTTTCAGCTACCTCCTATCAGATAATCGTCCGTCCCGATGATAGTGACATTGACTCTTCTATCGTCGGGATTTGTGTACTTGACCCGCACGGCATCGCCGCGGAGCAGTGGCAGCGGATTCCCTGCCAAGAATGTTAGGTCCGCCGCAGCGGGGGCCTCCGCAGGGTCTGTCCCTTCAACAACGGTGTCGAAATTTTCACCGTCCGCGCTGTCGTAGGTCACTTCGATATTCGCAGCGGTTGATGGTGCCTGATTGAGTGAGACTAATACCAGTAGGGCCGCGCCTTGGACTTTTGGCTGCCATGCCAGATCCACCGTGGTTTGGTTAAATTCTCCGGATTTTCGTTGTATCATTGTGTGAAGCGTGAAACCCCGATTTATCGGGGCTTCCCTCCTTTCATATCAATGTGAAACAAGGTGTGTGATGGAAATATATTGTTGGGTTTCACAGACGTTCAACCCAATCTACGAGATACCGCAACGCCCTACGCATGTTGTCCTCGCGGTACGCCTTTCAGTTCCCTTCCTCACTCTCACTATTCTCTGAACCCCATAATTTTATTTTATGGAGCGGATTTCCCTGTTTGTCCCTTAACCGATACTCAAAATTAGGATCATTGTTATGTTTTAGTGGTATCGAAAATTCATTTCCAAGTATCATCCTTCTCTTTGTTTTTACTTTTGGGTTTAACGTTTCCTCAAATGTGCTAGCTGGTAATAGTGTCTTGTATTCATATTTGATTGGGCCAAATAGAAAAGGGTCTCTCTCAGTCCCCGGCAATTGAAATTTAGAGCCAAAGGCAGCGGCAGAGAAACCACTCCAATAAACTTCAATCTGCGGACGAATCCAATAAATCTCGTTCATGTCGTCCCAGTTAAAATCAGGTTTACCACTGCCTTTAGGCACCCAATCCTTACTTGTTTTATCCCACGTTAATGTCTTGACAACATCACCAAAATGGAAGTCAACGGTGTTTGTTTTCTTAGTGCCTGTTGTTGAGATGGTTTCTTTTGGAACCATTTCCAAAACCGTGGTTTCATCGATAGGGTAATCATACTCTTTAAGTATAGCCCCCTCTCCCCACCACGCTTTCCAACCGAGTTCAGCGAAAGCTTTACCATTGCTACCCACCCCAATTTGGCACCACACTGTCGCAATACTTGATTTAGTGTCAATTTGGCTGACACAGAGCAACCCTGCTACTTTGCCTGCCCCATAATAGCCCTTAGGAATCTCGCCCCAAGTACCTTGTTTGATTGTCGTTTTGACATAAGATATATCTCCCCGGACTCTTGAAAAAGTATCTCCCACAGCCGCCTCTAATACCCCAAGTTTCTGACCTTTAATCGCTACTGGAAAGGTTGGGCGAGCTGCATCAACTTGCATTGAACCATAGTGGAAATAACGCATAACTTTAATTCACCTTTCTCCCTGAGATTTATGATACTAACTCCAAAACATAGAAATTTTCAACCGTCCCTATCTCCTCTCATGAAAGCAGGTCTGGTTGAGAAATTTCAACTCAACTCCAAATGGGAACATGAGAAGAACATTGGTTACGACACACGGCCCTCGATAAATCCCCGATAAATCGGGACAGGCGGGATGCAAAGCCATGTGCTTACTACTTTAATAGCCTT
This sequence comes from Candidatus Poribacteria bacterium, assembly GCA_965207975.1. Lineage (GTDB taxonomy): Bacteria > Poribacteria > WGA-4E > WGA-4E > PCPOR2b > PCPOR2b. Next base: position 5,560,592 of record OZ242315.1, on the reverse strand, counting down.
TTTTCCTAAAACTATTGCGAAACCGATTTGGCACAGCGGAAACCAAAATGATAGCCGCCATAGCGAAACACATCCGGAGAGTCCCCTCTACGAGTCGAAACTCTCAACTCCTCCGGCTCATACTCCCAGTCTCCACCCCGCACAACACGCCAACCACTCAATCCTGAATTGGGGCCTGTCGGGTTCCGTTTGGATGAGTTTTGATAGTAATCGGGCCGATACCAGTCAGAAACCCATTCGCGGACATTTCCCATCATATCGTAGAGTCCGTAGCCGTTGGGGGGATAGCTTCCTACAGGTGTTGGGTGTCCGACATGGTCATTAAAGTTTGTCTTGGTTTCGTCAGGGGGTTCGTCTCCCCAAGGGTATTTTTTTCCTTCTAAACCGCCCCGCGCGGCTCTCTCCCACTCCGCTTCAGTGGGCAGCCGTTTTCCAACCCACTCGCAATATTCCATCGCTGATGGACCTGCTCCTATAACCGGACTATTAGGGTGACTGAATCCGGGGCGTCTTAGACTCCAGTGAATCCGTTCAAATCCTTTTGACTCAAGGAATTTTTCAAACTGTGCGTTCGTCACTTCGTAGATATCCATGTAGAAGGCATCGAGGTAGACAGTGTGGACCGGTTTTTCGTCATCTTCACCGTCATTGCTTCCCATCTGAAACTCGCCGGCCGGGATTAGGACCATCGGGGTGCCGTCTTTACCGATGATGCGTTTGGGAATCTTGCCTCTCGATCCAAAGTGCCAGAGGGCAGCCAGGGCGATGATGATGAGTGTTGAAATGAGGATAAGTTTGGGTATCTGGTTCAATTTCATGGGGATTGTCTCCTTACTTTTATGGTAGATTTTAGAATTACTTAGACACTTCCAATGCACATGTACAGATTGGGAAATCTGTACCCACAAACAACCCCCTAAATCCCCCTTGTCAGGGGGACTTTGGCAAATGTTCACTTATTTGTCTAATTCACCATAATTGAAGGGTTGCTCATAAATCAACTTGAGTCGGGATAAGGGTCATAATCTCATCCAATTCCCAAGAAAGGAAGGATTATAATATGTGTTACCCCTGACAGTGACTATTGTTCAACATTTTTTGTTTGAAGCACTTGACGGCCCCTGTCCGCCAAAGCAACCCCAAATTCACGGATACCCTAAAACGTGATGCGTAATGCGTAAATGTTGGGTTTCACAGGCGTTCAACCCAACTTACAGACCTAATCAGAGAAAACGGGAAAACCAGAAAACGAGACATGTTTGGTAGGCACTGTTTCCAACAGTGCCGGTGCGGTTGGAAACCGCACCTACCGGGTCTGCGAAAAATATAGCATTACCGAATTATTTTCTGCAACTCATGTAAAAAGAAAGTGCAAAGCATGAAGAGAAACCGAGTTTTCAAGAAAAAACTCGGTTTCTTTGCATTATTCCTTAACATGAACCTTCGCGTTATGCGATGGTGGCGTTGTTGAAGCCGTTCTGTGTGGTGTCTTTGACATCTACATCTCTGCGGGTGCCGCCGGCGGTCAGTCCGCGTTCCCACATATTTAGACGCTGGCTGATTCGATTCTCGACCAACGGAATCGCGGTGAGATACTCCTCATTGGAGAGCCTCCGATAGAGCTGCGCCGTTGTGTCAAGCCCCATCCTTTGAACTCGCGCCCAATGTAGTATTTCATAGATCAGTGTGTCGTTAAATTCGTCGTCTAGTTCGAGTGAATCGTTATCGTTGTCGATGTCTGTCGGTGTGATCACGCGATGTCGCCGTGCGACGAATACTACAATTGACTCCTCGCCTGCTTCGTCGGTGCGGACGGGTGCCGGTGCGATAATCATCGCATGTCCGCTGGTGTGGGGTGATGTGATCCGAATTTGATCGCCTACCTCGAACTGGTCCCGCGTACCGCCTTGTAGTGCGGAATACGCAATCTGCGTCGTATTATTGGGGTCATCTGTATCAAGGATCGCGGTGATAACTCCTTCGCCATGACCTATGGACAGGTTGAACACCAAATCTCCTAAACGGACTGCCCCTTCGGTATTTGGCATGTTAAAGGTGACGCGCCGCTGCATTTGCTGCTCGTTAAAGTCAACCGCTTCGACCGTGCCGACAAATCGCTCCTCTCTCGCGTTCTGCCAAAGCGAAAAGGTTCGCGGCGGTCCTCCGCCCGGATATGCGGCTCGTGCTTCGACATCGTCAAAAAATCCCCGATCCAAGTCGCACCATGTCCCGTTCTTATATTTTGCTTTGCGGATATAGAGGGTCCCCGGTGGCAGCGCATATTGATATTGGCCCGCTATAACCGGGTGATGCCACTGCTCGTGGATAGATCGGCTGCGCGTCGATATTCGGTTTGTCGCACGATTCAGCGCGAAAAGCATTCGGTCTTGATCGTGAAAATCGACATTGGGATCGCCGATTAAGAGTTGTGCCTCCTTGATAATCTCCCGTGCTGTCATCTCAACACCTCCCCGATAAATCGGGATTTTCAACAAAAGCCGTTGAAAGTGTGAAAGTGAGAAGGTGAGAAAAATGTACCGCCCACCTTCACACTTTCAATTTTTAGCGGAGGTTCATGTTAAGAAATGATGCAACAGAAACCGAGTTTTCAAGAAAAAACTCGGTTTCTTTGCGCTTTCTTTTTATATAAACCTTAGCGGATAGTTGCGTCGTTGAAAGCGTTCCTGGCACGAGCATAGGCGTAGCTTAGGGGACCGTCAGGGATGTTCAGACTCACCAACGCCAATGTGTTGGCGGTCAATTGATCCGTTGCAGCCAGTCCTTGACCGATGCCACGGGCACTTGTATTGTGTCCCGCGACCAAGCCATCTGCTGCCGGGACAACGATGCCGCCCGCGCTTATATCGGTTCCGTCGAAATCTGCCAAGCAAGCGGTGATTCCTGAACGCTTCACCCAGCAGAATTTGCCGATGTCGTCTGAAGTTGCCTCCGTTTGGATAACGCCTTCGACCAAATCACTTACACCTTCGCCCTGGCGTCCTTCGCCGGGGAAGAACAGTAGGAACTTGGAGGTGTTATCGAGCTCGGTGACCCAACCTCCATTTTTATTGCGGTTGAGGCTGCCTGTCAGGACAAAGACCTTCGCTGTGTCGTCGTTGTTCTCCAAGATGTAGAACTGCTGCCCGACTCCAGTTCCTTGCGAAATATAACCGATTGCGCCTCGCAGGTCTTGGGTGATGCTTGAAAGTTGAAAGCCGTTGTCGGTCGTAAGTTTGTCACTACCGACTGGCGCGGCTGCAGAAATTGCGCCGGGGTTTGTCGATACAAGGTCGGTGTGCTTGCTTGAACGGACTACCTGCCCAAAGCTCATCGCCTCGCGTATCCGGACGTAGCCCCAGCGTTCGCCGTTAATATCAGTAATTCCGATGCCGAGCCTTGCCCGCTGATCTTCGTGCAAAGCCCCGTGGTCAAATCTCGAAAAATCCATCGTTTTCGTCTCCTTTTGGAAATTAACCACAGAGATAATTAGAGGAGGCGAGGGGGCGAGGAAGCGATCCCGATAAATCGGGACTCACATACTGGCCCCCTCAAAACCCCGCTCCCTCACACACCCGCTCCCTCACATACTCGCTCCCCTGTCTCTGTGGTGATTTTTGTTACGCGCTGAGATTACGCACAGCGAAATTTTTCCATCTGTATCCGCCACAGAACGCGAACAGATAGCGCATCTCAGAGTAGATGGTGTCTGTCTGACCTTGCGCTCGGTCGTATTCGTCCGTCCAGACGGGCAACGTGGTGTTGTAACCGAGGTTATAGCCCGGCTCGGTGAACGGATCGGGCGGCGGCATCTGGCTCATGACCTCCTCTGCGTTGGGTGGCACCCACTGCATCATCTTCAAGCCTGCGCCCCGTGTGGAGTTTGTCCCGCCGACATCACCGATGTGGATGTGCCACGCCTCGTCTTCCGGTGCTTCGTTGTCGGCGAAGTAGAACGTCCGATCATAGAGCAAAACCGTCTCGCTCCTGCGCCACATACCGTAGCCGACGGAGATAGGGAGTTTATCACTGCCCTCTGCTTTCTTCGTCAGCGTGGTGAACAGTTTGTAGTGCAGCGGACAGATCCAGTAGCCCGGTATTGATGCGGACATCGCTACATTGTACTCGTGCAGCACATCGTAGCTAATCGTTGTATCCGCACCCGGATCGAAGATCTGTGGGATATGCCGATAATACTTCGCATCACCAGTTAGATCGTTGGGCGGTCCTGAACCTCCCCAGGGGTTATGGGCTCTGCCATCTTGCCAGTTGCCTAACTCGGCGGGTGCCAGCCCGTGCCAGTCTGCGTTCTCATCGAACAGGGTCGGCAACCCTTCTGGCGCGTATTCGGGGCGGTCGTCGAACAGGTAGTTCTCCCAGAGTGCTTTGGAGATCTGCGTTTTGGTGCGTTGTGCCGCACCCATGACCGCTTCCTTGTGGATGTCGTAGACGCGCATCATATCGCGGTCGCCGCCCGCCATATCGGTAACTTCTTTCTCCATGATTTGCTTGGTTGTCATCCCCGTTGACTTAACGATCTCGTCGCCTTGGATGACGATATCTGCCTCGAAACCGCTCCAGAGTGCGCGGCTGGAGACCGGCTCGCCGGTATCAACGACTTGCCCTTTCTCCGGTGCGCCGCGATAGCTTCGACCGCGTGCGATTTCGGTTTGCCATGTCAGTTCAATATCGTTTCCGGCGGGACCTGTAACATTCTCCGCCCGTGCTTTTAGGATTAACGCGGTCCTTGACTCGCTAACCAAGCCGTCTGCCATTACTTCCGGCATCACATAGGCATCAACCGCGTTGTTCACTCGACCCCAGATACTCATTGTTTATCTCCCTTTGTTTTGAGGAGGCGAGGGGGTGAGGAAGCGTGGAAGCGTGGAAGCGAGAAGGCGATCCCGATAAATCGGGACTCACACACTCGCTCCCTCTGCTTTTCACCCGCTTTCTCACACACTCGCTCCCGCGTCTACTGGTTACCGAAGAGGATTCTTCGGATGCCTGTCATCGTGTTTTGCCCAGTGAAGCGGTTCTCTTTCGTACCGCCGCCCTGCGCTGTGTCTGTCGTGTTGAGTACCACCGATCTTTTCTTATCGTTGGCTTCTGCCTGTTCCTTCTCTTGGCGTTTCCGCTGGACTTCCTTCTGGATGCGGTCCGCCGTAACAATGTCGCGCTCAAATACTGCGGCGACATATTCTTCGACCTGCACCTCCGACGCATCGGGGTTTAGCCGTTTGAAATCGTCTTGTGCGTATCGAATGTTCTGCTGAATCTCCATCGCAGTCATCCGTAAATCGGTGCGCTGCTCTGCTGTGGGTTCCGGTGCGTCTCGAAGTGCCTGAATCCTGGGATCGCTTTCGACAAACTTTTGTGCGAACTGCATAAACCCCAGTGGCTGCTTTTCGGCACTGTCTTCGCCACTCTGGTCGGTGTCTGTGTCTACAGCGTCGTCTGTGGCTTGATCGCTGTCCGTTTCGAGATCAGGGGTGGCGGTGGTTTCATCTGCCATAGTTTTTCTCCTTTTTGTGTCGGGCAAGATGCCCGACCTACGGGTTATAGGTATGTGATCAATAAAAAACCCCGAATCGGGCGGTTGTGTTGGTTCATCGGTTCGTTAAATGAACTGATGAATTGACATCAGATACCGCCCCTTCGGGGTCGATCTGGGTGCATCAATTATGAAGCCGTAAATACTGCTCTGTCAGGGTAGATTTACGGCGTTTTTTGTTCGTGAAGCGATCCGCGAATCTACGCGAATCTTCACGAATATTTGACGTACTCCCAAACCTAAAGGATTGGGATTCTTACCCGCTCTGATAGCCGGGTTCACAGTTAGGGAATCTCACCCTAACGGGGGGACGCCATGTACCCCAACTACAGAGTGGAAGCAAGGTGGGGTACACACCCACCAAGCCACCCTGATACTTTTCCCGACATATCTGCCGGGAGGCAACAAAGTGAACAACGAATCGTTCGATGCGCTAGGGCGACACGAATACCCTATAGGTCGTGTCGATCCTCCTAGTCGCTGCTTTCAGTTTTTGAAAGGTGTTGCCATATTCACCAATCTGTTACCGCTACGACAGCGGTGGGATAGAACCCCACAAGGTTGTGGGGGTCGTATTCTATCCCGAATTGGCAAAATAAGTATACCATTTTTTGACTGCAACATCAAGGGAAAAATTGCTAAAGCAATCTGTATCCCAAGCATAAATGCTTGGGCTTTAGACCTAAAGGATGTTTCGGTAAAAACGTGAAACGTAATGCGTAATACGTGAGAATCAGATATTGTTGGGTTTCGCTGCGCTCTGCCGAACCTACGTGGAAGCGTTAATCCCAACTGATTACAGCGCGATCAATGCCAGTTCCATTTCCAAGATTTTGCTCAAATCGACCAAATAAAACAGTGTAAACTCGATCCCCAACCTTCAATTCGTGATGTGGATCGCCATCATTGGGCTCGACAAACTCCTTTTTTGCGGTCAATATCTGCCAATGCGTAAAACCGAGACCCAAAAGCGTTTTGTAAGTTGAGTCGTACATGGCACCAGTAATTTTAAGATAGTTTCCACCCTCGTAGTGCCCCCAATGTCCCGATGGTGTCGAGAAGTCAAAGTATACTCCGTTATAGGGATAAGGGTGAATCCCACTGAAGGCTGGATGTGAAGCCACATCGTTCACATCTAGTTGGCTTATATCAAAGTAGACTTCAACTCTTGAAAAGTCGTAAAAAACGGAGGAAACAAAGCCCCCCAACAAAACTATTACCACAATGCAAAGGAGTAGGATTTTTGGTATAGTCATTGGATTCCTAATTTTTTGAGCTTTGCGCTCTCAAAATTTCTTCCATTCGACGCTTAGACGGATGCATATCAGGTGTAAATCCATTTCTCTTGATTGTTTTCTCAATTTCCTCGATATGCGATTCTATGTGATAAGCAACTCTGTCTTGTATATCATGAAAAAGCACGACAATTTGAGGCTTCTTCTTTTTAAGTTTAATGAGTTCAAGCTGATTCTTAATTTGTCTCCTTATGTTTACTTGAACCTCTTCTGCTGTTTGTGCAAAAATAGTTTTTTTTCCATCCCAATGCCCTTCGGGTGCAACGTCCCAATGCACATATTCGAGATGTAAGGCTGAATACATATCAATGACATCCTTATTTGTTACGCCAAATGGAGCTCTTACAAATTCAGCGGTTCCGCCTTCGTCATTGATTAAGTCTTTGGCTCGGACCAAATCATCGTACAAATCTATCGGATGTCTGTTGGTATGACGGTTTACCCAAGTATGTGCACCTTTACCATCAAGTCCGGTGTGGACACCAACAATATGACCGTCCGCAATCATATCCGCGATTATCTGTCTGCCTGTTGGTGTGTTTCCACGATAATAATTTCCATTATTATCTTGTGCATGAGATTGGATAAAGAATACACCACGGATGCCTCTTGAGTCAAGTGCATTCATCACCATTCGAGTCTTACTCTGACTCGACCTGTGCCCAAGATCAGGCCCATCATCAAATGTCAATACAACCTCAACTTTTTCCGACATTGCTGAATCCTTTCTTTTCTCCGGTTTGGTTAAAGGAAAATACCGTTAGGGTTGGGGCATTGCGTTGGGTTTCGCCGTCGCTCTGCCCAACCTATAATGCCTAATGCGTAAGAACTTCTCTTAAGCATTAGATATTATTCCTTATGAGTTGCCAAATAGAATTCGGCGGATTCCGTCTTTCGTGCCTTGCCCAGTAAAGCGATTCTCCATCACACCGCCGTTCTGAGCTATACCGGTTGCGTTCAGTGTCACCGAGTTTGGCTTATCGCTGGTTTCCGCCTCCTCTTCCTCTCGGTTTGTCCGCTGGGTATCTTTCTGAATGCGGTCTAATGTGACAATATCGCGTTCAAATACAGCGGTAATATACTCCTCGACCTGTGCCTCCGTTACGTCAGGGTTCAACCGTTTGAAATCGTTTTGTGCGTCCTGGATATCCTGCTGGATCTCCATCGCAGTCACGCGCAAATCAGAGCGTATATCTTCCGTCGGTTTGGGTGCTGCCTTGAGTGCTTGCATCCGTGGATCGTTATCCACAATCTTTTGTGCGAACCTCAGAAATCGGGGCAATTCCTCATTAGGCTCTTCCTCAGCCAAAAATTGATTGACTTCGATTTGTTGTATCCAGCCATCTACGGCTTGATTGTCGTCCGTTCCGAGAGCGAGGGTAGCTGTCATTTCATCTGCCATAGTTTTTCTCCTTTTTGTGTCGAGCAAGATGCCCGACCTACGGGTTGTAGGTGTGTGATCAATAAAAAACCCCGAATCGGGCGGTTGTGTTGGTTCATCGGTTCGTTAAATGAACTGATGAATTGACATCAGATACCGCCCCTTCGGGGTTGATCTGTGTGAATCAATTATGAGGTCGTGAATACCGTCCCTTCAGGGGAGATTTACGACGTTTTTTTATTCGCGCCCGGGGTACAGATTAGGAAATCTGTACCCACGATGCGTGGTACGTGAGTATATTGTTGGGTTGCGCTGTGGCTCTACCCAACTTACGGCGGCTCGAATATCTTACTTATTTTTATATCATTTTGGCCTCGGCAATGGGTCCACTTTATCGTTTGCGTCTGTTTTTCTGCATATTTTCTGGCAGTAGGTAATTTATAGTAGATTTAACAATTAACGATACATATTGATAATCTCCTCAATGGGCTTATCCGCATTGTATGACCGGACTCTCTTTATATTGGCAAACTTTTGTTCAACGGGATTATAATCCGGCGAATACGGGGGCAAGTATAACACCTTAGCACCACAGGCTTGTATCAATGCTTGGGTCTCGGTGGTCTTGTGAATGCGTGCATTATCCATTATCACGAGACTGTTGGCATCTAAATGTGGCGATAACGCTTCATCAAGCCATGTATTAAACCGTTGTGCATTACAACTGCCCGATATTAACTTTGGGGCAATCAACTTATTATTCAGTTGTGCCACTATCAAAGTGGTGGTGCGGGTCTTTTGGCTGGGTATCAACCCCTGGACACATTGTCCCCGGGGGGCATAGCCATGACTTCTAAACGTTTCATCTGTAAAACCGGTCTCGTCGAGGTAAATCAGCGTTTTGCCTGATGCTTTCGCCGTTGCGAGTTGCTCCTGATAGGCTTGTCGTTTTTCTGGACATTGCTCCTTATATCCAACCGTTTTTTTTTACGCGTGTAGCCGAGTCTTTTGAGTCCATAGCCGACACAGGCGGGTGAAACCCCAAAGTGTGTGGCGCGTTCTTTAAGGGTTTGGTCAGGGTGTGCCTTGACATGTTCAGCCAGTGCCGTTGGGTCAAGTAGTCTCGGTTTTCGGGGACCCGGTTTGCCCGGTGTGAGTGGGTCTGGGTCATTGAGCCATCGGTAAATCGCAGTTCGACCGACTTTGAACCGTTTTGCCGCTTCTGTTTTACTGCCACCATTTTCTATGAATTGAAGGACGCGTGTGCGTAAATCTGATGAATGTGCCATAATGCAAACAGGATAACATACTTCTAAACTATTGTCCCGTTATTTCTTGCGTCTACTATAGTATCATGCGGACATCTTCTCTAATAGCGTCGATTTGCTTGTTAATGTCATTGAATCGTTCGTTAATGTCATTGAATCGTTTGTTAGTATCATCGAATCGTTTGTTAGTATCATCGAATCGTTTTGAGAGGTCATCAATCCGCTTGTTAGTTGCTCTATGAAGGATTAGAATCAATCCGCCTAAGAGCGTAACGTTTGAAACAACTACGGACACTATGATTGTTATCACTTGACTTGTTTGCATTCGCCAACCTCCCTTGGGAGGTTGTTTTACCATATACCCAATTAGCTGTCAAGTTAAAATAGTTTGCCCCTATGGTCATTTAATTCTCCCGTTGCTCGATGGCTTGGTCGAAGCTACGGCGGGGAGACCAGATGCCTCGCCTACGGTTTTTACGGCACACGGAGTGTGTCTACTACTATGTTACGGCATACGGAGCCCCGATGAATCGGGATTCAAAGCAATATGCCTACTACTTTAACGTTCTGCCTGTGGCACGGTTTCTACTCCTGCGATGGCTGCTTCGTCGATCGGGGATTGGGAGTTGCTCAATGATAGCCCCGGTGGCGGGGTTATCGCCTGAACCAAGTCCGCTTCGGATAAGCCGTAGCTGGACTTGAGCCCGACCATCTCCATCAGTCGCTCCGGTTTTACCTGTATTCCCATGCCCATCAACATTGAGATCACTTGCAACTTGCCGAGTGGTGTCTGCGGTAGGGTGGAGGTGTCCGGTGTCGAGACTATGAACGGTTGATGCCGCGCCTCTTCGGACAATTCCGGTAGATCATAGCCCATTCGCCATCGGTTTGGCTGCATCGATCGCTTGGCAAATTGCTGGATAAAGTTGAGCCGAATCCGTGCTCGCCGTTCGCGGAAGGCGTTCATATCTCTGATGTTGTCGGACAGCTGGTTAAACACCGCTGTCTGGAGGTTGCTAATCGCCCGCCCGCTCGTCGATGCCCCCGGCGACTGACCTGCGAACACCGGCGAGAGCGACGGCACCTGCTCATTGATGAATTGGTTCACCATCTGAATCATGTTTAACAGGGATATGGGTGCTTCGGGGTTCTGAACGAACTGGACGGCGTTCCCGATCGGTTCGCCTGTCTGGAGGTTTCGGACATTAATAATATCCCCGCTGGAGTTGGAGAGCTGTTCTTGATCCAGTACCCCCTCCCGCGCTAACAGTCGCCCTGTGGCGAGGTTGCGGGTAATCCACATGTAGTTGGCAAGAAATTCATCTAACACCTTCTGCTGCGGTTCCAGGAGCGTGGCGTAGCCGTAGCCCCAGAAATCGCTCGGCTTGCCGTAACTGCTCACATCAAGGAAGTTGCGCCAGTGTGCAAAGGGGAAGTCGGGATACCAGAAATCGTCGTGACTCGCTCGATACGGTTCGTCGTCCACAATGGTAGCGATCACTACCGTTGAATTTTTCGACTGGGGGATCCCAATCGCCCGTGCAATCTCGCCGGTCATGTAGACTTCGTCCACGCGGATATTCCCGCCCATCAACGCTCTGTCATTATACGGTTTGTTCGGAATGGACACGCCCTGATATTTTTTGGAAACGGTCATATAGTTGTGATATGTCGTATGCACGACGTAGCCGCCGCCCCTGAAGTCTGAGCGTGTGGCATAGGGCGACGGCGCGAACCGCAGTGGGTTAATCGCGACCGCACGGACCATTTCGGTAGTGGGATCATAGACCGTTTTTGAGATAGCGTTCCCCATGGCTTGGTTGTGCAGGATAAGCGTGCGTAGCTCTTCGGTCTCGGAATCGACCGCCTCTAGGTTGTCAAGGTGTTCTTGGAGTTCGTCCGTCGCCAACCGTTCCAGTTCGCTAGCATCCTTGCGGATAGGCTCGACGTTGACGTGCGCCATCTGCTCGGTGAAGACGGGGATGAGGCGATTGATTGCGGTGTTGATCTGTGGGCTGATGGAGCGTGTGACAGATCGCTTGAACCGTTTGATCCACGATTCGCCGGTGTAGTCTTCGTTCCGGTATAAGGAAATTTCGTTTTTCATCCGCTCGTGTGCGGGTGCTGCGGCTTCGTAGGCGGCATCACGTAGCTCAAGGAGTGGGTGTATTTTTGCTGCCATTTTTTGTTGGTCAATCCTTTTTGGTTAGTTCATTGGTCTATTGGTTCATTGGTTCATTCGTACAGGTTAGGAAACCTGTATCTACGATGCGGTAACGCGTGAGGTGTGAGCTGTAACTAATTTTTTCTTGATCGAGGTGGTAATATTATGCAACAATATAAGATGTAAGGAGGTGCGACATGAAAAACTTGTTATTGGTTCTGGCTATTCTGATACTTGGTTGTGGCACCGATACGGAGGTCGCTGAGGAACCTCCGCCTATTGCTGAGGAATCCGAGTCGAGAGTATTCGTTGTTCACGAAATTGGACCGAATGTGGAGGGGGATCGTGGCGATCTGGATCCACCACAGATTATAAAGAGCAACATCTACCCCCAACATGAAAGGGTTTCCTTTAATTCTGACCGGTTAAATAAGGAAGGTATTTCCTTCGATTTCGATGAAGATTTGCATCGGTTTGTGATTGACCTCTCGCTCGATGGAGCGTCGCTAGGTTGGCGCTCTACTGCGATACGCTCTGCCAACGACATCGGCATCTCCATCACGCTGACCCCGCCAGCCAACGGTCCTTTTCTGGAACGCGGAAAGGAGTATCTTATCGATCTGTTTGCTGGGGATAACGCGGGTAATGTTCTCGAACTGGAGATCGAGTTTTGGACGGTCCCTTAGCCTTAAGTCAGTTGGTTCATTGAGTCGCCCCACGGACGGGAATTACCCTCCTTTTCCTTAATTATAGTGGATCTCAGAATTAATGAGACACTGTAGCGCAAACTGTATGAAGTTTAATTTATTAATTGGGTAATTTCCGAGCGATGTCCGGTGCGGTTGAAAACCGCACCTACCGGGTCTGGGGGAAATATAGAATTACCCGTTTAATTTCTTAAAACTCATTTATGGTAGATTTTAGAATTACTTAGACACTTCCAATGCACATGTACAGATTGGGAAATCTGTACCCACAAACAACCCCCTAAATCCCCCTTGTCAGGGGGACTTTGGCAAATGTTCACTTATTTGTCTAATTCACCATAGTTTGCGGCTTGGGATCATCCCGATAAAATCGGGATGGTACAAAAAACTTCTATTTTTTATGTCTATTTATTTTTTGAATTCACTATAAAATGGAAGTACCATGCAACAATATAAGATATAGCGGGGTTAAGTGGTCCCCTCGCGTTGCACTCATTGGCGACAACATCGGCTCTTGCATCAGGATGACACGGACGGTTGAAAGCACTCTTCTCGAATACGATAAGGAATACCATATCGATATCATCTTCAGGGACAACGAGAAGCTGGGACACGACACGACGATAAAGTTTCGGACGATACCTCGTCCCTAACTGAAACATGATGCCTAACCAAGATAATGCGTAATGCGTGATGCGTTAGGGATTGCTTTTCTTACACATGACTCGTTATGCATTATTCTCCTTCAGTATTATTATTAGTTCAAATCTACCAAATAAGGATCGAATCGGCTAGGAAAGAACTTACTCACTTCCCGTCTGCTCATATATCGTTTTTGGTTGGAATCAAGATCTCGCGCCGCAATACGACAATAACGATTCGTAGGTCCCACCCCCAACCCCGCTACCCCTATAAGTTGAAGCGACACCATCACCTCCAATCGTTATGCTATTTGAAACTTCAACCATAAGGTCCTTTGGATTTATCGTTCCACCGAAGACCAAATCAACTGCATACCGTTCCAAGGGGCTTAGCCTGCGACGTTGTTGTACAACCAATGGCATTTTATTTTTCCTTTGTTTTAATGATTCGTGCGGATTCGCGGATTAAAATTGCAGGACGCGGCTGTCGCTAACCCGCTGATTTGCTCTATCGCGTCTAAGTTGACGCTCATTTTCTGTTTCGGTGATTTTGCATGACCATGCCCCTTCACAACTGTCGGGCCCATCGTTGAAATCACAGATCGGGAATTCTCGCATCTGATCCATGAATATCTTGGGTAACTCCTTCTGAAATGTCAACCACCCATTTTCGATGGGTGCTTCAAGCGAAGCTATTCTTTCCTCCTTATTCCGCTGGCGTGGCAAAAACTGAAGTGGTGTCGGAATTTCTTTAGCCAAGCTGATACTCTCATAATGTCTGAGGAAATTTTCTTTCTGATCTCCAGTCGTATCCACGAAGTCCTCACAAAACAGGTGGACTTTAAACTGTGCGCGCAACCGCAGCGCCAAGAAGTCGTAGACGTTTTTGTAGACATCGCATAACGCCTCTATCTGCTTACCGCGTGAACCGCGTTCCATCCAGACCTGATGCACGTAGCCGTAAGCTCCCGGTGTCTGCATATCCGAATAGTTGGATTTATACGCGGGTTCCCATAGGATCGCCACGACCGCGGCGAAGCAGTTATCCAAACTCTCCTTTATTCCAGCCCAGTCTAGAAAGATTGTCGCGCCGCTCAGGCGTTCCCAGCGCACCAGTCGCTCATCACTCCGCAACAGTCCTTCTTTCTCGACGGTGAACCGGACGGCGTTCTCCATGTCAAAGATTGCTAACTCTCTGTCCACGGGGTGGTTCTGGTATTCCCGCAGAATCGCCGCGCGTCCCTGATCAAACTCCTTCTCCCGCAAGGTCCGGTAGGTCCATTTCTCGCGCCACGTTTCCTCAATGCCGGCGTTCATCTCTTTCTCGTGCTCACTATAAAAACCTTCCATCTGCATCGATCGTTCTTGTGGCTCTAATGCGGTGTTTGCGTAGATTTTCCTGTATTCTTGCCAGAGGTGCTCGGCATCGGGGTGGACTAACTGATCCGGTGTCGGAATCGCTTGGATAAAGATGTTCCGCCACGCGGGCCGATAGCGGAGCTGGTTCGCAATGGCTCGCTCGCCCTTGACGGTGTCTACGCATACAAAGTTGGTGTCCGCATCGCCACATTCCATGAGGTCACTGTTGAACCATTCTTCGTCTTTCTGGAGGGTGTTGGGGTTTCTGATGCTGTCGATGTCGTCTAAGTCATCGGGCAGTACTAGGCTGGGTCTGTGCCCTTTATAGAGACTGCCGCGCACCTTGCCGCCTCGGCTCTGTGGTACAATCAGGATGTCGTTTGCGGTGATAGATCGCATCTCGCCCCATGTGTCCTTGCCCTTGAGATGCTCTAGAGACGGACGCATCTCGATCTCTGATTTGATATCCTTAATCCGGTCTATCGCGTTGCCGTATGACCGTGACAGGATCAGGATATATTTCTCGGACTTCATGTTGAACTCGTCGTAGAGGTCTTTGTAGTAGATACAGTGGAGTGGATAGAAGACGGTGATCACGGTGCTTTTGCCACTGCCTCGCGGTGCGAGGATATTCACCTTCTGCCCCCGTTCGCCGCGTGGTATCGCCTCGAAGAACGCCTTGTGGTGCACCCCGAAGGGCAGCCGGGTGTAATCGGACAGGTGGATCTTGGCAAAAATGGCAATCGAGGCGAAGCCGGCGATTTCGGTCAGTATCGGCTTCTGTTCGTCGGGCCAATTGTCCAGTAACGCCGCATACGCTTCGACCTGCTGGTTGCAGTCCATCGGTGCGAAGAGTTCGCTTAGTCCTGTGAATAAATCCCATTTTTCCATTAGATTCCCACTCCTTAAACAAAAAAACCCCGACCAGAGCGGTCATTTGATTCATTGGTTTGCTGGTTCATTCGATAAAGTAATGAACTAGTCAACTAATGAACTAAAATAGATACCGCCCCAGCCGGGGTAGATCCATTGCTGATATTTTATTGGGTGTTGCTTGGTTTTGTATGGTTTTGTATGGTTAGGGGAAATTATACCAAATCGTTTAACGGATGTCAACTATTTTTTTCACGTTGTTATGGTGGAATGTGATGCGTGAAACGTGAAAGTTGTATTTACCGTATCTGGCGGGGTGATATGTCCTACATCGGGCAGACTCGTCAAGATCCGCAAACACGGATTCGGGCGCACTTCAAACAGGTAGGTCATAATTTGTCACCGAAAACAAAAAAGCCTCGATCCACATAGAGAGATAAACACTCCATCAGAAGATATCTAGTTGACCTGCTTTTCAAATTGTGCTATCATAGAAACATATCACATCACTCAAAAAGGAGGTTTATCATGGAGTTTTCAGCTGCCGAGTTGATCGCTATCGGTGCCTTAATCCTAAATCTTATCATATATTTCTCCCGCGTTCCTACCCGAAAGGATTTAAGTGATTTGCGTACTGAATTACGCAACGAAATCGGGGAATTACGCAATGAGATTGGGGAACTACGCAACAAAATTCGGGACGTTCGCAACGAATTACGCAATGAAATTACAGAATTACGCAGTGAAATGAACGTGAGGTTTAGTAAACTTGATGAGTCTTTTACCAATCATCTCATGTTCATGCACGGCGACTCCCGCCAAACTCCGACTCAAGGTGAAGATAAATAGTTAGGTACTATTGGCATTTATCGGCAAAAAGATAAGTTAATAGGAGGTAACCCATGAGTGATAAACAGTTCAAAATAACCATCGCCGTCCAGATTATTATTGCGCTGATTCTCATATATGGATTCTTCGCTGGCTTCGCAACTAAATCCGATATTGAGAATCTGAGTAACAGAACTAAATCCGATATTGAGAATCTGAGTAACAGAACTAAATCCGATATTGAGAATCTTGGTAACAGAATAGATGACAGACTGGATAGGATAGAAAGCCTTCTTGACAAACAATCCACCAGAATTGAGAACCTGAATCAGAATTATATCGACCATCTGCAAGCACATAACAAACAACCGGAGTAAGCGCGAGATTCATATCTTGACTTTAATTGATGAAATGGAAGGGAAACGCTTTTACTCCCGCGTTCTTCATCGCTGTATCAATTGCCAACAAACGGTCTGGTCGCACACATAGTAGCAGATACCCACCCCCACCGGCTCCCAGTAACTTTCCTCCGTATGCTCCCGCAGTTAGTGCATCATTGTAGGCATCATCTATTTGTGATGTTTCGCTCATGTCAAATCGGCACCGTTTCAATGCCCAGCTTTCATCCAAAAGATGCCCCACCGTCTTAGGATCAGGTTTGCTCAATGCTTCGCACATAAACGGTACAAGCGATCGGAGTGTTTTTAGGTTCTCAACATCAATCCCTTTCTCAAGTGAGGTCTGCATCTTGGGCTTCTTTGTGCTTCGCTCGGAGACCTTATAGAGATGGAGGTGAGCCCTCCAGTAAGATGCGTTGAACGGTGCAAACTCGTTGAGGATTATGTCGCCATTCGGCTTGAAATAGATGTGTGACGCGCCGGCATGGCCGCAAAGATACTGGTCTTGCAGTCCGCAATCTACTTGGGCTCGCTCGTTCTCTACACGGTAGGCTTGGCTTATCAGTTGGGAAGCCGGCGGCTTTTGTCCGTCCAATTCATAAAAAGCGCGAAGTAACCCCAACGTCAGCGCACTCGATGTCCCAAGCCCGCATCCCTTTGGGTTCACTTCCGACTCAATCTTCACACGATAGCCGACCCCCACCTCCATTTCACGGAAGACCCCTTGAACAATCGGGTTTGTTATTTCAGCCACCCCGTTCGCTATCTGACAGAACTCACCTGACTCCACCACAATGGTCTCGGCATCGGTTCTCTCCAGATGGACGGTAATATACGGGAAAATGCTTGTACCTACCACTTCCCCTCCACCGTAATACTTATAAAAATCAGGATAGTCTGTGCCTCCACCCGCAAAACTGATGCGAAGCGGGGTCTTGGTAACTGTTTTATTCATTTTGTGACCGACATCTCCTTAAACATATTTGAGACTATAGTGGATTTTAGAATTAATGGGACACTCCAAAGCGGTGCGGTTGCAAACCGCACCTACCGGGGGGCGAAAGTGTCTATTTATCGCGTCCATCCACCCAGTCTTATTCCATAGTTTCCATAGGTTACATAGGTTCCAGACCCTATGGCGGGGACCCTATTTCTCGATTTAGCCAATCTTCGCAGAAATGTTGACATAATTTTAATTAGGAAAAAACTTGAAACAGTGGAAACCGAGTTCCTGCTCCCACTGTTTAAGGCTCTGTCCCATCTCCTCATTTTTGATTAGATCGCCAATCGCAGCAAGCGCATCAACGAATCCTTTCCCGTGCAGGCATTTGTCCCAAAATGCGGAATTGATTAATGTGTAATCGCCAAATTGAAACCGTTCTGGCGGGCAGAAGAACACGCCCGGCACAATTTGTCCCACCTGCGGTTTTCTTCCAGTCGATACCGTCAGAAAGAACGGATTGTCGCTGATGAACATCGATCGCACTTCAACGTAAGCCATTTCAAGGCGCGCTGATAGATTGCGGGAGGGAGGCGCGCTAGACAATATCCAAAATGACTCCTCCAGTAACTCGTTATATTTACCACTGATGTTAAAGTCCAAGTCCAACACCTCCAACGATATTTTTGAACTGCTTGCGGAATGCGTCGTAGCTGTTCTGATCCACTACAAACTGTCGCGCTTCTTCATTGATGACACCAGATTTAGGAGGCGTCTCTTGCAGTTGTGCCGTAATGCGCTGCACCGCTTCTTTGCTTGTGTTGAACCGCTTGCCGGGCCTTTCATCATACATCAGATGCCGCCCTGTGAAAATCCAACACCCGCACGCCATCGCCTCGGTCATTGAGTATGATGAGAAGTCGTAGCGTGTGTCCGCAACATACCCCCAAATCCCGCCAATCCGTTCGGGCATCACGGTGTACGGAAGCTCCGATTCAAGATGATCGCAGACTTGGGAGAGGTCCGCTTCAAGTTTGGCACTCGCCTCGGGCCGGTTGTTGCCTGCCCACAAGTTTCTGCTGCCGATATAGGTCTTGGTCAAGTTCGCTTTCGCTGGGATCTCCTGAAAAATCTCCGCTATCATCTGCACATTCTTTTCAAGCGTAATTTGTCCCGCACTATAAATCTCTCGATTCTTTTGGCGCGGCTTGAACATATCGATGTCAATCGGGTCATACAACACTTGTGCCTTCGGGGTGAATGCCTTAAACATCTGCTCAACGTACTGCGTCAGGCACGCAATCGCATCGGAACCATCAATTATCTGTTCCCTCAATGCACCATTCAACCGAAATAACTCGACATCGCTGGTCATCAGTATCTTGAATGCGTTCAAATTCGACCAGTCGTTCACCCGCTGCTGCACATGATCGGGGCCTTCCCCATGAAACCACAGGATCTCCGCGATAGAGACCATCCCCGACTCTTCGATGTTGTTAATAATTTCAAGGTTGGGGAGGGCGCGTTGCATGTGGTAAATCTTCGTGGTCGTGCCACCCCCGTTGTTGCCTATCCCCGCAGGGCGGCTCTTGTCTACTTCTGTGTCGATGTGCCGATATAACGCTGTCAGTCTCTTTTTCATCAGAATTCTTCGGGATGGAGCCCCCACACTTTAGTGTGGGAGGAAATCCCGCCTTCCTTTTTGCTTGAAACATATTGTGAGTATACTGAAATTGTCTTGTCCTTCGTGGTAAGTTTCAACCCTAACACCCGTTAGGGTCTCCCACACACAGCCACTGAACCCAATACCTCTTTGACGAAAAACCACAATTTTTTTGAAGAAAATCCAAGTCGGCTGCAATTAACTATTGAAGCCCTACCCTTCTCAATTGAACTAATGGACTCATGAACTACTCCCCAAAGGAGGTCCCCATGAAAAAAATCGCCCTATTGATGCTCGCCATTCTAATTCTCGGCTGCGGCACCGAAACGCCTATGGTTGAAGAACCAGTCGTCGAAGAGCCAGAACCTATTATCGGAGAACCACCGTCCGTTGCGATGGAAGATGAACACGCTATACCCGAAGATGCTGCTCCACCGGAAATTGTAGCAGGTGGCGTACATGATGGCGATGTCAATGTTGACCCCGAACCGTTGAATCGCGATGGAATTGTCTTTGAATTTACGGAAAATCTCCGTTTTTATGCGGCAGATATCCTACTTGGGGAAAAGTCCCTCGGCTGGTTCCCTCTGGATGTAGTCACCGGCAGATTCAAACCAGAAGGTGTCGTCGGGCAATTTGCAAGTATAGAACCCATCGCTGGCAGTCAGTTGTTGGAACACAACACCGAGTACACCATTGAGATGTACGTTCAAGATCGCGTGTGCAATGGCACGAGGATAGAAATAAGGTTTCGGACGAAGCCGCAGTAAAAGTCTGCACCGCTTACCTGAATCGTAAGGAGAAATCCCATGAAAAAACTGTCTATATTAATATTCGCTATCCTGATGCTCGGCTGTGAAACCGAGACGCCTGTGGTTGAGGAACCGTTGTCCGTTATCGAAGCACCATCACCCATTGCCGCATCAACTGAACACTTTTGGGTTGATATAGTTGGGCTGCATATCGAAGGTGCCGACATAGCTGATGGAGCTAATGACGTTGACCCTGAACCGCTAAATCAGGCTGGCATTCGCTTCTGGGTTAATGAAGATCTCAAGCTGTATAATATTGACCTCCGGCATCATGAGGGCGAGTCCCTCGGTTGGCTACCTCGCGGTGTCGTCGATGACAAGGATATCGGAAAAGTGATACGAATAATGCCCGCAGCTGACAGCCCGTTGTTGGAATTCGATACCCTATACGTCATTCATATTTTTATTCAGGATTTCAGATGTTGGACCGATGATTTCCGGATAGTTTTTTTAACAAAACCAAAGCCCTGATATGAAGTGTGTAAGCGGATTTGTGGTCATTAGGTCTCGGATTCGGCGTGGCTGTCCTGTTATCAGCATCTCCCATAACCGGCTGGACTCAGTTACGATCCCGCGGAACAAGGACTTTCCCGATGAATTGGGCTTCTTCCGCGAAGCAGAATGCTAGGAAACAGCATTGGCTTCGCCGGGACAAGAATCGGAGGAGTCTTTGAAAATACCAGACAGGGGCGCGCAATGTTCCGGGTTGGTTAAGCCAGATACTTTAGCGTGCTGTTGTTGGTATCTGACGCACAATGAACGCGCTACCACAAACTCGAGTGCGTAAGTCCTAATTTCCTAATATTCTGTTAGTGGGAACGTAATTCGGTTAACAGCGCGGTGAAAGGAGATGACAATTCTTCCGCTCTCTGTCTTGTGACCCAGCGACCCGGCGAAAACAACATTGGATCGGCGTTTAGGTCGCGGATTACACTATACCGATTAATCGTACCAACAGCCGCTTCTGGAGGTGGGCTTTGGCTCAAGTTAATCAGTGGATCTAACTCTGAATCCCTGTAGGTGAGTTGCCAGCCTATAATAAACCAAGTCGCTGCTGCCGAAGCGTGCTGTTCTTTGTCCTCGAAAGTCAAATCCTGCAACGTATCAAAATCAAACTCATAACGCTGAAGCGGGTACTCTGGATTCAGCATATAGTGCTCATCATACCTATCATTGTCATCTTGCCACCAATGCGTACATTCATGGATAAACGTATTCAGGTAGGACATATTGCCGGCTTTAAATATGTCAACATTATCACGAGTGCTGCTATGATTAAGGAAATCCGTGAACGGATGGCGCCTAATCGCAATCGTAATCAGACCGTCACTTTCACTCCCGCGCCACTTGGGCTGCCCCGGAAACTCCCATATAAGTTTAACTCTAATTTTGTCTCGAATCTTTTCATCAGTAAAACTTCTGGAATTACCAAACACAAGGCGGACTGCATCTTTCTCTAATGGGCTTAAACGACGAGGCCCGTGCGCTCTTAACGCAGGTGTTATTGTCTTACCCCCAACTTCGACTGTGGGCGGTCCAGGCTGCGGTATCTGTGGGGCTGCCGGTGGTGCCGCGGGTGGATCCGGTTCTGGCGGTGGCGGAGGCATATAAGGCATATAGGGTGTATACGGGGTTGAGGAGGTAGACCTCATGCCGCCTCCCTGCGTGTTTCTTAGTCTTCTAAGCATTGATGCAAACTTCATCTCTCTTCTCCTTTGCTAAATACTGTTGAAGCATTGTTGACTTGTCAGCACCGACATGAGTGTATTTTAATCTCCAAAATTCGTTTGATACTCGCTACAGCCCGCATCGAACGCCTCCGATGATTAAACCGTGTCTATCCTCAAAATCGACTAATTTTTCTGTGTCTGTTAGCACCTCAAACACTGCTAACAGATCGGTCATACTGGTTTCGTATGCTGATTTGTCCAGTAGCGTCGAGACAAACACACTGTTTATTAAAATGGTCTCGTTCGCAATGGCAAAACTATTCCATTCTGATACCGGCACAATGGTTGTCCCCGGATACGCAACTGGATATGTAGGATTGTCCACGCATACACACACTACCGGTTTCCCACCCAAGAACTGAAACAGGAGGGTCTTGTAGCTTGCTTGTAACCCTTCGCTTACCCCCTCAGCAATCGGAGTGGGCGAAACGATCAACCAATCTTGGCAACCCTGAATGTAGATTTGATTATCCATAGTACACCCGTAAGATATCTGTCAGTTGCCCCTTAAAACAATCGAACGACAGATGCTGTTCTGCCCAACGACGGGC
Source organism: Candidatus Poribacteria bacterium (assembly GCA_965207975.1). Lineage (GTDB taxonomy): Bacteria > Poribacteria > WGA-4E > WGA-4E > PCPOR2b > PCPOR2b. The sequence continues at coordinate 5,538,431 of OZ242315.1, read as the reverse complement.
ATCTTGACCTTGCTTCTGATCGGGCATCTCCTTGAAATCGTTGGTCAGCTGCGCTATCATATCGACCGCAGCCTGCGCGGTTTTGACAGTAAAGCCGGGACGTTCAGCATAAATCGGATGCGCTCCACCAATCGAGATACACCCGCTCATCAACGCTTCCGCATGGCAACTGGAGAATACATCATAGATCGTACTGCCAACAAAAAACGATGCCGCTCCAATCGCTTCTGGCACATATTGAGGCAGGACGTTCTCGTAAAAGGTATCGGTGTATTCCCGAATCTCCGTCTCCAACCCCAAATCACCCGCAGCCGCTTCGCCCCACAACTTCGCACCTCCCACATACACTGTCTCGATCGGGGTATCCCCCAGTAATCTGAATGACTCAGCAACGAACGCGCTCCCCTTAACTTCTGAAATCCGACCCATCGCGACAACCTGCATCTGTTTGTTAAGTGGCTGGAACTCGTCCTCTGGAATCGGATCAATCAACCGATACGGGTTCTGAATACCTACCGCTGTAGACAGGGAAGTCTGATAGTCACAGTTACAGGTCACCACATCGCAAATCTCCAACAACTCTTTGCGAAACCGACCGGTCCATCTGAACACTTCCGTCTCACTGCAATACAGTATCTTCGTAGCGGGATGTGCCCGTAGTTCATCAAGCGAATCGACACCACTCATCCTAAAATATAAAGGTTCAATCAGCAGAAATTCGCTTCGCATTAATGATAGATCCGAAGTTATATAAATTTTATACAACTCGCTCACCGCTCGACGGACACGATCTACCTTCGTGTGCATCCCACCACTGTGTTCGGTCGATAGATAAGCAAAAAAATCTGGGACCAAGTAATCGATCATACCAAACGACTCCCTTTCGGCTCAAACTTGAACGGTACACGCGTCGCTAATCTGTCTAACGCCTTGACAACTGCTTTCTGGGCTTTCAACGGTGCCATTACCAGAAAATGACCGCCACCGCCTGCACCCAACACCTTCCCGCCCAACGCACCGGCATCGAGCGCAAGCTGATAAAGCGTATCAAGCCGGTCAGGACAGATCGATGGAGCAAGCGATTTCTTCAATTTCCAAGCCTCATGAAGTAGATGCCCGATACCAGTTACGTCACCGCTCCGGAGCAATGAATACAGCTGTCCACACTGACCTTTCATTTTCAGTAGCGTGTGCGGGGAGGCGACCCGACTCTGCTCCGCCAATATCTTGTTCGCTTCGTGCGGGATACCCGTGTCGAACAACATCAATACACGTGCTAATCCTTTAGGCGGCTTGATTGACTCTATCCGGACATCACCCTCCGATTCAAATGTGAAACGACGGAATCCCCCATAAGCCGCGATGTACTGATCCTGCTTCCCTATAGGCTGCTCCAGACGATTGATCTCTATCTCACACGCCTCACGTGCAAGTGTCCAGGTGTAGAGGGGATTGGTCGTGAACCAAGGATTGATATCTGTTTCTCTCACCTGCCCTGGTCTCGATTTATCGGACTGCTCTGTATAATAGGCACGCAATGCGTTCAACAGCCCCACCGTCAGCGCGCTTGAACCGCCAAGACCTGAACCGGGCGCAACATCGGACGTTATGTCGATGTTAATTCCCAATCCCACGTCTGTTTTGCGCATCGACTCGCGCGCGATCGGATGATTAATCTGATCCACAGAAGTCACCGTCTGTTTACCAACCGGCGATGAGACACAAATTTTGTTGTCCCGACGTGGCGATACCGTCACGGTAACATACTTGTCTATAGCAGTGCTGATAACAGCACCACCGTATTTCTGGTAAAAACTGGGGAGGTCTGTACCACCACCGACAAAACTTATTCGCAAAGGAGTTTTGGAAACTATTTTATCCATGTGATATAACCGAAGGGTGCTCATTCTAATCATTACAGGACTTACGCACCTCATATTGTAGTTGCCCGTTCCGTTTCACAAGAATCCCGATGAATCGGGGCGGCGATAAATCCCCGAACTACAAGTCGAAGACTCTCCCCGATGAATCGGGACAGGCGGAACGGAGGCATTGAGCGTTCAACTGCGTAACTCCTAACCAAAAAAAAATTAAGAAAAAATTTGAACGTCTCATCTTTTTTTGACAGTTTGAAACTATTAGTTTAACTCTAAAGTTTTCAAATTTGCATTCACTCTATCCTTTCTGGTATCTTTTTGAGAGATAGGGAAAAAATCAATTTAATGCTTCCCATTTCCGCCCTGAAATCTGATAAAATGAAACAATAAACTTATGCCAACCAAATAAAGGAGAAACCATGAAAAACCTGATACGACTGATGTGTCTGTCCGTCATTTTACTCACCACCTACGCCACCGCCGAGATTACGATAGACGGTGAAACTATCCATGTCGAAACCGACAACTATAATGTGCATGTTCGATATGGCGTTGTCACCCACCTCCACAATAAACTTACCGACGAAGTATACTCCCTGCCACTTGAACCTGAATTTGAAACAAATCCGGCTATACTTGGAACTAACGAGAATTTCTGGTCACCTCATGCGCACACCGTAGAAACACACAAAATCAATCAAAACACCGCTGAAGCGGTATGGAGGAGAGGCGAAAACCAAATCAGGCTCGTCGTCGCTATCGATCCGCACACCGACGATCTCATTCTCTCCGGCGATTGCACAGCCGATACGCCCGGCGTCCACTCTATTCAGCTGTGGGGCATCGATAACCTCAATATCGAAAAGCTAAGACTCATCGTCCCATCAGAAAAGGTACAACTTATTGATGCTAACTTTAAAAGAGATGATCGAGATTTTTATTACCCCTCCACCTCTTGGGAAGCACAACTCGCTATCATCGAAGCGCAACACGGTGGGTTCTATGTCCGATCCAAAGACACAACCTTCCAATTCAAAGGGATGTTTTATAAGCGGTATACAGATAAATGCGCCCTCCGATTCAGAACAGAGAACCAAGCCCCTTGGGATAACCTCACCACCGCCACCTCCGTCACTTGGAGATTCAATACCTACAAAGGCGATTGGCGCGTCCCCGCTCAAATCTACCGCGACTGGATGGAAAAAACATTCGACCCGTGGAAACTCGCCGATATGCCACCGTGGGTACAGGACATTAAACTGATCCTTGTCAATGACAGAATGGAAAAAGAGGTTCTCGCCCCGTTAGCGGAGCTGATAGATCCTACCAAAACCCTGATTCATCTGACCTCCTGGCATAAAGTAGGAAGGAATAGTGATTTTCGTGGCGAAACTAACCCTCCTGACTACCTCCCGCACGAAAAGTTTGAGGGCTTCCTTGAGGAAGCTCATCGGTACGGTTTTCGGGTAATGCTATACGTCAGTCTTTATGACTGCTCTGAGTCCCATCCCCTCTACTCAAAATTTAAGAAATACCAATACCGCCACCCTGAAACCAACGAGTTATTGTTTTGGGTATGGGATGACATAGGTGCCTCAGATTACGCCCATATCAGTCTTGCCAGTTCAGAATGGCGAAATCTGCTCGTTCAAGAGTTCAAGGCAATTTGGGAAAAATACAATATAGATGCTTTCTACCTCGATGTCAGCCACTTTGTCCTCAACGATGCCAACGGCTTAATCGAAGGCCTTACCAGTGCAGAGGGCAATGTGTTGATGCACGAACAGTTAGCAGAAGCGATGCCCGGTGTCGTTTTTGGTGGTGAAGGTGTCCACGAAGTCAACTTCTCCCGTGAAAGCTTCGCTAAGCAGGGCGGTTTCACCAAGGGACCCCTTCATCCCATCAGTGCATTGCTCTTTTCGCCATATACACGCTTTCATTCTGGTGGAGGTCTGCCTGGCACAAGAGATCCGCATTATCACATCTATCTTGATACTGCTGAGAGCCAAGGCTATTTGCCAACGCTCTGGATAAATAAAACAGAAATGTTGGAGATACCACTTCTCCAACAAGTACTCTCTGTCGCACGTCAATGGCAAGAACTGGGGTTAAGACCCGATGCCGGCTGTGATTGGGGACCGAATACTCTATTTCAATATACCACCCAAACCGGCGAAACTGTGACACATCAACGCACTGACAGCGGCTCTGTACTCGTTCTTCCCAACGATGGCGGATATGAGCGTGTGTTGGGGGCGACCCAAGCACAAACACATCGAAGCCTTCGACATTGGCGCGCCTACAACGATACAACCCTCCTCGGCTTGGATCCGAATAGAGCTTACTTTCTGGATATACGATGCACACACCGGTAAGGAACTTGCCCTACTTACCGGGCATACGGGGGATGTCTCAGGTGTGTCGTTCAGTCCAGATAGTGCGACCCTTGCCAGTTGGAGTAGTGGTCAGGTGCATTTGTGGGATGCGAACACGGGAGAACAGCTCCACACGCTCACGGGATATACGGGGAGTGTCAGAAGCGTGTCGTTCAGTCCAGATGGTGCAACCCTTACCAGTACGCTTGTCAATCACCGTCCGGACTATACGGTGCGGTTGTGGGATGCAAACAGAGAACTACTCCACACGCTCAACGGGCATACAGATTGGGTCCATAGCGTGTCATTCAGTCCAGACGGTTCCACCCTTGCCAGTGGAAGCTCGGACTATACGGTGCAGTTGTGGGACCCCAACACAGGACAACACCTCCGTACATTCACTGGGCATACAGGGGATGTCGAAAGCGTGTCGTTCAGTCCGGACGGTAGCACCCTTGCCAGTAAGCACGTCAATCATGCATTGCATTATAGGGTGCATTTGTGGGATGTGAATACGGGAGAACAACTCCGCACGTTTACGGCGGATTATAAGCCTATCTATAGCATATCGTTCAATCCAGACGGCTCTATCCTTGCCACTGGTGGTCACGACACCGTGCGGTTGTGGGATGTGAACACGGGAAAACAACTTCACACGCTCAACGGGCATACAGATTGGGTCCTAGGCGTATCGTTCAGTCCAGACGGTACTACCCTTGCCACTGGAAGCTTGGACTATACGGTGCGGTTGTGGGATGCAAACACAGGAGAACATCTCCAAACACTCACGGGGTATACGGGGAGCGTTCACAGCGTATCGTTCAGTCCAGATGGTTCCACCCTTGCCACCGGGAGTCTTAACTACCTTGACGGTAGAGGGACAGACGAGACCGTGCGGTTGTGGAACGCGAACACAGGAGAACAACTCCGCACGCTCAACGGGCATACGAGCTATGTCTCAAGCCTATCGTTTAGTCCAGACGGTTCCACCCTTGCCAGTGGAAGTTTGGACAATACGATACGGTTGTGGAACGCGAACACGGGAGAACAACTCCACATACTCACGGGGCATAGGAATTGGGTCCCAAGCGTGTCGTTCAGTCCAGACGGCTCTACCCTTGCCACTGGGAGTGAGGACAAGGTGCGGTTGTGGGATGTGAGCACGGGAGAACAACTTCAAACACTCACGGGGTATACGGGGGGTATCAATAGTGTGTCGTTCAGTCCAGACGGCTCTACCCTTGCCGGTGGGAGTGGGGATAAGGTGCGGTTATGGGATGTGAGCACGGGAGAACAACTCCGTGCGCTCACTGGACATACGAGTGGGGTCGCAAGTGTATCATTCAGTCCAAATGGTTCCACCCTCGCCAGTGGGAGTGATGACAAGACGGTGCATCTGTGGGATGCCAACACAGGAGAACATCTCCGCACGCTCAACGGGCATACGAGCTATGTCTCAAGCCTATCGTTTAGTCCAGACGGTGCAACCCTTGCCAGTGTGAGTTGGGACAAGACCGTGCGGTTATGGGATGTGAACACAGGAGAACAACTCCACACACTCAACGGGCATACAGGGAGTGTCAGGAGTGTGTCGTTCAGTCCAGACGGTGCTACCCTCGCCACCGGGAGTGGGGATGGCACGGTGTTGCTGTGGGAATACAACAACTCCGCCTTCTCTTCACCCAGAAGCGTTGACGATGCTGACTCCCACTGATGTCGAAGGTGGACACCAAAACCTAACCTATGAAAGAAATCAAACGCGGCTTGCCTTTTTCTCTTTTCTATTTGGGCATAGACTTTGACGCTTTTTTCGATTTTGGTCCATATTTTTCAAGAAGATCGATACGTCTCTCAATCCGCTCTAATCCTTCAGAAGCCGCTTGAATCACCCGTTTCTCCCCTTCGGTTGTGTCCTCTGGCTCACTTTCTACGATCTTCCTCAAGACCTCAGCAATCCTATCGATTTCCTCCCGTCGGAGAAGTTCTCCCTTAGAGTAATACCCCCCGCAAATCCGAATCGAAATGGGTTCAGGTACAAAATTACTTGTAATTGTCCAAATGTCTGCTGTTTTTGTCACTATCGCAGGCCGGTAAGGGTTAGGTTGTTCTAGAGAGGTAAAAGCCAATTCGGCTAATATCTCAACGGCTTTCTCTTTTAAGTAGTCAGTCCTAGAGTGCTGACCCCCTTTGCTTTCATTGCGGAAGAGTCGAAGCATCGGTTCCATTACGCCTCTATCTTGGATTCGCCCTAGTGCCTCAACAGCATATCCGACTGAATCGAAGTTGTTTGATTCACGTTCAAGAACCTTGGACAAAATTGGCACTCCCTCCTTACCGTAAAAGCTGAGACACTGCATTGCTCCGATCCGCCGATCTCTTGGTGCAGATAAGTCTTCGACGAATTTCTGAGCATGTGTTTTCATCAGAAGTTTTGAATGCTCCTGCCCACAACCACCCCAGCAAAAGGCATTTGAGAGGGAAGGGAAAGCGAATAGAGTAGACAAGGTGACCCACAAAAACAGTCTTAACACGGTTCACTTCTCCATAGTATTAACCTAGGTTGCCAGTCGATAAATCAAGCGTCAAAAACCGAGTTTTTTACAGAAAAGGCGCACAATTTAAGGGGAAATCCAACCTATTTTAGAACGTATCAGAACTATACCATTTTCGGCTTACAATGTCAACCTTGTTTGACGAAAGCACGAGACTACCGGGGTTGGACCCAACGCTAAGTCTCGACACGTTCCGATAAATCGGGATGCTCGTCCCACAAAGCAAGGATTCCGCTACGCGGAAGAAGGCATAGGTCAAGATTCATTTCTCGACAAAATACCAGACACTATAGCACTATAATCTAGGCTCGATCAACCCGGACCATCGCTCTATGTGCTAGTGCTTAATCAGATAAGTTTTGTGAGTATGATATTATGTTATCGTTTGTTTTAAATCAAAATACGCAAGCATAATTTGCCTGACAGAGTACTAGTACCTGAAATCAGGTGTGGGTATACGCTCACGCCTACGGCGTGGATCCGGATCAAAATACTTGCTGGTTGGGTGACCCTCAAATTTTATCCTAACCTTCTCTAGTTTTGTGTTTAACGTCCCTTGGATTTCATTAATGAAATTCTGAGCAATGTGCTGCTGAGTGGGATCCTTCATATTTTGATATTCGACCCTATCCTCCGCCCAAGGGTTTATTGGGTCATCACTTATTTGTTTATGCCCTTCACCCATATGGCTTTTATAGTGCCTATCTGGATCTAATATAGCTCCTTCATGAATACTTACAGACTCATGCAGCTGTTGCATGTAAAATGGGAAGCCGCGTATTCTATTTCGGAATTCATTATGCCTATAAAACGGGTGGTTTCGATTGGTTAGGGCAGGATTTACATGTACTTCCATCTCCCAGGCCTCTCGTTCAAGAGGGGGATTCTTAAGATATACCCAGCCTTTATTTGGACCAGAAATTATCAATGCGCCGTCAGCTTTTGCGACTGGCATCTTAAAGTTTTTTGTGCCTGGCCTCACTGTGTGTCCTAAATCTTCGGACCTTCGCGGAAATTGCTCTAATGTACCATATCCCTGATTTTTTGTCGAGGCTGCCATCGGGGGCTTAGGAAAAGTATCTTTCCACACCCTAGGCTGTACGATAGTTTCAAGAGATTCCGTAAAATCCTCGTTGTTAACAGAGGCTGTAACCTGTATGGTACCACCCACAGCCATTGTCCCGGTCCAAGTATTGGTTGTTCCGGTATCCCCCGGGATTGGCAGCCCAGCTCCTGCCGCATCTGTGAATTTCCATTTAAAGGTCGTATTCGGTACAGAGGGATCTACCTTTGCTTCATAAGTAGCGTTATCACCTCTCATTATGGTCCCAGGTTTAGCAGTCAAAGTGAGCTTTACGACCGTTATGGCAACGGAGTCACTCACTTTGACTTCGCCGTCAGTGCCAGTGTAGCTGACAGTCAGGGTAGCGGTCTTCACGCCGGATGTAGGGTAGGTGTAAGACGCCTTTATCCCATTGCTGACTGCTGGGGGTTTCGCCTTATCATCAAAAGTCCATTTGTAGTTGAGCACAACATCGTCAGGGGGGTTTGAAACCGAACCGCTGAAATTGACTGTGGTGCCTAGAGCTACGGTCTGAGGTTCTCCAGCATTAACCCCAAACGGAGCGGGTTCGTCTGGGGACGGGTCTGTATAGGGTTGATAGGGTGTAGGCACGCTTTTGGCGGTAGACCCCATGCCTCCCTGCGTGTTTCTTAGTCTGCTAAGCATTGATGCAAACTTCATCGTATCTCTCCTTTGCTAAATACTGTTTAAGCCGTGTTGAATTGTTCCGCGTAGCGTGAATGCTCCCCGATACATCGGGGCAGGCAGGAACGGCATCAGCACCGACATCAGCGTATTTGGATCTCCAAAATTCGTTTGATGCTCGCTACAGCCCGCATCGAACGCCTCCGATGATTAAACCGTGTGTATCCTCAAAATTAGTCAATTTTTCTGTGTCTGTTAGCACCTCAAACACCGCTAACAGATCGGTCATACAGGTTTCGTATGCTGATTTGCCTAGTAGCGTCGAGGCAAAGGCATTACTCATTAAAGACGAAAATAAAAAATCCCGACCCGAGCAGTATCAATTCCGATTTGTCGGAACGGATACCGCCCAGCCGGGGTAGATCCATGGCTGATATTTTGTTTAGTGTTGTTTGGTTTCGTAATGAACTAGTGAACTAATGAACTCTTTCGTCTTCACGTTTTCTCACCTGCCCACAATCCACCCAATCGTGGTAATAGCTCGCAAACGATGTCCCCGCATCAATCATCAACTGGAGAGCGTGGGTGAACTGGTACTCTCCACCCAGGCACCGTCCCGAATTGACCAACTTGTTCAGGCACCGGAACAGCCGCCGCGATTCACGGATATAGTAGATCCCCGTCATTACCAATCCGCCTTCGTCCCAATACGGTTTCTCGACCAACCGTTCCACCCGTCCCGGTGTTGGTGAGTTCGTCCTTGGCAGATGCCCTTCGGGATAACTGACGATTGCCATGCCGTAGTTTTTGACATTCCCACGCCACTGAACGCCGATCTGGGATTCCTTCTTGGACGTTATCGCGTTTATCAGACTCATGCCTTCCACACAATGACGGTTGACCGCATCGTCTGTGTGGATCAACACAGGTGGAGAAAAGAGAGGGAGCGAGTGTGTGAGGGAGCGAGGGAGCGGGGGAAAAACTCGCTTCCACGCCTCCTCGCCTCCTCGCTTCCGCGCCTCCACGCCAACACGCCTCCACGCCAACACCTCCTTGCGCGCTTGGAGCACCGCATGACCGAACCCCAGCGGCGCATCTTGCCAAACATACGCCACCGGCGTATCCAAAAAGGAACGATGGACATGATCGATAACCTTCTGACCGTGCTTGATGCTCAAGACGAACACAATTTTATCAAACAGCCCGGATTCATCAATCGGGCGAACGATATGCTCAATCAAGGGTTGACCCTCATGCTCAAGTAGGATTTTGGGAGTATGTTCTGTATCGGGGCGACGGCGTGTTCCTCGCCCCGCGCACGGAATTATGGCAATCATAGTTAAAAAATTATCCGAAAATTGTATAGCCGTTTTGAGCACTGTACATCTGTGCCCCAGTTTTCGCAACGCCCCACCTATCGTTTTGGGGTTCTACGCCAATCACTTCTAAATGTCCCCCGCTCTCAGACACCAAAATCGCGTTATAAGCGTGTTTTCCGCTATAATCGACCACGAACCCAACCCCATTCACATCAAACCACATAGGTACTTGACCACAAAGTGCAAGTGCAAAATTATCGCAATCCCAATGATCACTCCGATACTGTTTCTTGTCTACCTGCGAATACTCCAAAACCAATTCCCAGACACGCATCGGCAATGCGCGATAACGTCTATCAAGGAATTCTCCATGCAGATTCTTCAGCCGCGAGTTGCTATACGCTTTTACGACTTCTGCCCTTGACACATCGCACACATGCCGTTTGACAATTCGACGAACATCCCTGCGGTAAAGCCGTTTTGCCACGATTTTGTCTCCTTATAGTAGTAGGCACACTCCGTGTGCCGTAACACTTCGATTCCAGATACGCTTCCGTCGCACTCGCCACTGTTTCGTCGCAGGTATCGCTCTGGACATTGTTTTTAAGTTGTGATAAATACGCCAGCCAAGTAAACTTTCACTCTACATTGGTTACTTGGCATTCTTTCGATGCGATAAGTTTTGATATTTATCTCTGCCTTGTAGTTATAACCTCGCCGCTTCCTAAAATAGACAGTTACATCATCTCCATCTGTAGTCGCAGAATTGCCTTCTCTCCCCCAATGCAATATATACCTTGAATCAAAAAAATGGGGGTTTTGGTCGTCTTCAAGGCTACCACCTCCCCATGGAATAAAAACTTCCCATACTTCAACCGCAGGATCTGTTAAATCCTCACAAATGAGCCATAGCCCATTCACATTATTCGCAGGTTTTTTGTAAGGCACATTCAGAACACCTAAGTTATCTGATCTGCCAACATATCCGCGAGTAAACTTATTAATAAACCCTCCCTGTGCAGCGGGTGAATGGTCTACTGGGTTTCCATAAACTGCGTAGCCAGAATCGGTATTAAGCGTCCACTTAATAACATTATTGAGAAGCCTATCAGAATTTCCCGAAAGTTGAGGTAGAAAACTCGACGTGGCAATGAGTACGCCGCGTGTATTAATAGTAATGTTGCCTACATTTCCCGGTTCGCCTTGGGGCCCCTGTGGTCCTGCCGGTCCCTGCTCTCCGCGCTCGCCTTGGGGCCCCTGCGGACCTGGTTCACCCTGTTTCCCTTGCTCGCCGAATCTGCCGGGGCGCGCTTGCGTGAACTTGATGACATATTCCTCGTTAAGCGTTAAGTCCTCTGGTGTAGATTCCACGCGGATCCCGTTTGTTGCATCGTAATCGGCGGTTATCGGAGTAATCGCAATTCTCTCACCGTTTTGGAAAAACCCGACGATTCCTCCAGCAATTATGGATACGATGAGTGCTGCATCATTGTCGTTCAGGTCTCCGATTTTCAGGTAGATGTTATTGTCCACCGTCTCGAATGTAAATTCGGTGTCGGTGTCCGAATAATCTGTGGAATTTACATAGGTTCGCGCCATTTACGGTGGATCTCCTAATGTTGAGGAAAAAGTTATCGTTTCACTGGGGCCAGGTACGTCTGGGATAGTCGCTTCGTCTACTGCCGAGACACAGACCCATTCCCCGTCCCTCGAATAGGCGCATATCTGCTTGCTGTTATCCTTTTGTCGGAGAATCACCGTTTGCCCCTCCCTGGGCCGATCCGGTAATTTATCAACCGTCCGTGTCCGGTCCTGCTTCACGACATCAATGCGTGCCGATTGGTTCCTCGGATTTCTGTCAAATTTCATTGGCTTGTTCCCCCACGAATCCACGCGAATCTTCACTAATTATGGTGAATTAGAGAAATCAGTAGACATTAAAAGTAGATAGTTTTTGTACCACAATCTGTTAGATTGTGATCCCAAGCCGCAAACTAACAGTTCGCGCTACTTATGGCAGATTGCCCTTTACATCTCACGGTAATTCACCCAGATTCGCGGATGCTTTCGTCAATTGTAGGTCGAGATTCATATCTCGACAGAATACTCGTGGGTACAGATTTCCTAATCTGTACTATTTTCGTGTAGATTCGCGTGATTAGCGGATGCTTCAGTTCCTTACCAATTCGTGCACCTCTGCTAAAATCGGCTTGACTTCCCCCCTGCTAGCTTGCTATAATGATATTATCTTATCTTTAAGAGGAGGATCTATCATGGCAAACCCGCAATCCTTATCAATCGTAGCACAGATAGTGACAGCCATGTGCGTAGTGATCACCTTACTTATCTGTCTGGCAACTTTTCTGCTTGGACTTGCCACTAAGGATGATATATCCCTGATCAGAGAAGAGATATCTTTGATAAGAGAAGATATTAAGCGGCTTGATGGTCGTATAGATCAGCTACAGCAGAACCACATTACCCACCTTAGCGCGCATCATATCACCACTCCAAAACCTTAACCTACCGATGCACCTTCGCGTCCTTGCGTTAAAAGTCAATTCCAGATCCCCTTTATAGTAGTAGGCACACTCCGTGTGCCGTAACCTCTTAATTCCATATCCCCTTTCGGCAGAAAGTAAGATACGCTTCGGTCGCACTCGCCACTGTTTCGTCGAACGTCTCACCCTCGACGACGAAGCCGGGGATTGAATAACACCGGGCAACGAAAGTGCCGTCCCGTTTCGCCGTATACACCGTCACCGGCGAGCAGAACATTATTGATGAATCAATCATGAATCGGGGAATGCCTTTACCGGTGTTCGACATCACGCTTTACCTCGCGGAGCAGATTCTCTATTCGCTCTAGGCGGATTTCCAACCCTTTGTGATCTGCCGCATTTTCACGCAGCAGATCGGTCATCGCTTCGAGCGCGGTCACATTCGCAGAAATCAGACTATCGATCTGGACCGCTTGGTCCTCGATTTTGCCAAGCTTTCGTAGGACAAAACCACAGGCACTCAAGATAAAACCAACAGCACCTATTATTAGTGTCAACATTTCGCCAGATATGTTCATTCTCCATCCTTTAGCCGCTGGTACTCCCGATCTATCGCCGCATACACCTCATTGAAAGGCATAAACAGCAGATAGGTCTTGGAAGACAGGACTTTCGCGTAGCGGTTCACAAAGAAATGGCGACCCCGGTTCCGTTTGTCCAACTTCACGCGGATAAACGCCTGTTTCGCATATCCCTCCGCCTCGTAGAGCAACCGCCACTTTCGACTGGTGAGATAGCGCCGCTTAAAAGCGGAGTCACGCCTAAACTGATCAACATGGACCTTCTCATGTTCGACCAGTGCGATGGTAGACTTTTTCGGTTTCCCTGACGCCCAATCATCGTAACGATCGGGGCTCAGATAGATGGTCTCTCCCAGTGTGGCAGAAAACTTGTTCCTGCCACCGGGGAGGATCTTCCACAGTCTTGCCTTCTTCTTGATCGTGTAATCTGCCATTCTATTACTCATTATTCCTTATTCCGGCGTATACCTGAAATTGATCAGATACGATGTATGCGCCGTCTGGTCGGCTTCTACCTGCGAGTCGATCGTTGCCTGCGTCGTGATACCGAGCGAAACCGTTTCCGTCAATTCGTGATTAAACGAAAGCGAGCCCTCGATGACTTCTTCCTCGAAATCCAAACTCGGCTTAAACCGTAGAACCCCTGAGACATTCCGCCACTTGGCACTGACAAACGCCAACCAGCCAAATGTGGTCGAAGCGTCTGTTTTGTCCCGACCAATCGCCTCGTCCGCATCTCTCCGCTCGGTATAGTTGCCCGCACCACCAGAGAACGTGATAGCGTTCCATGTAAACGTTCCCGGACGAATAAAGTAACCTGTCTCGATGGCGAGATCAATCCTCCGCCACTTATCGCGCGTCGCCTCGATGTACGCCTCAACACCGATACCCCGAACCTTGAATCCGCCTTGGAGGTGTCCGTTGAGCGTTTCAGAAACAACCATCCCGTCCGCGACCTGACGACTGACGTAAGCACCCGCCCACCCATTCGCGTTCTCAATGGGGAATAGGGCGGCCAACGAAGTAATCTGGTTTGCGTTCTGACCCGCTATCCCAAGCGTGAAACTCTCACGATCCGTGGCAATATCACCATAAAAGCCGTGAGCAACCGAAACACTTAACAATACACCTAACAATACAACAAATACCCTTTTCATTAGTTTTCTCCTTTTTTGTAGGGGCGGGGTGTGGGGGCGAGCGAGTGTGTGAGGGAGCGGGTGTGTGAGAGAGCGGGGGAAAAGCAGAGGGAGCGAGTATGTGAGTCCCGATTTATCGGGATCGCCTCCTCGTCTCCTCGCTTACCCGCCTCCTCGCCTCCTCGTCCCCACGTTCACTCGCCGCCTCGTCCCCTCGCTTCCACAACTCCTCGCCCGATTTTATATGCCCAACCGACGCGCAAGTTCCGCAATCAGTACGCGGTCCTCAACGTCAACCAACTCCTCCCCGGTGGGAATCACCGGGAGATCCTGCCGAACAGTCGGTTCATCATAAATCTTATCCAGTTTGAGATAACTCTCATCATTCATCTCAAATGTCCTTGCCAACCGATGATACCGTTTCCCCGTCTGCCGTGCCGCTTTACTATCAAGCATCTGTGCCGCCGCCTCCGCCCAATCCTCTGCACGGATAGCCGCGTTCATCTTCCGAAATGCTTTCAAACGTGGGAGTCCAAGATTGAAAGATAGATTGATTAAGACCTCCTGCCGCAGTGGGGATAGGTGCTGCCATATATCACCATAAATGGTCTTGCAATCCCCTTCAGCGACTTCCACGTAGTAGCTTAGCAGGTAATCTGCCTGTTCTTGCGTAATCTCCTCGATAGCGTCTTCAGCCTCCACGCCGAGATATTGCAGTAGTTCGTCCGGAAGTTCCTGCTCAAGGTTGATGCCGTATCCGATATGGTCTATCCCCTGAACCTCATGCCTTTTCAGCTCAAACCCTTCATCACGCTTGAGTGTCTCACGAAGCCTGTCTATGTTCATCTTGCCACCCCACTCCCATTCGTTTTTTTTAGGCTTGAGGCACTAATCCATCCTGTAATGTAACCGAATATAGCGTGGATAATGCCTTCTTTGAGAAATACGGCCGTTTCCTTACTCCCCCGCATATATTCCATGACGAACAGACCCACCATCGCCAACGCAAAAATAATTAGACCGCCAATCAATCGCAGGGTGGAATCTGCTTCATCACGGACGTACCAAGGAACTTTGATTTCTTTGTTTTCCATTTTATCAACCTCGCAATACCAAAGACGCTATCAAGCCAGCACCCAGAAAAAGTACCTCCGACGCAATCAGTATCACCATCAACCGTGTATACCGCTTGCTCGTCGATTCATTGACCCCATCCTGTTTATGCCGATACTCTTCCAATTGCGAAAGGCGCCGCTCATGGTCGTCTTGCTTGTTCAGATAGATGTCCAATTTCGTTGAAAGCTGAGCAAATCCCCGCGTGAATTCTGTAGAGAAAGCATCAAGCTTCGATTCAATTTTATTTATTCAGACGCGGGTACTTTCTTCCATGAAACCTATCCTTCAATTCAGTTCTTCTCTAACCTCCGCCCCCCTCCGTTCCGAAAGTTTGTGCCCTCAAAGAAAAAAACCGAACAGAGCAGTAGTGTTGGTGCATTGGGATACCGGCTCACTCAATGAACTAATGAACCAACACAGATACCGCCCCATCCGGGGTTGATCCGTTGTCGAAGATTATGAAGTTATGGATACCGTTCCGGTCTTGTCGGAATTGATCCACGCAGATGTTCTAGTCGGTGTTGCGATAACCTTGTTTTATCAAGATGGGAGCATTATACCAAACTTTTTCACCATTGTCAACCATTTTTTGGTATATGGTGAATAATTTTCCGAATTTTGCCCTTATTTGAGCAAATTATTTCCTAATTCGAGAATGTTTTTCGGAAAGGGCGGGGTTAGTGAGCCCCATCGAATGAACAGATTCAACCGGTGTTGGTTTTGAGTATTCAACCGCGTAAGTCCTGAGATCTTACTTTTTTGAAACAAATCGAAGTGGGTGGGATATAACTATTAAAGACCTACCGCTCGTAGGGAACGGAGATCTCCGTTCCGTTTCCTCTTACGCATCACGCATTACAGCTTGTCCCGATTTATCGGGGCATTATTCTTCAGGAGGTATCCCATGAAAAAACTATCTCTATTCCTGTTCGCGTTTCTGATTCTGGGCTGCGGCACCGAAACGACGGTAGTCGAGGAGCAAGTGGTCGAAGAACCAGAACCTGTTATCGAAGAATATACACCTGTTGTGGTATCAGGTGAACACTTTCGGTTTGATATAGAGGCACTGCAACTCGTAGCGGGCAATGTGGGGGATGGCGAAAATAACGTCGACCCTGAACCACTCAATGCAGGCGGATTTCGTTTCGATTTTAATAAACCCCTCAAGCTGCATAAGATTGATATTTTACATGATGGGAAACCCCTCTTGTGGGCAGGCACCGGTCTATTTGAACGTGTCACACAAACTGTGACATTAGAAGCCGTTGCAGGTGAGGAGTTGGAATTTGATACCGAGTACGTGATTAAGATATACGTTCAGGACGGCGCCTGTGCGAGCTTAAGGCGCGAGATACGGTTTCGGACCATGCCAGAGCCGTAATCCACCGTTTGAAGTGTCAAAGTAGAACTACGGTCATCGGGCATTCGATTCAACGCAGCTGTCGTTGTTATCGACATCGCCCTCCATTGCTCTCACTCCGTTTCGCCTGTCTCGATGTAATCGGGGGAGTCTTCGACCGGCAACGCTTCAGGGACCGCCGCCCAGCTGCTTTTTGGGGTTAATTCAACTTCCTCCAGCGAGCGCGATGGCTTAGGGAGGAGTGTTCCGTTCAAGTTGGACCGCGGATTTCAAGATAGTGTTTGCGACAAAGCCAGAGCCCTAAGTATGAAGCGCGAAAGTGGCTCGACGGTCATAGGGTGTCGGATTCGGCGCGGCTATCGCTGTTATCGGCATCTCCCTCACTCACCCCTACTAGCAACGCTTCAGGCACCGCCGCCGCTTGGCTTTCATTGGTCAATCGTTCCGCCTGACGCTCGATGATGGACTGGTTAATCTTCATCGCTGTCCGTACTACCCCATTTTCCCCATTGATCGTGTCACATTCCACGCGCCATTTTCACTGCAACTTCTCCAACAATAGAAAATATGCGTACTGAGCACTTCTGCTGCTTGACTTCCGAAAACGAAGATAGAAATACTCCGTACCATCTGTTCGTAGCAAGGGCACACTCAAATTATAGGTACTCCCACCTAAAGCCGATGCATTCTGCCGCCCTGCTGTATGGAATAAAATCAGATCATCGTTGCCGCTCATGACCCCCATCAGCGACAGGTGCCCATTTGCTCCACCGGCACTGGAATCATCCACATGACAAAACAGATTCCAAACCCCCACTGGCAGTTGGAAGACCTCGTTGGCTTGCAGTGTTAGGGCGGTATTGCTCCCATCGGGATAATCCTTATCCACGTTTGTAGCAATGAAACCGTCCGATGTCGGAGCGGGTTGCATAATATCGCCTAAACTATCGCCACCGAAATAGGTCTCATCAGGGGTTGATCCCTTGAACCTTAGAATTGCCGTCTGGGCATAATCCGCAGAAAACGACCGCTTTGGCTCGATGCGACCCGTTTGATTCAAGCCCCACCAACCGCTTTGGGGGCGTACCTCTGCCCCTCAACCAGTGCACCGGTGCTGTCGTACATAAGCACTCGATTCGCTTCACCCTGCGCGACCTTCGCCAAGGTTACGGCATTCTCGCCAAGATGGACGGTGTTAATTCCAGCGTTCTTCACCCGAACCCGGTTGTTCTTCGAGCCGTCGCCTTCCAGTGTCACGCCGTCGGTGAAGACCGTTGGGGCAATGCTCCCACCCGCGCCAACTAATTTTCCGTCTCTATAAATCGCCATTGCCTTCCCTCTCATTCTGCCGTTTCGGCAGCGTTCCCCGCATCACGGGGGTCATCTCAAAATGCTGTAAAAGTCATAGTGGACAACGTATGACTTCGTTGATTTTCCATATTCACCCCAATTATGAATCTGTGCTGTAAGCCCGTCAGTATTTCTCTCAAAAGAAGTTGGTAAACGTCGATCGCAAAGTGGTAATTGCAACAGCGGTATCTGAAAATCCTTCAATCGTTCCTGAGAGAAACCCCCACCCTCTTTTTTTGAAACAAATCGAAGTGAATGGCATGTAACTATTTAAGAGCTACCCATCTCAACTGAACCAATGAACCGAAGGAGGTATCCCATGAAAAAGTTATCTCTATTGATGTTCGTTATCCTGATACTCGGCTGCGGCACCGAAACGCCCGCTGTCGAAGAACCAGAACCTGTGATCGAAGAACCACCACCCATTGTAATGGAAGAGGAATTTCCCACTCCCCCGCAAATCGTAGGAGGTAGCGTGTTTGACGGAAGGGTTGATATCGCAACCCTACTCCCGCTGCCTTGTCCGTCATTCCCGTGTAGCCAGATTGATGGAAAGGTTGATGTCGACCCTGAACTGTTGAATCGCGACGGAATTATCCTCGAATTTACGGAGCTCCTTAGTATGTATACAGTTGAGCTCCAGTCTGACCACGGTTGGCACCTCAATTGGTCTCCTCGCGATATCGTTGATGGCTGGGACCTCGGAAACCAAGTCCATCTGATGCCCATGGAGGACAGCCGACTGTTGGAATACAACACCAGGTACGTGATTGAGATCTTCGTGCAAGGCTTCGGATGTAGGGACGGGAAGACGACGATAATATTTCGGACGAAACCAAAGTAAAGGCCCTCACCGCTTACCTAAAGGATAAGGAGCTATATCATGAAGAAACTCGCTCTATTGATGTTCGCTACCCTGATTATCGGCTGCGATACTGAAACGCCGGTGGTCGAAGAACCAGAACCTGTTATCGAAGAATATACACCTGTTGTGGTATCAGGTGAACGCTTTCGGTTTAGCGGTGATGTGCCGCAACTCGTATGGGGGACCGTACTTGGTGGAGAAGATAATGTCGACCCTGATCCGATCAATGCGGGCGGATTTCGCTTCGACTTTGATGAAGATCTCAAGCTGCACAAGATTGCCATCTTACTTGATGGAGAGCCCCTCTATTGGCTACCTGTCGATATGACCCACTTGGTCACACACGTTGTGACATTAAGAGCCACTGCAGGTGAGGAGTTGCAATTCGATACGGAGTACGTGATTAAGATCTACGTTCAGGATGTCATATGTCAAAGCTCAAGGTTTGAGATACGGTTTCGGACGATGCCAAAGCCCTAAGTTGTCGCTATTGTCAGTATCTTCCTTACTCACCCCTACTAGCAACGCTTCAGGCACCTCCACCGCATTACTTTCAGCAGTCAATCCACGTGCTGGAAGCTACCCGATGGATTAGGTAGGGGCAGTCCTCTAAAGTGGGTCATAGAACGGGGACGTTGGATGAATCTGTGCAGCTTGCATGGCTTCTGCACAAACAGAACGTTTTCTTATACCTGCATCTTGTAAATCCAATATATAGTCCCGAAAATTATTCATCAAGTTAGTCGCCACTTCATATGTAACAATAGGCCGACCAATCGCACGTTTAATACGGACAATCTCATCATAGCGATCAACAGGTCCAACACTCTGCTCATTGTCTGGTGGTCCACTCGTCAAATCTATATCTGCGAACTTTCTATGGCCTTCAATTCTAGTCCATGGCGCGTGACGCACCTGCCAAGCAAGCACGAAATAGACCTGGGCAGCAGACGCATGTCGCTCTGCCACGAGCCCCGGGAAATTATCTTTTATCAGTTGGCTCGTAGTAAAGTGGTACGCTGAACCCGAGTTGCGTATAGGCGTTCTACGCCGATCATACACCCATTGCCAATAGCGCGTGCACTGATATATAAACGTGGATAGATAGTGTATATTCGCGGGCTTGAGTTTCTTCGTATTCCTAAAAGTGGATCTCTCATGCAGATCATCGGTATGCGGGAAGGCAGATCTGCTAATCGTAATCAACCCACTACTATCGTAAGTCGAATCCACCGATACTTGTTTAATCTGTCCGAACAGTATCTCTTGCAGCGACCCTCCCTGTATAGACGGAGCGGCCATTTCTTGATCAATATTCCGCAATCCCTGCCCGCCCGGTCCTCCTATAGACTCGACAACCTC
The DNA here is from genome assembly GCA_965207975.1 of Candidatus Poribacteria bacterium. Classification (GTDB taxonomy): domain Bacteria; phylum Poribacteria; class WGA-4E; order WGA-4E; family PCPOR2b; genus PCPOR2b. The sequence goes on along the minus strand of OZ242315.1, from coordinate 5,518,329 downwards.
CAATTGGAGCTCCGACGGTGCAATTCCCTGTTCAGGTGTGCCAAACACAATATAAAGTGCATCCTTCTCTAAAGGACTCAATTCACGAGGGCCCTGTACCTCTAATGGCATTTTCATTCCTCCTATATGATTCGCACGAGTAACCCCCTATGTTGAAATCCTAAAAGGTGGGGGCTCAGAAAAATTATCCTTATTGATATTTGGTATTCTAGTTCAGATACGATTTCTGATGCAGCCAATGTAAAGAGTTAATTGACATGTCTCCAATAATAACCAGTGCGCAACTCAGCTAGCACTATGTCAAAAGCACTAGCAAGCATAATCGCCTTATCTTTCCTAACCCAACGCCTATCCTTACCATGCTTAATTTTTTTTATCTCTTTGTAACGATCTACCGTTCCAACTGACGCTCCTCGTTTAGTGGTGAGATCCACATAATTGCTCGCATACTTGAGCTGCCAACCAATAATAAACCAAGTTGCCGCAGCAGAAGCATGTTGCTCTTTCCAGAGATTCAGGATATCCTTCTTGTTTGGATCCTTATTAAACCAGGGATTCTTGTCCTCCAATTTGTGCTCCGCGGGGGGCGATTCTGTCAATTCCTTCTCAGTAAAGTGGTATCGGGTCGGGTTGGAGGTGCCACTCCATTGATATCTAGCGTGAAATGATTGCCAATGGTGTGTAGACTCATGGATAAATGTGTTCAGATATTCCATATTCCCCGGCTTGAGAATATCTGTGTTCCCAAGAGCTGAACTGTAATCTAAATCATCCGCGCATAGATGCCGATCAATTGCTATAGTAATTCTATTGTTGCTATACGATCCACGCCTATGTTCACCATTTGCATCTACATCGCTTGGAACAATAGAGATTTGGAGTTTATCAAAGGTACCATCTCTCTCTGCCAGTGGTTTACTATATTCCCTAAAGACCAGATCAATCGCGGCTCTTTCTAAGTTACTAAGCCTCCGAGGACCGTGTGGGGTTAAACCCATGACCATTCTCCTTTACACTCTTTTTTTGAAACAAATCGAAGTGAGTGGGATGTAACTATTTAAGAGCTACCCATCTCAACTGAACCAATGAACCGAAGGAGGTATCCCATGAAAAAGTTATCTCTATTGATGTTCGTTATCCTGATACTCGGCTGCGGCACCGAAACGCCTGTGGTCGAGCAGCCGCCACCCGTTATCGAAGAACCGAACGCAGATCTCGCCGAAATCCAAGCCATTGCAGACCAACTGTCTCAAGCGGCGGAATCTTTGGACATCTTAGTACCGGTCATTACAGAAAGTAGCGTCGCCGATGGTGCTACTAACGTAGACCCTGAACCATTGAATCGTGACGGAATACTTATCACATTTTCTGAGCGAATCTCCCTATCTCACTTCAACCTAATTCATGAAGAAGGCTATTCGCTTAACTGGAAGACAGAGTGGCATCCAGATGGACAAACGGTAAAATTGACTCCACCAAATCCGTGTGACAGGCTTAACAATGGCACTACTTATGTCATTGATTTTGTTGTTCAGGATTTCAGTTCTTGGAAAACTGAAGACACGATTACCTTTACGACAGAGCCCGCGGTACCAGCAGCACCCACTGTGGATTTCCAACCAGCCTTCATTGAATCAATTAACATAAAAGAATGGATTGATGTCGACCCCGAATGGTTGAATCGGCATGGAATCAATATCGTGTTTGATAGCAACATTGCTGAGAGCGACTTTGACCTCACCCTTATCGCATTTAATCACGACCTTAAAACGGTTGATGTCCTTGAATGGGCTTCCCGTCTTAGAGATGGCTTACCGCTTGGCTGGATTGCTGAATGGCGCAATCCACGGACCGTGAAACTGACACCACCACCGTATGCGTGTTCTATGCTCCAAAAAGGTGCAACGTACCACCTCGACATGTATCTATTGGGTTACCACTGCATTGGAAGGGAGAGCAAGAGTCTGACATTTTTTACAAAGAGGGAGTAAACTTGCATAGCCGCCCAAGTCACTTCGGCATTAAAGAAACCACAGATCCGTCAGATATCCGTCAAAATCAGTCCGTGAGTCAAGCGCGCGAAGAAATCCAACAACACGCCTCTTTTCAGCACTGAATTCACGCTGCTCGATGCTCCCCGATGGATCAGTCAGTGGCAGCTCACCTACGTGGGCGTGGTTGAAAGAACTGATTCCTTGAAGTAACCCGTGAACGTTGCGTGGATTCTGCACAAGCGTAGCGTTCTCTCGGTCCTGGATTCCTCAACTCGTATAAATACCAATTAAAAGCACTATTCAATTTCTTTGCGCGTTCGTTTTTCACGATACGCCGACCATTCTCATCATGCTCTTTAACAGCAATTTCATCATAACGATCGACAGGTCCCACATAAAACTCACTATCTTGTGGAGCACTCGTCAGATCCACAAGACCACCCTTGTAACGTATCTGCCATTCAATTAGAAAAAAAACTTGGGCAGCAGATGCATGTCGTTCTCCTGAGAGGGCCGGGCGATTCTCTGCTTGCAATTGCTCTTTAGTAAAGTGGTGTCGTGACCCGTACCCGTGCCTATAATCTGCGCGCCGATCATATGCCCACTGCCAATGGCGCGTACACTCATATATCAAGGTAGATAGATAGTGCATATTCCCAGGTCTGAATGGCTCCGTCCTCTGAAACGAACCAGCAGTGGGATCTAGATAGCTGCGAGTCGAATTTATATTCAACGCCTGGGTATACGGGAAGGCAGACCTGCTAATTGTAATTGTTCCACCCCTATGGTAAGTCGAAGCCACCTGCATCGGTAATTGTTTAATCCCTCCCTACGTCACCGTTCTCTTCGACATCTGATGTCCAATAGAGGGTTGATTGACCATGCTTGGATTAGTATTCCACAGTCCTTGCCACCCCAGCTGAATAGACTCGACAATCTCCAATTGAAGCTCCGACGGTGGAATTGGCTCAGTCCCAATGTTAAACACAAGATTAACTGCATCCTCCTCCAAAGGACTCAAGTCACGAGGGCCCTGTAACTCTAATGGCATTTTCATTCCTCCTATATGATTGGCACGAGTAACCCCCCTATATTTATAGTGAATTCTAAAAATAAGTGAACATTACAAGTAGATTGTTTTTTGTACCACGATCTGTTAGATTGTGATCCCCAACCGCAAACTAACAGTTCGCGCTACTTATGGCAGATTGCCCTTTACATCAGAGACATGTACTGTGTGCCGTACCCCTGCCAACAAGTTTCTGATGGGCTCGTTCACAGTGTCTCATTAATTCTGAAATCTACTATAAAAGGGGAGGTCCTCAAAAAAATTATCTCTATTGATGTTTGCTATTCCAGCTCTCGGTTGTAGAATCTCAGTGTTTCAGATACAGCTTTGGACGAAGTCATTGTAAACCGTTAATTATCTGTTATTTGGCGAACATTACCACGCACGTCATTCAGCAAACGGAGAAAGGGCTTAGTCATCTCCCACGCAGTCATCATCGGAATCCAACGACCATGCTGCTCGTCCTGCGGAATCTTCAGAATCTGGTCGTAGCGGTCTACTGTCCCAACCGAATGCCCCGGAGGCCAAGTAGTGAGATTCACCTGATCCCCATATGCAAACTTGCGCTGCCAATCGATAATAAACCAAGTCGCTACCGCAGATGCATGACCCTCCTTATCCAAATCCCAAAACATCAACTGATTCTTGGTAAAGTCATATTCGCCAAACCTCTGGGGAAATCGATTCTTCCGGGTTTGCCAATGGTGTGTACACTCATGGATAAATGTGTTCAGATAACACATATTCCCCGGTTTGAAAATATCCGTGTTCCCAAGAGCCGAGTTGTAATTCAAATTATCCGTACATGGATGCTGCCTAATTGATATGCTTATGTGATTGTTTCCATAGAGTCCACGTATACCGGGACCAAGGTCTCGAACATGAGAGATCCTGAGGTCATCAAATATCTGTTCTATCTCTTTATCCGATCCAGTATATGCCCAAAAGACCAAATCAACCGCGGCTCTTTCCAAGTTACTGAGTTTCCGACGACCGTGTGGGATTAAACCCATAACTATTCTCCTTTCAACTCTTTTTTTGAAACAAATCGAAGTGAGCGGTATGTAACTATTTAAGACTCACCCTTCGTAGGGAACGGAGATCTCCGTTCCGTTTCCTCTTACGCATCACGCATTACAGCCTGTCCCGATTTATCGGGGCATTATTCTTCAGGAGGTATCCCATGAAAAACCTATCTCTACTGATGTTCGTTATTCTGGTTCTCGGCTGCGGCAACGAGACAACCATTATCGAAGAGCCAGAGCCTATTATCGAGGAACCACCACCTGTTGTGATGGAAGAGGAACCCATCGCTCCGCCGCAAATCGTAGGGGGTAACGTGCTTGACGGCGAGGTTGATGCCGATCCTGAACTGTTGAATCGCGACGGAATTATCATCGAATTTACAGAACCTCTTAGTATGTACTACGTTGTATTCGGGCGTATTGCCGGTGAGCTTCCCAATTGGTCCCCTCGCGATATCGTCGATGACTGGGACATCGGAAACCAAATCCATCTAATGCCTATGGAGGACAGTCGATTATTGGGATACAACACTGAGTACTGGCTTACGATATATGCTCAAGGTTCCGCATGTAATGCCGTGAACACAGAGATAAGATTTCGGACGAAGCCACACTAAAAAGCTTCACCACTCACTCGAACCCTAAGAAGGAAACTCATGAAGAAACTATCTCTATTGATGTTCGCCATTCTGATCTTCGGCTGCGGCACTGAAACGTCGGTAGTCGAAGAATCAGAACCCATTATCGAAGAACACATACCCGCCGTGGCATCAGGTGAACACTTGCGGGTTGATATAGATTTGCAAATCGTATTTGCTACCGTGTGGGACAGACAAGATGATGTCGACCCTGAACTGGCCAATAGAGGTTTGCGCTTCGATTTTGATGAAGATCTCAAGATGCGTAAGGTTGATTTCTTATGTGAAGGAAAGCCCCTCCATTGGGCAGGGACCGGTCTATGGGACAATGTCACATCAACTGTGAACTTAAACCCCATTGCCGATCAGGAGTTGCAATTCGATACTGAGTACGTGATTAAGATGTACGTTCAAGATCTCGCATGTCATAGCTTCAGGTTTGAGATACGGTTTCGGACGAAGCCAAAGCCCTAGTATGAAGCGTGAAAGCGGATCTACCTTCATTAGGCGTCGGATTCAGTGCGGATGCCGCTGTCATTGGCACCTCTGCTGCCCCACTTTCAGCAGTCAACCCCTCTTTTGGGTGACTGTAGGAGGGATCCCCGAATCCCGACTGTCCACTTTTTTTGAAGTAAGCCCAACTGGGTTGCAATTAACTATTTAAGACTCACCCTTCGTAGGAAACGGAGATCTCCATTCCGTTTCCTCTTACGCATCACGTTTTACAACCTGTCCCGATTTATCGGGGCATTATTCTTCAGGAGGTATCCCATGAAAAACCTATCTCTATTGATGTTCGCTATTCTGGTTCTCGGCTGTGGCACCGAGACACCCGTCGTCGAAGAACCAGAACCTGTTATCGAAGAACTGCCGCCCGTTGTGATGGAAGCGGGACCTATCGGTCACCCGCTAGTTGCAAAAGGCACCGTGAAACACGGAGAAATGAATGTTGATCCTGAATCATTGAATCGCGATGGATTTCGCTTCATCTTTAAGAACCCTTTTTATAGGTATTGGGCTCAGGTCCGGAAGAAGGACGGCGAGCACCTCGCTAGTTTTGACGCTCGCCACGCTGGCATATGGAACGAAACAGAAGTTCTGTTTATATGGCGCCCAGTTGATTACGATCCTTTGGAATACGATACCGAGTATGAGATTGTGATAGTCGCTCAAAATTATGACTGCGATTACACAGATATCGTGATACAGTTTCGGACAAAGCCGCAGAGGCCAGAGGGTGAGCGACCAGTGCCCGTGATTCAAGAACGGATACCCGTTGGGGCATTAGGTGAACGCTTCCGGTTAGAGCCCGGTGTACCAGAACTTCTAGCTGGCGACGTACTTTGGGGAGAGGGGAACGTCGCCCCGGAACCGCTTAATGCGAATGGAATTCACTTTGAATTTGATGAACCTATCAGAAAGTATAAGATTGACCTCCGGCTTAGGGGTGGTGAGTCCCTCGGTTGGTTACCTCACGGTCTAGTTGAGCGCGAGAACATGGAAAAACGTATACAGATAATGCCCGCCGAGGGAGCCCCGTTGTTGGAATTCAAGACCGCATACGAAATTGATATATTCGTTCAGGATTTCCAATGTTGGACCAATGAGTTCAAGATACTGTTTCACACCAAACCAAAGCCCTAAGTATGAAGCGCAAAAGCCGATCTACGGTTATAGAGCGTCGGATTCAGCGCGGTTGTCGCTATTATCAGTATCTCCCTCAATCACCCCTACTAGCAACAATTCTGACACCTCTGTCCCACCGCTTCCAACGGTCAATCCACACGGCTCGACTTGCTATGATGGATAACCCGCCCAAGTGGGCACCCAAGCCTGGCGTTTGTTTTTCGTGAACGGCTCCTTCCCCTGACAAACTGCTTTCCAGCCATACCGCAACTCCACAAGAAGCCAACCAAAAAAATTGTATATATTGTTATGTATATGTTCATATTTTATAATACGCGAAGTGCCTTTACCCGAATTATGGATACGCATGTCAATATTACGAAAACGATCTACAGGTCTTACATTATGCTCTGGATTTGGTGACCGACTCGTTAGGTTCACGTTAGACCCCTTTGGTCGATATTCCAACTGCCAAGCAATCAAAAAATGGACTTGGACCGCAGACGCATGTTGGTTTGCCGAGAGCTCCGGGACATCCCGTTCTAGCAATTGATCCTGAGTAAAGTCGTAGAAATTCTTGTAGAATGTGTGCCGACCATACACCTCTTGCCAATAGTGGGTGCACTCATGTATCAATGTAGATAGATAGTGCATATTCGCAGGCTTGAATATCTTCGTATCCGCACGAGTCGAATTGATATTCAGAGCATCGGTATGCGGGAAGGCAGATCTGCTAATCCTAATTTTTCCATTACCATCGTAGGTAGAAGCCACTCCCCCTAGTGGCGGTTTAATTTCCTGAGGTAGGGATTTAGGCGGCAACTGCTGTTCAATAGTCGGCTTCTGTTTAAGCAGATCGATAATTTCCTGTCGTGGAATAGACGACAACGGTCTAAACTGATTGCCAATCCTCGGAGTAATATCCTGCAATCCGTGCCCCTCCCACGGAATGTCCTCAACGACTGTCAAGCTAATATCCCACGGGTCAATTGCCTCCTTAAACACTAATTTAACTGCATCTCGCTCCAAAGGACTCAAGACACGAGTTCCCTCCATTGCTAATGACATCTGATTCCTCCTATGTTGTTGACACGGATAAAACCCCGTCCTCTTTTTTTGAAACAAATCGAAGTGAGTGGGATGTAACTATTTAAGAGCTACGCTTCGTAGGGAACGGAGATCTCCATTTCATTTCCTCTTACGCATCACGCATTACAGCCTGTCCCGATTTATCGGGGCATTATTCTTCAGGAGATATTCTATGAAAAAACTAGCATTATTGATGTTCGCTATCCTGATCCTCGGCTGCGCGAGCAAGCCCAACCAAACAGTCTACAACCGCCCTAACACCGTCGTCGTTAATCACCGCGACGATTTCAAAGATCATCCCCTAGAAGACCCCCAACTCATAAGTGTCGTGTCGTCAAGAGCTATATTTTCAGGTGAAGAATGGGCTGAATACCCGGAGGCTAGATGGATTCGCACGGCAGATCTAATTAAACCGATGCAAGCCGACATACTCGCTGATCAGGGAATGCCCACTGGTATCTACCGGAAACGACTTTTTTCCAGCGATTATGAGTGTTTCGCCAAACCGATTAAGGTTAAAGGAAACATCATTCGCTTCCGGGTCGCCGGCAGGCGATCCGGCACTGTCGATGAATACCAACTCACCCTCACGGTCAAGAACCACGCAACGTTAGCAGAAGCGAAACAGGCGTTTATAGAACGGGTTGAAGTTATCTATAAATATATCAATTGGGATTTGGATTTAGAGCCGGTTATACGACGGACTATCCTTAACGAAAAGTTCATCTATTCAAAGGAACGCTGGCAACCAGCACCAGAACCTGGCTTCAGGTATCACCACTTTGAGAACCATTTCTGGAAGACTCCCCTCGGTTGGGATGTAGAGCATTCAATTGGTGGATCGATTGAGATCTGGCGGGAACCCCTTTCCGAAAACGGATACAAGTGGGGAGATCCGTTCGTCATCCGAGCCATTCTCAAACCCTATATTTATCCCTAGTCAAATAAATCCTTTTCACGTTTCACTCAACTCCCTCTCTCTGATTCCGCCCCTGGTCTCGGAACGGGCGTTTCGGCAACTCCCCTCGTATTACGGGGGGCACCTCAAAATGCTGTAAAAGTCATGGTGGACAACGTATGACTTCGTTGATTTTCCATATTAACCCCAATTACGAACCTATGCTGTAAGCGCGTCAATATTTCTCTCAAGAGAAGTTGGTAAACGTCCATCGCAAAGTGGTAACTGCAGCAGCGGTATCTGAAAATCCTTCAATCATTCCAGAGAGAAAACCCCGCCCACTTTTTTTGAAACAAATCGAAGTGAGTGGCATGTAACTATTAAAGAACTACCGTTCGTAGGAAACGGAGATCTCCGTTCCGTTTCCTCTTACGCATAACGCATTATTCTTCAGGAGGTATCCCATGAAAAACCTATCTCTATTGATGTTTGTTATTCTGATTCTCGGCTGCGCGAGCAAGCCTAACCAAACAGTCTACAACCGCCCTAACACCGTCGTCGTTAATCACCATGACGATTTCAAAGATCATCCCCTAGAAGACCCACAACTCAGAAGTATTGCGGTGTCAAGAACTATATTTTCAGGTGAAGAATGGGCTGAATACCCAGAGGCTAAATGGATTCGCACGGCAGATCTAATTAAACCGATGCAAGCCGACATACTCGCTGATCAGGGAATGCCTACTAGTAGCTACCGGAAACGGCTTTTTTCCAGCGATTATGAGTGTTTCGCCGAGCCGATCAAGGTGAAAGGAAACATCATTCGTTTCCGGGTCACCGGTGATCGGGACGGCACTGTCAGTGAATACCAACTCACCCTCACGGTCAAGAACCACGCAACGTTAGCAGAAGCGAAACAGGCGTTTATAGAACGGGTTGAGGTCATCTACAAGCATATCAACTGCGACTTGGATTTAGAGCCGGTTATGCGACGGAATATCCTTAACGAAAAGTTCATCTATTCAAAGGAACACTGGCAACCGGCACCAGAACCTGGCTTCAGATATCACCACTTTGAGAACCATTTCTGGAAGACACCCCTCAGCTGGGATGAAGGGCAATCAATTGGTGGATCGCTTGAGATTTGGCGGGAACCCCTTTCCGAAAACGGATACAAGTGGGGAGATCCGTTCGTCATCCGAGTCATTCTCGAACATTATTAAACCCAAGCAATTCAGGATTCGCGAATGAGTGATAGCTGTAAGTATTCTATGTTTCATCATAGTTTTCTGCAATGCAGCGATTCCAACGCTCCAATTTCAAGTGTCACGACTTCACCAGCTACTACCACTGGAAGACTCCCATCCATTCGATAAAGCAATAGTGCCCGGTGGTTCGCTTCATATCTAAAGCGAACCGGTCTCTCTGAAAAGATATATAGTAAATCCTAGAATTAATGAGACACTCCAAATTGGTAGGCGCTCCCCGATAATTAGTTTACCCCGATTTATCGGGGGGATCGCAAGCAGAGTTTCCAACTGCGCCGTTTCAACCGGCCACGGCATCTATGCGGTGCGTTTTTCCCCCGCACCTACCGGGAGGCGAAAGTGTCCCTTTATTTTTAGAATTCACCATAAATGCGGAGGTCCGTTCGTCATTCGGGTAATTCCCGCGCTTTAGGCGGATCTCTTACCTACCCATCTTGTTCATCCCAATATTTCCACCGTACAATTTCTACGACTCGCTCACGACTATCGACAAATACGGGCGACAATCCTGTTGGCTCAACGACCCGCCCAACGGTGCCTATGAGTGTCTTAACATCCAGACCAAAGCGATCGCGGAGAAGATTGGAATTCCCCTCAACAGTGGCTTTGATTATCTCAATGTAGTTTTCTAGATTCGCTCGTATATGGGTATATGGAATATATGTGCTTGTGTCATGAAATAAAACGATAAGTCTCCTTTTTCCTTCTTGGATCGCTTTCCACGTGCCCCTTACCAACGCCTTTCTCACTTTTTCTGGGGTGGCACCGGGCCGAGTATCCTCACTATCAACATCCCACATCGTCAATTTGTAATATTTTTTATAGTAAGTTCGCACTACATCTGGATTGACCCTTCCACCAACAGGACGGATTAACTTCGGCAGATAGGGTTTTATACCTAGCACCTTCTCAATGAAGTCTTCCGCACGGTTTATGTCATTGCCTAGTTCACCCGCCTCTTGTCGCACAGTATGGAGAATATGGTCTCCGCGCTCCACATCGTGCCCCGCATGCACCCCAATGATATGCTCGCTAGCATGCATTTCTTTTATTAGCCGCTTGCCAATACGTGTATTTCCGCGGAAGTATGTTGGCCTTCCTCTTTCATCGTCTTTACCCCGTGAGTGAGTTTGAATGAAGAAGATTGCCTTCATATTGGGACTCGTGCGATTTAACCGTAAGACATCCATCACTTCTTTCGTCCGATTGGCACTGAGTCCTGCTGCGTGAGGTCCATCGTCAAATGTGAGAACAATCTCAATCACGCTGCCTGAGTGGGTGTGGTGACTTGGCATTGAAATCCTTCCTGTCTAAAAAATGTTGATGGTGTAATATAAATGTCCGTGGAGGTATCCTATGAACAGACGAGGCGTGTTGACATTTTTTGGAGGCACCGACAACGTCTTTCTCCTTTTCACGTTTCATTCAGCTCCCTCTCTCTGATTCCGCCCCTGGTCTCGGAGCGGACGTTTTGGCAGCTCTCCCCGCATCACGGGGGTCATCTCAAAATGCACAATCTCATGATTCCGAATTTTCAGCTGCACCGTGCCGAACCGGTTCTCCCGCCTGAACTGCTCAATCTGTTCAATGATTGGATCCCAAAAGTCTCTATGTCGCATCGCGCCCTTTCCTAAAACAAAAAACCCCAAACAGAGCAGCTATGTGCGTTCATCAGTCCACCGGCTCATTCAATGAACTAATGAACCGATGAACTAATGAACCAACAAAGATACCGCCCCATCCGGGGTAGATCCACGCAGATATTCCGATGGGTATCATTTCGCCTTGTTTTATCAAGACGGGAGAATTATATCAAATTTTTCACCATTGTCAATTATTTTTTACTGTAAAGAGAATAATTTTCTATAAATTATTATTTTGGGGATTTTATTCCCCATTGACAACGTGTGTCTCTGCAACCGAAAACGCTGTGGGGCGACCTACCCGTAACTTCACTTGCCCCCAGTTTTTTTTGAGGGGTTATTGTCATTGGTTTTGCGAGCGATAGGAGTGAGAAAGTCAGGTCAGATATGATAAAATACCTCCCTACCGAAAACACTCACTGTTTAGGGCAAGGAGGTATTATGAAAGGAAAACACTCTCAAAAACGGGTGAATCCCACCCCCATGATAACCACTATCACTGAGATTTTCAAGCCTGTTTTGAAAAAACCGGCGTTAAAAAACCTGATGCTCACCATCATAGCTATAGCCTTGGCGCAGTCCTTTGGCATCAACGAAATCGCTTCACGGTTGCCGGTGTCAGTCAAGCATCAAAAGACGAAACAGAAACGACTGCTTCGATTCTTGGCACGTACATTTCCCATAGGTGCGGTGATGCGGTGTTGGTTAGTCTTCGTGGTGAGGCGTGTCTGTCACCCCGGCACTGTGCGTCCGTTAATTTTAATTGATGAAACCCAGGTGCTTGGTACTTTCAAAGCGATTGTCGCTGCGGTGCCGTTTCGACAGCGTGCGATACCTATCTATTGGCACATCTATACCGATGCTGAGATTCAGGATATGAAATATAAAAGCCATAATGAGATTATCCAACGATTTTGCCGCACGGTCTATCGTCAGGCACGAAAAGCACTGCCCCCAGCGTGCGAACCGGTGTTGATATTCGACCGGGGGTTCGCCCGTGCGAGATATGTGATAAAATTTCTCAAAGCAAAAGGCATACCGTTTGTGATGCGCGTCTGTCGCAACGTTCGCATTACCGTTTGGGGTCAGGTCAAAACGATGGAACAGATGCAGAAAACTGGGTTCTATCCACAGATTCTCTATTACCCAACCGAGCCAATTCGACTGAACCTATATGTGGTCAGAGATGCACGGTTTGCTGAACCGATGTATCTGATTTCAAGCCATCTGACGGGCAGTCAAATCCACCGGTGTTATAAACGAAGAATGCAGATTGAACACGGTTTTAGAGACATCAAGACCGGCTTTGGATTTGGCAAGCTGATTCTCAAAAAACCGACAAAAGCACGAATCAATCTGTTATGGCTGTTGGCTTGTCTGAGTTATGGACTGCTGTTTATCATCTACCAAAAATCCGGTGACCGATGGACCAAAGCATTCAACACAAACAAAAAAATCTATTCGTTGATTAACGTGATTAAGCGCGTGATTGCTCAAGCTTGACTGGGGTGGACTCTCAATCCCTTTTTCACACTGCCACTTTGTCAGACAGATGCCTTGCAAGGCGCATAATCACAAACATTCTCACAAACATTACCTCTCAAACACACTCAACTCTTAAATCAGAAAAAACTGGGGGTAAATGAAACCCGTAACAACTTGACAATTTTCGGGCGTATTCACTATAATAACCCAAGTTGCTAGTTGGCAAACCCGCTCGGCTTGGATAGACGTATCCAAGTCTCAGACTCTCGGAACGGCGGTTATGGTCAGAGCATATCAGCATCAGACAACAGGGGAAATGCCATGAAAACCTTTGACATCGAACAGCACGCAACCGAATTGGAACGGGACGGTTACACCGTTATGCACAATGTGATGCCGCACTCGGAACTTGAAGCGACCAAGCAGGCAATCGAAGAGACGTTGGACGCCGAAGAAGCCATCGCCCGTAAATACGGCTTGCAGAACGAGCATCTTCGACACGCGTTCAACGTCCAAGGCAAGCATCCACATTTCTACGGGATGCCGCTTCGCAACCCGGCACCAATCGAGGTAGCCCGCCGCGTGCTCGGCGAGGATATGTTCGCACACGACGTGGTGATACGGACCCCGATGCCGACCGGTAAGAAGGACGCAACCCGACTGGGAGGCAATTTGCACGCTGACTGGGCAGACTTCACGGTGAAGCCTTTCATCGGTGGAGCACACTATCCGATGGCAATTCAGTCCGTGTGGGCGATAGTTGACTTCACAGAGGAAACGGGCGCGCCAATGATCTGGCCCCGATCACACCTGTCCCTCGAAATTCCGCCCGAAGAACCAGAAACCCTACCACCGGGAGGTATTATCGCTGAAGCACCGGCGGGATCGGTATTCCTGTGGGATTCAAGTCTATGGCACACTGCCGGAATCAATTCGAGCGATAGCCCACGATACGCGCTGATTTTCTACTTCCAGCGATGGTGGATTAAAGGGTTCAACGATTCCTACCGCTATGTGTCGCCGGAGGTGCGCGCAGCGATGACCGAAGCCGAGCGGCGCATCTGGGGACTTGAGGCTGGAGTTCCGCCGAACACGCATTTCAGAGGCATGACCGAAGAACAGATTGCTGCACTAACGCCTGAAGAGCAGGCGGTGCTCAACATTGCACCGTTCTAGCTTTGTAACCATAGTAGTAGGCACGCTCCGCGTGCCGTAACCGCTGCTCAACATTGTGCCATTCTCGCTTTGTAATACCAGCTATAAAAGGCGATGGTGATGTCCGGGGACCGGCAGCACCTAACCTCAATCAAGGAAAGGGTATTCCAAATGAGCCAAATACAATCACCACAACTAATCGAAGGGCTGCAACAGCATGATAGCGCGACAGTTGCCAATGCCATTGAACACTTTGAAGTGCGCGACCCAACTATGGGCTATGCTAACAATGAATTGGTCTGCCAGATGCCTGAAATTGCTGCGCCGATGGTCGGCTACGCTATCACAGTGACAGCCGATACCACCACGCCCGGCGACACAAGAGCCTCGCGCGTTGATGATCTGGTGGAGACGATTGATCTCGCACCTAAGCCATCGGTACTTGTTGTCCAACACGTCGGGCATGACCGCAAGCGGTGCTGCCTGTTTGGCGATATGTTCTGTACGATCGCAAGCAAATTGGGCTGCGTGGGGTTTGTTACTGATGCCAACGGACGCGACCGAAGTGCCATTCGTCAACGCACGCCGGACTTTCATATCTTTTCGACTGGCTGGGTCGTCTCGCACGGTTATGGCGTGTACATCGACTTCAATGTAACGGTATCGGTCTGTGGCTTGACCATTTCACCGGGCGACCTGCTGCACGGCGACGAAAGCGGTCTGGTCTCTGTTCCCATCGACATCGCTGCGGATGTAGTGAAACGGTCGGAGGCAGTTCGTGAAGAGGAGGCGGAGTATTTCGATTTCCTTGAGAGTGATCGTTTCAACATGGCAGAACTGAAGCGGCGCATCATCCCTCACGAGTAGCCCTATTATTCGTTTAACGATTTTTTTGATAACAAGGAGACGTAACATTGAAAATTACCGATGTCAAGACATTAGTCATGGGCACCAGCTGGCGCAACCTGACTTTTGTTAAAGTTGAAACCGACGAAGGATTGACAGGCGTTAGTGAAGTACGGATGAACAACCGCACAGACGCACTGGTCGCATATCTCGATGGTGCGAAGAAGCGACACGTGATCGGTAGCGATCCGTTCAATACCGAAGACCTCTACCTGCGGATGTTCCGTAACGATTATGGACGTGCTGGGGAGATCGTCGCAACAGGAATCAGCGTCGTTGAAATCGCGTGTTGGGACATCATCGGAAAGGCACTCAACCAGCCGGTGTATCGACTGCTCGGAGGCGCGTGTCGCGATAAGATGAAGGCGTACGCCAACGGTTGGTATAAGGTGGAACGCACCCCCGAAGAATTTCACGCTGCTGCCAAGCCGGTATTGGAAAAAGGTTACAAGGCACTCAAATTTGATCCCTTCGGCGCAGGTTTTTATGAACTCTCTTACGAGGAGAGATTGAGATCTGTCTCGCTCGTTGAAGCGGTAAGGGATTCAGTGGGTCCAGAGGTAGAGATCCTGATTGAGATGCACGGCCGCTTCAGTCCAGCAATGGCTATCCAGATAGCCCGCGAATTAGAACCGTTCGAGCCAAGTTGGGTCGAAGAACCGGTCCCGCCTGACAATCTCGCAGCATTGGCAAAGGCAGAGGAAAGCATTAATATTCCTGTTGCCACCGGCGAACGACTCCACAATAAGTTTGAATACCGTGAATTGATCAATCTCCAAGCGGCAGACATCCTCCAACCTGACATCACCCAAACGGGCGGTTTCCTAGAGACGAAGAAAATCGCAGCCATTGGGGATATGTGTTATATGTTAGTTGCGCCGCACAATGTGGGTGGACCTGTGTCCACCGCAATCGCATTGCACTTTTCCGCCTGCACGCCTAACTTCAAAATCCAAGAACATTTCAATGACTTCTCAGAGGCGTGGGTCAAGGAGGCAGCGACCGGTTGCCCCGAAGTGGTTGACGGCTATTTCAGCCTGCCTAACGGTCCCGGTCTCGGTATGACACTGAACGAAGACCTCATCGCCGAGCACCCCTATCGAGAGGGATCATTTAACCTGTGGGAAGATGATTGGCATCGTCGCCAATATTGAGGCGTGAAACGTGATGCGTGAAAAACCTATTTTAGGACGGGACACGGTTAGATGAACTATGAAGAATGGGAAAATTCGGTTCCTGATGAAATCACTAACGATTCCTTATGGAAGATGGAGGCGTATCGTTTGGGATTATTCGCGGCCGATGTAGGGTGGTACGACGCAACTAAGCTGATGAAGGATAAACGTACGCTTGAAGTGTCAAACCAACTTTACCGTGCCCTAGGTTCTATCAGCACAAACCTCGCTGAAAGTTACTCACGCGGCACTGGCAGAGATAGAGCCCGCTTCTATGAATACGCACTCGGCTCCGCTAGGGAAAGCCGGGATTAGTATTACAAAATGTTCCTTTCTCCTAATCACGAATCACGTTTCATGCTTTTTGCACTTTCTCTTGACATGAGCCGAACACTTCACCCAACTAGCCAAACTATTATCCCTCCACGAGTTATCTGCTTTGTCCTTTTTCTGGCGATGCTTTGGGGCGGTAACGCTGTTTCCCTCAAGATTGGACTCCAAGAATTTTCTCCATTCGCCTCGGCGGGGTTCCGGTTCACGATCGGGCTTGTCCTTATTGCGAGTTGGGCTTGGGCTAACGGCATATCGGTCAAGCCGCAGCGACACGAGTACCTGCGACTGTTTTTGACTGCCATCCTATTTATAACGCAGATCGCTGCGCTCAATGTAGGGGCGGACTTTACCCGCGCGGGTAGAACCGCTGTCATGACAAACACCTACCCGCTCTTTGTCGCGCTTATTGCACACTTCGTTGTTCCGGGCGATCACATGACACGCCGGAAGGCACTTGGATTGGCTTTCGCCTTCGGTGGAATCTGTTTCGTATTTCGAGACAACTTCATCGGCGGCACAGGAGAATTTCTGATTGGCGACCTGCTGACGCTACTCGGCGGTTTTCTGCTCGGACTCCTTATCGTCGTCACCAATCGCCTTATTCAACATATCAATACCTACTGCGTCTTGGTATCACAGATGGTCATCGGTGTCCCCACCTTTTTCACCCTGAGCGCGATTTTTGAGGGCAGGGCAGGATACGGCTTCTCCTTCCCCGCACTGTTTGCGATCCTATACCAAGGCGCAGGCATCGCAGGGTTCTGCTTCGTCGCATGGACGCTGTTGCTAAAGGATTACCCACCCAGCCGACTCTCCGTATTCTTTTTCACGACACCACTCTGGGGAATCCTACTGAGCAACCTCCTCATCGGTGAACCGATTACCGCTGGTCTCACTATCGGGGCGGTGTTGGTCGCACTCGGCATCTACACCATTAACCGCTCCCCAAGCGTTAAATAGTTCATTATAGTGAATTCTAAGAATAAACAGACATTAAAAGTAGATAGTCTTTTGTACCACGATCTGTTAGATTGTGATTTTATCCTGCAAACTAACAGTTCGCGCTACAGTGTCTAATTAACTCTAAAATCCACCATAGTTCATTGGTTCATTACGCATCACGTTTTACGTTTCACGATTCACGATTTTTTTCTTGACCAAGATTCATATATCCTTATAATCAAAATCGTGCGGCAAAGCGCGAAGAGAAACCGAGTTTTTTCCCTGGTCTCGGAACGGACGGAAAAACTCGGTTTCTGTTGCACGACTGCCTAACATGAGCCAAGACATTCATGAAGCGCGGAGGAAATACCGGATGCGTATCACGCATATAGAATCTATCGTCCTGAAACACCCATTCGGACTACCTGAAGCAGGGATCAATAGAGAGTGGACAAATGTTCTCATACATACCGATGAAGGTTTGACCGGCTTCGGTCGAGGTGGAAATCCCCAACTGATTTCTCGTGACCTCGCTCCCGTTCTCATCGGTCAAGATTCGCGACAAATTGCCCGACTCTGGGATCAGATGTACGAGTCGGCATGGCGGTATCGCGGACCGGGACGCGCTGCCATGTCCTCCATAGGCGCGCTGGATATTGCGCTGTGGGATCTGTACGGAAAGGTGTGCGGGCAGCCGGTGTGGCGACTGTTGGGCGGTTACACGGATACCGTTTCCGCCTATGCTGATGGCATCGGCTACATCGACCAGTCCCCAGAGGAGGTTGCCGACGAGGTCAAAGAGCACGCCGATCTGGGCTACGATGCGATTAAGCTGCACTTCAACAGCTGCACGCCCCAAGAGGTGTTGGATAAGGTACACCTTTCGAGGGATGTCCTCGGACCCAATAAAAAACTGATGATAGACGTATCTCGCGCTTGGTCTGGGAAGGTGGCGGTCGAAACTGCTCGTCGGCTCGAACCTTACAAATTGTATTGGATAGAGGAGCCGGTCCGGCTCGACGATGAGCCACTCTATATGCGAATGGTGCAGGAAGCCACGAGTGCTATCGTGGCTGGTGCAGAGGGCGAGGGAACCCTCTACGGCATAAGAAGACTCATCAATGAAGGTGCGCTCCAGCTGGTGCAAACGGACATCCTGATCGGCGGTGGTTATACCGGGCTCATGCGAATCGCCGCACTCTGCGAGGCGTATCACCTACCCATCGCACCACACGGTGCACAGTTCCCAGATGTCAACTGCCACCTCGTCGCCGCCGTGCCGAACGGCCTCATGGTGCCTGCGTGTCCAAGTTGCGAACCGTTCCAGATCTGGTCGAAGCTATATGATCCGCCATTCCAAGTGATAGACGGACAGATTACTATGACTGATAAGCCGGGGTTGGGGCTAGAATTGGACTGGGATTTCATCAATCAGCACCGCGTTGATAGTGCATCGGTTCATTAGTTTATTGGTTCATTTTTCACGTTTCACGTTATTAACGGTATCTCAGTTCTTGTAGGTCGAGATTCATATCTCAACAACCAAATGGGGTTATTGGTGCATTGATGCAATTAATTGAACTCTTGAACTAATGAACTCTTGAGGTTACGGCATACGGAGCCCCGCAGGCGGGTTTCAGAGCAATATGCCTACTACTTTATTGTATACGGGAGAAAAGGGCTATGAATCAGGAAGACATCAAATATTTTCAGCGGTTCGGATTTATTCAGTACAAGGGTTTGCTGTCGCCGGCGGAGATGGCGACAATTTCCGACACCTTCGACGAAGGAATGCGGTTGGCGCGCAAAGGTGCACCGCCACCGCAAGCGGGAGAGAAAAGACAACAGATCGTCCCCTTCTTCGACTACTACCCAGAAGTGCTTTATCCCTTGCTCGACCATGAGAAGATTGTAGATATTTTTGCGGGCTTGATGGGCGAGGACTTCATCCTAACCCTCAGCGAAGGGATTATCCATACCGGCGGCTCCCCGTGGCATCACGACGCCTACGCCCCGGAGGGTTACTTCAGCATGCGGGCGGCGATCTATCTGGATCCACTCGGTCCTGAAGATGGATGCCTGACCGTCATCCCCGGCAGCCATTTCAAGGAGTTTGGGGAGGCAATCAACCAGATGAGAGATGAGCTCGGCGCGCTTCCCGACGAGATGCCGGGACGCTATCCGCTCTGCAACGAGCCGGGGGATGTGCTCTTTATGAATCACAAGACCTATCACGCCGCCCTGAGTGACAACTACGGTAGACGCGCTATCCATATCAACTGCGTCCCGAACACAACGCCTGAGAAGAATCGGGAACATTTTGATTGGCTGATGCGGTTTCTCGCCGGGGAAACCAAGGGCTGGGGACGATTCTACAGCGACCGCCTGATTTCGACCGCAGGTCCCCGTCGCCAAAAGATGATGGACCGAGCCATTGAACTCGGCTTCGGGAATACGGGACCTATCACTCAGTTGCAGGATTTGCGCTAAAGTAGTAGGCATACGCCGCCCCGATACATCCCCGATAAATCGGGACAGGCGGGATTCAAAGCAATATGCCGTAACCCTTGTGCAAATAATGGCAGGGCAGAGCGTGTCTACACTGTGTATAGTAGTTCATTCGCACCTGTAGGTCGAGATTCATATCTCGACACAACACTTTACGCCACATCTGTACCACAATCTGTTAGATTGTGATCCTCTACCGCAAACGCTACTTATGTCTGATTTCCCGATGATTACAGCAAGCCTGTCGATTTTGGAAAATCGACTTACAATCGGCTAAATTGCTGGTAGTACACAGATTTAAGAAAGGACTCCTATCATGACAGACGAAGAAAAATTTCTTGTCGATCTCGAAGGCTATCTGGTTATCAAAGATGTCCTGACCCCCAACGAAGTTGGCAAACTGAACGAGATCATTGATCAGGGGGACCGCTCTGGTCATCCGACGCGCTGGGGCGCACCGTTCAAAAAGCTGATTGACCATCCGCAGCTCCTGCCCTACCTCATTGAATTGCTGGGTCCCACATTCCGCCTCGATCACGATTACGCTATCTTCATGAGTGAGGGCGAAAATCGTGGGCGGCTGCACGGCGGAGAGGATGGCGGACGTGCCGGGGGCCCCGAAGGAGATCACTGGTATAAATACCGAGATGGGGTCATCCGAAATGGACTGATCGTGATGACCTACTGCCTATCCGATGTGGGGGAAGGCGATGGCGGGTTCTCGTGCATTCCGGGGAGCCACAAGAGTAACTTTGCCACCTACCTGCCCACAGATGTACGCAGTTTCGAGCGGGACGCACATTATGTTGTACAACCGGCTGCCAAGGCTGGGGATGTGATCTTCTTCACCGAAGCGGTCATCCACGGAACAATGCCGTGGCGCGCAGCGCATGAACGCCGATCGCTGCTCTACAAATACAGCCCCGGCCACTCAGCGTGGTCTGGAAACTTCTACGACCTCAGCAAGTTTGGTGAATTGACAGAACAGCAGAAACGGATCCTATCCCCGCCCTCTATCGGTAATCGTCCCAATGTCATTCAGGACGACATAAACCAATGAACTCTTGAACCAATTTAGGGAGAGAATTATGCGTTTTGGAATGAGCGGAACATTTTTACCAAGCAATATGGATGACTTCACGCCGGAGATTGCAAAGAAAGTCAAATCCTTCGGATTTTCAGGGGTGTTTACCCGTTTTCGGGAGAATGATCCCTTTGAAACAACAACCGCCCAATGCCACCGGGTCCGCGCTGTCCTAGCGGACGAAGGGATTCGGATGTATCAAACGACAGGCTATTGGCAGTGCTTGATTCACCCCGACGAAACAGAGCGTAAGAAAGCGGTACGCACCGTGCAGGAAGCGCTCAGAGTTGCCGGCGATATTGGGGCGCGGGGCATCGACACGGGACCCGGATCGATGAATCCAACGGGACCGTGGAATCCGCACCCTGACAACTGGAGCCAAAAAAGTAAGGCGCAGCTGATCAAGAGCCTGCGGGAGTGTGCGAAGGCAGCTGCTGATAATCGGGTTTATCTGAGTCTGGAAGGGCATCAGCTTGTCGTGCTTGCAAACGAGAGGGTCACGAAGGAGATTCTTGATGCGGTCGATTCGCCGTGGGTCAGATCCGATCTGGATCCAGCAAACTGGGTGACGCTCAAGACGGTCTACAACACCGGCGAATACATCGATCGGATATTCGACACGCTTGGGGAACATATTGTGAGCGGACACGCAAAGGACATCTCCCTCACCAACGAACATACCCTCCACCTGCCGACCTGTGCAGCCGGAACGGGACTGCTGGATTTCAAAGCCTATATCCGCCGAATGCACGCACTCGATCCAGAGTATCCGTTGATTGTCGAAGGTGCCCAAGAGGAGCAATTACCGGAGGTGAGCGATTTCCTGCATCGGACAGCGGCAGAACTTGGAATTCAGGTACTCCAGTGAAACGTGATGCGTGAAACGTGATGAACTAACCCCAATGAACCAATGAACTAAAGGTTAGTTAGATTCTGAAAAATAAAATGATGGGTATGGAAATGGTGTGATTTGTAGATTGAAATGTTTTCTTACATCTAGCGCATTAGAGAAGATACGGACAAATGTCCAGCCTGACTGTTGGACTATAAAGAAGATGCGTTTGCCGTTTTCTGTGTTAAGCATATACACAGGTCTCCCATCAATCCAACTATATTCGGGCATCTCCCGATAGCCTAACGCATAAATCGCCTCGTGCGGGGTGAGCCGTCTGTGAGCATAGAACGAGAGCATCGCCACTTTGTCGTTCAGAATACCTGCGGTTAAGCCTCTGAATCGATATTTATCACCAAAGTCGTAAGTGGGCGTGTCGTTTTCTATCGTTTTCCGCGCTTCTCCCAGTATCGGCTCGATATCGGCATGAAAGGTTAAGAAGTTTTCACCAATCAAACGATCGATCCCGTTCATCTGTTCGGGTGTCACGTCGAGTTGAGATATGGGGGCAGCGCACCCGACTAGCAGGAGTGACAGGCACGCAACACAGATAAAGCGCATCAGCATAATCCCCCCTTCATTGTCGGAGACCTTTGGATATGAGTGTAATGCGTAATTTGTCTGAATCACGGATTGACACGGATTAAAGGATTACACGGACTCAGTCTTGCGTCGAGATGTGAATCTCGACCTACTTGAAACCTATCCTGGAGCGCGTAGATCAAGAATCAGGAAACCCAATCGCGCGCAAACTGCACCAGCAGCCGCACACCGTATCCAGTACCGCCCTTGCTAGGCACATACGATGAACCTTTGACATCCCACGCCGTGCCGGCGATATCGAGATGCACCCACGGATAGCCCTCCGCAAACTTCTTCAAGAACGCCCCGCCGACGATGGTGCCCGCTGTTCCGTCGCCAATATTTTTAACGTCAGCAACATCGCTTTTGATGAGTTCATCGTAGTCGTCCCACAACGGCAGTTCCCACACCCGTTCATGTGTTTTTTGTGCAGCGGCTCTGACTTTAGCTAGCAGTGAGTTATCCGTTCCCATCATCCCGCAGGCAATATTTCCCAAAGCGGTGATGACAGCCCCCGTCAGGGTTGCCAGATCTATCGCCGCCTTCGGGTTATACTGGGCAGCATAGCCCAACGCATCCGCCAATACCAACCGGCCTTCCGCGTCCGTATTGAGGATCTCGATTGTTTTGCCGCCGTAGCTTTCGACAACATCGCCCGGTCGCTGGGCGGTGGCACTCGGCATATTTTCGCTCGCCGCAATCAGGCCGACGACATGCAAATCCGGTTTAAGAGTACCGACCACCTGCATCGCACCAAGTACCGCCGCTGCGCCGGACATATCGTGTTTCATGTCCATCATACCACTGCCGGATTTGAGCGACAGCCCACCGCTATCGAAGGTGATGGCTTTCCCGACAAACGCAACGGTGTCCTTCCCCTCACCGTCGGGGATATGCTCCAAGACGATAAATCGCGGTTCTTCGGCACTGCCCTGAGACACGCCGAGTAAGGTGCGAAACCCCTGTTCTTGGAGTTGCGCTTGGTCAAAAACTTCGCATTTCAGCCCGACCTCATTTGCGACCTCAACCGCTTTGTCGGCGAGCATTGTTGGTGTCAAGTGGTTCGGTGGCTGGTTGCTCAGATCGCGCGCGAGGTTGGTCCCGTTCGCAATCGCATCACCGACGGCAACACCTCCCTCGACCAGTGATTTGGTCGCTTCGTCCGTTACCAAGAAGGTGATGGAGTCAAGTGTCTTGACCTTATCGAGTCCCTCCGTTTTGTGCTGGTTGAATTGATAGAGCGCGAGTCGGCTGGCTTCGGCGGCAGCCTGTGCTATCTCTGGTGGGGTTTCCGGTGGCAATGCGACTGCGATGGTTTTCAGTCCCAGATCCCGAAGCTCTTGGACAACCTTGCCCGCTGCCTGACGTACCTTCTCTGGATCCAACTCCTCGTTTTTCCCTAGACCGACCAGTGCAATCCGCGAGGCAGCGATTGCCCCTCTCGTGTAGAGCAGCGCGGTCTGTTTGTGTTCCCCTTTGAAGTCGCCTGCATCAATTAGTTCAGTAATCGCGCCATCGGTCGCTGCATCGGCGGCTTGCGCCACGCTGACGAGGGGTTCCCCTTCAAATATCCCGAACAGAATCGCATCGGCAGCTTCTGTCCTGAAATCTCCAACTTTGACATCAATTTGCATCCTATAATTTCCTTTCCATATTTAGTTCATTGGTTCATTTGATTTGTCACGTTTCACGCATCACTATATCTTTCACGGATTGTTTCGATGAGATCGGTGGTCGATTTGCCCGGCACATTCAATCCTAGGATTACTTTGCCTCCGTTCGATTCGACCGCCTCCCGCTCGATGACCCGTTCGATAGTGTAATCGCCGCCTTTGACGTGGATGCTCGGCTTGATGGCAGATAGCAGGTCAATCGGATCGAGTTCGGGGAAGATCGTGACATAATCGACACATCCCAAGCCTGCAAGCATCTCGGCGCGTTCATCCGCGGGGACGAGGGGACGGTTCTCCCCTTTGAGGACACGGACCGAGTCGTCGCTGTTGACACCAACCACAAGGATGTCACCGAGTGCCTGTGCGGCTTGCAGATAGCGCAGATGACCGACGTGCAGCACATCGAAACAGCCGTTGGTCGTCACGACAACTTTGCCGTCCGCTTTCAATTGCTGGACAATTTCGACCAGTTCATTCCGAGTATAAATCTTTTCGTTTTGCATGATGGGTAACCCGTAAGTAGATAAAGGTTCTCGGTTTAGCTTTCAGGAAAAATCTGGTACCGGTGTGTAGGTATTGAAACCGTCTGTCCGATCCTGACCGCGCAGGAGATAGATGTGATGGCTCGGTCTCAACGAAGGGTCATTGCAGCGGACCTCCGCCGGCATATAGCGCATTGTATAGCCACATCGACGCTTTTGAGAGGTGTTTGAGGCGGAGCCGTGGATGGTAAACGCATCGTGGAAATGACATTCGCCGACCGCTAACTCCAGATCAGCGATCCGCGACGCATCCAGATCTTCGGCGATAACTTCTCTGCCGAACAGGTGTTTTTCACTATCGACCGCCTCGTACCGCCGATCCCTGAGTTTATGGCTGCCGGCAATCACGCGCATACACCCATTTTCGACCGTTGATTCGTCCACCGCCAACCACATCGTGATAACGCGCATCGGTTGTAGTCGCTCGCCCCAGTAGATGCCGTCCTGATGCCATGGCACCGCCAGACCGTCGCTCGTCCGTTTGCTGATAAAGTGGCTTGACCAGAGGAGGATATCGGGTCCGATGAACCGTTCAATCACGTCCAGCACACGCGGATCGGCGAGGTATTTGAACAGGTAGGGATGTTCAAAGTGTGGCACGTCCATCTGTTCTGGGCGTTTCCCTTCGGGGAGCGATGCGATCATGTCGTCAACGTAATCGCGCAGTTCGTCCAATTCCGGCTGGGTGAAGATCCTGCCAAACTTGAGGTAGCCGTTCTCATTGTAGAAAGCTACCTGTTCATCGGTGACTGCTGTTTCGGTTTTCCAATTTTTGTCTGTGTTTGTGAGACTCATTTTCTTCTCCAATTGTCTAAATCACGGATAAACACGGATTTATGGGAGGCCTACTGTGAAGATTTCGATATCGACACCCTCGCTATCGGACGATTTTAACCGCCACCGTTGGACTCTCTTGGTCAAACTGCTCGCCGTTGATCATTCCACTGCCGGTGAACTTGATGTTATAAGTATCCGCCTTTAGCGTGTCGGAGGCTGTGAGGGTCATCTTTGCTTCTGTCTCATGTTCAGGGATGCTGACTTCAGAAACGGCGAATCCTGCCGGAAGATCGATGGGAACGACTTCAATCTTGTCCGTGAAACCACCCTGACGACTGACGGTGACGGTGAGGATAGCCTCCTCGGTTACCTCCTTCGTCGAATTCTCCGTGATGGCATCACCTGCTTCAGACACGCTCGCTGTGAGCTGCTCGCTGGATGTATGACTCCCTTCAGATGATTCTGCAACCGGTGAAGCAGCGGGTAAAATGATACTTTGTCGGAGCGGTGTAACAGTGACCACGAAGGGTGCTTCGATAATGGTCAGTGGGAGGGCAGGTGTTGTTTGTATCACCGGCTCGTTGTTAATGGTCGCGCTCCCGGTCACCGCGATATGTTGGGTCCCCGCTGGGGGCAACACAGAAAAGAGCTCCCTCCGAAAAAAACTACCGGCTTTAACTGTAATTGTCGTTTCGGTTTCACCCTCGGCAAGCATTGCTTCGGAGGCTTCAGAATTCTCGGGTAAGCCGACCACCGATAACTCAATCGGTCCAATAAATCCCTGCCTGCGGTTCGCGGTGATATGAAGGGGTGCCTCTCTCGATTGCACAACACTTAGACCGACTTCAGCAACCTCTAGGACGAATTGAGGCACTTCCATCACAGTGAGAAAAATCGGATCCGGTTCCGCTTTTCGCTCAACTCGGCGGTTGTGAATCGTCCCGACTCCTATAAGCGTGATCGGGAGAAATCCGAGTGGGGTGTCCGGTGGTGCTGTCAAAGTGATCAGGGCTTGGACTTGATCTGGTTCCAAAACGGTTGGACTGACGGCGAAATCCTTGGATAGATTGGGGATGGCGAAACGGAGGGGACCATTAAATTCATCAATACGAGCAACCTCAATCGTAAGAGACGTACTATCACCACGACAGATTCTTGGATTATCGGGCGTAACCGTGAGCTGAAAATCGGGTTGAAGCGGTGCGACACTCAGACGATAGGCGAAATCAGGTCTGCCTCCATTGTTCAAATCGCGAATAGCAATCGCATAGTCTCCGGCTTCCTCAAAGGTATGATCGATCCGAGCTTCTGAACCTTCCGTATCATCGTTGATAGCTAACGTCCCCTTCTCAAGTTGAGTCTCCGCATACGAATCGGAGGCAGCGTCAAAATCTTGGGCTTCATCAGCCGCTTCCACCCTATCGAAAAGCGTCAGCAACGCATCTAACTTTGACCCAAGGCGTTGCGCGGTGACTTCAAAGATGAGTCGTTGTTCCTTTTCTGCTTTGAAGGTAAAGTAATCGACATCCCCCTCCAGTCCTATCTGTCCGTTGATTACGATTGGTGACGTGACCGTATTTGCCTCGGCCTCATCGGAAGTAACCTGTTCCCGCGTGTTGTTCGGTTCTGTTTCCACAAACTCAGGAAGATCTCCGACCATAAAGGGATACGAATTTGTCGATAACCCTGAAGGTGCCATCACCCGCACGTTCTGCACACCCAACGGCGCATTTGGGGCGATAGAGACTTGCATTGACCAATCATCGTCAATCTCTTCTTCAAGCGGATCCGGGGCATTTGGAGCAATAGATACTTGCATTGATGCCACATCTGTGAGATTGCGCCCACTGACAGCGATGGTGTTTTCGGTGCCTCGCTTCCCGCCCAGCGGAAATACTGAATCCAGATAAGGTAGTTCACCGATGCTCAATCGATAGACAAATTCCTCGCCACCTTTGTATCGGAGATCTCGAATCCGAAGGGTGTATTCCCCATCCGTTGGGATCGTATAGTCTATCAGCGAATCGAGTCCATTGGCGATGTCGTTACTTGCGATCTCTGCCCCATCGGGACCAAAGAGGGTAAGAAATGAATCGAGCAGCGATCCCATCCGAGAAGCGGTAACATCACATATCAGGCGTTGTTCTGCCTTGGCGTTGAAACGGAAGAGGTCTTGATCATCGACCGAGTCAATGACACCGCTGATAGTGGTCGGTAAATCGACCCAGTTCGCCTCGCTGGACGCTGAATTCGGCTCTGTTTCCCCGACTTCGGGCAGATCACCAACGACAAAGGGTTGAGCGTTAGAAACTCCTTTGGGAGTCGCAAGCCGTATCTCGCGCATCCCCAGCGCGGCATTCGGAGCGATAGTTACTTGGGCGACCAAACGGCTATCGTTGGGGATGTGACCGGATACACCCTGACCACTAAAAAATACAGCTGCCTCACCCGTCTTCGCGCCAATCTCCCCAGAAATCCCTTCCCCGCTGAATAGTAGCGCGGTTGCCTTGCTGATATTTTTGCCATTCAAGGTAATCTCGACATCTGTCCCGCGTTGCCCGCCTTGTGGGACGATTGAGATCAGTTCAGGAATTGAGGTCGGTTCAGGAACGGTTTGAGCTCCGATCAGACGAGGAGACGTGAAAAGCAGTAACAGGACAAAAATGGTGCGGAACTTATATCGCTGTGCCAGCCAGCAGTCGAACTTTTGATAGCGATAACAGGACATGACAAGCGCGTTTGCAACCTCCTATTCTTAGGGATTCAAGGACTCCCGGTCGAAGCTACGCTACGGCAGGGCAAGATGCCCCGCCCCGATAAATCGGGATGCAGACACCTACGGATTAGGGTCATTCCAAAATCGGTCAAAAAACGGAAAACTATAGTGGATCTTAGAATTAATCAGACACTCCAACCCGGTGCGGTTGGAAACCGCACCTACCGGGTTGGATTGAATGCGGTGCGGTTGGAAACCGCATTGTTGTGTTAGAACAATCCCAGAACCGGATTGCCTTTAACCAATTCCCTCGGCTGATCCAAGTGATTCATCACTTCGGTGTGTGGATCGATACCCAAGGTGTGGTACACGGTTGCGAGGATGTCTGTTGGGTGGACCGGGTCTTCGAGAGGCGTTGAACCTGTTGCGTCAGATTTCCCGTAGACCTGTCCACCGCGAACCCCAGCGCCGGCAATCAAGCCTGTATAACAATAGGGCCAATGATCCCGACCATCTGGCGCGTTGCTATTCCCAGAGGTGCTGACCCCCAGTTTGGGTGATCTGCCGAACTCACCGATAGTAAGTACGAGGGTTTCGTCTAACAATCCACGTTGATGTAGATCTTCCAACAGGGCGGAGAGTGTCTGATCAAGTTTGGGACAGTGGAGGTCTTTCAGGGGACCAAAATTCGCGGCATGGGTATCCCAAGCCGTTGTGAACGGATCGCCGTTGGCGACTGAGGGCCAATTCACCTGAACGAAGCGGGTTCCGGCTTCGATGAGCCGTCGGGCAAGTAGGACGCTCTGACCAAAGGTATGTTGACCATACCGGTCACGCATCGCGTCAGGCTCTTGCGTCAGATCAAAGGCATTTCGTGCGCGTTGTGAAAGGATGAGATCATACGCCTTGTCATAATATTCGTTCAGGGCATAGGTTTCTGCAACTTTATCCATTTCTGGCATCCCTGCGTTGATCGTCTCAAGGAGGGTTTTGCGTTGTTCCAAACGAACGGGGGGCACTTCCGGACGCAGTTTCAGGTCATCAAGTTTAATCTCTTCGTTGGGATCCTGGAACAGGAAATACGGATCGTATGCCCTGCCCAAGAATCCGGCATTGCCACCCTTGCCGATGATGTTGCTTTCCTGCATGGGTCTTGGAAGTTGGACCGAAGCGAGCATGGGCACATCGGGCGGGAGAAACTTCGATACATGCGAGGCGACATTGGGGTGGTCATACGGCGCAGGCGGATCCAGTTGCCCTGACGGCTTGACCTTGTCAGGTGTTTCGCCGGTGACCATTTGATACATTGCCGCCGTGTGGTTGAAGAGTCCGGCGGGTGTATAACTCACTGAGCGGATGAGCGTGGCTTTGTCCATCTGCTTGGCTAGCAGCGGCATTGTTTCGGAAAGCCAGATACCGGAGACGTTGGTCCGAATCGGTTTGAATTCCCCTCGAACGTTGGAAGGGGCATCGGGCTTGGGATCCCAGATGTCAATATGGCTGGGACCGCCCTGAAGGAACAACAAAATAACGGATTTGGCATTGCCAAATCCGTTGAGTGGCTCGGATGGATCGAGCATGGTATCGGCATTGGCTTGGAGTGCCAAAATTTTTGGCAAGCTCAAACCGAGCATCGCTGCACCGCCAACGCGCAGAAACTCTCGCCGGGTGACTCCATCACATAATCGACCCGGTTCGCCAGAAAATGAGAACATTGCTGTGATCTCCTTTCGTGGGACGTGGAACGTGATGCGTGAAACGTGATGCGTAAGAAGCGACTTCTTCTGATGTTTCACGCTCTTATGCTCATTGGATTTCAATTCTCATAGTTTATTAGCGGACGATTACGTGGCACATAATTCGAGGCGTATTATCGCTCAATTCGACACAATTATGCACGCCTATCAGACAGGTCCAATGATAGGAGCCCATCAAACTACCGATTAAATAGAAACGCCGGACTGTTAATCAAAGCCCATAACAGGTCCTGCGCCCCCTCAGTCTTTGACTCAGCCTTGGACAGATGATCGAGGGCTGTTCCGTATTCATCTGCACGCGGCATCCGAGAAAGCGCGGCTAGGTAGATCTCCTCAACCACTGCCCGATCATTAGGTGCATCTTTCATCAATTGTACGATTCGTCCATCGGGGGCGATGACCGCATCCGCAACGGTGGGTCCATTAATGAGATTCATCGCATGGGCGAGGCTGACTTCGGTGGTACGTTCACATTCACAGGAGGACTCACGTTCAGGGCGACCGAACAATTTCAGAAAGCCGTCGTCCTTGACTTTACTATCGAGCAACTGAACAGCGCGGAACCCTCTGGGAACCTCATCAAACTTTGCTGGACTGCCTGTCGCCACGCTGATGGAATCTAATAATTGCTCGGCAGTCAGTCGCCTCGGTACGGCGTGGGAGAAGTTGATTGCATCGTCCGCATTCCAGCGATTCGTTTTGATGCTCTGCTGGTATGTCCGTGACCGGGTGATTTTTCGCATCAGGTGCTTCACGTCGAAGCCGCTCTTGATGAAATCATCGGTGAGGGCATCAAGCAATTCGGGGTTGCTGGGTGGATTACTCGTTCGGACATCGTCCACCGGCTCGATGATACCTCGCCCCATGAAGTAACTCCAGATGCGATTCGTACCGGATCGGGCGAACAGTGGATTTTCCGGTGCTGTCAACCATTTCGCAAGGGCGATACGCGGATCCGCGGGTTGGGTGGGGTCAATCCCCGATCCAACTTCATCGGCTTCGCCATACGGCACCGATGCCATGACGACATCTGCTGTTTTAGGATGGGTAACTTCGCCACCGGTATATTTGGTGTAGACAATTTCCTCATCTGGAAGTTGCCCGGGCTTGACCCCAACTTTGCCGAAATAAGCAGCAAGTTCATAGAATTGGTTTTGCGTCCACTTTTCAAAGGGATGGTCATGACACACATTACACTGGAAGCGAACCCCTAAGAAGAGTTGGGTCGTGTTTTCCACAGCGGGCTGATACTCGCGGGAAACGCGGTAGTAGTTCGCAGCGGGGTTTTTATAGGTGCTCCCCGATGCCGTCAGGAGTTCACGAA
This sequence comes from Candidatus Poribacteria bacterium, assembly GCA_965207975.1. GTDB lineage: Bacteria > Poribacteria > WGA-4E > WGA-4E > PCPOR2b > PCPOR2b. The sequence goes on along the minus strand of OZ242315.1, from coordinate 5,487,228 downwards.
CAAATTGGTCATACGGTTTGTTCTGAGCGATGGAATTCTGTATCCACATTCGGAATAACCACGCGCCCTTCTCACCGAGGAACTGCCGATTGCACTGCAAAAGGTCCGCCCACTTATGTGTCCAGTTCTGAACGAATTCGGGGCTATCCAGCAGGGCATCGATCAGTTTTTCCCGTTTCGCTTTCGACGCTGTGGTATCTGATAGAAACGCACGAAATTGAACGGGTGTGGGCGGAAGACCGATGAGATCCAGATAAACCCGCCGAATAAACTCTTCATCAGTACAGAGTTCCGAAGGCAAAATCTTGAGACGTTTCAGTTTGTTATGAACCAGTGTATCAATTTCGTTATATTCAGGGGTTTCGATCCACTGGAACCCGGATCGATCACCCATCACAATAAGGGCATTGGTGCCGTAAGCCCCTTCGTAGCGGGTGAGGATAGCGGTTTCACCGCGCCGCACGGCGGTCACAAACCCATCGTCCGTCACGGTTGCAACTTCAGTAGTGCTGCTTGTATACATTGTATCACGGGTCACATCGCGGGTCTCCCCGTCGGGATAGTGGGCAATCACAAGCATCTGTTGTGTCATACCCGGCATAGCAATCTCTACGGATTTGGGGAAAACCTCTAACCGTTCGACCCGCTGCGTTGATTTGATATCCGAAACGACTCCCTCAGCGATCCACTGATAGAACAGCCGATAATTGTGCGAATCGGGCTTGATGACCTGACCGCCTTTATGAGGCACATCTGCCGTCGGTTTGCGTAACATCAAGCTTTGCTCAGGAAAGGCGCGATTGAAACGCCGTCCCGAAATATCGTGAATCAGTGCCTGATAATCAAAATCCATGTCATAGCCACGCAATGAAAGTTTGAACCCATTTTTGCCTTTGGCAGCACCGTGGCAGATGCCCGCGTTACAGCCGATCTTGCTGATGGTTGGCATAACATCGCGCACGAAGCTAATCGGCGGTTCATCAACGCTGCGGACGGTAACGGGCAAATCTACGCTTTTTCCGCCGACCGAGACAGTAACTTTTGTCGTTCCAACCTCGATTGGATGTAGGTATCCCTCATCGTCAATTTGTACGGTTGAGGAAGTCGGTGTGAAACTTGCTGTTCTGGAAACGTCGATCCAAGATCCCTCTTCCGTTCGACCTGATACAAGCACCCGGCGGACATCACGCTTGTGCGCCAGTACAAGCGAATCCGGCTGAAGTTTTAGCGCAGTTATTTTCGGAATTGTGATGTCTTGTGGACTTTCTGCCTGCGTCATCTCCCAACTCCAACTGGAAGCAGCCCAAGCGAAACAGGCAAATGCCCCGGCGAGGAAAGCAGCTACAAAGTGGTGATATTTAGATTTTCCCATCAATTGCCTCCTTGAAACCGCACACTGTGTGGGTTTCCTAATTTATCACTCAGAATTCAAAAACTAGGGTCATTTATGGTAAATCTTAGAATTATTTGGACACTATGAACGAGCCCTGATAGATCGGGGTTCGCGGAGTTACGGCACACGGTGCCCCGCCTACGATGCAACGGGCAAGATCCCATAAGTAGCGCGAACTGTTAGTTTGCGGACTCGGATCACAATCTAACAGATTTTGGTACAAAAGACTCCCTACTATTAATGTCTATTTATTCTGAGAATGCACCTTAATTTGTAAAACGTCAACAGAACCTAATAATTAGCTGCGGCATTGAAGCCGGTTTCTTTAACAACGGCGATCAGGTCGGCTCTGGTGATTTTACCTTTTTCAACGTTAATGACAGCATTCTTGGCTTCAAGAGAAACCTCAGCACCGATAACTCCAGAAATATGGATAAGCGCGTTCTGCACTTTGGCGACACATGCCCCACAGCTCATACCGGTCACCTCCAGCACAAATTCCTCTTTTGCCTTGGGGCTGATCGGAACAGGCACAAACGCCTTGACTAACTCGCCAGAGGTCGTATTGAAGATTCGGACAGTTCCGTCAAATCCGCCTGTTGCAATTTGCTGACCGTTGGGGTGAAAAGCGAGGGCAAAAATAGCGGCATCGTTTCCCTGTAGCGTTACCCACTGCTTTTCATCTTCCACGTCGTAAATTCGTGCTGTGCCGCTCACGTCGCCAACAGCGATTTTTGTGCCGTCTTGGTTAAAGCCGACCGCATGAACCGATCCGGGGTGTGCCTCAAATTCTCGAACGAGATTAAAGTCTGTATTGCCTTTGTCCCTTTGGGTTTCCCGAAAGATACGGTAAAGTCGTGGGACCCTATCCTCACCCGCGCTTAAAACTAGGTCTTCTTGGGGGTGACGACTGATGCAACTAATTCCCCCATACCCCTTGTTGCTGGCGTTGATGTCATCAACGAAAGCACCGTTATTCAGATTGACCAACTTTAAGGCACCGTCTCGACTACCACTCACAAAGTGTGTCCCGTCCACAGAGAATAAGGTGCCGAAAACCCAATCGCTATGATTATCAAATTTAAGTGCCTCTTTCCCATCATCGACAGAAAGCACGCGCACGGTTTTATCTGAACACCCAAAAGCCATCAGTTCTCCATCCGGGGCAAATGACAGCCCGTACAACGCATCGTAAGCGGGTCGCACCGATCGGATCCGTGTATTGGTGCTTGTATCCCACAACTGTACCTCACCAAATTGGGCGGGTGTTCCACCGACAGCACCGAGGATCTTCCCATCCAAAGTGTATGCGATGGATTCGATTCGGTGTGCTTCTCCAACGAGCCGACCGATTAGCTTTGAGCCATCGGATTTGTGCAACAGGATCTCCCGGTATCCGGAAACCGCTAGCGTTTCTCCGTCCGGCGAATACGCCAATGCAGAGATGACGGGAGGTACTGTATAAACCGGCGGCTGATTGGGGTTGATTGTATCGTCGAGGGAGGTGGGTGTATCGTCAAGCGCGGATTCAGCGATCCAACGGCTGAACAGTTCAACCTCCGCTTCCGTTAGCGGATCGCCCTCTTGAGGCATAAGCGGGTCTTCGCCCGATATGTACTCCATGATTATGCTGTCTTCGGGGTTGCCGGGGATAAAGGAGGCACCTCCCATCCCGCCTTCTTGGAACGCTCCGTAAGAGGTGACGACGAGGCCGCCGTTTGGTTCAGCCGGTTGATGGCAGCCCTGACAACTTCGTTGCAGGATCGGGCGGATCTGCTTGTAATAACTGACCCCTTCAGGGGTTTGTCCCTCAATGGGAACCAACTCGCCCGGAATAAGTATCAAAAGGTTGACCAGCAGCAAAAGTTCGAGGGATAAGCCGTGAAGTATGAACTTTTGGTGGATCTGTGTAGCACCTAGTTTCATATAATGGACTCCGATTCTCGGACTTCTGGAACAGCGTTGTGAGACGCGGGGATCGCAGATTAGGCAATCTGCGTCACGATTGACAACATTTGCACGACTACTGGGATTCTATAGCATAACCCAAGGGGTTAGAATTCAGACAGAAATCGAGTTTTGAAGAAAAAACTCGGTTTATAGTGCTTGGTCTATCAACTAGCAATTCATATTAGTATAACCGACTTGTACTTGGAGGTCAACAGTAAAGGGTTGGGGCATTCGGATGACTTAACCTGTATAGTTGGGGGTTCCCAGCCTGTGTTAGGCGAGGGAACCTCGCCCCCCGATAAATCGGGATGCGAGCACCTACGATTGTAGATAGCTTTACAGATGTCAATACGCTCTAGTCAAAGAAAACATTCCACAGTAATAGCGCGATCACAACAACCGCCGTTCCCCCGGCTATCACAATATACCATTTCATCGTCCTGGTGAATCGATCTACCGAGTTTTCGAGTCGATCCATTGACTCGTTGACAGAATCGTTTAAGTCGGAGATATCGTCGCGCAACCCCGAAAAGCTGCTATCTATTTTGGATTGCATTGTGTCCAATTTGTGGGTGACCTGCGATTCCATTTCCAGGAGTCGATGCTCAAGCGGACTCTCAACCACCTTCAGGTTTGGCGAATCTTGGTCACGCTGCTCCTCGATTGGCTGAGCGGGTGTGGTATCCGGCAGCTGTGAAGTGGGTTCCTTCGACTGCTCATCGGTTTTGGGTTCGGATCGGTTTTGTGTGCTCATGATTTTTCCGCCATGATGGTTACTTTTCGTTGTCTGAATCGCGGCTTGACACGGATTCAGGGATTACACGGATTTAATAAGACTCGTCAGCGGTGAAACTTATTGCTGGGATGTTAGCATTGCGGCGAGGTCTGCCGGGAGCTTCACCCCATTTCTCCGCTCAAAGTCCGGGACGCTCGCGTATTCATTGCGAAACCCTTGAATGATATTTAACCCCATCGCGACAGCGACGGTCAGATTTGATTTGGCGTTCTCCCATTCTCTGAGATGTAACCACGCTTCGGCGCGATTGTAATGTGCCTCAGCAAAATCGGGCTTGTGTTCTATCGCTTTGGTATAGTCCGCGATGGCACGGTCATAATCCCTTTTTTTATAATGAGCCACACCGCGATTGTTATAGGATTGGGCGGCATTGGAATTCAGGGTTATCGCATTGGTATAGTCTATGATGGCACGGTCATAATTCCCTATGTTCGCGTACGCACCCCCACGATTCCCGTAAGCCTCTGCAAGATCCGGTTTGAACGCTATCGCTTTGCTCAAGTCTGCGATGGCGCGGTCATAATCCCCTTTGCGCTCGTAAGCACCGCCACGATTGTTATACGCCATAGCGAGGTCGGGGTTCAACTCTATCGCTCTGGTACAATCTTCGATGGCGCGATCGTAGTCCCCTTTGTCGCGGTGAGCACCGCCACGATTGCTATACGCCATCGCAAGGTTCGGGTTCAATGCTATCGCATTGGTGAACGCTTCAACCGCAAGGTCATAATCCCCTTTGTTCGCATAAGCCACCCCACGGTTGTTATGGAGGACGGCTTCGCGTCGTTTTTGGCGCGCCGCTGATCCTCGGTGGATCTTATCTGGATCTGGCGTGTTCTCCTGCATATAGGTTTGATAGTCAAAGTCTACGTCTTTTGTCCTACTCACCGAGCCGTCTCCTTTCTGCATCGTCTGAATCGCGGATTGTCACGGATTTAGGGATTACACGGAGGAAAACGAGAAAACGGGAAACAGATAAAGATTTTTGTAGGTCGATTTTCCAAAATCGACAGTTTGGTGTCGAGATGTGAATCTCGGCCTACAGGTTCTGATGGATTTCCAATCAGTAAGCATAGGTAGAATCCTCACGGATTTTTCCCTGCTTCCAAACCGAGCGTGCGACTTTCACCGCACTCGGCTTTCACCGTCAGTTACCGATTATCTCATACAGGATAGTAACACCTTATGGAATTACGAGTTTTAGGTTGGCTGACTCTGTTATTTATCCCAAAAGATAATCTCAACCCTACTTACTCATGGAATATCAGAACTTTGGGGACGAGTCGCCATGTATAAACATGATTTGCGCTCATTTTCCCTGAATCTGTTGTATCTCATTTTCAGCATTCTGACTTGGACAGGCTAACTGTCCTCCTCTCCCTTATCTCCCCGATAAATCGGGAGGACTTAGGGACTATTCTAATCTCACAATGTATACATCTAAAATAACTTAGACCCTGACTTTACCCCGATGTCTACGACTTACATAAGGCAAATGCTAGAGTTACCTTACTAAACACACGCTTTTTAGCCACAGGCTGTTGATAGTGCGTGCATAGGTGGACACGCTCACGCAGATTCACCTGTTCCCTAATAACGAGGCTTGCATCAGTTCAATTTTCATTTGGTCATATCATTGTAACCGGACGCAACGTCTTAGCGTGTCTGCATTCACGCCGAGTTGTTCGCCTTTTCCCTTTGCTTCCCACTTTGCTGTTTCCAGCAACGCAGTTAAGGTGAGGTTTACAGTGGTAAGTTCACTGAGTCGGAATCTAACCGACATTATACATTGTTACTTAGAATCGCACATAGCAACTTAGGTTATTATCACCTACTGCCTCAATAAATCGGGACTTGCACTTTTTTTAGGACTTACGCAGTTGAACGATAACATCCAACCTCTTCCGCTACGTGGAACCTATACCTCCATTTCAATGATTCACCGGCACGATTCGGCGATTTGGCAGGGCCCTGTCAGGTCCAAAAAAAAATTCAACCTCACATCGGGGGGTTCATCATTAGCCGATGTCTCTCTGAACCCTGATGGGGCCTAGCTTTAGAGCATTTGTAGATTTTTGCCACGCAACAGAAGGTGCGTCTAGACGGCTTTTTGACCTGCCAAATACGCACTGTTTATGAACCGTTTTTCGCTGAAATGGCACCATAACCTCGCCAAATGTCAGGGATTTGGCAGGTCCCTGTCAGGTCAAAACTCTGAAGTGTGTAAGTTCTATTTCTTTTTACATGAAGCGAAATAATCTACGGCACTCCTTTGACATCGAGGAGCAGTTCTCGCCCATTCAGTGGCTGTACCGGCCGGTTGTTGCCATGGATAATCGCTCTAAATGCCGCAATTTGCGATTCAGACATCTCAACGGGCGTTGTTAGCACAATCCATTTGACTCCCTCTGAACAAGGCGGGGTCGTCAGTGAACCGTTGTAGCGGTAGGTGCTGGGAAAAGGCTTTACTGCTTCGTCGAGTGTCGCTCTATTTGGCGACAACATCATAGATAAATCAACAGTGCCATTCTCAATACGCTGTGTTTCGAGCGGGGTGGACGGTAAAGATGCCCAGACTGGATCAAATGCAGGGTGGTGACGACCCCTCTCAATTAACAAACCAACGACTGCTAAATTGCCATCTTCACTTTGGTGAACGAGGTGCATTTCCATGTCAAACGGTTTACCCGCTACCGTATGTTCGCTAGGTGCATGGAAATGGAATTGGAGCAGTTGATAGTAGGTGTCATCGATCAGGATTCCGCTGCCTTCAGGATACGCCACCTCAATCGTATGTCCATTATGGTGGATGTTCACACCCGTTGCAGAGTAGTACTCATAAACGATAGGCGGAAGTTCGGTTGGTATGGGGTTCACAATGTCGATCGGTGATTGGTGCGTCCCCTCGCCGCAGAGGATGTATTCCTTATTAAGCTGCCCCCAAACAGCCGGTCCATTCTCTGCTGCATAACCCCACTTCACGTTGTGAGCCTGGGTAGGCAAATTTTTTGTCCCTCCACAACCCGTTATACACATAATAAAACAGATAGAAAAGATAAATCTCTTTGTAAGACAAGGACTCTGCAAATCGAGCCTTGTCAGTAGTAAATAGATTCGGAATCGCGTAGTCATCAATCAAATAGCCTCCGTGCTTTTTTTATCGGTAAAGTTTAGAATTTGTTTGAGAGAATATAATATAGCGCAAGCTGTTAGTTTGCAGGCTCCGATTTATCGGAGTCCTCGGAACGGGACTGGGATCACAATCTAACAGATCGTGGTACAAAAGTAGATTGATGGTAAACGGCAATGGGCAACAGACACCGATGGGGTTTGAGAGGTTCATATAGCAACTTGCGTTATTATAACCTATTTTCTGACCATGTGCACAACTCCTATCTCTGTCTGAATCGCAGATTATCGCGGATTAGGAGATTATACGGATTGGAAAATCCGCGCTATCCGTGAACTTCTCCACTCTTGTTAGGCCGTCCAATCCTCTAACTGTAATCCGAACAATCCCTGGATCCGATGGAAATCTCTGTCAGAAGTTATCAGAACCGCATCTAACGCCAGTGCTGTCGCAGCAATCCAGAGATCACATTCATCTAACGGTGTGCCGAGTTCCTGAGCCGCACGTTTTATCTTTGAATAGAAATCGCCTGCGCTTTCTGGAATTGGATCGCATATCAATCCAGAAAATAGATTGTTAGCTTGACTCTCTAAAAATTGTCGTCTACGTCCGACGGGTAACAATTCAACACCAAACAGGATTTCACCACGCACAATAGGACAGGTGAAGGGATAATCGGTTGATTGGGCAGATGTGAGCCGATCTTTTACCCGTGTATGATTCGCCATGAGATAGCTGCAGGTTGATGTTTCCAAGAGATATTTGGTCATTGACTTTCTTGTTCATTTGCCGCAAATGGTGAATCAAATCGCACAGGCATCTGATTCTCTTTAATAACCTGAAGCAGGACCTCTGCATCTTCCAGTGTCACATCATGAGATTTTTCAACGGCTTCAATAATACGTTGTGCAATTGGATTTTTATTTGTTCGTTTCGACTCTAAATTCTCGGCACTTTCTGGATTATCCGTCAATTCGTGTGTAGCTTTCCACGCTTCTTTATCTTGCAGATAGTTTAGATAGTCGATGCCTGCCTTCAGTTTTTCTGTCGAGAGTTGTTTGATTAACTCAACCGCTTGTTGTTGTAGGTCTGCTTTTCGCATGAGGTTCCTCTTTCATTCTGTTTGCCCTCTATTGTCTAAATAGGGGATTGGCACGGATTATTGGTATATTAACCCAAGTTGTTAGTTGAGTAGGGGGCGTACCTTCCAAATCGCGACTTTGACGCTTGATACTTCCGGTTGATTCTGTTCAAATCAAGTTGTGACCTAAAGCCCCAGCGGGGCGATATGTATATAGAATATCAGTGTCCTAAGTCCCCTAGCCCCAGCGGGGCGACATGTGTCGCATTGGGATCATGCCTGATATATTGAGAATCCGTAATTCTCTTCCTCATCGTCTGAATCGCTGATTATCGCGGATTAAAGGCGTTATCTGTATTCGCTGCTAAATTAGGGACGATACGCTCTACCCCGTCGGTAAATGCCTGTGATGATACACCTTCGATGTTGCGTGTCCACACTGTAGAGAATCCGGTAACTCCCGACGCGGTATCTGTATTGTCCTGTGTATTCTCCTCGCAACTTGGTAATGTTCGGACCAGAGAATGGATTCTGGGCTAATAAATGAAGCGCCCGACTTACTCGCCGTGTCATGTTAGCGTCAAGCATATTGTAATGCTTCTCTGCATCATTAGTGAGTTCTACATCAAACGTCCCGTCTAACATCGTCCCAACGTTTTAGCCTTCCCGCTTTTATATCTGCTTTTGCACGTTCTAAACTCTTGGCGATTTCTGGATTGCTTGCCAATTCGTGAGTTGCTTCCCACTCTTCCTTTTCTTGCTGATCGGTCAGATAGTGAAAGATCGCCTGCAGCTTTTCTGCCGAGAATTGTTCGATTAACTCAACCACTTGCTGTTGTAATTCTGCTTTTTGCATGGCATTTACCTGGGGGGTCAACATTACGGCGATATCTTCCGGCAGCTTAACGCCGTTGCTCTCCTCAAAGTCCTCAACACTTTCGTAGAGGTAATCAAATGCAGTAATGAGATTTATTCCCATGCCTCTGGCAGCCGTCAGGTCTGATTTGGCTTTTTCCCATTCTTTCAGATGTAACCACGCCTCCCCCCGATTGTAATATGCCTCGGCAAGATCCGGTTGCAGGTCTATCGCCTTGCTATAGTTTTCGATGCTTCGAGCAAATTCCCGTCTTTCGTAGTAAGCCTCCCCCCGATTGTAATGTGCCTCGGCAAGATCCGGTTGCAGGTCTATCGTTTTGCTATAGTCCTTAATAGCGCGTTCATAATCGCCTTTTTCCGCGTAAGCAAGACCACGATTGTAATAAGCTATGGCATAGTTGGGATTCAACTCTATCGCCTTGGTCAAGGCTTCAATGGCGCGTTCATAATCCCCATTTTCTCCGTAAGCAAGACCACGATTGTTATGGATTACGGCTTCGCGTCGCTTTTGGCGTGCCTCTGATCCCCAATGAATTTTGTCTGGATCCGGCGTATAGTCCTTCATATATGCTTGATAATCAAATTCCACGTCTTTTTTCGTATTCACCGAGCTATCTCCTTTCTGTGTTGTCAGAATCGCAGATTGACACGGATTAAGGGATTACACGGATTAAAAAATCCGCGCTATCTGCCTGCTATCTGTGGGAGGGGCATCCCTGCCCCGATACGCCCCCACAATCCACCTTTGTCTGAATCGCGGATTATCGTGGATTAAAGGATTACACGGATTCAAAAACTTGGTGGTGATGCTTATGGCTGGGGTATCAGCATTTCGGCAATGTCTGCCGGTAACTTAACCTCATTTCTCCGTTCAAAGTCTGCAACGCTTCCATAGTCGCTATGAAATGAAGCGATGATATTCATCCCCATGTCTCTGGCAGTGATCAGGTCTGATTTGGCTTTTTGCCATTCTCTCAAGTGTAACTGCGCTTTCCCACGATTATTATAAGCTATGGCATAATTGGGATTCAGGGCTATTACCTCGGTATAATCTTCAATGGCACGGTCATATTCCTCTTTGCCTCTGTAAGCATTACCGCGATTGTTGTAGGCTTCGGCAAGGTTCGGTCTAAGTTGTATCGCTTTGGTATAGTCCGCAATGGCGCACCCATAATCGCCCTGTTTCCCGTAAGCATTGCCGCGATGGTAATAGGCTTCGACATAATCCGGTTTCAGGTCTATCGCTTTGTTATAGTCTTTAATGGCACGCTCATATTCACTTCTAGCCCTGTGAACATTACCACGATTGTTATAGGCTTCGGCATAATCGGGTTTGAGATCTATTGCCGTATTAAAATCATCAATAGCACGGACATAATCGTCTTTGTCTTGGTAAGTTAAACCACGATTGTTATAGGCTTCGGCATAATTGGGGTTCAAGTCTACCGCTTTAGTGTAGTTTTCAATGGCACGATCAAAATTGCCTTGATCACGGTAAACACCCCCACGATTGTTATAGGCTATAGCAAAATTGGGATTCAATTCTATTGCTGTGGTCAAGTCTTCAATGGCACGGACATAATCGCCTTTGTCTTTGTAAGTTAAACCGCGATTGTTATAGGCGTTGGCATAATCAGGCTTGAGTACTAAGGTTTCGTTAAAGTCTTCAATGGCGTGGTCATAATCGCCTTTATCTTTGTAAGCAGTACCACGATTATTATAGGCCTCGGCAAGACTTGGCTGCAATTGTATCGCTTTAGTGTAGTCTTCAATGGCGTGGTCATAATCGTCTTTGTCTTGGTAAGCAGTACCACGATTATTATGGGCTTCAGCATAATCGGGTTTGAGATCTATTGCCGTATTAAAATCATCAATAGCACGGACATAATCGTCTTTGTCTTGGTAAGTTAAACCACGATTGTTATAGGCTATAGCATAATTGGGGTTCAATTGTATCGCTTTAGTGTAGTCTTCAATGGCGTGGTCAAAATTGCCTTTTCCCCGGTAAGCATTCCCCCGATTGTAACAGGCTTCGGCATAATCGGGTTTCAAGTCTACCGCTTTAGTGTAGTCTTCAACAGCGCGATTAAAATTGCCTTTTCCTTGGTAAGCACTACCACGATTATTATGGGCTTCAGCATAATCGGGTTTGAGATCTATTGCCGTATTAAAATCATCAATGGCACGATCATAATTGCCCTTCTTGACGTAAACACCTCCACGATTGTTGTAGGCGTTTGCATGATCAGGGTCCAGTTGTATTGCCTCGGCAAAGTCCACAATAGCAAGGTCATGCTCACCTTTCTCTTGGTAAGCAACACCACGATTGTTATAGGCTTCGGCATAATTGGAATTCTGGTTTATTGCCTTGGTATAATCTTCAATGGCACGATCATGTTCACCCCAGTTGCTGTAGATATTGCCGCGATTGTAATAGACCTCAACTTGTCGCGGATTTTGCTTTAATGCTTCGCTATAATGCTCAAGGGCATCATCATACTGCTTTCTATCATGACACGTCAAACCCATAAAAAACTCCGTGTAGGCACTTTGATGAAGATCCTGAATTCTAATAAAACCATGAAGGTCATTATAGATAGTTTTGGTAGATATGTCGTGGTATTTTTCCAAATATTTTAACATGGGTTGTTTAAGCCATTTTGGGATGTTGATTGCATCATCTGACTCAATCTCAATAAAGCCCTTGGGTGGTCGAGCGAATATACTCTTCTGATCTCTGACACGATTTATTACACTTCGAGGTTTCTCGACTCGATTTTCTCTCTGTGCTCTCTCTCTCAACAAAATAACTCGACCGGGTTCCTCAAAGAAACCATCACAGGCAAAGAAAAGAGCTATCAGGTAGTCGATCGTAAAGTCTATTAGATTGGTTTTTCCACCATAGTGTTGGAGTTGCGTTAGGATTTCAAATTCGTCGTCGTTTTCGTGCATATAGTCTTTAGCCTCTTTCAGCATTTCGCCTTGAGCAACCTCTATTTCAAAGTGTTCCGCCTCAATATCATCCTCGTATTGACGATAGAGGGTTGAAGACACTTTATCATAGTATTTAGGTTCGCCGCGGTAGATATAGTCGCCGTTGGCTGATTTTTCCGCTATCTCACGGATGATTTCCCAAATCGCGTTTAGGGTGTCTTGGGGGTCAAGTTGGCTTGATGGGCTCATACTTCTTGCTTCAACCAGATTTTGTTCTCCCAGACCTACTAACTGATACAGTATCTTTGCCAACTCAGGTATCGTCCCCATCCCTGTTAGTGTAAAACCAGAATCTCGTTTTTCTTTTTCCCATGGATTGTCCAACTGATATTTTTTATCTGGATGCGCCATGTACTTGTCAAGAAGCTTTAGCAGAGCATCACTTTCCTCCCAGCCTGCCTCCCTAACCCATTCTTCCACGACCCTTTGCGTTTCTACTTTCAGTCTTTTGTGTAGTTTTTCTATACTATGCGCTTCTTCCGGCACTTTTAATTCTGCTACTAACAGTGATTTATATGCCAGCTCAAACGCCAACCCTATACACGCATGTGCTATGCTCCGCTTGTGATGGTGGGCGGGGTTATCATTCTGTTCTTGTTTGCTTTCGCTATCCAGACGTTCCGCCATGCCCATCCATGCTTGTGCATCTCCGAGCCACATCGTTGCAGTGTCCACGTTAGCCAGTCGCTTGTTCCTATCTTCTGTGTTGTTGTCCATTTTTTATCTCCTAAAAGTGCTAAGAGCAACTGTCTCGACTTTGTATCCTTTTTTATCCTGAAAATCCTTCCATCCTGAAAATCCTGATTCAGACATTTGCCGCTCCCTCCACAATAGCAATTTCATCATCGGTAAGGCCGTATAACAAGTATACTATCTGATCAATCCCATTTTCAAGTTCAGATACATCCGCATCTGGGTCGGTGCGCTTGGCAGCAAGGATCTGATCGACAAGTTCAATAATTGGTTCTTGTTGTTCAGGGGACACATCAGGAATCGGCAACTGTTTCCAATCGTCAGGATACAGGTGGATGTTGCTGCGGCGATGTGCCCTCAAGAAATCACGAGCAGCTGTAGAATTCATCACGCCAAGCAAGAATTTCACGGCAAAACGACGACTGGTATTTTCAAGTTCTTCCCGTTGGGGTAAATCTGGGCGATGTGGCTTTTCGTCGCTGTAACGAGTCAATTTTTTAATCGATCTATTGCGTATACCGGATAAGCTATGCCAAAGAATGAATCCGACACTGCTTGGCGTGAAAATCAGGTACTGATTATCATAACAAACTTTTGGATCCGGTCCAGGACTTCGTTGAGCTAGAATTTTTTCACCTACTGTATACATTTCTGGAAACGTTGGTCTACGGAATTGTGAAGGGGCTCGATCAGATCCGTACTCCAGCCAAAGATTCATCACCGGAAGCCAATAATCTAAATGCTTTCCTTCTACAAATGGTTTGCAATGGAGTTCATCTTTCTTATCTGCAACTATAGTAGACACAAGAAATAACGGGACAATAGTTTAGAAGTATGTTATCCTGTTGGCATTATGGCATATTCATCAGATTTACGCACACGCGTCCTACAATTCATAGAAAATGGTGGCAGTAAAACAGAAGCGGCAAAACGGTTCAAAGTCAGTCGAACTGCGATTTACCGATGGCTCAATGACAAAGACCCATTCACACCGGGCAAACCGGGTCCCCGAAAACCGAGACTGCTTGACCCCACAGCATTGTCTGAACATGTCAAAGCCCACCCTGACCAAACCCTTAAAGAACGCGCTCAACACTTTGGGGTTTCACCCGCCTGTGTTGGCTATGGACTCAAACGACTCGGCTATACGCGTAAAAAAAAACGGTTGGATATAAGGAGCAATGTCCAGAAAAACGCGCAGCCTATCAGGAGCAACTCACAGAGGCAAAAGCATCGGGCAAAACGCTGATTTACCTTGACGAGACCGGTTTTACAGATGAAACGTTTAGAAGTCATGGCTATGCCCCCCGGGGACAATGTGTCCACGGATGGATACCCAGTCAAAAGACCCGCACCACCACTTTGATAGTGGCGCAACTGAATAATAAGTTGATTGCCCCCAAGCTAATATCAGGCAGTTGTAATGCACAACGGTTTAATACATGGCTCGATGAAGCGTTATCTCCACATTTAGATGCCAACAGTCTCGTGATAATGGATAATGCACGGATTCACAAGACCCCTGAAACCCAAGCATTGATACAACGGTGTGGGGCTAAGGTGTTATACTTGCCCCCGTATTCGCCGGATTATAATCCCGTTGAACACAAGTTTGCCAATATAAAGAAACTCCGTTCATACAATGCGGATAAGCCGATTGAGGAGATTATCAATATGTATCGGTAATTGTTAAATCTACTATAAATCAGAAGTAGTAAATTCCCCTTTAGCTGTCTTTTCGTTGCTACTTGGTGTCAGTCCATAACTAATGTAACAGATGTCTGATAAGGCAACCGTTGGGGTCAAAAACTGCTGAAGATTAATATCTTCCGGAAAAAACGCACGGTAGGTAAGGTTACATTGTTCATCAGTTGGCAAGAGCGTAACAGCACCGACTTCTGGATTATGAACGCGGCGCTCTGGCTGTTGACGGCTGCCATCTACCTTTTGAAACAGATAGGTAATGTTACGAACCCCTGCATCGAAGATTTTAATCTTACTAAAGAAGTCAAGTCGTAGGATTCGGCTATTTTTTAGAAAATAGTTTTGTGATTTCTGGGCATATTTTGAGTGACAGTAAGCATCTGAGACGATGAGTGTCGTGAAACCTCCCGGCTTGAGCAGTTTATAGCTGCGTTCAATGAAAGGAATATACAAATCCCACTTTTCCCACAGGGTTTCATACTGATTGCTATTCTCAATTTTTTGGCGCATTTTAAGGTGCTCATCACCTGAATCCGCCCTGACATAGGGCGGATTCCCAATTGTAATATCAAACCCATCCCTGACACCAAACATCCATTCTGGATCAAAGAAATCGGCGGATGCATTCTGATCGTAGGGTTTCCAACTGATGATTTTTCGGGCATATTCAAAGTCAGAATCAAATTTGTTCTTAAGCCACTGGTACTTTTTCTGCTCTTCTTCCCGCAGCTGCTCACGCTGCTTTGGGTTGCGAAGTTGAGCAATTTTTCGTTCTATTTTTCGCTGCTGACTCTCCACCCATTCTGCCCTTTGGTTTTCCAGCTCCTCTTCCAACCGTTTGTGAAGATTTTCCTCCTGCGCTTCAAGGTGAAGTTTTTGACCTCGATTGTTTGCAAGGACATGCTTTTCACGAATAACCTCAATTTCCTGTAGCAATAGCTGTACAGCGTCATCTTGAAGCAGGGACCTAGCTTCGACTAATTCCAAGCCGATTAGGGTATTCGCTGTGACGAAACGCGTTTCCAGATTCGGCAGCGGCTTAATCCCAAAGTTGTCAGCGCCTTTATTCGGGTCCTGCTCAATGGCAAGAGAGATAAAAAAGCGGAGTTTAGCAATTTGACACGCCACAGGTTGAATATCTACACCAAAGATACCGTTTTGAATCAGATACAACTTTCGCCCGAAGTCCGAATCGCGATAACGCTCGAAAGTATCGCTGATTTCTACCAGTTCGACATCCCTTTCCTGTTGGTTTGAGATCTTGAAAGCTGCTTCTGCTCGCTTTCCGGCGCGGTCCTGTTGTAATTGTTCCCACCGGTTGTTATCTGGATCTAGCCGACGTAGTGCAAGAGTTAGTTTGTGCAGAATTCCCATCGGAAACGCCCCGGAACCTACTGCTGGATCCATTATCTTGAGTTGGGAAATTGCCTCTACAATGTAATCAGTTTCAGGATTATCAGACCACTTTTTTCCATCGTCGGACGCTTGTGCATAATCGAGCAAAGACCGTAACCAATCCTTGGTCACGTTGCACTTTTGCGATAACACCGCCACTAACGCTTCATCTACCATATAATCCACAATGGTCCGCGGGGTGTAGTAGGAGCCGGTCTGCTTGCGCGCCGTCTCACCGGTTTCGGGGTTATATGCAGCGAGCAGGTTTTCAAACACCTTGCCGAGCAACTCTGGATCTAACGCGACATCCTGCTCTATCGGTGTGTTTTCCTCAACGGTGAACTTGTAGCGTTCTAGCAGAGGTATAAGGCCACAATCTTCATCAAAGAAGAGACAGTTGGGAATGCTTAACTTTGTGTAGTGTTTATCCGAAAAGCAGTCAATACGGTAGCCTCCGTCTCGTGTCCCCTTGAAATTGTCGAGACAGTCGAACAAGCCTCCGTTGATAAATGGTGTTTGGTCGAACAGCAATCGCAGTTTATCAGGATCGAGCATCTGATCCCTGTAGCGATATAGTGAAAAATTGCGATGGTCGTTTCTTGTGCCTTTGCTAAACCGACGTTTTTCTATCTCGGTGTTCAACGTGGCGAAAAATAGGTTCTGTAGCACGACGCGATAGTAGGAATCGCCGGTGTTGATATTGTAGTCCTTCAACAAGGGCGAGATTTGTGCCTCGTTGAACAGTTCATCTGCAATTAGCCCCTTCTCTTTGATAAACCAGACAAACAGCAGGCGCGTGATTAGGCGGATGATGTGCTCCTGGGGCTTCAAGGTGAGCTTTTCGTCTGTCGGGAACGTTGCCTGCTTAACTGCCCATTCAAACCAAGCGAACAACTCCCGGTAGAATTTCCTGTTGAGCTCTTCGGTATCCAGTCGGGCAAGCCAAGCCGCCAGCAACCCATCGAAGTTCTCCTGTTCCTTGTGGTCGCTCATCCACTTCGCACATTCTCCCAGCGAAAGTTCAAACAGAATATCCAGATGCGCCCGGTGTGGATCATCCAAACGAATGTCCTTGATTAGGCTGACCTGTTCGAGCACGTCGCGGTCTGAGTCACGCCGGTGTTGACGACGACCGACAAAACCTATGGTTAGGCGGTTTTTAACACGAAAGAGCACCACTGTTGCCAGAGGCATTCGCTTGTTGACTTCTCTAGTAAACTGGGCGTATTTGCCTCGAGGGTAATCTTTATCGGTCAATTCGATTGCAAAGAAGGTGAAACTTTTTACATATCCCTCATCAAAGGCAGGAGACTCAAACAGTGTTGGCTGATCATTGGGAGCAATTTCCTCGCTTCTGACTTGAAATACTAGCTTTACTGATTCCACGTTCTGGCGGAATTCCGCTTCCGTCTCGGTGTTTCTGTTCCGGGCTGGGAATCTCCGAATAAAGTCCTCCGCTGTTCCCGGAAGTGTCATAGTGCGCTCGCTACGGTAGCCTAAAACCGCCAGTAGGTCCTTTGAGGTTTCCAAAAAATCGTCATCAATCATTGCCGCCAAGGCGGATTCGATTTCTTCTTTTTTGCTGATTTCTTCGTTGTTCATCTGTTTTGTTCCTGTTTGTTAAGCGACCTTCAATGTCGGGATTCGGAGATCCCTCCTACGGTCATTTGGGTGATTTCTGGCTGTTGGTGTATAGTATCGTAGGTTGGGTTGAACGGATAAGACCGAAACCCCATCAGCGACAATCTACGTGCCGAATTTCAACAACATCATTTTGGATACAGATACAGTGAAACCCAACATCTCAAGTTTACGACGATTAAACGTTGGGTTTCACTTTGCTAGAGTGTCTTCAAACCGAATCCACCTTCCACCTCCAATTGCTATGCGGCGTATTTTTTATCGATTCCGTTCAACCCAACCTACGGGCTGAATACCTTGTCTCGTTTTCTGGTTTTCCCGTTTTCAGTTTTTTCTCTGTGGGGTTGTGATCACTAGCCATGTCACCAACTCAAAATCACTAATATCCCTAGGGGTTTCGGATGCCAGAGGGAGCTCAAAGTCGCGTGTGCCGCTAAGTCCCATATTGCTGGTTTGTGTCGTTGTATGTGCTCTCTTAACGTGGTCAATAACCGCTTTTAACAGTCCGTTATACAGCCCCATGTTCTCACCGTTTTTGGTATCGGTGTCAAACTGAAGGCACAGTTCTGGTTGCGATTGAGTCTTGCCGGCAGCCGCCGATTCAAACAGATCCAGCACCTGTCTGGCGTTTGCACAACCGTAGCGGATGTCACTACTGTTGCGGATATAGACCGCATAAAAGGGGTGAATCGGGCTGGCTGTTTTTCGCTGTATATCCGTACTGGCGTTCCGTTGGCGGACAAAAAAGATGACACCTGTTTCCATCGGACGGTCTGCATCGTGGGTGACAGCATACACGCCGTTGGGGGTCGCTTCCAGTTCTTTTTTGTTGTTTTCTAGATACCGCAACAGTTGGGTAAAAAAGTAGTCGAGCGTAAAATCACTCAGAACAACGCCGTCGGAGAGGTCGTCGAAGTCTAGCACCTCCTCGCGCAGCTGCTTCAGCTGCTGGTTACGGAAATTCAGTTCCATCTGAGCTTGTTCGTACGCCGATTCGTTCAACGGGTCATCGGTGCCGGTTGCCGCCGCGTCCGCGAGTGCCATGCGAGCCTCCACACGGCTTTGCAAGCGCAGGTAGACCTCCATATCCTCGGTGGGCCAATAGTTAATCATTCGCACCTTCTTGTTGCGGCTGCCGATGCGATCAATGCGGCCGAAGCGTTGGATGATACGCACCGGATTCCAGTGGATGTCGTAGTTCAGCACCGTGTCGCAATCCTGTAGATTTTGTCCCTCCGATATGCAATCGGTGGCGATTAGTAGGTCAATTTCATCGCCCCCGTTATCAG
Source organism: Candidatus Poribacteria bacterium (assembly GCA_965207975.1). Taxonomy (GTDB): domain Bacteria; phylum Poribacteria; class WGA-4E; order WGA-4E; family PCPOR2b; genus PCPOR2b. Next base: position 5,468,289 of record OZ242315.1, on the reverse strand, counting down.
CGCGTCCCCGTGCGCGTGGTGCGAAATTGGTCAGGATAGCGTTGAAGTTGTTTGGTCGGGATTGGGTTCGCGTCACGTCACCGGAGACCATCGCCACCTTCAGGTTCAGTTCCGCCGCCAGATCTGACAAATTTTCATAGAGGTACTCCGCTGTGTCCTTGAAAGTAGTGAACACCAACAGTTTGCGGTTGGTCTCCCCGTCCTTGTCGGTCGGTGGGTGTTCTGCCTTGTCCCGAATATGCACTTTAATCGCTTGAAGTTTGCCATCCCGCTCCGGTGTGATTGCTTTGACGCTTTCATACGCCTCGGTCAACGTCTCTCTGTCCCTTATGAGATCTTCTTTCCAGCGGACACAATCCAATTCCTTCAAGTGATAGGGGTAGCGCGCCTTATTTATTAGAAACTCCTCATCGTCTTCGTCGTCCTCCGGTAGAATGTCGGCATCTAGCAGAACCTCGGTCCCCGCTTGCGGTGTCTGCTGATTTTGTTCGTAGCGAGCAATCTTTTCTAGCAAGGCATCAATTTTGCCGATTGTACGTTCAAGCGTTTCTGTGAGGGAGTGTGCCGAACTCTCCAAACGTTTCAGAAAGTTGGTCTGCATCATCCCAATCAGGAATTTCTCACGGTCTAACTGATTGAAACGGAAGTCCTGTTTTTCTTTTGCCAGTCGCTGTTTTGCTTCCAAGCTGATGACGTAGCTAGACGGCGTGTAAACGGACAGGGAGAATTTCTCTATCTGATCCGCCAAATATTTATAAGAGAGCGCGCCGGTCAGGTCGGTTAGTGGGTGATGGTTTTCTGGTTTCAGTTGTTCGGGAAACTCCCCAATTCGCCCTATTTCATCGGCGTAGAAGTTTTCAATGTGCCGCCGAGAGCGGGCGATAGAAACGCCGCCGAGTAACTGGAAGAAATCGGCACCCAATTCATTCAGTAACTTCAATTTGTCTCTGCCACCACCCGCGTCGGGGTTGTCCTCCCACGCCTTAAACGTCCTTTGTGCCTGCCCCAGCAGAGCACGGATATTACCAATTCCCAAACTTTCCCGAAAGACATCCTCGCGCTTCTCGGTCATCAGGTAGATCTGATTTCGTAGGTCAATGAGCGAGGTGTTCACCGGCGTCGCTGAAAGCATCAGCACCTTCGTTTTGGCACCTTCCTTGATAACCTCCTCCGACAACCGCGTGTAGCGACTGTGGCGGGTGATATTACCGGCATCATCACGCTTGGGTTTGGTGTCGTTGCGGAAGTTGTGCGATTCGTCGATCACCACCAAGTCAAAATTACTCCAATTAAACCCTTCCAAATCAGTGCCGTCGGCATCACCGCTGTAACGGGATAGGTCGGTATGCGATAGAAGCGAGTAGCCGAATTTGTCGTCCTCGAAAGGGTTGTTGCGTTGGCTGTAATACACCGGATACAACGCCCAGTTTTCGCGCAATTTTTTGGGACACAACACCAACACCCGGTCATTTCTCAATTCAAAGAACTTGATAACCGCCAATGCCGTATAGGTTTTGCCCAATCCCACGCTATCGGCGAGGATGCAGCCGTTGTGCCGCAGCAGACGGGCGATGACGCTTTTGACACCATCTTGCTGGAAGGCGTACAACGTATTCCAAATTTTAGTGTCGTACAGGTGCGTGTCTTCCAGTTTCTGCTCGTTGTTCATCCTATCTTCTAAGTCGTCCCGGAACAGTTCGTAGAGTGTCTTGTAATAGATGAACTCTGGTGCCTGATCATCCCCCAGTTTCTCTAACCTAGCAATTACTTTTTCTTTTACATCTTCGACCCGTTTATCGTCATTCCAGACATCATCAAACCACGCTTTCAGGTCTTGACGGTCTTGGGAGTCCTCCACCTCAAGATTGAGCTCAATGTTACTGTTCGACTGACTCAACCCGAGTCCCTGCACGGTAAAGTTGGAACTGCCCATGATGGCTTTTTCCACATCGTTGTTGGCGATGTGATACATCTTCCCGTGGAGTAGATTCGATTGCTGGGTTGATTTAATCTCCGCCTTCTTTCTTATCCAGTCAGCGCATTCTTTAGCAATCGGTCTCTGTTGGAGTGGCTTGTCAAGCTGCAAGCCTTCGTCTTCAATTTTGAAGGCTTTCGGATCGGTGTTCCGTGCGTCAAGATTTTTGATAAAATCGGGCTCACCGAACAGGAATCGTAGTCCGTCAATTTTCCACAGATACGATTTGAGTGCTTCAAAGGCGTGGATCGTGAAGTATGCTGATACAACGGAGAGCGATGAACCGTTCTTGATGTTTGCCTTCAGAAAATCGCCAACCGTTCCTCGGTCGTGATTGTCTCGGATTCGGGTGTTACGGTTTGACATAGTTTACACCTGTCTCAGATCGTTTTGGTTCATTGGTGCATGTAAAAAGAGAGCGCGAAACACGAATTTTTGGTAGGGAACAACGATCGTTGTTCCCTACGAAAGAGAACTGGTGCCTAGGGGCTTGCTGTAGTTGCCCGATTCATCGGGCGTTGGGAAAGGTGTCCAGCGGCGATAAATCTCCGAACTACAGTCCAAAGCTGATTTTGGAAAATTGACCTACAGAAGCCCTTACTATTCCATTTCTGCCTCCTGCAGAGGCCTATGGCAACAAGCATCTTCTCTGTTTTGGAAAACATCGTCCCACCACTCTGGGTACTCTGGTAGCTCAGGTATATGAAATAAAAAAGCCTGTCTGTCATGTTCTTCCATAACCGTTGTCTGCCGATCAATAGCCTTCTGATATGCTTCAACAGCATCTTGGTAACGCCCGATTCTATGCCATGTCTTCCCAAGGCGATAATGAAAATCAGGATAATTATGACTATACCTAACACGTCTATACCACAGAATTGCTAACTCATAACGTCCAGCTTCGTCATTGGCAACGGCGAGATCATAATACACTGCATCGTAACTCGAATCTGCCATTATAGCACTATGATAACATTCAATCGCTTGTATGTAATGTCCCTCAGCAAAGTTCTGTTTTCCTAAACCGTGGTACACTTCTGCAAGGTTTCGGTGCGCCGTTCCTTCTCTCAAATCGTGGAAGTCCCAATACACTCTTTCTATATTGGTGTGTTGCAGCCTTCCGCGCGCTTCATCCATGCGGTACATATTACCAAGTACAATGGCTTGTTTAAAGGCTTGAATTGCTGCCTCAAACCAACCAGCCCATTGACACGTTTTTCCTAGTTCGTTATAGGCAGCCGCATAATCAGGTTTGATTCTTACAGCTGTGCGATACGCTTCTATTGCCTTTTTGAGAACACCTTGAATTTGGGGATGCTTGCCCTGTTTCATCGCCTCAATTTCATCTCTCGTTTCATTCCCAAAGTTTTCTGCCAATATAATGAAGGGATAAATCCAACGCGTGTATGCTTCTCCCAATTCGTAGTATGCCCTAGCATCATCGGGTTGAATCTCAATGAGTCGTTGATAGGTTTCTATGCGTGCCTCTGCAATGCCAAGTGTACCGTCGAAATTTATCTGATCTCTGATTTCGTAATCCTCGCAATCTTCCATCAACAGAGTGTAGATCTGACCAATTTGGTGATAAGCAGCAGCCCAATCATGGTCAATTTCGGCGGCTTGCTTATACCATTCAATAGCCCGCATGTAATCAGATGGGAACTCTAATTCTCCCCACTGGCTTTCTCCAAAATAGTCGAACAGTTCTGCTAAAGAGCTGCGCGCGTCTGCGTAATCGGGTTGAAGTTCAATCGCTTTTTGGTAAGCTTCTATTGCACCTTGATAACGCTCAGACACCTCATCAGTGCAGAGATATTCTTCAGTATTTTCGATTTCTCGTCGGACTAATTCAGAACGACAACGACCTACCTGAAACCATGCCTGGGCAAAATCGGGGTTTAGATCAATAGCCTGTTCAAAACAGGATAGGGCATTGGCATAGTATTTGTACTCTATCAAGCTCAAACCGTCCCGATAAATTTGTTCAGTCCTTTGTGCTGTGTTGTTCATCCTCTATTCTCCAAAGTCGAGGAAAGTTCCAACGCCTCCTCGGTGGCGATTGTCCCGGATTTTGGATTGAGATGTGCCATGATTCGACATAATTTGCTCCTATCTTAATTTTTTTCGTTCATTAGCTGTGGTTATGGCATACGGAGTATGCCTACTACTTTATCCATGCTATCTGATTCATCTGTTTAATCGGTGATTCAGGCGGTTTCCTTACATTTCCCCAAATTAATCCTTGCGATTATCTTCTCAGCCAAAGCCTTGAAATCACCGCGGGCAGCATTGGCGGCGGAGGCGTGGGCACCGATAGCTCCATCGGCCGGTGTAAGGTGAAAAATAGGTTTGCGTGCTTCCTGTGCCATCGGCACCAAACTTCGATAGTGTTTAACAGTAGCGAGAGCATGTTTATTATCTTGTTCCGGTGTGGCGGGGTAAGATCCGTCATTATCATCCAGTAGGTTCCGGGCATATTCCTCTGGCATACGGTTAACCCACTTATCGTATGCCCGAATAGGACGGTTCAAAAGAATGCCGTGCTGCTGTACCGTATAGCCGATGGGTTGAATTAATCCATCAGGTATACATAGATCAGGGTTGGGGTTACGGTCATATCTATCTTTCCACCCATCTCGCCAATCTCGTAGCGTTGGCCCAAGGGTACGCAGTCCTTGAAGTGCGATCAGATCGGTGCCAAGCGGAACGATAACGTAATCCGTCGCAACTAACACCGCTCTATTCAAAGCCCCTAGATTGGGACCCACATCTACCAAGACGATTTCAGCACCGCTATTGTTCGCTGCTGTTTGTAAAGTGCGCCATAGTGCTGAGATGACACGGAAAGCCCGTGGGTGCCGGTCAAGACACGCTTGCCATTGGATCGAAAACGCCTCCTCAGTAGCAGATAATGAGAGGTCCCCTACGATGAGGCTCAACTTCGGTGCTATCCGCTCCAAGTAAGATTGCTCAATGTCTCCGGTCCCGTCCAAAAGCGGTTGGAGGGCCTTATAGATGGTTTTCCTTGGTTCATCGTCAGGCCACAGTATTTCTAGGCGTTCCTCATTGATAAACATACGGGTGAGGTTCGCCTGTGGATCGAGGTCACAAGCAAGCACTTGATAATCGATATCGGATAGCATCCACGCTAGATGATAGACCAAGGACATCTTGCCAGCACCGCTCTTATTATTGAAAAAGGTTAAAATTGGAACAGGCATTTTCATCTCTTTTTAGTTACACACATGTCGCCCCTCTGGGGCTTTGAAATGGGATGATTCGATTTTTCTATATACATGTCGCCCCTCTGGGGCTATGTTGGTTGATTGAACTAATGAACTCTATACATTACAATCTGCTTTCACGCATCACGTTTCACGTTTCACGCATCCTTATCCGCGCTATCCGTGTAATCCTCTTAATCCGCGATTCAGACAATATCCAAAATCAATCCGCGGGGCGGATGCGTTCGGTCAACTCGTCGTCAACGGTGATTGCCAGCGGTCCGTCGGGACTGAGCATCCGGCTCACCATCAGCGACTCAAGCTCCCGTTTTTCAAGCTCGGTCAGTTCATCGACATGGGGCCCCTTGATGAACCGCTTGTACACGCGACTGGTATCCCTGAACGGCAACATATACATCGGGATCACCGCCTGCAACATGGCGGCACGTTTATGCGGGGTGCGGTTCACGCCGGCACGATGCCAGGTCCGAGAATCGTAGAGGATGTAACTGCCCGGCGGTGCCTCAACGACATCGGCATCGGGACCGGTGTAGGGCAAGCCCCTCGCTTCACGATGTCCCGGCTCCTTGTTTGCGTTTCCGGTGCCCCATTCGACTGGCGGGCCTGCGCCGAGTGCGTGTGAGCCGAGTTTGAAACAGGTCGCCCCATTCTCCTTCCGAAATTCCGAGACACACAGGTTCCGCTGGACACCCATAGCGAATCCATCGACCTGATGCACAGGTATCCGGTCCTTTGTCCTGCCGGCAATGCCCCAGAGGTACGGGAAATCGGAATGCCAGCCTTGCACGTTCCGTTTGCCGTCATCTTTGGGGAGTATGGCAAAGCCGGGCGAATGTCCGAGCCGAATGTCTTGGACCCCCATATATTCGCGCATCAGCCACAAGGAGACAGGTTCCGTCGCGATTTTTGCGACCGCTGAAGTCTGGAGCATCGGCGCAACGCTCCGATCAAACTCTCCGTCGCTTTCCCAACGACCGGTGTAGCTGACCCGCTCCAACTCCTCAATCACATCGGGATCGATGATCGCAGGCACACAGACCCACCCGTTCTCCCTGAACGACTCCAGATATGCTGACGGCATGTGCGCGGGCCCGTGTCCGGGGACGAACAGCGCGGCTGCATCAGCAAGCGTCCCGTCGCTGGCGAGCCACTTCCCCTGATGACGGAGGTAGCTTCCATCTTTGGAACGGGGCGATTCCGTTTCAACGACGAGACCGGTCCCCACATGGCGATAGGTCTCCCCGTCGGTGTCCCATATCGCCTTATCGTCCACATAGTCAAAGGTCGCAAATCCATTATCGGACACGCCGAGGTAATCCCCATTGGGCGCACGGAGTAACGTAAAGTGTGATGACGGCTTTTCAACACGCGTAACCGTTTCCTGAAAAAGTTCATCTTTTGGCATCGGTATTTCCTCCCAAAATAGCAACGTAAAGCGTGAAACGTAAAAAGGATATGCACCGCAGAGGCGCAGAGGGCGCGGAGAACAACATGATGAATAAAATGACAGATTGGGAAATCTGTCTCCACGATTTGTTAGACAAGTCAATTGTAGGTCGAGATTCATATCTCGACATCTTCATACGCTATGATCATCCCGATGTATCGGGATGACTACGACAGACTGTCGATTTTCCAAAATCAACCTACGGAAGCCTTGACAAAAATAGTCTTTTGTACCACGATCTGTTAGATTGTGATCCGAAAACGTAAACTAACAGTTTGCGCTACATTTGTCAGTGCTAGGGAACCAACTTAAATTTCGTCGGGGGCGTAACCAAACGCTTCGCGATACTCGTCGTGGACCATACCCTCATACTTGGTGATCTCCGTTATCGGCAAATCGACAGGTGTCATCCCCGAAAGCGAAGATTCATACAGCGCGATACACATCTCCACATCTTTCCGTCCGCCGACCCCGTATTCTGGCTCCCGGTCATATAGCGCGGCGTTGGCGATGCTCATGATCTCCTCGGCGGTTCCGACGTTCCAATCGTCTATCGCATACTCTCTGAACGGGTTCTCATAGACAATCTGCGGATCGGTATGGACAACTATCCTTGACAGGACATCGACCCCATCCACCGTATGGTGTTCCCGCTCGATCGGGATATCCTGCATCTCTCCGTCCACCATTGCACGGAGCGGGAAATCGGAGGTCCAGTAGTTGGCGTTTGTCATTACCCCTTTTGTTCCCATAACCTGGTTGTACCGGATCGTTTCCTCGCCGACCTGCGACGCCTCGTAGACACCGACCGCCCCGCTTTCAAACTCGATCAGCGCGTGTCCCCAATCTTCGTACACCCTGTCGGTGTTCGGGACGAACTGCTTGGTGATTCCCGCTATCCGTTTCGGCTCGCTCTGGGCATAGAACCGAAGCTGAGACATCCGATGCACACCCATGTCGATACAGACACCGGAGTGGGAGCCAAACGTCGAGACGGGACGAGCGATCCCTTGTGGTTTCGCCCCGTGCACAAACTGTCTGCCTCGCCCAGACGGTTCGATAAAATGAACCCGCATAATGTCACCGAGCACCCCTTCGGTAATCAGCTTGATGAGGATCCGATCGTTCGGCATCCGGAAGTAGTTTTCGGCGACCTCGAAGTGGACGCCGTTTTTCTTGCAGGCGTTGATGATCACATCACAGAAGGCTAAGGTCGGTGCCATCGGTTTTTCGACGATCGGGTGCATCTTATGTTCCGCTGCAATCTTCGCCACCGTGTGGTGCTCATAATCGCCGGCGCAGACATCTACGACATCGATATCCTTGTGTTTCTCCAGCATCTCCTCGACATCGGTATAGTACGGCAGACCGTACTGTTTCCCGGTCTCGCTCGCCTTCGCTTCATCAATATCGCACACGGCGATGAAATTCAGATCTCCTTTTTTGGTCAACTCAGCGATGGTCGGCAGATGCCAGCGTTGTGCCACCGCGCCCAAACCGACCGATGCAATGTTAGCTTTTCGCATAGACTAATCTCCTTAGAAGAACAGTGCGTAAGAGGGTGAACGAGGAAGCGTGGGAGCGAGGGAGCGTGTATTTTTTCCCGTTACCTCGCTTCCACGCCTCCTCGCCTCCTCATTTCCGCCTATTGTCATTAATGAACCACTCCAACCTGTTCCCGCCATGTATCCAACAGCCGCATATTGGAGAGTGTATCGTCCCAAGACATCGCGGGGGCTTGGCGTGCGTCGATGTGATTGGCGACCATGTCCGCCTCGTAGGTAAAAAGGTCGCGGTCAACAGGCACCTCAATCTCAGTAGATTCGCCATCACCATGGGGTTGGACGATGACCGTCGATGATGGGAAGACGGTATCAAGCGGCAGCGGTTCTTTCGCACCCCGACACGGCGATGAGGGCAGCCACGGATTCGGGATCGTGATAACCCCCTCCGAGCCGTGGATGGATACACCCCTCCCAACGCTACCTTCGACTGCAGCGATTATATCCCCAACGATGTCATTCTCAAACTTGAGTGCGGCTGCGGCGATGTGGTCTACCCCTGTGGGTCCCACCTTCCCGGTCGCTTTCACCACAGTCGGATGCAGAAACGACTTCCCTGCCGCAGCACCGGCGAAGAGACGGACGGCTGAAGCGGTATAGCACCCCAGATCCAAGATACCACCGCCCCCCATCTCGCGGTTGTAAATCCGGCTTTGCGGGTTGAAACCGACCTGTCCGCCGAACCTCGCCTGAACGATGTGGACATCGCCGATCGCGCCCTCCTGTATCAGTTGAACGACCCGCTGGATCTGCGGGTGGCACCGATACATAAAGGCCTCCATCAGGAACACATCGTTTTCCCGCGCTGCGTCAACCATCGCCGCGGCTTCGGCGTGGTTCATGCTGATCGGTTTCTCGACGAGGATATGCTTGCCGGCTTCGGCACACTTGATCGCCCATTCCGCGTGGAGTGGGTGGATTGTTGCGATATAGATGGCATTAATATCTTCGTCCGCTAACAACGCCTCGTAGTCAGTGTATTGTCGGGGGATATCAAAATCGTCCACCAGTCTATCCATACGGGACTGTGTACGGCTTGCGACTGCAAGAATATCCCCAGAGTCTGTAAAACGCATCGCATTGCAGAAGACGTAGGCGATGCCGCCGGCACTCATAACGCCCCAGTTTAACATGGGTTGCCTCCTAAATAAGTTCATAGGTTCATTAGTTCATTGGTGGGTAGGGAACGCAGATCTGCGTTCCCTACGAAAGCCGTTGTCCAATCAAAATGGCAGGCTATTTTACCCCTTTGCTGCTTCTTCTCGTTTGTTTGCGAGGGGGTGCATGATACCGGCACCGGGGGGCCAAACACCCGGATCTGCCTTGATCCAGTCGCACAATTTCTTGCCGTGCGGTGTCATTGTCTCCCACATCTCATGGGGCATGACCACCTTGAATCCGTCGCGTGTGCGCCACGGGGCGGCATACTCGACGTTTGGCAGTGACCTAACCTCTTTAGATAGATTGGGTGTCGCGCCGTGCCACGCTCGGTTGTCGCGGAAAACACCGGCACCGGCGGGGGCACCAACGAGCGTCGAATGCCGCATCCAATCGGGTTCATCGTCGGTGATTGGTGGCGGCTGCTGCGCCGTATGCGTCCCCGGAATCTGACGGATGGGACCGTTCTCCCATGTGAGATCTGCCATCAGGAAGTTGATGGTCACGGTTGGCGGTGTCATCTCCATAATCAGTTTGATTGTCGGCACATCGAAGTCCCCTGAACTGTCGGTCTCGAACTCAACGCCGACTCGCCGTGCCTGCTCGATCCGCACTTCCGAGAGATGCTGTCCATCTCTGCCATCAGAGTGTAGGTGTTGATACTCGACTGCACCGGGCAGACAGAGATCTCCACCAGAACCCCAAACCCGGTAATCGGAAGAACCGAAGATCTCCGTGACAATGGGCGTGGTCGTCGGTAGGTCGATCATGTGCGCCCAAGCGGGATGGTGTAGCATCTGCCTCGAAGCGGAACAGGTGCCGTAGCTATATCGGTGTGGCAGGCGTCCGGTTTCGGTCATATATTTTCGCTCTCCCGGACCGGGAGTTTCTAAGATCTGTTTCAGTGCTTCGGCGCAGCCCGCTCTCCAAGTCGCTAGCTGTTCCGCGTTGAGTAGGTCACGTACCACCACGAAACCGTCTCGACGGAAGATCCGAGCGGCGCGCTCCACCTCGCTTGGATCACAGATTTCGAGACCGCGAATGCCGTTGTGTTCTCTTAGGTGTTCCCGCAGTGCCTCAACGCCCGGATCATCGTACACCCGACGTTTGGGGGATCGATTGTCCGGCACCGGTACAACGCCCCGATTTTGTGCCAGTAGGTTGCCGTACTGGTCTAGGGTTTCATTGGGCGGGGTATTTTCGTCCCACCCAACCAGCGTTTCTTGATGGACGGTCATGCTATCTAGTTCTGCTTGTAGTTCTCGTTTCCTTGATTCGGTCATTGTAACACTCCTCCCCTCTACGAAAGTGGTTTGGTCAGACATACTGTGTCAAGATATGAATCTCGACCTACTGATAAATCCTTATCTTTAGTTCTTGACAGTAGGATATAATTGATGTATATTGTTGAACAAAGATAAGTTAGTAAGGAGGTAAACACATGAATGATTGGGGACAGACAATTACAATCATCGTGTCGATTGTTGTTGGTGTTGGGGGCATTGTGATATATGTCAACCGACAAACTAACAAACGCATTGATGATTTCCGTAATGATGTTAATAGACGATTTGAGGCTATTGATAAACGATTTGAGGCTGTTGATAGACGATTTGAGGAGATTCGAGCGGACATTCGATTGATTCTGAATAAGTTCATACCAGAGCGTAAAAATAAGCATTTATCCACTGGCTAAATACTTAATCCGTTTCTTGTGCAGTAAGTCAGTATCTACTTAGTGCGTTACGTTTCACATGCTTCAAAGATCAGTCTCAAAACCTCCTGCTGCTGTAACCAAGTGACCGTATGCGTCTCGTAAGGCTGTGATGACCCCGGGTAAGGGGTGGGGTTCATCGCTACGACAAGTTCGTAACTCGGAAACACAACCACATAATGCCCACCCGCCCCCCACGCGGCATACCCCTCTCTTGGCAGCTCGTGCCAGAGTTTGCCCTTCTGATTTGTCCAAAATCCGTGTCCGTACCGCCACATATTCTCAGGGCTGTTCGCCAGAATATCTGGTGCGACCACTGTTGCCTCGCGTAGCCAGCTTTCGGGGACAACAGACCTCCCGTCCCAACTGCCCCAGTTGCACCAGAGCCAGCCCAGACGTGCCAACGCTCGCAGACTGGTGAGAATCGCTGAACCCCACCCAAAGATGTGGAGTCGCGCTTTATCGTGCATCTGTTGGGATCTCGATTCATATTCCCAATCCGCACCAATCACATCGGCGATTTTTTCCTTGTAAAGCGGCGAGATCTTCGGCGATTCTTCTGGACGGTTGACATCGTACAGTCCATACGCTTTCTCAATGGAGTGTGAAAGCACACACATCCCGTTGGTCTGATAATTAAACACCTGTCCCGGTGCTTCGCCCGGCTTCATATAGCCTGACACATTGCAGATTAGATGCCGCAGCGTCATCCCACGATTCGCCTCAAATGCCCACCGCCCCTCCTTGGGACCTTCGCCCTCCGGCACGTCCATCAATTCAGGATAGTAGTCCACAGCGAGATCATCGGCACTCCCGATTTTGCCCTCCTCGATCGCTATGCCGAGCATACTGGACAGGATCGACTTATTCGCAGAGGCGATGCGATGCTTTTCCCCACTTGGGATATTATGTGTCCATTCCGCCACCAGATAGCCGTGCCGCACGACCGCGACGCGATAGCTGTCATCCGCAAACTTTGAATCGAGCCACGTCTTGGCACGGTTCAATTTCGCAGCATCTATCCCCACGTCGGAAGGGGGAGCGATCTCCCAATCCGCTTTCGGAAATGTCTTTGCTGTCATAACACAACCCCTCTTTGATTATTGACACCGCGCAAATTATCCGAGTGTAATCACACCCTTGATATAGGTTGGGTCGCCGGCTACCAACTGCTGCATCAGATCCGGGTACTCCGCTAACGTCGCTGTGTGCGTGACCAACGGTTCGAGATCGAATACTCCGTTGTGGATCATACGGATAGCGGCTTCAAAGGTATCACGGATCTTCGATGATGGCGAGGAGTTCACAACTGTAAACCCGCCCATGTGCCACTTGGTCGGATCAAAGGTCGCAGTATCGCCCTTGAGCCAGCCGAACAGATTGATACGCCCGCCTCGCTTGACAATATCGGTGGCGAGATCCAGCCCGCCCTGATGACCAGATGTATCGACAACTACATCGATCTCCCGCGCTTTCAGGTCTGCCGCCAGTTCAGTCACATCGATCTCTGATGTGTTATAGGTTTCGTCCACGCCAAGTTCCTTTGCGAGATCCAAACGGTTTTGGACCACATCAATCGCGATCAACTGGTCAAGTGGGTGGTGCAGTAAACCCTGCGTAATCAACAAGCCCATGAACCCACAGCCGACGACTGCGACCCGATCCCCACCTCTGATCTGACAGTGATCGACCCCCGTGACCGCACAGGACACAGGTTCCACAATCCACTGTTCATCGGGTTTTTCAGATTCTGGGATCTTATACAATCGTTCCGTGGACAGATTTCGCACCGTCGCAAAACCTCCACCGGCAACGCGGTCCCCCTCTTTCACGCCGGTGACTCCCGCGCCGATCTTGCTCACATAACCGACCCCCTCGTGTCCGGGCGGTGCCATGGGGTTCATCTTATCGCCCATCTTGGCTGTGACCAGATCCCATGAACAGATCCCGCACGCGCCCCCCGTGACCTGCACCTCATTCGCGCCCGGATCGGGTACATCCAGTCCAATAAGTTCAATCCGACCGTCAGACAAATACCGCATTGTTTGACTCATGATTCTACTCCTTTGACGTTGGTTCATTGGCTCATTAAGTTCATTGGCGCAGTTGCAGTAGGCACGCTGCACTGTACCGTAGTTTGCACAACGGTTACGGCATACGGAGTATGCCTACTACTTTCACACGCTGGAGAAGCCTTCTTACAATGGGGGTATCATATCACGGTCTTAACCCTTTTTCAAGAATGTATTTCGGGGTTGGAGTTTATAACCACTTCTGTTTGGGAGCGTTGTCATTCCTGCTATCCGGGCGTGACGTAAGACAGGTCCCAATCGCCGAGTTTGCGTAGATCCATGCGCGGGTTCGACAGGTCTGACTCACCCGACGCTCGCCACGCATCAATTTCGTCCCGATGTCCGAGCCGCCGCAGTGCGTTCCACATATCGCGGTGGTTGGCGCGCCCCGATCCCCCCGCACAATCCCAAAAGAACATGTGCTCAGCACCGGCACTATAGACTGTTGCGGCACGTCGTCGAAACTCCTCCGGTGTCATGTGGCGCGGCATGAGATTTGGCGCAAGCACGCACGATGTTCCGTGAACTAGTTCAACGAAGGGCTCCAGTTGTGTTGGATCCGTCCACGCCGTTACGCTGCTGTCGTAATTCGGGCCCGACGTATAGGGGATAAGCGTGTCTACCAAACCTTCGCCCACCCATGCCGCCAAGTCCATCCCGTTGATGAGGTTCTCCCGCTCAGTACCACCCACGATCGCTGAGATCTCGATACGCGCCCTCCGCCCCTGTGCGCGTTCCTCTTGATCCATCGTGGCACGAACCTCTCGCATGAACTCTGTCAGAACACCCGCGCGATACGATAGCCATCGCGGATCGTGTGCGTCCAACTGGTGCGGGTCTTCGCCGAATTGCCCCTTGAATCCCTCCACGATTGGTGGCTCGTACTCCACCAACGGCATTCGCCGGTTGTAGAGCAGGCAGATCCCATCAATCGGTCGTTGTGCCATCTCGTGAAGCAGCGAAATGACGAACCGGCGAACCTCTGGAAAGCTGTATGCCATTCGTGGCGTTTGCCGACCCGTCCGGTCTACACCCCGCCATTCTGGATGTCTCTTATAGAAACTATCTCCTGCATTGAAATGATCAAGCGGCGGTGGGTAATGGAAACCAGCCACCCGGTAACTGGCGTGAAACTGGAGTCCGATCTCGTGTGTGTGCTCAAGTGCGACATCGAATGGGTCTACTCCCTGTCGTTGGAATTCACGCCAGCTTTCGACATGCAGCCGATCTCCACGACGACCGAAATCGGCGAGATCAAACGTGTATCTCCCTCCAACCTGACTGAAGTATGAGGTCTGATCACCACCCCCCGCCTCCCAATACATGCGCGAGAAATCGGTGTCGCGATACGGCTCAATCTCGCGCCTCACATGATCAGGAGTTGTCAAACGATACTGGTAGTGCGGTCCATGGGCATCATTATGTGCAAACAACCGCCGGGTGTCAGCACCCTGCTGGTCTGATTGAAAGGCGCGTGCCTCTGCATCTGTCAGCGGCACTAGCTTGAAGTAAGCCACCCGCGCCGGCGCACACTCAAACGAGCCGGCATTATCAGCCGGTGCCACCCGCGCGCCAATCTGTCCAACCTGCAAATCGTGATCCGTCAGGTCAGCGATCCGCCAGAACATCTCGACGATCTCATGATGGTGGGGCCCACCATCGCTTTGCGGCGGCAGCGTGAGGGCTGTGAACGTCTCGCCCCCGCTGCGTTTGAGAAGCACTGCCAGCTGCTGCCCTTCTTCGGAACTCGTAATCGGCAAGACACCGATAGACACCGCGTATAAACCGCGCAGGTTCAACGGATAGGTGATAGTAGGTGCCGCTGTCTCTGGTCCTGCTAACAACATAGTGCCGGATAGCGAGTCGATCTCGTAAGTCAACGTCCGCCAGTGACGCAGACGGGGTTCCGGGGTAAGCGCGTCTGCGGGGGTGCAGCGATCCAAATCTGTCCGATAGATGGGCTGTTGGCTCAACCAACCGTCGCCAATTCGATCAATCGTCCTTGTCTCCATTTACAACCTCCTGTTTTTGGTTCATTAGTTCATTAGTTCACTAGTTCATTTGTCACGTTTCACGCTTCACGTTGTAGGGAACAATTCTCGACTATAGAAATGTAATTGTTTGTAACTGTTTGTAATACAATTGGCGGTCGATGACAAAACGCTTCATGCTGAAATAGGGACAATTTCCCCATTTTCACGGGAAAAATGGGAAAGTTTGCATTTTCGCGGGAAAAATGGGTATTTTTATCTCGCTCATGCCAACCTTATTCAGGACGGGTCACGGGTCAGTTTTCACGCATCACGTTTCACGACCCATCACAGGCGGAAGAAACTCCCCGCGATATGGCGTGCGCCTCCGAAGTTGACCCCATCTTTTTCCATGTAGTAGTAAGCGGTGAAGATACGTCCATCGTCCAGCTGCGTGGCGACGGGGTAGCCGAGATCCCAATCGCTGGCATCCGCCCGGACAATGCCCTCTGCCGACCAAGAATCCCCGTCATCTTCACTGACGATTAGTCCGATTCCAAATGGTGCCTTCCGTCGACCGAACAGCACCACAATCCGCCCGTCGCGTAGCCGTAGCGACCACGGTGAACGGTAGTGGACACCGTTCCGCCTCGCTCCCTCCCAGATGTACTCCTCACGGTGCGCCGCCGTCCACAGCGACTGTCCCCACCCCACAATCGGCTTCGACGCGCTCCAACTGTAACCGCCGTCATCGGAATACGCCATCTGGATCGCGTTACGGATGCCCCCGATGTTGAGTGTGTAGCACTGTAACCGTCCACTCGGTAGCAACAGCAGGTTCGCGTAGGTGGGCCGTCCTAGACCGGTGGGATCGCGCGTGACTTCCCCAAGATATTCCCAAGATAAGCCGTTGTCGTCGGTGCCGTATATCCCCACGAAGTTATCACTTGCGCTTGGACCCAGGGTCGCCACTGCCATCTGCGTACCGTCAGGAAACTGAACCAAGGGAGCTCCATCCACATGCACATATCTGAGCGGCGGCGGGGGTGCCACTCGCGTCGGAATAGTCTCCCACGTGTGGCCTCGATCGCCGGAGCGGAAGGCGAAGCATTCCAGCGTCGGCTGCCCATCGGGGGCTGCGGGACCCGTTTGAGGACGAGGGAAGTAGATCGCTGCGTCCGGACTGGCGAGGTCAATCTGTTCGCGGGGTAACCCCGGCTCATCAGCTTGCCACAAGATAGCGCGTTTCTCCTCCAAGGGGCGTGAGTCATCCCAGATCACCACCTCGTTTTCGTGGGACCAGGTCTGACCGTGATCGTATGATCGCTGGAGCAAGATCTTCGCCCGACCCTTGTAGCCGGTTTGACCGTGCCGTATGTTTTCTTTTGTTTGATAGGTGGCGGGTGCATGGTGATGGATTACGACAATCTCGCCGTTCCCGTAATTGTAGATCGGACACTGGCGGGGGTGCCCGCAGTATGCCTCTTTGCTATAGCAGAGTTTGATATGGTGCAGGTCTGTCAGTTCTGGTGCAACGCGGTTCATTGTGCCTCCTTTCAGCCACCAGATTCCACTTGGTAGCGGAGTTTGGCATAATTGGTTCACTGGTTCATTGGTTCATTGAATTGATGAACGATATGTCCTGTTGTAGGGGTTGGGTCGCCCAACCCGTTGGACGAGGAAACCTCGCCCCTACGATTGGATATAGTCCGCATAAATATCAACACGTCATAGCAACTTAGGTTATCGCTACGGATCAATGGTTATGTTGATGATGCCGCTCTGTATATCGGCGTGAGGGAAGCGGGCTTGCAGCGCGTGCGAACCTGCGCGAAGCTGCCATCGCGTGGTGTAAGGATATGCCACTTTTTGAAAGGGTTCCCCATCCACATACCAGATAATCTCTGGAACAACGGGGGTAACACTGGCTCTGAGTGCAATGCTCTGCAACTGCTGTGGGGTATCTGGATGAAACCGAAAGACGCTCCCATCAATCGGCTCCTCAATGGCGATGCTAGCATACGGTGATTCGGTTGAGGGTGATGGTGGGGGACCGTAGCCGTGCACTGTCCCCCAAGCCGCGAACTGTGGCGGTAGGACAACATAACTCCTGATTTCTACCGCCTCTGGAGGTGTCATCGGACCCGCCAGCGTTCCTGTTCGTCGGTCAACCGCAAAAGATTGGTGGACGCGGCAGGTGGTCCTCGCTTCGGTCCCAAGGGGGAGATATTCAGGAACAATCTCAGAACATGCCTCAGTTGTAAGCTCCCCCGACAGCGGACAGAGTCTCACCAACTGATATGCCACAGAATCCTCTGAATTCTGACGCAGTTGGGGCGGTGGAAACGGCTTTTCATCTACACCCCGCCGTTCTTTGGGGTGCAAAAAGAGTAGAATCTCTTTCACCAACCGCGCTGCGTCAAGCCCGCTCACCTGTTTCATCCGATCATGATCCGGGTGCCCAATCCACGTACCGACGATGTATTTGGAGCTATAGGCCGCCGCCCACGCATCTCGGAATCCCTGAGATGTGCCGGTTTTCACCGCCACCGGGAAGGGATATTCCATCGGTCCCATGCGAGCGAAAGTAGGCAATCGCGCCAGTGGATCGGAGAGAAAGAGGGTGATCTGCCGAGCGACATCTTCGGGGATGAGTTGCGTCGGTGTTTCCGCATCAGGAGGTTCAAACCAGTGCAATCTAAACGCCTTGCCACCGACCCCCAACACGCCATAAGCGGCGACGAGGTCTTCCAGTGTCACATAGAGTCCACCGATTGCCAATCCAAGCCCATACACGCTAGCAGATCTGTCGTCCTGTGCAAGTCCTAGTTGGCGAAATAGATCGTAGGTTTTTGCTAACCCAACCGTCTTCAGAACATGAACCGCCGGAACGTTTCGGCTATTGGCAAGTGCCTTCCGATAAAGCATCGGTCCGAGATACCGCTCATCATAGTTGGCGACGCTGTACTGACCTTCCGGCTGCGACACATTGAACGGCAGATCTCCCAAGACACTCGCAGGGGAAAACGCCCCGGTTTCCATACCTAAAGCATAGATGAAAGGCTTCAGGGTGCTACCAGCAGATCGCAGGGTTGTGGCATAATTGATGGCACCGGCGAAATCCTCATCGGCATAAAAATCGGAACCGAGATAGCTCCGAACCGCACCCGTCTCCCGCTCCGCGACGATAACAGCCAGATTGCCCGCGCCGCGTTGGCGGAGATGTTCCATCGCTGCGCCGGCAATGCCATTCACCACTTCCTGAAGGGGGAGGTCTAAAGTAGTGGCTACCGGTTTCGTATAGGAAACTGTCCCATTCATCGTCTCTTGAAGACGCAGAATGACGTGGTAACTGTGGTGCGGTCGCGATTCCTTAACAGGGATCTCTAAGGAGTTCAACTGGCGTTGGCTTCTTGCAAGGTGTTCTTCATCGAGCGTTCCATTTGTGCAGAGTAAATTGAGAATCAACTTTGCGCGCTCAAACGCCTTTCGACGCCCCTCAAAACGGTATAGGTTCATTTTGCCCGGTGCTCTGGGGAGGCTCGCTAACACCGCCGCCTCCGCCCAGCTCAGATCTGCTAAGGGTTTCTGGAAATACCGCCGCGCTGCGTAGGCGACACCGTGGATACGATTGCCTTGAGGGACAATTTTCAGGTAGTGCCGCAGCACACTTTCATGACCGAACTTTCGGTTGAGCCACACCGCTGTCCCCATTTCACACGCTTTTCTCCAGAGGGTTCGTTTTCCGGGGCGTTGTAGTCGCGCTACCTGCATGGCAATCGTCGAGGCACCCTGTCGGGGTCGGCCGCTGAGGTTATTCACTAGTGCCCGAAGGAGGGAACGGAAATCGACACCAAAATGTTCGTAGTACCGCTTGTCTTCGACTGCTAACAGGCATGCAACGATTCGCTCCGGTAAAACCTCCGGCGGATCCCAAAAACCGAGCGGCGCGTCCTCATCGGCAGTTCCCTCCGCTAAGAAGGCACCGTATCGATCGGTAAAAATCGGTGTCGCCGGCGGTGAAACCAATTTGCTCCTATCGTGGACTTCGTGTAACAGCAGCAGAGCGAACACTGTCATCAGGATCCCTGTAACGACGATGAGGCTTTTTAAGATAGGTTTGAGGTGTTTTAGGAGATACGGTTTCATGGTTCCGACCTTTTTACGTGAGTTACGGCATACGGCATCCCGCAGGCGGGATTCAGAGCAACCCCGATAAATCGGGAGGCAAAGCCATATGCCTATTACTTTATTTTATCACACCTGATTCCCTGTGTTAAAGCAGAGAATCAAATACTACTGCATTCTATGAATTTCTACCTTGCCAATATGCAGCGGATCGTTTATACTTAGAACACTTGAAAGAATCGTGCCATACTTCTTTATTCGGAAGGAATTTTTGATGACCGATCTCCTCGAATCCTTGAATCCCGTTCAGCGCGAAGCGGTACAGCATACCGAAGGACCACTGCTCATCCTGTCCGGTGCGGGCAGCGGCAAAACCCGTGTGATTACCCATCGGATCGCCTATCTCATCCGGCATCACGGCGTTTCTCCATATAATATTCTCGCGGTAACGTTCACAAACAAAGCCGCGGAAGAGATGAGAACCCGTCTTGAGAATCTCATCGGTCAGAGCCAGTTGTGGGTGGCAACCTTCCATTCGACATGCGCTCAGATTCTACGCAGAGACATCCATCATCTCGGCTATGAACGCTCGTTCACAATCTACGACACCTCAGATCAACGAACCCTGATTAAAGAACTAATCAAGACGCTCCAACTGCCCCTGAATAATCCGGGACCCGTCATCGGAGAGATCAGCAGAGCCAAGAGCGATTTTATCTCTCCTGAAGATTATACAAAGCGCGCAGTGGGGTTCTTCGAGGAATCCGTCGCAGAGATTTATCCGGTGTATCAGGACTTCCTCCGCGAAAATAACGCCCTCGATTTTGATGACTTGATCAAGTTGACCGTCGAGCTGTTTGAGTCAAACCCGAATGTATTGGCGTATTATCAGGACAAGTTTCGGTACATTCTCGTCGATGAGTATCAGGACACCAATCGTGGTCAATATTTGCTTGTCAACGCGTTGGCGCAGAAGCATCAGAATATCTGCGTGGTGGGGGACGACGACCAAAGTATCTACGCATTTCGAGGGGCAGATATCAACAACATCCTTGATTTCGAGAAGGACTATTCAAACACGAAGGTTTTGCGCTTAGAACAGAACTATCGTTCCACGAAAAATATTCTCGATGCCGCATATCATGTCATCCACAACAATCAGAGGCGCAAGGAAAAGCAGATGTGGACAGAGAACAAGAGAGGGAATGCAATCACCCTCCATGAGGCGACGGAAGACATCAGAGAGGCGGACTATGTGCTGAGGCAGATTCGGGAGTGGCGAGGGCGCAGGCGGAAATATGGCGACTGTGTCATTTTTTATCGGATCAACGCCCAATCCCGTACATTTGAGGACGCGCTACGCGGTGCAAATATTCCGTATCAGATTGTGGGCGGCATCCGATTTTATGAACGGATGGAGGTCAAAGACATCATCGCTTATATGCGGGTGATTGTCAATCCCGCCGACACGGTTAGCATCAAGCGTGTCATCAATGTGCCGCGCCGCGGGATCGGCGTTGCGACGGTACAGAAGATTGAGGATTTCGCGCACGAGGAAGGCATCCCGCTATTTGAAGCGATTCAGCGTGTCGGGGAGGTGTCAACACTCAACAATGGCGCGAAAAACAAGGTGCGTGCATTCGCTGAATTGATCGCGTCGTTCAATCCAAACGATCCACCGGCACGCACGGCGGAAGATTTACTTGACCGCTCCGACTACCTCCGAACCTTGCGAAGTGAAGGCTCCATTGAAGCACAAACCCGCGAAGAGAACCTCCGGGAGTTAATTGCCGCAGTTGCAGAATACGAAGAGAGCGAGCCAGAACCGACGTTGGCGGGCTTTTTGGAAAAAATCACATTGGCGTCCGATATCGACAGCATGGAGGATAAGAGCGATGTGGTGACGATGATGACGCTGCACAGCGCGAAGGGGTTGGAATTTCCGATTGTCTTTATGGTCGGAATCGAAGAAGGATTACTACCGCACCAACGTTCTTATGACAGCGAAGCCGAACTTGAGGAGGAACGGAGGCTGTGTTACGTTGGAATTACGCGCGCACAGGAGCATGTCTACCTGACTTATGCCCGTTCACGGCGGTTGTATCGGGACATCGATTATCGCATCCCTTCACGCTTTATTGAGGAGATTCCGCCTGAACTGGTTAATCAGGCTTCCCCCTATGAATCGCCTCGGCGACCGGTGGTGTCGTCCTACGATCCCGATGAACCCGATTTTGAGGAGGAAGTTTCATTCCCTTACGACGTTGGGGACGTTGTATATCACGCGAAGTTCGGTAGAGGAAAGGTTACTGACATCAGTGGGTATGGATTTGATATGCGGATCACCGTGCGGTTTGAACGTGGGTCTGAGAAAGTCCTCGCTGCGGCACATGCGCGGTTGCAGCGGGTGGACTGAAACAAGGAAAGCCCGTGAAAAGTGATGCGTGAAACGTAAAAACCACTCGTTCATTAGCTCATTGGTATAGCAGGACGAGGAAGCCCAATCTATAGGACTCATAAACGCAAAAAGAAACCGAGTTTTCAAGAAAAAACTCGGTTTCTTAAACATGTCAACATAATTTGATACGACAATAGGGAGAACAGATGGCAACAATTACCACTGACGACGTGCAGCACGTTGCAACCCTCGCACGTCTCGAATTTAACGAAGAAGATATAGGGCAGTTCACGCATCAACTCGCTCGGATTTTGGACTATATTGGAAAATTGAACGAATTGGATACGACGGATGTGCCGCCAACGTCGCACCCGCTCCCCCTCCGCAATGTCGTCAAAGAAGATGTCGCCAAGTCCTCATACGATCGCGACACTGTTTTGGACGGAGCACCGAGCGCGGAAGAGGGATATTTTGAGGTGCCAAAGGTGATTGAGTAAAAGGAGTAAAACGTTTCATGCCGTTATATGAATTAACAGCCCACGAACTTCATGAAAAGTTGAAATCACGGGAGATTACTGCCCTCGAACTGACGCAGTCTATGTATGATCGAATTGGCGCAGTCGAAGAGCAGATAAAAGGCTACCTGACACTGACCGAAGATATTGCACTTGAAAGTGCCGCAGCCGCGGACGCAGGCTTTCAGCGCGGCGATGAGATGCCTCCGTTGGCAGGGATCCCTATCGCGATTAAGGATGTGATCTGTACCAAAGGCGTGTTGACGACGTGTGGCTCCGAGATTCTGGGAAACTTCGTCTCCCCCTACGACGCAACCGTGATGACGAAACTCCATCAGCAGGGAGCTGTGATGCTCGGTAAAACGAACATGGACGAGTTCGCGATGGGGTCATCGACGGAAAATTCGGCGTACCAGACCACGTGCAATCCGTGGAATCTGGAAACGATTCCCGGCGGATCAAGTGGCGGTTCCTCGGCGGTCGTCGCTGCGGGCGAAGCGATCTGCTCGCTCGGATCGGACACCGGCGGTTCGATTCGGCAACCTGCTGCCTTGTGCGGTGTTGTAGGGATGAAGCCGACCTACGGGCGTATCTCACGATTTGGGTTGGTAGCGTTCGCATCGTCCTTGGATCAGATTGGACCTTTCTCAAAGGATGTGACCGACTGCGCCTTACTGCTCAACGCAATCTGCGGACATGATCCGATGGATTCGACCTCGGCAAATGTACCCGTCCCAGATTTTACCAAGTCCTTGATTAACGACCTTGAAGGGGTCAAAGTTGGTATCCCGAAAGAGTATTTCACAGCAGGGATTGATCCAGATGTAGAGGAAAGCGTCCGGAACGCAATCAAGGTACTTCAGGAAAACGGAGCGATTATCGAGGAGGTCTCTCTTCCTCATACCGACTACGCGATGGCAACGTATTACATTATCGCTCCCGCTGAGGCGAGCGCGAACCTAGCGCGGTACGACGGGGTCCGATACGGTTTCCGTGCAACAAACGCTGAAGAATTGGGTGATATGTATAGAAAGACGCGGAGCGAAGGTTTCGGCGAAGAGGTTAAGCGTCGTATCATGCTCGGCACTTACGCGCTCAGTTCGGGATACTACGATGCCTACTACCTAAAGGCACAAAAAGTACGGACGCTGATTAAGTCCGATTTTGATAACGCTTTTGAGCAGGTCAATGTGGTCGTAACACCGACCTCACCGACAGCAGCGTTCAAGATTGGGGAACGGACAGCGGATCCGTTGCAGATGTATCTCTCCGATGTCCTGACAACGCCGGCGAGCCTCGCAGGGCTGCCGGGGATTTCCATACCGTGCGGTTTGACGCAGGACGATTTGCCCATCGGCTTGCAAATTCTCGCCGCCCCGTTTGAGGAGGAGAAAATCCTACGGGTGGCGTATACTTTTGAGCAGCATACCGACCACCATCGAAAGCAGCCAAACCTGTCCTCAACTTGATGAGAACTCTGTAGAACATGGAGGGGACTTATGAGCGGATTAAACAGTTATGATTTCAAGCGAAAGGAATATATGCCGGTCTTTCCAAGGGCCACCGGCAAGCCCACGGTTTATATCGAAGGCTATCCCTCGGAGGACGATGAGCCAATGGCTGCAACCGGGTTCCACGGCGTGCAGATTCGGACCTTCAGCGACCAACTTGCGCGTTACTTTAGCACCGAATCGGCTGTCTACATCGGTATTGACAGTTTTATCTACTATTACGAAGGGGATCGAACCAAATTCGTCGCCCCGGATATTTACGTCGTCTTAGGGGCAGAAAAGTACCCGGAGCGACGCAGTTTCTACACCTGGGCAGAGGGGGCTTTGCCGACGGTTGTGTTTGAGTTCCTTTCCGACTCCACAGCTGCACATGACCGTGGGGCTAAGTTGAAACAATACCTCGTTGATATAGGCGTGGCAGAGTATTTCATCCATCAACCTGAAGGGGACAAACCGCCAGAATTTCACGGTTGGCGTCGAAGTCCGTCTGGTGAAATCGAGGGGATCCCACCCGATGCCGAAGGGGGATTGTTTAGTCATTGTTTGAATCTATGGCTCCGTTGGGAGGATTACATCGGCAACGTGCGGCTTTTACGACCCTATTTACCCGATGGCACCCCAATTCCCACCTCCGCAGAGGAGGTACAGCTGCGAGAGGATGCACAAGCGTTTGCTAAAGCAGAAACCGAGCGCAGACAGGAAGCAGAACTGGCAGCGCAACGGGCAGAAGCACTCGCTCAACAGGAAGCACACCGCCGCCAACAGGTAGAGTTGGAATTAGAACAACTCCGTGCACAACTCGCTGCTTTAGAGGACGAGCGCAGCTAAATACGTGGAATGGCAGATTTGCATATCTGCCGCTCTTCAGAAAGGTCAAGCACAATGGACGATAGATATAAATCCCCACGCCATCTCTCCTTCGCACCGTTAGGTGGCTTAATTGGTGCGCTGCTGGGGGGTGCCCTCTGGGCTAAATATATTCAATGGACCGGGCTGACTGCCGGATGGGTCGCGCTCGCCATTGGCATCTTCACAGGGATCGGCGTGTTACTAGTAGGCAGGTCGCGGCAAGTCTCTATCAGCCTCGTTGCTGCGTTGTTCGCTGTCATCGGAATCCTTCTCGGCAAATATCTCGATGTTCAATGGAACGCCCCCCAAACAGTAACGGTCGCAATCATCGAGAATACACCGTCAGATCAACCAAAAATGGTTGAGACGACTGGATACGACGCATCAGTATGGCAACTTATGCGCCAACGCATGGAGTGGATTGATCTGCTCTTCTATGTGGTTTCGGCATACATTGCGTTTCGCGTATCCTACAGCAGACGTTTATATCACTTTTTCTTCAGGACGGGATAACAATCGCTATGAAAAAACAGAAATTGTATCAATGCTATAGATTCAATTTACTGGGGTGTCTCACCACTTTGGTTTTCATCCTGTTGTTGCAACCCACCCTAGCGCAGGTAGAAAACGACGCTTCCAAAGGTGTCCTAGATGACGAGCTATTAGAAAATATATCGTTACTCTCAGAAGTGTTGGCGCACATCCAACAGAATCACTTAGATTCTCCTGATTCCGAACCGCTTATGTACGGCGCAATTCGCGGGATGTTGCGGACCCTGGATCCATACAGCCAATTTTTCCCTCCAGAAAACTATGCGGACTTTCGCACGGAGAGCCGTGGGACTTACGGCGGACTCGGTATGGAAATCGGTATCCGGGATGACCGGTTAACAATCGTCGCCCCCTTCAAGGGAACACCCGCCGATAAAGCGGGGCTCCAGAGCGGCGACATTATTAGCCAAATCGAAGGCAAATCGACAATGAACATGACAACGACTGATGCCGTTGAACATCTTCGGGGCGAGCCGGGGACACAGGTTACTATCACGGTTGTCCGTGAAGGTGAACCGAAACCGCTGGAAGTTACACTGACACGCGATGTTATCCAATTCCCTAGTGTCGAATCAAAGATCCTCAAGGAAAATATCGGATACATACGGATTAACCAATTCCGTGCTAACACCGCTAATGACGTGGATAAGGTGTTTGAAACCTTTAACCAACAGGAAGTAGAGGGACTCATTTTAGATCTCCGATCCAACCCAGGCGGCTTACTTCGATCCGCCGTTGAGATCGCCAGCGACTTTGTGGGACCGGGACAATTAATTGTTTATACGCAAGGCAAGACTCCGCGCGAAGAGTACAACGCAGAGAAAGGCAAACAGCAAAAACGTTATCCCCTGATCGTCCTTGTCAACGGAGGCAGCGCAAGCGCGTCCGAGATTGTCGCCGGTGCGATCAAAGATCATGGACGTGGCTTGGTGATGGGAGAAAAGACCTTCGGGAAAGCCTCCGTGCAGCAAGTCTTTGCACTGAGCGGTGGTGCCGCCGTGAAACTGACAGTGGCACACTACTATAGCCCGAACGGGATCGACATTCACAAAATCGGTATCGTCCCCGATATTGAAGATCCGTGGTTCAGTCGTTCTGAAATTCAGATGTTGCGAAAACTTCAAAACCATAAGGAAATCAAGGCTTTTATTGAAAGCAACGGGGATGATATTCTCGCCCGATTGGAAAAGGCACAGCACGCCTCAAAAGAGGATACCGAAGCCGCTTCACTGTTGAGGAAATATCAACGACTAGTTGATTCGCTTACAACGGAAGGGATTATCTTAAGCGATGTTGGGTTGAAACTCGCAATCGCACGTGAGACGGAAAACGATCTTGATGAGTACGAATATGATCCACGAATTATCCGGGCTATCGACCAGCTGCGCGTGTTCAAAATTTATCAGTCAACATTGAAAACCGATAGCTCAGAATAGCCAATCGGCAATTGAGAACCATTTCATGATTACGAAACGAATTATTCCGTGCCTCGATGTTCGAGCGGGCAAGGTCACAAAAGGAGTTGCTTTTCAAGGCAATATTGATGTCGGTGATCCGGTGGCAATGGCGCGCGCGTACTACGAAGGCGGGGTGGACGAACTTGTGTTTTATGACATCACCGCTAGCAACGAGAGACGCGACATTATGATTGATGTTGTTTCAGCGGTCGCAGCAGAGATCTTCATCCCTTTCTCGGTGGGCGGTGGGCTACGAACCTTAGAAGATATGCGCCGCGTTCTCCTCGCGGGAGCAGAGAAGGTGAGCATCGACTCCGGCGCGGTGAGAAATCCGCAACTCCTTGCAGAGGGTGCAAAGGCGTTTGGGAGTCAGTGTGTTGTGTTGAGTATGCAGGTCAAGCGGGTCCCGAAAAGCGATGAAATCCCAAGTGGGTTTGAAATCTATATCGATGGCGGCCGTCGTCCGATGGGGTTAGATGCGCTCCAGTGGGCACAGCGCGGTGTAGAATTGGGGGCAGGCGAAATTGTGGCAAACAGCATTGATCAAGACGGAACGAAAGCGGGATATGACATAGAACTGACAGGAGCGATTGCGGCACTCGTTCCGGTCCCTGTCATTGCGTCTGGTGGGGCGGGCAATCCGCAACACATCCGCGATGTCTTCGTCGAGAGCAATGCCGACGCAGCCATCGTCGCCTCGATCACCCATTACGGTGAATTCTCAATTGAGCATATCAAGCGTTATCTTGAGAGAGAGGGAGTTCCAATCCGCAATACGTGGTAGTTCATTGGTTCAGTAGTACAGCAGAATCCTAAAAACAGACTGTGCAGAATCAATCTGCAATTACCCCATTCCCCCGCGTTGTAGTTGACTGCCACTTGCCTTGTTGGTTAGCTCTATGCTGGGTTGACTCTACAATTAAGTCTCACTAAAAATCCGCTTGAGGTCGGAGATGGTGTATTGTTGGCTATAGCAGTTGCCCGACGGATCTGTCAAGTTAGGATCTGCCCATTTCCGAATTTGCGTAACGTGTGGGTCATCCCAAGCGTGTCGTTTGTCGAACTGGTTTTCATCAAAGTGCTCCGCTCTTAGAGATTGTGGCACTTGTAGCATGTTGAGACCCATTTGTATTTGCCGCAATTCCTCCTCACTTGATGCTGTTTCCTCCTCCCCCACTAACTGAACAGCACTCCAACCGAGTAAAAATGAGATCAAATTCGTGGCGTATATCCCCATCCACCCGCCTTCATCGGTCGGCACGCCGAATTCAATTATCGGATGGCTAAAAATTGGATTGTCACAGGAGGCTATCCAAATGCCAAACACATGTCCAGCCCCTTCATCTGCAAACGGGAGAATCTCCTTTGGGATATGCCACTCCCACTCAGCGTATTTGGAGTGTGCGTTGGTCAAAGCTATATCTTCATTGGGGGTAGGCTGGAGTGGATAGAAAACTCGATCCAAAGTCCAGCCCCCATTAAAACACCGATACAGGTCCCGCAAAGGTGGTGGCAGCACTGCGCCGATTTCTGTCTCTGCTGCTTTGATTTCCGCTTCGGGTGCAGGCGGATTCACATCGTGAAACGTCCCTGATGTTATCCAAGCATCTAACAGTGTCTGAATGGTCATGTTCACACCTCTATGGCATCGGTATAGGGATCCAATGCTTGTATTTCAAATCGGACATCTTCAAGGCGAACGATAAATTCTATGCCTTCGCTGTCACTCAATACAACAACATTAAACGGTGGATGGAGGATTAGATGCCGTTCCCTTTCCGGGTTCCCAAAACCGAAAAAATCTAAATCCTGCGGTTCAATACTTCTCCCAGTCACCAGGTCTGTGACCTCACTTCCGTCTTTGGGAACATAGCAAATCCGGTGGGTGGCTTCGGCATCCGGCTTCCAGACTCGACTACTTGCCCCGTTACATTCTGCCCCTTCTCCATAGAACTCGAGAAAAGAGGTGCCACCTGGCCAGATAACCCCTTCAACGAGTATCTCCCAATTTGCTTGTAGCCAATCCAATCGAAGATGTTCCCCCTCTTCGGTTAAGGGAATATTTTCAACCGATTGCCAACTCGCCTCAAGAAACCGTTGAAAATTTCTGACAATTTCATCTACGTTCATCACAGGACTCCTCTATAGTTTATCTAACAGATCCAACTCTGCTTGTGTCAGATCGCGCTTATACTTCATCGTCTTGAGTCCAGTTCCTGGATTCCGTTGTCATCGGTTAAGGCGATATTACTGCCCAGAGCGTTGGCAGGAAGAAATCGCTTTCCGAACTGTTGGAGTCGCAACTGTCTCAAGGATTTCTATGATTTGCTGATTGGTCTCTGGTGATTGATTCGGAAGTGTCTCTGCTACCACAGCTATCGCAGCCGGACCCATTTCAACGAGGACTATCGCTGACCGTGTGCGAATACATCCGTTTGCGTTGGTGAGAGCGGCAATCAAATCATCAGTCGAAAATTGACGCAACTGAATTAGGGTTTCAATTGCTGCTTGACGGACATATCTATTATCACTACATAACAGTTCGATTAATATCGGCACCGCCTCATCCACCGCCGGACCGTTCTTTGGCGCGATAGCAGCAACGGCGGGTCCCTGCACATAAGGGTTTTCAGACCGAAGTACCTTGATTATTTCTGATAGATCTATCGAGGCCAAGGCAGATGCAACGAGGTCATGAAACGTCAAATCGTAATATATCGGTTCCGTATCTATCGTGGTTTCCAACACTTTCACGAAAATCGGCGCAATCTGACCAACAAGCGTTGGTCGCTCTCCCAATCTTCTTAATGCCGAGACAGCAGCTGCCCGCGTGTGAAGATATGGCGACGCTAATGCTTCGGTCAGTATGGGAATGATCGGAATGGTCGCTTCATCAGGTTGGGAATGGATTTGTGCCAATGCAATTGCCGCATGATGCCGCACACCAGTATCTGCTGCGTTCAAAGCCTTGAGCAATGATGGCACCGCAGTAGACCGAATAGACGCAAGTCCGTTCGCCACGTCAACGTGAAAATTGCTCAGATGGCTAAGGTCATCACCGAAATGCCCCGACACAAAGTTGGGCGTGTTGAGTGCTGCAATCAGTTTCTCAGTAATTTCAAGCTGAACCGCTGGAGTCGCAACTGCAATCCCTCTTAATGTGTTAACTGCCTCGGGTCGGGCAACTCGACTTTCAACCGTATCTTCAGTTCCGTTTAACACCCGCACTAAGGCTCGTACAATCTGATTAACGAGCGTCGACTGCCTTGCCATCTTCACCAGCACGTTGACAGCCGTCCGCCGTGTATTAGGCTGCGGAGAAGCCAATGCTTGAATGAGGATCGGCATGGTTGCTTCAGCGGTTTGGGAATCCATTTTTGCCAACGCAATTGCCGCATGACGGCGTACTCCAGCGTCTGTTGCGTTCAAAGCCTTGAGTAACGATGGCACCGCGGCAGGACCAATAGATGCAAGGTGCTCCGCCACTTGGACATGAAAGCTGCTGCGGTAGCGATCCCTGTAGATAACAAAGTTGGGAGCGTTTAGCATTTCGATCAGTTTCTCCGTAATCTTAAGTTGAACCCCCGGCGTCGCGATGGCAATATCCCCTAATGCGGAAACTATCGCGGATCGGACAGCCTGGCTTTCATCCGTCAAACCCATCAGTCTCTCGGTAATCTCAGCCTGAACCGTCGGAATCGCAACCGCAATCCGTCCTAATGTGGAAACGGCATCTGATCGGATATCTTCATTTTCATCGGTCAGTACAGTAATCAATTGCGGCACAGCGGCTTTAGCGTGGATCGGTATCACCCCTAAGAGCTGAACCGCAAGTTCACGGACGTGCGCGTCTTCATCTTGTAGTGCCTCAACGAGCAGGGGAACAGTGCCGGGAAGTGGTTCCAGAGTAGAGTCCCTCAGTCTATCGGTAATATACCTGATAGCAAACCGCGCAAGGATTGATTCATCTCGGTTGCCACTTTTCAACGAATGTAGCAATCCCGCCAAAGCCTTATCAAGGTCTATTAAACGAAAAACTGCATCTGTCGTGTATTCCCAACGACTGATGTTCTCAAGATAATTTAGTATCCTGCCCCTAATTAATAACCTCGCAAGATTCGCCCACGCTAACACCATCTTGTTATCAGGCACCTCCAGCCTTTCGATAGCCGCAATTGCTCTTTGACGAATCCGCTGCCCATCACCAAGTTGGAGGATAAAGATATCCAGAGTTTCGTCTGTCCCTTCAAAGTGAGGAACAGTGCCGGGAGGTGGTTCCACAGTCGAGTTCTTCAGTCTGTCGGTAATCTCCTTGATAGCAAACTGTGCAAGGATAGATTCATCTCGGTTGCCACTTTCCGACAAATGTAGCAATCCCGCCAAAGCCTTATCAAGATCTATTAAGCGAAAAACTGCATCTGTCGTGTATTCCCAACGGCGGACGTTATCAAGATAATTTAGTATCCCGCCCCTACTTAATAACCTCGCAAGATTCGCCCATGCTAACACTATCTTATCATCAGACACATCGAGTCTTTCGATAGCCGCAATTGCTCTTTGACGAATCCGCTGCCCATCACCAAGTTGGAGGATAAAGATATCCAGAGTGTCGTCTGTCTCTTCAAAGTGACGCACTACATGCGCTTCAAGGGCACCCACTACCAAAAAGATAATAATACCCATCAAAAAGAACGAACGTCTACGGTTTTGCATTTTGACCTCCATTTATAGTAAATTTTAGAATTAATGAGACACTCCAAATCGGCTTGTCCCGATTCTCGGGATCCCGACCTGTCGGGATTGGAAACAGCGCCTACCAAACATGGGGGGCGAAAGTGTCTATCTATTTTTTGAATTCACTATAAGTTATAGACATGCAGGCGCTAAACCATTTGAAAAGCGATCCGCCCACGTATACTGGGGCTCAATAACCCACTCCCCTATTTTGTCAATATAGCCATATTTCCCACCAATTTTCACAGCGGCAACCCCTTCAGAGAAACCAGATGTCTGATCGAATTGCGGTGGAATGACGAGATTCCCCGTTTTATCTGCAAACCCATATTTTCCGTGAGATAGCACGGCAACCAACCCTTCAGAGAAGTAGAGGTTGACAAAATCGAACGCTAATTCAAGGGCAATGTTGCCAGTTTTATCGATAAACTGCCACTCTCCAGCCCTTCCCTCGTTGACACGAGCCAAGCCACAGGAGAAATCGGCGGCGTACGCGAATTGGAGTGGAATAGCGAACTCACCGGTTTTATCAATATATCCGACCACATACGGGGCCATAGGTCCGGACCCAACTTTGCCTAAAACCCATGCCAATCCTTCAGAAAAGGAAGACATATACCAAACTCTTGGCGCTTCTTCCGTTAGAATCCATTGCCCGGTTCTGTTAATATATCCGACGGTCGTTGAGGTTTTGACATACGCGAGTCCCTCCGAAAATTCTTCGGCGCGAATAAACTGAGGTTGTATAACCATAGCCCCACGTTTATCAATATATCCGAGTCTGTCATCTATGCCAACAGCTGCCAACCCCTCACTAAAACGATATGCCTCCTCAAATTGAGGCGATATCATAAAATCGCCCTCTGTGTCGATGTATCCATATTTCCCTTCAACGGAAACCACTGCTAACCCTTCAGTATGACCTAGGCAATAATCGAACTGGGGTGGGATGACAAAACTGCCGGTTTTATCAATATAACCCAATTGATCCGTTTTCCGTAATGTCCCATTAAAAGGTTTATATCTGTCATAAAGGGAGAGGAAAAACTGGTGTAGATAATCGCTGTCATCAGCAAAATCAAAAAACTCACGTCTTGCCGTTTGAATGTTGGTGCCAATTGCCTTGGTGACAAAATCCGCTTGACCCGCGACTAAAAGATACTCAAAGTGACAAAAAATAAGAAAAGACAGGTTTTCGTCCGTGAGGGCGTAATCGAAATGTGCACCCTCATCGCTGAATTCAATTAAACCCGCTTCGCTCGTTGGAATTCGATAACAATCGAATCCTATGCCAATAGCAAAACACTCGAAACAATCAATAGCGTGTAAAGCCTGTGACAGAAGTGCCGCAGCTTCCTCAGAGAAGTGATTTGACGTCTCGCCCGGTACGACGGCCCAATTTTTTTCTTGGATAAGCGAAAGGCTTATTTGAGTATCGTCAACGAAATTCGCCACAAGAGACCGCACAAATTCCTCCTGTGCCTTATCGGTTATTCGTTCGATGTAAACCAAAGGGCGGTTCCATATACTCTGTTTCGGGTCTGCGTTATCAATAGTTTGTTTGGTGTTATCCGCCATGTGTATTGTACCGTACCTTTATATGTGGGGGTCGCTTCCCCCCGGTTCTGGGCCCTGTAATCTGCATGATTGGTTTGCCACCACTACTATCGGGACGAATACTTATTGTTCTTCCGTCTCGAAGCCTTGATTTTCTGACATCGCGATTGTCAGCATCAGTTTCAGGCGGTGTACCCCCTAAATCGATCGAAGTCGTCATTTACTTATCCTATATCCTTTCTCCGAGCTCGCCTGTCTTGTCATACTGTTCTGAGATCCTATTTTCTTACCTAGACTTGCGGCCAATCTTGGGGATTTTTGCCAAAAAATGGGCTTCTCCTATAAACGCCGCGCCGGGTCCTAATTATCTCGCCGGTGTCTAGGAGTCGATTCAGACATTTCTGAGTCGAAACTTCATCACCTCCCACGGCATCTATTATTTCTTTCATCGTTTTCTCGTTATAATCTACTATCTCTCTCATCGCATTCTCTGTATATCCGAGCAAACCTAAAATCTGGTCTTCTAAAGCAGCCTCGAAAATCGCAACTTTCTGAGATAACGGAAATACCACCCTGAGTTGGTGATTTTCGCGCAGCTTCCAAACTTCGACACAATAAGCAAGTACATCAAGGTATATCCTCGTGTCAACTGTGCCTAGAGCCGGTATGTCACGATGTACCACTGTGATTTGAAAAACGTCGATCCATGAGAAATCACGTAGACAATCATTTAAGGCATCCCAGTTTCTGCCAAAGTATGATGGAAACTTGAGCGCTTTCGATAAGATTGAAAAGAGTTTCTCTCGTGACTGGATTCCTGCTGGTACAATCGCAACCAAATTTTCTGATGGTGCTTGGCTCTCTATGTCTGCTACATAGATGTCTATATCTTCCACATAAACGAAAGGAGTCTTGCTGGACATCACTGTCCTCCTGTATTTAGCGGTACAGTTGCCATCGGTCAAGACGATGTTACTCCCCAAAGCGTTGAAAGGCAAGCAATGCGCCCAGTTTGGGCGGATCGTCACTTGCCTTCTGGGTTGGCTCAACGCGAGGTTGACTCTATAATTAAGTCGCACCAAAAATCCGCTTGAGGTCAGTGATGGTGTATTCTTGGGTATAGGAAGTGCCGTAAGGATCTGGCAACTGCGGATCTGCCCACTTTCTGAAGGGAGCCATTTCATCATCGAAGTGCTCTCCCCTCAGCGATTGTGGGACTTTAAGCATGTTCAGTGCTGTTTGTATTCGTCTTAATTCTTCTCCACCTTCTTCCAATTTATAGCGTTCATCATACACAAGATGGTAAGCACTAAAGCGGCGCAAAAATGTGATTAAGTTCGTTCCTGCGACACCCATACAGCCATCTTCAGCTGGCATACCACCGACTTCGATAATTGGATGGTTATAAATCGGATTGCCACAGCGGGGCAGCCATATACCAAAAACATCTGAGCCCCCATCAGATGCAAATAATCGAATCTCTTTTGGAATGCGCCATTGATATTCGATATACAATTCATTTGAATTGGTCAGCGCGTAATGTTCTGGCGGTGGAAAGAGAGGAAAAAAATCCAATTCCCAAGCCCAGCCTCCATTAAATAACGGATACACTTCACGTAGGGGCGCAGGCAGCGTCGCCCCGATTTTTTGCTCCGCTGCTTGGATTTCTGATTCAGTAGCAGGAGGATTCACCCAAGAATCTATCTCAGTTGCTTGCCAAGCATCAAACAGCGTCTGAATAGTCATATTTACACCTCAATTCACTTCGATTCACCGAAAATCCGCTTGAGGTCGGCTATAGTGTATTCTTGGTTATAGGAACTGCCGGACGGATCGGGCAACTGCGGATCTGCCCACTTTCTCAGTTGTGTAAAGTGGGGATCGTCCCAGGCGTGGGTTGCGTCATATTGGCTCTGATCGAAGTGTTCATACCTTAGCCATCGTGGAACTTGCAATTTATCCAGAAATTCTGATTCTTTCGATTTGTCAACTTCTTCCAGTATTGCGTGCTGCCCCATCATCTGGTAGGCACTCCACCCGCGTAAGAAAGACAACAGGTTAGTCGCTGCAATACCCATGCAGCCTTCCTCACCCGGCAGCTCCCCTACCTCGATAATCGGGTGGTTATAAATCGGATTGTCCGTTTCGGGTAGCCAGATGCCAAACATACCTCCACCACCGTCCCCTGCAAATAATCGAATCTCTTTGGGGATATGCCAGCCCCATTCGATATATTTCTCATTGGCATTGACCAGTCCGAAACCGTGTTCATTCAGATCAAGTTGATAAAAATCTAAATCCCACATCCAACCTCCATCGAATAACTGATAGACCTCATGCAATGAAGTGGGTAGTTGTGCGCCGATTGCCGCCTCCGTTTTTTTAATGTCTGCCTCGGTCACTGGGTCCTCTACGCTATGATACGCTCCTGACGTTTTCCAGCTTTCGACTAGCGTCTGAAGCGTCATTGTCGATCCTCTTTCTGAATGGGGCGTGGAGGTGGCTATGCGCCACATTAACACACCCACTCCAATTAAACAAATGAGACAGATGACATAAACGATAGCGTACTTCATTGGTCTGTTCCCCCTCGATTATTTATGATGCGAACACCGTGATAATGAATAGGATCGATACTATATTCCAATTTTATAGGGCTACCGGTGTCAGATGAACGGATGATAAACAACACAACCCCCGCCGACCGTTTTGAGTTGTCCCCAATAAAAACGGTATAAAGTCTTTCAGGAATTAAGGACACAGCGGGGGTTGTCTTGATATACCCCGGCGGGACTTTGCCATAGGTGATGCAAGAAAACGGTCTCTGTGAGGGCTGTGCTTCGGAATCAGGTGCGTATTCTATCTCCCATGCCATTTGGTCGGCTGCTGCCCACGGTGTTTTACTGCTCCATTCCATAATGTCGATCCGCTCATCATCGTCCTTTGACCTCCGCACAACATGAATTGACACAATTGACTGGGGGGCATCCCCGTCATAAAGACAAAATGTCGGTACGGTCACTACTGAATGTGGATGGACGGAGGGTTCTGGGCCGAGACGCACACACCCGCTCAAAATCAAACAGCCGAAACCAATGAGAAAAACGACAATCACTCGTCTCATTTTGTCACCTCGTTATCACTTTAACATTGTGTGCGTCGTGGTTTGAAGAAGTATATTCTATTTTAACCGGTCTACCCATCGGATCCAAGCGGATGATAAAAAATATCATCGCGTCCGCGGTGACATCTTCACGCTCAATCGCAACGTAATAAAGTCTTTCAGGAATTAAGGGCCCTGCGGGGGTTGTCTCAATCCTGTTATTCGCTATCAAATTCCTGAACGGCTTTTAGGGCTTCTGGGGTGCCAATCTCCTTGAGTGCGTCAATCGCCGCTTCACCGACCTCTGGATTCCGATAAGTCAAGTTCTCTATCAACATTGGTATAGCGGCAGGGTCTCCAATCTCCCCTAATGCGCTGTTGAGTGCCTTAATCAATAGTGGGACCACATCCTGAATCGGTGCCTTAATATCGCCTAAGACATCAACAACATCAGAACGAACGTGGTCATTCTCATGGTTGAGAGCCTCCGTTAATAGCGGCAGTACTATATCCCACTTTGAGCAATCGGTTTGATACACGGCGTACGCTGCGTTGACTCGGACCCTCCACGATTCATCATTCATGGCTCGAATTAAATCCGGTAGAAGTGCTATATCCTTATGCCCAATTTGACCCAACGCCCTCGCGGCATTGCTACGCACGCCCGGATCTGGATCCTTGAATGCCAGCAACGGTTTTTCATCTTCCAGTGGCGGACGAACAAACTTTAAGGACCGTTTTTCAGATGCACCAAAAGTGGAGAAATTGAGTTGTGCTTCTTTTAAGCTGACTCGGTTCGCGCCTCCCTCATAACACGGATCCCTATATTGAACCGGATCATCTTCCCAAAAACATACCTCACAAATTAAGAAAGTCCAGGTTGGTTTTTCACCCAGTGTTAAATAGCCGCAACAGGGACAAGGGTAGCGGTCAGAGCCACAAGGCGCGTACCAAATTGGTGATTTAATAGGCACTTTCCTCTTTTCCTCCTTACTGAGTTTCCCAATACTTTATTCCAGCCGTTAGTTTGTAGAAGGTTCTTGGGGTGCCATCTGCCCTCTACACTCCGAAGGTATTTGTTGTACGAAGGGCTATGTGTCTGTGTGCCCTCTTGATTATCTGATTGCGATGAAATTCTAGCGGCTGGTTTTATGTCATTCAACCAATTCAAACAGCGGCTCGTTTGAGACAATCTCTAACTCTCCCCAATCTCCAATCAGGTGGTAGATACCTTCAGAGAAGTAAAATACGTCTATATTTCCATAGTCAGGTGGACCCACCAGATCGGGCATAAGAACCATGCTTTTTTTGACCCAAGTGACAC
Source organism: Candidatus Poribacteria bacterium (assembly GCA_965207975.1). Taxonomy (GTDB): domain Bacteria; phylum Poribacteria; class WGA-4E; order WGA-4E; family PCPOR2b; genus PCPOR2b. The sequence goes on along the minus strand of OZ242315.1, from coordinate 5,431,018 downwards.
TCTTCGCATTTCGAAAGCAGATTCGCCCGTTTCGATAGCAGTATTGCTCGTCCGGCAGCGGGTCACTATACTGCGGATGATTTGCCGTGAGAACTGTCTCAACGCTTATTTCCACAGAGTCAGGTTCAGTTTGAATATCAAGTACATAACTATCTTCTAGATAAACATGCTCAAGGCTATGGAATTCGTAGTACTGTTTCATCTGTTCCATCCTCTTTATGTCTTTAGGAGTTACGCAGTTGGATTTAAGTTGTAAATAGGTTTAGCAAGATAGGCACGGACTGCGTCTCTGATAATGTTGGTTTTCGCCTCAAACCAACTGATACCGTTTGAAAAGCAGTATCTCTCCAAACGGAGAAAGGCTCGCAGTGCCAATCCAATATGATTCCGTTGTGCGATTGCCTTGCCCCGATTGAATCGGGATCGAAACCGACGTGCGAAGCACCGCTCGACACCCACAAATTGCTTGATGCCTCGATGATACACTTCAATTGACCAAGATAACTCAGCGTACTTCAGACGATACAAGTCGTTGATAGACAGGTTGCTTGTTGCCCAGTATTCAATGTCGCCGTGTGGAGAAACTATCTTGAACACCTTAATCAGACCGTACCCCTTCAGATGAACGATGGTGCCGGTTTGGCTTATGGGTAACTGACTTATCGGTCGGTTTCCCTGTTTATCCAAATTGACGTGTCGATTCGACTTCAACTGAGTCAACCAGTGCCATTGGTACTGTCGAATCGTTTTGAGATTCTTTAAGCTACTGTACCAACTGTCAAACACGACGCACTCGGGGGTAAACCCCCTTTGATGAGCGGTTGCAATCAGTGCTTGGAAGTGGTCATTTTTGCTCAAGCCATCGGCATCTTTGTTATAGAGACGGTAATCACAAGGAATCTGGCTGTCACCATCGGTCCACATCAGCGTTATCAGGTTAATCCCACAAACCACTTGTTGGTGTTTACCAGACCAGTGGCGAGTGACCAGTTCCATCTGTTGGGCATACGGTTTATCAAGGGTCGAGTCGTCTATGACCAAAATCCCTTGGTCTGTTTTCACTGCCGGTTTTGCCTCTGTCCACAACGCTTCTGAATCAGCAGGCAGCCGATACAGCAACCGATTCAATGAGTCATGGGCAGGCGGATTATCGTCTGGGGGGTGCACACGCGCTGCCTCGGTACAACTGTAGACGCTCGGGGTCGCTATCACAAAGTTGATGTAGTCATATTCGGTGCATTTTGGTGGATTCATAACCACTATTATAACCTATTTTGCCGTCAACTGCGTAACTCCTATCTTTTTTAATCAATCTATGGTCGATTTTAGAATTAATTGGACACTGCAAATCGGCTTGTCCCGATTCTCCCCGATACATCGGAACAGGCAGGATCCCGACCTGTCGGGATTGGAAACAGCACCTACCAAGTCCCGATAAATCGGGATCGAAACCGAGGAGCGAAAGTGTCTTTTTATTTTTAGGATTCATTATAAATCCCACTGAATGGGCGTGTGATTGCCAAGAGTTTGCGGGCTACCCTGTTTTGAGTCGCTTGGTGCCATTCTTATCACGGTATATCTTTGGCCCCGCGCGCGATTGTGATTTTGTCCAGCCTTTGCTTTGGCATTGAGTTTGTTCTTCACCACTTGACAATCACGCCCCGTGCTTCTAACGCAGGAATGTGTTGGTTTTTGGAAATCTCACCCAACAACGGATTATCTTCCAGTATTACAGTGTCCCCCTGAGACAACCCAACATTATTTACTAACGGCTCTATATCCGTAATCTTGTTTTGGGCGAGATTAAGGTGCTCTAACTGGCCCAACTGTTGAAGTGGAGAGATGTCGCAGATGCGGTTTTTTGAAAGATTTAGTCTCCGGAGCTTGGTCAAAACGCTGAGGTCATAGATAACAGAGATTGGGTTGTATTGCAGGTTTAACTCCTGTAGGGATGTTAGCTTCGATAGTAGCGATAATTCACTGATCCCGATACCACTCAGATCTAACATTTGGAGGTTGACACAATCTGCAAGCAGCTCTAGTCCACTGATCTCAGGCGCGCCAGGAGGACGAGATACTTTCAGATGGGTCACTCTTGCCAAGTCTTTTTTTGTGAGTGCTGCCTCCGGCGATTTTCCAAGTGCCTCCCGCAACTCTTTCTCAATAGATAATGGCGGCGAGTGATCGTAATCCCCATTGTCAGCAGTATTGTTAGCAGCATTATCGCAGCCACCAAGCAATGTTATCAATAGAACGAAGGTGGCGGTTATTTGACAATTTTTCATCGTATTTCTCCTTTTTCTTGAAGGACAGGATTATAGCGCATATTGATTGTCCTTATATTTTGGGTGATGTTTCCTGTGCTACTAGCGCCGGCACGCCCCAGAGTGTTCTTCCAAACATTCGTCCATCTGGGCTTGTTTGTATCCGAATTTATGCCTCCAGAAATCCAGCCATGAGCCGGAACTATAGTGGATTTTAGAATTAATGAGATCCTCCAAACGGGTGCGGTCCGATAAATCGTGACCAGGGTTGGAAACCGCACCTACCGGTTGGGGTTGAATGCGGCGCAGTTAGAAACAGCACCTACCAAATACCGGGAGCGAAAGTGTCTATTTATTTTTAGAATTCACCATAATTTGGGCAGACTGCCGTGGATCTACCCAAATTAAGGACGATAAATAAAACATTCAATTAGATCTTCCGCCCCAGGATGCCCCGATATTGTCACGCAATATTCAGCCCCAGGCTCCAGCGGTCGAGCAGGGACCTTCTCGTTAAATCCTTGTGGCATAACGCTGTAAATGACTCTTGAGAGCTTCACGGGGGTTTGTGTGCGACTCCCAGGAGGGTCATGCGGTCCCCTGTATGGAACCTCAATATACCAATATGTTCTATCAGCTATCGAGCCATCACCGCGAACATATACTCGCAGAGAGGTTATAAAACCGTAGGACTGAAAATTCTCATCCTCGCTCACCCAAAAAATAGGGAGATAGTCAGGGTGAAGCGCGACCTGAAGATAATTTTCTTCACTACAGCCTTGAACGGCTATCAAGACCAAAACAGCAAGCAGTCTTTTTATCGATACCATTTCAGCTGTTCCCTTTTACACGGATTAAGGGCGATAGATAAAACAGTCAATTGGATTTTCCGAAAAAGGTGCTGACACTTCCACGCAATATTCAACACCAGGCTCCAGTTTTCGAGGTGAGGTCTCCTCCTCAAATTCCCAGTATGGCATAATGCCGTAAGTGATCCTTGAAACCTCCACGGGTATTTGTCTCCCAAATCCAGGGTTACGCGGTCCCGTTAAACGGACCTCAATATCCCAACATATTCTATCCCTCAACGGCTCGTCCCCGCGAGCATATACCCACAGGGAGGTTATATCACCGGGGCTCTGAAAATTCTCATCCCTGCTTATCAGAAAAACAGGGAGATACTTAGGCGGAAGCACAGTCTGAAGGTAAATTTCTTCTTCGATATAACACCCTTGCCCTGCCATCAAGACCAAAATAACAAACAGCCTCTTTATCAATACCATAGAATCATTTCCCTTTTTCGAGTTACCTCCAATTCCAAAATCATTGACTTGACTACAATCGCTTTGAAAATCGCTGCCGAAATGTTAAAGTCATTCATCCATTTCATTTGCAACCTCTCTATGCCTCAACAACATACATCGCACATTCTAAAATCTGACATTGACCAATGGTGACGCTACAATTCCTCTAATTATTTTTACGCTGTTCGTATGCTTCAACGGCTCTCACCGCTTCGGGCGTACCAATCCGTTTCAAGAGCTTTGACACACTATAACGGGTCCAATAATCCTTATCTTCTAATAGCGGTATCAACGCAGGAACGGAGGGGGCACCAATGCTCACTAAGACATCCGCTACGGCACGGTCTAATTCAGTGTAGTGTCTGTGATGATTCCTAAACATTTTTACCAACACGGGAACCATCTCCTTGGCAGGTGCTCCAATTGCAGCAATGGCAAGTGCCGCCTGTCGTCGCGGATCGCTATCAGCCATAAGGTCTCTCCTTGCACGCCATGTCATATTTCTTGATATAAGCCGATTTGTTCGGATCGGTTACTTTTGAGTTGAGTAATCAGGAAATTTACATCTTTATCCGCCCAATCGGAGCGTTTTTCACATCCACTTAAAATGAAGCAACTGATCAGAAAAATTATCACATGGATTTGAGAAAAACGGCATCTATTCGGTTTGTCCATCTTTATCCTTCTCCTACTGCACAATCACTCCCCGTGCTTCGAGAGCAGGGATGTGCTCGTTGCGTGAAACTTCGCTCAACGGATTCGTCCCTACGATAATGAGGTCCCCTTGTCCGAGTCCAGGATTGTCTACCAACGGCTTCAAATCCACAATCCGATTTTGAATGATAGACAATTCTTCCAATCGAACAAGCCCCGAAAGCGCATTAATATCATTGATCTTGTTAAAGTTGAGATTCAGCCATTGGAGATTTTTCAATTCAGCGAGTGGATTGATATCAGTGATCTGCCGATTGAAGTCGAGATTTAACCATTGGAGATTTTCCAATTCAGTGAGCGGGGTCAGGTCGACTATCTGATTGTAGGAAAGATTCAGATTCAGGAGGTTTTTCAATTCAGCGAGTGGACTGATATCAACTATTTTGGTGGCAGCTATGTCCAAATATTGTAGATTAACCATATCGGCTAACTGCCAAAAATTGGGACCTGAAAAACGTAACTTTGTTAGATTAGGCAAATTCTTTAGTGGACTGATATCAGTAATCGGATTGGAAAAAATATCTAACGATTCCAAACGGATCAATCCCGCCAATGGACTAATATCAGTAATCAGGTTGAAAGAAATATCTAACGATTCCAAATGGGTTAATCCCGCTAATGGACTGACGTCAGTAATCCCACTGTGATGCACAGCTAACACCTTGATGTTGACACAATGTTCCAACACCCATAAGTCCTGATCTTCAACTTGCCCAGAATAGCGAGACGTATCAAGATGAGTTACAGTTGCCAGTTGGTCTATCGTAATTTTCTTATCAGACCCTTTGCACAGTTGATTCCGTAACGCAGTATAAAGGGGCGATGGCGGTGCCCTGCTGTCACCCTCTGAATATTCATCCACGCAGTCAAGCACACCCTCTAAATCTTCATTTTCACAGGCGGCAAATAACGCGAGCAGTAAAAAGGTGCCGTACATTATGATAAAAGTTCGCATAGTTTTCTCGCGTGGTTTTCTATTGTGGAGAAAGAAACCGAGTTTTGCCGAAAAAACTCGGTTTCTCTAAGTTGTTCTGCACTTTCTTTTAGTATGAGCAAACCCATTATCTACTTATGCACACCCCTCAGATTATGATAAGTTGCAATGAACCAATCCTACACCGCTTGGGCGTGTTCTTCTCTTTCGAGATTCAACGAAGCAAGTTGGTTGGCATTATGTGTTATCGCTTGTGCGTGTTTGGTTGCGTATTGCGCCAAAAACTTCATATTCATAGCGAACCAGGACATTCTGGTTGTCATCGGTTAAGTCGATATTACCCCCAGAGCGTTGGTGTGGGAAACGACGGGACGGTTCAAAGTGATTAGGGCGTGTTGACATTTTGAAGCTGCTCATTCAGCAAACGCTGTAATCATCAGGCAATCTGCCATAAGTAGCGTTTGCAAGCTCGGATCACAATCTAACAGATCGTGGTACAAAAGTCGATTGTAGGTCGAGATTCATATCTCGACAAAATATCCAGCCCCGATAAATCGGGATTTTCAACGTGGCGTGCAACAATCCGGGTTGATTGCGCCCAAACTATCGCGCGATGTGCTAGGGGGTGTCGATTTTGGAAAATCGACCTACAGCAATCTGAAGCTATCTCTAATGTGTGAACAGGGGTTGATTCTACAATTGAGTCGCACCGAACAATCGCTTGAGGTCAGTGATGGTGTACCTTTGGCTATAGGAATCGCCATCAGGATCTGGCAACTGGGGATCTGCCCACTTTCTGAAGGGCTCTATTTCATGATTGTAATGCTCCCCCCTCAATGATTGTGGGACTTTAAGCATGTTGAGAGCGGTATGTATCTGCTTCATGGCTGCATCCGTAGATTCGCCATCCTCAAAGGCACCCCGTGCATCAATTTCCTGCTCCATTAAGTGGTAGGCACTCCAACCGCGCAAGAATGAGATTAAGTTTGTGCCTGCGACTCCCATGCAGCCTTCCTCGAATATAGTTCCAACTTCAATAATCGGGTGGTTATAAATTGAATTGCCGCAGCGAGGCAGCCAAATGCCAAAAACCTCCGACCCCCCCATTGCCGCAAACAGCCGAATCTCTTGAGGGATGTGCCACTTCCACTCGATGTACTTCTCATTGGCATTGACTAGTCCGAAACCGTGTTCATTTAGGTCAAGTTGATAAAAATCCAGATCAAAAATCCAATTCCCGTTGGTGAACCGATACAGCTCGCGCAGGGGTGGTGGAAATGTTGCGCCGATTTTCTCTTCAGCATCTTGAATTTCTTGTTCGGTTGCCGGTGGACTAAACGTTTCAGAAGGGTATGAGGTCACCCAGCAATCTATTAGTGTTTGGATCGTCATTTTCATCACTCCTTTTCCGCTTTTACGTTAGGGGGGATATCTGCCCACTCTGTCGAGTTACTAGGGCGTGTTGACATTTTGAAGCTGCTCATTCGGCAAACGCTGTAAGCATCAGCAATCTGCCATAAGTAGCTGGGATCACAATCTAACAGATCGTGGTACAAAAGAGCACTTTTACGAAACAGTTTTTTGAAAAGGAAGCGTCCCGATGAAAAACGGATTGGGTTTCACTCTATCTGTCTACAAGCAGGTGTTGTTGGACGACGGAGCCGCTATTGGACTTGATAGGGATTGCCGTTTAACCGTTCAACCCAACCTACGGACTCCTTTTCCATCTTTAAGCCAGCGGAAATACTTGTCTGCCAACCTGATTCCGATACGACGTGCAGTCCTTCAAGGTCGGACGGTGCAATCTTAATCCCTTAGTTCATATAGGGTAAACTTGCAATATGTTTTCGGATATTTCTCTAAAAATGCCTTCCCCCTTTCGGTACATAGGATAGCGCCCCACTTTTCGAGTTGAAAGAAGTCGGTTTCGGGCTGCCGTTTTTGGTCGAGAATTAACGGTTCCGTTTTACGCTTACTGCTTACTGCTCTGCACTCAGGACAATACTTGACATCATATAACTCGATGAAATCTGGGTGCAACGGAATCGACGTGAGACACTTGACTCGATAGAATGGGGGAATCTGGTCAAGCGGCAGTTTCTTTCTGTCTCCACTAGGGCGTACATCCGTAACGATTTCGGTTGGTTCAAATGCAAGACCCTCAAACCTTTCCTTTTGCAAAGCGTCCATCAACTCCTCACTCACATAGGGAGCGTAGATGATAAACCATAAAATATTGCTGACAAAACTGCCTTGGTCAAGTTTAACATACTTTTTTCGATCCTCCGGCATGGGGGGCATTGCACCACAAGCACATCTCTCACGTTCATACGGAAGAAATCCGCTTGTCAAAAAACGGCGACGATGACCGCCTTCCCAAAAAGCATATATACTCATGATACTCCTCCGATAAAAGTTTGACGATTGATTTCATATCCATCAATTATAAGAGATTTCAAGTGAGTCTCAAATCTACCGCTAAACGTGCTTCAGGCGTTCCGTAATGACTCGCATCATTTTATCACTTGAATCTGGATCGGCTTGTCTTCATCAACGGTGTCCGGCACTTCAGAGGGGGCAATCTGTTTCAATGCACGAGTGGCTTTTTGTCTAACCCGCTTATCTTTATCTTTTAATGCTTGTTTCAATGCAGGAACCGCTGTCTGCGCTGTAGGTCCTATCTTTCCCAATGCGAAGGCTGCCTCTCTCCGAACCACATCAACTTCGTCACTCAATCCTTCAATCAGGACAGCAATAGCAGGTTCGCCAATTTTGCTTAATGCGATCGCGCCCAAAAAACGGACATGTGAATCAGAATCCGCCAACGTTTGCATCAAAGCGGGAACAACCTGGCTGATCGGTTCACGAATCACACACAACTGATGGATAGCAGCTCTACGGACGTACGCATCATCATCATCTAAGGCTTCTATCAGCACAGGTATTACACTGGGACTGCCTATCTTGCCCAATCCTGAAATAATGTTATAACGAATCGAATCGTTATCATTACCCCGAATCATGTTTATCATTAGAGGCACAGCTGCTTCAGCGGGTGCACCAATCTCACCCAACGCCCCTGCTGCAGCACCACGAACGAAATCCTCTTTGTCATCCAACGTATCAATCAACGCTGGCACGGCGATTGGGGCAGCTATATTACCTAACGCGCCTGCCGCGGCACGGCGGAGGCTCGCATCCTCCTCCTTTAACATCGCTATCAGATAGGGAGCAACATTTTTGCCAACGACTGTCACCTCGAACTCACGAACCGGATCCTCACACATAGATTCCCATTCAGGCACTAGGGGCATATTCATAATGTTTGACACTTTGTGCGCCGGTTGACCAATCCGACCCAACGCCGTCACCGCAATCTCACGGATATTTTCCCGCTCGTCGTCCAGCATCCCTATAAGCAAAAACACAGCGTCACGCGCCTCAGGACCAATCCGACCCAACGCCGATGCCGCATAATAATGAACCGATTTATCAGTATCATTCAACGACTCTATTATTAACTGCGGAAGAGCAATGTCACTCAAGACCTCTATTAACTGCGGAACAGCCGCTGATTTATCAGTATCACTCAAGACTTCTATTAACTGCGGAACAGCCGCCGAGCCAATGTTAGCAAGGGTTTCGGAAACTGACTCTCGAAAATTAGTAAAAGAGGTATATTCGTGAACAAAGAAGTTTTCCTGCCTTAATAGTTCTATCAACACAGGCACGGATTCTTCTGCTTCAGCCCCCATTTGATTCAAGATCCTTACAGTGATTAGACGAACCCGTCTATCTGCCTCCGACAGTCCTGTTACCAGTGCTGGCACAGCGGGTGCACCTATCCTAGTTAAGGTTTTAGACGCATTATCACGAACAGCGGGATCTTTGCTTTTAAGCGCTTTGATTAAAGACCCTATTTCTACCGGATTCGATGCAGCAGTCTGCCACGCGAAAAGAGTCATAAACAGAAAAAGAAACATATAAATCGTGCATTTCATACTATTTCTCCTTATCATCAGGCTATCGAAATCTGCTTGTCCCTATCTCATTTCGGATAGCCCCGCAGACGGTGTACTCATACCGGACAAGGGGTTCTTGCTGTCGTCGGTTAAGACGATGTTATCCTCCAGAGCATTGAGAGCACACGCATGAAGGCAAACAAAAAAGGGCAAGCAACGCGCTCAATTTGGGTTGACGGTCACTTGTCTTCTTGGTTGGCTCTATGCTGACATAGTTAAGTTACACCGAACAATCGCTTGAGGTCGGCTATAGTGTATCGTTGGTTATAGGAATCGCCATGAGGATCTGGCAACAACGGATCTGCCCACTTCCGTAGTTGGGCAAAGTTTTCGTCCGGATCCTCATGATGATGTTCAGACCTCAGAGACTGTGGGACTTTTCGCATGTCTAGAGCCGTTTGTATTCGCTGTAATCGGTTCGGTGCGTCTTTATCCTCCCCTAACTCGACTTTCCACAATTCGCTGTCTTCTGTCATCACTAATTGGAAAGCACTCCACCCGGACAAAAATGAGATTAAGTTTGTGCCCACGATTCCCATGCAGCCTTCATCATGTAGTTCTCCGACTTCAATAATGGGGTGGTTATAAATCGGATTGCCTGTTTCGGCTAACCAGATGCCAAAATTTTCCTCGCCACCCATTCCTGCAAATAATCGAATCTCTTTTGGGATATGCCACCCATATTCGATAAACTGCTCATTTCCACGAGTCAGTCCATAACTTTTGGGCGTAGGTTCAAGCGGCAAAAAATCCAACTCCCAAAACCAGCCTCCATTGAATAGCTGATAGACCTCACGCAAGGACTGAGGCAGCGTCGCCCCGATTTTTTGCTCCGCTGCTTGGATTTCTGATTCAGTAGCAGGCGGATTCACCGAGGGATCTATCTCGGTTGCTTGCCAAGCATCGAACAGCGTCTGAATGGTCATTTTGATTCTCCTTCGGGTTTGGGCAGGTGCTAATTTTACATGGAATTGGGAGGTGTAAAACTTTATGGCTCCCAATTCTTTCAGAACTTCGGCTCTTGGGACACCCCCCTTCACTGCGGGGTTATCACCTGAACATTGCTATAATCGGACTCATATTCCAAGTGAGTCGGATGCCCCTGAGAATCTGCACGGATAATAAAAGGAATCGACGACAGCGGACCTTCCTCGTTTATATTCAGAATCATAGCAGAATAAACTCTTTCCGGGATTAAAGGCAACGCAGCGGTTTGCTCCTCATACCCCGGTGGGACTTTGCCGTAGATGATGCAAGAGAACGGCTTTTCTGGCGGGTCAGAAGAACCCGGGGCGTATTCTATATGCCACACCTCCTGAAATGGACCTTTACTTAATGGTCTTTGCTCCAGCCATTTACTCCATTCCATTCGCTCGTCATCGAATACCCCTGCCTGAACAACCTTCATTTTACCGATTGCAAGTGGCTTCGCGTCTTCAGAATGGAAGCGTCCATCGTAGAGGCAGAATATCGGCTCTGTCACTTTTGAGTGTGGATGGATTATGCCATGCTTAAAAATCTGACATCCACTTATAACCAAGCAGCCAATACAGATGAGCAGGCTAACAATACTACGTTTCATTTGTATTACCCCCTAATTATGGATTTATAGTAAATTTTAGAATTACTAAAGTTCGTACAATTTTTAGGTGAAAAAAGGCAGAAAAGAGGTTATCCTTTCAGAAATCACCACAATTTTGAAAGGAGAATTGAATGGACCTCATTTTCTGCCTCACTACTATTTTAACCGAGTTTCGTCCGTTATTCAACCGTCAAAACTTCGCCTTGTTCTGCACGTTTATTTTGGGGCTTATCACTCACCGGCGCCAAGCGACGCTGACCGAGATTTATCAAGCCGTTCGCCCCAAGAGCGGATACGGTTCATTGGTGAAATTCCTCTCCCGTGGCAAATGGGACGCCGATGCAGTGGCTAAACGGTTGATTCAGTTACTACAAGGTGGGTTTGGCAATTGGGTCTACGTTTACGATGAGACCCATGCAAAAAAGACAGGAGACCAGCAATTTGGACTCCACTTTTTTAGAAATCATAGATACCAAAAGCGCAACAGAAATCAATCGAAGTTTCACTCGGGGCATCAGTTTGGTGCGTTGGGATTGCTTTGTCGCACTGTCACCGAGACGATTCTGTTTCCCGTTTGGGTGAAGTTGATATGTCCTCAGACAGATGAGAACAATAGCCTATCGGTTTTGCGGCGGATTTGCTCCCAAATCCCACCCGGCCTGATTCTGTTTGACCGGGGATTCAATCGGCGAAAAGTGTTTACCTGCCTGCTTGAGTTAGGGCATCATATCTTATGTCGTGCCAAGTCCAATGCGGTCTTTTACCGGCTACCAGCCGCCCCCAAGCGACCCAAACGGGGACGCCCCAAGAAATACGGCAAACGCCTACAGGTGCAACGGTTGAGGTATAAACCCTTTGACATTGACAACAAACGGTATGCTATGGCATCGGTGGTGGTTCAGACCAAAATGTGTCCCACAAAAGTACGCCTCGTGGTGATGCGAACCCGACCAAAAAAGGCAAAGGCGTTTCGATACTTCTGTGTGTTCACCACCGACCTGACTCTTGACGTTGAGCAGATAGTTCGATACTATCGCCAAAGATGGTTGATTGAGACCGCGTTTCGTGATGTCAAACAGAACTTTGGATTTGACACCTACCGCGTCAAATCCCATCAAAGTATCAATCGTTTGGTGCAACTTAGTTTCGTGGCGAGCTGCTTGACTCAATGGCTATTCTATACTCCTGATGCCAAAGATGGCGCAATAACTATTGACCAAGTGTGCCGAGCTTTAGGCATTGATTGGTATCGACCCACCAAGTTGACACGCGGGTTGATGGCTAAGTATCTCTCTGCATTGATTGAGGGACGACTATTTTCTGCAACTAGCGATGAAGATACCAAATCCAACAATATTCAACAAACTCTTGATAAAGCCGCATGAAAAACACACAGATTGTACGAACTTTAGTAGAATTAATGAGACGCTCCAAATTGGTAGGCACTGTTTCCAACTGCGCCGTTTCAACCTACCACGGCATCTATGCGGTGCGGTTAAAAAACCGCACTTACCGGGGGCGAAAGTGTTCATCTATTTTTAGGATCCACGATAATACCAATCAATTCTCAAGTTGAGATGGTGAAACGAGTGGAGCTTCCTGCAATAAAAATATGTCAATCTTGCGATATTTCCCTGTACATTGCACATTCTAAAATCCAACATTAACCAATCGTACCATGTAATCCGTTTGGGGATGATGATTGGGGAGTCGGGAACTTTGTATACTCATCGTTGGCAGATGGAGTGTGAACTTACCGTTAGCCAATGAAACGCTGGGCGGCTGCTTCCGCTTTGACCGCTGGTAGCCGATGGTGGCACCGATAGAACTCAATATTGACCATTTCAGGGTTTCCTTAAAAGAGCCTCCTCCGCTACCAAATATTTCCCCGATTGCATAAACGCCTCCAGCGCAACCAAATATTCCGCCCGTCATTCCGCCGAACCAGAGGAGGGGAAATGCCGCACCTTCTGGTTCGTCTAGCATCATAAGAACAGGCAATGTGAGAGCCATACCAATCATAACGCCTGTACCTTGTGCGAGAAACCCACCAGTCACTTGACCTGCGATGACAAATGCTCCATCCCGTTGGCTTGGGTATGTCTCAGCGGCTATCCCTTGTTTGATAAAAAGCAAAAAGAAACAGATGAGTAGCAAAATTCCAATTTTTTGACGAACCATCAATCTTCCTCCTACTCCCGCATCTCGCGACTCTCCGCAGAGTCCGGGTGTTTTGTTGAGATGTGAATCTCGACCTACAATTTACTCCCGCATCTTGCGATTCCTCGCTCGATAATGGAAGAGATTTCTTTGACATGACTTTTACCGCCTTTAATAAGGGCTATGCTGTAATAAATATGATTTGATTACAATTTTCTTCCAAAATGGCTCCGCCACCCGTCTCAACATTAATCGTAATGACATAGACGGTGCCTGAAACAAGCTCCTCGCCTGCTTGAGGGATTAACCGCGCAGTCTGCCCCTCTACTTTGGAAATCCAACCGAGAGGCGCCCCACCAAAGGGTCTGATGCTAATCTGACCAATCACCGGCTGGTTGAAGTCGATACGGATTCCGTCCTGATTAAGCGGTTCAACGGGCACGTTTTTTGAGCCATGAAAGACGGGAGAGCTGGCTATTTGTAATGGATCTCTCTGTACAGTCACATCGTCTGTCTGCGTGCGAATGACTCGTTGATGGACGCCAACGGCGTCCTCATAAAAAATGATTAAATTAAGGGGTTGTGGGCGTGGGATGGGGAGCCCGTAGGGGTATAGCCTCAGATAGCTCGCAGCCACCTGCAAATCCTTACGAAGGACTTCCCACTGCTTGACAGGGGGCACGGACGCGGGGATGGCATCAATGGTGGGACTCACCCCCCAGCGTTCTGTCTCAAGGGCGACACTGACCTTCAGAACAGGGGCATCAAACCCCAATGCCAGATTTTGAAGCAGGCTAAATCGGGAGAATCCGAGAAGCTGTGTCGGTTTCGGTTCGATTTCGTTGACAGGCATCTCGTCAATGACAGGCATCTCGACACCATCATCCCCCTGACAGCCAATTAGCAGAAATAGACACCCACAGAGAATCACGAATCTCAATTTCAATCTCCTATGTATAACGCAAGTTGCTAGTTATAAAACCCGATTGGCTCCGACTTCGCCAATCCGTTCTTAGGACTTCGATTTATCGGCAGCTTGGCACTGGCTATACACATTGCGCTCCTCCCCGATAAATCGGGATTCAAAACTGGAGCGCGGGTATCCACCCTATTGCGGTTCTATCGATATATCGCTCCTCTGGAGCGAAAGACAAAAGATCTACTAGATGATAGGGGAGCCCCTGCCCCGACAAAAAAAGATGGACTTTCAACGACTCGCAACTTAGGTTATGTATAATACACCTCGCCACCTTTACCTGCAACAACGCGTCGCTTCCCAGCATGAGACGCGCCGGGCGTGGGGTGAACATATTCCCGGTAATAACCCCCGGATTACTATTGTGTCGCAAAGCGAAAATCGTGTGTGATTTTATTTCCGACCTTATCGAAAAGAGGTAATACAATATGATACTCTGTATCAGCCTGTAATTGCTCGTCAAACATGAAATGGTAAACGACTACACTTGTGCACTGAATCTCATCGTTAGCGATTTGAATTGTGCCATTTATATGCGGGGAAATCTCAAAATTGATTTGCTGGACTGGACGGTTAAGCGTCACACGAATCGCCCTTGTGATCGCAGGATCTACTTTGTCACCCATTGGCTGATACGTTACAATTTCGGGAGGAGCAATATCTACACCAGCCTGGAAGAAAGATGCTTGAAATGGTTCAGCTTGTATTTTGCCGTCAACATCTTCAAAACCACTTACCGTTAAAGTGACCTGCTCGCCAAGTAGTATAAATTGGGCAAAACATCTATTCCACGTAATTGTGTCAGATGGTTCGGTATATGGGAGTTTGAATGACCAATCGCCGAATGTGATACTGCCTGAATTAGGCACAATTGGCGCACTAAACCGAACCGTGAATTGTTCTTCTGGTCCAATCCATGTGCCAGGCTCTGGATGGATTTCCGTCACCTGCAGCATGTTGTTATCTGTTGGCTCTTGAATCTTTACTGTTTTGTCATCTGTTTCTGCACAGCTTGCGATTATGAGCAGGAGGAGTGCAATTGAAGAAATATGTAACGGACCTAGACTCATCTGTTTCCAGCTCCTAACTATAGTGGATCTTAGAATTAATGAGACACTCCAAATCCCGACTTGTCGAGGATGCCGATGAATCGGCACCGGTGCGGTTACAAACCGCACCTACCGGGTTGGATTGAATTCGGTGCGGTTAGGAAACGGCACCTACCGGTCCCGATAATAAGTTTACCCCGATTTATCGGAGGGATCGAAACCGAGGGGCGAAAGTGTCTATTTATTTTTAGAATTCACCATAAAAGTGTCTGAATGGTCATTTTCACGCCTTTCTTTGTGTTCGGACTCAATGCCGATTAAAATGCACGGAAAAGGGGGCGACACTATATTCCAATTTGCGTCCCAACTTGTCAGCGACCGTCTCGACCCACTGGTCTGCCGGATACCGTTTCCAGTATTCGAGTAGTTCAATCAGCAGATTAACCATTGGATCGTTTCTTTTGATCTGTCCTTCCCAATTATCAATCAGTCCCATCACTTCGTTTCGCCATGCGGGATACATTTTGTCTACATGACGAATAAAATCTATATTCCCACCCACTAAGGTATGTCGTGCTGTGAAAACGCCCCAGTGTCCATGAATAGAAAACAGGGCAACGTCAAGTATGCCGACCGGTCCAATGGTAAGGTAATCTTCATAGGTCGGGAATTCACACCACCAGTGATTCTCCAGATCCGCCCAATTTGTGTCTGCGGCAGCCCCAGGAGCGATTACACGCCGCCAATAATCGGTGTCATTCATCAAACTACCGTGGGGTTGTGACAGGACAAACCCGGTATCACGCGCCTGTTTTGCAGCCGCGATGATCGCTTGGTATTGATCCCTTGTCAGATAGTCAAGCGGAGAATTGGGATAATAAGGATTGTCAGCATCAAGGGTATGAAACATAAGACACGCCTCAACCTCTGGCTTAAAAGCCATCTTATGAGGATTTTGCGACTGAAAAAGGCTTTGCCCAATTTTCGCTATTTCTTGTCTGCGGTCAACGTCCTCAATCGGCTCTATTTTTCCCATCAATGTCTCCTTATTTTATAAACTTTAGCGCGGGGTCTGTTCTAGTGAATCCCTCTATTTTCTTACCGCTTCTGTGAATCGTTGTTGGCTTGGTTTTTGGACTTGCCAACCTTAAGAACGCTTCAGCGTGATCCTTATCTCCTTTCAGGTGCCTGGTATTTTGACCTTTGAGACTCCTTTAATCCTGCAAACGGGCTGGTGTGCCAGTCCACAAACGGACGTTTATCCCTGTAGTTCTGTCATCGTCGAATTGCTTCCAACTTATCCAGTACAGTTTTTTTCCTGGGAAGTTTGGCACTATAAAGAAGCGTCCGGAAAATTCCTCTCTTTCATAGATTAGGTAGGTCGCTTTCTCAGTATATGTGTACCATCTATACGGTGCGTGGCCTATGTCAAAAAGATCCGTCTCCTCAAACCCCACCCGCCGGAGTGCTTCCATCCTGTCAACATATTCGCCAAAGTACACAGAGAGGTTCTCGGAACGCTGCTCCGCGTTGAAGCCGATCTTGATGCGTGGGTAACTCCCGGATTTATTAACAATGCCACGAACCTTCTCATACGTCATGGTGGCAACATTGCCGGTCGTACCCTTTGCATCGTCGATCCCTTCCTGCCGGTAATCCGTATGGGACAACCGACAGCCCGCTATTTTCGTCAACTGCTGATCGCACGTCTCTGGTTCAGCGTCCATCAATTTATCAACATCAATTACAGACTTGGGCGGCACTCGAATACAACCTACTAAAAACCAAGCGACAACCAGCACCAAGATTACCCCGATAACAACGAAGATGTATGCCATTTTATTTGAGCCCCCTTTCACCTTAGTTGACTCCCACCTCATATCGACTCAAGCCTCATAAAACGTTATTACAATTAATCGTCCTTTTCTTGCCGGGGGTATCGAAGCACATTGGCTTTATCTAAGTCTTTTTGACCACGGACGGGATCGCCATTGTCAAAGTAAGCCAGTCCGCGTATCGAATAAGCAGTGGCAAAATCAGGCTTGAGTGCAATCGCTTGGGTAAGATCTGCGATGGCACGGTCATACTCTTTCTTGTCGTAGTAGGCTATACCGCGACCAAAATAAACCATACCGTCATCGGGTTGCCGTGCTATCACTTGCGTATAGTCCGCAATGGCACGGTCATAATCCGATCTTTCATGGTAAAAAGACGCACGCATTTTATAAACCTCTACATCATCAAGCTGGAGTTCTATCGCTCGGTTATAATCGCTCAGCGCACGGTTATATTCGCGGTTCTTATAGTGGGCTAACCCCCGATCGAAATATGCCCTCGCATTAGCCGGTTGGCGTTTTATCGCCTGGGTATAGGCGGCGATCGCTTCATCATAATTGCCAGCTGCATAGTGTTGTTTTCCGGCAACATAGGGAGTGGGACCGCATCCCTGCACAGTAGTCACAAGAAATGCACCTGCAAAGAACACGACTATAGGGACGATGCCCAAGCGTTGATTCATTTTGGAATTACCTCCTAATTATGGTAGATTTTAGAATTATAGTGGATCTCAGAATTAATGAGACACTGTAGCGCAAACTGTTAGTTTGCGGCTTGGGATCACAATCTAACAGATTGTGGTACAAAAACTATCTACTTTTAATGCCTACTTATTTTTAAAATTCACTATAGTAACGCAAGTTGCTACTTATAGGCAAAACATCAATCCCTACAGATTTAACTGTGCTCACAAGTCAATGGAAATGGGAACAATCACCATTTGTCACGCGGACTTGAGCGAAAAGTAACGCGCAATGAATTGCGCTACTACGAACCCATGTGTCCAATTATATGCTGTGATTGCAGACTAGCATTCCCTAGTTAGATTGGGTACGGGCTGTATGGGCCGATCACAGATTAGGAAATCTGTGGCTACGAGAGGGCGGTTAGGGGATAGGGAACCTTGTATTGGAATTCAGAGCAATATGCATACCACTAGCAACTTACGTTATAGTAACGCGAGTTGCTACTTATAGGCAAAACATCAATCCCTACAGATTTAACCGTGCTCACAAGTGAATGGAAATGGGAACAATCACCATGTGTCACGCGGGCTTGAGCGAAAAGTAACGCGCAATGAATTGCGCTACTACGAACCCATGTGTCCAATTATATGCTGTGATTGCAGATTAGCACTCCCTAGTTAGATTGGGTACGGACTGTATGCGCCGATCACAGATTAGGAAATCTGTGGCTACGAGAGGGTGGTTACGACATACCTATCGTGTCGTTAGGGCTTGAGTCAATAGGTTTATCGATGTTCTATATATACCTATCACCCCGCTGGGGCTTTATAGTTCCAGCAAGTTGAATCTCCCAATTCCATCGGGCTCGTTTCTACGATCTGCCTGTCCCAACCTATCGGAACCTGCGGTATAGGGGGTCAATTTTCTCGCGCCGTCCATAACTAGCAACTTGCATTATTGGTAGATTAATGAACCGATGAAGGACTTACCGGAAGGTGGGTGCGCTTACACTTTCGATGGCGATGTTGATGCACGCCGGCAATCCTGACGCTAGTGCGCGTTCAACCGCAGGGGCGAGGTCGTCTGGCTGCTGGACAAACGCGCCATGCCCTCCCAACGCCTCAATCATTTTGTCGTACCGCGACGGCAACAGGTCACAACCGACTGTGCGTTCTTCCCCGTAATTTTGAATCTGCAACTGATGCTCTGCATTCCAACGGGCGTCGTTTCCGACAACTGCGATGATAGGTAGATTGTAGCGTAGCGCGGTATCGAATTCCATCGCGTGGTAGCCGAATGTGCCATCGCCCAAGAAAACGAAGATGGGTCGTTGCGGATGTGCTAGCTTTGCCGCAAGTCCCATCGGGATAGCACTGCCGATTGAGCCTGCGGGTCCGTTGATGAGGCGATGTTCGGCTTCCAAGCCTGCCTGTACCCACTGCCCAAACTCCCCGCCATCGCTGACAAATACTGCACCGTCATCGAGAAACGGTTGAAATGCCTCGCATATTCGTAATGGGTGAATGGGTTGTTCCGCAGAAAGCCGTAGCCCTTCCCATTCGGCGGGGGTAGCCTTTCGTGCTGCTGTAACCTCCGCCCACCAAGAATCGTGCTGTTCTTCCTTTTGTAGGTCATCAAGGGCTTGTGCTGCGGCTGTCAACTGACGCACTGTGTCCGTTGGTTCTGCGTGTATTGTTTGAACAGCTGGGTTTTCCGGGCGTAGCTGCGACGGATCGGCATCAATCTGGATGAAGCGACACTCTTCCGAGAAAAAGGGGGGCTGCCCGAAGCGTAACGAGAAGTCCAGTTTCTTACCCGCCAACAATACAAGATCTGCTTTGCTCAAGCAATTTGTTGCCTGATGCAGCCACGGATCGTTGACCCCACGCGGGCTTTCCATCGGGAGGGCGGGGATACCTGTTGCCTCGGATAGCTGCTCGACCTCTTTCCAGCGCAAGGGGCGTCCCATTGCGGGACCTGCCAAGATGAGTGGGTACTTTGCTTCGGTCAGTTGGTGGAGGATATCGTCCACGTCGCTTGTTGGAGGGATATCTGTGGAGGTCTTATCTTTATCCGTTCCACGAGGGGGTTGGGGAGAAACGGCAGCTTCTAAGACATCGGAGGGTAGACTGAGGTGGACTGGGCCGGGGCGTCCCTCGCACGCCAGAGAGAGGGCGGTAGCGATTGCATCGTCCAAATGGTTGGCAGCTTCTACCAGCCACGCTGCTTTTGTGACTGGCTTGGCGGTGGCGACTTGGTCTATCTCCTGAAACGCGCCGCTGCCGATTTGGGCGTGGGGGGAGTGTCCGCTTAATAGCACCACCGGCGACTCTGCCATCAGTGCGCCATAGAGTGCGGAGATTGCGTTGCAGTGACCGGGGCCCGCGGTCAGTAGTGCGACACCCGGCTGTTCGGTCAAGCGTCCCCAACCGTCTGCCATGTGCACCGCTGCTGCCTCGTGACGGGTGTGGATGAGATTAATATCGCGTCCAATGCTCGCATCGTATAGGGAGAGGATCTGGTTGCCGGAGAGCGAGAAGAGATGTTGAATTCCTGCGTCAATTAAGGATTCTATCAGCAGTTCTGCGCCGGTCTTTGACATAGGATCCCCTCTGTAGTTATTAACCGATGGTGCTAGTTTGCAGCTGTTGATAACGTGAAACGTGATGCCCCGATACATCGGGACAGGCGGGACAGGCTGTGAAACGTGAAACGATAGTCGGTGATTGCAATTTTAGCGGGATTTTATTTTTTCAAGCCCTAAGTATCGCGTCTCTGGAAATCCTGCCTCAAGGTCGTCCCAAAAGCGATCTTTTAGAATTGTGGGACGTACATCCAAGCCTGCCATATCCGCTTTTGAAAAGAAACGCGCATTGACGAGAAATGCCTCTCCCTGCTCCCGGTTGGCAAGGGTGAGACTGCCGTGGAACCTCTTGCACCGAATGAAAAACTTGCAGAAGTGGTAGCCCGGTTCAGTATATTCGACAATATAGATGATGCGATCCAGCACAACGGATAGCCCTGTTTCCTCCATCGTCTCACGCCGCGCACAGTCGAAGATGGATTCACTCCCCTGTAATTTCCCGCCCGGCGGCACCCAAAAATCGTACTGTCCACGCTTCCTGTGATTGACTAGCAGTAGTTGATCGTGGTGCGTGATCAATGCCGCGGCACTGATTCCATATCTCATTGGTTCGGTCTCTGCCATTGAACCGCGCCACTATACGGCTGGCGGTCGTCGGGGTGCCATGGGTTCAATAATCGTCCGTCTTTCTGGGGTCAAGCGTCGTAGCAGCCCTTCTGAGGTCTGATAGTTGAATCGCTCGCGCACATATTTTGGGGAGTAGCGGTAGACAACTGTCCGACGGTAGCCGGGATTGGTGCGTTCCGCGGAGCCGTGTGTTATCGCATCGGTGAATAGCAGAACGTCCCCCGCCTTCAGATACATCTCCTTCACAGCAACGGCTGTCCCGGCGGGTTTGCCACTCACACCGTCGTAAACCAAACCCTGTCCGTCCACATGCAGTCGCGGGTGGATTTCGGTACACTTGTGGCTGCCCGGTATGAGGACAGGTGGACCGTCGCCCTCGCCGATATCGTGGAGTGCCATCAGGACGTTAATCTGACCCACCAGCCATTCCCCGGTATTGTTTTGGCGAAAGGTCAGATAACTGAGCGGGACATGTCCGCCACAGTGGATGTGGATGTAACCACCGGGTCCACGCATATTGAGAAAATTTTCGTGGATGGAAAGCCCATTGACGACGGAGTGGATGTACTTCTTGACCAAGTCGATCCAAGCGGGGTAGTCTATCAACCGCTCAAAGACGGAGCCGCCCTCAATGATATTCTGAAAATTGACACCGTTTTCTTCGTTGTAGGTGTGCGTTTCTACGTTTCCAATCCAACGGCTTCTTTCACGGGGATTCGCATTGGTAGTCCACGGCTCTTCGACATAAGCCTCGTGGTCATCGATCCACTGGTTCATCTCGCCCAGATCTGCTGCTGAGATTGCGTTTTCTAAGACCAGATAACCTTGGAGGTCAAACAGATAGTCCTGTATATCTTGATCCATTTTTTGCTCCTGATTTGCTAACTGAAGCAGCGTAAGTGCTTGAAGGGGGTGCATAATTTCGGTGTTGGGTTTCGCTGTCGCTTAACCCAAGCTACACGACAACTGAGGGTGTTTGTACATGGGGTGGTAGGATCAGTTTAGTTGACTGTTGGGGCAGTTGAGAAAGACAGTCGGTGAGCATTTTATCGACCTCTTGGCGAGTATCATCACGTAGAGGTCCGGCAAGAGCAGCACGGTAGAGATTAACAGCACGAATCAAGTCCCCTGCCTTCTGATAGCACGATGCCGCGCTGATCCGATGAACTGCCGCTTCCAATTCCCTGCCAAGACCATCTAGTAATGGCGCAATGACCTCCTCATACGCAGCAGCAGACCTCCAGAGTGGCTCACAGTTTCCAACATTCCTACCTCTGACAACGTATGTGCCTTCGAGAGAATGTGTGCCTTCTCGCCCATCAGATCCTTGCTAACTTTTGTGTAAGACTTGATTTTAGGTTGACCCATCTGCCAACTCCCTTCGCAAGTGGGCGGAAATCGGTAACTGAAAAAGTTCCTGACGCAATAATCGCGTAGAAAAAAACAGAACCTCAAGATTTTCGATTTCATCAGTTTCAGGATTAAATCGTGCGATGACTTCATCCTCAAGTTCTTCGGTCTCCTGTTCTGGATACGGGGCACAGGTATTTATGTATAGAATATCCGCTTCACGGTCATACTGAAATGTTAGGTGCGTTCCCATTCAATGTCTCCTCCCGTTGCCAGTTTTCTGGTGATATAGGCTGTAATGATCCAATTACGCGATGAAGGTGGGGGGTCGCTGGCCACAACAACGACAACATACTTACCACCACGTAAGGAGTCGAACCAGCGGCTGAACAACCGTGCATTACTAACACGTGAACTTTGACGAACTTGGTCAGGGTCAGCCAAAGTATCCGCGATACATTGCCGATGATCTGGGAGCAAATCTGGGTGACGCTCGGCAATATGGTATTCTCGCTCATCGGTCAGTTCAACATTGTCGTCTAGATAGGCGCACGGGAAATATGCCATAGACTGACTTTCTCCCCAAACTTCACGATCTTCTTCATTCGTTCCCAATAATCAGGGGTGCCTGTTTCGTTCTCCTAATTTCTGAAATCAGGAAAAACTCCCTCACTTCAGAAACCTGTTAGCAATTATAGTCTTACAGTAGAAGTTTAGTCAAGGAGATAAACAGAGATGAAACTATCGAGATACACAACCTGATCCATCTTTCACGCATTGTATTCATCACCGTAGCGGATGGTGTAGCGGTAGCCTTGCTCGGTGAGGAAGAGCTGGCGGTTGATTGCAAACTCTTGATCGCGTGAATCGCGGGTGACGATTGAGTAGAAATGCGCGAGCGAACCGTCGGTCTTGGGACGGAGGATGCGTCCGAGACGTTGTGCTTCCTCTTGGCGTGAGCCGAAGGTGCCAGAAATCTGAATCGCAACGTTTGCATCGGGGAGGTCAATCGCAAAGTTGGCAACCTTGGAAACGACAAGCAGCTTAATATCGCCCCGTCGAAACTGTTCGTATAGTTCGCCACGCTCACGGTTCGGGGTTTGCCCCATGATCAGCGGTGCGTTCAGGTTCGCGGCTATCCCCCTGAGTTGATCGATGTATTGCCCAATAACAAGTATCTGATCCCCTGCGTGTCGTTCAATCAACTCGCACACGATGGGAAATTTGTTCGGATTCTCGGAGGCGATGCGGAACTTCTGCCTTGCACCGGCGACAGCGTAACTCATTCGCAGATGTTCGGGCAGGTCTACACGGATTTCGGTGCACTCGGCGGTCGCAATCCAGCCTTGCTGTTCCAACTCGCGCCACGGGACATCATACTTTTTGGGCCCGATTAGGCTGAACACGTCGTCTTCTCTGCCATCTTCTCGCACCAGCGTTGCGGTCAATCCGAGGCGACGTTTCCCCTGAATCTCCGCAGTCATCCGAAACACAGGAGCGGGTAACAGGTGAACCTCGTCATAGATAATCAAGCCCCAATCCATCTCGGAGAAGAGACCTAGATGAACGAAGTCCTCCGATTTGCGCTTGCGATAGGTCAGGATCTGGTAGGTGGTCACTGTGATTGGGCGAATCTCTTTACGGTCGCCGGTGTATTCGCCGATATCTTCTGGCGCAATCGTCGTTTTATCGAGGAATTCATCGATCCACTGGCGTACAGCGATTGTGTTTGTCGAAAGGATTAGGGTATGGCATTTGGTCTCGAACAGAATGCCAAACCCAACGATGGTCTTTCCCGCGCCACAGGGGAGGACGATGACACCGCTGCCGCCGCGCACGTCGCCGCCCAGATGAAAAACCTCTGCTGCGTCGCGTTGGTAGTCGCGTAGGTCGAAGGCAGCCCCCGATAGTGTTATCGGTCGGGGGGCAATCTTTAGGTGGCTTCCGGTCACATAGCCGGCGAGGTCTTCAACCGGGAAGCCGATTTTGATTAACGCCTGCTTGATATGTCCGCGAAGCTGGTAGGGAACGGAGACGGTCTGGGAATCAATCTGCTCCCCCAGCAAATTTTTCACCGATTCGCTGTGAGCAATTTCAGCCATGAGCACCGGATCTTCGGCGTGCAGGACTAAGTCGTTATCCCCAGCGCGATCGGGATTCAGGTCGGCGTGCTTCATCAACTTAACCCGCCCGTAGCGCGACACATAATCGATAATCTCGGCGATGATATTTTGTGGCACATCGTATTTGGTGTACTCATCGAGCGCGTCTAGGATGTCTCCGACTTCCATTCCCGCAGCGGCGGCATTCCACAACGAGAGGGGCGTGATGCGATAGGTGTGGATATGTTCGGGGCTTTTTTCCAGTTCTGCAAAGCTGGCAAGTGCATCTCTTGCCCCCTCATAAAGTGGGCTGTCAACTTCGAGGAGGACTGTCCGATCGCTCTGGACGATCAGTGGGTTTTGTGGGTTATAGGGCATGGGTCAAATCCTTGCATCAATTGGTAGATTTTAGAATTACTTAGATACTCCTAATACACGCTAACCCCCTAAATCCCCAACCCCCTAAATCCCCCTTGTCAGGGGGACTTTGGAAATCTCGTAATGGTCGGAGTTATTGGTGTATGTCTACTTATTTCTCTAATTCACCAAATGTTTGGTGGAGGTGCTGCGAGTTTGACGGTTTTCTCGTCGTTTAGGTTGGAGAGCAGGGTTCGGATATCTTGTCCAAGGATTGGGTGGTGCACGTCCGGGGCGATCTCGGCAAATGGGACAAGGACAAAGCTGCGCTGGTGCATTTCGGGGTGTGGCACGATCAGGTCCGGCGTATTGATGCAGCATTGGTCGTAGATTAGGAGATCCAGATCTACTTCTCGCGGTCCCCAACGCCCCCGAGGCTGCCGTCCAACTACCCCTTCAATTTCCTTCAGCAGCGTCAACAACTGATGGACCGGTAGACCCGTTTCGACAGCGATGACACCGTTTACGAACCAATCCTGTTCCTCATAGCCGACAGGCTCGGTTTCGTAGAGGGAGGAGATCTGTATCAGTGAGACGTTATCGGCATCTAATAGCAGTCGTAGTGCTTGTGTGATATAATTGAAGCGGTCGTCGATGTTGGATCCGAAACCGATGTATGCGTGTGTCATTTTTATTGGTTCATTGGTTCATGAATAGTGAAACGTGAAACGTGATGCGTAAGAAGAACAGTGCGTAATGCGTAAGAGGATTGTTGGGTTTCGCTCGCTCTACCCAATCTTATGTTGGTTCGCTGGTTCATTGGTTCGTGTGTAAGTAGTCGAGATTCATATATAGACATCGTCGATTTTGGAAAATAGACCTACAGTTTTTATTTTATAAAAGTGTTCGTTTGTAGCACAATCTGTTAGATTGTGATCTCAGGTCGCAAACTAACAGTTTGCGCTACATTTGTCAAATGTCAACGGAAATCCGCTTCCGTTTTTATATTGTCGCTTGAAACGTGTTCTGTTATCATCTAGGCGTATGCAGAGGTCGCAGAAACGGAGGAATTGAGATGCTTAAGTATATTAAACGTGCGCTGATCGTTTGTATGTTAGCTCTTGTGTTTCTGGTTTTGGCGTATCTCCTCGCTGTAAAAACATACGATGCTCCCAAAAAAGAGAAGACTCAGGGTTATGAGACGGATTGGACTATGCTCCGGTCAACAAAAACTCAACGTCTTTCCCAATTTCAATCAACGCTGGAAAAAGTTCAAGAGTCTGGCGGAGGTGAGGTGATATTTGAAGGCGGAAAGGGATTTGTCCTTTTTCGAGTCCGCACAGATGGTAACCTTGTGGCAAAGGTCCCAGTTTTTGCATCGATTCCACATATCTCCTCCACCACGCTGTTTAGACTTATTATCCTGTCAAAGCGATACTACACCATCAGGCTAACTTCCTGGGACAGGGCAGAATTGGCGCAGATCGCACCCTTCCAAGACGCATCAGAGCGGGAAGTCCCATATCCGAAAACAGATCCACATGTATTCCTTGAGGCAGAACTGGGAACGGATACGTCGACCGCTGCTGCGTTGACAGAAGCAGTCTTGACGAAGGTTTTTCACCTCAAGGAAGGCATGATAAACATCTATGCCGGGGATTACCGCGAATTCCGATCGTCTGCACCACTTGGTGGATAGGGGACGATGAAGTAGTGATAGACTTACCCATCGCCCATCGGTTTCGCTTGGTTCGCTATCTCCAAAATTCCATCAAGCACTTGGGATACCTCTGAATCGATCTGATCTGCGGGAACATATCGGACGAGGGTGTGATAATTGGTTTTTCGCATCAGATTCTCCAACCCCAGCTTTTTGAAAAAGGATTCAAAAAGTGGATCGAGAAATTCATCACTTACTTTGCTATCTGGGGACCAAGGTGAACTTCTACCAAGCGTCTCTAGGGCTTTTTCAATCTCATCAATCGCTTCTTCCATCATAGACACCAATTGAGAGGCTTGTCCCCGTCGTTCTGCTTCGGCTTGCGCCCAGTCAATTAGAATCTCTTTTTGGTATACAATGTAATTCTCAATCTCGCGTCGCTTCCACTGATACTCCCTGAATTCAGGGTTCGTTTGAAGATCTGACTCAATCCGATCGAAGAGACAGAATCCAACCAAATCGGTTTTCGCCTCCCGCAACCCATAAAAGTGCTCACGGGCTTTCCGTGGTTGGTTTTCAACGTAGTGTACATAAGGGCGTTTTAATATATTCTGGGCGGGGTGATCTAGCTTTTCAGCGAACGCCTGTAAAATTGCAAGGTCTGTTGAGCCTTCAAGATATAGGACCCAACCCGCCTGTTCTGCCTGAGAATACTGCTCAAAACCGATACTTCTAAGCGATTTCATAAGTTGGCTACCGCGGTCATCAATACGATGGGGCGATCCAAGAAAGGCGATAACCATATCACGCCCGGCTGCCTCGTTAAGAATGACCTCAGAATGACTGGCAGCGATGATTTGACTGTCGTGTTCCGAAGCAAGTTCAGTAAGCGTCTGATAAATCTGTCTTTGTCGAATGGTCTCAAGGTGTGCATCTGGCTCATCCAACAGAAGGACTGCCCCCGGGTGCGTCACCATATACACAATCAGAAGTAGCGTTTGCTGAAGTCCACGCCCTGATGAAGAAAGGTCAAGAGAGATACCCGATCTGTTTCGATAGTTCATCTCAATCTCCCCGCGCTCCACAATGTAGTTCGGCTCATCAAGTTCAACACCGAATAGGTCTTTGATTTGTTGGCAGATTGTTTTCCACTTTTTGTCGCCCTCTTGCCCCTGTACAATCTGGTAGCAGAGATTGCGAAGTACCTCCGCGGTCCGCCCTTCCCCCACACGGACATTGATTGCCCCCGGATCGAGGCGTGTTTCATTGGATGCAAGTCCAGACATCGGTGGAAGGAAAGCAACATTGAGGTTTGATACTTCATCAGGAACAGGCATCCGTTTTAACACTCTACTATCTTCTTCTGATAACCGGAGAGGCCGGCAGTAAAAGGATTCCTGATTGGCATAATCAAACTCCAAACCACATTCCCATTTTTTGCCAGCGGTAACACCTTCAACAATAATATCTATGCGGACGCTTTGCGTCCGTTGTGTACCATCAATTCTCTGAATATCTCGAATCTGTAAATTTCGCCAGAGCAATCTTGAATTCGGCACAGGAACGAAGATGGGGTCGCGACGGTTGACAGTAATGCCCCGCCGCCTATCCGCCTGCGGTCTCCTTCTACGGTGTTCGTTCCAACGTTTGAGCCCAATATCCCACAGGGTGAGTGCTTGTAAAGCTGTGGTTTTGCCAGAATTATTGGGTCCAATGAAGACAACAGGATTCCCCAATTCAATTTCCACTTCTTCAAAGTTTTTGAAATTACGGCAAATCAACTTCGTTAGCATTTCTAGTTCTCCAAGAACGAATCAAACAGTTCGCTCATGTTAAGAAATGGTGCAAAGAAACCGAGTTTTGAAGTCCGTTCCGAGACCAGGGAAAAAACTCGGTTTCAAATATCATCGGTTTCAAATACCAATTGTGTCTTGTTATCCTTCAGCTATGCGAATATTGTTCGCCCAACTGTGCGCCTATCTGTGAGAAATCGTGCTCGCTGAACACCAATCGAAAAATGCTGTTGGGTGACTCGCCCAGTCTCATCGTGCCGACATCATTGAACGCTCCCTCAAGTGCCTTCAATACTTTTTGCTTGTACTCGGTGTCAGGGTTGCCGCTTAAGTGTTCGCCCTTTGTCTCGAAAATCAATAGACGCTCTTCGTTCGCCATCGCAACGAAGTCGGGGTAAATGCGTCCCTTTTTCCAGCCTTGCAGATAATACTCCCTCTGTTGACGTGCTGCGACTCGATGCCACCATTGCACTGCTCTCTGCTCATCAAGATAACAGGCGAATTTCTTTTCCAATTCGTTAGCAAATTCTCGCTCGAAGATCGGTTCAAACAGGGTGAGCTGCACTGGTTCATAATTTCTTAATAATGGTCTATCGTCGGAACTAACCTGTATTTCATAGTGATGTTTCATACGGAAATTCGGTTCTCCAACCTCCAAGTCAAAGCGGATTTCGCCCTGCCCTAGTTTTTCGTGGAAAACCTGTTCCGCCTGTGTTTCTACTTCATTTTTAACATGCTCCCGCAGCAGATGTGCGAGATAAGCACGTCGGTCGTAAATATCTGCGTCGGTGTCCCCGTCCGCTTTAAGATGCTTGATAAGTTGGTCTGCAATGCGAGCAGCCTGCCACAGGTTAGGTAGAATATCAGACAGATGGCGTGCGAAGTGGGATACTTTGACCGTTTTGTCAATATCCAATACTTGATCGGGATGGAAAACCGGCAGTATCTCATTAACATCAACTGTTGCGGATTGTCGTCTTGCGCTATCGGGTGCGGAGGCACTTGGATCGGGTGGTTCAATTTCCAACCAATTTATATGCGGTAGAATATGGGCTTGATAATCAAGTTGTATCCAACCTTCGCCATCTTTATGGGACACCACCGGCAGAAAGATATCCTGATCTCGAAACCGCTCGCGGCGGTACACAGTCTGTTGCTGCATCTCGTCCTGTTGTTGTTGTGAACCTAACGGGCCTATCACTTCATCACCCAAGCCCGTTAGTCCCTCCGCTTCCAGTCCATTTTTGACCTGAGAGACGACGGTGCCCACCTCGGCGTTATTACAATAGACATAACACTGATCCAGCAACTCTCTTCCGGTGAGCTGTGCGCCCGGCTGCCGCATCACCCGCCCCACCAGTTGCGTGATAGCCCGTTGTGCCCGCGTATTGTCCAACATCACCAACAGATAGGCAAAGGGACAATCCCAACCTTCCATCAGCGCGGATTTTGTGATGATCCATCTCACCTCTGAAAATTCGGAGAGCAGATTTTCTCTGCCGAGCTCATCGTTTGTGGCAGATTTGACGCGAACCGTATCCGAAGGCACGTGTAAATTTTGCGTGAGATATTCGCGCACATCCTCTGCGTGGATATGCTCACCATCTCTCTGATCGTTACCGGTCCGCTCAACACGCACAACGGCAATCGGACGGATATAACGGCCCGTGCTGTGTGCAAGGGATCTGGCTTCTGCTTCCAAGCGGTCCAGTTCCTCAACCGCTTGCCCTAGCGTTAAACCCCACTCAGCATTAGGAAATGATGTCACCTGCACAGGCAGCTTAATCATCTCCTCCTTTTTCAGGTCGGGCCCTTCGATATCAACGAGGAGATTACTTATACCACGGTTCGGGGTCGCAGAAAGTTCGATAACCAGTCGGGGGTTCAAACGATTGATGGAACGGGCAAATTCTTCGTTTGTCTCCCTCTTTTTTGATCCATACGCTTTATGTGCCTCGTCGAGAACGACGACGGGACGTAGTATCTTGAACACGTTAAACAGACTGTGCTTGATTGTCCCGCCTTCAAAATTACACTCCAAATCGGGGTAGGTTTCCATCATGCGGCCGTCACTGAGAAGGTCATCGCCATCGGGGAAAAAGCTCGGATAACGCCCTGAATCTCTAAACATACGCAGAAACTCTCTGCCTCTCTGTCGGTTTGTCGCCGGTAACATTAGCAACATAACACACAGATAATTGGCAGTATCGTTACTGTTGAATGGGTCATCCTTTTCCAACATTTTGACGCGGCCCGCACTCGCTCGCTCTAACATTTGACGATACGGGTGCTCCCGATTCCACAGGGCAGCTTTCGTTTGTGCGTAGATAGCCTTGCTCGGCACAACCCACAGTGTCAGTCCGGTCTGCTGATTGAGACGTTCCAGAGCGGCGGCGGCGAGTAAGGTTTTACCGCCACCTGTCGGCACTTTGAAGCAGATATGCGGAATTGGCCGGTCCGCGCCGTCAGTGCGATCAATATATTCGCCCGCACTTGCCGCTAAGCCGCCCTCTTCCTTCAGCTTTTTCCACGCCGTTTTGGGATAATTACGGGCTTCATTGAGAATTGAAACATCAACCCCCATCCCTTCCAATGCCTCAATCGCAGTGTCTGATTCATTCTGTGCGTCTTTAAGTGTCTCAAGCCAATGGCTAAAGGCATCAAGTGTACGGAGTTGATACGTTTTCAATTCCATCATGTCAGCACCTTTTTACCTTTCGTGCAGGGCATGAGGGAGTTGACAGAATGTAATGCCCATCCCTGTGAGTTCGCGCTGGCCGATATATTTGCCCGGTGCGTAAACGATTGCCTTGACTCCGTTCTGATGGTTGGCATCGCGGATACGTTCCGCTTGTTCAAGGTTAAGCATTGCCTCGTCACTCCGTAAGTATTCGAGATCGGGTTTGTAGAGCAGGTAGTAGTCAGTTCCATCATTGCTGTGAAAGAGCCCATCATCGTTTCTTGGTCCCAACGCATTCGGTCCGATAGAAACTCCAGAAGCTATATACAGTAGATAGGCAGCGAGTGATTCGTAAGACGGGAGGGCTTCCCCGGTGAGCATACCTTCCATTTCAATAGATTCGCCCAATGTGCCGTAGGTGAAGGAACCGCCTAAGCCCTCGCGCAGTGCAGCGTCGCTGGCATTGGGAACACCCTTGATCACACGTCGGACCCTCTCGGCGGTGATTGTGTCGGCATAATCCTCGCACTCAATGAGGATAAACTTTCGATTGCCGCCATCTTCCTTGTTCAATGCGAGGATAGCGTGGGCGGTGGTGCCGCTGCCGGCGAATGAATCTAGGACAATCGCATCGGGACCAGTACCGATTTGTAAGATCCGTTTTAGTAGTGTATGCGGTTTGGGGTTTGAAAATGCAATGCCCATTTTATTAAGTCCTTGCGTTGCACTCTGAGTATGTCCAACATCTTCGTGTAACCATACGGTTAGAGGCGTAATACCCTGTTTCACCTCCGATAGAAATCGCTTTATGCGGGGCACATTATTACCATCTTTACCAAACCATATCCGATTGTCGTTAACCAATATATCAAATCTTTCCTTACTATACCGCCAACATGTACTTTGGGGTGGATTCACGATGCGACCTGATGGAGTAGTAATTGGATAATCGTACTCTTCTTGATAGGTTTTAACATCTAATCCGCTTGAACTCCAAGGTCCACGTGGGTCATCGTCCGGATTAGAATATCGCTCGTTGTGTTTCTCGGTTCGTGGTAGAAGAACCGGCCTCCATATTTCTTTATCCTTTGCATAACATAACACAAAATCGTGATTATCGGAAAAATACTTAGCGTCATTTTGAGGACTAAATTTCTTCTGCCAAATGATGTTAGTTACAAAATTCGCATCGCCAAAAATCTCATCCATCAGCATCCGCAAGCGGTGTTGTTCATTATCATCAATGGAAATAAAAATTACACCGTCGTCCGCAAGTAATTCTTTTAGCAGGTGCAACCGTGGCCACATCATACAGAGCCATTTGTCGTGTCGCTCAAGGTCTTCGTTATCAACAGGACTGTTCTCTGTGAACCATTCCTGCATAAGTGGACTATTTACGTCGTCGTTATATTCCCAGCTTTCATTGCCGGTGTTGTAGGGTGGGTCAATGTAGATACATTTGATACGGTTCGCGTAGCGGGGCAGTAACGCTTTGAGGGCGTGTAGGTTATCGCCGTGGATGATAAGATTGTCGTCGGCACCGGACGGTTTGCAGGAACAACTTTCGTCCGGTTCAATTGGTCGGTAGGGGACAGTGAGATGGTGGGCGTAGATGTGTTGTTTCCCTTTGAAGTCGAGTGTGGGCATGGTGAGATTCCTTTGCGTTAATGCGGGAGCTTATAAGTTTATCTGTTCTATAGCAGTTTTTCCGGATCGATTGGTAGCCCTGCCTGCTTCATTTCTCTAGCTAATTTGTGTTTCCATCCATCGAAATTGTCCATCGGCACATAGAGTATGCCCTGCATATCTGAGGGCAGCTCAACTCCTCCTTTGTGGAGAACACATACACGCCCACGTCCCAACCTACCCCAAAAATAGCCTAGTTCTAAGACAACGTTCTGGCGTGCTCTAGGTTTGAGGTTGTCTGTCTCATCTTTTGAGGCACCAACATCGTCGGGAGTTAGTAAGATAATTGCGAAACCTGCTTCACTAGCATGTTCTTCAAACTTTTCAGGAATCGTTTGACCTCTGTTTGCTTGCTCATGAAGTATGGTTGCCTCAATACCAAAATTCCCTACGAACCTAGCAACCGTTTCCTTAGCTTCATCGTCGTGTCCGTGCACGATAAACACCTTGTCGCCGAAAATACGAGCAAAACTATCTGAAGTATCTTCATTAACGGATGTACGCTGAATATCTGATGGCTTGTCGTATAATCCAAGTTCCCTAAGGATTTCCTCTAGGCTCTTGATACTAGAGTTCATACGTTCTTCATATAAGCGTAACCGCCTTACATGATAAGGGACAGCCGGGCTAAACCGCTCCAGACTTCTTGAATCCAGAAAATTATCAAAGTGAATATACTGGGCTACTGCTGTTGACTCTTCACCAAATAGACTCAACAAGAGGATTTTGTTATCTTCTGACCAATCTTTGCGCTCTCTTCCGGCTTTTTTTCTTTCGTTTGAACGTATATCTTCGCTGCGAAGTTGTTGTCCTTTCTCAATTCGCGCTTGTATTTTCTGATATGCTTCTTCTCTACTCACACGTAACTTTGGCAGAACTGTTTCAGCCATAATTTTTTTCTCCATTCTCGCGCTGATGCGTCGCGGATCTGTAAAAATGGGATGCTTCATTCATTGTTTTTCGTGTTCATCCGGCTCAAGGGGCAAATCGAATTTTATAGGCATCTTTCCTTCTTCGATTGACTGACGCAGTGCTTCAACATCTTCATGGGTGAGGTGTGGTGGGTTCTCCATCGCTGTGATTAGACGTTGTGCAATCGGATTCTTTTCTGTTTTTGCTCCTGCTTTGCTTTTCATTCTGACCAACTGCGAAACTGCTGTAAAGTCTCAGGTGCTACTCTGACTGAAACCGCTTGATGTGCCGCGAGTAGAATCTGACCGATTTTTTTCTTGCCGGTCTCACTGCTGTTACAGGCTTGTTCTATCTGAGGCACTGTAATCATAGGCATCTTCAACGTCGCGCGAAATTTTATTTTTTTAAGCCACTGTGCAGAAAGAAGCTCTGCTAAATCTGTAGCCACAAAATCTTTCCATATTTTGTCAATGAGACCAGTAGTAATGAGTGTGTGTGCATGAAAGAGATTTTCTGGATTCGTTTCAATATCGTGAACAATTTTTAATGCTGCCACAAGCCGTTTTTCATCTTCTACTTCCCCGGTTCTCATCGCTGTTAAGGCATTATTCTTATCGCCGGATAACATTGATTCAATCAGATCAAGAGCAATAACCATATTGTCATTTATAGGCAGCTCTGATGAATTCGTACGCCATATAGCCAGAATTTCACGCGTATCTACACCTATTGACAGTTGGACAAGAAGAGATGCTACTAATATATCAATGATATTCTCAACAGAAGCAAAATTGGGTACATCGGCAATAGATGTAGAATAAATTCCGTTTTCTCCAATTTCTTCCCCGGTTTGATTATGCCTCTG
Organism: Candidatus Poribacteria bacterium; assembly: GCA_965207975.1. GTDB lineage: Bacteria > Poribacteria > WGA-4E > WGA-4E > PCPOR2b > PCPOR2b. Next base: position 5,396,875 of record OZ242315.1, on the reverse strand, counting down.
TATTGAGTCACATGCCTTTGCCAATTGATGTATACGTTGGGGCAAATCATCAAAGGTTTTGTTCCTAAAGTCATATTTTGCCTCAAAAGTAGCAAGGAGGGAACTTAACACTGGATCTGCCTCTTGGTCTACGATCCGCAAAGCATGTTCCAAAACTGTCGTTTCATGTCCAAATTTGTACTCAATTTGCGCTAGATGGCACCATAAGTATCCCATTGGAAAATCAGGGAGGGTTAAAATTTGTTCATTTGTCTCTGGATTGCTACAGAAACCTGCTGGAGGTTCTTCACGTTCTGTAGAATAATCTTCCTTTTCATGCCATGCTATCCATCCTATGGCGAATTCTAAACGCTTTTTTAAAGTGAAATACTTGACATCTGTATTGTTTTGAGGAAGCCCCTCAAATTTTTGTAATGCGAGATTAAACAACTTTATACTACCCAACATATTGCCCGCCTTAAACTGTGCAAATCCCGCATCAGCATACAAACCAATATATTCTTCAGTACCATCAACTTTTTGAGCTATTGCTGCTCCATTTTCAAAAAAGGTCGCTGCCTTCTCCCAATCGTCCAAATGCGCAGCGCAAATAGCAGCTGGACGGTACTTGTCAGCGAGCTTAAAGTCTAATCTTTGTAACGATGGATTCGATTCAAGGAGCAGCCGCTCGTAAATATTGAGTGCTTCTCTGTAACGCTTCTGGTCTAAATATATAGCCGCCTGTGCTTCCTCTATTGCTGGTAATACGCCCACTTCCGATACAATATCCTGAAGAAATTTATGGGCGGTATCAGGGACCTGCAAGTATTCATAATAGATCATTACAATAGCTTTTGCTGATGTCGCAGCAATATGGGGATAACCCCACGCGAGAGTTCTTTCAATTACTTTGTTATATACTTGAAGACATCTTGCCCAATCCGGATTTTCAAGATTCGCTTCCGTCCGCCAGACATTCTCAATCAAAATTCGACAGTAAATGCTGTCACTCTCAAAATCAGCGAATAATAAAGTCCTAATTTGTGGCTGAAGTTCATCCAGTGCATCAATAAGATCGTTGAGGAATGGAGCACAAATAGATTGATGTACAAAGACGAGTCGAAATAGGATACTGAAAGAGTTAGTTTTATCAGTTTTATCTTCTTCTAGCGGTCCTATGAGATTATCACATATTTTTTGGACCTCTTTATCACTGTCTGCGATATCAATAAGTTCTTTGAGATAGTCCACCATCTTCCTAATTGGAAGCAACATTGAATGATACATCAATGCCTGTGTTACTAAAATTATACGAGACCGGAGATACGACTGATGTGGCTCGTATGGCTTGGTTTCTTTATCCCAAATTTCAAGTATCTTCGGTGCAAACTCTGGTTCTACCTCAACGGCGATCCGATATTGAAATGATCGAAATAGATAATTTACAAAGGCCTCCCCAGGGAATAATTCTCCGGGGGGATCAGTTTTAACATGCATAAACAACGAGAATTCTTGACAGAGTTTTCTCCAATCGTCCTCTGGAATAGTCATTAATCCCCGAATGACAACAGCAAAACTGTCTTTGTTCTGCCCAACTATACTATGAAAAAGGACCAAGTGTGCTTCTATTGTGGTCAGATCTTTTGCTTTGAGAATTGCATTTGCGATTTGGACATGAAGCCCTTTTTTCTTGTCCTCGGTCCAAGCTCGTTCCGCTGCGTCGGCTAATAAAGGCGAGATTGTGTAATATGTTTCATCCACTCGATCTATCCAAGGACCGACTAGTTGATCAAAAATATCTCCTGGATGATCTATAGATTCTGGTATATCACCAATGTTGAGTGCGTAATCCTTCCGGAATGCAGCAGACACCAAGCTAAGCCTATAGAGCAATTCCTTTTGATCTTCTGGCAGGTTTATGAGCAATTTTCGTACTTCTTCACGTTCTTTTACCACCTCCGGGGGTGTTTGAAAGATATTTTCGTTTTCATCGTGCTTCCAACCTTTTCCCCGCAATCGAGTAAGTTGAGCGTGTACAAGTCTTGGATGCCCGCTTGTATACACTTGAGTCAATTTTGCCCAAACTTCTGTGTTATTAGCGGGACACCCCAATTGTTGTGCAAATTGCTCAATTTCGGATATGGTAAAGTTAGGAACTTGGAGGGCTGCGGATGATGATATGCCAAAGAGGCGGATGAGACTGCCGGGCAGCTCATATTGACTTGTAATTAACAATTTTGCACCACGTTCCAGTACTTTATAAACCACAACACCTAAGACTTCTTCATATCCTCGCGATTCTTGAGGCTGCAAGTCCAGGTCATCAAGGACGATGTTGATTGGTGAAGATTGATTACTTATTTCAACAGCAAGCTGCTGTAGCAGTTGGACAACCTGAGATGAATCTTTACGTGTGAAATTCAGCCAAAGCCATGATGAACCGTTTATAGCCTTTGCGGTCAAGTTTGCGAGGGTTGTTTTTCCTCTTCCCGCCCCTCCTTGGAGGACAGCGATTCCCTCTGATTGAAGTGTAGTTTGGATGCTCTCAAGTAGTTCTCGTCTCGGAACAACATCGCGATAGAGCGGCGGTATATCAGTTTGTATGGGAGACTGAAATTGAATAGTAATATCAGATGAGTCTCCGATGAATGACGCACTAACAGTATTCATCATCGTAGCTAGCACCTGCTGGTACTGCTGCCATTGCTGATTCGAGACCCTATGCCCTGTTTTATCGTAAAGGATTTCAAGAAAACGCGCTTTGGTAAGCTCACGATCTTCCTTCTGTGTTGCAACCATCAAGGCTTCTCCGAGCAGATGATTAACAACTTTCTCAGCATCAGAGGGGGGGATCGGAATAATTTGTCGATCGCCATGAAGAATTAGTTTTGCTTTTATGGATTCCGCAACATAACTAGCTTCCTTGCTGTCCGTTTCCCAGGTAATAGGTTCAATGAGTTGTTTATAAATTTGTTGAGGTCCTGCCCCTTTGAGAAAATCGGTTACTTTCTTTGATATTCTGTCCTCAGTTTGTAAAAATTCGGAAATTTTTGTGATAGTTGCCTCGTCATCCAAACAACGCCCCCATAGACGAAGACCTTGTTGGTTCTTTCCAAATGGGGACCCTTGTTCTGCACCTATTTGGGAGCGTGTGAGAAAACGGAATTTCACTCTCAAATCAGGGTTGTTAGTTCGCAATTCCCAATAGTTGTTAATCGCATCATTTACTTCTTGAGATCTTAGCGTTATGTTGTGTTGGGTGTGTTTGACTTGTGTTGCTGTAGCACTATCCCCTGATATTCTGTCAAAGTCTTCCGCCCCTTCCAGATAGAGGACCTCGCCTTCGGCAAGGCTCAACCAAGCATGCACACTGTGCCAGATTTGATAGAGGTATCCTTTTAACAGCGCATGTGCTTGACGCTTGGGATTTGCCTTTAGGCGATGTCTTTTGCGTTGTTTTTTCGTCTTTTTCTTTGCCATTTCTGTCCCTAATACTGGAAGGCGATTAAACTAGAAACGGAGCACCTACGGTTGGCTGCGTAAATCCTAAAAGTGTTAGATTTTGTTAGATTTTGCCAAGGGTACCGTTAAAGTTAGCACTTATGCAGTCGGAGAGAATGCCGATTCTCTATAAGTGTTTCGGGGCACGATGCCTTGCCTACAGTTGGCTGCGTAAGTGCTATAGAAATTATAGTAGATTTTAGAATTAATGAGACACTCCAAATCGGCGCAGTTGAAAACAGCGCCTACCAAACATGGGGAGCGAAAGTGTCTATTTATTTTTTGAATTCACTATAATTACACGGAATTTTGCTCTCTTTTGATGCGTTCATAACAGGACCATTTTCTTATTTGAAGCCAATCGAATGATTGTACCAATCCCATTCTGATATTTTACCATATCATCGGTGGATGCTGCATTGAAAGAATCAAGTTTCTATATCCAACACCTATAGGACTTACGCAGTTGAACGATGAGAGGCTGTTGTTCAATGTTTCCACCCCAATGCGGGGCAAGATACCCCGCCTACGACGGGTGTAGGTTGTACCACACGCCAATATGCCTGATGAATCAGGCAACTACAATCTGAAGTGCGTCAATCCTACAGTTTTTCAGATAGGCTGTAGTAACTCTGTGTGTTGTCCGAGTTCAGTAGATATTGACTCGTAGATAATTCGTGCTTGTTGAACAGCTGTATTTGCTTCAGTGCTTGTAGCTTCTGTCCAGTTCCCTGGATAGCGGGCTTCAACTGCCCATTGGGTTAAGCTAGCCAAGTCCGGACACACTTCTTTGAATTGCCAGTCATCGGGCACCAGATTGCGTAGGACGTCTAGGTCATGGGTTCGTGGAAAATCAATCTGTAGAAAGACTAATACCGCCTTTAATGTTTTTTCGGCAGCTTGTTGAGCAAACCAACAGACATGACGTGGGACAACATGTGGCTGTCTTAACAAAGTTTCAGCTGTGGTCAAATCTTCTTCGGCATAACGCAACCAGCGATCTGTTTCTGCAAGTTGATCAGTTGCGTTCATAAAGTATTTCCCCTTCTCGTTGGGCGGCACGTAGGATTGTGCCCACCTGATCACGCTGATGTGCTAATTCTTCGGGTGTTGCTACGAGGATATCTTTAGCCGTGGGTAGGTCAGCGAGGGCACGTCGGATGTCAACGGCGGTTTTCCGTTTATCAGCGAGTTCGGAGAAGACTACAAGCAGATCTACGTCGCTTTGTGGGTGTGCCTCTCCGCGGGCATGTGAACCGAAGAGGATAATTTGCATGGGGTGAAAGTCGCGCACGATGCGTTCTGTCATGGTCGAGATGAGTTCGTTATTCATCTGTTCGATCCTTTCCATTTTCACGCTGACACGGTGCGGGGGCACAGAAATGAAAGATCTAATTCATTCAGAGGAAAGTCTGTCTTTCAATTGCAAGAGTTGTGCTTCTGGCAGGTTGGTGATTTCAGCAATAAGGGTTATCTCCATTCCCTTGGCAAGCATTGCCTTTGCCGTTTCAATCTTCTCTTCAATTCTACCTTTCTGCTCACCCTCAAGGAGTCCTTCTTGCTTGCCTTCAAGGAGTCCTTCTTGCTTGCCTTCACGCAGACCATTTTGAAAAATCTGCTCCCGCTCTCTCTCTAACGCAGTGACTAACATCGTCTTCACCTCCTCTTCATTTCGATAGATGTACTCCAATGACTCATAATCGCTAGATTCAATCCGTCCGTGGAGTGCCAACTGTCTAAACCAGTTTAAGAACAGACTCACTGCCTCCTTGTCACCTTCCGACGAAAACAGATTTAGCAGTTCCACCTCCAGCGCATCTAAATCATAATGTGATTCTGCTAAAAATAACGTAGATACGATGTTTCGGATGTTTAACAATGCCTCTCTACTGTATTGGTTCTCAGCAATCAAGGAATACTGAAAATCTAACCCAAATGTACCGAGTGGCGGATTCTGCTCAATCAATGCCGAAAGGTTGACCGATGCCGTCCAAGGTGTGCTTCCATTATACAGCACGATTGGAAAGACCGCTGGCAATCTGTTGACCCCCCTATTATTGACGAGAAAATCCATGTAAAAGTTGGTGATGTAGTTCAGCACTCGCAACGCCATGAACGGATCTACAGTGGATTGAAACTCGATGAGGATGTAGATATAAACTTCACGGTCATGCAATTGGACTTTGTAGATTAAGTCACTCTCGGTTTCTTTGTAGTGTTCGGAGATAAAGGATTTATCGAGGGGTTCACACGTATCGAAATCGAGGGAATGGACCCACTCTTGGTTGACGAAGGTCTCAAGGAGTTGTCGAAATATGGTACGATTTGAGAATAGTTTCTTATAGCCACTGTCGTGAATGTTCATCCCTAACACCTTGCGTTTTCCGTGTCATCCGAGATCCGTATATAGCAGCTTGGGGTATTTTACCATATTATCAGTGGAAGCTGCATTGAAAGAACAGAGACGTGAAGGCAACGGGCAATAAATTGCCCTACTACAAACAGAGCCACAGTGGTCTGAAGGTCTACTAGTCTTCAATCGACAATTGGACCGGTAGTTTGCCCTGAGCCGCCTGTGCTCCGATTATCACTTCTACGGCTGCGGACACGGAGGCGGCGTGGATATCGTAAGCGGCGAGGGAGGCGGAGACAGCGGGGCGGCCGCGGAGTGTGTAGGGTGAACCGAGCGCGATGACGATGACGGGGGTTGTTGTCCCCGAGCTAACCTGCTGAACAAATGCTGCCTGTTCATTTTTCATGATTCCGGCGATAACGACATCGGCGTTTTCTGCCTGCACTATCAGTTGTGGCAGGATACTTTCTACCTCCGATTTTTCTGGGATTCGCGCCTCAACCGTGTTCGGGTGGTGTGCTTTGAAGTTCTCAAATAAAGTCGATGATGCACTAACGATCAGGACAGTGGTCTCTGGTTCTAATTTTAAGGGCAGGAGGTTATCTCGATTCCTCACTACCGTGATTGCCTGCGATGCGATTGTTTGAGCGAGTTGTTGATGTGCCTTCGCCCCGACAGTCTTTCCCACGGCAGCCACATCGACGAAACGTCGGTCAAACGCCCCCTCCTTGTTTTTCAGGATACGCCTCACAGACTGATCCAACCGGGCTTGGGAGATACGTCCACTTTTCACCGCGGATAGGAGTGCGTCGAAAACCTCAATCTGCTTCGCCGACGTCCAGAGCACCATCACGATGTCTGCCCCAGCCTCAACCGCCATGACCGCGGCTTCGCCCGATCGGTAGTGGTCATCAATCGCTTCCATCTCCATGTCATCCGTAATGAGCAGACCGTCAAAGCCAAGTTCTTTTCGCAAGAGATCTGTCAAGATAGACGGCGAGAGCGTGGCGGGTCGGTCGGCATCGAAGGCGGGATAGACGATATGCGCCGTCATGATTGCAGCGACATCGGCATCAATCGCGGCACGAAAGGGTTGTAACTCAAGGGCGTGGATGCGCTCGCGGTCATGGTTCACAGTTGGCAGGTCGAAGTGGGAGTCAACGGTGGTGTCTCCGTGTCCGGGGAAATGCTTTGCGGTCCCCAAAACGCCGTTGCGCTGTAGCCCGTGGATGTAAGCGACACCCAAACGGGAAACGAGTTCCGGCGATTCGCCGAAGGAACGGCGATCGATAACGGGGTTCTGTGGATTGTTGTTGACATCCATGACCGGCGCAAAGTTGAGGTTGACGCCCACCGCGGCGAGTTCGACGGCGGTGATTTCGCCTGCGCGCTCTGCCAATTCAGTCGAATCGGTCGCACCCAACGCCATGTTGCCGGGCAGCACGGTCGCTCCCTCTCTCAAGCGAATCACCCAACCGCCCTCCTGATCTATCCCAATAAACAAGGGAATCTGATGTGCTGTCGTACCTGCCAATTGTTGGAGTTGGTTCGTTAATTCGGCTGTCTGTTGTGGTGTTTCGATATTCCGACTGAAGAGGACAACCCCACCGACAAACCGTTCGCGGATATAGGTTTCGATGGCTTCGTTGGCTTGGGTCCCGTCGAAGCCGACCATGATGAGCTGTCCGACTTTTTCTTCGATTGTCATTTCGGCGATCATTGTGTCAATTTCTGGATTGGTGAGAGCAAAGGTTGAGGGAGAAACCGTCCCGATTAGAAGTGCTGTAAATAGGTATGAGAGTGGTGTGTGTTGCATTGTGTTTGGTTGATTAGTTCATTGGTGCCTTGCGTTATATTAAGAAATAGTGCGAAGAAACCGAGTTTTGAAGAAAAAACTCGGTTTCTGTGAGCATGATAACGCTATGAGTCATCTTCTTCATCTTTAGCGGCGTATGATTGGCCTGCGAAGGCGGCTCGGACATCCGCTGCGGTTTTCGCAGTTTGCAGCGCATTAATCCGCGTCTCTTCTTCTTGCAGTAACGCCTTTACGTTGGTCAGAACCGCTTCCGCCTTATCGGCTGGAAACTTGCACGCCCCATTTTCGTCCATGTGGATAAGCTCGCCTGGGGAGACATCCATCCCGCCCACCGAGACCGGCACGTTGACCGCATGTACAGCCATATCGCCGTGTCCCGGTGTGATCCCACTGAGCATATACTGAAATTTCATGGGACGGATCTCGTCGATGTCTCGTGATGGCCCGTTGGATATGGCACCGACACAACCGACTGCTTTCATCGCGGCGGTCATATTTCCGCCTGCGAGTCCCGCCTTCGCGTGGAGTTCGGGGGGCCATTTCTGCTGGAAGACTAGAACCGTCGGTTTCGGCGAAGCGTCGAGTGCATCAATGACATCCATAAAGGTTAAACGGGAGTAATTGGGGTCTGGCAATCCATACACGCATGTAACCGCATACCCGACGAGCCTGCCTAGTTCGGGATACATACAACGGATGGATTGGTCGGTGTACCAGTTCTCCGTCCACGGGTTATAAAGCCCAAGGCAGAGGGGGTTTTTCGGATAGGTAGCAACAACGTTGGTGATTGATGGTGTATCGTAGTTTCGTAATTCTTCTAAAATTTCTGCTTCCGTTAATTTTGCCATAGATTAATTCCTTGTAATATGTTGTCAGGTAGATGAGACGGGAGCCGACAGCTAGTAGTTGTGCAATTCATTACGCATCGGACGGATGATAAATTATAGTAGATTTCAGAATTAACTAGACACTGTAGCGGGAACTGTTAGTTTGCGGGTTTGGATCACAATCTAACAGATCGTGGTACAAAAAACAATCTACTTTTGATGTCTATTTATTTTTAGAATTCACTATAAATGCAAATAGTGAAATCGGCGCGCTAAGGATTTGGAGGCGAGGTACAGATGAGTACTTCCATCGTCTCATTTCCTGTGTTCTCAATGCCGTGTTCGCACCACGGTGGCAGATGGATAAAGGTGCCTTCCTCCACATCAACTTTCTCGCCGGCGAGTGTCATGACACCTTTTCCACGTATAACAACGTAGCACTCTTCGGTGTGGTGGCTGCCCGGTTCCAGCACGACGTGCGGGGGGATATAGAACATCACGAGTCCGAGATTTTGGGCGGGTGCCTTGGGGTTGGCGGGATGGACGACACGCACACCAATCCCTTCGCAATCGGGATATTTCACCGGCACGCCATCTTGGGCGCTGACAACATTGGGAAGTACCTTTTCCCTTGGCTTGGGAAACGGTGGCTCGCCTTGGTAACCTTTGAACATTGTAATTTTTGCCATTGTTATTACCTCACTTATTGGTTTATTAGTTCATTGGTTCATTCGTAGAACGTGAAACGTGATGCGTGATACGTGAGAAACATTTGTGCATTGGTTCATTATTCTATATGCATATCGCTCCGTTGGGGCTTGGGGGAGTAATACGTCGTGCATAAAAAAACGATCTCGACACCTATTGAGTAGGTAGGGGGTGATTCTCCCAACCCGTTGGGCGAGGGAACCTTGCCCCTACGATTGGGTGCACATCGGCATACGGAGCCCCGATAAATCGGGATGCAAAGCCATATACCTACTACTTTCTAGCAACTTGGGTTATGATAGCATAAATCTTCTGTTCTAATCAATGTAAAGCGGTAGAACGTGAAACGTGATGCGTAGTCCGAAAGTAGATTGTTGGGTTTCGCTATCGCTCTACCCAACCTACGGGGGGTACGGCATACTGCACATATACGAAGATGGCTTGGATATGTTTATCTAAGTCGAGCGGGTCTGACAATTAGCAACTTAGGTTACTTTAAGACATTCCCTTAACTTCTGATTGCTGCCCACAGGAGACAGCCCCAACCGATGATAAAAGCGACTCCACCGATCGGTGTTATTGCGCCGAGCCAGCGGATACCGGTTAGTGATAAAATATAGAGGCTACCCGAAAAAATAACGATGCCAGCCACAAACAGCCAGCCGGAGGCGGCGATCAGTTGACTGCTCCACTGCGATGCAGCCCAAGCCACAGCAATCAGTCCTAGTGCGTGATACATCTGGTAGCGCGCGGCAACCTCAAAGACTTGGAACATATCCGGCGATAGCTTCGATTTCAGGGTATGGGCGGCAAAGGCCCCCGTTATCACAGCGATCAGCGCGAATCCAGAGCCGAACGCAAAGAAAAGGCGTGACATATCTTCTCCTTTCAAAACGGTGTATTTTCTCCCGCCGCCGAATCGTCAGACGGTGTCTCTGACTCGCTGTATTCTGAATCAGCACCCTCCTCGTTCAGTGTGAGAGGTGGCTCAGGACTTTCGGGGACTTCACTCGTTTTTGCCGCAGCGTCCAGTTGCTGGATGCGTCCCACCAACTCCTTGAAAAGATCTGGCGTGGAGGCACCGGCTTGTAATTCCGCAGAGAGTTGGGTCCACTGCATCTCGGTCATATCGTTACGGGATTCAACGGCGTAGCGACGTTTGACATAGTTCCAAAAATCGGATTTTGTGATGTTCTGTTCTCCCAGTTTGCCTTCCAGCTTGGTAGCCATTGAGAAAGCAGCTTTCTGTGCGTTAGAAATCTTGCCGGTCGAAGCTGCGCTCGGTAAGCCCATCTGAGCCGTTTCACCGCCCGCTTGTCGATGGAGGTAGAAGTTCAGTACCTCTTTGATGACCGTGACAGGGAGCAGCTGTTTGACGGCGTTGCGCTGCGCTTTATGGATTGCCTTCGTGAACGCATGGGGATCGTCGCGATTGCCCATCCGTTTCGGCTGCTCATACGCCCCGTAGCGTGACGAGCCGGTAACTGTATCTGTTGCCTTAGCGGTAGCAAGCCAAGAATGGTCCCGCTCTTCGTATTGTACATCGTCAACCTGAATCCCACCTCGACGATTTGCCGCTTCGTTTATCCCCGCCAGCGTTAACCCCTCAACCGTCTTCCCACCTTGTTTAAACGAGTAAACGTAATCTTGAATGGATTGCCCCGTCATCATCTCGACAATCGCTTGGTCATCGACCTGATCTAGGACCTCGTAGTCCGCGACCGGAACCAGTTCGTTTTTGGTATCTTCAGCCATTTTCATCCTCCAGTATTTTGGTTCATTGGTTCATTAGTTCATTCACAATTTGGCAATTTGTCAGGGCCCTGTCAGGCCCAAAAAAAAAATTCAACCTCATATCGGGGGGGCATTATTAGCCGATGTCTCTCTGAACCCTGATGGGGCCTAGCTTCAGCGCGTTTGTAGATTTTTACCGTGCCACAGAAGGTGCGCCCAGATGGGTTTTTGACCTGACAAATACGCCCTGTTTATGAACCGTTTTGCACTGAAATGGCACCATAACCTCGCCAAATGTCAGGGATTTGTCAGGGCACTGTCAGGTCTAAAACCTCAAGTGCGTAAGTCCTGATATTGTAACAGATTTTTTTAACAAATGTCAACGTATAATTTCTATCTGTTAAAGGCGTTTCATACATGCCGGTGGGTCGTTGTTGGCTGCAATCGGACTGGAAAATTACTAATTTTCAGAGTAGCTTGGTGGTTGTCCGTTCACCACCGCATTGCTGCCTCGCGATAGAGCATAATCTGCTCCATGCTGCGACGAATCTCAAGCTGGATCGCCTTCCGTTGTCGGTTGGCATCTTTGATGATGATTGGGGCACGGAGTATGTTGGTCATTGTCACTGCGCCCGATTCATAGAAGATCCACATCTGCTGTTCGGTGTAGGGGTTGACGATATACTCCTGACCCGGCTCAAACGGATCATACTTCGGGTATTCGAGCTCAATCGTCTTGTCGTAGCCATCTAGCACCAACTCCGGTGGAGCGATTTTTGGTGAATAGCCGCTCAGTTTGCATCGTTGAATCCGGATCGGGCTACCGGATTTATTGATGAGTCGAAGGGAGACAATGATTGCGATACGATGGTTGTCATCGCGGTTGACAAACCACGTATCATCTGTAATGGCTTCAATCGTGAAGCCGGGAATCTGGCGTTTCTGATGGTAGACAGCGGCAAATGCAATGACCGCCCCAATGCCCACGAGCGTCCAGAGACCGGTTGGCGTTGATAGGAATTCGAGCAGCTGTTTGAATATTTGTTCTAGCACCTCGCCTCCTCTCCTTAGTTCATTAGTTCAAGAGTTCACTAGTTCATTAATGAACCAATCAACTAATGAACCCATGCACCAATAATATCAACAGTTGCAAACTCGCACCATTGGTTATGATTTCACCCCTCAATCGGGGGCACCGGTCATCGGCACAAAGCGGACACCGCTAACGGTTTGGCGTTCAATGCCGTGTTCGGCTCTGCGAACCCGAACCAGATCTTGATAATAGTCGCCGATCGGCAGTATCATGAGTCCATCCGCCGCTAACTGCTTGATAAGGCGATTCGGCAGCTTCTTCGGAGCAGCGGTTACAATTATTCGATCGTAGGGGGCGTATTTCTCCCAACCGTAGTAGCCATTGCCGTATCTTTGATGGATATTTCGATAGCCGAATTCTCTAAATCGTTTCGACGCACTTTCTGCAAGTTCGGGGATAATCTCGACGGTGTAGACCGCCTCAACTATCTCTGCTAAGACAGCGGTTTGATACCCACAGCCGGTGCCAATCTCTAATACTTTCGACGATTGTTCCAACTCCAGTAATTCGGTCATCAGCGCGACGATATAAGGCTGAGAGATTGTTTGGTCACACTGAATTGGCATCGCATTGTCTTCGTAAGCAGCGTTCATGCTATCTGGATCGACGAATAGGTGCCGGGGCACTTGCCGCATAATCGCTAGCACCCTTTTGTCTTTAACCCCGCGCTTCTGAATTTGCTCCTCCACCATTTTCTCTCGTAGAGTGGCGTAGGCATCGGCCATTGGTTCGTTCTGCGGATTTTTACGGCGGAAAAGCATGGTGAATTACCTGGCCTTGTTGGAATGCTAGCAGAAACGTGAGATCTATTGATGGAAGCTCATATTCAAAGAAAATGCAAAAAGCGTGAAACGCGATGCCCCGATACATCCCTGATACATCCCCGATAAATCGGGACAGGCGGGACTCCGACAAGCCGAGAGCAGGTCCCGACTCGTCGGGATTCTCCCCGATGGAATCGGGACAGGCGGAACGGAACAGGCGGGACAGGCTGTGAAACGTGAAAAATGAACTATGGTAGAATTTAGAATTGCTTAGGGTTCAAAAGTTTAATGAACTAGTGAACCAACAACATTATGAACCGTAATACACAGTGTATCAGACCATAGGCGGTATGTCAAGCACGCCCTAGATGTTTTCTATACTTGACAATTGCCCAATAACATAATACAATGATGAGGTGAACAATTGCTAACAGCGGAAACAGGGGAGGCTGATCATGGAATATAAAGCGTTTGGGCAGACAGGGATGCAGGTCTCAGCCATTGGGTTCGGTTGCTGGGAGATGGGTGGCGGTTACGGCTCCATCGAGGAAGCAGAGGTCATTGAGGCGATCCATCGTGCACTTGACCTCGGCATCAACTGCTTTGATACCGCCGAAGCCTACGGCATGGGCAGGTCCGAAGAACTGTTGGCACGAGCGTTGGGGCACCGGCGCAAAGATGTCATCGTCGTCTCAAAGTTCGGCATTAACTACGACAACGACCGTCTGAAAGGACGGGACAGCCGCCGCGAAATGGCACACGCTGCAATCGAACGCCGTCTGAAAGCACTTAACACCGACTATGTCGATGTGTATCTGGTGCATTGGCCCGACCGCACCACCCCGTTTGATGAAACGATGGAGGCGTTGGAGGAGATTGTGCAGCAGGGCAAGGCGAGGTTTGTCGGTCTCTCCAATTTTACCGGAGACGAAATCCAGACCTGCATGGAAACACGACGTGTCGATGTTTTACAATATGCGTGCAACCTGTTTGATCGGCGCATGGCGAACTGGATTTTCCCCTACGCCCAGGAGAACGGCATCGGTGTCATGACGTACGGCTCACTCGCCTACGGGATGTTAGCGGGCGCGTTCACCGAGGAAACAACGTTTGAGGACGACGATTGGCGACGCAGAGGGGGAAGTAACATGTCGCTCAAGCTGTTTCTGCCGGGGATCTTCCAACGCAACGTTCAAGCGGTGAATAAACTCAAAGAAATTGCGGAAGGACTTGGTAAAAAGCTGCCGCACCTCGCACTCAATTGGGTGATCGCCAATCCAGCAGTCAGCGTTTCGCTCGTTGGGGCAAGACGGGCTGCTGAAGTAGAAGACAACATGGGCGCAGTCGGCTGGAAACTGACGGACGATGTGAAGGTGGAAATCGATCGCGTCTTCGCTGAGTATGAAATCGACACCGCACCCAACAAATGGACGGAACAGATCGATTAATATAGTAGATTTCAGAATTAACTAGACACTGTAGCGCAAACTGTTAGTGTGCGGGTTTGGATCACAATCTAACAGATTGTGGTACAAAAGACTATTTACTTTTAATGTCTATTTATTTTTAGAATTCACTATAACCTGAAACGAAGGAGAAAACAGTCGTACAGATGCAATCTGCAACCAAATATCGAACAATTTTAATCTTTGGTGCCCCTGGCACAGGAAAAGGAACGCAAGGCAAAATTCTTAACCAGATTCCGGGATTTGTCCATGTCGCTTGCGGAGAGGTGCTTCGTTCCCTAGATCTTCATAGCAGGCTCGGCAAAGTTTTTCTAGAATACTCCAGCAAAGGGGAGTTTGTCCCGGACGATATCGCGATTCAATTATGGCGTGATTATATCGATAATTTGGTGCAGGAGAAGCGATTCCAACCAGAAATAGACTATTTACTCCTAGATGGTATCCCACGCAATCTCCCGCAGGCGCGGGCGATGGATTGTCATATCGATGTGCGTCAAATCATCTATCTCAGATGTCAGGACCCGGAGGTGCTTGTGAAACGTATGAAAAGCCGAGCACATCGTGAAAAGCGGTTCGACGATGTCAACGAGAGGGTGATTCGGCATCGGCTTGAGGAGTATGAGGCGCAAACCGCACCGACGCTATCCTATTATTCGCCAGACGTTATTCAAGAGATCGATGCGACCGACACGCCTGTAGAGGTTCTCTCCGAAATTACAAACGCCTTCCGAAGAGTGCTCAGTTAAGCCCATCTGTACTCAGCACCGCCTTTAGCTCCATTTTTTGGAACAATCCTTGAATATAGGTGTATGTATACTCAAGAACAATTGACTCCCGAGTTGTTTGGAATTAGCGGCAGTAATAAATCTAATAAAGACTTCTCACAAGCTGCTGCTTGGGGAAAAAATAGTTTCAATAATTGTTTCCCTGCTGCTCTGCTGTGTTACATGTACAGTCGGACTATTTCGCCAGTTCATCTAGTTATGGACCGGAATTTAGCAGTAGTTCACGAAAAGATTGATGTCACCGATGTTTTTACTATGGAGGCTGATTCTGCAAGCATTTACTTTTCGTTTGAAGACACTTATATTGACAATCGAGGGTTCGTTATTGGAACTTTACCTCGAATTGATTTAGTTATTCTGGACACCTCAAATTCTTCTGCTCCTGTTAGAGGACTAGAAATAAAATTGACAGCTTTACCTGACAACTCGACGTGCGACTTGTCTGATAATGAATATAGCTGTGAACTCGTGGTAAGACCTAATACGATTGTCCACCTAGCATTAAGCATCATTAGTAAGTATGCTTTCCAGTCTCAAGATTTGTTCGATATTTTGGACCCTGTTTGCGTACAAGTAACAGATTGGGAAAACGAAGACGTTCTTTTGAAACTGATGCCCGATTTTACCGATCGGATTGATGAAATATTACTTTTACATTTGGATTATCAAGAGCCTTTAGTCGCACAAATCGTCTGGAAGACCGAGGGCCAATCGACCCGCCTTGATGATAATTGTTTAGATGCTTTTCTTTGGAGTACCTTCGCTTTTGCAAGATTGTTTATTGATGGTGCTAGACAAGGCACAAGCAGGTTTTCACGATCAATGAGGTCGGTAGCATGGCTCGTTAGAATGCTCTATGACTTTTCCAAAGATGGGGAAGTCAATTATCGTCAGGTTCTCGGTGCCTCTTCTTCTAATCAAAGTGATAAAGCTTTTGCCCTAAGTGGCAGAAAAACCCATCCTTATTTACGTTGCGATGAACTTTCCGCACCAAGAGTGAAAAAAGAGGAAATAAAGAATATTATTTTAGGCGGTGGCGAAAATCTCTTGAGTCCAGAGCGCAGGTTTGATGCTATAATTGCAAACTCCCCTGAACTTTTTAGTGAAGAAGGTGACCTGTCGAATGAAAATAAAGGGTATTGATTTATTCTCTGGTTGCGGAGGCATGACGTTAGGGTTTCAAAACGCTGGCTTTGAAATAGTCGCTGCCTTTGATAATTGGCAACCCGCAATTAAGGTTTACCAAAAGAACTTTGCACACAGCATATTTAATGTAGACTTGGGCAATTTAACCGAGAGTCTAGAAGTATTAGAGCGTTTTGAGACCAACGTGATTATTGGTGGACCACCCTGTCAGGATTTCTCTCATGCTGGCAAGCGTAATGAGGAACTTGGCAGGGCTGATTTAACGATCAGTTTTGCCAAGATTGTTTCACATAAAAAGCCACAATGGTTTGTGATGGAAAACGTTGACAGAACTGTGAAAAGTGAGAGATACCGCCGTGCGTGCGATATTTTGAAAAAGGCGGGGTATGGTCTTACTCAGACGATTTTAGATGCGAGTCTTTGTGGAGTACCACAAAAACGCAAGAGGTTGTTTCTTATTGGAGAACTCAACGGCTTTGATCACGCCTTGGAAAACTACCTCAACGTGAACTTATCGCCAATCCCACTTACAGTGAAAGGCTATCTAGGCAACAGTTTGGGCATAGAACATTACTACCGACACCCTAGAAACTATAGCAGGAGAGCTATATTTAGCATTGACGAGCCAAGCCCAACAGTCCGAGGGGTAAACAGGCCTATACCCAAAACCTACAAGGAACATCCTAATGACACAGCACCAATTTCTAAAGATGTTCGCCCCTTAACTACTATCGAGCGAAGTTACATACAAACCTTTCCAAAAGATTTTATTTTTCAAGGGGCAAAAACGGATTTAGAACAGATGATTGGCAATGCCGTTCCAGTAAAACAAGCTGAATATGTAGCTAAATGCCTCAAATCATTCATTCAGGACCAAGAAAAACAGCCCTCTAAAAGTGCTTCTATACCTGTTCAGTTATCGCTGTTCAGGTATTCATGATAGAGTCTTACCGCTGTTCGCAATACACCTACAGACGTTGTATGGTTTGCTCCCACCCTTAAGTAAGAATCCGCATCATTTTTTAATCTGTGTAAGAGTTCCTCAAGATTCTTTTGCGTTTCTATAGATTTATCAAGGGATATGTTAAAAATTCTTTCCACTCTTTTGCACCGGGAGAGCATATCCCTAGCTGGTCTGGGTTTGTAAGCTTTATTGCAGATAAGCCATTCCCGAAAATTGTCTTTTGCCATGTCTGATTTTTCCTCTGCGTGTACAGGTCGTGAGTTGAGGCACAACAAGTTAGTGGAGACGTGTGGTTGTTTCTTAGTTATTTTTCGCGCCTTCATCGATCCAATCTTTGAAGAGTTGAATTTGGTCATCAGCCAACGGTGCGCCCGGCGGCATACCACCGCCATCAATCCGCTGGATAACCACACTTCCCTTGCTATCTCCGGGGTTAAATACGCCACCTTTCTCAAAGTCTGCGTACGTCCCCAAATTAAGTCCTTTCCTTGGATTGGGACCAGCATGGCATCCTTGGACAGCACAACTCGCTTGAAGGATGGGTAAAATGTCTTCTTGGAACGAAACGCCGGGAGGTGGCTCCTGTTGAGGTGGAGGTTGCGGTTCGGGTTGTGGTTCCGGCTGTTGTTCCGGTTGTTGTTGAGGTGGCGGCTCCGGTTGAGGCTGTTGTTCCAGTTGTGGTGTCGGCTCTGAGACGGGTTCTGGATCGGGCGCGACGACATCGCCACTCATACCATCATCAGCATCACCACTATCACCACATCCTGTGACAAAGATAGGAAATACCAAAACAGCCAAACAACTAATTGCAGTGATTAACAGATTTAAGCGTGAATAATTCACGATTGTTTCTCCTTTCAAAATTGAGAATGTGACATTTTAGGAGTTTTCACGTCATGACCGATAAAGCCACTTGTCGATAAACCGACCATCTTTAGATGGCTGGCAAAGCACACCGGCGACCGAATTTTCCCTACTTTCGTTCTTGCTGTTGGCAGCATTAGATTGTAACTTTATCTAATCGTAGGACGTTCTACTCAACCCGTTAAACTGCAGCAAGTGCCGCCGAGAGTGCCTTGATGTAGCCGACAGAATACGCCAACGCGCCTCCCGCATCAGAGCCATCCCCTTCTATCGGGAAAATATGGTCCGGATTCAAACATCCATCAAAACCCACCTCTTTGAGTGCCCGCACAATCTTGAACATATTCATGTCACCGTCGTCCAAGAGCGTCTCCTCGTAGCCTCCTGCGGTCGCTAGACTCCCTCGCACATTGCGGAAATGAACCATGAAGATCCGCCCCTTGCGTCCGTAGTTCTGAATCTCATCCAATACCAACGGTAATCCCCCAGCTTCTGCCCGCGTCCCACAGCAGTAGAGATACCCCACATTCGGACTGGGAAACGCATCAATTACCCGATGAAATCCCAATGTACCGAACGGCGTATCTGGCAAGGGTATATCCGATGGATGGATCGCGAGTTTGATATCGTATTCCTCAGCGATGGGCACAAGCCGCTCGTAGACTCGGCAGAAATGCCGCCACCAGTCGTCCAGTTCCTCACGGGTGGGCGGATCGCTCGCCGCAAACAGGGGCCAATGGTGGAACCTGCGCGATTTTAACTCCGCCTCACTTTGAGGCTTGGGTTGGTCGCCGGTCAACCAACGGCTTCCCCCACTGCCGAGAAACCCGGCGCGATGTTCTGACCGATAGAAGGTTATCAGGTGATTGAAGGTGTCGCCTTCAAAGCGTTGCCGGGCGATGGGCATGTCCGCCTCCCCGAATACCCGCATCGCCTGCTCGGTGTTTTCCAATTCCACCTCGCTGCCTTCCTTGTCCCCCATAAACTTCTCCGTGATATCGGGCAAGGTCACGCGGTTGATCCGTAGCCCCCATGAATAGATTTTCTTTTTGATCTTGAGCAGTTCGTCCAGATCCGGGTATCCCTGTTCCTTAACGCCGGGGAAAGAGTCACCGGAACCGAAGTCGACGCAGTCAACCCCCAGCTGCGTGATCCGTTTCAGGTAGCTATCTGAAAGATTGCCACACCCTACAGCTATGCCAAACATGGTGTTCTCCTTAATGCCACCATTGGTAGAATATTGGTCACAATGCTATGACGCGCTCGGTAGCGTCCCACTGTGGCGATATGTGAATGCTCACCTCACAGTTGAGTCGTTCCAGAAACCGCATCAACCGTTCAACGCTATAGTAGGAAAGCTTAGCGGCTTTAAGGCGAGCAATTTCAGGCTGTTTCACACCAAGTAGCTTCGCTGCCTCTGCTTGCGTTAGCCGGCGTTCGTCCAGAATACGGAAAATTTCTGCGCCTAATTGCGCTTTCAACAATTCTTCTTCAGCAACCTCATCAGGAAAGCCTAAATCCTTAAAAATGTTGCCGCTGCCCTGTTCAACCTTGATTTCATTACTCATAAGCCTCTCTCCATCTCCTTCGCTCGCCTTAATCTCCGCTTAATCAAAACTTTATACTTTTCAACTGCAATTGTCAAGAACAATATCTACATGCGATTGCCCTATGCACGACGAGTTTTTCAGTTGACAAATATATTGCTGTAAGGTATATTAATGGTGCAATTTTATTAGTGATCATAAAATGGTTTCCCTTGTGTATAGGTAACGGAATAATGGAAAAAACCTAGAGGAACAGAATATGTCACGTGAAAAACAAGCGACTCCGCACAGCGTGCCAATGACAGATTCCGTTGAACTAGATCTTGTCCTTGAAGATGCAGGCGGGTTGAGTCCGTTCGGAGCCCAAAAGCAGGCAGCTGTTCGACTCAGCCAGAGTGCTGAAACAATACAGGCATTTGCGGCATTGGGTATCTTGGGTGCTCAGTGGCGGTCTACCGCACAATCCGCTCTGGTGATGGCACTCACCGCATTAAGCTCTTCTGACCCTCAGGTGGACAACCCAGCTCAATCGTTTGTTGCTGCGGTGGAAATGTTAGTCGGTGTCACAGAGGACAAGTTTCTCGCTTCATTAACCGATGACGATTGTCAGAGGCTTGTTGCGGTGCGAGACAAGTTAACCGATCTCGTTGGTGAGGCCGAAAATCATCTCTTCACCCCATTGAAGGACTTCATTGGTAACCTCATTGAAAAGTATGAGGGGGAATTTGATATGGCAATATTAGTTGAATCTCCGGATCAGCGGGATGCCTTATTAAGCTTAGGGCTGCGGGGCCTTGAAGCAGCGTACGGCGATGACGAACCTGATTATACAGATGCCACGTATACAGATGCCACGCTCATTGAGGTAAATCCTAACTATAAAGGAAGTCGCGTAGAATTGGCCGATGGGGAGGATTCATATAAACGTGGTATTGCGGCAGCGTACGGCGATGACGAACCTGATTATACAGATGCCACGTATACAGATGCCACGCTCATTGAGGTAAATCCTAACTATGGGAAGAGGTAGAGGGCACGGATATACCCCCAAGCCCGGTCACGTAATTATCTTCGACACCACGGAAATAAAACGACAGGGAACAGGGTTACAGATAGAGATTAAGCGCAGACCGGGGATTTGCCTACGAAAGCTGCCAGGGAATTATCAACGATTCCTGGTTTGTGGTATAAGCTCGCAAGTAGACCTATGCATTGAGAACTTTGATGAAATAGTGCACCGCACAGATGACAACTTACAAAACTTACAAAGCGACCCCTCCGTGATAAGACTTGGTTTTCTTGATTGGGTGCCGATAAGTGATATAGATCGTTCCATCGGATCTATATCACCAGAACGCCATAGACGTTTGCTGGAAAGATTGAGTAAATATCTAGTCCAATAGAAAAGAACTGTGCTATCAACAAGGGACCAGTGCACACCTATTCCCTTCAAACACTACACCGGAGGTCCGGTGTAGCCTGCAAGCCTGTATTGACCTAAAGAAAAATTGTGAATACAAAAACGGTTATCGAAATTATAGAGGCTCTCAGCGATCCCGAGCAAGCAGCAGCGGTTGACGAAACCTTCCGGGAGAATCTGCAGAATACCGAATTGCCTCTCGTAGATAGAGCGATAATTGATGCCTACCTGTTGCAACAGGACGGGAAAATTGCGGAAGCGGTTGAAAAATGGCGTTCGCTCGCAAATATCTCAGAGGGAATTGATGACGAACTTGCCGCCCACGCTTGGCTATCCATCGGGATTCTCCTTTCAAAAGATGCTCAGGAAGAAGTACTTTCCGCTTACGACAAGGCACTGAGTCTCAAACCAGATCACGCCGTTGTCTACAACAACCGAGGGGCTACCAAATCCCTGATCGGGCAACTTGAAGCTGCGATTGCTGACTACGACAAGGCAATACAATTCAAGCCTGATTATGCAGATGCCTATTACAATCGGGGTTGGGCGAGAAGTGAACTTCATCAATACGAAGCCGCTATCGCTGACTATGACGAGACAATACGGTTGACCCCCAATCATGCAGATGCCTACTACAATCGAGGCATTGCTAAAGGCGAACTCCACCAATATGAAGCCGCCATCGCTGACTATGACGAAGCAATACGCCTCAATCCGGAATATACGGACGCATACTACAACCGCGGCATCGCAAAGAACGAAATTGAACACCATGAAGCTGCCATTGTAGACTATGACGAAGCAATACAACTAAAATCTGACTTCGCTGAAGCCTACACCAACCGAGGGATTGCGAAGCACAAATTGGGTAGGTATGAAGCTGCGATTGCCGACTATGATAAAGCAATACAACTAAAACCGGATGAAGCACCTGCCTATTCCAACCGGGGATACGTGAAAAGCCAGCTTTTCCAACTGGAAGCTGCGATTGCCGACTGCAATGAAGCACTCCGACTAGATCCGGCTTTAGTTGGAGCTTACAACAATCGAGGTATTGCACAGGACAGGTTAAATCACCACGAAGCTGCGATTGTTGACTATGATGAGGCCATAAGGTTAGATCCAGATTACCAGTTCGCCTATGCGAATCGGGGATACGTAAAGAACAAACTTGGTCAGCACGAGGCTGCGATCGCTGACTATGATGAAGCCATCCGGCTAAAACCAGATTACGCTTACGCCTATACCCACCGGGGTATTGCAAAGGGGAAACTCGGACGAGGTGCAGAGGCAATAGTAGACTACGAGGAGGCAATCACTCGTTTCAACGAGGTAATTCGTCTCAACCCAGGCTCTGCAGCAGCCTATCACAGTCGAGGATATGTAAAAGATGAACTTGGTCAACACGAGGCTGCGATTGTTGACTATGATGAGGCAATTCGCTTAAATCCTGAGAATGCAACTGCCTATCATAACCGTGGATTTGCAAAACGTCAACTTGGACAATACGAGGCTGCGATCGAGGATTACGATGAAGCAATACGACTAGCGCAGGCTGCTGTTACCTACAGCGTCCGTGGTTCCGCAAAACACCAACTTGGACAATATGAAGCGGCTATTGAGGATTATGATGAAGCAATTCGCTTAAATCCTGATGATGCAACTGCCTATAACGGCCGTGGATTTGCAAAAAACGCACTTGGGCAACACGAGGCTGCAATTGATGATTATGATGAGGCAATAAAACTCAGACCTGATTATGCAACCGCCTATAACAACCGTGGATTTACAAAGGCACAACTGCAGCAATATGATGCTGCAATTGATGATTATAATGAAGCAATTTGCTTAAACCCAGATAATGCATTCGCATACAAAAACCGAGGGCTTGTAAAGCACTTCCGCGGGCAACATAAAGAGGCAGTTACCGATTATAAAGAGGCAATCCGTATTCAACCAGATTTGGCGGAAACCTTATATGGCCGCGGGAAGGTAAAAGCCAATTTCGGCCATATCCAACGTGCGAGATTAGATTTTGAACCTGCCTTGGAACTCGCAGAACAGGCTGGTGATGAAAATCTCAAAACCGAGATTGAGCAAGCACTTCGAGAACTTGACGACGTTAATTAGACAACAAAACAGATCTGTTTGAATCCGCGTAATTCCTTAATCCGTGCTAACCCGCGATTCAGACGATGACCGCAACTTTTCGGTCTCCGCTTCATTTACAGTCCAACTGTCCGGATCAATTGCCACGCGGTAGACCGCCCGCGCTCGCTCAAGGCTCACCTTTCCCTCATGCACATCCTGCAACACCTTCTGCGGATCACGTTCTACAGAGGGACCGTAACCCCCACCCCCACAGGATTCCACCCGCATGATATCCCCCGGCTTCAGTTGAACAGTAACCTTGGAACCAAGTTTGGTCGCCTCAGCGTCAGGGTTCAGTGTGTAACGCGCAATTTCTCCGGCATCTCCACCGAAAAGTCCCCAAGGTCCCCACTTATCTCGATCCGCGAGGATAGTGAACGAAACCTCATGGTCAAAACAATAATCCCGCCGCAGTCCAAGCCCACCACGATATTTGCCCGCTCCGTCCGAGTCATCCACCAACTCATATCGGACGATGCTAAAAGGATAGTTGATTTCCGTCTCCTCAATCGGTGCGTTCTCGGTGTTCTGCCCGTGACATTGCACGGCATCAGGTCCATCGCTGGCAACCCGTCCGCCGTACCCGCCAGCCATCGTCTCGTAATAGGCGTACAGTTCACCTGTGCGCGGCGAAGTACCCCCGAATCCCATCTGGCACATCATCGCCTTCGTCCCCGCCGGAATGCGGTCAGGAATAGCCGGCGCGAGCGCCTTGAGTAGAACATCGTTCAGCCGTATCTGTGTCTCCCAGCCGCCGACGACGGGGAACGGCGGTGTGCAGTTGACCACCGTCCCTAACGGCGCATCTATCTGAACCAAACGATAGAACCCCGCGTTGACCGGTATATCTGGGTCAATAAGGCTTTTCAGGACATACGCACAGGCGGAGAAGGTCTGGGCATACGTGGAGTTGACAGGTGCCCGACGTTGAGGTTCGGATCCGTTCAGGTCAAAAAGCACACCATCGTCATTGATGACCAATTTCCCGACAAGTTGCACCGGCTCATCGGTGTAACCGTCGTTGTCAACGTAGCCGTCAGCGGTGAAAACCCCTTGAGGCAGTTTCGCAATTTCTGCGCGTGTCCGACGCTCGGTATAGGCGAGCAGTTGGTCGATATAGAAGTTGATCGTTTCAGCCCCCATCCGATCCAGCAGTGCGGTCAACCGACGCACCCCGGTGTTGTTGGAAGCCACCTGTGCTCGAAAGTCACCCGCGGTTTCGTGCTTAGACCGAATCTGCGCCAGCACAAGGCGAAAGACATCCGGATTAATCTCCCCGGCCTCTACCATCTTCACGGCAGAGATGATAACCCCTTCCTGAAAAACTTCGCGGAACGCACCGATGCTCGCAGGTGCACCGCCGCCCACATCGACATGGTGAGCGAGATTAGCGACGTAGCCGAAAAGCTGGTCATTGTAATATACGGGTGAGATAAGGGTGATGTCGTTGAGATGAACGCCGCCGAGATAGGGATCGTTGGACAGAATTGCATCGCCTGGACCCAAATTCTCCGGTCCATATTCCCGGATAACCCGCGGCACAGACTGGGACAATGAGCCAAGATGCACAGGCTGCGTGAACGATTGCGCGACAGGCTGCAACTCCCTATCAAAGAAGGCGCACGAAAAATCGGCGCGGGTTTTAATGTTGGTCGAATAGGCGCTGCGGCGGAGCGCGATTGTCATCTCCTCCGTCGCCTCGATCAGCGCGTTACGGATAACTTCAAACTTGATTGGATCAAATGTTGGCTTCATAGTTTGTCTTAACCAAAATTGCTAATGTAGCGCGATCTGTTAGTTTGCGAGATGGATCACAATCTAACAGATCGTGGTACAAAAGACCACTTTTAGGCAATAATTTTTTGAAAAGGAGATTCCCCAGCGGAGCGATATATAATAGGGTTTGCCAGTTCAATGAACCAATTTATTCCACCCGGCGAAACGCCAACCGCTCACCGACAAATCCCTCCCGCCAGATACTCGTACACGCCTCCGCCATCTCCTCAAGATTCTCCGTGACCTCAGCGAAACGGTTACCGGGGACAGGTCCCATCGTGGGTGAGAAGATCAGATTGTCCCGTCCGTAGAAGATCGCAAGGTCTACCATGCCGGTGTCGTAGGCAACCTCGCGCACCGATGGCAGGGTAATGGTGCCGGGCGGAAAGTAGAAGTAGAGCAGGTCACCGGGGATTGGCATAATCGTTGGATTCTCAAGGCCTATCTCGCTCGGTGCAAAGGGTGGGACCAGACAATAAACTTCGTTGCTCGCATATTTGGCATGAAAGGCATCGTTCTCTTGTGGTAGTGCGTTCCATACCGCCTCACACGTCTTCGGCGCGAGGCCGTCAAGCAGCCGCGCAATACAACTCACACCACGCTTTCTAAGAGTCACTTCAATATATCGATCCATACGAACCTCCTTAATTCTAATAACTTCTGGTGCTAGTTTTCAACTGTTGATACTGATTCCATCAACCGCCCCAAATTGGACTGCGGCGTTAAGCGGTTTGCAAGCCGCAATGCTTCCCACATCGTCACCTGATTCGCCGTCAGCACCGTCTTACCGACCGCCGCCTCAAGTTCAGGCAGAAAACCGACGGTATGCAACGCGGTGTCGGGAATTAGCACCGCTTCGGCATCGGGATGGTTGTTGGCACACGCAAACCGCAAAACCTCCTCGCGTTCAATCAGAGCCACTTCGTCCCCCGTCCAGACACCGAGACACCCCATGTGAACTACCTCCACGCCACCCGTCTCCATAAAGGCGCGAAAGGCGTTTGACAGCTCTTCGGGGTAGGTTGCGGCAACGGCAACGCGCTTCAGTCCGAGTGCCTTGCTAGCACTGAGGAATGCCAGCGATGTACTTGATGCCGGTACGCCGAGCGCATCGACCAGATCTTGTGCTTGACGCTGCGCCCTCTCCACACCGAACGCAAAGCTAGCACTTGTGCACGCCCATAAACAGACAGCGACGTTGTGAGGACGCAGTTCCTCTGCACCCGCCAAAAGGTATTCCCGACTACCGGTGATAAGGCTTTCATCAATCCGATGCAGGTTTGGGCTATCGGTATGGATAACCCGCACCTCAACCGGGGGTTTCAACGCAGCGGCAAGCCGTGGGTAGTCGTCCTCCGCGGAGTAAAGGGGGTAGAGGATACCAATTTTTAACTTGTTTTCCATCTGTTACGGCTCCTCGCTCAAATAGTCGTAAACAATCTGTGCATATCCCTCGGAATAGCTGCTCTCCATGTAGAAGGCATCGCCATATTCCAACGGTGATAGCGGGGTGAGATCACACAACGGAGATGGACCAAGGATAATCCTGCCTTGTCCCTTCGCGGTGAAGTGCACCTCCAAATCTTGGGTCGTTTCACTGCAATCAATTAACTGTTTGAGCGCGGGCCCCGGACCGTCCGCTCTCGGAATAACCTTCAATCGCCAAGCAGGAGTCAGGGAAGGCATCACATCATGAGACACAATGGTTTCCATGCTAGAGCTGATATTCAGCACCGGGACACCGCCGAGCGTGGTTTCCGTTACCATGCACCGATCCGCTTGCATGACCTTTAACCCCGCGTACACCTTCGGCGTTCCGTAAATCTCCCTGCCCGCAGCGATCCCAGCGGGCCCGTCATGAAAAACGTGCGAGCAGTAAAATCCGGTCTGATCCCTGAAACGACACTTCATCACAATAAAAGACTCCTGAAAGGGCCCATAGTTTGTGCAGAAGGGCACCTCCAACCCCGAAGCCACGCACAACCCGTCCTCCGCTGCTTCCAGCGGTTCTGGGAGAAAGGTCTGAACGGCGGTGGGGTCAGCGTGAAAGAAGACAAACTGAAACCGTACATTTCGATAGATTGCCGGCAGCGGCGGATAAAACGGGTTGTCCGTCGGTATATTCCAACCGTCATTGTATTTAAGTCCCATGTTCGGATGCCTCCTCTCTACCGGAACGTAGCTTCTCGGTCTCCGCCTCATCCACCGTCCATGACTGGATATCAATTGCGACTTTATAAACATCTCTCGCTCGCTCAAGGCTCACCTTCCCCTCACGCACGTCGCGGCACACCGAGTCCGGATCACGCTCTTCAGGCGGACCATAGCCACCGCCGCCGCAGGTGCGGTAGCTCATTATCTCCCCCGGCTTGAGTTGGACGGTTACTTTGGAAATGAGTTCAACAGGATCCGTGTCGGGGTTCAGGATGTAACTTGCCTTCAGCCCCGGCTGTCCACCAAACAACCCCCACGGTCCCCACCGATCTCGATCCGCCAAGATGGTGAAAGAGGGTTCATGGTCGAGAAATTCGTAGTCCCGGCGCAATCCAAGCCCGCCGCGATGCTTGCCCGCACCGTCCGAATCATCCACCAGTTCGTAGCGCGTGATCCGTACCGGGTAGTTTGTTTCGGTCTCCTCAATGGGCGCGTTCTCGGTGTTCTGTCCGTGTGTCTGCACAGCGTCGGGACCGTCGCTGGCGATCCGTCCCCCAAATCCGCCCGCCATCGTCTCCAGAAAACAGTAATACTCCCCTGTGCGCGGATCTGTCCCGCCAAAACCCGAATGACACATCATCGCTTTCGTGCCCGCTGGCACCCGGTCAGGCATAACCGGCGATAGTGCCTTAAACATCACGTCAATTAGCCGAGTCTGTGTCTCCCACCCTCCGACGACCGGGGCAGGCGGCGTGCTATTGGTCACCGTCCCTTCGGGAGCGAGCATCCGCACGAATCCGTAGAAACCCGCATTTGTCGGGATGTCGGGGTCTATTAAACATTTGAGGACATACGCACAGCCGGAGAAGGTCTGGGCATACGTGGAGTTTACCGGTGCCCGCCGTTGGGAGTCGCAGCCGGTCAGATCAAAGAACATACCGTCGTCGTCAATCACCATTTTCGCCACAAGGTGGACAGGTTCATCGGTAAAGCCATCGTTATCGACGTAACCCTCAGCGGTGTAGATGCCCTGGGGCAGCTTGGCAACCTCCGCCCGCGTGCGTCGCTCAGCATAAGCAATCAGTTCGTCAATATAAAAAGCAAACGTCTCTGCACCCATCCGATCCATAATCGCGCTCAACCGTCGCATTCCTGTGGTGTTCGCCGCTACCTGCGCCCGAAAGTCGCCGCCCGTCTCTCGCTTTGACCGAATCTGCGACAGCACCAACCGAAAAATATCGGGCAGCATCTCGCCTCCACGCACCAACTTCACCGGCGGAATGATAACCCCCTCTTGGTATACCTCACGGAATGCCCCGACACTCGCCGGCGCACCGCCACCTACATCGACATGATGAGCGACATTGGCGACATAACCGAACGGCTCATCGTTGTAGTAAACAGGGGTAATGAGGGTGATATCGTTGAGGTGACCGCCGCCGCCATACGGATCATTGACCACGAGTGTATCGCCCGGTCCAATGTTTTCAACCCCATAGTCAGCGACAGCTTTTGGAACCAACTCAACTAACGATCCCAAGTGGGTGGGCTGACCGAACGATTGCACTACTAACCGCAACTCGCGGTCGAAAAAGGCGGAGGAAAAGTCTGCACGGGTCTTGATATTGGTTGAGTATGCGCTGCGCCGTAGCGCGATTGTCATCTCCTCTGTTGCTTCCAACAGCGCATTGCGGATAACTTCAAATGTGATTGGGTCAACTCGGTCTGGGGTTTGCACCGACATTTCCTCCTACAATCTCGACAAGCACAATAATCAAATCACTATTTTGACTAACAAGATCCTACTAAACTTAGGAGCACACCGCGAGTTGTAGGGAACGCAGATCTGCGTTCCCTACGAACTAGACAAAACGGGTGGCGGAGAGCGGTCCAGGGTCACGCCCTTCCAACGCCAACGCTACCATCCGCTCAGCAGCGACAAGACCGATCGAGTTACCGTAGCCACTGAATCCCACTGCGAAAACGATGCGCTCCTCGTCCGGGAAGCTCCCAACAGCCACACGACGGTCAGGCGTGAAACCGTGAATACCCGCCCACTGCCGTTCCACCTCAAACTCAACGCCCGGAAACCATAGCCGCAGATAGTTTACCAAATTTACATGTAGGTCCGGTGTTATAGCATCTTCGGCGGTGTACTCCTGCGCCTCGAAAAACGCACGGGCCCCTCCGATGAACAGACGCCCATCCGGAAACTGACGAAAATAATGGTTCTCAGTGATACCCGCAACGTTGATCAAAGGCACGACCGGCCTTGTCACCGTCACCTGTCCCCGCACGGGGCGCACAATACCGCGCATATATGGGTGCAGATCACAGCCGTAGCCGTTGGTGGCGACATAGACTTTCCGACAGCGAATATGGGCTCGGCGTCCGCGGACAAGCAGACTTTCACCTACCGACTCAATATGGTAAACCTCGTTGTGATCATAAAGGGTGGCACCGGACGTGGCAGCGATGGCTTCCGTCAGTCGCGCAGGCTGCACCATGAAATCGTTTTCGACCTGCATCACTGCAAGGTAGCCCGACGATCCGTAGGGGTCGCTGTACGAGAAGTCAACCATCGCGCCATCGGCTTCAAGGGCGCGCGCCCAATGCTCCAGTTCACGGGCTTCGGCGTGGGTCTCCGCAAGATGGGCGGCACCATCCTCAAGCGGCACGTCAAAGTGGTTTGACAGTGAGCGCATTCGGAGGACGTTTTCACGCACCATAATCAGGATCTCGCGGGCGGCTTCCCGTCCTACCTGCTCGATGAGAACCGGATACGGCTCGCGCTGTCCCGTCAAGACAAAGCCAGCGTTTCGACCTGAAGCCCCAGCGGCTGGAAAGCGTGCATCCACAAGCGCAACGTCGCGCCCGCGTTCACGAAGTAGGGTTGCGGTATAGGCACCTACAATGCCGGCACCGATAACGACATCGTCGTGTTCTGCCTGAATGGGTTCAGTTACTTCCTGCCATACGGATACGGTCACAGTTTGACCTCCTAGATGCAAGCGGAGAGATGGGAGGATCCGCAAATGAACGGATATGCTCCAACAATTGTCAAAATTGTAGCACGGTTGCCCTTTGACGTACTCCCAAACCTAAAGGATTGGGATTCTTGCGAGTCCCTTGCCAATAGGAGTCGAATTGTGCTATCAACAAGGATTGCCCGATGAATCGGGGCTTACGTCCTCTCCTTCATGGGTTGACGCCCCAACCCGGTAGATATTAATTGCAGCGTTGCGGTCTCGGTCATGCACCGTGCCACAATCATTACACTGCCAAGTTCTATCACGCAGATTCAACGCTTCATTGACAGCACCGCAGACCGAACAAGTTTTACTCGAAGGATACCACTTATCAATGAAGGTGATTTTGACACCTTTTTTCTTAGCGATATACACCAACTTTTTGACAAAATCGGCAAACCCCAGATCACTGACCTTACGCCCCCAGAGGGCTTTCATACCCTGTAGATTTAAGTCCTCAAGCCGTATCTCGTCGTAGGCATCTGTCAGTTGGTGTGCCAACTTCCAATGGAAATCCTCCCGTTGGCGTTCAATCTTGCGGTGTTTTCGTGCCAAGTCAAGCCTGGCGCGTTCACGGTTCTTTGATTTTTTCTTTTTCCGTGAATGCGCGCGGTTTGCACGTTTGATAGCATGGATACTGCGCTTAAAAAACTGGGGCGATTCTATATCGTGTCCGTTATGACCGGTAAGATACCGTTTCAGACCGAAATCAAACCCCGCGATTTTACCCGTCGTGAGTCGATTGGGGGCGGGTTCTACATAGTCAGTTAAGATACAGATATAGACATCACCGATAGCGTCCCGTTTGATAGTGCAACGCTTGGGGGTGCCACGCACGTCACGGGATTTGAAATACTGATAGATACGTTTACCTATTTTGATACGGTTGCCCGGTAACAGTTTCCAACCGGCTTGAAGCAATGTGAATGATTTGTATTTACGACGGGGCTTGAAGCGAGGACGACCCCACGCTTTGCCTTGCGCCCTCGCTTCAAACATTGCCCGGTAGCCTTTGTCGATTCGTGATGCCACGTCTTGAATCGCTTGGCTTGGCAACTGATTCCAATGGGTAAACCGAGGCAATCGTTTCAGCTTAGAGATGTGATTTATCAGTCTAAACTTGCTGATATATTTGCTATAGATTGCGTAGTACCGACGCTGAAGCGCAACGCAATGATTCCACACATCAGCATGACCGTCTATCGTCTTGTGCAACTCACGATTACCGTGATTACTATACAACTTGAACTTGTAGGTTTTCATGAGGGACTGTCTTTCTATCTTTCATGCCTATGCTACGGGAGTGTGGGAGACCCTATCGTGCGATAGGGGTAGCATTCTCCCACGAAAGACAAGACAACTATACCATATTTTGCACAGAGTCTCAAGAAAAACCGCTAAAGCCGTCTGTATCCCAAACATAAATGTTGGGGTTTTAGACCTAAAGGTTTTTTCGATAAATGAAACCAAAAAGTTCAGACAAAACCTATAGGAAAAAATAGGCGCACAATATGATGAGGTTGTGTTATAATCTCCGTCACGATTATTTCAAACCAACAGGTTCGTCAGTTCGATTAATCAATGAACCGATGAACCAATGAACTAATGAACTTCGGAAATGTCAAAAAATAACACAAACAGTGTTGGTATCATTGCCAACCCAGCATCGGGCAGAGATATCCGCAGACTCGTCGCCCACGGCGCGGTGTTCAATAACGACGAAAAGGTCAACATCGTCCGCCGCGTGTTGCTAGGACTTGAAGCGGTGGGCGTTAAGCGCGTACTTTTGATGCCCGACTCGTTTAGCATCGGTCTCAAGGCACTCGATGGACTACAGACGGAACTCGATGTTTCGATCTTACCAATGTTAAAAACATTCAGCCAAACAGACTCAACGCAAGCGGCTGCGCTTATGGGTACAGAGGGGGTTGGTTGCATCGTCACGCTCGGCGGTGACGGCACCAACCGCGCGGTAGCCAAGGGGTGCGGTGACGTGCCCCTTATGCCGATTTCCACCGGCACTAACAACGTTTTTCCCACAATGCTGGAGGGCACAATCGCTGGGATGGCAGCAGGCTTGGTGACCTGCGGTCTAGCAGATGAGGCGGTGCAGCGGGCACCCCGTCTAGATATCTTCTGCGAGAAACCGAACGAGAGTAATCAGGGGGAAGATTCCGGCAACGTTGAAACGCCAGATGACATCGCGCTGGTAGATGTTGCTATCTATAATGAACGATTTGTCGCTTCCCGTGCCATCTGGGACGCATCAAAAATAAAAGAACTCGTTTTGACCCGCGTTGAGCCGGGTAGCATCGGGTTATCCTCAATCGGTGCCCACGCCCCGGATAGGGGCGATTCTCATGAACACGGTCTGTATCTTCGACTGGGATCGGGCGGACAACCGGTGCTGGCTCCCATCGCCCCGGGTCTCCTCCAAGAAGTAAGTTTGGCGGAATCCCGCCCCTTGGGGCCGGGCGAAACGGTTACCGTCAAGCATCAACAACCCTGTGTGCTCGCCCTCGATGGTGAGCGCGAAATTGAACTTCGGCAAGGCATGACCGCTCGATTACAATTCAACCCCAATGGTCCACGGGTGATAGACGCACGCAAGGCGATTGATATCGCCGCGCGAGCCGGCGTGTTTATCCGCTAAAAGCGAATTAGAGAAACCGAGTGTTTTCAGGAAACTCGGTTGCTTCGCATGACTTCCTAGGGCGTGTTGACATTTTGAAGTTGCGGATTCGGCAAGCGCTGTAATCAGCAGGCAATCTGCCATAAGTAGTGCGATCTGTTAGTTTGCAGACTAAGATCACAATCTAACAGATCGTGGTACAAAAGCGCACTTTTACGAAACAGTTTTTTGAACAGGAAGCGTCCCGATGACAAACGGAGTTGGGTTTCACTCTATCTGTCTAGAAGCAGATGTCGTTGAACGACGGAGCCTCTATTGGACTTGGTAGGGATTGGGTTTTAACCTTCAACCCAACCTACGGGCAGTTAAATGTCAACAGAACCTAATGATGAACCCTCCCCAAGAATAGAGGAGATGAATCCATGCGCTACCGGAGGCTGGGACGGACTGGACTTGAGGTGTCAGAAATCGGAATAGGCGGGGCGGTCTTCGCAGGCACCAGCCACGGTCCCTTCAATGAAGCGGATGCCATCGACGCAATTCACACCGCACTCGGAAACGGAGTCAACTATATTGACACGTCACGCCACTACGGACCGAGCGAAGATATTATCGGAAAGGCATTGGCAGGAACTACAAACGATTATATCATCTGTACAAAACTTTCCCCCCGCCAAAGATCGACAGCAGCAGAAACCATCGCAGGTATCGAGGAGAGCTTGGCAGCGTTGCGACGTTCTTATGTAGATGTGCTGCTTGCACATGACATCCAACATCTTGGCGAGGGTGTAGATGCAGTCGAGGCAATTCTCCAACGCGGCGGAATGGTGGACGGCTTTCGGCAACTACAGCGGGAGGGACGGGTACGATTCATCGGCGTGAGTGGTCGGCTTGCCGAGGTAACCGCCGCGGTGCAAACGGGAGAATTTGATGTCGCCCTCAGTTTTAACCGTTTTAACCTCTTGGATTGGAGCGCGGAGGCAGGGTTACTGCCGCAGGCGGAGACTCACAACGTCGGCGTAACGATGGGCGGCGTATTTTATCAAGGCTTTCTATCGCTTCCACTGGAACTGGTGCTACAGCGGGTGGAAAACGGACTATTATGGGCTTGGGATTGGACGGAGGCACGACGAGATTTCGTCCTGAGTCGGCTTGAAAGGTTGCGCGAGTTTGTGGGCGATGACCTTGTGACATTACGACGGTTGGCGGTGCAGTTTGTCTTGTCAGAACCACGGATCAGCACCGCAGTCATAGGAATTAAGAGTGCGGCTGAAGCAACGGAGAACCTATCTGCGGCTGAGACAGGTGGTCTGGACGCAGAAACCGTAGCCCGGCTGAAGGTACTGTGATTTTTTACAGTTCATACATCCTATGTTAAAATATGGGGACTCCTACCCCGTTTAAGGAAACATTCTACTATCAACTAGACTGACAAGCCGTAATGAACCCCGTTATTATTTACCTTATTTAGGACGGGTCACCTTCACCGTTCTCACGCTTCACGTTTCACGCATCACTCCCCCTAAAACTCAACCGTCAAGCCCCCATACGGAAGCAGCGGCAGCTGGTGGACGTTCCGCTCCTCCGTGTAGTTCCTGTTGTAATCGACATCTAACACATTCTTGCGATTATACGCATTCAGCAACTCAAGGAAAATCCCCCATCGCCAACGTTGATAGATGAACGACTTACTGATCCGAAGATCTAAGCGGTGGAACGGCGGCACCCGTACGGAGTTGGTTTCGCCGTAGACGGGGTTGTAGCGAGGCCTCCCCGTATCGGGATGCCGCACGATCTCAGCATCAATCACCGGCGTGTACGGATTGCCGGTGCGGTACTGCCACTTCGCACCGATCTCCCATGTCGGTGTGAGCATATAGCTTGCTGTGACTGTTGCAACGTGGGGCTGATCAAACGAGTAAAGCCGCTCCATCTCACCGGGACGGTCCTCGCGTTTGGAAACCGAGTAGGTATAGTTCGCCCAACTGAAAAATCGGGACCCAGCCCGATGTTTGACGGAAAGCTCAATGCCGCGCGCATATCCCTGCCCTTGGTTAAGATATACCTGATTAAGATTTCCCTCCCGTTGGTCGCGCGTAATAAGGTCTCTAAAATTTTTCTGATAGCCTGCAACCTTAAGGCGTGTTTGTGGACTGATTTCGCGTTCCAACTCCACAATATAATGCGTCGCTGTATTCTCTTTCAGATTAGGATTTCCGAATCCCTGCGCGATCTGCCACGGATAGGGACTGATCTCGTACCGACCGTAAGCAAACCGGAGCTCTGAACCGCCCGGCATATTGAATTGAAGGCTGCCCCTCGGTCCAACAGAGATGCGATCGGTGAGGTTAAAATAGTCAAATCGCAGCCCCAGTGTAAGGGATAAGAACGCATAGGGGTCATACCGATTCTGGAGATACCCCTCAATAAAATTGAAGCGTTGATCAAAGTCTACGGCAATTTTCTCTTCAAAGGTAAAGTACTGAGACTCGCTCGCTGTCGGATCCCCCTCATCGGGGAGGCGCGGGAAGTTGGCAGATCCATTCCACTGTGTCGTTGAAACAAGCAGCCCCGATTCAAGTTGATCTGTCGGATTCAAACGATAGACGATATCCTCACGGAGTTCGTACTGGACCGGCTCCAGTTCCAGAAAAAGCCCCTGACCAAAGCTAAAGGCTTGGAGATAACTCGCCCGCGAGATTGAGATGTGTGAGGTGAGACGGTCTGTCAGGGTGGATCTGAGATCCACCGCTTGTACATTAAAACGACTTTCGAGGTCGAACCGCCCTGCGAGTGTCGGGTCATACTCCACATCCGCCAACCCCAACTTAAACCCCATGACATCGTCCGCGGCGAACGTCTTAACGTTGAGTTGATGGTTTTCAGAGAAATCGTAGCTGACCTTCGCCTGATAATCCCAGAATCGTGGGAACGCTGTAATCCGCGTAACCTCTATCGGCAAAAGGTCAATGTAGCTTCGCCGTCCTGCGAGATACCACGATCCGCGGCTCCCAATCGGTCCTTCAAGCAGCCCCTCCGAGTAGAGGAGGTTTATGTTAAATTTACCGCCTATCCGATCTTCTCTGCCACGCCGCGAATAGATGTCGATCACGGCTTGTGCGTCCGCCCCAAACTCCGCCCCGAATCCGCCCGCGTAGACATCAATCCTGTTCAGTATCTCTGAATTTACGGTAGAAACCAGTCCGCCAAAGTGGTAGGGATAAAAGAGTGGCGCCCGATCCAGATAAAAGCGGTTGTCCTCAGGGGCACCACCGCGGATATAGAGTTGACCGTCGAAATCGCTGGCAGCACCGATCCCCGGCAAGGCTTGAAGTGCTCGGAGCGCGTCTCCCGCGCTGCCGGGGATCCGCCGAATCTCCATAACTCCCACGGTCTGCCTGCCGACAGTGGCGCGCATCGAACTCGCTTTGACCTCAATCCCCTCCAAGGTCACAGCAGCGGGGGCAAGAGAAATTTCGACTTCAGTAATTTCGCCCGCCTTCACCATGGCGACGTTGTCCCCCTCAAGGAGGCGATAACCGATGGCGATCACATTCAGCGTATAATCGCCGGCTGGCAGATCCTGGAATCGAAATTCACCATTCTCATCGGTCACGGCACTTTGCTCAGTTTCGACCAATCGAACCGTAGCGTTTGCAAGTGGATCGCCCGTTTCATGACCATAGACAGTGCCACGGATCTGCCCATTTTCCGCAATGAATTGCTCGGAGTATGCAGCGGGAGAATATATGAACAGTGCAAATAGAAGGAGGCAGAATAGATTCCGAGCCAATCCTTTGATACTGTACCAAGAGTTCATTCGTTCACTCGTTCATTAGTTCAAGAGTTTATCGATATATTACTAAGCCAACTGACGTATCACGCATTACGTATTGTTACGCATCACGTTTCACGCATCACGTTTAAGTCCTTCCAAAATATCTTCAAACGTCGCCGCGACAAATACCCCCGCTTCACGCAATGCTTGTACCTTCCCACGCACCGAGCCGCGGCCGCCTTCGACAATCACCCCGGCATGACCGAACCGCACCCCCTCAAGGTCGTCGACGAAACTGCCCGACAAAAAGGCAACGATTCGGAGTCGGGAAGGCTTCCCCTTGAGTCGTGCTGCGAGTTGTTCCTCCGTAGCCCCGCCCGGCTCGCCGTAGATGACCACAGCATCGGTGGCGGGATCCTCTTCGAGGAGCTCGATCAGTTCCGTGAAGTTAGAACCGACGATCGCATCTCCGCCCACGCCGATGGCGATACTCTGTCCAATCCCTCGACTCGTTAGGTAGCTGGAGATTTCGCTGGTCATGCCGCCGCTTCGGGAAAGCACAGCAACCTCCCCCGGCATAAACGATCGACGCACATTGTCCACACGTCCGCCGATGGTGCCGAGTTTGGTTATCCCCGGACGAATCAGCCCCAGCGAATTGGGACCGATGATGGTACAACCGACGCGACGGGCGGCGACCAACAATTTACTGGTGTCTAATTGCGGCACCCGTTCAGTCATAATTAGACAGAGCTGCATACCGGCATCGAAGGACTCCAACGCTGCATCAAGCACAGCGGGCGGAGGGACGGAAATAATGCTGATAGTTGGGTGATGCTTCTCAACCGCCGCTGCGACTGTATCGTAGACCGGTATCCCATGAACGCGCTGCCCGCCCCTGCCGGGGGTCACACCGGCGACGATGTTGCTCCCGTAAGCGAGCGAGTCCTCGACCATACGACTCGCCTCTCTGCCGGTGATCCCCTGAACGAGGACCCCCTCCTTCGGGTCAAGCAGCATGGGTGCGATCCCTTTCCACAGCCAGTCGGGCAGCCGCCTCCAACGACACCTCGCGTCCATACACTTCCACGCCGGCTGCCTCCATTATCTCCCGCGCTTCCCCTTCCCAGTTGCCGGGGACGCGGAAGAGACTGATTGTCTCCGCAGGTTTCCGTCCCGCGCCCTCAACCCCCATAAGGACACCGCGAGCAATGACATCTGCGCGGGTGTTGTTCACCACATTCATGATTACCGCTACCCCCTTAACGCCCGGCTTCGATAGCAGGAGCGACGTTATGGCGGCAACCTTCTCCTCAGTCGGGTTTCCGCCTACCTCGCAGTAGTTTGCGGGATTCCCACCGCGCGCCTTGATAGCGTCGAAAACGGTCAGGCTCGCGCCACCGCCACCGATCAGCAGTGCGAGATCCCCGTCAAATTCTACAACCCGTCCGGCAACGCCCCGATGATCCCTCGCATCAATGCGTTGTGCCTCCAGTTCCAGAGCGGTAGGCGGACGACCTGCGGCAGTCATCGTCAGGTCGCCTAGTGGCTCCAACCGCTCCCTCTGTCGATACACCGCCTCGTCCTCAATCTCCACCCGCGCATCAAGCCCGATTAGTGTCTCGTCTTTGGTCAAGACTAGTGGATTAATCTCCATCGTGATCGCATCACAGGTGAGAAACGCTTGGGACAACTTGGCCAGAACATCTCCAACACCTACGAGAGTTTTGCCCGTCAAGCCAACTTCGGCAGCCATTTCCCTCGCTTTATAAGGTGCGAGTCCCGTCCACGGATCTAACGGTTGACGTGCAACCTGATTGCTCTGGGCAGCTTCAACGTCCACGCCACCGGCGAGACTCAACAGGGCAACCGGCATCTTCGCAACCGTATCCCATGTGATACCAACGTAAAATTCGCGCTCATAGTTTAGCCTCGGTTCAATGGAAATTACATCAACCGTTGTGCCGCGCACGTCCATTCCGAGCAGAGCGTCTGCCGCAACGACGGCTTGATTAAGGGTCTCCGCAAACTTCACCGCCCCAGCATGTCCCCGCCCACCGAAAGGGGTCTGCGCTTTCAGGACAGCAGGCAGCTCGACGCGTTCAACGGCTGCTCGCACCTCACCCATTGACCCAACCGGCGTCGATTCTGTAAAAACCAAGCCGAAATTAGAGAGCAATTGTTTGCTTTGATGTTCGAGGAGTCTCATCGCTTTTCCTTTTGACGGAAGTGCCTTGTGTGATTATACCATATTCCGGCGAAAAGATGGGGAGGTTTTGAGCCGTTTTAACCGACTAACACCACGCTGTGAGCACAAAAAAAGCGGTATCATACCAGTGAAAAAGACATGATACCGCTAGTTGTATTGATTTAGGACTTATTCCTACTGCGTAGAGGACTTATCATCTGGATCGGAATGGACAGAAGGTTTGCGTCGCTCCCGTTCAAACTGTCGAGCCGCTTCAGGATCCATCTCCCTGAAACGGCGGAGCCCTTCCTCTGTGCCGTACTGGTCAAAGAACTGTTTCGCCTGATCTCGTTGTTCCGGCACCAATCCCGCCCATCCACGTGCTTCAACGCTTTTAGCAGGTGCCAGCGTAGGCGGTTGGATAGTAGGCGGTTCGTGTACATGCCTATCCTTTTGGTGAACATGGTCAGTCGTGACAGGGATCGTAGGTTCAGGTATTACAGGGGGGACCTCAGAACGCCTCTGTGGGAAATCTGTATCTTCACCAATACCTTCTGAGAAGACAGTATCGGACGCAGGGGGGCTTGACTCTCCATGGTCCAAAAATTCATCCAATATATGTCTATATTCTTTAGCATCTTCTTCGGCTAAACGTCTTAGAACCATATCAGGAGGCGGGTTGATAATCCTAGTCCTGCCCCTACGTATCACGGGGATGCCCAATTCCTTCAGTTCGGCTATGTCTTCATCAGAAAACCCGTCTCTTGGATGAAAGTTAGGCCCTTTTGATTGTACAAACTTTTTAAGTATAAGGGATCTTCGGGTGTGCTCATTTGGATATAAATAAAGATTCGCTTCCAAGCGAGCAACCTCTTCATCAATTGTCAGCTTTTCCCCAATCATGCGTTTTGTTTCTAGTTTGGCGTAAGTTGTAGCCGCTTCGCTATACCCAAACTGCTCCGGGATTCGATTTACAGCAGCTAGTAGTTCATCAGGATCTACCTCTTGAAACACCGGTTGCTTGTTTTCCTGAATGGCATCACGTGTTGTTTCTGATACATTCACGGGTTGATCCACAACCGGAGACACCGACGAAATACTATCAATAAACTTCTTTTTATCAATCTCCATATAAACGATATATCCGCCAAGTAAAAGTAAAAAAGCGATACCAGCAATGATAAGTTTTCTCATTGGAATAGCCCTTTCTGTGGGCACCGTCGAAATTGGGGAGCAATTGTTTGCTTTGATGTTCGAGGAGTCTCATCGCTTTTCCTTTTAACGGAAGCGTCTTGCGTGATTATACCATATTCCGACGAAAAGATGAGGAGGTTTTGACGGACTGACGCCATAGATAATCGAAGGACAGCGTTCTGTGAGCACAAAAAAAGCGGTATCATGCTTGTGAAAAAGAACATGATGCCGCTGGTTGTGTTAATTGAAGATGTTTACCTTACTGTGTCGAGGACGCTGCCTCATCTGACTCGGAACGGACAGGCGGCTCGCGTCGCCCCCGCTCAAACTGTCGAGCCGCTTCAGGATCCATTTCCCTGAAACGACGAAGCCCTTCCTCCGAACTGTACTGGTCTATCAACTGAATTCCACTTTAATAATCATCAAGAAAGGTTTCAGGGTCATAGCCTGCGTCGGTATACTCGATCAGTTTTAGGCCAGGATACTTCGTCTTATAAGCACCTGAAAGCAGCTCTTCGTTCGTAAAAAGCCCCCCTGTGGCCCCCGGCTCTCTTGCATGAGTAGCAATAGTGGACCTTGGAAATCTGATAACCTGTCCATGCTCATTAACAGCCTCTCCCCATTCAAGATATACCACATCCGGATAAAGTGGGTAGACTCTACCGTTGTCATCCTTATAGACACCATTCACAAAATTGTGATCCCCTTGATTCCACAGTTTAATCAAAACACGGTACATCATCTCGTGGGTATACATATCCCCTTTTTCATAATCGGGAAATTGGATCCAAACTGGAATAAGATCTGAGGGAAATCCATCTGGAACTTCAGGAAAATCCCCTGTTTCAGAGGATAACGGTACGTCGTCCACAAAGAGAGCGGCCAACTCATCATCAATTTCATCTAGAACAGTTATCGCTTTATCATCGGAGGATTCTTCTATCTCTGAAGCTGATTCCCATTCGAGTGATTCGGTATCTTGGGAGTCAGTAACGGACGTGTCTTTATTCACGCTGGGAGGGATCGACTCCAACGTTAATAGATGCTCTGGCACCGGCTCAATATCGCCATAGTACCAATGGCTTCCGAAATACGCACCAACTACAATGAGGATACTTAGTACGAATGCACCGATAACCAACGGTTGCCGGATCACGTCAAGGACGGTTTTCATCGTACTTTCTCCTCTCATTAAGCGTAGTGTGTTAGATGGCACACAATATAGTACTTGTGTACTTACGGAAAATCCATGCTTTTTCCGTTATAGTTGAACGGTTGAACCACAAACTCAAGAAGCAATTGTCATGCCAAAAGAGACGAAAAACGCCCAAACCCAGTGGGCATCAGGCTTCAAGCGCGAAATGGTCAAAAAAGTCGTTGAAGGAAGTAACTTGATATTAGTAAATATTGCTAGCAAATGTTACTAATGTTAGTAAATTTTACTAATCTTCTCCACAAGTTCTAAGAGGGAAACCAACCCGCGCATCACTAGAAACATCCAACATATCCCACCGCCTTGCCGGCTTCAACGAGTGCTTGAGATAGGGTATAGTACAAACTGTGTAACTACCCCTCCAATTTATTTTCTTTAGAGTTAAACTATTGGTTTAACTCCTCAAAAATTAAATTTGCATCCTGTCTGCGCCCTCGTGTATCCTTTCAAATATAGGACTTACACAGTCAACTGTAGGGGTAAGATTACCCCGCCCGTGCTTATCAAAAATCGGTTGCTGTTGCACGATCTGTTATATGAACCAATTTATTTTCGACAGTTTGAAACCATTTGTTTCAAGTTAAAGAATTTAAACTTGCACCCTCTCTGTGTCCCCCTGTATTCTTTTAAGTATAGGACTTATGCAGTCAACTGTAGGTGCTCCGTTCCGAGAGTTGTCAACTTGCATCTCCCGACTCATGCCGAAGAATCGGCATGAATCGGAACCGATCTATCGGGAGAGTCTTCGGAATGGGATTGAAACGGAGAGGAATCTCCCAATCCCGATACCTCACTCCGCAACTTCTCATTTATGGTAGATTTTAGAATTAATGGGACACTCCAAACCGGTGCGGTTAGAAACCGCACCTACCGGGGAGCAAAAGTGTCTAATTATTTTTAGTATTCACCATAATTTATTGGCTTATGTTAAAAGTTCGTGCAATAGAAACCGAGTTTTCAAAAAAAAACTCGGTTTCTATTAACATTTTGTATTTTTTTGCAATGAACCAATTTATTTTTCGCAGTTTGAAACTATTTGTTTCAAACTGAAGAAAACAAATTTGCATCCTGTCTGTGGCCTCTTGTATCTTTTTAAGTATAGGAAGGAGATAGGAACAGTGGAGAACCTCGAAATTATAGTGGATCTTAGAATTAATGAGACACTCCAAATCCCGATTTGTCGAGTCCCGTTCCGAGGATCCCGATATATCGGGAGATGCCGATGAATCGGCACCGGTGCGGTTTCTAGGGCGTGTTGACATTTTGATGCTGTCCATTCGGCAAACGCTGTAATCATCAGGCAATCTGCCATAAGTAGCGTTTGCAGGCTAAGATCACAATCTAACAGATCGTGGTACAAAAGACCACTGAGGATCACAATCTAACAGATCGTGGTACAAAAGTCCGAAATGGTCTCTCAACCCTTACGAAGGATTATGCGTTTGTGCTCCCTCTTGATGGTCTAGTTGCGCTGAAATGTCAACAGAACCTAACCGCACCTACCGGCCCCGATAAATCCCCGATGTATCGGGACAGGCGGGATCGAAGCCGAGGGGCGAAAGCGTCTATTTATTTTTAGAATCCGCCATAAGAAGGCAAACTACGTTTACCGAAAAAAAGGAGCCAAATGGATAACCGACGAACAAGTCACCGCAATCCGCGGACGCAAAACCGAGACTTTGTGGGAAACAGCCCAGCCACACAAGAGGTGCGAGAACGTATTCGGCAGGTGGTTGATGCAAATGTTGATACGATTCTTCTCACCGGCGAAACGGGCACAGGCAAAGAGGTGGTAGCACGGGAAATTCACTTTCAAGGGGTTTCGGAAGAGGATCCATTTATTGCCGTCAACTGTTCGGCGTTTCCAAAGTCGCTGGTTGAAAGCGAACTCTTTGGCCACGTCAAAGGAGCATTCACCGATGCGACCGCGGATAGAGCCGGCTACTTTGAACTGGCAGATAACGGCACACTGCTTCTGGATGAAGTTGCTGACCTCCCGCTCCAGATACAAGCCAAGCTACTTCGGGTCGTCGATACGCGGACACTGATGCGGGTTGGTGGCACTCAAGAAATCTCTTTCCAAGAACGGATTATCAGTGCATTTAACAGAGATCCCGTATCTCTTGTCCAATCTGGGCAGTTCCGCAACGATCTATTTCATCGCCTGAACGTTTTTCCTATCCACCTGACACCGCTTCGAGACCGTCAGGAGGATATCCTCCCGTTAGCAGATCATTTTCTGGAAGCATACACCGCCAGAAGTGGGCGCA
Organism: Candidatus Poribacteria bacterium; assembly: GCA_965207975.1. Classification (GTDB taxonomy): domain Bacteria; phylum Poribacteria; class WGA-4E; order WGA-4E; family PCPOR2b; genus PCPOR2b. The sequence goes on along the minus strand of OZ242315.1, from coordinate 5,353,523 downwards.
GCTTCGACAATTTTTCAGAAGGGGCAAAATCGACCCTTCTGGATTATCAATACCCTGGCAATGTGCGCGAGTTGCGGAATATCGTTGATCGCACAGCTGCTCTTTGTCCGCTAAAGGTTTCGCTGATAAGAGCTGAACATCTTGATATTCAAGGAGATGTATCAGAACAGCTGCCCCTACAATCTGACCAATCAGCAGGCGAGAGTGAGTACGAGCAGATCGTGAAAGCACTTGAAGATACCCGATGGAATCGCCGTCAAACCGCAAAAAATCTCGGCATCCCCTACTCCACCTTCCGCGCTAAGATGAAAAAACTGAAAATTTCGTAGATGGGGGATTAAGATCCACGATGTTGTTTTTGACGGTTTGGATCTATTTGTCAGATACAAGCTGCATTAATCGCCGGGCACGCTCCACCACCGGCAGATCAACCATCTGACCATCAATGGCAACCGCACCCGCGCCCTCGGCTTCCGCCGCCTCAAACGCGTCTACCACCCGCCGGGCATATTCGACCTCCGCATCGGTCGGACGAAAAACTTTCTCCACAACCTCAATCTGGGCGGGGTGGATCAAGGCTTTGCCGGTAAACCCAAGATCACGGGCAAACCGTGTGTCCTGTTCTAGTCCCGCCGGGTTCCGAAAATCGACATAAACCCGATCTATCGCCTGCAAACCCTCACTAGCAGCAGCAACGACGAGCGAGGACCGGGCGTAGAGGAAATCCCCCGCTTCGCTCTGACGGACGTTAAACATCCCCAGATCCATCGCAAAATCCTCCGCACCAAACATCAATCCAACAAGTCTGGGAGTCGATGCCGCAATCGCAGCCGCCTGAATCAGTCCCTTTGCACTCTCAATCGTGGCGAGCAATCGAACACTTCCGCGTTGGAGTCCAACCTCCTCCTCCCGCTCATCCAGAACCGCACAGACCCGCAACACATCTTCGGGGCAATGCACCTTCGTCAACGTGAGTCCGTTCAGACCGGGACGAATCACCGCGGATAGGTCTGATTTTATCGCTTCGGTCCCAGCGGGATGGATACGCACAAAGCGGAGCATTTTACTCGGTGGACGGGCAAGCGTTTCCGGCATCATAGCGCGGGCGATATCCTTTTTGCCGGGCGGCACGCCATCCTCTATATCGAACATCGCCACATCGAGTTTCAGTCCGTAGGCTTTATCAATCATCCGCTGCTGATGTCCCGGCACGAACATCCAAGACCGCATAATCCGCATAAAAAATCTCCCATCATCTATCTCACGTTTCAGAAATCGCGCTTTACTCTTCCACCAATCCACGCCAATCTACACAAATAGGACTTACGCAGTGAATGCTCAAAACCTTGTCGTTCGGCTATCTGTCGCCTCACAACAGAAGTGCTGATGCCTGATTATCAGGCCCCTACAGTCAATTCGTAAGTTCGTAGCAGGGTGATTTATCACCCGTCCGGACGCGCAATGAATTGCGCTACTACGAACCCATTTGCCGATCACAGATTAGGAAATCTGTGGCTACGAGAGGGTGGTTACAGCATAGGGAGCCTCGTATTGGATAGGCATACCACTAGCAACTTACGTTAATGAACTAATGAACCAATAACTTTCACGCTCCCACACTTCCTCACCACCTCGCTCCCCCGCTTCCTCGTCACCGGGTTTCCTCCAAGTGCATCGCTTCCCCCTCAAGCAGGAAACTACGAATATCGTACCGTCCGGGGCGTTGCACCGGCAGCTGCCCAGCTTCCACCATCAGATCAAGCGGGTTCGCACGGGTTTGCATCGGTAGATTGACCACCTCATGGCAGCGGGCGGATTCGTAGGCACCCATCATCATGTGCATCGTCCACAAGCCATTTTCCGCTTGGTTGCGGTGGACACAACGCTCCTCAATCCAATCAACTAACTCCTGCACCTGAGCGGCAGCCGCATCCACGGTTTCCACCTCTACGTCTCGCCAGCCCTCCGTCTCAGCGTTGAAGTAACGGATCCAACCATCGTCGAAGTCGAGCAGTCCGTCAGTTCCCTGCACAAACGCCCATTTGTTTTCGGAGACAAGGTCTGTCTGGAACGTCCCCTGCACACCGCTCTCAAACAGTAAAAAACCCGCCACACAATCCTCGCTACGCACACTGCGCTCGTACCGGTCAGTCTTCCGCTCCACCTGACCAAAGACCCACTCCACTTTGGGATCGCGTAGAATGTAACGCATACAGTCGAACCCGTGGCTGCTGGCGTTGAGCAATCCAGTCAGGCGGGTGTGCGATACCCGTTGAGGCTCGCCGATTGCCCCCGCCGCAATTAGCCCCTTCGCTTCCGTCCACGCCCCAAGAAATCGACGCTGAAAGCCGATCGCTAGCTTGACCTGATTGCGCTGACAAGCAATCATCATCGCTTCAGCTTCACCCAAGTTGGTCGCCATCGGTTTCTCACAAAGGATCGCCTTGGGCTGACGCGCAGCAGCGGCGATTGTTATCTCCGCATGAAGGGGATGCCACGTGCACACGCTCACAATGTCAGGCTTTTCAACATCAAGCATCTGTCGATAATCGGCGTAGTGGTTCGGGATACTATTCCGTTGGGCGAAATTCTGTGCCTTGGCTTCCACTGTGTCAGCGCACGCCACTAGCGTGGTCGCCTCTACCCGATTATAGCCGGAAGCGTGGCTATTCGCGATACTCCCGCACCCGATAATCGCCGCACGATAGCCCCTTGATTGGTCGGTCATCATTTACACTCCATCTATGTCAATTAGGACTTAGGCAGCTGAACACTCAATGCCTTGTAGTTCGGCGATTTATCGCCGCTGGACACCGTTCCCAACCCTAGTCTCAGAACGGACGCCCGATGAATCGGGCAACTACAGCAGAGACTCCACCAGGAGTCAGTAGGGAACAACGATCGTTGTTCCCTACTGAAATGCGTAAGTCCTACTAATTTCTTGTAGCTATTCAGGGCAGTACAATCAATCCCCTTTGAACGGCTAGGGCTTTCTTAATCAATCAGTCCCAAACTTGTAGCACGGTCGCGTATCCCCTCACACAGCCCTGCGTGGAATTGCAGCTGACCGTCAGAGCCAAGATGCTGCCCATCATACATCGCTGCGGTCTCATAGAGCGTGTATCCAGCGAGTCCACCGAAACGGTAGATATACTCTAGCAAATCGGCGTGCACTCCTCCATCGCGGCTATGTCCGACCGCCTTGCTTAAATGGACAGGCACATTGGTATCAGCAGCTTCCCGCAACATTTCCAACGTGAGTGCGTCGTTGAGCATTTGCTCAGGCATCCAGCCGCGCCCAAACAGCGTGGCTTCGTCCGCTAGCCCGGTGTGCAGCCAACTCCGCCAGTTAAACGTGATGTTGCCCGGACGGGTGCGCCAGCGTCCTTGACAGGCATCGGACCGAAACGACTCCATCTCCGCATGAACCTGCATCCGTTTGCCAGCCGCCGACAAACGCCGCTTTGTCGCTCGCAGAAACTGATCGAAGAATTCGCCGCGCAGTGCCCCAAGCAACGCCGGGTCGTACGGTTCCACATCTGGATTGACGCCGTATCGCCGCTGGTATTCTGCCGCCACAGGTTCATTGAAACCGTAGATCTCCGGCGTGTTTGTCCAACTGCTATGACAGGAGATGCGAACGTCTAATCCGTCAACACCCGCCGCGATACACGCCCCGACCCAACTCAGCCAGTAGGCTTGCACCTCTGGATATGCCTCACAAAGGGAGCCGGAAAAATACTCATTTCGCCCCCCTGCAATGGCAATGACCCCATCGTTGGATTCTCCCGCAGACGCATCTGGTTGGTTGGTGACATCAAGGCAGACGAGGGCATCACCGAGTCCTGCATCGTACTCAAGGTCACCGGTGCGGAAGTCCCGCAGAGGTCTCCAAACCGCCTTGTGACTGGCAACAACAACCGGCATCGGTTGGTCACCAGGACCAAATGCCCGCACCATCTCTATCGCGGTGTTGCGAAAGCTGCCATCTCTATCCTCAAAATTGGTGGTGATTGCAATAAACGGATCAAGCAGATTCAGTCCACTCAAGTTGATGGCTCGCACCGACTCCCCCTTCGACGTGACCCGATCGCCGTCGAGTTCAAAGACATCTCGCGGACAGGTTTCAATAGATTCGGTCAACGCAAAGGTCAGGTTCTGCTTCTGGTAGGCGTTGTTGTCGGCACTGGTCCAAATCTCGATATTTTCTGGTGTGATACGGACCGGGGCCATGTCTTTCTGGCGGAGTTGGACGCGCTCAATCGGGATTTTCTCCAGACCTATCGGTATGTCCGCGCTACGCGCTCGTACCCGCATCTCCGGACGCGCCATGACCCACGGATCAACCTTGCAAACCCCACCAATGCACGGCAGGCCGGGTACAGCCATCATCTCTGGACTATCCTTGGGATTGGCATGACTTGCACCGGTCTCGTACGGTTTGATGGTAGCGTAGAATTCCATCTCTCGTTCATGCGCTAGGCGACAGCCCAGAGCTAAAGGCTCGCCCAAATTCGCAAGGGTCTGGCGAGTCGCTTCCGAATTATCGGCGAACTTTTCCCACATCCCTTTCTGGTAGTAGTTCCAGTAAACCCGACGTACCCCCATCCAGTGGAGGCGATCTATCAAGTTCTCCACCAGATCGGGCGTAAAGACCAAACGATTGCAATCATCAGGAAAGTCAACCAGAGCAGAGAGCAGAAATCGATCGTTTTTCATTGTCCCCTCCTTGTCTTTGTTCGCGATACCACGACCACCTTAATTTGCGGGCCGAAATGTGCGTAGGGCGTGTTGACATTTTGAAGCTGCTCATTTGGCAAACGCTATAATCATCAGGCAATCTGCCATAAGTAGCGTCCCGACGTGTCGGGATTAGTTTGCAGGTTGGGATCACAATCTAACAGATCGTGGTACAAAAGTCCGAGCTGGTCTCTGCCGGGCGTACAAAGGGGTGGGAGACCCACCCCCTACGAAGGATTATGTTAGGAGTTACGCACTTCGCTGGCAAACATCACACACCCCGTACAGGTTAGGCAACCTGTACCCACTATTACAGACTGGAAAACCTCAATTTCTTCAAGAGCAGGCTCTGCCCCACCAAGGCAGCGGCGATATTTATATCAACTGCGTAAGTCCTATATGTATTTGTGCTCCCTCTTGATGGTCTGGTTGCGATGAAATGTCAACAGAACCTAGCAATTTAACGCATCACGTTTCACTCATACGGTATCGCATCGTTGAAAATCTGCGTCCGCTTCATGATCCGTCGCTCAGTCGATGGGAACCCCTCTCGGCGGTGCATGGTACATCGGTTATCCCAGATAACCAGATCACCGACCTCCCAATCGTGCGTCCAGACAAAACGATCCTGCGACAGATGGTCGAAAAGCGTGCCAAGCAGCTCACGGCTTTCCGATTCGCTAAAGCCTACGATGTGCCGCGTCAGGTGGGGACCGACGTATAACGCCTTACGCCCGGTGTCAGGGTGGGTGCAGACAACGGGATGGTCTATCAACTCCGGCGGATTCTGGCTCTCGACATGATGGCGATGGACGGCACGCAATCCCTTGAGCCGCGCTTTGAGGTCGGGATCGAGTCCCTCGTAGGCAGCGTAGCAGTTGCACCACCGCGTGGCACCGCCGGTGGACGGAAGTTCGACAGCGTAGATGATAGAGAGCGTTCCCGGACGGCGTAGGTATGACAGATCAGAGTGGAAGGGGATCACGTCGTTGCCGAGCGCGCCAATCGGTTGACCGTCCTTCTCGACATTGGAAACGAAAAAAATCTCTTTGACAGGACGCGGCAGCTGCTTGCGGACATGCTCGACCGCCTGACCGAAGTAGTTGGTGAAACGGACCTGATCCTCATCACTAATCTGTTGTCGGCAAAAGAGGAGGACACAGTGCGCCAACAACGCTTGATGCAGACGCTGAATTGTGTCTTCGGGCAGCGGGTGCGCTAGGTCTATTCCTTGAATTTCCGCCCCAAGCGCACCGCCGGTGGGAGTTATTTGCATCTGATTAACTCTGTTTTTCGTAACAGCCATCTAAAACTCCTTTGATCTACGCCTCTGAAACCTTGACCTTCTCAATCTGATTCGAGATTAGCCAATCCAAAAAATCTTCCTGCTCCTCCGTGATTTCAATTTCGGCTTGGTTCTGATCGTCTAATGGAGAGGTCACGTAGAACACCCCTTCGTCGTACAGTTCAGTGGTAAGCTCAAGCGGGAAGAAAAACGCATTCGGATCACCGCTATGTTCCCATTGACGGGCACTCGCCCCCTCGGTGAAGTAGTGAAGCTGCCCGCGCAGCGTTTGTGAGATCTCATAAGGTTCAACCGTCGATTTATCTATAGCAGATGCGAAATATTTAGCCATATTAGTTCATTAATCCATTCGTTCATTGGTTCATTTCACGCTTCGCGTATTCCATATACCTATTCCGATGCTGCGATCGGAATTCAAAACAATATACCTGCTACCAGCAAGCTTGGATAATTATAGCACATCCACCCAAAAAACGATAATCTAAATTTCCGCCTTTGTGCTTGACTATCCACCCGATCATTACTATAATTCTCAACGCAATTAGTAAGTACCGCCCAAACCATTGCGAGGAAAGGTCAGATGAAAGAACAGTTAGAATTTTTCAAGAAGAACGGTTACCTCGTCGTCCCTGATGCGCTATCCGCTGAAGAGGTTCACTCCATCAACGCAGCAATCGATCGGGATCTCATCGAGAATCCGGTGATGTGGATAAGCCGTGGACAGTCGGGGCGGACGCAGAATGTCCACGCCCTACTCGCCTGCCCGGAGATGGACGTAACCATGCGTCCAGCGACGTTGCTGCCGTTGATGAGCGCAATCATGGGAAAAGATCTCTGCGCGGAGGAACACTCCGTGATGCTCCGCGCACCGAACCCTGACGGCGACACCGAATGCCGCTGGCACCGCGACGCGAGTCGTAATGATAGTAGGGGAGCAGCTCCTCCGTATTATACGCGCTATCTATCCGTCGTCTATTACCTGACAGATGTAGATGACACAACGCACACCTTCAGTGTTCTGCCCGGCACAGCACAGTCCACCGAGTGGCTCCCGCTTGAGGCTTATGACCTCAGCACGGCGCAGCATCTCGTCGGTCGCGCTGGTACAGCGATCCTTTTCAACGCGTCAACTTTCCATGCCGGCAATGTCCGACGCACCACCTCCGAGCGGCGCACCATCCACATCTACTGTGGCAGAACAACAGACCGATACCTCAGCAATCACACAATTTTCCCACGCCGTCTGTGGGAGGGCAAGGATGAAACCACCCAGCACTACTACAGCCGTCCCAACCCCATTACGCAACTCCTGATAGATCGATTTCCATAGGCTAAAGAGCACACCTTTTGCCGTGCTAACACCCTATCGGTGCATTAGTTCATTAGTTCAGTGGTTCATTTTTCGTGCTTCACGTTTCACGCATCACGCATTATTCCCATTGTCCAAGAGTCAAACCTATGCTATCATGAGCGGGTTCACAACTCACAACGAAAGGACACCTCCCATGAAAATCACCGAGATTGAATCAATCGCCCTGCGGGTTCCCTACGAAGAACGGATTCGCAAGCAGTTCCATCATTTCGGGCTGGACGAGCAGACGACGGTCTATAAATTTCATACAGATACCGGCTTAATCGGGCTTGGAGAGAATCCCGGTCCCCCCTTTGAGGAGGAACTTCTCGACGCATATATCGGCACGAACCCGTTCGATCACCTCATGGGAGAGGGGCGATTCAACCTCGACATGGCGTGCTACGACCTGATGGGCAAACATTTGGATCTGCCCGCATGGAAGCTGATGGGACAGCAGGTACGTCAATGGGTGTCGATGGGGTGGTGGATGCCCTCTATGTCGCCTGAAGATAGTGCCGCCGAAGTTCAGGTGGCTGCTGAACGCGGGTATCGCGGACTTAAATGCAAAGCCAGAGCGTTCTTTGACATCGTCGAGCAATCACAGGCGATGCAAGAGGTCGCACCGCCGGACTTTCGCGTGGAGTTCGACTTTAACGGTGCATTGACCAACGTAGAGAAAGCGCTGCCCATCCTGCGAGAGCTGGAGAAGATTCCGATAGTCAAAGGTGTGGAAGAGCCGATCTTCGCGTACGATGTCGAAGGGTGGCGGCGGCTGCATCAGGAGATTCGTATCCCGTTCTACCTACACGGTGTCGGTGTTATCCGAGAGGGCGCGTCGCGTCAACCTTCGGGACCGTGGATTGGGCTTCGCGCCGGCGATTTCGATGGCGCGCTATGTAGCCACGAATCGATCAAAAGCGCGTTGGCATCCGGTTGGGCGTTTGCCGCAGCGAACACGCCAATCCTGTTACAGTACGTCGGCACCGGCATCACCGCAGCGTTTGCCTGCCATCTGGGAGCGGTGATGCCGACAGCGACCCTGCCGGGCGTTACGGCAAGCCACACCTATGAAAATGACCTGATTGTGGATGGACACACGGTTCAGCGGGGGTTCATGAAAGTTCCAGAGGGACTGGGGCTGGGCGTAGAATTGGATGAAGACGCTGTCAGCCGTTACTCTCAAACGTCTGCGCCGGAGTGGCTTCGACACATCTCCGTCGTTACGCTCCCCGGCGGCTTGAAACACTACTACCAAAGCCTACAGCAAGCGGAACGACTGATGAAACAGGGGGTAGACGAATCCTTCGCGCCCGGCGTCAGGTTAGACGAATGGGAGGACGACGGCAGCGAGCGGTTTGATAACCTCTGGCATCGGCTTCAAGAAACCGATTGGCCCATCTGGGAAGCGTAATTGGTTCATATGAAAAGAAAACACACTTCAAGAATGTGAAACGTGATGCGTGAAACGTAAAAAATACGCTAATGTATTTGAACCAACATAAGCGGAGCGCAATGTGTATAGAATCTGTTAATGATTTCTGCTCTGCGTCCTCTGTGCCTCTGCGGTTGAAGGACGGCGAAAACTGGAACAATGAGGATAAAGCACCAATGACACAAAAACTGAGACAATTGCTTGTACTGATTCTGCTGATCTCAGGGGTGACTTTACAGAAAACACACGCCGAGCTTACTCATCCGCAGGGCATCGCTGAAGAAGGGTTGCCGGGTATCGAATCCATCGGAGATCTTGACCGGCTGGCAGATCTGCACTTCGCCATCATGAGCGATAACAAGGGGGACTCACCCCTCAGTAGCGTGGAATTTGCCCGAATGACCGAATGGATTAAGGGGGGAAATCCCGCTTTTATGATAGGCTTAGGCGATCACGTCAAACATCGCTGGGAAAACACCTTTATCCCTTGGCTACAATCCGATCCGTGGTGGCGTGAGCATTTCTACCCCAATGTTGCGGACGGCGAGAACGAATACTACAGCCCGACCCACAGACAGTCGGACTACGGAGAGGGGGCACCGATCCTCGATCTGGTAGCGTTGGAAGCCCACGCAAACGTTATCCGTCCAAACAGGTCGGAATACTACGCCCAAATTTCAGTCGATGCCCAAAGTTCAGTTAATGATTATACCGTTCACCTAATTCAGATGCACTTCTCCGACCAGCCGATGGACGCAGCGGTAGCGTTCCCGGAAAGCAGCCGAACGTGGATGATGGAAACCCTCAAAGGTATCAAGAAAGAGGATAAGGACCTGATCATCGTGGCAGCGCATTCGCGGACAGGGGCATGGGACATGATACTTTCTCCAGAACAACGCCAACTCCTACTCGACAAAGCGGATCTGGTACTCTCCGCCACAACCCACAGATTTGAGGCATGGGTGCCGGAGGGCTTTGAGGACGGAGCTGCTGTTTGTGTCAACACCGGATCGGTGAATTATCCTGGACCGATGGCAGCCAACGGCTATGTCGAAATCCATCTCATCGAATCGGTGGGGATTGTCGGACAGTACATAGACCTCACGCAGACAGAGCGTCGTCTCCAACGGGGCCGCTTTGCTTGGGTTAAACCCAAAGATGAACCGATGCGCTACCTCAACCTCCGACCACCCACCGCCGATGAAACCGATGCGCCAATTACCGATCTCAATGAACCTCTCGAAGCAACACAGATCGAGCAGGGACTCTCACAACTGATTAAAGAAAGAACGGGAGTTGACTTCGCCTTAGTGGGGACGAGGCAGGGACTTGATAAGGGGCCCGTAACGCGAGAGGCAGCATGGCGGGTTTTTGGGAAAAATACCAACATTCGGATCGTCCGCATCCCGATGGCAAAAGTGCTACCTGTCCTTGGGTTTTTGCAAAAAACTGAGATTGCTTCACAGAGCAAGACCATCCGCGTCGCAGCACCGCATCCCACAATGACGGGGATTATCACTGTGGCAGGCATCACGCATGAGGCTATCGAACCGCAGGCGTTGGAGGATAGAGGGTTGCGACAGGTTGACCTCCTCGTTGAATGGCTCACCGCCCGGTGAATTTCTTGTCCGTATTGAAAAGGAGGACACCCCCATGACAACGACACCAGAAGTCAGCAAAGATAGTGTTATCATACTCTACAAGGGCGGTCGGCTGCCTACGTGGCACGATCTGACACCGGCGCAGCAAAATGCCTATCAGCAAGAGCATGTTGATCTGATGCTATCGGTCGCCCGTGAACACGGACTGATGCGGCTGGAAGGATTTAAGCTGATGACACCGCAGGGTTCGTGGGAACGTTTCTGGGTTATTGAGTTTCCCACGCTAGCAGGTGCAGAGGCGTGGATCGATGCCGAAATGGCACCGCCGTACGGACGCTACGGCTACTATGAATACTACACCGCGCGGCACTGGGGACGGGACCATTTTTCAGAGTGGGTAACCCGTCCCCCCGAACCGGTGGTGCCGGACGGGAGGGATCCGCATAATGTTCCGGTACTTGATGTGGATAGGGGCAGCGTGGTTGCCCTGCTTTTCGGACGCTGGAGACCAGAGGCGAGCGAAGCAACGCCGGAGGAGCGGGGTGATACCGAGCATATTGAACTGATGCAGTCAGTCGCCCGTGAACACGGACTGATGCGCTTAGAAGCGTTCAAACTGATGGGGGCGCAAGATGCGTGGCATCGGGCATGGCTGATTGAGTTTCCGACTTTGACCGGAGCGGAGGCGTGGATCGACGGCGAAGTGCTCCCACCGCACGGTCGCTATTCTGCCAAGACCTTTTATCTATCCCGCAGGTGGGCACCGCAATATTTCGCCGGTTGGGTGCATTGACGTACTCCCAAACCTAAAGGCTTGGGATTCTTATCCCGATTTATCGGGACTCCGAGAATCGGAGCGCGCCCCTTGCCAATAGGAGTCGAATTGTGCTATCAACAAGGATTGCCCGATGAATCGGGGCTTACGTCCTCTCCTTCATGGGTTGACGCCCCAACCCGGTAGATATTAATTGCAGCGTTGCGGTCTCGGTCATGCACCGTGCCACAATCATTACACTGCCAAGTTCTATCACGCAGATTCAACGCTTCATTGACAGCACCGCAGACCGAACAAGTTTTACTCGAAGGATACCACTTATCAATGAAGGTGATTTTGACACCTTTTTTCTTAGCGATATACACCAACTTTTTGACAAAATCGGCAAACCCCAGATCACTGACCTTACGCCCCCAGAGGGCTTTCATACCCTTAAGGTTTAAGTCCTCAAGCCGTATCTCGTCGTATGCATCTGTCAGTTGGTGTGCCAACTTCCAATGGAAATCCTCCCGTTGGCGTTCAATCTTGCGGTGTTTTCGTGCCAAGTCAAGCCTTGCCCGTTCACGGTTCTTTGATTGTTTCTTTTTCCGTGAATGCGCTCGGTTTGCACGTTTGATAGCATTGATACTGCGCTTAAAAAACTGGGGCGATTCTATATCGTGTCCGTTATGACCGGTAAGATACCGTTTCAGACCGAAATCAAACCCCGCGATTTTACCCGTCGTGAGTCGATTGTGATTGGGTTCTACATAGTCAGTTAAGATACAGATATAGACATCACCGATAGCGTCCCGTTTGATAGTGCAACGCTTGGGGGTGCCACGCACGTCACGGGATTTGAAATACTGATAGATACGTTTACCTATTTTGATACGGTTGCCCGGTAACAGCTGCCAACCGGCTTGAAGCAATGTGAATGATTTGTATTTACGACGGGGCTTGAAGCGAGGACGACCCCATGCTTTGCCTTGCGCCCTCGCTTCAAACATTGCCCGGTAGCCTTTGTCGATTCGTGATGCCACGTCTTGAATCGCTTGGCTGGGCAACTGATTCCAATGGGTAAACCGAGGCAATCGTTTCAGCTTAGAGATGTGATTTATCAGTCTAAACTTGCTGATATATTTGCTATAGATTGCGTAGTACCGACGCTGAAGCGCAACGCAATGATTCCACACATCAGCATGACCGTCTATCGTCTTGTGCAACTCACGATTACCGTGATTACTATACAACTTGAACTTGTAGGTTTTCATGAGGGACTGTCTTTCTATCTTTCATGCCTATGCTACGGGAGTGTGGGAGACCCTATCGTGCGATAGGGGTAGCATTCTCCCACGAAAGACAAGACAACTATACCATATTTTGCACAGAGTCTCAAGAAAAACCGCTAAAGCTGTCTGTATCCTAAACATAAATGTTGGGGTTTTAGACCTAAAGGTTTTTTCGATAAGCAGAATAATACGTGATACGTGATGCGTAAATTGATTCAGCGGAGCACAATGTGTATCGCAATGAACTAATGAACCAGTGAACTCTTGAACTCAATAGCAAGGAGAGATTTATATGGATTTAACCGATAAGGTTGCAATTGTAACAGGCGCGGGGCAGGGGATTGGGCGAGCGATTGCGCTGCGACTGGCGGATGCCGGCGCAACGGTCGTCGTCGCTGAACTGAACCGTGAAGTCGGTGACGCAGTAGCAAAAGAGATTGAGGCGTTGGGAGGCAAATCCCTCGTGGTTGAGGTAGATGTCTCAAAGTTGGATCAGACGCAACGCATGGCGCAGCAAACGTTGGAGGCTTTTAACCAGATCGATATTCTGGTGAACAACGCCGGCATTGCAGGAAAAACTGCGACGTTGCCAGATCTCGATGAATCGGATTGGGATGCGGTCATAGATGTAAATCTGAAGGGTGTGTTCCTCTGCTGCAAAGCGGTGATTGATCACATGATCGAGCGGCAGTACGGCAAGATTGTCAGTGTCGCTTCAATTGCGGGCAAGGAGGGCAATCCAACGCTCATCCCGTACTCGGCATCGAAAGCGGGCGTCATCTGTCTGACGAAGGCTTTGGCAAAAGAGGTCACCGAATATAGCATAAACGTCAACTGCGTCTCACCGGCGGTTATCCAAACCCCAATTCTGGAACAGGTGTCGCAGCCCACTATCGATTATATGGTCAGCAAAATTCCGCTGGGACGGGTCGGAAAGCCGGAGGAGGTCGCAGCGGTAGTACATTTCCTAGCGTCGGACGATGCCAGCTTTGTGACTGGACAGTGTTACGATGTAAGCGGCGGTAGGGCAACCTATTGAAAGAGAACCTCGACACAGAGATGAGCAACGCTCCCCGTATTGCTACTGTCGCCTATTTATCATCCAAGGTAAACCGAATCGGAATTTTTACCCGCATGGGAACGCTTTCCCCGCCTTTCTTGGCTGGAACAAAACGCCATCTTTTCACCGCTTCAATCGCCGCGTCACCGAAGCCGAACCCTTTCGGTTCTTCCTTTATCACTGTAATGTCCGATGCCCTTCCGTCCACGCCGACAATAAACTCCAGTTCAACAAGACCTTCCCTCTCAGCGCGACGCGCGGTTGCAGGGTACTTTGGATCGGGTGTGCTGAGGGTTCGCGGTCTCTGATCGACTTCGACCTCTACCCCTGCATCAATGGTGCGGTCACCGAGATCTGGATCCGGAACCTCACTCAGGTCAGTATCTTCCGGGGCAATCGAGGTGGTACGGTTAATATTGACCTTCGGCGCGTTGTCGACGATTTGCACGCTCTTCTGCGGCACCTGAACGGCGGGTCCTTTTGGTATGTTAATGCTACCAACGCTTGGCGCGTCCTGCACAGGTGTCAGATCTCCACCCAGTGTGTGCAATTGGGCCTCCTCCTTCGGGATTTCTACAGCAGTCGGCGTTGAACGTGGTGTACGTGGTGCCTGAATTATCACTCTGTCGGCAGGTTTCATGGGTTTTATAGGAGTTAGCGTTCGTATATCCCGAGCTTTAGGAGGAAGCTCCACGAAATCCAGAAAGACAGGCTCCGCTTCGGGAATATACTCTTGAACGGCGTAGAGGGTCAGTAGAATCGCCGCAAAGAGATGAATACCGAGCGAGACGGGCCAACCAAAGTGACGGGTGACAAAGAATTTCTTGCGCTTCGCCGTACCGATTACTTCCGTGGAAGCAATCGCCTTCTTCTCCTCTTGATTGAGCGAAACGGGCTTCAATGGAACAGCAGCCGGCAAGCCCATGTTCAACCGCTTTTCGCGATACTTAGCTTTCCTGCGTCGATTCTGTTTGGCATCAATGTATTTAGAAAGTATGTTGTCTCGGCTATTCATAACTGTTTGTACAGACGGGGTGGAAGTTCAGGCGCGACAGGCGTTTACTTCCTCCCATCTGTTCCATCCTTCCTTTCTTTTTAGTGTTGGTGGGGAAAGAACAGGGAAAATCGATCGTTTCACAGTCATTGAGAATCTACCCTGACTCTGCTGGTTCAATACGTTGCTGCGATTCCGCTTCAGCCGAAATCTGGTTCCAATCCCAAAGTTGTGGGATATACTCTACATTCGACCACATCTCCGCCTGATCTGCGTAGTGTGGGCTGCCGGGGTGACCCGATGCCCCCAACGGCACAATCCATCGTGAATTGGTCCAGTCTGACGGGTCGTGGATGTAACGGTTGACGGACATACCTGTGGTGATAAATTCATTGTGGAAAGCGTAACTCCCAGCGAGCGGCGTGTCGCCATCGCCGTGCGTTGAAACTGATGGTGGATCCAGTAGTTCAGCGAACTCCGGAAACACCGGCGAAAGTGGATGTTGCGGCTGCGTTCGATGCAGTTGCCCCCACCTCCACTTCGACATATCATCACCAAGCTGCGCTTTGAGATCTGCAACCGCAGACCGGAGTGCGGAAGCCAACATCTCCGACCAATCGTGACCGTGCGGCAGCAAAGAGCTGTCACTCCCATCAAGTTCTTGGTTCATCCTCACGACAATCTGACGGACATGGGCATCGCCCCCCGCAGCACCGGAAAATACCTCCGCTGCCATATCTCCCATCAGTTGATCGAGCAGGAATTGGATAACATACGTCTTGG
Source organism: Candidatus Poribacteria bacterium (assembly GCA_965207975.1). Lineage (GTDB taxonomy): Bacteria > Poribacteria > WGA-4E > WGA-4E > PCPOR2b > PCPOR2b. Next base: position 5,338,207 of record OZ242315.1, on the reverse strand, counting down.
TCTTAGCGTAAATCAACGGTTGGGCTTGATCACGATCCATGCTATAGTTCCATGTTCGTAGCAATTCCAACGCTTCCGCTGAATTCTCATCAAGCGGCGTAGTTCGGATCAACGCTTCTGTGAAAATACGCGCCGGATTTGAAATCCGCTCCGCGTGAATACGCGCCATATCGTCAACGGTCGCCGTTCCCGGTTCGAGTGAAAGGATTTGTGTCTGAACGCGTCGGGCGCGATACTCCGGTGTGAAAGACAACCCCACATAGTAGGGGTAGTCATGCCCGGCGACCCGCTGATTGCAGGTGACTGCGTACCCGGTGTCGGGATTGATGGCTTTTGGCAGTTCGTCGTGGGGGATATAGCCGTTCCATTCATATTCACCCGTCCAGCCCGGCACCGCGCGCCAGCCGTTCGATTCGGGCCGAATCGGGATTTTGCCTTCGTGCAGATAACCGAAATTCCCGTGCACATCAGCGACCGCGTAATTATTCACACGATCTGTCCAGTTGCGAAACGCTTGGTGCAACTCATCTACGGACTTCGATCGCATCGCATCGCGTGCCGCATCAACCCACTCGGAACCGTCAATGAGTCCCGGATCACTGATTGTTATACCTGCTCCCGATACAGGATTCCCAGCGACAACGGGACCGTGGTGGGTAATTGTTACCTCCAACGGTACTGCGTCAGCATCCCGCACTTCGATTGTTTCGTTCAGCACTTCGGCGGGTCGCCATTCACCCTTGAACAGATATTCACGACTCTCCGGTCCCTCACGGAAGCGTTCGATAAAAAGATCCTGCGTATCCGCTCCACCATGCGTCATCCCCCACGCCACATATTCGTTGTGACAGAAGTGGAGTGCACCCGGCATCCCCGGCACAGCGTGCCCGATCACCGTGAATTCGGGGCACGAGAGGTGGACCTGGTAGTAAACACTCGGCGTATCAAGCGCGCGATGCGAGTCACCGCCCACTAACGGCAAGCCCGATTCGGTAAGTTCACCAGAGATTGACCAGCCATTTGACCCCGCATCCACCTCATCAAGCCAGTTCGCCGCGCCAGCAGCCTCGCTCAATTCATCAAGCCCTTCAAGCGGAGCCCCCTCGTAAACCTCGCCCGGCGGCACCGTGAGCAGGTGCCCATTCGGATACCCCTTCATCAGTTCAGCGAGTCTTTCGGGACCAAGCCCCTTTGCCAAGCGCATCCGGTAGAGTTTCGGTTCAAATGTTCCCAAGAGGGTATTGCGTATCTTGTAGACAGCGAGACAGTGCCAATTCTCCCACCGTTCGGGGGTTTGGTCAAGGATCGTGTACTCAATAGGCAGAGTTTGAACTGTATCAAGGTAGGCGTTCACACCAGCCGTGTAGGCATCAACCATAGTCTTGGCTTCAGGACTGGCGATTTCATAGTCGAGTTTCGCGGTGCGACCCATGCCCGCCGCTCGTAACAACCGATCTTGAGTCACGCCGTTCGGTCCTGCGAACTCCGCCCATCTGCCGAGCGCGCGATGCCGATCCGCATCCATGTGCCACAGCCGGTCCTGTGCGGTAACAAAACCTTGTGCAAAAAATAGGTCGTTTTCGTTCTCCGCCTTAATATGAGGGATGCCCCACCTGTCCCGATACACCTCAACGGGTTTGTGGAGTCCCGAAAAACGCATCGTGGTGGTGAGGTCGGGCAGGGCAGCTTTCAGGTCTGCTTCTGTAATTTTTACTGACATCGCTTTTTTATCTCACAGAGATTCCAGAGGTAGTCATAGATCTCCTCTCGTGACATTTCTCCCTTCACGCCCAGCGACCAACTGCGTAAATGAATAGTTTCCGTTTCGTCTTGAGGCTGCGCGAACGGTTTTTGATGCTTCTGACGCATAAATTCGATCAGTTGCTGTACAAATTCGATCTGATCATCGGGCAAACCACGAACATCAAGCATATCCATCCTAAAATCCCCTATTTCGGTTTCTTATCACGATTTGGAGCTACACCCCTTACCGGATGTTTGTGCAGTAGGAGGGAATTCCAATTCCCGACTTACTTATTATTATATTTTAACTTTTCCCAGATGTCAATGTTCAATGATGTTATGACGATTTCTCACGGAAAAAGTTTGCGCCAAAGTGTATCAGCCAATCCCTAACCGATCGCAGACCTCATCCAATTCCCGCTGACCCATGTCGTCGAGTGGAGCAGGTCCCGGAGAACGCCAACGTGGAGATTTGATAATACCCTTCCGGTAGAGAACCTCTTTGTGGACAAGCCCGCCCACCCGGAGAATTGGGTTAATCTCCCGTTCCCAGACCTCGCGGGCTGCGGTTTCGTCGCCAGCCTGCCAGAGGTCCCAGACCTGAACGAAGGCGTGTGGATGGCTGGGCCACGGCATCGTGCCTTGTGAGCCACGACGTAGTTCTTCGATTAGGTACGTTCCGCTCGCACCGCCGAAGACTGTGACTAGATCGCCGCCATGCTGAACTGCCTCGTAGACCTTCTGTGCTGGCGGTGCGTTCTCGACTTTGGCGTAGCGGACTCGCTCGGTTTCTTCAGCAATCTCTCGTAACAGTGCTCCACCGAGCGACGTACCCGCCTCCTGAACGAAGATCGGGACGCTGACAGCATCGGATAACGCCTTGAAATGCGCCTTTTTCTCGTCCACCGGCACATCCGCTGCAGGAGGGGTGCACATCACAGCCGTTACGCCGAGGTCCTCGGTCTGCTGGCTATATTGCACGGTTGCAACGGTTGAGACCGCGCCGGTGTTCACAACGACGGGCACCCTACCGCGTGTCTGATCCACCACCACTTTGGCAATCTGCAATCGTTCGGCTTCAGTAAGTTTCATAATCTCTGTAGCAAACGCTATCACCACACCGTGGACACCGGCGTTGATGTTGTACTCGACGACACTTCTCAAGCTGTCTTCATCAATACGATCCTGTTCATCAAAGGGTGTAATCAGGACTGGGAACATACCACGCATAGGTTGTTGGGACATTCATATACCTCCTTGATTTATGTCAGAAGTAAGTGCAAAATGCTGAGAACGTGAAACGTGATGTCCCGATAAATCCCCGATACATCGGGACTCCGACAAGCCGAGAGCAGGCAGGCGGGACAGGCTGTGAAACGTAAAAAATGAACTAATGTACTAATGAACATATAAACTATAGTAGATTTTAGAATTAATGAGACACTGTAGCGCGAACTGTTAGTTTGCGGCTTGGGATCACAATCTAACAGATCGTGGTACAAAAAACAATCTACTTGTAATGTTCACTTATTGTTAGAATTCACTATAATTATTGGTGTTTGTTTCGATGAGAAACAAAAATTCTCGGTTCGGCACGTCGGCATCACGCACCCAATCGTAGGTCAATCTCATCTCCGCCATCACGTTCCGCTTATAGTCTATCTCAATCGCTTCAATTAGAGAACCGTTATCCTGAAGGATTTCATTGAGTTCGCCGGCGGTTGCGCGTCCCCCTGAGCTGTAAGAGAGGATAATCCACCGAGCGCGGGTGTTCCGGATCAACCGCTCAATCGCCTCAACCGCGATGAACCGTCCCGTGCGATCGTTCCTTCGGAATTCCTCAAACACAGACGAAGCCAAAGTGTCTGAAGTATCCTTTCGTCGCAGTGCTTTACCAAACAACTCCGGCTCATCGTTAAGGCATACCGTTGACCAGAGATGGTAATATGAGGCGTATCTGACTCTGGACGGTGGCATCTTCTCATTACTAGACCCGTAAGGCGGATCGTAATATGCCAGATCAACGATACTATCGTTTACCAGTTCAAAGATGTCCTGACGCGACACTTCATGCTGTGCATCGGTGCAAAAGAGATTTGGCATTTCAAGAGTCAACTCATTAAACGATCGGGGTGCCCACTCTTTGAGGTATGAAGCAAAATGACCAAGCGTACTATCCACTCGATCAAGCGCGAGGATCAGGCTTGTGAGCGCGACCGCCCTTTCAACTCTCGTCAAGGTGAGCCGATCTATCTCCTCCCGTATTGCGTCCAATTTCCGCGTGTTATGTATCTGCCACGGTTTCTTGAGCCCGTCCGCTTGTGCCGCCGCTGAGTTCCCTCCATAGTGCGCTGTGAACCATCCATCCCTAGGTAACAGTGTGTTGAGGTGTTCAATGAGTTCAATGTAATCCGTTTTGCGCTTGCGATTGAGCAGATAGCATATCCCGAACACCTCAGACCATGCAGCGATGTCGTTGCAGAGGACTTGATAACCGGTCTTTGCAAACGCTTGGGACACCCGCGTCGTTCCTGAGAAACCATCTAGGACGGTCTTGGCATCGGTCCGCTTTGCCAGTTGTAATATATGAGGCAGAAGTTTCAGTTTTGAACCTGCATACTTCACCCCTTCCGTAACAGGCGCGTCAACAGTAATATCACTGAACAAGAGTAGAGTTGTCATTATGTTGGTTCATTGGGTTCAGCCCCGATAGATCGGGATTTTGCTACGCTCAACCTGTAGGTCGAGATTCATGTCTCGACACAAAACTATGTCTTGGCTCCCTTTCTCACTCTCTCACCTACCCACTTTCATAATCTGCCCTAGCCGAGCAACATGGCATAGCAATTCATGCCTTCTCGTTCTCCTGTTTTCCTCAGCGTTCTCTGCGGTAAACGTTTTCACCGCCCCTACTCCTTGCTGAGTCGCATGACCACATGTCCAAATTCAAACGCGCCCGGCGATGAACCGGCGAACACTTCTGCATCAAGCCCCCACGCCAATTTATAGGCAGAAAGGATCTGGATCATGGCGTTAGAGACATCGCCGTAGCAGAGGACTGCGACCGTGCTGCCGCCGCTCGTAATTTTCGCGCCGTAGAGCCCGCCGTGGACTCCGACCCTCCGAATAGACCGAACAATCTGCTCAATTTCGGGTAAGCCTAGCCCCGCCCGGAAACGATTGCTCCAATCCGATGCGTACATCAGTTTGCCCGCCTCCGTGAGATGGTGATGAATGCCCTGCGGATCGGTGTTCGCCGCTTTGAAATGTTCAATAAAACGTTCTACCCGGGCATGTTCATAAATCGAATGTTCGACGCGGCTGCGTACACCGTACACCTTTTGAGGCTCAACTGCTGCGAGGGAATCAACCGTCTCGCCGTATCGGTCAAGGAAATCTGCGCCCTTCATCCGTGCCGGCAAGACCTTCCAACACTTTTGACGGAAGTCCTTAGTGGACAACCCACATAGATAGTTATCGCGTAGTTCCTCCAGATCGAGGGTATTCTGCAGAATTGTCAATCCCATAAACGCCGCGGTACGCGCATCAACATAGGCTGAACTCGTTGGGGTCCGTTGCGCTCTGCTGTGGATGCCGATTAATCTTGTATTTGGGGGAAAGGGCACAGTTTCAAGTACCTGATCCGGTTGACTGCGGATGGAAAGTGGGGTGTCCTTCTGTCCGGCGGCAACCGTGATTGCATCTACGGTTTCACACGGCACGCCGACGATACGGTTCTCGACAATCCCCCCAATTCGAGCGATGTCGAGTGCGCTTAGATTGAGTTCATACAGATGGTTAATCGCTGTGAGCGTTGCAACGCCGATCGCTGCGGAAGAACCGATTCCTGCCTCTACCGGGATATTGCTCTTAACAATAACCGCCACGCCGTGCGGCAGGCAATCGACCAGCCCTTCTTTCAGGAGTGCGAAAAATCCGCCGAGGATATATCCTGCCCATGTGACTCGTGGATTTTGCGCGAAAAGCGATTGAACCTCCCCATAGGATTTTAGGTTTCCAGCTGTGTAGAAATCGTCAATGGAGATCTGAAGAGCGGACTGATATCCGTGTAGCCCTGCGTCAAAGCTTAAGGCACTCAACCGACGGTCTTGCCGCGCCTGACAACCAACAACAGCAGAACGTTCAAGTGTCAATCCAAAGACGTTAGCACCACAGTGTGCCGCAATTCCACCCATCACATCGAGGCGTGCCGGTGCCCTCGTAATGATGACCCGTCCATTTTTTTGAAACCCGTACTCGCCGAACATTTGAAAATCTTCATACCGCAGCATTGATTCAAATTCAAGCACCTCATAAGGCTTGATGTCGGGTCCGAAAATCTGTTCCACCTTCATTGGGTTGTTACCCTTCAGGATTTCGGGGGTTGCGTCCATAAAACGTCTCCGGTTAAGAAATCAGATGACTGAATATGCAGATACATATTGCGGTGGGCACTTTTCCGTCATTATAATGGGGTGAAATTGTATTGTCAATACCTTTGTGGCCTTTTTGATTTACATTGTCTTTTGGAAAGGAATTTGCTATCATTAAGTCCGTGCTACAACGAATTTAACTCAGATTTTTGAAACGGATTAGATCTTACACAAAAAGGCAAATTTATGGCACACGCATACACCCCCGGACTCAAAGTTGCGGCGGGCACAACAATACGCAATGAACGCCGACTCCCAATTGAGGGAGAGGTGACCGTTCAAATGGGGGATAGAATCCAAGCGGAAGATGTGGTCGCAAAAGCATCTCTGCCGGGGAACGTTCAACTTGTAAATATCGCAAACTTACTGAGTATCCCCGCCGAAGATATAAGGGACTACATGCTCAAAACAGAGGGAGAGCCTATCGGAAAGGACGAAATCATAGGGGAGACAAAGGGCTTGTTTGGACTGTTTAAGTCGCAAGCGCGAGCACCGATTGATGGAACCATCGAAAGCATCTCCGATGTCACGGGACAGGTCATTATTCGTGAAGCACCAATCCCTGTTAATGTCATGGGTCACATCTCCGGATCAATTGTCGAGATTATCTCCAACGAAGGTGCCATCGTCGAAGCGTATGGGACGTATATCCAAGGGATCTTTGGGGTCGGTGGGGAGACAGTTGGAGCACTTGCAGTTGTCGTAGATTCTGCAGATGCTGCACTGACTAAGGATCTTATCCAACCCGCACATCGAGACAAGATCCTCTGCGGCGGTGCTGTCGTCGGAAATGACGCTATCCAGGAAGCAATTCGGCAGGGCGTTAAAGGGATAATCGTGGGCGGCATTCACGACAGCGATCTCCGTGCCCTATTGGGATATGAGCTTGGGGTCGCAATAACAGGGTCAGAGTCGCTCGGTTTGACACTGGTCGTCACGGAAGGGTTCGGAGAAATAAGCATGGCGGCGCGAACCTTCGATTTGCTCAAAGCACAGGAGGGTCTGATGACTTCGATCAATGGGGCGACACAGATCCGTGCTGGTGTTGTGCGTCCAGAAATCATCATCCCCGTCGAAAGTCAGGAAGAGACAGTTGGGGCAGAAGACGCAGGCGACGCGCTCAATCTCGGCACCCCGATTCGCATCATCCGTGAACCCTATTTCGGGCAATTGGGACGTGTGTGTGCCCTGCCAGTCGAACTACAACAGCTTGAGACGGAAGCGATGGTGCGTGTATTAGAGGTTGAACTAGAAGACGAAACTAAGGTTGTCCTGCCGCGGGCAAATGTCGAAATTATCGAAGTGTAGGATTTATTGTGTGTTGAGAATCATTAATGCAATCTATCTAAGGAGGAGTATCATGGCAGCGCGAATAAATATTCACCCCGACATTTGCAATGGCCGACCCGTTATTGCTGGAACTCGCATCTCCGTTCAAACCATCATGGAGTTCTTGGGGGCAGGCGATTCCATAGATGAGGTACTTGAAGCATATCCTTCTCTCAAACGAGAGGACATTTATGCCTGTCTCCAATTCGCCGCTAAATTAATGGCGAATCATTACCAGATCCAAAAAATTATATGAATGGTTTTTTATTTGATGAAAACCTACCTGCTAAAATCCAATTTACATCTGCTTTGCCTGTGATTCATGTTTCAGTTTTGGGTGAAAGTCCTAGTGACACACACATTTGGCAATATGCAAAGCAGAACGGTTTAGCAATTGTTACCAAGGACGCTGATTTCTCGGATCGGCTTATGGCTGATGCTTCTCCACCAAAGGTTGTTCATTTACGTTTTGGAAATATGCGGCAGCGTGCCCTCCAAGCGTTTTTAGCCAGTGTTTGGCCGAAGATTGAAGCATTGATAGTAGATTATAAGCTGCTTGATGTATATCAAGATCGAATTGAAGCAATCAAATAATATGTAAGGTCAAGTTGGTTCCCACATCATGCTTCACCCACCCGCTTCAGCCAATCCTGAAAATTGGTCGTATGGCTACCCGCCCAAAAGAGTTTGTTACAATTTGGACACCGATGAAACTGATCCTGTGTGCGATAGACGTACTCCGGCACAACCGATTGCACCTCCGCTTTAGGGACAGATTCAATAGGGGTATTGCAATCGAGGCATCGCGTAAAAAAGGCATTGCGATCGAGTTTCAAGTGAAACGTTTGGATGACCTGCTTGAGCTGCTCGACCGGATCTTGACTACTGAGCAAGAGGTATCGCTCAACCATACGACGTTCCACAAACTCTCGATCCCGCGTCAGAATCACCCGATTCTCACGCAATGCCTTGAGCGCGAGTTGTGCATCGAGCGCGGGAGATTGGTAGGCGACATCGTATCCTAAAATCCGCAGCCACCTACCCAGTTTACCCACATTTTCATCGGCGAGAAATTTCGGTATAGTTTTATGTTGTTGAACCATGTTAAAGGCACAACTACGAGAAAGATCCTGACGTTTTCCGAGATCTTATTCAGAGAGGAATCGTGAAGTAGGCATCCAATTGAAACCGTTACTGTTCCTTGATTCCTTAATCACCTTAATAAGTGATTCGACATCTTCATCGGTGACAGGGGTTGGCTGTTCTATTATTTTGATTAGGTGTTGTGCAGCTTCATTTTTGGGTACTGTTTCCCCACCCGAACTTTTGACAATATCCCCTGTGGATTTATGAACCGCTTTCGGTGTTCTTTTTTTAGCTTCCATAACTGGTACCCCCTAGATTAGATTCTTTGACGTACTCCCAAACCTAAAGGATTGGGATTCTTACCCGCTCTGATAGCCGGGTTCACAGTTAGGGAATCTCACCCTAACGGGGGGACGCCATGTACCCCAACTACAGAGTGGAAGCAAGGTGGGGTACACACCCACCAAGCCACCCTGATACTTTTCCCGACATATCTGCCGGGAGGCAACAAAGTGAACAACGAATCGTTCGATGCGCTAGGGCGACACGAATACCCTATAGGTCGTGTCGATCCTCCTAGTCGCTGCTTTCAGTTTTTGAAAGGTGTTGCCATATTCACCAATCTGTTACCGCTACGACGGCGGTGGGATAGAACCCCACAAGGTTGTGGGGGTCGTATTCTATCCCGAATTGGCAAAATAAGTATACCATTTTTTGACTGCAACATCAAGGGAAAAATTGCTAAAGCAATCTGTATCCCAAGCATAAATGCTTGGGCTTTAGACCTAAAGGATGTTTCGGTAATCACACAGGTCATATATACATAACTGAAAAATATGTGGAAGTATTATAACGTCCAGTCCTCAACAAAATCCAACAAGAACGGTCTAATCTGAAGTGTCTGGCACGACTCGGATTATTCCCGCCGAGGATTACTCAAAGACCTCGAACGCGCCGTCTTTGACGGTAAGAACTATCGGGTTATAGACCGCCTCTCCGTTGGGGTCAAAGGAGAAATTACCCAAAACGGTGTCCAAATCTGTAGTCTTCGCTAGCGCGTCCCGAATCGCACTTGGATTGACGGATTGCGCGTTTGCAATTGCCATCGCGAGAATATGGAAAGCAGCATGAGACTGTGCCGCCCAAGCCGGAGGCTCCGCCGCGTATGTCCTGATATAACTTTCGACGAACGCTCGACTCAATGGCGTGTCAGCTGTACTGAGCCAACCGATAGAAGTAACCGCCCCCTCGGCAGCAGCACCCGCAGCTTCCACCTCAATACTGGTCAGTTCAGGAACAATAACGTGTATATCAGGCATGAGCTCGCGCGCCTGAATCAGAATCGGAGGTATGTGGGATCCTAAAGCAGAGATAAAGAAAACATCAGGATTTGACTTCATTATCCGCGTTAATTGTGCCGAAAAGTCGGTCGCGTCGCCTGCGTAGATCTCTGTGGCGACAATCTCGACACCGCTCTCGTCAAGCGCAGCCCTGAACGCTTCATCGCTACGCGTAGAGTATGTATCGCGGTGATGATATATTGTGGCTGCCCGCTTGTAACCGTGTTTCTTGTGAGTTGCCTTGACAGCAGCGGGATTAAGCACACCTGAGTTAAGCCCTGAACGGAAGATAAAATCGCCACGCGCACTCAGACCTGGGGCAGACGAGACCGAGCTAACAATGATAACACTATTTTCTTCGGCAATTGGGATTACCTCTTCGAGCTGCGTTGAAATAGCAAAACCAACGATAGCTGCCACCCCATCTTGATGTATCAATTTCTTGACCGGTTCAACGGCACTCACACTTTGATCATCCTCAACGATGAAGGTGATTTTGGTATTGCCAAGGATTCCTGAGTCGTTCATCTGTTTGCGGGCTAGCTCAAAGCCGTTTAGCATTGACAGACCATACGGGGAAGCGAATGGCCCTGTCTGAGCTATAACAACGCCAACAGGAATCTCTCTCTCTACATCTTCCGCCTCAGCTGGTGCGGCATAGACGGAAATCCCCACAATAAGTGCGACAATCGTCAAGACAGACACGAATTTGGTAAACTTTCTGATGTTCATTTTGAACCTCCTGTGGTTGTTAAAAAAATAAGCGATTCGACATTTTTATCGGCAACGGGAGTATGCTGAAAAGTAAGGCAAAAATATTATACGTCTGTACCTCAACAGAAGTCAAACAAAGGTTAATCCTAGAGGGTCTATCATGATTGAGATTTTCGTAAAATTGTTGTGCTCCCCTAAAGGGGGTATGGATACCGACTAACCCCCCTGTCCCACGGTCAGCAACCGGTGGAGGGAATCACCAAGGATCCGTGCCTTATCAGCGTCAGGAATGAAAGTGCAATGTGTGCGGAACGCTTCGAGGGAGTGCTGGTAGGTCATGTAGGAACGAACCACAGGGTAGTCCGATCCCCAGCAGAGACGATCGGGACCAAAATGTTCGTAGAGTGCACGGACAATCCAGCCGGTATCCGAATAAGGATAGCCCCACGGAACTTGGGAGACATACCCAAATCCAGACATCTTGATGTTGATATTTGGCACTTTCGCCGACGCAAGAATCTCGTTTAAGTTCGGATAAGGGGGCTCTTCCCCGGCTCTTGCACCGCCCATGTGGTGACAGAGAAAGGTGATGGACGGAAACTGCGCCGCCAATTTGCGTAACGGTGCCTGTAGTTGAGGTCCCATTGCGAGGCTGGCAATTAGCCCACGATCCGCGGTGGTCTGAAAGAATCGCTGCCCTTCATCTGTAAAGAACCAACTCCCATCGTCGTCTCCCCTGAAATAGTGCGTATACCCTTTCAGCGCGTATTTATCCGCCGCTTCTGCGAGTCGATCCGCCGCACCGGGGATGTGATAGGTATCCGTCCACGAACAATCGACATCAGCAAATTGGATGATACGGTCCGGATACTGCTTGGAACGCTCGAAAATATAGTCGTTATTATCCGGGTTGTGATCTATCCGCGCACAAACCAGCACGGCTTGATCCACGCCGTGCAGATCCATTTCGTGGAGCAATTGCTCAATCCTGCCACGACTATCACCGTCAGGAACAGGGGGTTGGTAGGGCCAACGTGGCCATGCGTGGCTGTGTGAATCAATAATCATAAAATTTTCCTCAGTTGATAAAAGTACACCCTAAACTTATTCTTCAATAACCCAATGGTTAAGCCTCATCTGCTCACCGGGAGGATAAAAGACCAACAGATTCTTCTTGTATCGTTTGACATATATGAAGTTACGATCTACCTGTGTGAAGTAAAGCCAAACCCGGCCGGTCCACGGTTCCCCAACGTTTTTTCCGAAAGAAGCATCATAGATTTTGTCGGGGGTGCCAAAAACGTTTTGAACATCATCGGGACTCATCCCGGTATGTAGCCGATTCATGTTGTCTATAGTGAATGTGGTATGACCCACATACGAATAGGTATGGGGTGTCGCACAACCTTGTTGGAATACTATGAATCCGACTGCGGTTAATATTAGAGCCAAACATTGATTGGCACGCATAAACCTCAAGCGGTAGGTCATTTAAGATCTCCTTTTATAATCTGAATTACTCCCTCGCAAGTTGAAGTTTCGCTTCCGCAGCGTTTTGCATGTCCATGTACGGCTCAAAATCGGCCAAGATCTGCTCCCGACACGCCGGTGGAATTGGAAAATTGATAATCTGTCCTGGTTTTTTTAGATCCTGGATCCTTAGACTAAGATTAGTAGATTTGAATACCTCTAGGCGAAATGCAAATACTCCTCTTTGGGCAATATCCTCCATTTTTACGAATTTTTCGGAAACAGAAACAGGCATAATTCCCATCGTCCTCCATACCTCCGGAACAACATTATCTCCATCCATTAATTCACAGTCTCGCAAATCTGATTTAAATTCGTAAATGTATGAAGCTGGGTAATAAGTGCCGGAGTAGCCTGCTGCTGCCGCTCCAAGTATATTGAAGAATGAGCTAGCACTAGTCTCTCCAATTATCGGTTCGACCGTAATAATCACGAGTGAAACATAATCTCCTACATACTCGCGCCACTCCCTGAAACGGTCTCCCAAAGGATCATACATCTCCGATTGAGGAATCCCTGCAGCAGCTTCCCGGTTTCGACGTTTCTTAGCAAGAGGTTCCGTTGCAATCTTTTTGAGAAAATACTCACGAGGCGGTGTAAAAATTTGTATATTGAAGCCGGAAGTTACTTTTCCTGTGTAGGGTGAGTTGGCCATCTCTGCAACCCAGCTATCTACAGAAACTGATTTTATCGTATAGTTAGAGTCCTTGCCACACCGTTCGGATGCCCATTTCAAGCCTTCCAGCGGAAAGGGATCTTCAGGAGCAACCGGCAAAAGGATAGGAGCCGGTGGTTTTTCCTGGAGCCTCCCACGAGCTTGGTCGAGGAGAGGCAGGGCAATAGATATTGAAACACTACCGGAGACTCCTGGACCTACTCCGAATCGAAAATCACCAAATGTGTTGATTGCGATGACTTCGGAATCCATGTTGATTAACGGTCCCCCTGAATTACCGGGGTTAATGTTCACATCTGAAATCATAGCACGTTCCTCAACTTTACTTATGATTCCAGATGTGAGAATACGGGTTTGATTTAGAGGACTACCTATGGCGATAACTTTTTCGCCTTCAAATGCAAGATCAGCACTCGGTCGATCGGCGATTTTAAGGATTGGCAGTCCACTTACGACTTCGGGGGCAACCCGTAGAACGGCAATATCTTTTTCCTTGTCTTCAGCGAGAAGCGTTGCCGGGACGCGGATGTCGCGATCTAACTGCACTGAAATGCGGCTCGAAGAAGTAATCACATGGGCATTGGTCAGAATAAGCCCAGTCTTGTCAACAAGGAAACCACTCCCATGTCCTCTGTCTCCGTAAATTGTAAAAACCGCATCTCTTGTTTCACGGAATATGATGGCTTCTTCAGACACTTTCCGCGCTGCGGAAACTTGATCGCATACAATACTGCAAAGGATTAGACCTACAACGAATGTTAGAAATTTGGCTTTCACGATGGGTGTCTCTCGCATAGAATAGCAAAAGTTGTCGCCCAAAATCCCAACGAGACTATGGGTAGAGCGTTCAGGAGTTCAATGTACCAATGTACCAATGAACTAAAACGTCGCACGGCCAACACCTGTATTCCCCGCCGCATCGGTAACGCGAATGGTGATGGTGTGTTCACCGGCGGGTAGGGAATTAGTGTGAAGTAATAAAGTTTCGCGCTTGGAGTCGAAGATGCCGTCGTCGGGAAAGATGACCTGCCAATGTTCATCGCTGTCGATTTTGTAAACCGCCTTCTGGATGTAACTGAACGAATCCGCCGCCGTACAGGAGATCTGATAGGTTCGATCTTCATTCGCTGTCGCAGTTATATCGGTGACCATCGGTTGGCTGTTATCAATATCGAAGGGGTCGCTAACTTTCTCGGTAGATTTCGCAAAGTTGGGCGGGTTACTGAGTTTGTCTGTCGCGCTGACTTTGATGACATAACGCCCGTCCGACATTAAGGTAGTATCCAAAGCATAACTGGTTTGCTTCAACTCGTCCTTGAGGAGTTTCCAGTTTGTTTCATCAATTCCCTTATAATAGACATCAAACTGCAATGTATCATTATTGTCGTCCTTCACCTTCCACGAGGCAGTGTATTTTGTACTGTCGCCTTCCGAACTGGGGTTGGAAGTGGGCCGACTTTCCCGTGGTCTACGAACGCCTTCGGGCGGGCCAGCACTTTCCGGGGCACTGCCTCGCCGGACTGCAATCGAGGTAAACCGTGGCTCGGTATTGGCTTGAACAGAAGCGACGGTCACTTTTTTGAGGGTAGGTGTCGCAGAAGCGGCACTCGTTGTGAGTTTGGCGCGCCACTGAATGTAGCGTGCGGCGGGACTGGTAATTTGTGATGCTTCGGGGGCTGTCAGTTCTTCTGACCAGTCATTCCATGTGCTATTCGGTTTCTCTGTGTTACCAGTGCGCGTGGCAAAAGAGATAGCCGTTCCTTCGGGGGTGACACCCTCCCACGATAATTTACCCCATCGCGAAACGACCTTTGTATCCTGCGTCTTGGATTCAAGCGTTCCCTCAGCGAGGCGATCCGATTTCAGTTCAAAAATTTTCCCAGCGTTTCCCGTGGCAAGCAAGAGCCGATCTGAATTTGCTGTGCGGTGCATTGCTACGATCTGGCTCGCGCTGCATTTGCCCTTAAAAATAGAATCGCCATCTGTGTTTACCCAATAAAGCTTTCCACTATCCCCTGTGCCAATATACAGTCCTTCCTCCGAATCAGATGCCATTGACAGAATCAGGGGTTCGGGCACCTCCCACATAACAGACACGATACCATCTGGCTGAATCTTATAAATCCTTGACTTCTTTTCTTCACCGTTACGACTGGCGGGCGGTGAAGGCCCGGGCGGCCCGGGCGGCGGACCACCGGGCTGCGGCACCGCTGTCGTGACAGTTCCGGCATAGATTACTCCTTGCGCCCCCATAACAAGCCTGCGGACCTCTTTCTGCCCCGTTTGGTAAATCACAGTTGCCGCGCCATCCTCTGTTTTTACGCTATAGATAGTCCCTTTGCCATCGCTGCCGGCATATAGCTTCCCTTCATGATAGAGCAGACATAAAATGTTGGTTTCGTCGGAATCATAGAGGACACTGGTCTGTCCATCGGGTGTCACTTTGTAGATCTTCCCACTAGTTCCGGTGGCGGCGTATAGGTTCCCTGCGTCATCAAACGTCATCGCCCAAACATACTTCTCCTCCGAACTGAGTATCGTCGTCGGTGGGGTACTACTGTCTGTGAGCTTGTAGATTAACCCGTCCGGGGCAGTACCGGCGTAGATGTTGTCATTGGGGTCGATAGCCAACGTCAAGATTGAAACCTCTGGCGAATCGTAAAAGAGCGATGACTCGCCATCGGGCGTAATTCGGTATATCTTGCCCCCATTTCCTGTGCCGGCATAGATGTTGCCTTTGGAATCCTCGGCGAGACACCAGATGTATATCTCCTTGGTATCCTCGAAAAAAGCGTCCAATTTAGGAGCCAACATAAGCTCGCCCTTACTCGATATCGAAACGTTTTTGGGTTTGCCAGATTCAAAATCCTTTTGGTGCTGTTGTTCCCAGATTTGGGTCGTCACCCCGAACACTGGTAGAAGATGGATCGAAAAGAAAACGACAGCGACACTAAAAATATAAAAAGCACGGTAAAACATCATGAAAGAAAAATCCTCCGTTGAGTTAGTTCATTAGTTCATTGATCCATTTATCTGTAGCGCGAAATTCATAACTGTCGCAAACAGCGTGTAGCTCGCAAAGTCAAGTTTCTTCTTACGCATTACGTTTCACGAACCACGCATCCGTGAACCTGTTGATCAAGCAATCATGGTGCATTGCGGTCAATCGTAAACCGCAAAAATCGACTGCCAGAGACCACATAGGGCGTGGTCACCTTTTCAAAATGCAACGTCGTGCCGCGGGTGGGGCCCCCTTCGCCAGATTGCGTGGGTGTGCTCATCACAGAGAGCATCGACACCGGCAGCTCAGGAAACTCTTCTCCCTGAACGGTCATACCGACCCTGGGCACAAACAGCTCCAAGATGATGTCACTGTTGTTTTCCTCCCGCTGCAATAATTTAATCAATTGGTTGATGTTCGTCGGTTGATAGTTTAAGGGTGCCCTTGCCCGCTGCCACCCTTCATATAAGTTCGGACTGATAGCGAGCAGGGTCGTTATGCCTTCAGGGGCATCTTCCGGAATCGTAATCGTACCGGTCTGAATGATCGGCTCTTCGAGATATGGACGCAGGCGCATAGTCACAGCAATTTTCTCGCCGGGGCGATAGCGATCCTTGTCAATCCGCACCGCTTCGATGACCGCTGTTTTCCGCTTGTCCTCCATTTTGACATCAAGGTCTATACGTTCCACCTCAATCTTTTCGTATTGGTTCCCAATTAAGCTAAACAGCGGCGTAAGGGCGCGGGTCGCCTGAAAGCCCGGTGAGCCGCTAGAGGAATATACATTTCTCCGCACAATTTCGCGCGATGTCAGGTTTGGCTGATCTTTGAGCACAATTTTCGCGTCAACGTTGACCGAGTGGTCACCGCTGTAGATTTCGATGCCATCAATGATGAACCAGAGCGGGATGAGGGTGTATAGCGTCGAGAAATCTCGATGGCGGATGACTTCATACGGGGTTGAATGGACCTTCCCATCCATTGTCTGGATCTTGGCATTAACGGGAATGAAACTCGGATGGGAACCAATCAAGCCAGCAATCGCTGCCTGACGGTCTTGGACAAGTGTGCCCATGGGTTGCGTTGGAGAGGCTATCTTGGAAGATCTGGACGTACTTGGTAAAATGAAGTGGACATAACCGCCGGACATCGGTAGATTGACATTGCCCTCGCCAAACATCGAATGACCAAAGCCCAAAAGCTGATCGCCTTCAACATAGGTTATGGTGCCGTATGCGAAAGCGGTGAAAGCCCCACGGACAAACTCAAGCCCCACAATCTGTCCCGGTTCAATCGGCGCACTTTCAACCGGTGAACCTCCACCCGCTCCTTGTATCGGGTTGAGATGATATGCGTTAAAAAATTGTTTGAAATATCCGATCGCACCCGTCGGTAATCCTGAGAATGCAACAGGCATCTGAAGATGTGGAGCCTTCTCAAACCGATTGGGAGTCGCTGAAGTTCCTATTCCTGCTTGAGGGAGGTGTCTTGTATCTGGAGTCAGGGGCAACATCTCAATGCCCTTTGAGACCGTGTCTGATCCAAAGTTAAAACGCGTGCCACCTCGATAGCTCAAATTGGGCTGCATCCCCCGCTGCGTCACCTCAATCATTAACTCAATCGGTGTTACTCCCATGAGGTTTGCATGTTCGCGCTGATTAAAGTAACCGAGAGAAATCGCACCAATGAGCCGTCCGTTAATGTACATCGGACTCCCGCTCATGCCACCGGCGACACCCGTCTTTTCAAAGTTCTCGCCGCTGCCCTTGACCCATACCACATGCCAATTGGGATAGAAGTTGTACTCAATGCTGATAACCTCAAAGCCGAACTTCTCAACAGTTGTGCCGGAAAAGACGGTATATCCTTCCCCTTTCATGCCGGGCGTAATCTCTGCCAACGGCATAAATTTCGATGAATCCCATTTAACCTCTGCACTCGCTTGAAGGACAATCAAGCAGAGGAGACTAATTATCAATACAAAACAGCTTCTTTTCAAAGTCCACCTCGTTCAATTTTTCAATTGCGGAATTTTAATTCACTTGACATGTAATAGAAATCCGATCGCCCATTGCCAAAATCAGGCTTATGATAACAGTTTATTTTCAACGATGTCAAGTGTAATAATTTTACACCACCGTTAGTTTTTGTATTGCCGAAATGTAAATTCCTATTGAGAGAAAGAGTCATTATAAACAGAAAAAGCCGGGTGAGGATAAACACTCCCTCCCGGCTTTTTCTACTTGAATTGAGGATACGATCGAAATAAATATCGTAAAGGTTATGTGCGTAGCTTTCGGTAGAGATACACGATTGCAAAACCGATCGCGCCGAGCAAGATGAGAGTGAAAGCCAACTCAAACGCCCATGCGATAACAGGTAAATTGACGTACTCCCAAACCTAAAGGATTGGGATTCTTGCGAATCCCTTGCCAATAGGAGTCGAATTGTGCTATCAACAAGGATTGCCCGATGAATCGGGGCTTACGTCCTCTCCTTCATGGGTTGACGCCCCAACCCGGTAGATATTAATTGCAGCGTTGCGGTCTCGGTCATGCACCGTGCCACAATCGTTACACTGCCAAGTTCTATCACGCAGATTCAACGCTTCATTGACAGCACCGCAAACCGAGCAAGTTTTACTGGAAGGATACCACTTATCAATGAAGGTGATTTTGACACCTTTTTTCGAGGCGATATACACCAACTTTTTGACAAAATCGGCAAACCCCAGATCACTGACCTTACGCCCCCAGAGGGCTTTCATACCCTTAAGGTTTAAGTCCTCAAGCCGTATCTCGTCGTATGCATCTGTCAGTTGGTGTGCCAACTTCCAATGGAAATCCTCCCGTTGGCGTTCAATCTTGCGGTGTTTTCGTGCCAAGTCAAGCCTTGCCCGTTCACGGTTCTTTGATTGTTTCTTTTTCCGTGAATGCGCGCGGTTTGCACGTTTGATAGCATGGATACTGCGCTTAAAAAACTGGGGCGATTCTATATCGTGTCCGTTATAACCGGTAAGATACCGTTTCAGACCGAAATCAAACCCCGCGATTTTACCCGTCGTGAGTCGATTGGGGTCGGGTGCTACATAGTCAGTTAAGATACAGATATAGACATCACCGATAGCGTCCCGTTTGATAGTGCAACGCTTGGGGGTGCCACGCACGTCACGGGATTTGAAATACTGATAGATACGTTTACCTATTTTGATACGGTTGCCCGACAGCAGTTTCCAACCGGCTTGAAGCAATGTGAATGATTTGTATTTACAACGGGGCTTGAAGCGAGGACGACCCCACGCTTTGCCTTGCGCCCTCGCTTCAAACATTGCCCGGTAGCCTTTGTCGATTCGTGATGCCACGTCTTGAATCGCTTGGCTTGGCAACTGATTCCAATGGGTAAACCGAGGCAATCGTTTCAGCTTAGAGATGTGATTTATCAGTCTAAACTTGCTGATATATTTGCTATAGATTGCGTAGTACCGACGCTGAAGCGCAACGCAATGATTCCACACATCAGCATGACCGTCTATGGTCTTGTGCAACTCACGATTACCGTGATTACTATACAACTTGAACTTGTAGGTTTTCATGAGGGACTGTCTTTCTATCTTTCATGCCTATGCTACGGGAGTGTGGGAGACCCTATCGTGCGATAGGGGTAGCATTCTCCCACGAAAGACAAGACAACTGTACCATATTTTGCACAGAGTCTCAAGAAAAACCGCTAAAGCTGTCTGTATCCCAAACATAAATGTTGGGGTTTTAGACCTAAAGGTTTTTTCGATAAGCTTCAATGCGATTAAAATCAGCAGAAATATCAACACAAGGCTGACGATGTTTTTTAGTAATCCCATTGGATGTAACTCCTTCTTACTTTCACTCTTTTAGGCGGGCTTTGAGCTTGGCGAGTTCATCATCAATTTCGTCTTTCTTGTCGAGCTTGTTGAACTCCTCCTCCAAACTGGGTTGACGCATTTCGCTGAATGCTTCAGCCTCCGCTTCCGTGTCAAGGACTCGATCCTGCATACGATCAAAAGCGTTCAACGCACTGGAATCCGAAATACCCGACACGGTTTGATGGATTGTCCGTTCCGCCTCTGCCCGTCTTTGACGAGCAATCAGCAAGGCACGTTTGCTCTTTGCCTCTTCAATTTTTTGTTCTAAGGTTGTCAACCCATCTTTAAGTACGGAAACGCTCTCTTGCTGCGCCTCAAATTGTTCACGAAAACCCGCTGCCAAGTCGTCAGCAGACCGCTTGCGGCGCAGGGCTTCTTTCGCGCGGACATCATCGCTATTCTGGATAAAAACGATGGCACGTTTCTCCCACTTCTCCGCGCTCTCTAAGTTCTCCTTATACTGCGCTTCAAACTTGTTTGCATCCCGAATTGCCGCAGCAACTTGAATTTTTACCTCTTTGAGTTCGTGCTGCATATCCTCCAAGAGTTGATTCAAGATCTTTTCCGGATCTTCAACCCGATCTAGTAAGTCGTTTATATTTGAATTGAATATCCGCCTGAGTTTCTCAAAGATCGGCATCGGTGATCACTCCCTTACCATTCTCAATAGCTATACAGTATATCTTCCCAGCGTTTCCTCATCCAGGTGCTCCAACTCGTCTCTGGACTGCTGCCGCTCTGCTTCTCTCAACTCCGTTTCAGGGAAGCCAATCTCTTGAACAATCGATTCTGCCACATAGATTGGCACCCCCAATCTCAAGGCGAGGGCAATCGAATCACTTGGGCGCGCATCAATCTCCAGCGTCTTGCCGTTGGCTACCATATTAATCTGCCCGAAATAGGTTGAGTCCTTCATGGTATGTACATAGACTGCATCAACTGTCGCATCAAGACTGTCGATGATGTTTTTCATCAGATCATGCGTCATCGGACGTAGCGGCTCTTCACCCTTGAGTTGGAATTGAATCGAGAGTGCCTCTCCTTGTCCAATCCATATAGGTAACACCAATTTTGGATCGCCTTCCGTCTCCCTCAAAAAGAGGATTGGTGCACCGCTACTCGCATCAATAGAAATGAACGCCACTTCCACCGCGATCATGTTCTTTCCGTTCATTTGGAGATGTTCATCGGCCTGTTCTTTCATCTGAGACTCCTTCGTTACTAATTTGAAATTCACTTGGAGCCGCCGATGGTGCAAGGGATGTTACAAGAATGTTGCCACTTGCCTTGTCATCGACAACCCTTGATTGTCTAATATACCAATTCAGGTTTGTCATCATGACCCTGCTCACAATGAAATAAGCGAAGTATCCGCTTTTGTCACATCAAAAATCTCTTCCCGCAAATCGTAGTCAAGGAGAATCACCGTATCGCCCTTTAAGGGAACATCAGTGCCCTCACGAACCCGACAACTGACAGTTAAATCGGAGCCGTTCGGGGCAGAGACACGCACTGTCCCAAAGGTCGTTGT
This sequence comes from Candidatus Poribacteria bacterium, assembly GCA_965207975.1. Taxonomy (GTDB): domain Bacteria; phylum Poribacteria; class WGA-4E; order WGA-4E; family PCPOR2b; genus PCPOR2b. Next base: position 5,316,926 of record OZ242315.1, on the reverse strand, counting down.
GACCCGACCGCTAACCACCCGCCCCCTTAAACCGACCAATTGATTGCCAGTCCCGGACCGCTTCCTGCTGGAAAATAGCTTTGAAAGTCCGCGTACAATGTAATTCAGGAAATCGCTCATATCTGCTCCCGCTCATAAGTCATTCGCGGCAAGAGGAAATCAACGCCATTGCGCGTTTGGCATCGCGGTAGCTGATGTTGTTAATCAGATGCTTATCCCCGTTCACTGTAATTTCAAGGGCAGCTTGTCCAAAGATGCGGTGTTTGAGACTTTGGTCCAGTTTGACTTCCGTAATTTGAGCAAATGAGAGATTGCACCGAATGTTGATGTAGGAAGCGCTCATACTCCCCATCTGACGCTCCTCCAACACCAACACCCGGTCAGAGGTGATAATAACAAAATCGGGGTTCAGCAGGCTAGATCGCCCAAGAGTGCATAACCGGACCCGTTCATCCGCGCCCAGCTGGGTTTGGGTTGTCTCCTGAATACGAGACGGTAACCGATGAAAATCAGCCATCCGCATCACTCCGTTGCGGGTGCACTCCCTGGATCATCAGGACGGACTTTGGTTTTTAAGGCCGCAAGGTCAGCCTCGACCTTTTCGCTGTTCTCAAGTTCATGAAATTTCTGCTCAAGGTCATCGCCTTGCGTCAACTCAGCCAACGCCTCTGCATGTACTTCGAGATCGCGGACGCGGTCAACCAACCGATCGTAGGCATCAAAGGCAGTCGTATCAATCACTGTGTCAACCGGTGGCGTTGCGCCGACGGTGGACTGCAATGCCCCTAAACTTTCAGCGGCAGCCAATTTCGCAGTTTGAAAGCGCATCGTGTCCAGTTTGGTCTCCAGCGTTTTCAAACTGGATTTAAGGGAGTCGATGATCTCCTGCTGTGTATCAATCTGCTCACGATATAGGTCTGCTTTTTTGATATGCTCACCTTTGCGGGCGAGTGCACGACGGGCGAGATCTTCCTCCCCTTTTTTCAAAGCGAAGACCGCTTTATCCTCCCACCTATTGGCTTCGGTTCCATGTGCGTCGATCTCCCGTTCGATCAGCTTGAGATCTGCGATCGCACCTGCGATTAAAGCCTTGACATGTCGAACATTCTGGCGCATCTCTTCTACCATAAGACCTCGCGTTTTACGCGTATCCTCTGCTTTCTCTAGGAGATCGTTCACATGCGATCTCACGATGAGCTTGGCTCGGTTTAACGTTTGCACGGTTCAGTTCCTCCTTGTAACACTGTTAGGGTTCAAAATGATTAACTCAATTATGCCTGACAGAGGTTACAAGGATTTTGCCATTTATGGGAGATGAAACGTGATGCGTGAAACGTGAAAACAAAATGAACCAATGAACTAATGTACCAAAAAGATGGAGGTGGCGGGACACGTGAATCCCCCGGTTTCCCAGAGGCGTGGACTATATCTTCACCCACCCAAAATGGTGGAGCCTAGCGTGTTATAGGAGACCTAGATTTGTCGTTGACATTATCTCCTATCATTACAGTCTCTACAGGACTATTCAATCCCTCGGTGTTGCCATAAGATGTCGCCATCTCTTAGGTTTCACCGATGTAAGCCAGGTTTAATCGAGGAGGTTGCCCTCCAAGTCGACCAGACTGATCGAACCCGCGTCCGAGAGCATTTCAATAAAGGCTACTACATGCTTAGCATAAGCTTTGGTATTTCGTCCATAGGACTCCCTTATGCCGGATTCGCTGCGGACTATCTCAAGTTAATTCTCGCGCCATGCCCCTTGAGAACAAGTAAGGCGCATAGCCCGTTTGTTGACATCGGGCTAACTCGACGGGACCGCAAATTAGCCGGACGAGCTGCTTTTATTAAGCGGCTAGAGCCAATTCTTCATCGGCAATTAAATTGTTTCCGCCTGTTTAACGAGGCCTGCGGAGACCTCGGCATGCAACCTTTACATCATCTACTCTCGTCGAAACCTTTTCACCCCCGTATGTAAGTTGGTAACTATCCCGATTTTTCTATTTGTTCAACAATTCAATAACCTTGGCAATACCTAAACAAAGCACACCAAGCGTGCAGAAAAAAAACGTCATACCAAGTGCTGTTACAACCCCGCCCAGAGACAATCCCGCCGTTGGAGTGGAAGAACTGGCGGATACAGCTTGACTGAATAAGATAAGCATAGATATTCCCGCGATAACCCCGAAGCCTATTGATAGTGTACCGATTATGCGTAGTGCTTTGGTTATAGGTAGACTTCTCGTGGAGCCATCACTGATGCTTTCCGCTGCTTCAGAAACAGGAGCCTTGATTATACGTTCTGCGGCTTCATCACTAATCTCTTCTGCAGATTCGGGAACAGAACTACTTGCCCCACAGCTTTTGCACTCAGCAGCCTCACCAACTGTCAAGAACCTAACAGCAATATCTTTCCCACAGTTCTCACACCGAAATTTCAGAGCCATAATTGTGCTTGCTCCTTGCTTATAATCGGTATACGCAAGTGCTACCTCATATACGACTGAATCGCCCGTTGATCTGCTTCCCTCCGCATATCTTCGCGCTTATCGTAGTCGTGCTTACCACGCGCCACCGCAATTTCAACCTTGACCTTACCGTTACTAAAATAAGCCTTCGTCGGCACAATCGTCATGCCGGTGGGTCGGGTTTTCCCTTCGATCCGCTTAATCTCTCGACGGTTCAACAGGAGTTTCCGCTTCCGCTTCGGCTCATGGTTCTCACGATTACCCTGCTCGTAAGGACCGATATGGGCATCAATCAGAAAGACCTCCCCATCGTCAACGCGAGCGTAGCTATCGGTCAAATTCAGCCGGCCCGCACGAATCGCCTTGACCTCCGTGCCCTGAAGGGCAATCCCCGCCTCGAAACGATCCATCAAGTGATAATCGAACCGCGCTTTCTTATTCTGGGCAACTGGACCTGTGGTCGCAACAGACTTCGCATCTTTCATAGTGCGTGAATTATAGCACATACACAAAGGTGACGCAAGGGCAAAAAGGCTTGATTATTCCCCGCATCCGTTGTAGAGTTATAGAGTACATTTGAAACGTGATGCGTGATGCGTGAAACGTGATGTCCCGCATAGCGGGATCCTTGATGAAGTCGGGACGTGAAACGTGAAAACGAAATGAACCAATGAACTATTGTACCAAAGTAGTAGGCACACTCTGTGTGCCGTAACCAATGAACTAACAACGGGAGAGATAGATGCCGAGATCCAAAGATAAAATTCAAACGGGTTGGGAGGGGCGTTTCTACGAAGATTTTGAAGTCGGAGATGTCTACCGTAGCAGGTTTGGGCATACCGTCACGGAAGCGGATAACGCACTGTTCACCCAACTGACCCATAACACCAACCCGCTGCATTTTGACCAACACTACGCCGAACAGACAAAGTGGGGGCAAATCCTCGTCAATAGCACCTTCACGCTGGCACTGATCACCGGCATGAGCGTTCCAGATGTCAGCGAGAACGCGATGGCAAATCTGGGCTGGGAGGAGGTCAAGCTACCAAACCCCGTCTTTATCGGAGACACCCTCTACTGTGAGACCGAGGTGCTATCGAAACGCGAGTCGAGCTCCTATCCCGAAGCGGGTATTGTCAGGGTCTGCTCACGCGGCATTAATCAAGACGGGGCGGTGGTCATTAATCTCGTGCGCGCCATCATGGTCTACAAACAGGATAGTGCACCTAAAAGGAATCTTTTCCCCGAAACAGCTTAGAAACGTGAAATGTGATGCGCGATGCCTGAATGAACTATAGTAGATTTCAGAATTAATGAGACACTGTGAACGAGCCAGTCAGAAACTTGTTGGCCGGGGTACGGCACACAGTGCATGGCTCCGATGTAAAGGGCAATCTGCGATAAGTAGCGCGAACTGTTAATTTGCGGCTTGGGATCACAATCTAACAGATCGTGGTACAAAAAACAATCTACTTGTAATGTTCACTTATTTTTAGAATTCACTATAATGAACCAATGAACTAAAATGAAGGAAACCAGATGACAGAACTTCAAAGCAACCCCGACGCTCGTCCACCGTTGGAAGGGGTGCGAATTATCTCGGTCGAACAATTCGGCGCGGGTCCCTGGGGAACGATGATGCTCGCAGACCTAGGGGCGGAGATCCTCAAAATCGAAAACCCGGAAACAGGGGGAGATGTAGCACGTTATGTCCCACCCTACACCGTTGAGAAGGATAGCGTCTATTTTCAAAGCTTCAACCGCAACAAAAAGAGTATCACCCTGAACCTGCAACACCCCGACACAACCGAGGTTTTCCATCGACTTGTCTCTATCTCGGACGGCGTTTTCAACAACCTGCGCGGCGACCTACCTGCCAAACTCGGCTTGGACTATGCAGCACTCGAAAAAGTGAAGTCCTCCATTGTGTGCTGTTCCCTCTCCGCCTTCGGACGCAACGGCTCCCGCGCCGCGGAACCGGGATACGATTACCTGATGCAAGGGTATGCCGGCTGGATGAGCATAACAGGTGAACCGGACTCTCCACCACAGAAGACAGGGCTATCCCTAGTCGACCTGAGTGCGGGTGTGATGGCGGTGCTCGGCTTGATGAGTGCCATCCTGCGAGCCCGGGACACTGGCTTCGGATGCGATGTCGATGTGAGCCTGTTCAACACCGCCCTGTCCCAATTGGGGTATGTAGGGGCTTGGCATCTCACAAAGGGCTATCAGCCGCAGCGGATGGCGGATTCCTCACACCCGTCTCAGGTGCCGTTTCAGGTGATGCCCACAAAGGATAGCTGGATTGTCGTGGCGTGTGCAAAGGAAAACTTCTACCGAAGTCTGGTGCGAATCCTGGGCGCACCGGAACTCGCGGACGACCCGCGTTTTCGGGGGTTCGCGGAGCGCTTGGAGAATCGTGAAGTGTTGGTGCTGATCCTAAAAGACCTATTCCGCCAGCGGACAACCGCTGAGTGGTTAGAACGGCTCAAAGGTGAAGTCCCGTGCGCTCCTGTGAACACCGTCGAGGAGGCATTCCACGACCCACAAGTAGCCGAAGATGAGATGATCCTTGAAATTCCGCATCCGGAATTTGACGTTGCCCGTCAGGTGGCGAGCCCAATTAAAATCAGCGATTCCAAAACCGCACATCGCCGCGGACCGAAGCTGGGCGAACATACAGATGAAGTGCTTAGCGATTACCTCAACATATCGCCGCAGGAGATCGAGGAACTCCGTCGGAAGGGTGCTCTTTAGGTACAACATTCAAACCCAAAACCTGATGCGTGAAAAGTGAATGAACTAATGAACCAATGAACCTATTCCCTGTTCTTATCACGGTAACAATTTCATCGTCGTTCCGTCGGATCTGTTGACATATCAATATTATGCTACAAATGTCAACAGGCCCTAGTCAACTTTAGACGTATGGACATAATACGTCCATACTTCCAAAAAACTGGTTGCCGATGAATGCAAGGAGGTATATACTGTAGGTTGTTTTGAGCCAGCAACAACATTCTATGGACATACCCCGCTGAAAGATGTTTAGATGACAACTCGGGTTATTTTAATCCCGCATAGTCAACGAGCTACGTGAACTTCGTTTGGCAGCGATTGGTGTCAGACTATATCTGGCTTCGTTGAAATGTCAACAAAACCTAAACACTTCTAAGGAGAGAATCCATGAACAGACAGCCTCTTTGCTTCATTCTCCTTCTGTCGATGTATCTCACCCTTCCGCTGACTGCAACAGCACAAATCGTATCCATCCCCGACCCCAACCTCCGCACTGTGCTTAAGACCGCTCTTGGCAAAGCATCGGGTGCCGCAATCACCACAGATGAGATGGCAGCTTTGACGCGCCTTGACGCATCAGAGGCGGGCATTAGCAATCTGACCGGACTTGACAGCGCAACCAACCTAACATGGCTGAATCTTTCGGGCAACAACATCTCGGATATCTCCGCACTAACTGGATTAACCCACCTAACGTGGCTGAATCTCAAGGGTAACGACATCTCAGACATCTCGCCATTGGTAGAAAATACAGGATTGGAGGATGGGGACCAAGTGTTATTGAATGGCAACCTTTTGAATCGTATATCAATTAACATCTACATTCCAACCCTCCACAGCAGAGGCATTACGATTGAGTTTGATGGCTCAGCGAAGTTGAACATCGGTGAACCGCGCACGGTACGGCTAATCTATTTCACCCCCAGTGATCGGCCGTATCGCGCTGATGTGGTTCAACGGATGAAAGATGAAATTCTCAGCATTCAGACCTTCTATGCCGAGCAGATGCAGGCACACGGCTATGGGGCGGTTACTTTCCGGGTGGAAACCGACTCCCAAGGCGAACCGATAGTACATCGCGTGGATGGGCAACACCCCGATAGTTACTATCTTGATAACACATCAGATGCTGTGCTCAGCGAGATCGACTTAGCGTTTAATCGCGAAACGAACATTTATCTTATCGTCATTGACAATAGTATTAACAGAGTTGAGCCGAGTAATCGTTGTCTCGCTGGTGAGGGAAGCAGCAAGGGAAAATATGGGGGATTTGCATTGGTTTCTGGCGAATTTTCCCGGGGCTTGGTAGCACATGAACTGGGACACGCCTTCAGATTGTATCACGATTTCCACGATGGTGCGTACATTATGTCGTATGGCCCAGGAAGAACTCAGTTATCCCCATGCCACGCCGAATATTTGTCCGTACATCCCTACTTCAATCCTGATACCCCAATTGAGTGGAAGCAGCCACCCACCATCGAACTCACCTCATCGCTACAATATCCGGCAGAGACAAAAAGTATCCCAATTCAACTCAAAGTCAGCGATTCAGACGGGCTTCACCAAGTGCTTCTATTCGTTACAACAATAAAATCGCACTTTGCTGTCGGGTCCCTTGAAGTAAAAGCGTGTCGTGAATTGGAGGGCGAAACAGATGCCATCGTTGAATTCACCTATGATGGCGTTATTCCGTCTGATAGCTCTACGAATCTTTCTAATTCTCTGGTGCATCCGATCTCCGTCGCAGCCGTTGATATGAATGGAAATGAAAGTTGGGCACGTTTTGTACTGTTTTCTGAAGCACTTCAACCGCTGTCGAAAATCTCAGGCGATAACCAGCACGGTTTACCCAATACTCCGTTACCTATTCCATTGGTGGTTCAAGCGCGAGACTTAAATGACGGTTCTGAGCGTAGGAGGGTTGCCGTCAAGTTTACTGTCACTTCTGGCGGCGGTACGCTTAGTGTAAAGCATGCTCAAATCGATAATATGGGTAGGGCAAGGAGCACGCTCACACTGGGACCGAATCTTGGAACAAACACTGTCGAGGTGTCCGCCGATGGAATTGAGGGTACGCTCACCTTTAACGCCGTGGCAGGGACTGCGGTGAACATCCTTGATCCCAATCTCCGAGCTGCGGTTGAGATTGAAATCAGGAAAGCAGCGGGTGAACCAATCGCCCCTGCAGAGATGCTAACTTTTACCTGTCTTAAAGCACCAGAGGTGGGCATTCGCAATTTGACCGGACTTGAAAGTGCAACCAACCTAACAAAAGTGGATCTCTCGGACAACAACATCTCGGATATATCACCGGTGGCAGGATTGACCAATCTGGACTGGATAGATCTTGAAGGTAATAACATCTCAGACATCTCACCGGTGGGGGGATTAACTAGCCTGACAGGGCTGTTTCTTGAGAGCAACAACATCTCGGACATTTCACCGGTGGCAGGGTTAGCCAACTTAACACACCTATTTCTTCAGGGCAACAATATTTCAGACATCTCACCGGTGGGGGGATTAACCAATCTGACAGAACTGTTTCTTCAGGACAACAACATCTCGGACATTTTACCTCTAGCAGCCAATACAGGATTGGGAAGTGGAGATAAGGTTGATGTTCGGGGAAACCCCTTGAGTTACCAATCAATCCACGTGCACATCCCAATCCTCCAAAGTAGAGGGGTTACGGTTGAATTTGACAACCAAGTGCCCCCGGTTACGGCAGATATCAACAGCGATGGAAGTGTGAATCTCTTAGACTTGGTATTGGTTTCGTCCCAATTCGGGAATGCAGGAACCAACCTAGCGGCGGACATCAACGGAGATGGAGTTGTCAATATTCTGGATCTGGTACTGGTTGCGGGCATGTTTGATGGTGTAGCAGCTGCGCCTTCAGCACAGCCACAAGTGACGTTTACAGCAATAGAGGTTCAGGATTGGTTGATTGATGCAAGAACGCTTGAAGTTAAGGATTCAACCATGAAAAGGGGGGTGATGATGCTTGAACAACTCTTGGCAGCCTTGACTCCAGTGGAGACGAAGCTGTTAGCAAACTATCCGAATCCCTTTAATCCAGAGACATGGATAGCATATCATTTGGCAGAGGAGGCGAATGTCACATTGACAATTTATGATACCACAGGTATTATAGTTCGCCAACTGGAGTTAGGGCATCAGTTGAAGGGCTATTACACGGATCGAGACAAGGCAGCCTACTGGGAGGGAAAGGACGAATTAGGTGAGTCGGTGGCAAGCGGAATTTACTTTTACACCCTGACAGCTGGGGATTATTCCGCCACACGAAAGATGGTAATCCTGAAATAGGAAATACATCTCCTGTCGAAATATACACCGAATCCACAGCGGAGTGATATGTATACGGTTCAGCAGCTCAGTGAACTAATGAACCAATGAACTAATGAATCCATAATGAACGGAGCCATAATACCATGACCAACGAAACAACAAAACCCAAACATCAAACACTACCCATCTTTGAACCCCGCGGTGAGCGAAGACTGATCTACACAAGCGATCCATCCAATCTCGCATTCTATCAGGTAGGACAACAGGTTGCTCACACCCCCGATGCAGCGACAGCAAAGGCGGACCCCGCTCGACGGGAGGATCTGGTCGAATGGGTAGACAACCTCGCACATCACGGTATAGACACCTACGCACAAGCGATTTACGCACAGGGATGGACAGTCTTTTTCCGATCAGACCAGTTCGAGTACGACGCAAGACCCCAACACCAACGTTTCGTCCCCATGATGGATGCCGGCATCACACCATTAGAGGTACTGATCGAACAGACACACAAACGAGGCATGGAGTTCGTCGCAAAGTTTCGCATGAATGACCGCCACGGCAACGGAGGGCAGGGCGCGCGGTTTATACTGGATAATCCTGCGTGGCAGCTAGCGGAATTTCCCGGCGGCCAGGACTTTAGCTTTGAACCGGTACGGGATTACGTCTTCTCCGTCGCCGATGAGGTGGTAGAACGCTTCAACGTTGACGGCTTGCTGTTCAACTATATTCGGCATGGGCATTGTTTCCCCACCGACGTTGCCCGCGACCGTCAGCCGGTGATGACCGAGTTTCTGCGGCGGATACGCGAGATGTTGGACCGGCGGGGCGCGCAGCAGCGCAAACCCCTAACATTGGGGGTAATGATTCCGCAAAGATTGGAGGAGTGCTACAACTTGGGGTTCGACCTCCCCACATGGATTCGGGAAAATCTCATCGACTACATCTGTCCCTGTGATTTCCATTTTGCCGATTTCAACGCCCCCTACGAGGAATTTAGCCAGTTGACACACGGATCAGATTGTCTGATGTACCCCACATTGAGTCCCATGCTGTGTCGTGGAGATGATACGACGCTGCTCACACCTGAAAGCTACCGGGCACTCGCGCAGAATTTCTACGGCGCAGGCGCTGACGGTGTTTCGGTCTTCAACTACCAGTATCACTGGGCGCGCAAGGGAGGCACCGCCCGCTATCCGGGACCGGTCGAAGGCTATCCGCTCTCACTAAGCTATCTACGCGACCTACGCGATCCAAAAACCGTAGCGAGTCAGACACGCCACTACCGCTATCATCCGCTATGGGGCGGCGCATCACCGATAGGCGGCATGAAGGACGATAAGCTAACCGTCACCCGTGAGATTGGCTCCAGCGGCGAATACCGTTTCCGCCTCTGCGAACAATCTGCACCCGGAACACAAGTTGTTCTGTACTTCACCGCGCAGGGATTGCTCTCCCAAGATGAAATCACCGTGGAACTCAACGGGACTGAAATCCAAAACCTTCAGCGCGTCTTTCACCCAGATGGTCGATTGGAGGCGTTTGGACGACCATTGCCGCCGTTTTCGAGCGTTTGGTTCAACCTGAATCAGGAATCGCTTAACAACGGGGACAACCATCTAAAAATCCAACTCACACACATTGCCGCCGATACAAACAGCGAAGTTGTCATTGATGAAGTTGAAGTAGTGGTAATGCCTGCGTAGCACCCTTGCGACAAATCAACCCATTTTCGACTCTTACTTTTTTAGGAATCGTGCTATAATCTTGTTAGCTAAATTCTCAATGGCTTATTGCGTTTGAATAAATTGGAGGCAAAAAAATGGAAATGAGAAGTTGGTTGCAATCTCCCTCAAGTCTCACACACGGCAACATCATTCGGCGAGAAATCTTCTCCAAGAAGGATCCCGATGATCCCCACAAACCGGGGGCAATCCTCAACCATATAGACAGCTTCTCTCGGTGCTACCTTGAATCGCGCATCGCGTCAATACCGACATCCCTCGACGATCGGCAACTGATTTTCTACATCGTTGACGGGGAGGCAATTTTTGAGGGCGGCGACGTCAAGCAGGAGGTCCGCGAAGGAGACGGCATCATCGTGCCGCCGGGGACCACCCATGTCCTAAACAACGAGGCAAATACAACGCCCTTAGAATTTCTGATATTGGAAGAAATCCTTGCCGACGCTCCAGGAACACCCCGCGAAGATGTACTCATCAGAAATTACCGGGAGCAACACCTGACTCAAGGGCATTGGACGCATCTCGTCCACTCCATCTTCGGAGAGGCTGATGGACTTGCCAAGCTACATTTCGTCCTAATGGTAACAATCGACGCAATGCAGACCGCTGATACCCACGGACATGCCGACGATATGGATGAGGTGTGGTATATGCTCGAAGGCAACGGCATCCACGTGGTAAGCCAGAATGTCTACCGGCAAGTTCCGGGCGATGCGGTCTCTGTCGCACCGTCAAACCCAGGCCATACCCTCATCAACGATACGGAGGAGCCGCTCAAGACGTTCTACTTTCGACGCAGTGCAGCCTCCTGACAGATCGGGACTCAGAAACTTGTGGTTGCCCTTGCTACTGAAGTGCATAACCCCTAATTAGAGAAATTGGAGGTAATAAAAGATGGAAATGAGAAGTTGGTTACAATCCCCCTCAAGTCTCACACACGGCAACATCATCAGACGAGAAATCTTCTCCAAGAAAGATCCCGACGATCCCCACAACCCGGGAGCAATCCTCAACTATATTGATAGCTTCTCCCGGTGCTATCTTGAGTCGCGAATTGCGTCGATACCGACATCTTTCGACGATCGACAACTGATTTTCTACATCGTTGATGGGGAGGCAATCTTTGAAGGCGGTGACCTCAAGCAAGAAGTCCGAGAAGGAGATGGCATCATCGTGCCGCCGGGGACCACCCATGTCCTAAACAACGAGGCAAATACGACGCCCTTGGAACTCCTGATATTAGAGGAAACCGTCGCCGACGCCGAAGGAACACCCCGCGAAGATGTCCTTATAAGAAACTACCGTGAGCAACACTTGAATCAGGGACATTGGACCCATCTCGTCCACCCCATCTTCGGAGAGGCTGATGGACTTGCGAAGCTGCACTCCGTCTTGATGGTCACGATTGATGCGATGCAGACCCCCGATACCCACGGACATGCCGACGATATGGATGAGGTGTGGTATATGCTAGAGGGCAACGGCATCCATGTGGTGAGCCAGAACGTCTATCGGCAAGTTCCGGGCGATGCGGTCTCCGTTGCACCGTCAAATCCAGGGCATACCCTCATCAACGATACGGAAGAGCCGCTCAAGACATTCTACTTTGCCCGTTACACGCGGTGACGTGATGCGTGAAACGTGAAAAATCATTTGTACATCAGTTCATTGGTTCATTGGCGCAGTCAGGATAGGAATCACCAATTCCACTACACCATTTCTTAACATGCACCAAAGGAGAAAATGATGGCTACGCTGAAAGCCGGTGCCGCACAGACCAATATCACGCCGCCACTCGGTGTGCACGTTGCCGGTTCGTTAAAGGCACGCTATGCGACGGAAGTCCACGACGAACTTCATGCAAAGGCACTGGTACTTGACGACGGGCATACGCAACTCGCCTTTGTTATCTGCGATGTTATCTGCATTCCGCGCGAAGTATGTGATGCTGCCAAAGTCTTAATCGCGGATCGCCTCGGGATACCGGCTGAAGGGGTGCTGATAGCGGGAACGCATACACACTCCGCCCCTGCGATGAAGCCGGGGTTTGAGACTGTTCCCAATCAGAATTACCTCGACTTCTTTTCGGTGCGCGTCGCCGATGCCGTCCAGTTGGCAGCGGGACGGGTACAGCCAGCGAAACTCGGTTACGGCGTTGGAAAAGAGCCGCGCTGCGTGTTCAACCGACGGTTCCGCATGAAGGACGGTACGGTGAAGATGAATCCGGGCTATAACAATCCCGACATCGTTGAAACCGTCGGTCCTACCGATCCGGATATCGCTGCGCTCTTCGTCGAGACAGTTGATGGTGAACCGATAGCCGTTCTCGCCAACTATGCCCTGCACTATGTCGGTGCGCCGGGACACATGATCTCCGCAGACTATTTCGGGCTGTTTGCCGAAGAACTTCAGCGGGCAGCAGGCACAAGGTTCGTCGCAATGCTCTCCAACGGTTGCTCCGGCGACATCAACAACATCGATGTCCATCACCCGCCGACGGATCGACACCCCTTTGCACAGACGCGGAAGGTCGCTCGGATAGTTGCGGCAGAGGTATGGCGGACATGGCAGACGGCACCAATGCACGATGACTTGGAACTTTCGGCAGCGCAGACGGAAATCACGTGCGGCATACGGAAACCGACCAGCGCAGAACTCGCCGAGTATGAAGCAAAATGGGGAAACGCAAGTGATGATCCGACTGTCGATGAACTCTACGCACGCGAACGGATCCTCGTAAACGGGTGGGCAGATACCCGTAGGACACCGATCCAAGCCTTCCGCATCGGAGATTGTGGGATTGTCGCGCTGACAGGAGAGGTCTTCTGTCAATTCGGCATCGATCTCAAGGTTGCCTCGCCGCTCGACCCGACCTTTATCATCGAACTTGCCAACGACTACACCGGCTACGTCCCAACCCCACTTGGACATGAGCACGGCGGTTACGAGACATGGCTAGCACGGAGCAGCTATCTCGCACCCAACGCCGGCGGACAGATGGTCGATGCAGCCTTACAACTCCTGAACGGTTTCGACTCCATTGCGTAACGAGGAGGGAAAAATTTACGCATTACTCGTTACGTTTCACGCATCACGATTCATTCGCTCCAGTGGACGGTAGATATCAACCTAGATTCGGAATATTAGAAAGGGAAATATGGCTAAATACAAAATTGCAGTAATTCGAGGCGATGGGATTGGGATCGAGGTGATGGAGGAAGGCCTGAAGGTCCTCAACACCATCGCCGACAGGTACGACATCACATGGGACTTTGTCGAGTTCCCTTGGGGTTCAGACTACTACTTCGAGCATGGACACATGATGCCACCCGATGCCCTCGATATATTGGCGGAGTTCGACCAGATCTATCTCGGCGCGGTCGGACACCCCGACATCCAAGACCACCTGACACTCAACGGACTCCTGCTGCCTATCCGGCGCAGATTCGATCAGTACGTCTGCGAGCGACCTAACGTTCTCTATCCCGGCATCAATGCACCACTCAAGGATAAAGAACCTTGGGACATCGATCTGGTTGTGATACGGGAGAACACAGAGGGCGAATACGCCAACGTCGGCGGATTCCAGTACCAAGGGTTCCCCGAAGAGATCGGCGTGCAGGTCGGTGTATTCACCCGTCACGGCAGCGAGCGGGTCATCACCTACGCTTTCGAGCAAGCGCGGGCACGAAACAAGAAGCGCAAAGTCACATCGGTCACCAAGTCCAACGCACAGGGCTACGGCATGATTGTATGGGACACTGCCTTCGAGCGAGTTGCGGAAAAATATCCTGACATAGAGACCGAATCGCTGCTTGTGGACGCGGCGTGTATGGATTTCGTTCGCAGACCGGAGGACTTCGATGTAGTGGTCGCTAGCAATCTGTTTGGCGATATCCTCACCGACATCGGCGCGATTATCAGCGGGAGCATGGGACTGGCACCGAGCGGCAACCTCGACCCACAACGCCGATTTCCCTCAATGTTTGAGCCGGTCCACGGCAGCGCACCGGACATTATGGGGCAAGGCATCGCCAATCCGTTGGCGGCGATTGTCTCCGGTTCCATGATGCTGCGCTTCGTCGGTGAGACAGAAGCGGCAGACGTGATAGACGCAGCCGTACTAAAGGTGGTCGAAAAGGGCGAAACCCTCCCGCCGGACCTCGACGGTCAAGCCACAACCTCGCAGGTCGGCGACGCTGTGGTGAGTGCACTCGGCTAATGTACTTCCCATGCGAAAAATCTTATTTGGTTCATATCAAAAGACAGTGCAAAATACGAAGAGAAACCGAGTTTTTTCGGAAAAACTCGGTTTCTTTGCACGATTTCTTAACATAAGCCTCTTATTTTTAACTTGACCTGTCCAATTCCTTTCTGATATAATTACAATTATCAGTAATAGGAATTATTACTAATAATGTAGCATACTCCGTATGCCGTAACTGCTGTATGAAGGACGCAATGTATATCGTTCATCAGTTCAATGAACTAGTGAACCAATGAACCAAGCGGGTCAACATGAAAAAGTTAAGCGAAGGGCTCAGGCAAGAAGGCTATCGATTTACCCGGCAACGCCAGATTATCCTTGAAGAGGTACAAAAGCAGCAATACCACCCAAGCGCGAAAGAGGTTTATGATGCGGTGAAGGTCCGCCTGCCAAATATCAGCTTGGGGACTGTCTATCGGAGCCTTGGCGTGTTAGTTGAACTCGGATTGATTCGGAAGGTGGAGCACGGCGAATACGCTCGCTTCGACGCAAACCTCGCAGAGCATCATCACCTGATCTGCACGAATTGCGATCAGTTACTCGATGTTGACGCTCCGCTCTCCGAGCCGCTTAACACGCAGCAGTTCAAAGCAAGGGGGTTTGAGGTGCAAGGATATAAACTGGAGTTGTACGGCTTGTGCCCGACATGTGCGACCAACCAAAGTTGATCTATATTCAGCATTTTGAAGATCTAAGGGGTTATGGCTGAAGAAACAGAAATACTCAATTTTTTCGATATCCGAATTGAACACTTTCCTGACCGGAGTGCCCGATGGTTGTTCCAAGACAAAGAGAACGTCCGAGGATTGATGGAAATCGTCGCAGGTGAGCTGGTCGAATTGATAGATTTTAACCAACTTTCACCGATTAACAGGAGTTTTATTCCCGACAACCTGCGAGAACAGGAGTCTGACCTCGTATTTAGCGTCCCATTGCAGAGCGAATCGGAAACGGACGAGCTGCTCATCTATATCCTCATTGAACATCAATCCACGGTTGATTCAACAATGGGATTTCGGGTGCTGTTCTACATGATTCAGATTTGGGATTCTCAACGCCGCGAGTGGGAATCGAACAATGTCCCCAAAAGTCAGTGGCGTTTTCGTTCGATTCTCCCGATTCTGTTTTACACCGGCGAACAGCGATGGAACACCCCGCTGACCCTCAATGCAATAATGGACATCCCTGATCTGTTTTCTCGGTTTGTCCCGACGTTCGATATACTGTTTCTAAGTGTCAAGGAGACCGATGAAGCAGACTTGACGAAAACTGACCATCCGCTCGGTTGGTTGCTAATGGTTTTGCAAAAGGAACATTCGGACAAGGAAGTGATAAGGACAGCGTTAATCGAGGCGATGTCGCACATCAACGCTCTCGGTGAAGAGCAAGCGCAGCAGCGGCGGCGTGCGATTTCGTATCTACTGTTGCTGATTCTGCATCGTCGTCCGACTGAGGAACACGAAGAATTGAGCACACTAGTTGACCAACACATTGAACAACCCTCAGACAGGGAGGAGGTAGAAGTCATGGCACAGACAATGGCTGAACATCTCATTGAACGTGGCAAAGCACAAGGTCTTGAGCAAGGCAAAGCACAAGGTCTTGAGCAAGGCATTGAGCAAGGTGAGACACGAGCGAAACAGGAGGCACTCCTCAAACTGATACGGTTCCAATTTGATTCCGTTCCTGAATCTGTTACCAATCAGATTACCTTGATACAGAGTCCCTCCCGTTTGGACGCGCTTTTTGAGCAGGTCCTGACCGCACAGACACTTGATGAAATTGATTGGCAAATTCATGATGGCTAAGAACCTGTCAAATATTTCAAATCCGTAAAATGGTTTAGTGTATTCGATTATCTGGAAAGGTAGGCTGCCAATGCCGCTAACAGGTCGATGTCTTTGTGGGTCGGTCAGCTATACAAGTGATTCGGAGCCCCTATCTGTGACCTATTGCCACTGTGACGACTGCCGTAGGGTCACAGGCAGTGCTTTCAACGTCGGAGTTCGCGTGCCAGCAAGCACGTTTCAACTGAGCGGTAAAACCAAGGGATACAAATCTACGAATGACGAGGGCCTCACAAAGAGTCGTGAATTTTGCCCAGAATGCGGTGCACAAATGTTCACGCGCTACCCCGACATGGTGTTTATTAAGGCGGGCACCCTAGACAATTCTGAGGATCTACAACCGACACGAGAAATCTGGACCGAAATGGCAGTCCCATGGTCTAAGATCCCCGATGGCTTGCATAAATTTCCCCGCGGGGGAACATAGAGGTCTTGGAGGGAAGAGTTGAAGTTTCGCAAAGCAGACGCAACCGACAGCGAATTTGTTTTCGCCGTAAAGAAGGCGGCATTCCGCGAATACGTGGAGCAGATCTGGGGTTGGGAGGACACCTATCAGAGAGAATTACACAATAGGCGGTTCGGATCACAAGATATTCGCATCATCCAGTTTCGCGGGACCGACGTCGGTTTCTTGTCAACGCGGAAAACTCCCGACACGTTCAAGGTTGACCAACTCTATATTCTGCCGGAGTATCACGGAAAAGGAATAGGGGCAGCGTGCATGAAGCGCATCATCGACGATGCCAACCGTGAACAGAAACCTGTGACACTTCAGGTGCTAAAGATTAATACCCGCGCGACCGCCTTCTACCAAAGGTTGGGATTCACAATCGTTGATGAAAACGCAACACATTTTCAGATGAAAAGAGACCCCGGATAAACTGTAGGAGGGATCTCCGAATCTCCCGCCTGTCCCGATGAAATCGGAGATAAATCGGGATTCTCGCCTGTCCCGATGTATCGGGGGAACGGAACCGACACCTAACACATTCGGTGATTGAGTGGAAATTCCAAACATCGCTATAATCGGTGACGAATCACACGCTGGAACATATATCCTGCGGATTCGCCTCAAAAAGGAGGCTGCATTACGATTCGGACGGTTCAAGAAAGGGAAGTTGATTTCGATGCCCGCCGGAGAATACGCCTATGTGGGATCCGCACTTTCAGAGAAAGGTGCGACCACGTTGGCACGGCGACTTGTTCGACACGCAACACGAAGCGGCGATCAACAACCACACCGTATCCGCAAGACGATGCTATGTCGATTTGCCGAATGCGGTCTGGGAGACGAAAATCTGTTGCCCCGACGTGGCAAAACCTTGCACTGGAACGTAGATTTCCTCTTGGACTTGTCCGCAGCGGAGCT
Source organism: Candidatus Poribacteria bacterium (assembly GCA_965207975.1). Classification (GTDB taxonomy): domain Bacteria; phylum Poribacteria; class WGA-4E; order WGA-4E; family PCPOR2b; genus PCPOR2b. Next base: position 5,299,119 of record OZ242315.1, on the reverse strand, counting down.
TGTCGGGATCTCCGCAATCCGCTCGCGTCAGCGATTGGAAGACAGACTCGCCAAGCAGTTGGAGAAGGACCCCCATACGGGGATTATCGAACGCGGCTTAGGCGCGAACGATGTACCGGGAAATACCCACCTATTGCACGTCAGTGCAACGGAAGCATGGTGGGCATCACTCCCAAACCTGCTTACTAGTATGGCTGAAGGAAGATCATAGTAGGCAGGGCATCTTGCTGTTCTCATGTACGCAGGCATTTTCGGAGGAGTTGCAACGAAAGCTCACCGTAGGCGAGGCATCTTGCCCCGCCTCCTAACAACACTGTATCTACAAGGACTTTTACAGAAGTCCGGCAGGCACTTTGATGCCGGAGTTACCCTTTGCCGTTACACTATTGCGTGCAAACGGCAAGGACACATGGAGAATGCTCCATATTTTAGGTTAACGCAAGTTGCTAGTCAATAAACCAAGCACCAGAAACGGGCACAATAGTCGGAAATTGGAATTCCCCTACAAAAAGCGGACGGTAGGAGCGATCTCCGAATCGCGACTGGCTTGACTACGGCTATCTAGCAACTTAGGTTAAGTTAGAAAAAAACCAGAACACAATTGGAGGTAACATGAGCAACGAAAGCAAGTGCCCAGTGATGGGCCATTCTCACGCAGGCACCGTAGCGAACCAACGCTGGTGGCCCAATCAGTTGAATCTGAAAGTACTTCACCAAAACCCACCCGCGGGCGATCCGATGGGTGAGGATTTCAATTACGCTGAGGAGTTCAAGACAATTGACTTGGAGGCCCTGAAAGAGGACATCTTTAAGGTGATGACGACATCACAGGAATGGTGGCCCGCCGACTACGGTCACTATGGACCGCTCTTTATTCGGATGGCGTGGCACAGTGCAGGCACGTACCGCATCCACGACGGACGCGGTGGCGCTGCTTCAGGCACGATGCGTTTTGCCCCCCTCAACAGCTGGCCCGACAACGCAAGTCTCGACAAAGCACGCCGGATACTCTGGCCCATCAAGCAGAAGTACGGACGGAAGCTTTCGTGGGCGGACCTGATGATCTTTACCGGCAACTGTGCCATTGAGTCGATGGGGCTCAAGCCCTTCGGATTCGCCGGTGGGCGAGAGGATGTCTGGGAACCCGAAGAAGATATCTATTGGGGATCAGAGACCACGTGGCTCGGAGACGAGCGATACAGCGGCGACCGGGAACTGGAGAATCCGCTCGGTGCCGTTCAGATGGGTCTGATCTATGTGAATCCGCAGGGACCGAACGGTAACCCGGATCCGGTCACTGCAGCGAGAGACATCAGAGAGACGTTCCGTCGCATGGCAATGAACGACGAGGAGACGGTCGCGCTCATCGCCGGCGGACATACGTTCGGTAAGACCCACGGCGCTGCTGATGCAGACCAGTACGTAGGTCCCGAACCCGAAGGCGCCTCCCTTGAGGAGCAGGGACTCGGCTGGAAGAATACCTATGGCAGCGGGGTGGGTGCCGACACGATTACCAGCGGATTGGAAGGTGCTTGGACCACCGAGCCAGCCAAGTGGGACAACAACTTCTTCGAGAACCTGTTTAACTACGAATGGGAACTGATAACAGGTCCCGGCGGTGCGTGGCAGTGGACACCCAAGGACGAAGCCGCACAAGGCACCGTGCCGGACGCTCACGATTCCACGAAGAGACACGCCCCGATGATGCTCACGACGGACCTGTCTCTGCGGATGGATCCAATCTATGAGCCAATTTCGAGGCGTTTCTACGAGAACCCAGACGAGTTTGCAGATGCCTTTGCTAAGGCGTGGTACAAGCTGACCCACCGTGACATGGGACCTCGCACACGGTGTCTCGGTCCGTGGGTTCCTGCGGAACCGCAGCTGTGGCAAGATCCTGTCCCTGATGTCGATCATGAATTGATTGGGGAGCAAGATATCGCTGCCCTCAAGGGCAAGATCCTCGAATCAGGTCTGTCCATTTCCCAACTGGTCTCGACCGCTTGGGCATCTGCGGCAACATTCCGCGGCACCGACAAGCGCGGTGGTGCTAACGGGGCACGCCTCCGCCTCGCACCGCAGAAGGATTGGGAAGTCAACAATCCGTCCGAACTAGGAAATGTACTTCAGACCCTGGAAGGGATTCAAGAGGAATTCAACGGATCGCAGTCCGACGGGAAGCGGGTGTCACTTGCTGACCTGATCGTTCTAGCTGGCTGTGCAGCGGTCGAAGCAGCTGCAAAGAACGCCGGTATCGACGTAGAGGTTCCCTTCGCTCCCGGACGCACCGACGCAGTACAGGAGCAAACCGACGTGGAATCATTCGCTGTGCTTGAACCAACCGCAGACGGATTCCGCAACTACGTCGCAAACGGACACCAGAGGACGGGCGAAGAGCTGCTGGTGGATCGCGCACAGATGCTGACACTCACCGCTCCTGAGATGACGGTCCTCGTCGGAGGTTTGCGTGTCCTGAATGCAAACGTCGGTGGGTCCGAACTCGGTGTCTTCACCAAGCGGCCCGAGACGTTGAGTAACGATTTCTTCGTGAATCTGCTTGACATGAATACCGACTGGACCCCGTCCTCCACATCCGAGGATCTGTTCGAGGGACGCAATCGCTTGACAGGTGAGATTAGCTGGACCGGCACCCGTGTCGATCTCGTGTTCGGCTCAAACTCACAGCTCCGAGCCATTGCAGAAGTCTACGGATGTGACGACGCTCAAGAGGCATTTGTGTCTGACTTTGTGGCCGCGTGGAACAAGGTCATGAATCTCGATCGTTTCGATCTCGCTTAATCTCGGTGAGGTTCAGAACTGGGGGTGTATCTTCGGATGCATCCCCTTTTTTGTGCCCTGTTAGCGCGTCAAAGTAACCTGAATTACTGGGGCGTGTTGTAATCCGTAGGGGCGAGGTTCCCTCGCCCATTGCCCAACGCGGATTGGGAGTCTCAAACCATACAGGTTGAGTCAATTGTAGGTCGAGATTCATATCTTGACACATAAACTTTATCGCCGGGGTCCCCGGATTGTCCCATCACGCCCAATAGGAATTGAATCCGCAGCGGGAGTGGCTCCCGGCTCCGGCATCTCCCACGATGAGAGGGACACGCCGGTTGGCCGAGTGCCCGTAGGTCGTCGAAGTTGGGATTCACTAGGAGTATAGCGTATCGCCAAGTATGGGGTTTCGATCTGTGCGCCGCCGCTGCTGTGGGAGCGCATCACCGCCTCCAAGATGCCTGTCGTCAGATAGGTTCGCTCGACCGGACTGGGCGGGACACCGCTCAGGAAGAAGTCCTCGATATTCAGCCCCATATAGCTGAAAACCGCATGCGTCACTCCCGAATCGGTGTGATACTCCATCGCATCAATAGCGTTGCCGCGCTTGGCTGCATAGGCGAATTTTCGGACATAGCTGTTATCGCCAAGCATCAGCACTGTACCTTTCAACCCATCGCTATACTCAATCAGAAAGACGTGTGGATCCTCAACCTGCGACGGATCGAGGTGCCCGGGTCCGTCCTCAATCGTACCGAGGGCATTTTCAGCGAGTTCAAACGACCATCGTCCCTCATCGGCAGCGCGCCAGACCGCATCCCCGGACAAACATTGCACCGAACAGACACCCGTTTCGCCTCCCTGCCGCCGCTCTACCTGACACTGTAGGCTCTCCAGCGCATGGAACCCATACCGTTCAATCATGTGAAACCCAATGGACAACGCTTCGTCGATTGGTGCGCCCAACGGATGCTCAAAGTTCGGGCGCCGCCAACCCACCGGCAGTGCTGAACCCGCCCAGAGCGGTATGTTGCGTTGTGTGGCGGTTGTGTACATCCAGTGGGCATCGTCCCAACGGTAGGACAGATGTTTGTCGTTGTAGATAGGAATAGGACGATCCGACTCCGCAATAACGCCGCAGATCTGCTCAAAGAAATACCGTCGTGGCAGCATCTCCTGACCCAACGCAGAGCGTGGGTAGTCCCCGTGCTCACCGATGAGCAGCACCCCATCTACAGCCAGACTCTCTCCACCGAGCGTGAGTGCGGCCCGAATGCTCTCGTAGATCGGAACATCGTATTCGTAAGCGAGCTGCCGCCCAACATCATTTTGGTGGATTTGGTCAATGAAGAGTGAAGCGAGCTGGGTGCGCGGCGCAATCAGTCCATCGTCGGTGGGAAAGCCACGCAAGAATTTGGGAACTATCACCCCGGCATGGCTGTTCGGAAAAAAGGTGGTTACGATAGCAGCAACGCGAAAGGATTGTGACATCGAATATCTCCTCAACCAGTCCACACATCATATTTCACGGTTTCACGCTGCATCCGGCAACCAAAGAAACGAAAGCACCTGATTCATGCGGGGCAATCGGCGGGATTGCTCAATGAGGGGTTGATCTGATTGCGTCGAACACCAATGGGACAACGGAACCTGCCGCTGGCGTTCTTTGACCTCTTTCGATTCACCTTTGGTGAGTAGGGATGCAACCGAGTCAGGATGGAGGGGTTTGTTTGTGTCAAGATAACAATCGCTGTTCTGACGAAACCGCTCTGAATACGCAAAATATTTAATCCGTCCCTCCTCAGACAGGACAACCGCACAGACATGCGGACTCAAGCGGGTGTAGCGGATGGCTGTACTGGTCAAAGAGGTAGAATACTTAGCGGCAAGGGCATCAATCGCCTGCAACCCGATTTCAGGCAGATCTATAGCGTCCGCTCGAAAAATGGGAGAGGGCATCAGCAGCTCAACTGCGAACTGATTGGCACGTTGCTCTTCCAATTGGTGCGAATCAAATCCGCGCAGATCTTCGCGCTGACAGCGGTGCTGAGGGACAAATTCCGCCACCTTATCCTCTTCACCTGTAGCGGAATTTCGCCTCTCGGCCTGTCCCCCATCCAAGTAGTAATGCCCCAGTTCGTGAGCGATTGTAAAGTTCTTTCGGGACTCTGATTGAATCAGATTGTTGAGCAGAATGCCCCACGTGTCGCCGACCCGCATCAAGCAGCCATCATACTGGCTTTCCATCTCCCGTTCCCAGACGACGATCTGTAACTGTTCCGCAATTTCTCGCGGCTGGATTGGGATGTCCTGAACATTGAGTTCACGCAACAACTGTCGCGCCCCCTCGGCAGGTTCCAGAGCGGGTTTGGAGGACACCTGTTCTGCAATCTGATGTTTTTGGGACGATCTCTGATTCATGCTCAAGCAGCAGATCCATCAAATTGTGTTATCTTGTGGTTTTGTGGTTTTTATCTTTAAGAAATTGGTAGAACTCGATCAGCGTTTCCTTATCTTCCTCAGAAAACTCCATGATGCCTCTAAACATAACACTGACCTTCGGATCCGCTAAGAGATCGTCGTAGTCGTGCGCCTTTTTGCCGAGCAGGTAGTCCGTGGTGACTTTCAGCGCATCAGCAAGGCTCGAAAGTGTGTCGAATGCTGGTTTACGCGCCCCGGACTCAAACTGTGAAATCGCTGCGGGGGTCAGTTTTGCCGCTTTGGCGAGTTGTGTTTGTGTCATTCCGAGTTTATCACGACGTTCCTTAATACGTACTGAAACAGACATAATCACATACCTCCTTATGGGGTTAGGTTAAAAAGCAGTATACGATCGCAGAAAAGCGTGTTTATTGCACCTTCTAACGATTGTGATTCATATTTTAACACATTACGTCGTCCAATGCAAGGTATAAAACGAAATTGATGAAAGTTACGCCCTGCATCCCCGATTTTATCGGCATTCCATGAATGAAATGTAAAACATGATAAATGAACCAATCACGTTTTACGTTTTTGTGAATTAGATCCGTTTTGCGTCTTGACAAGACTTTGTGACTATGATAGAATCTGACAGATCTAAACACGATAGCATACTATGCGCCGGTCAGCCTATTAAAAAATTCGGAGGAATCACCATGATCATCAAGAGATATTATCACATCAGTCTATGGCTCTGCATTCTCGCGCTACTATCTCCGCACGGCGGTTTTGCTGTTGACGAACAGCTGTCTGTCGGGCTTTCGGAGGTTGCAGTCAAAATCAGTGACAAAGTCGATATCGGTCGAATGCGAAAAGACATCGCTCGACTCTCCAATCTGCCCACCCGCGTCACTGGTTACGATGAAGCCGCATCAGGCAGCAAGTACATCTTTGACCAGTTTGTCGAGATCGGCTTACAAAACGTCGAGAGCCGCGAGTTTCCCGTTTCTGTTCCAATAGATCACGGTGATGGAAAGGTAGAAATTCTCTCCGAAGATCAAACGCTTCTGAAGACTTACCGAATCTGGTCGATCTGGCCCAACCTTGTTCGCACCTCCTTCCTCCCCAACGGTGTCTCTCATGTAGTCGTTCAAGGTGAAACCTTTGACGGAATTGCTAAATCCTATCAAGTTGACCCGCAAGCTATCTTGGCTGACCCGCATAACCAATACCTCCGTGACCAAGCAACCGATGGCAGCGATAACGATGATGATGGTGAAATCGACGAACCGGGCGAGTTAGTGCTAGTCGAAGGCAACTCGCTCTTTATTCCTACCGGTGGACTGACCGCGCCCCTCTTTTACGGGGGAAGTGGCGAACTCTCCTCGTTCAACGGCAAAGATATCGGAGGGTTCTGGCACAAAGTTCAACTTGACGATACTTTGGAAGACCTCGCCCACCGTTTCCGTATCGGTGTTGGCAGCATCACTGATGATGTTCTGAACGGTCATCTCCAAAAGACGCAAGATGGCATTGACAACAATGAAGACGGACAGATTGACGAATACGGTGAGATTCCCCCACTAACTGAGATCTTGCAATGGGATACCGACGGCATCGACAACGATGGTGACGGCTTCGTAGACGAACGCCCCGGCGACGCAACTGACGGTATTGATAATAACAATAATGGGCAAATTGACGAAGAAGGCGAGTTTATTGCCGCCTATGAGTCCAGCATCTTTATTCCCCAAGGCAGCGTTGCACTGGTTGACTTCAACTCTAGTACCAAATGGATTAACGCCGCCATGCTCGGCGCGAAAGCTGTCCTCTTCATCGAGCCGGAGACGACTATCCGCGGCGAGGCTGAGAACAAATTCCTGACTGTCCCTGCCAATATCCCCCGCTTCTGGATTGGTAAAGAAGATGCCGATGAACTCTTGGCGATGCTTGGTGAAGGGGAAGCACAGGTCGAAGACTCTCGGCTTACCGGAGCAGAATCGTCTCCTCAGAAAATTTACGCACGTCTCACCAGCACCATTACTTGGGAACAGCGTATTGGGCAGAACATTCGTGGTTTCCTTGAAGGTGGTGACCCAACCCTAAAGGACGAATTGGTCGTTATCACCGGCTATTATGACTCAATGTCTGTCGTTCCCGCAATGGCGCCCGGTGCCGATCCCACCGGCGGCATTGCCACACTGTTGGAACTTGCTCGCATCTTTAGCCAAGAGGAATTCCGCCCAGGTCGTTCCCTTCTGTTTGTTGCAACAGATGCCCACTTCCAAGGACTGGGTGGTATGCGCGCATTTATGGAGGGGATTGGTCAAGATATCGTCGGACGAGAAGCGGATTCTCCCGGTACACCGACAATGCGCGGGCTGCGTCGCGGTTTAAGTACCGACCTCTTTGAGTTTGAAGAACTGGGACGCAAGCTACTGCTATCGATCGACCGGAATGTGCTAGTAGATCTACCCCCTAACTTCTTCCACGATGTCCACGAACTCAAAGCAGATGTCGCCTCCCTAGCAACAACCCTCTCCGATCTGCAAACGACAAAGGGAAACATTGACTCGTTGCGTAACGCCCAGCGCGAAGCAAAAGAGAAAGAGAAGAAGAAACTCGAAACAACCAAGAAACGGGAGAAACAAGGGTTCACCGAAGAGGAAAAATCACGATTGGAGGTCAACCTTGCAAAGTTCAAGAAAGACGCGCTGCAGACCACTCAATTCCTTCGCTCAATGCTTAACCGTACCCTAAAACTGCGTACCCAAGCATTAGCTGAATGTCGTGACACCCAACGTGAACTGATTGAGCAGATTGCCTTACCGATGGCTCGGTTGGACGTTTGGGCGATCGATAAACTGGAAGCAGATTTAAGAGCAAAACGGATTGAAGGGAAATATGCACAAACGCCAGACAGCAGCTATCTCACACCGCAGGAACGGGAGGAGGGAAGTTATTATTTACCGGCACCGAGTGACCTACCATCATATCTGGAGGTCGATGTTCAACGACTCTCGGAAAATTTGCAGGACTGGGAATTTGAAGACCCACGGAAATTCACCCTCCAATATGCCCAAGAGAAGTTGTTAGACCGCCATCTTGATTTTAAGGGTTTGGAACGAATCAAGTCAGCCCGTAGGGTTGTCAACCGCGCTGAAAAATCTCTGGAAGCCTACATCGAAGAAGAACGGCAACTCCTTGAACGAACAATCGCAAGTATTCCCACAAGCGGCGATGCGGAGAATAGTATCAAGAACGCTATCACCCAGTTAAGCTCTAAGCCGGATCACATCCCGCAAGGTTTTGCTGATGAGCTAAAACTCTTCCTCAATGAGGCAACCCTCAAACAGTTTGAGATTGTCCAGACTCAACTCCACCAGAAGTTGGAGATGATGGACCCGACAACCGGAACAGCAACCTCACGAGAATTAGACCAAATTTTGGTTGATGACCTGACCAGAGATAAACAGAGTATCCTCGAAACCGCGATGCGTAATGCTCGCCTTGAGCACTACCGAATTGAATCCCTCCTCGAACGTCACGCCTCGCTGAACCGTCCCTACCTCGCCGAAGAGGCACTTGTCCTCCGCCACTATCTCCCCGAAGATGCCGCAGATCGAGCGATGGCTGTCCGAGAGCAGATCTTCGGTCAGCTTGAAGAACAGCATCTACTAGAGATGGTGAAGCGGCGAGCCAAGAACGATATTGTCGAACTCCAGAACCTGCTGAACATCCTTGACCGTCTTGACCGCGATCCGGACGAGGAGACCAAGATCCTCCTCCGTGATAACCTGCTCACGATGCGGAACGCTCGATTTCGCAATCTACAGAAACGGGTCGAGAAAATTGCACGTATCAGCGAATCAGAATACACCCGGAAGATACGTTCCATCGAACAAGCGATTGCACTGCAAGACATCTTCAATCGTTACTACACCTCTCTCTTTATCGCCATCGACCTTTCCAGCCAGAACGACCAGTTTGGCGTATTCAACAAAGGGTGGTTCTATGACCAACAGCCCGAATTTGTCCTCCGCCGCGAGTTCGCTTCCATCGGAAATAAACTCGCAGAGTACGCACAGGGGGCCGATTTCGGTGAACGTATCCAGAAACTATGGACCTTCACCGACGATCAGATTCGCCAAGCGGTGATGAACACGCAGTGGACAGTTGCAGCGGGCATCGATCCGAAAAAAGCCATCGAGGGTAAGAGCCTTGAAAGCCTAGTCACCGAGCATTACGCAACGTTGGTTGGGCTATCCGGCGTGTCTCGATTGATGAAAATGCAGTTTGAGCAGATGAAAAATCAGGGCGAACCTTCCGAGGATATGCTCAAGGATATGGACTATATCCGTAAGGAGGTCGAACGATTCATCCGAAACGATATCCGGGAGGCGCGGAAGAACCGCAAGAATAAGGTGCGCCTGCTCAATCGAATGGATGCGATGCTTGCCCTGCGCTACGAGGACCCGTCAGAATTTACACAAGAGGAAGTCGATGATATTAAGGCACTCATTGATATCGCCGGGTTCGGTGGTGAAACCAATTTTGTCAACGCAATCTCCGCTAGCGGCGGTAAGATCTGGAAGACCTACATCCCCGGTAAGATTGCATTTGATAGCGAGGTGGCAACCCTGACCGGCTTTACCGGAATTGCTTTTGCTACCATTGACGATGCACGTGTGTTGACCGATACCCCGCTCGATACAATTGATCGAATGGACTTGAGCAAAGATGGTGCCTTGCATAAGCAGGCGAAAACCCTTGCCGCCATTCTTATCCAAGCGATGCGCGATCCGAAAATGCCCACCGCCGCACGGGTCGGGAACTTCTACTGTAACCTGTTTGGTGATGTAGTCGAGTATGACGCCCGCGAAAGTGCACTGCCAAATAAGCCGGTGGAATATCCGGTCCTCGCTTTGCGGAGTCAACACAAGACGATGATGGGCGTGCGAGGCGATCTCATCGCAATGGGCGACAATAAAGGGAACTTTGAGGTCGCAGGTCTCGCGATGGAGGGACGTGCCACCATCCGCCTCAAAGGAACACAAGAGGTAGAAGCCTACATCCTCCACCCGGATTCTGGAGATATTGTCTATGCACCAGATCTCGGTAACTTCGGCGCGAAACTCTTGCCGAACCTGATACCGATTAACACGCACCGTCGTGGGTGCCGGATTGTGGTTTTCCCCTGTGTGTCCACTACCATCTACGATCTTGTGGATCAGCGATACCTACGAACGCTTCGTGAACTGGAAGTGTTTGATGCCGCAAGCGATAGTCCACCAGAGAAATATGGCGTGTCGAAGCCCTGGCAGCAGGAAGGTGTCTCGGCAACTGAGCCAATCGCGCTCGTTTATTCAGAGCCTAACAGTCGTATCAAGGTTGGCATGGCTTATGGGCAAATCGGCAAACGGTTGCTATTGATCAAAGCAAGTAAGAGTGGAACCAAGAACCCGACACTCTATACCGGAGAAGGATTTGTTGTCCGCGAGAACGGTAGCATTCGCGTGACTCCTTATGTTGTTGTCCGCGATATGTGGTGGCTCGATGAGAACCGGGCGAGTCTGTATAAACGGTTCGGCATCAGCAGTGATCGGCTCGACCAGCTCCACCAATTCGCCAACGAACATCTAAATCAAGCGGAGGCTGCTCTCACCCAAAAAGACTATCAGCAGGCACTCAAACTTGCCCGCGCCGCTTGGGGATACGAATCCCGTGCCTACCCCGATGTAAAGAAAACGGGGAATGATGTGGTCAACGGCGTGATGTTCTATCTCGCGCTCCTGATCCCGTTCGCCTACTTCATGGAACGGCTGATATTCGCCTTCCCAACTGTCCAAAAACAGATTATGGGGACAGCCGCGATCTTCCTCGTTGTCTTTTTCTTCTTGGCGCAGGTGCACCCCGCATTCCAGATTACCACGACACCGGTTATCATCCTGATTGCGTTCGTCGTCCTTGCGTTGACGGCAATCGTGATCAGCATCATCGTCCGGAAGTTTGAAGAACAGGTGGAAAAAATTAAGCAGGAGGGATCAAAAGTGTACAAGGCAGATGTGGGACGGCTGTCTGCCTCCGCTGCCGCTTTCAGCTTGGGTATTTCCAATATGCGTAAGCGGAAGGGACGCACCATCCTCACCTGTAGCACACTGGTTATTCTCACCTTTACGGTTATCTCCTTTACGTCGGTGCGTACCTTTATGCACCCCAACAGCACCAACCTACCTTCCGTAACGCCGCGGTACACCGGGATGCTTATCCGAGATCAGTATTGGAATCCGCTGGAGGAACCCGTTGTCAATTCAATCACAAATGATCTGCGTAAAACACAAATCCCTGAGAAAGACCTACGGCTACTGCTGAAGAAGCGATTGGGGCAGCAAGGTAAATCGGCAGAACAGGCTGACGCGGAAATTGACGCAATCATAGCCCAATTGCGTCAGCAAGGATCGTTGATTGAGCTCGGTGAAGATTCCGTCCTGCGAGTGCATAACATCGTCGCACCACGCGCCTGGTATCAGTCTGCGGGAACCGGCGACCAGTCGTTTGTGCAGCTAGAGCGCACCCCCAACCTGCAAGATCCCGTACCGCCTGTCAATACTACCACCGGTCAGCCAAAGACCTATTCCGCTACCATGTTGGTCGGGATGAGTCAAGATGAACCCGGTGTAACAGGGATCGATCGCTATCTCCAGTACGGTCGATGGTATCACCCCGACGATGAAGCAGAGTGGCCCACACAATGGCCCTACGCCTGTGTCCTCCCTAAAGGTATGGCGGATCTGCTCGGCATCACCGAAGCGGATATGGGCAAAGCGACCGTATCCGTATACGGCGCAGACTTCACTGTTACGGGTGTCCTCGGTATCGGTTTCAAAGACCTACAGGATAACGATGGCGAGGAACTGACACCTGTTGACTACCAACTGATGCAGCAGCAGGAAGCGCGAGGCGGTGGTGCCCAAGGACAGAACCAAGCCATGGAAGGAGAGTTGGAGAAATATATCCATCTACCTCCCGATGCTGTGGCTATCCTGCCGTATGATGTGGTCATGAATCAGGGTGGAACTTTACGCTCGGTCGCTGTCAACATGGAAGCACAGCCCGGCGATCCAACAATCTTCAGCGCGGCAGATAAACTAGACCTGATCATGGCACCGCTGATGAACCGAATCGCACTCGACTTCTTCGTTGGAAAAGATCGGGACACCTATCTCTACAGTTCCATCGGAATGACCTCTTTCTCTGGTATGGGTAACCTATTCATACCGATCCTAATCGCGTCGCTGATTGTGCTGAATACGATGCTCGGTGCGGTCTACGAACGGGTCCGTGAAATCGGCATCTACAGCTCTGTTGGACTTGCCCCTGTGCATATCGCCTTCCTGTTCCTCGCGGAAGCGTGTGTGTATGCGATTGTCGGTGCTGTGCTCGGCTACCTGCTTGGTCAGGCTGTCGCAACCGTCCTTGTCAACTTCGGATTACTCGCTGGATTGACTCTCAACTACTCGTCAATGTCAACAGTGGTAGCAACCATTATTGTGATGATTGTCGTTATTGGAAGCACACTGTACCCCGCAATTAAAGCCAGTCGCATGGCGGTGCCCGACATCGAACGGAAATGGCAGCTGCCGGAGCCTGAAGGCGACGAGTGGCACTTCGATCTCCCCTTCACAGTGTTGGCAGAAGAATCGCTCGGCTTGAATATCTTTATGCGCGATTACTTTGAGGCACACGCCGACGAATCTGCGAGCGATTTCTACACGGATCAGGTCGCCTTCGGTCGAACGCCTATAGTAGTGGAAGGAAAAGACGAAGAGGAGGAAGCCTACAACATCAGCATGATGGTGTGGCTCGCCCCCTACGATCTCGGAGTCAGCCAATCCATTCGGCTCGTCACCTCACCGGTCGGCGGAGAAGAGGAAGAGTTGTATAAGATTCATCTCGATGTCCACCGTGAGAGCGGGGAGATTGCCTCATGGAAGCGCGTCAACCGCCGCTTCTTGAACCTTGTCCGAAAACAGTTACTGATTTGGCGGACGTTCAGCGCTGATATCCGCGGTGAATTCCATGAGCGTGGACGGCAAGAGAGCGAGACAGAAGATGCTCCGGGTGTTGGTGGTCTGGCTGCTCAACCCGCACCAGCAGATTAAAACGTAAAGGAGAAAACAGAATCAATGGAAAAATTAGCGTATGTCTTAATTTTTATCGGTGCGATTTTTTGGGTGTTTTCGATTTTTGCTATGCAGGGCAGATGGCAGGCACAACTACTCGCTGCCCTAATTCTCATTGTTGGAATTATTATCGCCCACGTTTGGGAAGAGCTTTTCCGAGAAAAAAAATAACGGGCTCGTGAAAGGAGCATAAATTTGGCAAGAGAAAGGGTGTCGCAAGCAGAAGAGTGGCAAGCTTGGGCACAACGTTATGATGTTGAAGGAGGTATAAGAACTTTTGAGTCCGGCTTAACCTTGAAAGTCTTTCTAGGCGCACTCTTCATCGGACTGTTGATGATGCCGGGTTCAATTTACCTGACCTTAGTTGCGGGTCAGTCGGGCGCAGGTGCCGCGCCTTGGGTAGCGGTCATTCTATTTACAGAATTGGCGCGCCGGTCTTTCACAACTGCGAGGAGACAAGAACTTTACATTTTGCTGGGGTTAACCGGCATGGCGGTCGGTTCTGGGATCCAATATCGTGCCTATCCGTTTGTCTGGTACGCCTACTTTATCAACACGCCGCAGGCACAGTCGTATGAAATCGCGGACAAAGTACCTTATTGGGTTGCACCCGCAAAAGACGCGATGGCGATTGCAGAGCGTTCGCTCCTGCATATGGATTGGTTCTGGCCCCTTGCGATCTTTCTAGTCATGAAGTTGCTAGCAGAGGTTCGCTATATTAGCGCGAGCTATTTTCTGTTCCGGCTGACAGCAGATTTAGAGCGACTCCCCTACCCGTTGGCACCAATTCAGGCACAGGGCGCGACCGCATTAGCCGAAACCACGGGTCAGGGCGAAACATGGCGTTGGCGTGTCTTTTCAATTGGCTCCATGGCAGGACTGTTCTGGGGGTTTTTCTATATCGGTATTCCCGCGCTCACAGGCGTGATGATGTCAACACCGATACAGATCCTGAAAATCCCATTTATAGACTTCACCCCGAGCATCGAAAGCTTTGCGCCATCGGGTATGTTTGCCCTATGGACAGATTTTGGACTGATGCTACAGGGGTTCGTGCTGCCGTTTCCACTCATTATTAGCGAATTCGTTGCAGCGATGTTCACCCAGTTTATCCTGAACCCGCGAATCCTTTATCCATTGGAGATCCTACATCAATGGCGTCCGGGATTGGATATGCGTGGTGTTAAGCTGTTTAATGACCTTGATTTCTGGTTGAGTTTCAACATGGGTAAATCCTTTAGCTTTGCCGCTGTCGGTTTGGCAGCGTCCATCCCAATCATGTTGAGCCTCAGAAGAAAAAAACAACAAGAGACTGGTGCCCGAGGCTCGCTGCAGACACCCCCAGGGCGTGGCGACTTTCCCATCTGGTTGATGGGCGGCTTATGGGGGCTCAGCATGGTGGTGTATGTGTGGATTGTGCATCGGATGGTGCCGAATTTTCCCGTTTCTTTCCTCCTCGGCTTTGCCTTTCTGTATACCCCTTTGCACTCCTATATCAACGCACGAACATTTGGGGTGTTAGGGCGACCGCTCTTTGTGTTGCCCTACATCCATCAAGCAACGTTTATTTTAAGCCGCTACGAAGAGATCGACATCTGGTTTGTCCACCTGCCAGATGAAGATTACGGAGCGGGTACACAGCATTGGCGTGTGCTTGAACTGACGGGTACAACCTTCACCAGTGATGTCCTAGCGCGTGCCTTGATGGTACCGCTCCTGATCGTTGCGACAATCGTGGTCTGGCATTTCATCTGGCAGATCGCGCCTATCCCGTCCTCACAATATCCCTTTGCACAGACATGGTGGCCTCTCTACGCAACCGATGAATGTCTCTGGAAAACCTCACTCCGAGATGGAAATAGCCAGATGCTACAAGCCATTCGTGGCGATTACGTGTCAGCCGGCTTTACCTCCTCAGTGGCAATTTACGGGCTGCTCTGGATGGCAAAGGCACCAAGTATGTGGTTCTACGGAATTGTTGGGGGAATCGGTCAAGACCCAGGGATGATGGTTCCAAAAGTAGTGGGTGCACTCATCGGTCGGTTTTACATGATCAAACAGTTCGGTCTGAAACGGTGGTTCATGTATAATCCCGTCTTGGCGGCAGGCTTCATCTGTGGCGTTGGACTTGTTGGCATGGGAACGGTTGCGATTGCGCTGGTCTCCAAAGCGGTCATTGTCAAACCGTTTTAGTTCAGCGGTATAGAGCAATCATGTATCTGTTGTTATTGATTCTGCATCGACGACCTGCCGAAGAACACAACGAGTTACTCACCTTGGTAGAGTGGCATATAGAAGAAATGGAGGTATCCCCGATGGCACAGTCAATGGCAGAAATGCTGCTTGAACGCGGCAGCACAAGGCATTGAACAAGGCAAAGCACAAGGTATTGAACAAGGCATTGAACAAGGCGTGCGCGAAACTACTATCAAAAATATTCTCTCAATACTCAATGCGAGATTCCCGCAGAATAACCCGCAGCACATTCAGCAGGAACTTGAATTGATACTGGACACCGATCGTCTGACACAGCTGCATCTCAGGGCAATCCAAGCCTCCAATTTTGAAGCGTTCCTACAAGCATTGGATACATAGAGAGTTTGGAGCAGCAAAAAGAGGTGGCAAAATGCGAGCTAAACGCGGGTTTCTGAATCAGGGATTGGGGCTTTGACCGGAACATGTATCAGTTAGTCGCTAAAATGGTAATTGTCAAACCTTTCTAAAGTAGTAGGCATACTCCGTATGCCGTAACCAGTACCAATCGGCAGAACCTGTAGGTCAAGATTCATATCTTGACACCCAACTGAGCATAACCGAGACTCCCTACTGTGATAATAGTTTGGAGAATCTTCTTTTCATTTACAGGCAGAATCAGCCGGGGCACCTATTGGTTGGCGATTGGGGTGCGTACAATCGTTTCCTGTATTTGCGCGCTTGTTCTCGTTGCTACTATTGAGCCACCATCATACCTTAGTGCTACCAGTTTGTTTGCTTTCGTTACTGGCTTGTTTGCTTTAATGTTGTTCGTGCTCACAATCTACTGCGGCTATCCAATAACCGTAAAACGTTGGCATGACAGAGATAAATCAGGTTGGTGGGTACTGATTGGATGTATTCCAATTATAGGGATTTTCTGGGAAATTATTGAGTGTGGTTTCCTGAAAGGCACTGAAGGGCAGAATCGTTTCGGACCGAGTCCCTTAATGTAACTTATTAGCCATGAACCCCTGAACTAATGGACTTAGGTTGTTATGGCAAGAGAACGCGTTACACAAGCAGAAGAGTGGCAAGTCTGGGCGCAGCGCTACGACATCGATGGCGGTATCCGTACTTTTGAGTCGGGCTTAACGCTAAAGGTCTTTCTGGGCGCACTTTTTGTCGGCTTACTGATGATGCCGGGGTCAATCTACTTGACTCTCGTATCCGGTCAGTCTGGCGCAGGGGCAGCACCGTGGGTCGCAGTCATCCTGTTCACGGAGCTAGCCCGTCGATCTTTCACAACCGCTCGGCGACAAGAGCTTTATATGTTACTTGGGCTCACCGGTGCAGCGGTTGGGTCCGGGGGTCAGTATCGCGGTTTTATCTGGTACGCATACTTTATCAATACGCCACAAGCCGCGTCGTATGAAATTGCGGATAAGATCCCTTTCTGGATTGTCCCGCCGAAAGATGCGATAGCCATTGCAGAGCGTTCGCTCTTGCACATGGACTGGTTCTGGCCCATCGCATTCTTCCTGATATTCAAGCTGTTAGGCGAGATCCGCTATATCAGTGCAGGCTACTTTCTGTTTCGTCTGACAGCGGACATGGAGCGGCTGCCCTACCCGTTGGCACCCATCGAAGCGCAGGGCGCGACCGCATTGGCAGAGACCACCGGGCGCGAGGAAACGTGGCGGTGGCGTGTCTTTTCTATCGGATCTATGGCGGGGTTGATCTGGGGATTTATCTACATCGGCATCCCCTCACTCACAGGCGTGATGATGACAACGCCGATACAGCTGCTGAAGATTCCATTTATTGATTTCACGAATGTAATCGAAGAGATCGCGCCAACGGGTGTGTTCGCACTATCGACCGACTTTTCAGCGGTACTCACCGGTTTTGTGCTGCCATTCCCAATCATCATGACAGAACTGGCAGGGGCGATCTTTACCCAGTTTATTCTGAATCCACGAATCCTCTATCCCGCAGAGATTCTACATCAGTGGCGTCCCGGCTTAGATGTTCGCGGTGTGGGCTTATACAATGGTCTCGATTTCTGGATCAGCTTCGGGATGGGCAAATCTTTCAGCTTCGCTTTCGTTGGTATGGCAGCCTCGATTCCGATGGTGATAAAGTTTAAGCAAGCCCGGCAGGAACAGTCGGGGGCAGTCAGATCGTTACGAGACCCGCCGCCGGGACGCGGCGACTTTCCGCTCTGGTTGATGGCAATCCTATGGCTCTTTGGGATGACGACTTTCATCTATATTGTCCACACCTATATGGCACCGAACTTCCCACTGATTTTCCTTATCGGCTTCGCCTTTTTGTACACCCCGATCAATTCATACATCACTGCGCGAACGTACGGGATTCTCGGTCGTGACCTTTTCGAGATCCCCTACCTCCACGAAACCACATTTATCCTGAGTCGTTATGAGGAGATTGATATCTGGTTCGTCCCGCTACCGGACGAAGACTACGGACGTGGCACCCAAAGTTGGCGTGTCCTTGAATTGACAGGCACCACCTTCACCAGTAGTATCGCAGCACGATTGCTGCTTATGCCGATTCTGATCGTCTCCGGCATTGTGGTCTGGCATTTTGTCTGGAAAGTTGCACCAATTCCGTCGGCGCAATACCCATTTGCACAGACGTGGTGGCCCCTGTATGCAACCAACGAATGCCTCTGGAAAACCTCGCTTCGCGACGGAAACAGCCAGATGTTGCAAGCCATTCGTGGCAACTACGTGGCAGCAGGCTTCGTCTCCTCGCTAGCAATCTACGGTGTACTCTGGGTGGCGAAGATGCCGAGTATGTGGTTCTACGGAATTGTGGGTGGCATCGGCGCGGATCCCGGAATGATGCTGCCGAAAGTGATGGGCGCAATTATTGGTCGATTTTACATGATTAAGAAATTCGGTCTGAAACGCTGGTTCATGTTTAATCCAGTTTTAGCGGCAGGCTTCGTCTGTGGTGTCGGACTAATTGGAATGGGAACCGTTGCAATTGCACTAGTCTCCAAAGCAGTAATTGTCAAACCGTTCTAAAGTAGTAGGCACACTCCGCCCCGATAAATTGGGATTCAAGGCAATGTGCCGTAACCAGTACCAATCAGCAAACCCCGTAGGTCGAGATTCATATCTTGACACTCAGACAGGAACAACCTATGAAACGATCAATACACCAAAAACTGCTCCCCCTTATGTTGTTGGTTTTTTCAGGTTGTGCAGCACCTGTTACACAAAATGTCAAATTCGATTATTTTGCCACAGAGTCTAAACAGGGGGCACTCGCTACAGGAGGATTGGGCTTACTTCCTGTTGTTGCCAATGCCGGTCAGGAAGGATTACGAAGACCGTTTGGAAATAAGTTGAATAAAGATCTTAGCAATAAATTTCCTGAAGGTAAGTTCATAGGGGATCTTGAAACGATTGCCCTAATCAGCAATGCGGGGTTGACGGAAGATTATTCACGACTGCTGAACGACTATAATCGTTCAGCCATCTTGAACAAAGATAGTCTGATAAAAATTGGGGCAGCGATAGGTATCGAACATCTATTGTACGTCGAACTCTTAGAGCAATCACAAACAGAGGGACTTGCACCAAGGATCTTGAGCAAAGGCCCATTGGTAGTAAATGAAATCAAAATGAATATATTTGGGCAAGTCTGGTCATGTACAATAGGCGATGTCGTCTGGGAAGGAACAGGGGAGATTTCTGTACAAACGGAGGATCAGTGGACCTACAAACAGGCTGTTGATGAATTGGTAAATATGGCTGCGCGTTCTATTCTTAAGAATTTGACCGGACTTGAAATTCCTTCGTCCACTACCCCTAAGATTTCCGAGAATAAGAGGACTGAAACTAATCCCAGTCCTGATAGTCCAATGCTTTGAATTCGTCAGGGACCATCAGCGACATATGTGGAACCCCTATATGCCATCAACGAGTCGTTAAATTCATAATCAATGAACCAAAGTAGTAGGCACACTCCGTGTGCCGTAACCATAGTTGTACCAATGAACTAATGAACTAATCATGGAATGGACAACATTAGGGTGGGGCGGCATTACCCTTGAACTACCCGCAGATTGGGAATTGAGCGGATTATCTGGCGACGATAAAAGCGGATACCTGCGCCTAGAGGACGCGGATATGCCGCGCCTTGAGTTAAAATGGTCGGAGTCAAAGCAGAAGAAACCAGACCTCCAAAAGGTCCTCGACGACTATTTCAAGCTCGTCCGCAAAAACTATAAACGCAAAGAGGCAAACCTTCACATCCAGCGTAACGTCAATCTAATTAAGGATGAGGAGTTCTTCGAGGACAGAGAGGTTGTTTTCTTCAACTGGAAGGGCGACTTTCGCGCGAGCGGCGTTATCTTCCACTGCCACATCTGCAAGCGAATTACAATCGTGCAGGTTATGGGACATCTTAAGGAGAATATTAAAGAGACAACTAGTCGAATATTTAGGTCGGTTCAAGATCACCCGGTAGGACAGGCAACGCTCTGGAGCGCCTATCAACTCAACGCAGAAGTTCCGCGGCGCTACCGTCTCGACAAGCATAAACTGCTGTCCGGCTACCTGCTCTTCTCATTCGTAGATGGCAGCCGAAAAGTTAGCATCGAACGGTATGGGGTCGCAGATGTTACTCTGAAGGAACAGAATCTTGAGGAGTGGTTTCGTGGGAGATACGCCAAAGCTATCCGTGGATACGGCTTCTCAATCGAATCCAGCAACGGCGACGCAGAGGAACGGCTCACGCTAATCGGCGAGGAAACCCGCCTCATAGACCGCGTGCCTTTCGGACCCGCGCTGGTTGTCGACAAAATTATGCGTCGCAAAACCTTCGCCGTGAACCTCTGGCACTGTCATCACTCCAATCGGATCTACGTTGTCCAAGCGATTGCCAAACAGGATGCAGCGAGGACAGCAGAAGAGATCGCGGCAAGTATCCAGCGTCATTAAAGCGTGATACGTGATACGTGCCTAGAGCGTATTGACACTTTGAGGAGGCTGACTCGGCAAACGTTGTAATCATCGGGAAGCCTGACAAATGTAGCGCAAACTGTTAGTTTGCGGAGTGGGATCACAATCTGACAGATCGTGGTACAAAAGGCTACTTTTAAGGAATAATTTCTTGGAAGGGAGACTTCCCGAAAAAGGAGGGAAGAGATATGAAGTGGTACGACTCTGGACCCCTATCGATCTTGGGTTGCGGTCTTTGCCTGTTGCTGGTATACTGTATCGCGGAACTCCTCCCAAGTTGGATGTTTCTTGGCGTGAGCCTAACCTTTTCCGCAGCGGCTGGAGCGTATTGTGTAACAGATTTCAAAAGAAAATTGCCTGATTTCAATTCAAAAATTGGTTACTCTATACTTTTCGCCGTTGCTGCTCTCGCGTACGCGATGTCACAGATCGCGCTTTAGCATAGATAATGAACCAGTGAACTAATGTACCAATGAACCAAATAAGTGATGATTAATACAATACTTTATAAACTCAGGCTCAAAAAACGTCCAGAATCCCAACTGGATCGAGCGGACATCATAAAATCACTGCCGCTACGCAACCAGCTAATCGAATGGGAGGTCGATGACAAGGGGGAAGTTGCATTGGTTATTCCCCAGAAGGAGACGCTGTGGTTAAAGTTGGTGGCAAAACTGTTTATGCTACCTCCCAACCGTGTAGTTGTCTTGGACGATGTAGGAGGCTTTGTATGGCAATTGTGCGATGGGCATAACTCCATCGGTCATATTGTCAAACAACTTTGTGATAAGTATCGCATGACGAGAAAAGAGGCTGAGACATCGTTATTCCAGTTTATGCGGCAGTTGGGCAAGCGGGGAATGGTAGGATTTGCGGTTCCCCAACAAACGAAGAAAGGAAACAGGTAAAATGGCAGAATTAGAAGGATTAACTCCGGAAACAGCAGGGCAGACCCCCATACCGACGGAAACCCCCGCGCGATTTGCGAGGGATCTACCCAAGGAAAACACGGTACGGGTCAGGAACCTGATCAAAAAATACGAGATGGGCACCACCGTCGTTGAGGCGTTGCGAGGCACCAACTTTGAAATCCGCCGTGGAGAGTACATCTCGATTATGGGACCATCAGGTTCCGGCAAGTCAACGCTTTTCAACATGATCGGTGGCTTGGACAAGCCAACAGAGGGCAGAGTCTACATCGATGAGGTCGATATCGCGCAATTGGATGCCTACGAATTGGCATGGCTGCGCTGCCGCAAAATCGGTTACATCTTCCAGTCGTTCAACCTAATCCCTGTGATGACCGCACTCGAAAATGTCTCTCTCCCCATGATTTTCGCTGGGATGACCGCTGACGATAGCCGCACAAAAGCGGTTGAACTGCTAACCACTGTGGGGTTAGGAGAACGGGTCCAGCATAAACCGCTCGAACTCTCCGGTGGTCAGCAACAACGTGTCGCTGTTGCGCGTTCCCTCGCGAACGATCCCGCGATCGTGCTTGCCGACGAACCAACGGGAAACCTAGACACACGGACCGGACTTGAGATCATCGACCTCTTGAAAAGTCTGAACGAGGAGAACGGGGTCACGATTATCACAGCTACCCACGACACAAAGATGCTCGACGTGTCAGATCGAATCTTCTACATGGCGGACGGCAAAATCGATAAAATGGAGACCCGCGATGAAATCGATCTACAGGTCGGTAGGCTTGACGGTGAGGAAGTTGGGTAAGCGTTTTAGTACGTTTCCTTGAATAGGCGCCCTTTATCTCGCGCTCTCTCAATCTTTGACCACTCAGGAGCATCACGGGACAACCCCTCAATGTCCGCTACGGTCAGACCGTCCGGAAGATTGACAAGGTTCGACCCTATCCGATAGAGCCACGGATAGATGCCGTATTCCATGCCCTTGAGTCCACACATATAAAACAGGGTATCCGGCTGCGCTAGCAGGGGAATGAGCCCGTCCTGATGCTCTTCAAGGCGGTCTTGCACATACATCTTGCCGCCGCGAGCATTGGTCTGCTCTCGGCTAATTGCAGTGGCATAATGAAAATTTGGATGGCGTTCTGCGAAATAAAGAAATTCTTCGTTATACATGATGTCTGTCGAATACGGAACGCCAAAGACCAGCCAGACCTCCCGCTCAAAGCCCTGATTGAATAACTCGACGAGCATCCCGACAAACGGGGCAATCCCCGTTCCTGTTGCCGTGAAGACGTAATTGTAGTCGAGCGGATTATCCGGTAGCAGGAAGCTCTTACCAACGGGGCCCGTGATGAGCATCTCATCGCCGGGCTTGGCATCACAGATATAGTTTGAATCCACGCCCAAAACCAACTCGCCGGTTTCTGCATCCTCTGCGATTTCCCGTTTTACACATAGCGATACAGTTTCTCCGTGCCAATCATCGCCCCAGCAGGCAGAAGTAATTGAATACAGGCGAATCTTATCGTTCAGTGCTTCATGTGCATAATTGAACTCAGCGTCATTGAAGCGTCCGGTCGGCACCACACCGATACTCTGACCGATGCGATATTTTCCCACCATTTTACTCCCCTTCAGATTAAGAACGACGTGCCAACCGTAGTTCGGACTGGAACTGTCTGTAATCCGATATTTACTCACGACCTCTGCCGAAAAGGGGTTTTTGGGTGTATAAATATTTACCGCTGTTTCTGGAATTGGCATAATCGGTGAATCAGCAGGTTTTTCTAAGAAAGCCGTTATCACAGTCCGCCTCCCGTCCATATAATGATGAAAACTCTGAGCATGAATCAGTGTTAAAATTTGGCTTTGGATCTACCATTATAGCACTGACCCAATCTGCTGTCAATAGAATTTCCGTGTCCCCCGCTACTTTGAAAGATTGTTGACATTTACGCGCCATCCCCTTATACTTAGCGGAGGGCTTTTGGTTATAATGCTTTTGACGTTACAAAAGTTTACAACGCGAATAAGAACCAGAGTTTCATTGGAGTAAAGTATGGCATCTGTAGATGAACTGATCGACGCAATTGACAACGGAGATGAGCTAGCTGCCCAGAAACTGATCGAACAGCAACCCGTACTCGCTACCGGCGAATCGCTCAGAGAAGGTGTCCTCCGAGGTGCAACACCCCTGCATTGGGCAGCCCATAGAGATATGACCGACCTGTGTGAGCGACTCATTCAATCAGGGGCAGACATCAACTCACGTCGCGCCCAATGGTGGCGAACCCCGCTCGCTTGGGCGGCGGACGCAGGGTGTGCCGAAGCTGTTGAATTGCTCCTCGGAGATGGAGCAGATGTCAACGGGGATGCGTTCGGTATGACATCAGCACTCCACGCCGCAGCGCAAGGCGGCTCAACAAGCGGACAGGAAAACTCAGATGCCTATCGCAGGACTGCGCTGTTGCTGATAACACACGGAGTAGATATCAACCGCCGCGCAACGGGGGATCGTGACCAAACCGCGTTAGACGATGCAATTCGGAAAGGCAATGAAGCCGTTATTGAGGTGCTTGTCGAACACGGCGGGAAGACAACCGCAGAACTACAATTAGCGAACCCTTAAACTCACGTATCACGCATGAACCAATAAGGAAACTTATATGTCCCCTTCCATCTTCAGTTTTCCTAACAGAATCATCTTCGGTGTCGGGACAATTGACACACTCGCCGAGCAGCTCTCGACGTTCTCCCCCCAGAAAGTTTTATTGGTAACGGACAAGGGGATTCGCCAGGTAGGATTAGCAGATGAAGTAACGCAGCGACTTGAAGCGGCACGAATCGACTATGCAATCTACGACGGTGTTCACGGCAATCCGGTCGAAACGGATGTGTTCGACGGTGTCGAGGTTTTCCAGAAGGAGGGCTGCGATTTTGTAATTGGCATGGGCGGCGGGAGTCCACTCGATGTTGCCAAACTAATCTGCTTGAAGGCGACCCATCCCCTACCGCTAGCGGAATACGAAGTCCTCAACGGCGGACTGGAGAAAATTTCAGCCGACCTCCCATCAATGCTTGCCATTCCAACCGCCGCGGGAACTGGGAGTGAAGTTGGGCGAGGTGCAGTTGTTACAATAAAATCGCTAGACCGCAAGGCGTTGGTGTTTAGCCCTCATCTACTACCCAAAGTCGCAATCGTAGATCCGGAATTGACCGTTGGATTGCCCAAAACCTTGACCGCTGCAACAGGGATGGACGCGCTTACCCACAACCTCGAATCCTACCTCTCCACCGTCTATCACCCGATTTGCGATGGGATCGCGCTTGCCGGGGTAAAACTAGTTGCTCAAAACCTACGGTGTGCCGTTGACAATGGCAGCGACCTCGAAGCGCGTGGCGCGATGATGATGGCGGCGATGATGGGTGCCATCGCATTTCAGAAAGAACTGGGGGTCACCCATTCACTAGCGCACCCGCTTTCGACAGTCGCTGACCTACATCACGGGCTTGCAAACGCTATTCTCCTTCCATACACAATGGCGTTCAACAAGGACGCGGCAGCGGATCAACTCAAAGACATCGCTGCGGCATTTGGCGTGAATATCCACCCGCTATCATCGGGGGAAGCCGCACAAGCCGCAATAGATCAGGTGGCGCAGTTATGTAACGATATTGGCATTCCGTCCCGTTTGCGGACGGTCAATGTGAAGGCAGCGATGATTCCTACACTCGCGCAGCAGGCAGTGGCGGATCAGTGCCACCTGACCAATCCCCGCCCCTGCACCGAACAAGATATGATCAACCTCTATCAACAGGCACTCTAATCCTGATGACCCGTCCGTTACGTTTTACGCATTATTGGTTACCCTGCTATCGGTCAACCTTCCAAAATCAACAGTCGAGCATCGAGATATGAATCTCGACCTACAGACTCACACATGGACTGATGAACCAATGAATTAATGAACCGATACCCTCTTTTATTCGCGAGGATTTGCGGATGTTTTTTTACGTTTCACGTTTCACGCATCACGTATATAATATGCGATTCTACCCCACCCTTTTCTTAATTATCCTCACCCTCCTGAGTACCGGCGAATTAGCAGCTCGGACGAATCTCTCTATTTTCAGTCCAGCTACCGATTTCACGACAAACAATCAAACAGTAGAAATCAAAGGAATCATTGAGTCCTCAGTCGGAGGGGAAGTTATCGTTTCGACCAATACGCCCGGCGGTATCCCCGATCTCACGCAACTGACACACTCAATTTATGGGGTCGTCGTAGATCTTGGCAGCACCCAAAAACTCAAGGGAATGCTGATTCGACATGTGGTTGACAGAGGGTTTCCACGCGGTCCACGGTTGGCACGCCTTGCGTTCTCTGAGGCTGGAGCCAACCTCTCCGTAGGTCAAACCTTCAACATTCCATCGGGCAGAGATCCCAATTTCGACAGCACGGTGGTTGACTTTCCATCAGTCGTCTCCGCACAGTTCATCCAAATTGAGATGCTCGAAGGCTGGCAGATTGCGCCAATTGCGATTGAGTCGATCCAGTTTTTGGATAGGAACGATCGGGTTATACAGGGACAAATCCAATCCATCGCAATTCGACTTCCCCTAACAGATGCCTGCCCTCCAAATCTGACCGGACCCCACTGTGCAAGTTTTTCTATAAAGGTGATGCTAGAAGCCGGAGTCAACCGACTTTCGGTAACTGCTAGGGAACTAGCACCATCGGATCCAGACTCACCAAACACCGTGGACAGAGAAACGATTTCCCTCTTTTACCTCCCAGAGTTAGCACCTGAAGCGGCCGAAGGAGGAGTTTTCACCTTGAGCGATGGTGACCGAGCAACCGTTGTCATTCCAGTGGAAGCCTTTGATCAACACATCACAAAACTACAGTTTTTTTCGGTGACACCTGAAACGGTGGATCCGCTATCCTACCGGCGAAACAGCCGCATTGTTAAGGGGACAGGACCAGTGGTTGTGTACCGTTTTGAAGCTCTCCGCCAAGGTGTGTTTGCTGCTGAAGCGACAAGTGCATTGCCCGATCAACCCCCAACTTTCGCCGTGGATGGCATCTTGGAGCCACCGTCTACGTGGGTCGCAGGGCTTGTGCCGCTACCTGTCAGCTTGACAATTGATCTTGAGGTGCAACGCACTGTCAGCCGTATCGTTGTGCACGCTAACGTAACAGGGGAAACCGCCTTTGGACCACAGCGTGCAACGCTCCTCACATCAGACGACAACGAAAATTTTACAAGCGTTCTTGATGTCACAACCTTCAACGATCAGGTCACGACCATTGAACTACCAACCCGACCTTCCGCCCGTTACTTTCGCCTCGAAATCACGGAGAGCAAGCAGGCGAATAATCTCCAGCTCAACGAAGTCGAGTTTTTTGATGTATCGGGCGCGAAAATCGTGTCATTTGATCCCTTCGAGCATCTAATCCTTGAACGTCCTGCGCTGCTTGAATTAGCCTATCACCCTTCCGATCTGATAGTGGCAAACATTACGCGAGAAGCGGATCTGAAAGTCTTTGCTTGGGATGCGTCCGCGCAAGAATGGCAGGTCGTGGGCGGCGAAATTGACTTGAATCGACAAGTCGTCCGTATAGAACTTAACTTCATCTCTCAAGTTGCGTTGTTTCAGGCAGTTCTATCACAGATCCAGACAGTGTGGAGTTTTAACCCGTTCTCACCCGACGGAAATGGAATCGCCGATCGGACGCGACTCACAATCGTGAACCATAACACCTCCCACATCGGGGGGACGGAGCCGGTCGTTGAAATTTTCGATCTTCATAATAAACTCATCCGAACCCTAGTGAATCAAACGGTAATGAGCTCCAACACAATGAGTATCGAATGGGACGGGAGAGATGAGGCGGGAGAAATTGTGAGCATCGGACCCTATATCTACCAGATTCGGCTGAAAACCGGTGATCAGGTCGAAGTCCGCAACGGCGTTATCGTGGTAGGAAAATAAGGGATAACAACACTCTACACCCGTCGTAGGCGAGGCATCTTGCCCCACCGCACACCACCATCACACCCCGTAGGCGGGGCATCTTGCCCCGCCCTTACACCGGTCAATACGCCAAAAAATCGGTGTCTCTCCGCTCTCTGCACTTTCTTTTTATATGAACCTTTTTTATTGATTTTTTAACAAACGTTATGATATAATTAACCCGACAAAACAATTCTAATCCATCTATACAAGGAGAATTATTAACATGGAACTGAGTACAGACAAGCAGAAAGCGATAGATCTCGCAGTTTCTCAAATTGAGCGACAGCACGGCAAAGGCTCAATTATGCGGCTTGATAGCGACGAAGTAATCCCTGTCGCAGTCGTCCCGACAGGCTCAATAGCGTTAGATATTGCGCTAGGGGTCGGCGGCGTTCCCCGCGGGCGAATTGTTGAAATCTTTGGTCACGAAGCGAGTGGTAAAACCACGCTTGCACTTCACATCATCGCAGAGGCGCAGAAGCAGGGCGGTGTCGCAGCGTTTGTCGATGTCGAGCACGCGCTAGACCCGATGTATGCCAAGCAGATTGGTGTAAATATGGAAAACGTCCTAATCTCCCAACCGGACACCGGGGAACAGGCGTTAGACATCGTTGAAACTTTAGTCCGTAGTGGGGCTGTTGATGTTGTGGTTGTCGATTCTGTCGCAGCACTCACCCCCCATGCGGAGATTGAGGGCAGTATGGAGGACGCCCACGTTGGACTGTTGCCGCGTTTAATGTCTAAAGCCTTGCGTAAACTGGCCAGCGTCACCAACAAGTCCAAAGCCTCTGTCATCTTCACCAATCAGATTCGACAGAAGATTGGTGTCATATTTGGGAATCCAGAAACAACACCCGGCGGATTGGCACTCAAATTTCACGCCTCGGTCCGGTTGGAGATACGCCGGGCAGACCGTCTGAAGGATGGCGACGAGATAGTTGGAAACCGCATCCGTGTGAAAGTCGCCAAAAACAAGGTCGCTCCACCATTCCGCCAAGCTGAATTCGACGTTATTTTCGGCGAAGGCATCTGTAAAACCGGGGAAATTTTGGATGTCGGTGTGGAGGCAGGGATTGTTCAGAAAAGTGGCCCCTGGTTCTCCTATAACGATGAACGACTTGGACAGGGTAAGAACAACGCCAAAGACTTCCTAGTGGAACACCCTGAAATCGCCGCCGAGATTGGGGCTAAGATTCGTGCCAATCTTGGCATCCACCTCCCATCTGGCACCGCTTCGCTGTCAGAAACTGATGCCGTAGCTGCCGACAAAGAAGGAGATGAAACTAAGGTTAGGTAGTTGTCCCTTTGATACTTGACGGTAAACACTTCAGATGTTACTATAACGCAGGTTGTAGGGAACAACTCTCGGACTCTCGGTCATAGACTGGAGGATCCTTGTTCTCTACTTTACGGGCAAAACAGCGTTATCATAAATTCCTTTAGGGGTAAACCCCAAGGTTTACCTTTGGGATACACCCATGCTTTAGCGCATTTTTTGTTTGATGTTCCTGAACAAATATAGTATACTTTCTACAGTTACCGGCACCGGGAAGCAGGCTATAGACGCTGGCATAGGGGCAGGGCGTTGTCCCTTGCGAGAGACGCATTAAGACACCCGACGGGGTGCAGCGTTGTTGACCGCACAATTAGAAAGCGTCCCGATAAGATCGGGACAAATGCTTCAGCTTTTGGAGTACGTCAAAGAAGAAGGGAAGTGTTCTCTGCACGGAGACCTGCGACAATTTTATGGGAAAACTTGTTGGCGTGGATATCGGCGGCACTTTCACCGATATTGTTGTCTTAGATGAAAACCAAAAACGGCTACAGATTGGAAAGGCTTCAACCACGCCACACGAGCCATCTATCGGCTTAATTGCTGGCTTAGACGCGCTTGAGATTTCCTATTCTGACATCGAACTAGTCATTCACGGCACCACTGTGGCGACCAACGCCATCTTGGAGCGCAAAGGTGTACGCTGCGGTCTGATTGCAACGCGTGGGTTCCGGGACATTCTGGAGCTGAGGCGACGCGATCGACCGCACCTTTACGGCCTCACCGGATCCTATGAACCGCTAATCCCACGAGATCGACGCAAAGAGGTCTCCGAACGTGTCTCGGCAGAAGGCGAAATTCTCGTCCCACTAGCGGAGGCGGAGGTAATCGCGGCTGCCGAAGAACTGGTTGCGGACGGTGTCGAAGCCGTTGTCATCAGCTTCCTGAACGCTTACATCAATCCCACAAACGAGCGCAGTGCCAAATCCCTCCTCGAAAGGCACTTCCCTAATGTGTATATTGTTGCTTCCGCAGATATCCTCCCACTCTTCCGTGAATTTGAACGCACCAGCACCGCCACTGTGAATGCCTACGTTCAGCCGATAGTCAGCCGTTACTTGGCTCGGCTTGAGGGTCGCTTGGAAGAACGCGGTCACAACGGGAATCTTCTCATCATGCAGTCGAACGGTGGGATGATGTCGGTGGAATCCGCCCGCGACTTTTCAGTAAATACCGTCCTATCGGGTCCCGCAGCGGGTGTTATCGCTGCCACCAAGATCGCCGCAGAAAGCGGTTTTCAGAACCTGATCGGTTACGATATGGGCGGCACCAGCCTCGATGTATCCCTAGTAACAGAGGGCAAGCCGGTCGTGTCAAACGGGATAGAACCGGAGTTCGGCATTCCCATCATGGTGTCGATGATTGATATCCATACCATTGGCGCGGGCGGCGGCAGTATCGCCCGAATTGACGAGGGCGGTCTTCTCCAAGTGGGTCCCGAAAGTGCCGGTGCTGACCCCGGTCCTGTCTGCTACGGGTTGGGCGGCACCGAACCCACCGTCACCGATGCGAACGTGATCTTGGGGCGGATCAATCCGGACTATCCCATCGCCAGAGCGGCAGATTTTTCGTTTGACCTTGATACAGCCCGATCTGTTCTCACCGAAAAGATTGGTAAACCGCTCGGTCTCTCCTTAGAAGAAGCAGCACTAGCAATTCTCACCATAGCAAATAACCGAATCGCCGGTAGCATCCGGCGCATCTCCATCGACCGTGGACACGATCCACGAGATTTTGTGCTCTTCTCCTTTGGGGGCGGCGGACCGTTGATGGTCAGTTTCCTCCTACGGGAACTCGGCGTTTCACAGGCACTTGTTCCTTACTATCCCGGCATCGCCTCCGCCTGGGGATGTGTTATCGCCGATCTCCAGCACGATTTTGTCACCATGATCAACCGCCGTCTCTCCGAACTCGACCCCACCGATGCAGAGGGGATTTTTGCCGAGCATCTCGCACAGGGAGAGGAGCTAATTGAGAGCGAGCAGGTTCCCCTGACGCAGGTAAGCATTGTACGGGAAGCGGAGATTTCTTATGAGGGACAAACCCATGTCATACGGACACCGCTACCGGCGGGACCCGTATCTCCCGCCGTTATTGCAGAAAGTTTTCGTCGCGCATATCTCCGTCAATACGGGCAAGTCGACGAGACATTTAGCGGATTAGAAACGCTGCTGGAGAGCATCCCGATCCGTCTGCTAAACCTTCGCACCTCTGTGGTTGGGATGCGCCCAGACCTGTCATTGAAAGACTTTATCCCCAATCCTAAAACCACCTTGCAAGACGCACAGAAAGGTGTCAGACCCGTCTACGTGGAAGATCGGTTTGCGGAATGTCCCCTCTATGACCGCTCACTGCTCCCGTGGGGAAGTGAGTTCTCCGGACCCGCCGTCATCGAGCAGCCGGACACAACCATCTGGATTGAACCTTGGGTTTGCGTCCGTGTGGACGAAGGTGGAAATCTTTTTCTCAGTATAACCTAAGCTGCACAATCGGCTGCATCGACAACACCTCAGTCCCTCCACCTCACCGCTCTGGGCAAAAACCCCGCCTACTTTTTTCTGAAGTAAATCCCAGTGAGTTGCAATTAACTATTTAAGACATACCCGCTTCAACCTGACTCCTCGTAGGGAACGGAGATCTCCGTTCCGCTTTCTCCTACGCATCACATATTACAGCCTGTCCCGATTTATCGGGGCATCATACTGCATGAGGTAGCTCATGAAAAAACTGTCTATATTGATATTCGCTACCCTGATGCTCGGCTGTGAAACCGAGACGTCTGTTGTTGAGGAGCCAGTGGTCGAAGAACCGCCGCCCGTCGTGGTGGAAGATAAACCCATCCCTCAGCCGGAAATGATTGCAGAGGGCACCGTAAAACACGGAGAAGTTAATGTCGATCCGAAACCATTGAATCTCAGCGGATTTCGATTCGTATTTAAGGAACCTCTCGATAGCCATTGGGTTTCTGTCTACGATAAGAAGCGCGGTGAGTACCTCTGGAAATGGGACTCTCCCCATGCTCACTGGTGTAAGGAAACAAAAGTTGTGTTTATAGAGCACTGGGATCCCCACGATCCACCCCGCGAGTTGTTGAAATACGACACTGACTACGAGATTACCATATACACTCAAAATTTCGACTGCGATTTCGTAGAGATAGTGATACAGTTTCGGACGGGCCCGCAGAGATCCACGGTTGAGGAACCAGAACCCATGATGCAAGAACGATCACCCGTTGTGCCATCAGGTGAACACTTTCGGCTTGATATAGACCCACCGCAACTAGTATGGGGCGACGTGCAGGATGGAGCCTTTGACATTGACCCTGAACCGCTCAACGCAAACGGAATTCGCTTTAGATTTGATAGAGATATCAGAAGGTATTGGATTGACCTCTCCGATCATAAGGGCGCGTCCCTCCGTTGGTTACCTCGCGGTCTAGTTGAGGGTGAGAATATCGGAAACCAGATACAGATAATGCGCGCCGAAGAAGCCCCGTTGTTGCAATTCGAGACCGTATACATCATTGATATTTTTGTTCAGGATCGCTGCTGTTGGACCTCAGATTTCCGGATGACTTTTCGGACAAAGCCAAATCCTTAATATGAAGCGTGTAAGCGGATTTGTGGTCATTGGGCATCGGATCGGAAGATTCTGACCTACGGGTATATAAGTGCTTGTGTAGGTCGAGATTCACATCTCGACACCCAAGCGTCAATGTCCGAAAATCGATACCTAATACACTAAGCCTGAATCTGTAGGGGTTGGGGTCCCCAACCCGTTGGGCGAGGAAACCTCGTCCCTACGATGGTGTGCTCATCAACAAATAACGGATACGTCTCACATAACTGTCAACACGCCCTAGCCAAATTCTGCCGTCAAGCTCCCGTTCCTTCGGTTTTGCACCTGCTTGTCACCCATCCTACTGTGCCTCCTATCAAAATTCATTTACCCCCAGTTTTTTCTGATTTAAGAGTTGAGTGTGTTTGAGAGGTAATGTTTGTGAGAATGTTTGTGATTATGCGCCTTGCAAGGCATCTGTCTGACAAAGTGGCAGTGTGAAAAAGGGATTGAGAGTCCACCCCAGCCAAGCTTGAGCAATCACGCGCTTAATCACGTTAATCAACGAATAGATTTTTTTGTTTGTGTTGAATGCTTTGGTCCATCGGTCACCGGATTTTTGGTAGATGATAAACAGCAGTCCATAACTCAGACAAGCCAACAGCCATAACAGATTGATTCGTGCTTTTGTCGGTTTTTTGAGAATCAGCTTGCCAAATCCAAAGCCGGTCTTGATGTCTCTAAAACCGTGTTCAATCTGCATTCTTCGTTTATAACACCGGTGGATTTGACTGCCCGTCAGATGGCTTGAAATCAGATACATCGGTTCAGCAAACCGTGCATCTCTGACCACATATAGGTTCAGTCGAATTGGCTCGGTTGGGTAATAGAGAATCTGTGGATAGAACCCAGTTTTCTGCATCTGTTCCATCGTTTTGACCTGACCCCAAACGGTAATGCGAACGTTGCGACAGACGCGCATCACAAACGGTATGCCTTTTGCTTTGAGAAATTTTATCACATATCTCGCACGGGCGAACCCCCGGTCGAATATCAACACCGGTTCGCACGCTGGGGGCAGTGCTTTTCGTGCCTGACGATAGACCGTGCGGCAAAATCGTTGGATAATCTCATTATGGCTTTTATATTTCATATCCTGAATCTCAGCATCGGTATAGATGTGCCAATAGATAGGTATCGCACGCTGTCGAAACGGCACCGCAGCGACAATCGCTTTGAAAGTACCAAGCACCTGGGTTTCATCAATTAAAATTAACGGACGCACAGTGCCGGGGTGACAGACACGCCTCACCACGAAGACTAACCAACACCGCATCACCGCACCTATGGGAAATGTACGTGCCAAGAATCGAAGCAGTCGTTTCTGTTTCGTCTTTTGATGCTTGACTGACACCGGCAACCGTGAAGCGATTTCGTTGATGCCAAAGGACTGCGCCAAGGCTATAGCTATGATGGTGAGCATCAGGTTTTTTAACGCCGGTTTTTTCAAAACAGGCTTGAAAATCTCAGTGATAGTGGTTATCATGGGGGTGGGATTCACCCGTTTTTGAGAGTGTTTTCCTTTCATAATACCTCCTTGCCCTAAACAGTGAGTGTTTTCGGTAGGGAGGTATTTTATCATATCTGACCTGACTTTCTCACTCCTATCGCTCGCAAAACCAATGACAATAACCCCTCAAAAAAAACTGGGGGCAAGTGAACCTATCAAAAAACTTGTAATTCCAACGAAAATATGCTACGATTCCTAGCACGGAATGTAGGTGCCGGTGCTGTCCTCCCAAGTGGGAAGATTACAACACTGAGCAAACACGACTCCGTAAGCACTAGAAAGCTTCTTAGTCCCGATTTATCGGGGACACAGCAGGAACAAAAAGAATGGGCGGGACATCAACCGTATCTCCCACTCAGACAACAGAATATATCAATTTTCAAATTAAAGCAGGAGGTCTTTTATTATGGCAGATTATGCACACCCCGAAGTGTTAGTAACCACCGATTGGGTTGCCCAGCATGGCAGCGACGCTGGCATCCGCTTGGTAGAGGTCGATGTAGATACAGCGGCTTATGACGAAGGCCACATCAGCGGTGCTGTCGGACTTAACTGGCAAACCCAGTTGTGCGACCAAGTGCGACGCGATATCTTAACAAAAGAGCAGTTTGAACAACTGTGCCAAGATAACGGCATCAGCAACGATACCACAGTTATCTTCTACGGTGACAACAACAATTGGTTCGCAACTTACGCGCTGTGGCAATTCCGCTACTATGGGCATGACGAGAGCAAGCTGAAGGTGATGGACGGCGGTCGCCAGAAATGGATTGACGAGGGGCGCGCCTTAGTCACGGATACGTCTTCGCCTGATGCCACCGACTACAAAGCGAAATTTCCCGATGACAATGTGCGGGCGACAAAAGATCACGTTCTCCCAACGCTGGAGCAGGGAGTGGTCAACCTTGTGGATGTCCGCTCACCGGCGGAGTTCAGCGGCGAGATTATCGCCCCCCCAGGGTTACCCGAAACGGCACAACGTCCGGGACGCATTCCGGGCGCAGCGAATATCCCCTGGGCAACCGCAGTGGCAGACGACGGCACCTTCAAATCCTACGACGAGTTAAAGGAGATCTACGAAGGCGCAGGCGTGGATCCAGACAAAGAGACGGTCGCTTACTGCCGTATTGGAGAACGTTCCTCGCACACATGGTTCGCGCTCAAGTACCTTTTGGGTTACGAAAAGGTACGCAACTACGATGGCAGCTGGACAGAATGGGGTAACCTTGTCGGCGCACCCATTGCAAAAGGGTAGTTGATAGTAAGACTCAGTAGGGAGCGCAGATCTGCGTTCCCTACTCCTCTAAATCACAAACAGGTAGAAAATCAATTGATTGCGAGTGCCGAACAGATTACACCACAATGGCTGACGAGTCGATTTCAACAGAACGGGCACCTTTCACAACACACCGTAACTGACGTACAGATTGGTGAGACATTTGAATCAACCGCCGCCTTTTTTACACGGTTGAAAGCGACCTATTCCACTGAATCGGAACATGGTCCGCACACCGATCTAATCTTCAAAAATTATCGAGAAGGTTGGTTTGGGGGCGGCATTGCGGAATCGGTATTCTTCAACGAAATCGTTGCCCAAATGCCCGATCCACCGGTCTTCCGATGTTACGATTTCGATTATGACCGTGATGCCCGTCAATGCTATTTTATCTTTGAAGATGCCTCTGTGACACACACCGAAATCCCCCCCAAAGAGGAAGGAAGGTTCACCGTCGCTCTCTACAAGCAGATTATCGATGAACTGCTGAAGTTTCACACGCAATGGTGGGAGCACCCGCGAATTTCACAACCCGATTTTCTGCGAGGACGAGGAGGTCCGCTCCGCATGGCGGATGCCGCAACACCCGAAATCATACAAACCTATTGTGAACACTGGAGAGACGAGCTGCTTCCCCAATTTGCAGACAAGGCTCAAGACGAATTGGCACCGGAGATATTCGATTTTGTCCATCACACCATCAACAGTTGGGAACGTTTATATGCCGAGCGCATCAAAAATGACAAGGCTTTGACATTTCTACACGGCGATCTACATCATTGGAATCTCTTTTATCCCAAAAACCCAGAAACAGATGGGCTCTATTTTGGCGATTGGGAAACCTATAAACGCGGGATGGGACCGTATGATCTCTGTTACTTAGTCGGAGGCGATTCCTCACCGCAGCGGCATGAAATCGAGAAGGGTCTGTTGCGCTACTATTACGATGGTCTTGTCGAGGGCGGAGTGGTAGACTATAACTGGGAAGACTGTGTCCACGACTACCGACTCTCGGTGATTGCCACCCTCTTCCCGCCGATCGGCTGGCAAAGCGTGTTCCGATTCAAGCTCCGATACGCCCATTTTCAGGACTGGAATTGTCAGGAATTGCTCAATTATAGTGAATTCAAAAAATAAATAGACATTAAAAGTAGAAGTTTTTTGTACCATCCCGATTTTATCGGGATGATCCCAAGCCGCAAACTAACAGTTTGCGCTACAGTGTCTCATTAATTCTGAGATCCACTATAATCTCTTTACTTCGTTGCACTCAACTCCCGTAGGTCGAGATTCATATCTCGACATCTTTATACGTCATGATCGCAGGTTGGGAAATCTGTGACTACCAAAGACTGTCGGTTTTGGAAAATCGACCTACAGAAGTTCTCGATGAGGTGCCGGTGGATTTTTGATAAACTTCACTGCAATCATAATTCGTTTTATTCTTTCGATCATGCTAAACAAGCGTATAACAAAAACCGATTCAGCTCATTAATGAACCGATGAATAAGCTGTTTTCACGCATCACGTTTCACGTTCTTAGCGTCTTGCACTGTCTGTTGACATGACCTTATTCTTTATATAATTGGAGTCAAATATGCCCAAATTTGTTTCTGCTCATATCATTGCCTGCATGACACGACAAGATGTAGAAAGGCTCGCCAAGCGATTTATTGATGACGAAAGCGACGGTGTCAAGAGCGTGAAAGTGCAGTGTGATACAGTCCTCGGTCGAATGGTCTGCGAATGGGAAGCACCGGATCGAGATACGCTCGTAGAATGGCTGAAGAAGCGGCATGTGCATTTTCGCGGCGGCGGGGAGTGGGTCATGCGTGTGCAGCTCGAAACGGTAGACAACACGGTAGCTAGGCTGTGACGCAGATTAAGGACGTGATGACTGCATAACGCATCTTGTCTTACAGATAAGGAATTTCATCGTGCACTACCTTACACGCCAAATCGCTTTTGAAGCCTCACACTACTATCGTGTTCCTGACCTCAGCGATGCAGAGAATTACGCCCTGTTTGGAGCGACCGCCAATCCAAATAGTCATGGTCACAATTATGTCTTGGAAGCGATGGTCAAAGGTAGACTTAACCCTGAAAATGGGATGGTCATTAACATCACGGATCTGGACAAAGTTCTCAAGGAGGAGGTTGTTGCCTACTATGATCACAAGCATATCAACGTACAACACCCCACCTTCGCGAATAACCCACACCTGCAACCGACAAGCGAGAATTTAGCGATTCAGATCTGGTCTGCGATTGAACCGCATCTAAAAGGGACAATCTTACATCGTATCAGGTTGTATGAGGAGTCAGCCCTATTTGCTGACTACTATGGAGAGGGGCAAATGGTCTATCTCACGAAAGTTTATGAATTCAGTGCGTCACACCGGCTGCATAGTCCACAACTCAGCGATGCGGAAAACAAAGAAATCTTTGGAAAGTGCAACAATTTCTACGGTCACGGGCACAACTATGC
The DNA here is from genome assembly GCA_965207975.1 of Candidatus Poribacteria bacterium. Lineage (GTDB taxonomy): Bacteria > Poribacteria > WGA-4E > WGA-4E > PCPOR2b > PCPOR2b. Next base: position 5,261,365 of record OZ242315.1, on the reverse strand, counting down.
CCTTGAAGTCACAATAAAAGGTGAAGTGGACCCAAGAACCGGAATGGTTGCAGATCTACACCATCTTGATGAAACAATGCAGAAGCAGGTCTACGGCAGATTTGATCATAAGCATCTTAACTTGGACACCCCTGAGTTTGAGAACCTCAATCCAACTTCAGAAAACTTTGTGAAGGTGCTCTGGGAGGTTATCGAACCGAATCTGAAGCCGATTCAGCTACATCGGCTTCGATTGAGAGAAACCCCGAAGAACCACTTTGATTACTACGGAGACGGAATTTAGTTGATGAAAATTTACCACGCAGACTCAATTGACAACGGAACCACTACCGCCGATCCGAAACTTGAATACATGTATACAGAGATATTGGAGAATATCGGCGAAGACCCAACAAGGGAAGGTGTCCTAAAAACGCCGCAACGCGCAGCGAAAGCCCTCCAATTTTTGACGCAGGGATATGACCAGAACGTCGAAGATATTGTGAACGATGCAATCTTCAACGAAGAGTACGACGAAATGGTCATTGTGAAAGATATTGAGTGTTACAGCCTTTGTGAACACCATCTCTTACCATTTTTCGGCAAGTGTCATGTTGGGTATATTCCTCGCAAAAAGATCATTGGGCTCAGTAAGATTCCACGGATTGTGGATATGTTTGCCCGCCGGTTGCAGGTGCAAGAGAGACTGACAAAGCAGATTGCGGAAGCGTTACAGGACGCTTTGAATCCCGCTGGGGTCGCTGTTGTCATCGAAGCGCAGCATCTGTGCATGATGGTCCGCGGCGTACAGAAGCAGCACTCACAAACGATGACCAATGTGATGCTCGGCGAGTTTCGAGATAAAATCTCGACACGGACGGAGTTCATGAGATGTATTTAGACGAGACTTAGTCCTAAAAACGCAGCGTTTTGAGGGGAATAGAGATGCTGAAGGATAAAGTTGCAATTATAACAGGAGCATCGCGGGGCATCGGGCGTGCAACCGCTCTGACGTTTGCACAAGCAGGTGCGAAAGTTGTCCTCACATCGCGGACACAGCATGACCTCGAAACAGTTGCCGATCTGATCCGCACAGATGGCGGAGAAACGCTCGTTGTACCGACGAATGTTACACAAGCAGAGGCGGTGGAAACTCTAGTCAATCGAACGTTGGAGGTTTATGGTCAAATAGACATCCTTGTGAACAATGCAGGGATCGGTGTCTTCGAGACCATCGCCGATTCAGATCCGGAGGTGTGGACTCAGGTGGTCGATTCCAACCTCAAAAGCACCTATCTCTGCTCGAAACACGTGCTACCTGCTATGCTGGCACGTCAATCCGGTCAAATTATCAACGTGCTGTCAATTGCCGCGAAAATTGCATTCAAAGCCTCAAGTGCATATTGTGCAGCAAAGGCGGGGACATTGGCATTTACGAAGGTTTTGGCGGAGGAGGTCAGAGGTGACAATATCCGTGTCACGGCAGTCTCCCCCGGCTCGGTCGACACGCCATTCTGGACTGAGATTGAGGGACACCCCGACCTGAATTTGATGTTGAAACCAGAACACGTCGCGGAGACCATTCTCTTCGTGGCGACGCAACCGGCTGGCATGGTTACCGACGAAATTGTTGTAACACCGCCGCTTGGCGTTCTGTGAAGGACAATGCTAGATACAGATACACATAACAGAAAAATAAGGATTTAAATTTACTAGGTTCCGTGGGCTTTTGTACCACAATCTGTTAGATTGTGATTCAGTCCGCAAACTAACAGTTTGCACTACATTTGGTAGATTACCTGATGATTACAACGTTTGTTGAATCAGCAGCCGGAAAATGTCAATACACCCTAGATGATTTTGAACGATCTATTGTGATTGAGGTAAACAATGACGAAACTGGAACAGATGCAACGGGTCGAATCCTGTGGAGTTGTCGCCATCATTCGTGCGAACAGTTCCGCTGAATTAATTGAGGCCGCAGCAGCAATCAAAGCGGGTGGTGTCGACCTGATTGAAGTGACGATGACAACTCCGAATGCGTTAAGCGTTATCAGTGATGTCGCCGCACAATACGGTGATGACGTGCTAGTAGGCGTTGGATCGGTCCTCGATGCCGAAACCGCGCGGGCAGCCATGCTAGCAGGTGCCGAGTTTGTTGTCAGCCCTGTAACCAAGCCAGATGTTATCGAAATCTGCAACCGATATAGTAAAATTGTCATGCCGGGGGCATTTACGCCGACGGAGATTTTGGCTGCATGGGAGGCCGGGGCGGACTATGTCAAAGTTTTCCCATCAAGCAGCGGAGGACCCAGCTACATCAAAGATGTGAAAGCACCGTTGCCGCATATCCCAATGATTCCTACTGGGGGCGTGAGTGTCGAGAATGCTGGAGACTTCATCAAAGCAGGTTCCGCCGCGCTTGGTGTTGGCAGCGCACTCGTCAACAATCAGGTGATTGCTGATGGGCGATTCGATCTCCTGACAGAGAACGCGAGAAAGTTGGTAGAAGCCGTGCAAACCGCCAAAGCGGATCAATAACTGTAGGTATCACCTGTCTCACAAATATGTACACTTTTGTTTGGCTTATGCAAAGAAATGGTGCAATCGAAATCGATTGAGTTCATGAGTTCACTCGTTTATGAATGAACCCCTGGTCTCGGAACGGACAATGGACTAATGAACCAATGAACAAAGTGCTTTCACGCATTACGTTTTACACTTTTTGTGTTTTGCACTTTCTTTTAACATGAGCTTTTAATAAGGATTGTGTATATGCAGATAAACGGACTGGCATTAGGGAAATATCGCATTGAAAAACTGATTAACCACGGTAGTTTTGCCTCTGTTTTTCGAGCAAAAGAGGAGTTTACGAACCGTACCGTTGCGATCAAAGTGCTGCCCAAATCAATCTATCCCACGGGACGAATGCGTTACCTGCTCACCGAGTTGAGCGCGATGGGACGGAATTGGGGACACTCCAACATTGTTTCCATCCATACCGTTGAACCCGGCAATGATGAACACGTTGCCTACATCGTCATGGAGTACATTGACGGTCCTAGTTTGCGTCAATTACTCACTGCGACGCCGATTCGCCGTAATTTAGCAATCAATATTGCGCTCGATATCTGCCGCGGTCTTATCGCCGCCCATGAACAGAACATTATCCATCGGGACATTAAGCCCCAGAATATTTTGCTGACTTCCGACGAAACAGCAAAAATTTCTGACTTCGGTGTCGCGCGTATCCTTGAGGCAAGCACCGATTATGCAGGAACGATTACGGGCACGCGAAGATACATGGCACCTGAACAGTACGAAGGCAGTTACGATTATCGGGCGGATCTCTACTCAACGGGGCTGATCCTTTACGAAATGTTTATGGGGAAATTCCCATTTCGAGGCAAGACGCAAGCTGAAATTCAGGTAAGGAAACAGAGCGAAGAGGTTGAATTCGACTACAAACTGCCCGAAGATATGCGTGAGATCTTACAGAGAGCATTGCATCGAGATCCACAGGCTCGGTATCAAACCGCCTCAGAGTTGTACAATGACTTAGATCATGTCCGTAAAACGTGGTATGCGGATGCCGTGCGGCATACACTGACAACCCAATCAAATCCAGCAATACAAAGCGCAATGCTATCCGGTCACAGAAAGGATTTACGCGTTTCTGCCGAGGCGGCAGAGAAAATTGAATCGGAGATAGCTGAAGAACAAAAAGCAAAAGTAGAAAAACAGAATCAACTTCAACTTGAAACACAAGTCAATCTACACTACGATAAAGCCATTCAACTCCTCGGTGGCACACAGTCACAGCAGGCACTGCAAGAAGTGCAACAGGCACACCGCCTCTACTTGAGCAGTGTCAAAGCGACCAAAAAAGCGGATTGGATATTTCGACATTTATCGGACTTGATGGTTCCTCCCCAACCCCCTTCGACAGCAGGAGAAATGATCGAATTAATCGACCAATTGTCGCCTGACGAGGTCGCGCAACTCGGAACCTTGCTTAACAATCGTTTATCTTCTAGTGACTCCGCCGATGTGTCTTCCGCCGCAAGTTCAGGCCCACTTCCTACAGACATTGGCACCGGTTCCGATCTAACATTTCAACCGCTCAACCCACAGGAGACTGCCCCGGAATTTGTGCTGCGAAAACTTCATGAGGTGGTTCAGGCACCCCATGAGAAGATTGCCGCCCAGACACGTCAATCGGCTGAAGAATATGCACAAGAGGGGAAAAGTCGACGGAGCCGGGCGGAGTACAAAAAACTGGGAGAATTTTATAGACAATCTGCACAGAACTTCATTGAATCCGAGAATTGGGAATTGGGCGCAGACTGTTATGCACGAGCACGGCTTGCCTACACAGCCAGCCGTCGTTATGGTCGCGCCCGACAGTGTGCACAGGAAGCAGGGACCTACTATGCTATGCGGGCGGATGCCTTGGAAAGGGAACAGACTTGGGCTGATGCCGGCAGACTATACGCACTTTCAGCAGACAACTACGCTCACGCCAACCTATGGGAGGCTACGAATCACAGCCTATCACGCACAACAATCTGTTATTTCAATGTTGCAGAAAATGCCCGTGCCGTAGGAGATCTGAGTCTATCATACGATTATTGTGACAGAATTTTAAGGATTTCAAAAAGGATGAAAAGAACTTCCAACGCTGAAGCAGGTGCGCGAAAACTATTGCGGGAAATAGAAAATCTCTTTACAGCGCGGTGACAAAATATCTGGTCAAGGCGATTCCTGCCCTGAAGATCACATCAAACTATATTTAGAACTCATCGGGGATTGCCCCCAAAAGTGCGATTTCTAATAACGGATGGTATAATCAAAATATGAGAGCAAAGCAGATTAAATCAACTTTACGAAGCGGAGAAGTCATCGTTGGGACCTTTGTGATGGAGTTTGCGGTACCACAGATTGCAACCATCTTAGCGAGTGCCGGGGCGGATTTCATCATTGTAGATATGGAGCACACAACCTTCACTATGGAAACGGTCGGGCGCATCGTCAGAGCGGCGAAGGGATCAGACCTCCCCAGTATCGTGCGTGTGCCAGACAAGGAGCGGCATTTTATCTCCCGCGCCCTTGATGCCGGTGCTTCCGGCGTGATGATTCCGCGTGTGGAATCCCGCGAAGATATCGAAAATGTTGTAGAGTGGGCGAAATACGCGCCTGACGGAGATAGAGGAGTCGCATTCGGAATCGGACACACCGATTACGGCGATTTTCGGAAATTAGACGGTGTCAAATATACCCTTCAGGCAAACGAGGAAATTTTCATCATCGGGCAGATCGAGACCGCGAAGTCGGTGGACAACATCGATGAGATTCTTGCCACCGATGGACTCGACGCAATCTTCCTCGGACCGTATGACCTCTCGACATCACTCGGTATCTCCGGTCAACTCGACCATCCGTTGATTGTCGAAAGCATCGAAAAGGTGATCGCCAAGGCGAAGGAATCTCAAATCGTCCTCGGCAGCTACGTCAACGATTTTGAGAGTGGCAAACGGTGGGCAGATGCAGGCGTTCAGTTAATCGCTTGCGGAAACGACGCTTTTCTGATCACCTGCCGATTTGCGGAGCAAAGTGAGAAATTCAAGGATTACGTATCAGGGTGATTTGATGAATGAACGAACTTATGATATTTTATCAATCGGACGCAGTTCAATAGATCTCTACTCAAACGACATCGGCACACCCTTCCCCGAAATCAGTAGCTTTGGTGCGTTTGTCGGTGGCTGCCCAACAAACATCAGTGTCGGGACACGGCGACTTGGACTCCGATCCGCTGTTCTCACCGCGCTCGGCGAAGATCCAGTGGGTGACTTCATCCTCAAATTCCTGAACGGCGAAGGTGTTGAAACAGAGTTCGTCTGCCACAAACCGGGACATCGAACCAGTGCGGTTGTGCTTGGGATTGAACCGCCGGATAGATTCCCGCTCGTCTACTATCGCGACAACTGCGCTGACATCGAACTCACAATCGACGATGTTCTCGCCGCACCGATCGCCGATAGTCGCGCCCTGCTTATTTCTGGCACCGGATTGAGCAAAGAGCCGAGTCGGAGCGCGAATCTCTTTGCCGCTGAATACGCCCAATCTGTTGGAACGACTGTATTTTTCGATCTTGACTTCCGCGCAGACCAGTGGCATGACCCCCGCGCTTTCGGAGTCGTCGCCAGATCTGCGCTGCGATTGGTCGATATTGCACTTGGAACGGAGGAGGAGGTCAAAGCGGCATCACTTTCCGATATCTCACAACTCTCCATCACCCACTCCCAAATCTCCAATCCAGATATCGAAGGCGACGTGAACGCTGCGATTGAGACAATTCTCACCGGTGGTCCCCAAGCACTGGTGATGAAACGCGGGGTTGAAGGGGCAGATGTTCATCTGTCTGATGGAGAAATTATTAACGCCGATCCATTTCCCGTTGAGGTGTATAACACACTCGGCGCAGGAGATGCCTTTGCCTGCGGTTTCATTTACGGTCACCTGAAAGATTGGGGCTGGGAACGGTCCGCTCGCTTGGGCAATGCGACCGGTGCGATTGTTGTCACCCGACACGGTTGTGCGAACTTCATGCCGACAATGCACGAAGTCGAAGATTTTGTTGAGGAAAGAGGTGGTTGGTAATTGGCTGCATATAGTTTAGCCCAGCGTCATCAAGAGGCACTTTCCATCGCCGAACAGTGTGCGATGGAAATCCTCCCGTTGGCGTTCAATCTTGCGGTGTTTTCGTGCCAAGTCAAGCCTTGCCCGTTCACGGTTCTTTGATTGTTTCTTTTTCCGTGAATGCGCGCGGTTTGCACGTTTGATAGCATGGATACTGCGCTTAAAAAACTGGGGCGATTCTATATCGTGTCCGTTATGACCGGTAAGATACCGTTTCAGACCGAAATCAAACCCCGCGATTTTACCCGTCGTGAGTCGATTGTGATTGGGTTCTACATAGTCAGTTAAGATACAGATATAGACATCACCGATAGCGTCCCGTTTGATAGTGCAACGCTTGGGGGTGCCACGCACGTCACGGGATTTGAAATACTGATAGATACGTTTACCTATTTTGATACGGTTGCCCGGTAATAGTTGCCAACCGGCTTGAAGCAATGTGAATGATTTGTATTTACGACGGGACTTGAAGCGAGGACGACCCCACGCTTTGCCTTGCGCCCTCGCTTCAAACATTGCCCGGTAGCCTTTGTCGATTCGTGATGCCACGTCTTGAATCGCTTGGCTGGGCAACTGATTCCAATGGGTAAACCGAGGCAATCGTTTCAGCTTAGAGATGTGATTTATCAGTCTAAACTTGCTGATATATTTGCTATAGATTGCGTAGTACCGACGCTGAAGCGCAACGCAATGATTCCACACATCAGCATGACCGTCTATCGTCTTGTGCAACTCACGATTACCGTGATTACTATACAACTTGAACTTGTAGGTTTTCATGAGGGACTGTCTTTCTATCTTTCATGCCTATGCTACGGGAGTGTGGGAGACCCTATCGTGCGATAGGGGTAGCATTCTCCCACGAAAGACAAGACGACTATACCATATTTTGCACAGAGTCTCAAGAAAAACCGCTAAAGCTGTCTGTATCCCAAACATAAATGTTGGGGTTTTAGACCTAAAGGTTTTTTCGATAAAGTAGCTGTGCGCTGGTTTTCGCTGTGTCCATTTATAAAACAACGGTGTTCAAAATTTGAACCTCCAACCGAAACTACCTCCTACACTTCTAGGTCAGGTAGTGCGTGTATAGTCATGCTCCCTCCCTACATACCCAAGCCTTAATTGAACCTTCCCTTCACCGCTCCTAGACTCTGAACAAATCGTTCCAATCCTCCCCAATTCCATATAATCCTCTAGCAACTATTTAATAGATGCCTTGTACACTTGCAGAAGTTTGGCACAAAAATTGATAGACACCCATAGGCAAGTTGCTTTTGCCGGGTTTGTTTCCATCGGTAGCAACTTGGATTAGGACTTACGCAGCTAACCGTAGGCGGGGCATCTGGTTTCCCCACACTACCTATGCTGAAATGCGTAAGTTCTGTGGATGAAACTCTGCTACTTCTGTCTCTCTAGCCATACAATGACTCAGAAGGGAGGAGGACTCCTATGAAAAAGGAATTGTTTTTTGGCTGCAACCTACTATTAGCCTTCATTCTTTTTGTATCAAGCACCCTCGCCCAAGATTCTCCCCAATGGCATCTACCCAAAGGTGCCAAAGTGCGTCTCGGCAAAGGGGGCATATATGATTTAGCGTATTCGCCGGACGGTAACATCATGGCAGTCGGTACTTCCATTGGGATTTGGATATACGATGTACACACTGGAGCCGAGCTCAATCTGCTCGTGGGGCACACGGCACCGATTGAGAGTTTAGCGTTCAGTCCCGATGGCACCACCCTCGCAAGTGGGGGAGGTTGGGACGATGAGACGGTCCGGCTGTGGGATGTTGCGACATGGAAACCCAAAATCACTCTCACCGGACATACAAGCCGCATCGCAAGTGTAGCGTTCAGCCCGGATGGTAACACACTCGCAAGTGGCAGTTCGGACGATACAGTACGGTTGTGGGATGTGCGAACAGGGAAGCACAAAGCTACCCTCGCAGGTCATACAGCGACTGTCTACAGTGTAGCATTTAGCCCCAATGGCACCACACTGGCGAGTGGTGGAGGTTATAACGACGAAACAGTGCGACTGTGGGATACGAGAACAGGGGAAATAAAAGCGATCCTTACGGGTCATACAGGTAATGTCTACAGTGTAGCGTTTAGTCCAGATGGCACCATCATAGCAAGTGGAGCAAGTCGTAACGACGGGACGGTGAGGCTATGGGGTGCACGAACAGGTCGGTCCATAGCCACCTTAGCAGGGTATACGAATTGGGGTTCAAATATAGCGTTCAGTCCAGATGGTACGACGCTCGCAACCGGGGGAGGTGATAACGACAGGACGATACAGCTCTGGCATCTGACTGGAGAGCTAAAAGCCACCCTCAGCGGGTATACGGGACGTGTCGGAAACCTAGCCTTCAGTCCTGATGGCAGCATGCTCGCAAGTAACAATGGAGGAGAGATACAGTTGTGGGATGTTGCCACAGGACAGTTCAAAACTACGTTTGCAGACCATACAGGTGGAGGATCAAGTCTCGTGTTTAGTCCAGATGGCACCATACTCGCAGGCGGGGGCGGCGACGTAGTCCAGCTATGGGACACTGCGACATGGCGGGCAAAAGGTGTCCTCACAGGACACACAGACAGTATTCGCACTATCGCGTTCAGTCCAGATGGAAACACACTGGCGAGTGGAAGTGTAGACTACACAGCTCGGTTGTGGGATGTCCCCACCGGGCAACTCAAAACCGTCCTTATCGGGCATACATATGGTATCAACAGTGTAGCGTTCAGTCCCGATGGCAACACGCTTGCCACTGCAAACGGATACTGGGACAGGACATTGCGCCTGTGGAATGTTGCCACGGGGCAACAATATGCCACCTTCATGTGGAACAGATCGGATATCTTCAGTGTGGCGTTTAGCCCAGATGGCACCTTCCTCGCAGCTGCAGGTTTAGACAAAGCAATCCAACTGTGGGATCCAATCACAGGGGAGCACAAAGCGACGCTCACGGGACCTAGAGACTATATCAGAGAGATAGCGTTCAGCCCAGATGGCAGAACATTGGCAGCCGGGAGTCAGGACTATGTAACTGCGAGTCGTGACAGTACGGTGTGGCTATGGGATGTCCCTTCAGGGCAACTTAAAGCCACCCTTATAGGACATACGTACAATGCCTTTAGTGTGGCGTTCAGTCCAGATGGCAGGACGCTGGCAACCGGAGGTGATGACAAGATGGTGAGGTTGTGGGATGTCCCCACCGGACAACTTCAAACCACCCTTATAGGGCACAAGAGTGCCGTCTCAAGTGTGGCGTTCAGTCCGGATAGCACCTTGCTCGCAAGTGGGAGTGCGGACAGCACGGTGCTCCTATGGGAATTCACTCCCTCAATGAAACCCGGAGATGTCAACCAAGATAGTGTGGTGAACATTTTGGATCTGACGCTCGTTGGATCAAACTTGGGACGAACGGGACAAAGTAATACCGACGTAAATGGAGATGGTGTTGTCGATATTCTGGACCTCGTCCAGGTTGCTAGCGTGTTCGGCGAAACGCCGATTCCGACCGCCCCAATCGCATTCCTGTCCCCTGGCAAAGGAAAGAGACGGAACCTGTCAAATCTCAATCGAGAGACGATTCAGGGGTGGATTGATATGGCTCACGCAGCAGATGATGGATCGCTCATCTATCAGCGTGGCATCCCTGTCCTCGAACAACTCTTGGCGACACTAACACCCCAAGAGACAGTGCTCTTGCCAAACTATCCCAATCCGTTCAATCCGGAGACGTGGATTCCGTATCGCCTCGCCCAGGACGCTAACGTAACCCTCACTATCTATGATACAAAGGGAGTGCCGGTACGTCGGTTGGATTTAGGATACCAACCCGCGGGGGATTACACAGATCGGGCAAAAGCAATCTATTGGGACGGTTGTAACGACAGTGGGGAATCAGTCGCAAGTGGAATTTACCTCTACAACCTGTCCGCCGGGGATTATTCAGCAACACGGAAGATGCTCATTTTGAAGTAGAACTGGTATTTGCAATCAACGCGGAAGGTCCTAACTGATGAAAACCACACAATTTTCGATACTCATGCTCTTCTGTTTGGGGATACTCTCGCTCTCGTCAAATATTTACGCTCAAGACTACACCCAATGGAGTTTGCCCGAAGGTGCAAAAGTACGCTTAGGCAAAGGTCGGACAGCTGGGACGATGGCGTATTCCCCCGATGGCAGTTTTCTGGCAGTTGTGAGTTCTATTGGGGTTTGGATATACGATGCTGCGACCGACGCAGCACTTGAACTCATTAGAAGCCCCGGCTATGTATCAGATGTAGCGTTCAGTCCGGATGGTAACACACTCGCAACCGGGAATTGGGATGACAACACGGTGCAGCTGTGGACTGTGCGAACCGGGCAGCATAACGCTATCCTCTCGGTACATTCGCCCTATGTCGAAGCTGTGGCGTTCAGCCCGGACGGCAACACGCTCGCAACCGGGAATGACCTAACAGTACAGCTATGGGATGTAGAAACAGGGCAGCACAAAACCACTCTCACAGGACATACGGGATCGGTCACAAGTGTCGCGTTCAGTCCGGATGGCACAATACTGGCAAGTGGAGATGACTATAAAACGGTGTGGCTGTGGGATGTTGCCACAAGTCTGCCTAAAGCTACCCTCACAGGGCATACGGAAGCGGTTACAAGTGTTGCATTCAGCCCGGATCGAACGACGTTGGCAACTGGGAGTTGGGACAAAACGGTACAGGTGTGGTATGTAGATACTGGTCAGTCTAAAGCTATTCTCAAGGGACATACGAGCCCGGTTAAAAGTGTCGCGTTCAGTCCGGATGGGGACACATTGGCAAGTGCGAGTTGGGACAACACGCTGCGACTGTGGGATGCGGAAACGGGACAACACAAAACTACCCTTGCAGGCCAGGGAGAGTATCTCAGGAGTGTCGCGTTCAGTCCGGATGGCAACACATTGGCAAGCGGGAGTTTGGATAACACGGTGTGGCTGCGGGATACAACTACGTGGAAACCGAGAACCATCCTCAAAGAGTATACTGAGCTCGTCAACAGTATGGCCTTCAGTTCCGATGGTAGAACATTGGCAACAGGGGGAGGCTGGCCCAACAAACAAGTACGACTCTGGGACCCAGATACAGGACAACGCAAAGCCACTCTCGGCGGGCATTCGGATGGTGTCAGCAGTATAGCTTTCAGCCCGGCCAGCAATACGCTGGCAACGGCAGGTTATGACAACACAAGTGGAGATTCACGATACAATAGGATACGGTTGTGGGACACAGATACAGGACAACTCAAAACCACCCTCCTAGGACACACGAGCTCTATTCTAAGCACCGCATTTAGTCCGGATGGCAAAACACTCGCAACTGCTGGAGGTTGGTCAGGCAACTCTAGGAGCAGTAGTGGGCAAGATATTGCAATACGGTTGTGGGACGTAGATGCAGGTTGTCTCAAAGCAACCCTCATGGGTGCTACGCACAGTGTTAGGGCGATTGCGTTCAGCCCAGATGGTGCCATACTCGCAGCCGGGATTCGGGACAGTAATATACAGCTGTGGGATGTTGCCGAAAGGAAACTTGTAGTAACTCTCAGGAGCAGTACGCACCCTGTCAACAGTATCGCATTCAGTCCGGATGGCAAAACACTCGCAAGTGCAAGTGGGCATGGGAATTGGAAGACGGAGGGCATAGTAGAACTCTGGGATATTGCCACAAGGGAAATCACCACAACTCTCACAGGAGATGGGAGACCTGTTCACAGTGTCGCTTTTAGTCCGGATGGTAGGACGCTCGCAAGTGGGATCGGAAAATGGGATACGGAGGGCACAGTGCAGCTGTGGAACGTTACCACGCGGGAACTCATCGCAACCTTTGCAGGGCATACAGAGAAGGTCAACAGCGTAGCGTTCAGCCCGGATGGCTACACGCTCGCAAGCGGGAGTGAGGATGGTACAGTACTCCTGTGGAACCTCGCACCTCTAACAGGGACACCAACGCAGGTATCCATCTATGATGTCAACCGAGACGGTGTCGTAAATCTCCTTGATTTGGCAACAGTCGCAGAACGCTTTGGGCAAGCAGGGGAAGGACTATCGGGAGATGTCAACGGCGATGGCATGGTCAACATCTTGGATCTGGTAACGGTCAGCGCACACCTTGATGAGATAACAACTTCCACAGCACCCGTAGTCCGTAGAGGACACCAACCATTTTTCGCTATACCGATGGGTGTTCCCGCTAGTCCTGAAACGATTCAGAAATGGCTTGCTATGGCGCACACAGCAGATGACGGCTCATTCATCTTTCGGCGCGGTATCGCTAATCTCGATGCATTGTTAGCTATACTCACTCCCGCCGAAACCGTACTGCTTCCCAACTACCCCAATCCGTTTAATCCAGAGACATGGATTCCGTACCGACTTGCCCATGCCGCCGACGTAACCCTCACCATTTACGACACAAAAGGGGCACCCGTGCGTCAATTGGATTTGGGACACCAATCCGCGGGGGTTTACACAAACAGGGCAAAGGCAGCCTATTGGGATGGTAGAGCGGAGACAGGAGAGCCGGTAGCGAGCGGCGTTTACTTCTACAGCCTGTCCGCAGGAGATTATTCCGCAACGCGCAAGATGTTGATTTTGAAGTAGGATTGACACCGTAATCCATTTGGAGGAATTAGACTGATGAAAACGGTACGATTTTTCATGTTCATGCTCCTCTCTTTGGGAACGTTCGTGTTCCTCTCGAATATTTACGCCCAAGATTCACCGCAATGGCATCTACCCAAAGGGGCAAAAGTGCGTCTCGGTAAAGGCGGGATATATGATATAGCGTATTCGCCGGACGGGAAAGTCTTGGCAGTGGGGGCTTCTATCGGGGTTTGGATATACAATGTACACACCGGGGCAGAACTGGATCTACTCACCGGGCACACGACACCGATTGAGAGTTTAGCGTTCAGTCCGGATGGCAACACGTTGGCGAGCGGGGGAAGATGGAGTGACAGAACAATACGACTGTGGGATGTTGCAACATGGAAACTCAAAGCCGCTCTCACGGGACATACAAGCCGCATCTCAGATATGGCGTTTAGTCCGGATAGCACCACCCTGGCAAGTGCGAGTGGCGACAAGACGGTACGGCTATGGAATGCGCGGACAGGGCAGCACAAAGCTACCCTCACTGGACACACAGGCGGTGTCTATGGTGTCGCATTTAGCCCGGACGGCACCACACTCGCAACTGGAAGTAGTGACAAGACAGTGCGGCTGTGGGCTGCAACCACAGGAGCGTTAAAAGCTACTCTTACGGGACATACGGAAAGCGTCTATAGTGCCGCGCTCAGTCCAGATGGAAAAACACTCGCAACCGGAAGTGTTGACGAGACAGTGCGGCTGTGGGATATGCAGACAGGACAGTACAAAGCTACCCTCACTGGACATGTGGGCGGTGTCGATAGTATTGCATTTAGCCCGGATGGCAACATGCTGGCGAGTGGGGGCGGTTGGCGCGACGATACGATACGGTTGTGGGCTGCAACCACAGGGGAACTAAAAGCTACCCTTACAGGACATATGGGTGGGTTTGAAAGTCTAGCGTTCAGTCCGGACGGCAATACACTCGCAACCGGAAGTGGCGGAGTGGTAAGGTTGTGGGATGTTGCCACCGGGCAATTCAAAGCTATCTTCGCAGAGCATAAGAGTAGCAGTTCAAATATAGTGTTTAGTCCGGATGGCACCACACTCGCAAGTGGAAACGGGAAGGTAGTGATGTTGTGGGATGTTGTCACATGGCAGCCCAAAGCCACCTTTATCGGACATACAGACAGTGTCAGTGCTATAGCATTCAGTCCGGATGGTAACACACTAGCGAGTGGAAGTGTAGACTACACGGCACGACTGTGGGATGTTGCCACCGGGCAACTCAAAACCATCTGCATTGGGCATACGTATGGTATCAACAGTGTCGCGTTTAGTCCGGATGGTGCCATGCTTGCCACTGCAAATGGACACTGGGACAGGACGTTGCGTCTCTGGGATGTTGCTACCGGGAAACAGTGCGCCACCTTTACGTCGAGAATCGCGAGTTTCGTGAGTGTCGCATTTAGCCCAGATGGCACCCTGCTCGCAGGGAGTACAGACTATGTAATGCGGCTGTGGAATCCTGTCACGGGGCAACTCAAAGCCACCCTCACGGATTATAGACCCTTTGTCAGAGATATAGTATTCAGTCCGGATGGCAGCATGATGGCAGGTGGGAGCCAAGACAAAACAGTGGGACTGTGGGACGTTTCCACCGGGCAACTCAAAGCGATGCTTGCAGGACAAATATACGATGTCACCAGTATCGCGTTCAGTCCGGAGGGTAACACAATTGCAACCGGGGGTAGGGATAAGATGGCGCGCCTGTGGGACATCGCTACTGGTCGGCTTCAAGCTACCTTTATAGGGCATACGGTCAGTGTCCGTAGTGTCGTGTTCAATCCGGCTGGCACCTTGCTCGCAAGTGGGAGTGCAGACGGTACGGTGCTCCTATGGGAGTTCACACCAAGAATGAAGCCGGGGGATGTCAACCGTGATGGTGTGGTAAACATTTTGGATCTGACGTTTGTTGGATCAAACTTAGGGCAAACAGGGCAGAATGATGCCGATGCCAACGGGGATGGTATTGTCGATATTCTGGATCTCGTCAAGGTTGCTGCCGTGTTTGGTGAAACAATGATTCCGACCGCGCCAATTGCATTCCTATTCTCTGCAAATGGGGAAAGACGCGGGCCGTCGAATCTCAACCGAGATACAATTCAGGGATGGATCGATATGGCTCACACCGCAGACGACGGTTCTCTCATCTATCGGCGTGGCATTGCCGCACTTGAACAACTTTTGGCAGCATTGCCACCGCGAGATACAGCACTTTTGCCAAACTATCCCAATCCGTTCAATCCAGAGACGTGGATTCCGTATCGCCTTGCCCATGCTGCCGATGTCACCCTCACCATTTATGATACGAAAGGCGTGCCGGTGCGGCGGTTGGATCTGGGATACCAACCTACGGGACATTACACAGATCGGGCAAAAGCAATCTATTGGGACGGTTGTAACGACAGTGGGGAATCAGTCGCAAGTGGGATTTACTTCTACAGTCTGTCCGCGGGGAATTATTCAGCAACGCGGAAAATGCTTATTGTGAAGTAGAATTGGCACCCATAACCAATGAAGGGGAATATAGCCGATGAAAACAGTGCAATTTTCCATACTCACGCTTTTCTTTTTAGGAACACTTGCGTTCTTGCCAAACATCTACGCCCAAGACTACACCACATGGAGCTTACCTGAAGGTGCCAAAGGGCGTTTGGGCAAAGGTTGGATAACTGGGGAGATAGCGTATTTCCCCGACGGAAGTCGTCTGGCGGTTACAGGCTCTATTGGGACGTGGATCTACGATACCGATACCGGTACAACGCTTGATCTCCTTATAGGCGTTTCAAGTGTCGCGCTCAGTCCGGATGGCACGATGACCGCAAGCATAGAAGCAAGTTCCGATGGAAAGGATAGCACGGTGCGACTGTGGGACGTTGCGACAGGTCTGCCCATCGCTACCCTCACGGGACATACAGACCACATCTATAGTGTAGTGTTTAGTCCAGATGGCACTATGCTTGCCAGTGGAGGTCGTGACGAGACAGTGCGACTGTGGGACGTTGCGACAGGTCTGCCCATCGCCACCCTTGCAGGACATAAAAACGCAATCGGTGGTATTGTATTCAGTCCCGATGGCACCACACTCGCAAGTGGAGGCTGGGACGACAAGACGGTGCGACTGTGGGATGTTGCCACAGGTCTGCCCATAGCCACCCTTACGGAGCATACCAATGATGTCAGAAGTGTCGCGTTTAATCCGGATGGCTCTTTACTAGCAAGCGGAAGTTGGGATTTGACGGTACGGTTGTGGGATATGCAGGCACGTCAGTCCATAGCCATTCCTACAGGTCATCAAGGTTCAGTTTCAAATGTAGTATTCAGTCCAGATGGTACAACGTTGGCAACTACGGGAAGTGTGTGGGAAAGCACGGTACGACTATGGGATGTCGCCACAAAACAACTCAAAGCCACTCTCGCAGGACATGCGGACGGTATCAGCACTGTAGTGTTTAGTCCGGACGGCTCTACGTTGGCAAGTGGGAGTTGGGATCAAACGGTGTGGCTGCGGGATACCGCTACGTGGAAACCGAAGATCATCCTTAGAGAGCATACACACCGTGTCAGCAGTGTCGTGTTCAGTCCAGACGGTACAACGCTGGTCGCTGGGGGAGGTTGGCTGGACGGCAAGATACGACTGTGGGATGCAGAGACGGGACGACGCAAAGCCATCTTCGGCGGGCATGCGGACGGTATACGTGCCATAGCGTTCCATCCGGATAGCAGCACCATAGCAACGGTAGGTGACGACGACACCAATGAGGGTAGGATACGACTGTGGAACACAGACACAGGACAACTGAAAACCACCATAACGGGACACACAAGCTCTATTTTAAGTGTCGCATTCAGTCCAGATGGCACCACACTTGCTACCGCCGGAGGTTGGCCAGGCAACTCCAGTAGCAGTCGCAAGCAAGATGTTGCAATACGGCTGTGGGACCCAGATACAGGTCGTCTCAAAGCAACCCTCATGGGTGCCACGCACGGCGTTAGAGCGATTGCGTTCAGCCCGGATGGCACCATACTCGCAGCCGGGATTCGGGACAGTAATATACAACTGTGGGATGTCGCCGAAAGAAAAATTGTAGTAACTCTCAGGGGCAATACACAGCCTGTCAACAGTATCGCATTCAGCCCGAATGATAAAATACTTGCAAGCGCAAGTGGGCATGGCATAGTGCAACTGTGGGATATTGCCACAAGGGAACTCATAGCAACTCTCAGGGGAGATGGGGGTCCTATCAACAGCATCGCATTTAGTCCAAATGACAACATAATCGCAAGTGGGAGTGGAGATTGGCGTACCGGGGGTACTGTACAACTGTGGGATGTTGCTGCAAGGGAACTCACAGCCACCTTCACGGGGCATACAGCCGAGGTTACTAGCGTTGCGTTCAGTCCGGACGGTTACACACTCGCAAGCGGGAGTGAGGATGGCACCGTGCTCCTGTGGAATCTCGCACCTCCAACAGAGACACCGCCGCAGATATCCATCTATGATGTCAACCGAGACGGTATCGTAAATCTTGTCGACTTGGCAACAGTCGCAGAACGCTTTGGACAAGCAGGAGAAGAGCTGTCGGGAGATGTCAACGGCGATGGCGTAATCAACATCTTTGATCTGGTAGCGGTCAGCGCACACCTTGATGAAACGATGACTTCTGCAGCACCCGTAGGCAGTAGAGGACAGCAACCGTTTTTCGTTACACCGATTGGTGTTCCCATCACTCCTGAAACGGTTCAGAAATGGCTTGCTATAGCACATACAGTAGATGATGGCTCGCTCACCTTTCGGCGCGGTATCGCTAATCTCGAAGCAGTGTTAGCTATACTTACTCCTGTCGAAACCACACTGCTCCCAAACTATCCCAACCCATTCAATCCGGAGACGTGGATACCGTATCGCCTCGCCTATGCCGCCAATGTAACCCTCACGATTTATGATACAGAAGGGGCACCGGTGCGGCGGTTGGATTTAGGATACCAATCCGCGGGATATTACACAAATCGGGCAAAGGCAGCCTATTGGGACGGTCGTAACGACAGTGGGGAATTGGTGGTGAGCGGGGTTTACTTCTACAACTTATCTACCGGGGATTATTCAGAAACGCGTAAGATGCTTATTTTGAAGTAGGAACAGTACCCACAATCAATGTAGGAGAATCTAACTGATGAAAATAGCACAGTTTTCTATGCTCATGCTCCTCTCTCTGGAAACACTCGTATGCTTATCAAATAGCTACGCCCAAGATTCCCCACAATGGCATCTGCCCAAAGGTGCTAAGGTGCGTCTCGGTAAAGGTTGGATAAGTGAGATAGCGTATTCTCCGGACGGAAACCTCTTAGCAGTTGGAACCTCTATCGGGGTATGGATATACGATGTACGCACAGGGAAAGAGCTTGATTTGCTCACGGGGCATACGGCACCAATCGAAAGTATTGCATTCAGTCCAGATGGCAAAACACTCGCCAGTGGGGGCAGATGGGGTGATGAAACGGTGAGACTGTGGGATGTTGCGACACGGCGGCTCAAAGCCACCCTCACTGGGCACACAAGCCGTATCTCAGATATGGCGTTCAGTCCGGATAGCACCACACTCGCAAGTGCGAGTAGCGACAAGACAGTACGACTATGGAATGTTCAGACAGGGCAGCACGAAGCCACCCTTGCTGAACATCCGCGCGGTGTTTATAGTGTCGCATTCAGCCCGGATGGAAAGACATTGGCAACCGGTGGCGGTTCAGAAGACGACAAGGTGCGGTTGTGGTATACAAGCACGGGAGAGATAAAAACCACCCTTACTACCAGACATACGGGTGGGGTCGAAAGTTTGGCGTTCAGTCCGGATGGAAACACACTCGCAAGTGGAGGAGGTTGGGGCGACACGATACAACTGTGGGATGCCCGAACATGGCAATCCAGAGTTGCTCTCAATGCTGTACATACGAGTGGGGTCAATAGCCTAGCATTCAGTCCGGATGGAAATATACTCGCAAGTGGAGGAAGATGGGAGGACAACACGATACAACTGTGGCATACAAACACAGGAAAGGTAAAAACCACCCTCACAGGACATACTGACGGGCGAATAACTGTAGCGTTCAGTCCGGATGGAAACGCGTTCGCAGGTGCAAGTAGCAGTCAGGTGCAGCTGTGGGATGCGACAACGTGGCAATTCAGAACGACTTTCGCAGAGCATACAGGCGGCAGTTCAAGAATAGCATTTAGTCCGGATGGCACCATACTCGCAGGCGAAAGTGGAAGCGAAGTTTGGTTATGGGATGTCCCCACATGGCAACCCAAAGCCCTCCTCAAGGGACATACGGGAACGGTTAGAACGATAGCATTCAGTCCGGATGGTCGTACACTAGCAAGCGGAAGCGAAGACTACACGGTACGACTGTGGGACACGACTACCGAGCAACTTAAAACGGTCCTTGTTGGGCATACGTACACTGTCTTGAGTGTAGCGTTCAGTCCGGATGGAAACACACTCGCCAGTGGAAACGGATACTCGGACAGGACGTTGCGGCTGTGGGAGGTTGCCACAGGGCAACAATACGCCGCCTTTATGTGGAGATTATGGAGTGTCAATGCTGTAGCGTTCGGCCCGGATGGCACGCTCGCAGAGGGCGGTTCAGACAATACAATCCGGCTGTGGGACCCGGTCACAGGGCAACTCAAAGCGACTCTCAGGGGACATAGCAATTATGTCAGAAACATAGTCTTCAGTCCGGATGGAAGGACGCTCGCAAGTGGCAGTCAGGACGAAACAGTGCGATTGTGGGATGTCTCGACCGGAGAACTCAAAGCCACCCTCACTGGCCGCAAGTGGGATGCCCCCAGTGTGACATTCAGTCCGGATGGCAGGACCCTCGCAAGCGGAAGTAATGATGGCACGGTGCTCCTATGGAATGTTGCTACCGGGCAACTGCAAGCCACCCTAATAGGGCATACGAGCAGTATTGGAAGCGTAGCGTTCAGTCCGGATGGCGGAACGCTGGCAAGCGCGAGTTATGACGGTACAGTGCTACTATGGGAGTTCACCCCTAGAACGAAACCCGGAGATGTCAACCGCGATGGTGTGGTGAGTATTCTTGATTTGATGTTCGTGGGATCAAACTTGGGACAAACAGGACAGAATGGTGCCGATATTAACGGAGATGGTGTTGTTGATATTCTGGATCTCGTCAAGGTTGCTAGCCTGTTTAGCGAAACCATGATTCCCACAGCACCAATCGCATTCCAGTCCCTTCATAAAGGAAGGACAGGAGAGCTATCAAAGTTCAACCGATTCACGATTCAAGCGTGGATTGATATGGCTCACACCGCAGATGACGGTTCTCTTGTCTATCGGCGTGGCATTCCTATTCTTGAACAACTCCTAGCAGCATTGCCATCGCAAGAGACCGCCTCTGTTCCGAGAGTCTCCGACTTGTTATCCAACTTCCCCAATCCATTCAATCCAGAGACATGGATTCCATATCGTCTTGCTGAGGATGCCGATGCAACACTCACCATTTATGATACAAAAGGGGTGCCGGTGCGTCGATTTGATCTCGGGTATCAACCTGCGGGGTATTATACGGATCGGGCAAAGGCGGTGTACTGGGACGGTCATAACGATAATGGAGAACGGGTAACAAGCGGGGTTTACTTCTATAGCCTGTCCGCAGGAGATTATTCGGCAACGCGGAAGATGCTTATGTTGAAGTAGGATTGGGGCCCCGCAATCAACGTAAAGGAATCCAACCGATGAAAACAGCACAATTTCCCATAGTCATGCTCCTCGCTTTAGGAATACTTGTATTCCTATCAAATATCTACGCCCAAGACTACACCAAATGGAGTTTACCCGAAGGTGCAAAAGCGCGTTTAGCCAAAGGTCGGACAGTTGGAAAGCTAGCGTATTCCCCCGATGGTAGTCGTTTGGCGGTTGTGAGTTCTATTGGGATTTGGATATACGATGCCGCTACTGACGCAGCACTTGACCTTATTACAGGCCCCGTTGATGTATCAGATATTGCATTCAGTCCGGACGGCAATACGCTCGCAACTGTGAGTTGGGACGACAACACGGTGCAGCTGTGGGATATGCGGACCGGGCGGCGCACGGCTATCTTCACGGGACATACAGATCTTGTCGAAGGTATCGCATTCAGTCCGGACGGGGGCACACTCGCAGTCGGGGATGCCCTAACAGTGCAGCTGTGGGACGTAGAAACAGGGCAGCATAAAACCGCTCTCACAGGGCATGCGGGATCAGTCACAAGTGTCGCGTTCAGTCCGGATGGCACTATACTGGCAAGTGGAGATGACCACAACAAGGTGTGGTTGTGGGATGCTGCTACAGGTCTGTTTAAAGCCACCCTCACAGGACATACCAAGTGGGTTTCAAGTGTCGCATTCAGTCCGGATGGGAGGACGTTGGCAAGCGGGAGTTGGGACAAGACGGTGCGACTCTGGAATGCACGTACAGGTCAATCCAAAACTACGCTTAAGGGACATACGCGTTCGGTTTCAGGTGTGGCGTTCAGTCCGGATGGTACTACATTGGCAAGCGGGAGTTGGGACCAAACGGTGCGACTCTGGGATGCAGAAACGGGACAACATAAAATCACCTTTGCAGGACAGACAGACTTTCTCAGCAGTGTGGCGTTTAGTCCGGATGGCAACACATTGGCAAGTGGGAGTTTGGATAACACGGTGTGGCTGCGGGATACAACTACGTGGAAACCGAGAACTGTCCTCAGAGAGTATACAAACAGTATCAATAGTATAGCGTTCAGTTCCGATGGCAGAACGTTGGCGAGCGGGGGAGGTTGGCAAGACGGTAGGGTGCGATTATGGGACATAGAGACTGGACGACGCAAAGCCATCTTCGCAGGGCATGCGAACAGTATAAATGCTATAGCGTTCCGTCCGGATAGCAGCACCATAGCAACGGTAGGTTACGACGACACTGAAGGCAGGATACGACTGTGGAACACAGATACAGGACAACTCAAAACCACCATAACAGGACACACAAACTCTATCTCAAGTATGGTATTTAGTCCAGATGGCACCATACTGGCGAGTGGGGGCGGGTGGCCAAACCATAGCCGTAGCAACACAGAACAAGACACCGGAATACGATTGTGGGATGTTGACACGGGACAACTCACAGTCACCCTCACGGGAGCCACGGACGGTATCAGAAGTTTAGCGTTCAGTCCAGATGGCACTAGACTAGCAAGTGGGAGTTGGGATAATAAGATACAATTGTGGGATGTTACAGCAAGGCGACTCGGAGTTACGATCAAAGGGCATAGGAGTCTCAACAGTGTAGCGTTCAGTCCCGATGGCACCACACTCGCAACTGGGCATGGGGATTCGCAAACGGAAGGCAGGGTACAGCTGTGGCATATTGCCACAAGGGAACTCATCGCCACTCTCACAGGGGATGGAAATCCTGTTAACAGTGTCGCGTTTAGTCCGGATGGTAGGACGCTCGCAACTGGGCATGGGGATTGGAAAACGGAGGGTATCGTGCAGTTATGGGACGTTGCCAGAAGGGAACTCATCACAACCTTCACGGGGCATACGGAGGAGGTCAATAGTGTAGCGTTCAGTCCAGATGGCACCACACTCGCAAGCGGAAGTGAGGACGGCACCGTGCTCCTGTGGAACGTCGCATCACTAACATATACATCACCACAGGTGTCCGCTCATGATGTCAACCAAGATGGCATCGTGAATCTCCTTGACCTGGTAACAGTTGCGGAAGCGTTTGGGCAACAAGGAGAAAGGTTATTGGGAGATATTAACAGTGATGGTGTTATCAACATCCTTGATTTGGTTGTGGTCAGTGCTCACCTTGATGACACGGCAACTTCCGCAGCACCTGTAATCCGCAGAGCACACCAACCATTCTTCGCTACACCGACTGACGTTCCTATCACCCCTAAAACGATTCAAAAATGGCTTGCTATGGCGCACACAGCAGATGACGGCTCGCCCACCTTTCGGCGCGGTATCGCTAATCTCGAAGCACTGTTAGTTATGATCACCCTTGCCGAAACTGTGCTGCTCCCAAACTATCCCAATCCATTCAATCCAGAGACATGGATACCGTATCATCTTTCCCAGGCAGCCGATGTAACCCTCACCATTTATGACATAAAAGGCGTGCCGGTGCGGCGATTGGATTTGGAACACCAATCCGCGGGGAGTTACACAAACAGGGCAAAGGCAGCCTATTGGGACGGTCGTAACGACAGTGGAGAATCCGTCGCGAGCGGCATCTATTTCTACCAACTCCACGCGGGTGATTATACGGCGCTACGACGGATGGTCATCCTCAAGTAGTCCCCCTCGATCTCGCCCCCAATGCTTCGCTTTCTCACCAAATTTGCCTAAAATCAACAGAACCCGTAGGTCGAGATTCATATCTCGACATCGAAACGTTGATTAGTGAATTGGTTCAGTATATCCCTCTTTTTTCCTGTCGTGTGAATTTATCATCTACCCAACAGAACAATTGTGTGATAAAATTTATTAGAGTGGAGAATTGGCATCAACTGGAATCTATTTCTATCAACTCCGTTCGGAGGAGTATACACCTACGGCGAATGACGAATCTAAAACGAAGGAGGCAACTATGAAAACTCAAAGATTGACGATGGGCCAAGCTGTCGTCGAATTTCTCAAAAACCAATATGTTGAACGCGATGGCGTCGAACATCAGTTTTTTGCGGGCATGTTCGGCATCTTTGGACACGGCAACGTCGCTGGAGTGGGGCAGGCACTGCATCAATACGCCGACTCCTTCCGGTTCTATCAGACACGGAATGAACAGGCGATGGTGCATACCGCTGCGGCATTTGCGAAGATGACCAACCGCTTACGTACCTTTGCGTGTACCTCCTCGATTGGACCTGGCGCGACCAACATGGTCACCGCCGCTGCCGGTGCGACCATCAATCGGATACCTATCCTGCTGTTGCCGGGCGACATCTTCTCAACACGACTCGTCGCTCCCGTCCTGCAACAACTTGAATCACCCAGTTCGCAGGATATTTCGGTGAACGATTGCTTCAAGCCCATCTCGCGCTACTGGGACCGAATCAATCGCCCGGAACAGATTATTACCGCGCTGCCGGAGGCGATGCGTGTGCTAACCTCGCCGGCGGAAACCGGTGTCGTCACCGTGGCATTGCCGCAGGACGTGCAAGCCGAAGCCTATGATTATCCGTCCGCGCTATTTGAAAAACGGGTTCAGACGATTCCACGTCCACGCGCCGACATCAATGCGCTGAAAAAAGCTGTCGAATGGATCCGCAGCAGCAAACGACCGTTTATCATCGCAGGCGGCGGCGTAAAATACAGCGAGGCAACCGACGCGCTCGCCCGTTTTGCCGAACAGACCGGCATCCCTGTTGCTGAAACATTTGCCGGTAAAGGATCACTCCGCTACGATCACCCACAATGTTTGGGCGGGATGGGTGTCTCCGGCACGTTCAGTGCAAATACTATCGCCCGTGATGCGGACCTCATCATCGTAGCAGGCTCCCGTCTGAGCGATTTCATCACAGCCTCAAAGACCGCATTCCAGCATATAGATGTGCGCTTCATCACCATCAATGTCGCAGAGTTTGATGCCGCCAAGCACGCAGCGTTACCGTTGACCGCAGATGCGCGTGTAACACTTGACGAACTCGGTGATGCCGTTCAAGGCTACCATGTCAATTTGGACTATGCCGCCCAAATCGCAAAATTGCGTGAGGAATGGGAGGTCGAAGTAGACCGAATCTATCATCCAGATCACAGCGAGATCCTGAGTCAAGGCGAAGTAATCGGGGTGGTGAACGAGTTCTCAGATCCGAAGGATGTGCTTATCGGTGCGGCGGGCAGTCTACCGGGCGATCTCCAGAAACTGTGGCGCACTCGCGACCCCAAGGGGTATGATGTCGAGTTCGGCTACTCCTGCATGGGCTACGAGGTTGCGGGCGGGTTGGGGATCAAGATGGCAGATCCAAGTCGCGAGGTCTACGTGCTGGTCGGTGATGGCTCGTACCTGCTGATGGGACAGGAGATTATGACCGCGGTTCAGGAAGGGTACAAACTGATCATCATGCTAGTGAACAACTACGGTCACAGCAGTATCGGCGGGCTTTCTGAGGCGACCGGCGCACAGGGATTTGGAACAAAATTCCTCTATCGTAATGACGCTACAGGTCAGCTCGATGGTGAGACATTGCCAGTGGATCTGGTTGCGAATGCCGCAAGCCTTGGTGCACATGTTATTGAGGCGGATTCGGCAACAAGCCTGAAAACAGCACTCGGAGAGGCAAAAGTATCGGACCGCACAACGGTGATCAAAGTCGATGTCGATTTCGAGAAGCGCGTCCCCAGTTACGAGTCGTGGTGGGATGTGCCGATCGCTGAAGTTTCTGAGGTGGACACCGTGCAGCGGGCTTATGAGGAATACGAGACCGCCAAGCAGAAGGAACGGTACTTTCTGTAGATTCATGTAAAAAGAAAGTGCAAAATACCAAAAGAAACCGTAGGCGGGGCATCCCCGATAAATCGGGATCCAAAGCGACTTGCCCCGCCCGTCCGTGCCAAAAACTTAGTTTCTGTTGCACGATTTCTTAACATGATCATCGTTTTTTTATCACGTTTCACGTTTCACGCTTCACTATGTAAGGAGATTTTATCCATGAAAGTTAAATTTATCTGTCCTCTCATCTGTCTGATAATCTTGTTGAGTGGGTGTGCTGCAGATGAGGGAACTAAACCTGAAGAAGATCTTGAACTCACCGCTGCTGAATTGACACCACTTCTAAACGCTCAGGCGGGGCTCGATTTCGCCGCAGCCCCGCGGGATGTGAACGAAGATGGACGTATAGACCTGTTCGATCTGGTGATAGTCGCAGGTAGCTTGGGCGACAATGTGGAAGTTTCGGTTGAACCAGAAGAACGTACCATAGAGGTCATCAATCGGGAGAAAACAGAAAAGACAGTTCGAGTGACCGGCACAGGTATGGTCGCAGGGGATCCTGATGTGGTTGTCCTGAGTATTGGAGTTTCGGTGGAAAGGGACTCTGTGAAACAGGCACGGACAGAAGCCGCTGAAGCGATGGTGGGGGTGATCGAATCGCTAAAAGGCAATGGTCTGCTTGATCCAGACATTCAGACCCAGCATTTCAGCATTCACCAGCGGTTTGACTATATTAACGGTCGACGAGAGTTTCAGGGATATAGCGTCACAAATACCGTCTCTGCGACGATTCGTGATTTGGACACTGTTGGGGGTGTGATTGACGATGCGGCGGAAGCCGGCGGGGATTTAGTGGAGATTCATTCGATTCGGTTCACAATCGAGGACCCCACAAAATTAAAAATGCAGGCTCGCATAGCGGCGATGCAGGATGCAGAAGCAAAAGCAAACACGCTAGCAACTGAAGGTGGAGTGACCCTTGGAAAACCGATTTCTATCTCCGAATCAGGTGGGTTTTATGGACCACAACCTCTTGCGTTCGCTATCGCAGCCGACGCAGCAGCGGAAACCCCCATCCAATCTGGCCAACTCCAGATCACGGTCACGGTGAATGTCATCTACGAAATTGAGTGATTTATACCCTAAGACCTGTGTGAGAATTTCTAACTGAATAGCGATGTAGATGCGTCTGATTCAGGGACAGATTTACCTTCAACAGCTTTCTCAAGCTCCTCAATCATACGATGGATCGATTGCTGGAACCGTTTCTGATCTTCGCACATCTGCGCCGCAATTTGCAAGGCGACCATGATCGCGATGTCGAACTTATCACGCGAGGTTTTTCGACTCATCTCGTGCAGCCGCCCATCCACGTAGGCAGCCAACTCACGAATGTCTTCCGCTGGTAAATGCTCAGTCGGCTGTATAAGATACTGCGAATGAAAAATATCCACCTTAATTGGCGCGGATGACAACGGTGTTGAAGAAAAAGAATTTTCGATACTCATAATTGACCTCTCGCTTCTAATCGAATGCACCTTGGAGTGCTTGCCGCATAGTTTCGACAGGCGGATTAACGCCGGTCCATCTCTCAAAAGCAATCGCTCCTTGATGGACAAGCATACCTAAGCCGCCGATTGTGTGACAGCCCTTCTCCGCCGCAGCTTGTAGAAGGCGCGTTTCGGGAGGCGTGTAGACAATATCGTAAACGATCGATTGTGGTGCTAACCACTCTGGATCAATCAACAACGGATGCGAAACATCCATACTAGTGGATGCTGTATTGACAATTAACTGACTCGCTCCCACAGTATTTGGTAACTTGGGATCGTCAAGTCCTATTCCGTAGATTGATGCGTCTGTTTTCTCTGAAAGATCCGTGGCAAGCGCAACCGCTCTTGAAACGGTACGATTGGTAATGCAAATCGTCCGTACCCCAGCAAGGGCAAGGGCAACAACAACTGCGCGTGCTGACCCACCCGCTCCAATGATGACAGCCGAACCCCCTTGAGGCACATCAAGCCCCTCTTCCTGCATTGCTTGTAAAAAACCGGGGGCATCTGTATTCTCGCCGCTAATTGCGCCATCTTTGAAAATCAGCGTATTAACGGCACCGATGAGCGTCGCTTCCCTTGATATCTCATCAAGGTACGGGATTACGTTCTGTTTGTGTGGAATCGTTACGTTAATACCGACTACACTGGCTGCCTTGAACCCTTCAATCGCTGCGCCTAAATTGTCAGGCTGAACATGAAAGGGTACATAGACATAATCCAAGCTTAGGGCGGTAATTGCTGCGTTATGTATCTGCGGAGAGCGGCTATGTTCGATCGGGGCACCGATAATGCCAACAATTTTTGTGTGACCTGTGATTTGCATGGCGTATGAAATAAAACGTGAAAACCTTACGCGTTCCGTAACAGTGCTGCAACCTTTTTTCTAGCGTTTTCCATCTTTGGATAACGCACCTCCCGATATCCACGCACCTCTTCAGGAACCTCTATCGCACTGACATGATCTTCATAGCTCTCTCTATCGTGTGGCGCAAAGGTATCAATCACTTCAGCGATATACCAATCTCGGAACACTTTTTCTAGTTTATGCCACTGCGATAGCAAACGTCTGAGGAACCGCATCCGTTTCATTAATCTTAGCTGCCAGTTTTTGGTATTCATGTCCCACTGAAGATCTCGACCCATAATAGTGAAACGGGGACGGTTGAGGTGGACGTACTTAATTTTATCACCATTCGATTCATCGACGTTGTACAACTCCTTGTCACGCCTTAATTTAGTCTCGTTGGTCAGCAGATGAGCCACATATACTTCGTCCTTGATGAGCATGACCTTATGCAGATATTTGATCGCAGCTTTCGTTGCACGGTAATCCATCTCAGCCAAATCTTTGGAATGGACCCCTTTAATCTTTTCAACGTACAGGCGGGCATACTCCAAATTCTCGAATTGGATGAGGTCGTACACATACAAGGCAAAACTTTGATTGGTTGCGTCATCCAATTCCAAGCTGTCCACTGTCTGTTGAACAAGCACCTCATATTCGTAGGCGAGCACTCCGCCTCGTCGCTTGCGCGCTAAACTCTCACACTTTTCTCGGAGTAACGTCTTGTATGTATGTTGCTGCGATGCCGTCGCAAAAGCGTCTGGCTCCACAGCAAGCCGTCTGCCCATGTCAAAAGCGCGCTGGTTCGTTTCTAAGTCCGCGGGTCTTACCGCCAATTTTAACGCCGATTGAATACTTTCAAGTTCAAGTGGCAAATGCCCTCGTTGAAAAGCAACACCGAGCAGCATCATGTTGGCATAGAGTTTATTTCCGAGATATTTTTCCGAAATCTCGAACACATCTGCCCCGAAATAAGCATCTGCGTCAGTGTAGCGCTGTAACCAGTTCTCCAAATCCACAAGTTTGAAGTCGTCCTGCCCGATGAGGGTCGTTACCGTATCCGTCTTCGCACTGTTAACGATAGCAACCGTTCGATCGGAGGACGCAACACAGAATCCAGCTTTCGCATCGAGCCCACGCACCGCTTCCAACATATCCATGCCGAGCAGTAGATCTGCTTTCCCGTAGGGAATAATCGGAGAGAGCTCCACCGGCGTTTTTGAGTAAATCAGGTTTGTGTAGACCCCTCCGTTGCGAATTGCCAATCCCTTCTTGTCAAAAAATCTCACATGATACCCTTGCGCCCGTCCTGCAAGTACCAGAACCTTGGAGATTGTACCAATCCCCATCCCGCCAACGCCTGCGGCATGGACGCTCCATGTCTGGTCGAACGTTCGTGCCGGCGGTGGTAAAAACGCCGCAGAACCGGCTGACATGACATCCAATTCGACCCGTTGGCGTGGCGGACGCTTACGGGTGATTGTCACCTCCTCGAAGGAGGGACACGCCCACTTGATCCGCGCACAAGCACCATCAGATACACAGTTTGATTGATCTATCCCGATCTTCGGTCCATAGTCCGTTTCGGTTATTTTTAAGCCGGGACAACCTGTCGCGTTGGTACACTCAAGGCAGAATTCGCAGACTTCGGGGGTAATATTGATATGCTTTTCGACTGACAAGAAACCACGTTCTTTGATTGCCTGTTGATGCTCACGCCGCACCCGACGGTGGTAGGTGATGCCGCACTCTTTATCGGCGATGAGAACTTTGACACCCGGCTTGAGAACCGTCTCCTCAACCAGCTTCTTGTACTCTACACGGTTCTCCGGGTTGGTTCGGATGATAAAGAGATCTGCATCGCCCGCAAGTCCTTCGACAACCTTTTCGATGTCCTGTGCAAACGTCGGATTGCCGAGGATGTCGTCTTCCGTCGATGGTGTGGGTTGATGCCCCGTCATCCCAGTTGTCTGATTGTCTAAGATCACGTAGGTCAGATCTTGACTGTTTTTAATCGAATCGGAAATCGCCGACATCCCGCCGTGGAAGAATGTGGAATCCCCCATAAAAACAATCTGCTTATTTGTGATGAATGGATCGATCCCGGCGCCTGCCCCACCGCCGAGTGCCATCGCTGAGAGGTTGTGCATCAAACGCGGAAACGGCTCATACTTGAGCATTGAGTAGCAACCGATGTCTCCATGAAAGACGAGGTCAACCGGAGACCGTGCGTGATGCCGCTCCATATATTTCGGATCCATGAACTCATCGGCAATCTCTTTGAAAACACTCGCAGAGTCACGGTGTGGGCACCCCGGACAGAAAGTGGGCGTTCGTGCGGGGATATCTACCTGATGCGCCTTGACCTGTTCGAGGTGTTGTTCCTCACGGACAAACACCTCCGGATCTATCGCTATAGGTCTGTCTTTGCCCCCGAACTTATGCCGAAGAAGCGGAATCAGTCGTTGTATCAGTATTGTCGGATTGAGTCCGAGCGAATCCGGGATCCCCTCTAAACCGTCCGGAAACTCCTTGCCCCACACCTGCACCAACCGATCCATTTCGCCATTCTGATAGAAGCGTCCGACAATCGCTTTGATGTCTTTTTCAAGTAGCGGTCGCTTCTCCTCAATGACGTAAATCTCGCGTACATGCGATGCAAATTCGCGCACAATCTCTTCATCAACTGGATGCGTCAACCCAAGTTTTAGGATCGGAATCCGTCCTTGGAACTCCAGTTCGTATAGTGCGTGTTCGAGATAGGAATAGCCCAATCCTGAAGCGATAAATCCGATCTCGTGTTCCGAGTCATTCAGGTGGTAGATCTGATTCAGGTTATGCTCGCGCGCACTCTTCACCGCATTGGGGAATCGCTCCGTTAACGCTTCAATCTCGATTCGAGATGTGTCGGGTGGTAGAACGACTCGGTCTGAACCGTTAATCAATGCCGTATCGATCACCGTCTGATTGTTCGTCGAGGTCTCAGGATAGCGGTTCGGACGCAATTCCACACTGCCGCCACCCTCCGCCTGAGTAAGTGTTACGATGTAGGTGACATACAGATTGGATCTGGCAGAGATTTCAAAGGCAGCGCTCAACCAATCTTTCATCTCCTGAAATGTGCTCGGTTCGATAACCGGGGTGTAGAGGTGGCGGGCTAGAAAACGTGAATCCGCCGGCACCTGCGTGCTTGATCCCCATGTGTCATCTCCGACGACAACAACCGCACCGCCCGTTGTCCCCGCTAAATTGCTAATCGCCAACGCATCAGATGCCACATGCATTCCGACGTTCTTCATAAAGGCAGCGGCACGCAAGTTCGCCATTTGTGAGCCGTTGAGCCTTGCAACGCTAAGTGCTTCGTTGTTCCCAATCTGCGCGAGGATACCGTGTTCTTTGAGGAGTGCTGCGTTGGCTTTCATTACGTCAAACACCTCTGCCAATGGTGAGCCGGGGTATCCCGTAAGCAAATTGACCTGTCCTTCGAGGGCACCTTTGACTAGCAATTCGCAACCGGTATAAACATTCGTACCGCTATCCTGTATAAATCTATCTTCCATACGCTATTGTCCCTCCAACAACTCCCTCGCATGGGCGAGCGTCGTTACTGTCGCTTCGCCGCCGTGCATCCGAGCCACCTCCTCGACCCGCTCTTCCGGTGTCAGGAGTTTTGCCGTGATCGTTGTGCGATTTCCGTCCTCATCTTTTTCAACCCGAAAATGCTGATCCGCAAAACGCGCAATCTGTGGCAGATGGGTGATACAGAAAACTTGGCGGAAACGCGACAGTTCCTTCAGCTTCTGCCCCACGATATCCGCAGTGCGCCCCCCAATACCAGCATCAATTTCGTCAAAAATCATCGTCGGGATCAGATCCACTTGGGCAAGCACAGTTTTCAATGCCAACATCACGCGAGAGATTTCCCCGCCCGACGCTATTTTCGCCAACGGCTTCGGTTCGGATCCAACGTTGGGAGAAATGAAGAATTCGATTTCGTCCATTCCGTCAGCCCGCAATTCATACCGTTTCCCCTCTATCTCTAAGGGCCCCTCGGCGGACTCAATAGGGGACACAAGGATCTGGAAAACCGCTCTTTCCATTCCCAGCGTCTGGAGCTCACGCTCGATCAGAGATTCAAGTTGGGTCGCGGTCTCTCTCCGTTTCTCGGAAAGTTCAATCGCGAGTTTTTGGGCATCCTGTGTCACAAGGTGAATCCGATCCTTCAACTCTTCAACGCGCTCGGAACCGAATTGAAGCTCCTCAAGTTTCTGCGCGGCTTGGGCTTGGTAGACTAAAATCTCGGAAATTGAATCGCCGTACTTCCGCTTGAGCCGATGGATGAGGTCTAGCCGTTCCTCAACCTCTGAAAGGCGATGTGGGTTAAACTCAATTTTATCACGATAATCACGAATCTGATAGGCGATGTCCTCTAACTCATACAGGGTGGACTCGAAACGCTCGTTCAGTTCTGACAGGCTGCCATCTAATTCGCAGAGTTTAGAAATGGTGCGGCTCGCTATTTTGAGTCCGTCTAGCGTTGAGGATTCCGATAGATCGCCACCGTAAAGCTGCTCGTAGAGCTGATTGGCTGATTCAAAGAGGGTTTCTGCATTGCTGAGGAGATGCCGTTCGTTGGCCAGATCCTCCTCCTCTCCCTCTTGGAGTTGGGCCTCCTCTAGCTCTTCAAGTTGAAACTCCAACAGATCCTTCTCCCGCATCGCTTCACGGAGTGTTTGGGAGAAATCAGCAAGTTGTGCTTGGGCGGCGTGGAGTTCGTCGTACTTTTTACCGACTTCTGCCTTCAGTGATTCATGCTTGCCAAACGTATCAAGGAGATCGAGATGGGTTTCAGAGCGGAAGAGCGATTGGTGTGCATGCTGCCCGTGAATATCGACGAGCAGATCGCCGATTGCACTCAAGAATGTCAAGCTCACCAACTGTCCATTGGTGTGACAACGACTGCGTCCGCTTGCATTAATCTGTCGGGATAAAACCAACGTTTCCTCCGCGTCCAAAGCGTCGGCAAACTCTGAATCGTTAAAACCCGCCCACACCGGATGAGCCGGGGGCAGCGCAACCGCAATCTGAATCTTGGCGTTGGTCGCGCCATCTCTTACTATCCCAGCACTGCTGCGTTCACCGAGCGCAAGCCCCACAGCGTTTAAGATCACAGATTTACCCGCACCCGTCTCCCCGGTGAAAACATTCAGACCAGAGGCACACTCCAACTGAAGCTCATCAATAAGGGCAACATTGCTTATGTAAAGTTCTTCAATCATGTTTTTCGCTTCGTTCCTTCTCCCAACATCAACTTCGTCTGTAGGACTTCGTAATTGCTATGGTGGTGAGAACGAATCAGCTGGATTGTCTTGTCCGCTTTACGCACACGGATTAAGGAATTGGGAGCAACCGTGTGTGTCTCACGGGCCCCATCGACAAGCAGGGTAACGCTGCTATAATTGGACTGCATCACCACCGTAATCTCTGAATCCCCATGTGCGATAAAAGGCCGCATCGTTAATGAATGCGGCGAAATCGGTGTCAAGAGAATTGCGTTGAGATGCGGTTCAACGATGGGACCCCCGCACGCTAAAGAATAAGCAGTTGAGCCACTTGATGTAGCGATAATCAGTCCGTCAGCGTTGTAGGTGACGAACGGCTCGCCATCAATGTAGGATTCCAGTTCAATGAGTTGCGTATAGTGGCGAATCACAACATCGTTGAGCGCGAAAGAATTGGCAAACTCGTGATCATAGTTATCGACGCTGACCTCTAGCATCATCCGCCGATCAATTTTGTAGTCACCGTTAAAAACGTTGGTCAATGCAGCGTAAAGCTGGTCGCGGGGAACATCCGTGAGGAAACCGAGGCTACCGAGATTCGCAGCGAGGATTGGGACCTTCTCAATGTCGGGTATATGTGCAGCGTCAAGAAGTGTGCCATCACCACCGAGTACTAGCAACAGATCACAGTGTGCAGCCAATTCACGCCGATGACAACCCGCGCCTGCCAGACCGAGTAGCGCAGCTTCCGCATCGGGAACTAGCGGCTTTGCCCCGTGCTTTTTGAGCCAATCGCAAGCCTCCGTGGCAACTTGCAGCGCGTGGGGTTTGGATGTATTAACAAAGAAACCAACTGTTTTCATAAAGAGTAATTTGCTTTGAAAAAAATCCTTTCAATCAGTTTTCATGTGGAACGACTTCGCACTCCTTGCAAACAATGATAATCCTATCAAAACAGAATTGGTTTTGTCCGATTCTTGTTTCTTGAGTGTGTCCAACATTTTTTCCGCAATTGCAGTGACAACGGGAATAGCAACACTATTCCCTATCTGTTTCCGAAGCTGTGTAATGTTTACAACAATCTTAAAATCTTCTGGAAAACCCTGTAAACGCAATAACTCTCGCCCTGATGGTCGTCTAATGCCGTTTACTAGAAGATAATTATAAGATGCCCCTGCCCGCAAAGCGCATGAAAAAGGCAACACCGATATATTACCGCCCTTGTTTTCATGCCAGATAGAGGGATAAAACGGATTGCTTTTGCATTTCTCTATACGAGATTTCTGGATTTCTTCCGACGCAAATAAGCTAGGGTCTACACTATCATCTGGCTCAAGAATCTCTGACAGAGATTTATCCTCTCTGTTTCCTCTAGGAAAAGCGAACGCTATTGGTTCACGAAATCCAACGATAAATACCCGTTCTCTCTTTTGAGGCAAGCCGAAATCAAGAGCGTTTAGAGTTTCGTGGTAAACCGCGTACCCAAGATTGAGAAGGCGGGATTGAATTACAGCAAATGTCCTTCCTCTGTCGTGGGATGCAAGTTGTTTCACATTCTCAAGAAGAAACGTACTTGGTTTTTTTTCTGCAAGAATCCGTTCTATGTCAAAAAACAGGGTTCCCCGCGTGTCTGCAAAGCCTTGTTTTTCACCTATAATGCTAAACGGCTGACAAGGAAAACCTGCAAGCAAAATGTCGTGGTCTGGAATGTCCCCCGCATCAATTTTGGTGATGTCTCCTTTGGGCATTTCCCCAAAGTTATGAAAATAGGTCCGCTGGGCATGTTTGTCCCACTCCGAACTGAAAACACACTCTCCACCCAACCTTTCAAACGGAATACGCATGCCGCCAATTCCTGCAAATAAATCGATAAACCTAAAATTGCTCATGTTGTTCATTTCTATCAGGTTCTTTGATTTTCTAGACGATAAAACAGGAGAACTACCCCGCAACCTATTAGTCCTGCTAAAACCGTGATAACCAAATTCATGTTCACCTGCGGAAGAATATGAGCGATGTCGATACGTGCCTCACCGACCATCGCGTAACTGCGGAAGGGCCAAAGCCCGTATAGTGAAGCCAGCATCAATCCAATTAAGAAGGATACCGTCAAATCGCGATGGCGTTCAAGGACATAATTTAACAATCGGGTGAACGCCAACAGCCCCACGATGCCACCCAAAGCGACAACCCCTATCACGACCCACTCCCGATTATTCACCGCCGCCAGTACGTCGAAATACACGCCCAATAAAAGAAAGATGAAAGAGCCGCTGATGCCGGGAAGGATCATCGCAGAAACCGCAATCGCGCTACACAGAAACAGATAAAGC
The DNA here is from genome assembly GCA_965207975.1 of Candidatus Poribacteria bacterium. Taxonomy (GTDB): domain Bacteria; phylum Poribacteria; class WGA-4E; order WGA-4E; family PCPOR2b; genus PCPOR2b. Next base: position 5,225,484 of record OZ242315.1, on the reverse strand, counting down.
AGCACCCCAACCGCGTGATTTGCGTCTGTTGAGGGCTTTTGTGAAACCCGAGTGGAACCCTCTGCCGCTGCGATTGGGCTTCCGCTGAGTTGACTTTCTTGCAGTTTATGTTTCCGCCGCTCACTCTCCAGTCTCTGTTCTCCGCTCATGCTCAGTGTTAGTCCCACCGTCAACCCCGCAGCGAGGAGAAGGGAGACAACCTCTTTGACGGTAAAACGTTTCAGCATTTTGAATGGAATAATAACTGAGGTCAGCACCAATCCAGAAAAAAAACCGTAGGTCGGATCATGTTGCTCATTCAGCAGATAAATAATTAGTCTGGCTGACGCGACGACAGCGAGCAGCGCACCGAAGGTAATGGCTACCAAAAATCCGAAATCAATACGATGCAGCTCTGCACGCGCTCCAGATATTGCCCCCTTCTTTAAGGTGAAAATTGCCAAGAGTTTTCTAGCAGTTGAAAATCCAATGTGGTGCAAGGCGCGAATCAATCGCTCATAGATGCCAAGCATAACCGCCATCGTGCCGCCGCTCACACCGGGAATAATATTTGCCACCCCGATACAACACCCCTTGAGAACAAGCGTTAAATAGCGCAAGCCTCCTCCTCGTTTTCAGGTTAGAGCTGCATGTTCTCATCAGCCAGCCAAGCCTTTAGTGGCGTGATGAGGGCGTGATCTGTGAAGTCAAGCTGTACCGGCGTAATCGACACGCGCCGATTGTGAATCGCGTGGAGGTCTGTATCTCCTCCAAAGTCAATTTGGGTGCGCTCTCCGCCAATCCAGTAGTAGGGTCGTCCGCCCCGATCCAACCGTGTGACGGCGTTTATACTGTAGTTCCCACGGTCTTGCCGTGTAATCTTGATGCCTTTCACATCGGAAAGCAGACAATTCGGCACATTCACATTAAGCAGGATATGGCTCGGCATTCCCTTCTCGATTACCTGCTTCGCAATGCGACACGCAATCGCTCCCGCTGTTTTGTAGTGGAAGTCAGATTGCTGTTCCCCTACCCCCTCTAAAGCGAGGGAAACCGCAATCGACGGAATCCCTGCGAGTGTTCCTTTTTTCGCTGCTCCAACCGTGCCTGAAAAATGAATATCAGCCCCAAGATTCTGCCCCCGATTGATGCCAGAAACCAGCAATTTTGGCGGTTCGGGGAGCAGGGTGCCCAGCGCAAGGTCCACACAATCGACTGGCGTGCCATCAACTGCGTAGGCGCGAGTCCACGCCTGTTTGGCTCTGAGCGGCTGATGAAGCGTGATTGCCATACCGACAGCACTCCGCTCCCGATCTGGTGCCACAACATAAACCTCATCAAGGGTTTCGAGTGCCTCTGCGAGAACCTTTAAGCCCGGTGCGTCAATCCCATCGTCGTTGGTTACAAAAATCATATCTTAACCTTCGCAAACCGTCGCTTACCGACCTGCAGGATGGCTTCCCCCCGTAAAGAGACCTCCAGTCCTGGATCGGTGATTCTGTCACCATCGAGGCGCACCCCGCCTTGCTGCACCAATCGTCTCGCTTCGCTAGAACTCTTGGCAAAACCGGCTCGCTGCATCAGATGGGCTATCCATATCTTGCCATCAGTGAGAGAAGATTCTGGAATAACGACTTCAGGTAGATCATCGGGAAGTTGTCGATCGCGATGCACCCGATCAAACTCCGCCTCCGCTGCGTGTGCCGCATCTGCGTTGTGGTAGATTGTCACAATCTCGCGGGCAAGCCGCTGTTTGACTGTCTTGGGATGAACAGTGCCACTTGCCAATTGTGCTTCAAACTCACGAATCTCATCGAGCGGCACATCCGTTGCCAACTCAAAGTAGGTAGACATCAACTCATCGGAGATGGACATCAACTTCGCATACATTTCGGTGGGCGGTTCGTAGATCCCGACGTAGTTCCCCAACGATTTGCTCATTTTTTCAGCCCCATCAAGACCGACGAGTAGGGGCATTAGCAGCGTCACTTGGGGGTCTTGATCGTAGGCACGTTGGAGATCACGGCCCATCAGGATATTGAATTTCTGGTCAGTCCCGCCCATCTCTACGTCTGCTTCCAAGACGACAGAATCGTAGCCCTGGCAAATCGGGTAAAGGAGTTCATGCATCCCGATCGAAGCACCGTCTTGAAGCCGATTTGTAAAGTCGTCCCGTTCCAAGATGCGCGCCACCGTTGTTTGGGCACTCAGTCTAATGACATCCGCAAAAGACATCTCATCAAGCCATTCACTATTGAAAACGACGCGGGTTTTGTCTTCATCCAGAATCATACAATACTGGTCTGCATAGGTCTTTGCATTATGTTTGACCTCTTCCGTCGTCAGTTGTGGTCGTGTTTTCGATTTGCCGCTCGGATCCCCGATTGTCGCCGTAAAGTCCCCAATGATAAGGATAACCTCATGTCCGAGATCCTGAAACTGGCGCAGCTTGCGTAGGACAACTGCAATGCCGAGATGGATATCCGGTGCTGTTGGATCCAATCCAAGTTTGATACGAAGAGGCCGTTCCTGTGTTCTGGCGGCCTCCAATTTTTGAGCGAGTTCCCCCTCAGAGATAATCTCTGCTGTCCCCCTGCGTATGAGTACCACCTGTTCGTCGATGCTCAATTCTGCCTGCACGTTGTATTCCTCAATACCTCCCCCGATAAAGCGTCGGGGCTAAAAAGTTTGTTGTTTAGAACCTGTTTCAATAGTAGGTGACAAAGCCATTTTTAGGGTATAAGATTTGTCCCAAAAATCTCGGATTTGAGATAATATCGCAGGTTCTTAGCCGTCACGGTTTTGCCAATCAATTTCATCAAGTGTCTGTGCGGTCAACACCCTCTCAAAAAGCGAGTCCAAACGGGAGTGACTCTGTATCTGAGTAATCTGATTGGTTATAGATTCAGGAACAGAATCAAATTGGAGACGTATCAGCTTGAGGAGTGTTCCCTGTTTCGCTCGTATCTCACCTTGCTCAATGCCTTGTTCGATGCCTTGTTCGATGCCTTGTTCGATGCCTTGTTCAATACCTTGTGCTTTGCCTTGCTCAACACCTTGCTCAAAACCTTGTGCTTTGCCACGTTCAATGAGATGCTCCGCCATTGTCTGCGCCATGATTTCTACCTCCTCCCTATCTGATGGTTGTTCGATGTGTTGGTCAACCAGTGTACTCAATTCTTCGTGTTCCTCAGTCGGACGACGATGCAGAATCAGCAACAGTAGATACGAAATCGCACGCCGCCGCTGCTGCGCTTGCTCTTCACCGAGAGCGTTGATGTGCGACATCGCCTCGATTAACGCTGTCCTTAGCACTTCCTTGTCCGAATGTTCCCTTTGCAAGACCGTTAGCAACCAACCGAGCGGATGGTCAGATTTCGTCAAGTCCACTTCATCGGTCTCCTTGACACTTAGAAACAGTATATCGAACGTCGGGACAAACCGAGAAAACAGATCAGGGATGTCCATTATTGCATTGAGGGTCAGCGGGGTGTTCCATCGCTGTTCGCCGGTGTAAAATAGAATCGGGAGAATCGAACGAAAACGCCACTGACTCTTGGGGACATTGTTCGATTCCCACTCGCGGCGTTGGGAGTCCCAAATCTGAATCATGTAGAACAGCACCCGAAATCCCATTGTTGAATCAACTGTGGATTGATGTTCAATGAGGATATAGATGAGCAGTTCGTCTGTTTCGGATTCGCTGTGCAATGGGACGCTAAATACGAGGTCAGACTCCTGTTCTCGAAGGTTGTCGGGAATAAAACTCCTGTTAATCTGTGCAAGTTGGCTAAAATCTATCAACTCGACCAGCTCGCCTGCGACGATTTCCACCAATCCTCGGACGTTCTCTTTATCTTGGAACAACCATCGGGCACTCCGGTCAGGAAAGTGTTCAATCCGGATGTCAAAAAAATTGAGTATTTCTGATTCGCCAGCCATAGCTCCTTAGATTTTCAAATAGATGCTTAGAAGTAATATCATCTAAAAAGTGCGTCGGCTAATTATACTACAGATTGAAAGATTGCGTCAACAGATAAACAGGTACAATTCCCCTATCTCCCCCCTTACAGGATTACCATTTCCAAATCGAGATCTGCGTGCTATAATGTGTAAGGGTAGTAGGCATACTCCGTATGCCGTAACCGTTGTGAGAATTACCACGCATCGGAGCACACCTACTACAGTGTGTCGAACGGTAGTAAGCATACTCCGTATGCCGTAACTGTTGTGAAAATTACCGAACTAAAAAATAGGCGTTACTTTTGAACCTTTTTCCCCAACTTCGGAGATTTTTAAGTTGTGATTCACATCCAAGAATTGTGCAAATCTTTTCAGCAGAAACCGATTCTCACCGATCTGAATTTTCGTCTGGAAGCTGGGGATTGCCTAGCACTGTTGGGCCCAAACGGTTCAGGCAAGACACTCCTCATCAAAATTATCGCAACGCTGATTAAGCCGACCTCCGGTTCTATAGAGATTGCCGGATATAATGCAATAAAGGACGCTCGTGCTGTCCGCCCACTCATCGGCTATATTCCCCAAACCTTTGAGGGGTATCCCACCCTCTCTATTCAGGAATATCTTGAGTTTTTCGCTGCGGCATACAAATTAGAAAAGGGACAACGTGCGACAGGTATCCAAGACGTGCTGGATCTGATGGATCTGGCGATGCTGCGAGACGAAAAAATCGAATACTTGTCACTGGGGCAGAAACAGCGATTGTGTTTAGCCAAAACTTTCTTGCACGATCCGTTGGTCTGGTTGTTTGATGCACCGATTTCACTCTTAGATCCGCAGGGGCAAGCCGAAATGAGCGCATTAATTCAAGAACTAGGGGCGATGGGTAAAACGGTGATTCTGACGACAAACAGCCTGACCGATGCCATAACCCCGTGCAACCGTGTCGGCATCTTGAGCGGGGGATACATGGCATTTTACGGAGGGAGGCGCGACATCTCCCAGCGGTATGGGGTTCGGCATCGACTGGAGATTGAGGTCACCTCCGGCAGGGAGGCAGCGCAAGCGATTCTGGACGAAAGATCGGATATAATTTCTATACAAATAATGGACGCGCTCATCCAGATTGAATCACAGATGACGGAGGCAGAAACCACTAACTTACTGAAAGATTTGGTCTGTGGAGATGTTGTGGTTTCACGTTTTCAGAGAATTGAATACGGGTTAGCGGATCTATTTTTGGAGGTTACGAGTCCGGTGGTTTCTGACGAGGGAACTTCACAGGAATAACGGTGTAACGGAATAGGTCAAGATTCATATCTTGAGCCCAAATGTCGATTTTGGAAAATCGATCTACAAGATTGTGCCTTTTCCCATCAGACACCTTCCAACGTAAATCGCATCTGGTTGAATCGCCCCGCCAACGCAGCCGCTTGCCCCTTAACGGCTGCGAGATCATCCCCCTTCAAAGCACCGACGATACAATCCGCAACCTCCGGCACATCCACCACCGTCATACCGCGTCGGGTCACCTCTTGCACCCCAATCCGTAAGCCGTGCGTCCCCAATTCCGGGGGAACACTCGCCCCACCGGCGACGATATTACACGCCTCAAGTTGGTCTGCCACCGCTTTGCTCTCACCAAACTGATCAACAATCGGTATCAACGTGTGCGATTCTGTGAAGCCAAGTTCCTGCCCAACGAAACGAATTCCGCGCTCATGTAACGCCTGCCCCAACGCCTTTGCGTTGCTGATGATTGCGTCTGCATGTTCTCCACCACAAGCCAGCCACTCTAAGAATGTCGCCGCCAACGCCGGCAAACGCCCCAAATGATGATTGCTCTCAAGCAGGGGAGCAACCGCGGGCCCAATCCGTTCCGCAAGCGATCTATCGTTTGTTAAAATTATTCCACCTTGCGGTCCAGCGAGGGTTTTATGCGTACTGGAAATAATCACGTCTACCCCCTCCTCAAAGGGTGATTGAAACCGTCCACCGGCGATAAGTCCCATAACATGGGCAGCGTCATAGATCAGGTATGAATCGGGACAGTATCGGTTCATCGCTTCCCTCAGCTCGCGGGCAGGCTGCGGAAAGAGAAACACCCCCGACCCAATCGTTACTAGTTTGGGACGATGCTTCTGAATAAGTGCAACCGTCTGATCCAGATCAATGTTAGACCGAACCCCGTCCCACGGAATCTCAATAGATTCGAGCGACACCTTCAGCGGGGAGGTGGCTAACTTGAGCGCGTATTGGTGCCCGTTATGAACCTCCAACGCAATATCGCCGGGACACCCCAGCGCAAAGGTGGTTGCGATGCCCGCAATGTTGCCGGAGAGCGGACGGAGATCGACATACGCCGCGCCAAAGAGTTGCTTTGCCAGTTCCTGCGCCAACTCCTCGATCTGGACGATGAACCGATTTCCTTGGTAACTCCGCGCCCGTAAATCAATACCGCTGTAGTTCCCGTAACGCTGATCCAAATCTTCGACCAGCAGCCCTTCCACCAACGGACTCGGAACATTTTCAGAGGCGATAAGATTCAGACAATCCCCGCGAAATGTGTTGTGCTGCTCCAATAGAGAATTAATCTCTTTGACCTTCTCATTAAAATCCATAGAAACCTCGTTCTAGACAAGTGCGAAGAGAAACCGAGTTTTTTCTTGAAAACTCGGTTTCTTTGCACTATTTCTTAACATGAGCCATTGTTTTTACGTTTCACGCATCACGTTTCACTCTCGATCTCTGACCCGAAACCATATCAACAATTGCAAACGAGCACCATGTTGGTCTATAGCTGCCCCGACGTCACATCCCAATCTTCTAGTAGGGCTTGGTAGGTTGGGTGTTCATAACGCGAAAGCAGGAACATCGGCGCGTATTCGGGAAGCTCACCGCCGGTAATGTGGGCAGCCAACAGCTCACCCGCCGCTTGAGATGTCATAATACCGTAGCCTGACAGCCCTCCAATCACATACGCGCCCTCAACCGGCAGAGGACCAATCAACGGTCGATTCTCCTGCGTCTTACAGTAATACCCACCATCGGCGTATGCTCGGTTTCCATGACCAAAATACGCCGACAGACCGGGAATCATCCGGGCAAGCCCACGTATCAGAATTTCGGGGTAATCTGGATCAAACGTAGGGGGCCAAACGAGTGGTTGAGGTTCAATATCATACGTCCAGATGGCGAGAAGCACATGGGTATCGCCATCCATGCGCGACCGAAAGTGAACGCCAGACGGAAATTCATCGAGCAGCCAACGGGTCTCGTCAGCCGCAGACAACTTTTCACGCTCTGCATCGGTCCAAGGCAGCTTAATCGAATCACTCCAAAACAGCAGCGGTGTGTCCGTCGGCACAATTCTTAACTCATCTCGGAGGGCAATCTTACCGTGTAGCTCATTGAAAACGGGGAGGTCCACCCCTACCATCGCGCCAACCTCTTTGAGATACGGTCCCGCAGCGATGACGAAGGTGCCGGTATTAATACGATCCCCGGATTGAAGTTGAACCTCCGTAACCCGATTCTCAACAACGGTAACACCCCTTACGCGATCACGGACAAGCCGAACGCCAGCGCGTTGGGCTTCTGCTAACAACCATTTACCTAATTTTTGAGCGTCTAGCCACCCTGCGCGGCGGACATGCAACGCCGCTACTGCATCCTCTGTCACAAACGGAAACTGTTCCCGGACAAGATCCGGCGAGAGAAGCAGATCCACGCCGGTGGGAAGCCCCTCAAAACCTTCGGACGGTGAGGGTATGTAAGATGTAAGATCCGGATGTTCCCGAACCGGTCCAGCGCCGAGGGCAGAAGTCTCAGCAGCCGCATACTGCATAATAGGGATTTGACCCTCATCTGCTGTTAAGAAGACATAACCCCGTCGATTCATTTGGAAACAGTTGTCTGTCTCTCGCGCCAGTTCCTCTAACAGATCAATGGAACGGTTCACGAAACGCACCATTGTATCGCCGGGACCGGGCCACCAGTTTCGATACGCTTCCGTCCCTTTATTGCTCGTGAGCGTTAGCGGCTCCCGCTCATCAACGAGGACGATATCCTTGACTCCCCCCCGGACTGCAAGATGATATGCCGCTGCAACCCCAGCCATCCCCGCACCGCAAATGACAACCTCTGCGCTTATATTCGTCACACCTCAATCCCCTCTTCAGAGTCAGTGTTCGATTCTTGCTATAAAACTCATAATTAACTCAAATCTAACATAGGGCATCGAAGGCAAAATGTCAAGAAAAATTAAGGCTTAGATCTCCGAAATCTCTTGTCCAGAACCCCGAAATCGGTTATCCTTTCGTCCAACAACTTCGAGTTTCTGTAGGGGTAACCCTTGTGGTTACCCTGTGGTCTGGAGGAGGTCTGTATTTTGGGCAGGTACAAGACCTGCCCCTACATTTGTCCAATTTTCCCGGACTGACAATTGGGTGTAGAGAGATGAACCTCGACCTATTTTCGCTCCATCGGGGCGCGATGTCTATAGCAGTGAACCAATGACCAACGAACTAATGAACCAATGAACCAATAAACTTTATCATTTCCACGAAGGAGAAAAGATATGGAATACATCGACGCGCATGTGCACGTTTGGACAAACGATTTTGATCGCTATCCGCTCTGCCCACCATTTCAAGAAAGCGACATGAACCCCAAAACCTTCTACCCCGAAGAACTCCTCGCCCACGCCGAACCGTCGGGCGTTAATCGGATTGTGCTGATCCAGATGAGTTACTACCAGTTCGATAACACCTACATGCTCGATGTGATGGAAGCGTATCCGGGCGTGTTTTCAGGAACTGCCATCGTTGACTGGGGGGCGGAAAGATCCGATGAAACGATGCTAGAGCTTGCCGAGAGGGGTGTCCGCGCATTTCGTATCTATCCGACAGATACGCCAATCGAGAGCTGGTTAGACGGACCCGGGTTCGAGCGGATGTTTGCCACAGGCGCAGCGCACAACCTCGCCATCTGTCCACTGATTAATCCAGATGCTTTGCCCGCTCTTAGCGTACAGTGTGAACGATTTCCAGAAACTCCTGTCATCATCGACCATTTCGCTCGGATCGGCGCGGACCAACCAATCTGTGAGGAGCATATCGACCAACTGTGTGCCATGGCGCAACACCCAAAGGTGATGGTCAAGGTTTCCGCCTTCTACGCACTCGGCGAAAAAGCACCGACCTATGACGATCTTGAGCCAATGATTCACCGTGTTTACAAGGCGTTTGGATCCGAGCGACTGATGTGGGCAAGCGACTGCCCATTCCAAGTCGTCGATCACACCTATGAGGACAGCATCGCCTTGATACGAGATAGATTGGATTTCCTCTCTGACTCAGATAAAGACCAGATCCTCCGAAAAACCGCAGAAGATTTCTTCTTCCCGAACCCTAAGTTATAGTAGTAGGCATACTCCGTATGCCGTAACCTGCCCCCATCTCCGTAGGCAGGGCATCTGGTTTCCCCGCCGTAGCCTTGACAGGGAGATCGAACTACGGGAGAATTATAGTAGATTTTAGAATTAATGAGACACTCCAAATCGGTGCAGTTACAAACAGCACCTACCAAACATGGGGAGCGAAAGTGTTCATTTGTTTTTTGAATTCACTATAAATGCCCCTACTAATCCAACAGAAATTCCTTGCCCGATAACCTAAAATCGGTTATCCTGTTTGGCACGTTTTGCACTTGCTTTTGACATGATCTATAGGAGATAACAACCAATGACAGACTATCGCTTCAAAGTTGGAATGGACCTTCAGATGACAGGATTACCTTACGTCGAAGCACTTGCCCTCGCTGAGGAACTCGACGCAAAATATGGATGGTTTGGCTTCCTCGACTGGGCAATTGATGGCGAGATAACCGATGCAGCTGTCGATGAGATGGGCGAACAGGCAGCCCGACACGGGGTCGAGCTATTCATGATCGGCGCAGGAGGTTCCTTCAGTAAACTGCATCTCGAAGATCTGGAACTGGAAACACTGCAAGACCATCCAGAGTTTCAAGATGATTTTAACCGCCTGATTCAAACAATGGGTGTCGCCAACCGGCTCGGCGTGAGTTCGGTGCTATCGTACACCTTCGCATGGCCCGGCGAGTACTCCGCTCAGAAACCCACTTGGCCCATGCGCTGGCTGACGCGCGGCGGTGTCATCGCCGACGTTGATATGGAGAAGTTGGTCAAAGTCTTCTCACTCGTGGCGGCGCAGGCAGAGCAGCACGATATTGATGTGGTACTTGGAAATCTCCCTTGGCACTATACCAACACGACCCGCCACTGTCGTGAACTGATTGAACGGGTTGGATCCACACGGCTTAAAATTATGTGGCATCCATCTGACAACCATACCGCCGGCGAATCGGATTCAGCGACTGCGGGCTTTATTAACGTGCGTCCCTACCTCCATTCGCTCCATGTGAAAGATCTCGCAGTCCTTGATGGACTAAAAAACAACTTTGAATATTGTCCGCTTGGCGAAGGTGATGTTGACTACCCAACGGTGCTCCGAAATCTGCGTGACCATCGCTGCGATGTGGTTTTTGCTGTCGCCACCCATTTTAAGCCACCGAGCGGTTCTGGCGCAGACGCGATGCGGATCAACTTTGCCAAAATCAGACCGCTTATTGAACAGGTAGAAGCGGGCGGATAAGGAGGAGAAGGATGGCAAGACAACTGAACGTTGCAATCATCGGTTGTGGCGGCATTAGCGGCTCACATATACCGAACATCCTGAAAACGCCAGAGATCCGTCTCGTCGCCACGATGGATGTCATTGAAGAAGGGGTGAGTCGAAACGGGCGGCGGGTCGGGGCGCGTGTGCGTGCCGAAGAAGGAAACGCAGACTACTACACAACCGACCTCGACCGGATACTCTCCGATCCCGACATAGATGCGGTGCTCATCTGTTCAACCCACGACACCCATGCGGATATCGCTATCAAAGCCTGCGCTGCGGGTAAACATATCTTTGCCGAAAAACCGCTGGCGATGACACTAGACGAAGCACGTCGAGTTCAGAAAGCCGTGCATGAGTCGGGGGTGCAACTGATGAGCGGTTGGTGGTTCAAGCACTCGCCGGTAACCAAACGGCTGCGCGAGGTCATCCCTCAACCGTACTATACTCTCTTCACCTGCCGCGTCTCTTACGACAAACCGAACGACCCCGAAGGCCCCTACGGCCGCGACGGTATCCTCGACAACTCCGGCTACAATCTCCACTGGATTTGGCACGTCATGCGCTCGCAGCCGGTGGAGATCCTCGCCATGGGCTACGACGGTCAACCGACAAACACCAGCACAATCATTATTCGCTTCGCCAACGGCGGGATCGGCACCTCTGTCTTCAGCACTGTCGGCAGCGGTGGCGCACTCCCCAAGCACTACGCCGAAGTCTTGGCTGGGGCCGTAAGTGCAGCAACGGTTCGCTTCGGAAACCTCACATTCCAAGGGACGGACGAGCCCGGTATCGAGCATAACGAATATCACAACGGCTTCGACGAGGAGATGGGTATGTTCGCTCGACTGTGCCTTGAGGGCGGCCCAAGTCCGATGGATGCGTGGGAAGCCTGTATACCGACACTCATCTTTGAAAAGGCAATTGAATCAATGCGAACACATCAACCGGTGCCTGTAAACATTGAAGACGAATTCTATCTCCCCGACGGAAAGCTGCCCGCCAGCATCGAAAACTTCGGCGATGTGATAGGGTAAAGTAATGCAGGTTAATAGTAGTAGGCATACTCCGTATGCCGTAAGTTGATAGTAATAGGCATACTTCGTATGCCGTAACCTATACACATACTCGTAGGTCGGGCATCCCCGATAAATCGGGATTTCGCTTACGCTTAACTTGCCTGACCGATAGCCCCAGGGGGCGACATGTGTATAAAATACGTGAAACGTCATGCGTAATCTTCTTCACGTTTCATTACCAGAATTAATAGGACCGTTGAATATGAAAGAAGGTCAGATCATCAGGACAATCCAAAACAACGATGAAATCGTTACCTTCCGCTACCCCCGATGGCAAGATGTCCCCGCCTATGTCGAAATGTGCAATATCCTCCATCAGGAGCGAGTGATGGCATACCACGCGGAGACCAGCTTCGCCAAAGGCTGCGAAAGACTGAGTGGGATCCTTGTCGATCTGGAAACCGGAAAGCGTTCACATCTGCTAATAGAAATAGATGGGAAGATCGTCGGAGAGGGAAGCCTACAACTCGACACCGCACATCGGATGGGAACGCTGGGAATCAAAATCATCGGCAGATGTCGCAGACGCGGGTTGGGACGGGAAATGATGCTACTCTTGGAGGCGGAAGGTCGAAAGTTCGGTTTGCGACGCATCTACCTCCATGTCTGGCATTTGAACGAGGCTGCCATTAGCCTTTATCAGAAAATCGGATACCGAGAAGTGGGACGCGTGCCCGAATGGTACAGCATGAAAGATGACCATGGCAACCTCGTTTATTCAGACCTCATCGAAATGATAAAGGACATCGGGGATTAAACTTAATGCTGGTGGAAATTACACAGAATGAAGCGTGAGACGTGATGCGTGAGAGGCTTGGTTTATCACGGTTCATGCTGATTTGTTTTGAGCATTCAGCGGCTGTCCTACTTTGTTACTTTTATCTTCCCCCAACGCCTTGGGGCCAGTTTCCGTGGCGAAACAGGCAAGCGTGGATTCCATTCGTGTGGCGATTCGTGTGGTGCGAAATTGTCATGAATATCATCTGTCAACTGCTGTTTATTACCTTCTGGATGTGGCAGCCGGTAGATATTCCAGTGGTCCTCCGTTTTAGCAACATAGAGGATAGATTTCCCATCAGGCGAAAAAGCAGAACCAATGACAGGTATAAGCAGTGAAATATGCATCTCACTGAATACCTGTTGTCTCCACCCCGGCTTATTTGGCGACAACTCAACGACCACAAGATCCGCATCATCAAGGCGTCTGTCAACAGCCAGCGTATACAGAATGTGCTGCCCATCGGGTGACCACCCATGCAGAATCACCTTATTTTTACCGCCAATGTCGGTCACCTGCCAGCGGTGAGAACCATCGGCATTGACGATATGGATCTGCCGAACCTTATCGCTACCTGCTTCAAAGGCAATCCGCGTTCCTTCCGGCGACCACTTCGGTTTTGAAGCGATGGGAAAGAATAAGTCTGTTATTTGCTGCACATTGTTCCCGTCAGTGTCCATCACAAAAATATCACGGTTTTTACCGCCTTGCCGGTCACTCACAAAGGCAATTCGCTCTCCATCGGGGTGCCAGTCGGGAAAGGCATCATACCCCGGATGATGGCTCAGATTGCGTTGGCTGCTGCCATCGGCATTCATCACATAAATCTCATCATTTTCAGCCCGATCGCTCTGGAACGCAATCTGTCGTCCATCGGGAGACCAAACAGGATAGGTATCAGATGCTTCATTGAATGTCAGCCGTGTCTGATTGCTGCCATCTGATTTCATCTTATAGATCTCCGTATTCCCCTCCCGCGTGGAATGAAACACAATTTTACCAAAAAGGGGATTGGCGGCAAGCCAAAGGCAAGCCACAAGCATATAGATACGCATTGTTATACCTCTGATTTCTACTTCGTTTCCTTTATCTCACCCCAAAGCGTTGAGGTCAGTTGCTGTGGCGAGACCGACAGAGGCGAAAGCCATTCGTGTGGGGCAAGGTCAGCGCCTGGGCTGTCAGTCAACTGTGTCAACTTCCTATCCGCCAGCTGGAACCGATAAATATCCCAAGTATCAGCATCATTGGGTTTACCAGAAAAAAGTATCGACTTCCCATCAGCAGAAAAAGCAGCAGAATGGAAAACCGTCTGTAACCGACTTGACACCGGCACCCGCCGCCATTGGATAATCATTCTCCGTCTGATAGGCTCTAGCGTGGCAACAACGAGCGTGTGTTTGTCTGATGCCAAGGCCGCCTCTGAAAACAAAATCTGCGTTCCATCCGGTGACCACCCTTCTAAGAACATCGCGCTCTCCACATTGGGACGTTTTGAAACCTTCCACGGTGCTCTGCCCTCAGCGTTAACCACATAAATAGGACTGTCACCAAAAGCGATTTGCTTGCCAGTCGGTGACCACTTTGGTTTGGTGACAAGCCGCCAGCCTTTAACCCCCTTCACATTACTCCCATCGGCATCCATCATAAAAAGGGAGGAAAAGCCGTCCGGATTACGTTCGCTGACAAAAACAATCCGTGAACCATCCGGCGACCAGTCAGGATAGGAGTCAACCGCAAGATGATTGCTCAGATTGCGTGGATTCGTTCCGTCAGCGTTCATCACATACACCTCCGGGTTCAAATCGAAATCGCTCTGAAACAGAATCTGCTCCCCATCAGGAGACCAAACGGGATAAGAATCGCGTGTCCCGTTGAACGTGAGTCGAATCTGGTGGGTCCCGTCCGATTTCATCGTGTAGATTTCGTAATTGCCATCACGATTGGAATAAAATACAATTTTGCCGTGAAGAGGACTTGTGGCAAGCCACAAGCAAGCTACCAGTATGATGATACGCATCTTTAACCTCCATATTCAATCCAACCCGGTAGGTGCGGTTGGAAACCGCACCGGTTTTGAGTGTCTCATTAATTCTAGGATCTACCATAGTTACGAAGGTTTAATGAGGTCTCAATGTTTTTGACCTTTTAAACCTCTTGGCTCATGTAAAAAGAGAGTGCAAAACACCAATAGAAAACAAAAAACTTTGAATCCCAACCCGCTGTGGGAGGGGCAGCCCTGCCCCGATAAGTGGATAACTGTCGGGCTAGTTCCGTTCCGAGAATCCCGAGAATCGGGAGATGCCCGACCTACAACCCCCTTCGGGTCCTATTGTACGATTTCTTAACATGAGTGACCTCTTTTAGGTTCGCATCTGATTTGACTCATTTCTACTTGATTGTCTTTATCTTGCCCCAAAGCGTAGAGGTCAGTCCTTGAGGCGAGACCGACAGGCGCGGATTCCATTCGTGCGGCCCCACATCTTTGAAAGGGGTATTGGTCAACCGAATAAGTTTCCGATTATGGAGATGGAGGCGATAAATATTCCAGCGTTTCTGCTTCTTACCGGAAAAGAGGATAGATTTCCCATCGGCTGAAAAAGCGACCGGCTGAAAAACTTTCAGTGGTATCGGTATCGGCTCCGATCGAATCACCTTTTGACCGGCTGCATCGAGTGTGGCAATCGTTGGGAACATATTATCGACCTTGAAGGTTGTCGTTTCCGTATAGAGAATCTGTTCACTATTGGGAGACCAACTGGCAAATATCTTGTGCTTATTTGTCGGCTGCGAAATTTGCCTCAGCCCCGCTCCATCGGCACGGATGACATAAATCTCCTGCGTCGGTTGTAGCTTATTAAAGTATCCCTCAAAGAGAATCCACCACCCATTTGCCATCGACCACTTGGGTCTTGAGGCGTGTGCTATGTTTGTAAGCTGTCTGACATTGCCCCCGTCGGCATCCATCACAAAGAGATTGAGATCTCCACTGCGACCGTCGTTTCGCGCACTAGCGAACACAATTTGAGAGCCATCTAGCGACCAACTGGGAAAGGCATCCAGTGCAGGATGACGGGGCAGGTTGCGTTGTTTTTTGCCATCAGCGTCCATCACATACACCTCTCTGTTGCCTTCCCGATAGCTTTCAAACGCAATCTGTCGTCCATTAGGAGACCAAACGGGCATACTATTCGGTGCATAGCCGAAACCCAGCCGGGTCTGGTGGGTCCCGTCCGAGTTCATCGTGTAGATTTCATAATTGCCATCACGATCGGAATAAAAGACAATTTTTGATTCAAGAGTGTTGGTGGCAAACCAGAAGCAAGCCACGAGTATAACAATTCGCATAATGCCTCCTTTAATCATCTTCCTTTATCTTGCCCCAAAACGTTATGGTCAGCCCGTGGGGTTCTACTGGCAGGGTGGCATTCCGTTCTTGTGGGAAAAAATCATCGCCCGCCCCGTAGGTCAGCTGTGTCAAGTTCCTATCAGCGAGCCGGAACCGAAAAATCTTCCATTGATTGTTACCCTTCCATTTACCAGCAAAGAGAACCGACTTCCCATCAGCAGAAAAAGCGGCAGAATGATAAACCATCTCTAGCCTAGCTGGCACAGGCACCCGCTGCGATCTGATAATTACTCTCTTAAATTGGTTAAGCGTGGCAATAACGAGCGTGTCCTTATCTGCCGGCATGTTCGCTTCTGCATACAGAAGCTGCTGCCCGTCGGGCGACCACCCTTCCAAAATCATCGCTCTGGCTATCTCTAGGTGTTCTGCAAGCCGCGCCGGTGCTCTGCCTTGCGCGTTTATCACATAAAGAGAGTAGCTACCAAAAGCAAATTGGGTTCCGTCAGGCGACCACTTCGGTTTGTCAATAAACCGCCCATGTCGTGTAATCTGTTTTACATTACTGCCATCGGCATTCATCACGAACAGGGAAGACGGGTTATTGCGCGTGCTCGTAAAGGCAATCCGTGAACCGCCCGGCGACCATGTAGGAGATGAATCAGACGCAGGGTGATTGGTCAGATTGCGTTGGTTGGTACCATCGGCATCCATTAGATATATCTCCTTATTCTCGTCTCGATCGCTTTCAAAGGCAATCTGTCGTCCATCGGGAGACCAGACAGGCGAGGAATCGGCAGCCGCGTTAAATGTCAACTGCGTGGGATTGTTTCCGTTGGCATCCATCGTGTAGATCTCGTAATTGCCGTCCTGATCGGAATAAAAGACAATTTTACCCCAAAGGGGAGACGTGGCAAGCCAAAGGCAAGCCACGAGGATAATAATACGCATAATAAACACCTCCATTTACCCATTGCTGAACAAAACGCCTAGGCACATACAAGAACCGTGCCAATCTCCGATACCGTGTCTATTCGGCTCCACAGCGATATTAACCGTGCGAGTGTTCAATAAATGAACAAGGGTGTTCATGAAATGCGCCTGACCTGTCCTAAATAAGATTGACACGAATTCTCACGCATCACGTTTCACGTTTTAACTTTTTTACGGTATTTTACATAAAAAACATATAAAAACATTTGCAAAACTGCGTCACTTGTGTTATCATTAACGCCCGGAATCAAACTTAAACCCAACTAATTAACCTTGTGTATTCACCCACAAAATGACGAACACACGACTCGTTGATAGCTTCAATCGAGAGCATACAAATCTACGCATCTCCGTGACCGATCAGTGCAACTTCCGCTGCATCTACTGTATGCCGGAGGATATGCAGTTCATGGAAGATGACGCTATCATGACCTTTGACGAAATTGTGCATCTTGCGCGTATCTTCGTCGATCTGGGGATCAATAAGGTCAGACTCACGGGTGGAGAGCCGTTAGTTCGGCGGGGTGTGCCAGAGCTCATCAAACAGCTCGGAGAAATTAAAGGGTTAAAGGACATCAGCTTGACCACAAACGGCATCGGCTTAATCACGCAGGCAAAAGACCTCTACGATGCCGGACTTCGCCGAATCAATGTCAGTCTTGATACGCTGAATGAAGCGAAATTTGAGCAGATGACGCGCCGTAAGGTGCTTTCAAAGGTGTTAGAAGGGCTGCAAGAAGCGCAACGTTGTGGGTTTGATCCAATCAAAGTGAATGCTGTAGCAATGAAGGGCTTTACCGACGACGAGATTGTTGACCTTGCAAAATTTGCCCGCGACAATTCCTATCAACTCCGGTTCATCGAGTTCATGCCCTTAGATGCGGATGACATCTGGGGACGGAATATGTTCATTCCGGGTAAGGAAATCATCAATAAAATTGGTGCAGTCTATCCCCTGAATCCGGTCAGTATGAACGGCGATGCGAAACATGATCCGGCAAAGCTTTACCAATTTGAAGACGGGAAGGGGGATGTCGGGTTTATCTCTTCCGTGACTGAACCGTTTTGTGAACAGTGCAATCGGATCCGTCTCACCGCGGACGGTCAATTGCGGACATGCCTGTTTTCTATTACAGAGACCGATCTGTTGACCCCACTGCGTGCTGGTGCTCCCGACGAAACTATCGGAGATCTGATTATTGAAGCAGTGAAGCAGAAAGAACCGGGACACCAGATTAACGCAGTAAACTTTGTCAAACCGAAGCGAAACATGTCCATGATTGGCGGTTAGAGACATTGTGCATTAAGCGGATTATCCTGTAGGTCGAGATTCACATCTCGACACCCGATCTTATTCGGAGCAGCGCACAATACAATATCAGGACTTACGCATTTCAGAGTTTTGACCTGTCAGGGACCTGCCAAATCCCTGACATTTGGCGAGATTATGGTGCCATTTCAGTGAAAAATGGTTCATAAACAGTGCGTATTTGGCAGGTCAAAAAGCCGTTTACACGCCCCTTCTGTTGCGTGGCAAAAATCTACAAACGCTCTGAAGCTAGGCCCCATCAGGGTTC
This sequence comes from Candidatus Poribacteria bacterium, assembly GCA_965207975.1. Classification (GTDB taxonomy): domain Bacteria; phylum Poribacteria; class WGA-4E; order WGA-4E; family PCPOR2b; genus PCPOR2b. The sequence goes on along the minus strand of OZ242315.1, from coordinate 5,207,077 downwards.
AGAGGGGCATCTACCAATGATGCCCCTCCGATATGGGGTTGAATTTTTTTTTTGGACCTGCCAGGGCCCTGCCAAACCTGTGAATCGTGGGGATGTGGGTTGTAAATAGCAGCAGTCCGTAGGTCGAGATTCACATCTCAATACCCGATCTTATCGGAGCAGCGCGCAATATAATATATAGGGTGCATCAGTTTAATGAACTAATGTACCAATGAACCAACGAACTAAGGAGTCGAACAAGAATTAATGAGTACCGAACTAGTCATCAAAGATTTACATGTTAGCGTGGAAGACCAACCTATCATCAAGGGCTTAAACCTAAATGTCAAACAGGGAGAAATCCACGCACTTATGGGACCGAATGGATCCGGCAAGAGCACCCTCGCCAACGCACTGATGGGGAATCCGTTCTATACGATTGATTCTGGGGAAGTTACCATCGGCGGAGAGGATATCCTTGAATTGGACCCGAATGAACGCGCAAAGTTGGGGCTTTTCCTCGCGTTCCAATATCCAACCGCAATCCCCGGTGTCAGCATGGCGAACTTCCTCCGCATGGCGGTAAGTGCCGTGCGTTCCGAAGATTCAAATGGATCAGAAACAACCGAACTCATCCCGATGCGAGAGTTTCGACGTGAGTTGCGTGCAAAGATGAAACAGTTAGGTGTTGACGAATCGTTTGCACGACGCTACCTCAACGACGGGTTCTCCGGGGGCGAAAAGAAAAGAGCCGAAGTCCTACAACTGGCGATGCTTGAACCCAAGATCGCTATCATGGACGAGACTGATTCCGGGCTGGATATTGACGCGGTGCGCATCGTCGGCGAAAGCGTCAATCAATTGATTGGTCCAAACCTCGGTGTGCTGATTATTACCCACTACCCACGCCTGCTCAACTACATCCGCCCGCAGTTCATACATATTCTGCTGGACGGAAGAGTGGTCGAATCCGGAGGGTGGGAACTCGCTGAACTGCTGGAAGAGAAGGGGTACGATCCAATTCGGGAGGCACACGGTCTCACAGAGGCTGTTGTTGAAGCTGAACCTGAAGATACATTGCCCTCTTTAAGAGCATAAAAACAGGGATCATGTAAAAAGAAAGCGCAAGATACTGAAAGAAACCGTAGGCGGGGCATCCCCGATAAATCGGGATCCAAAGCGACTTGCCCCGCCCGTGCCAAAAACTCGGTTTCTGTTGCACGATTTCTTAGCATGGACCAAAAACAAAATAGATCCACCGAAAGCGGAAAGGAAATACGCAAAATGGCAGAACAAGAAAAGCCGAACGAAACAGTAGACATCGGCGTAAGCGACGAATACAAATACGGATTTCATGATGATGTTAAGCCTGTTTTCAAATCGCGAAAGGGTTTGGATACTGAGGTCATCAACGAAATGTGTGATGTCAAAGGCGAACCTGACTGGATGCGTGAATACCGGCTGAAAGCCTATGACATCTTTAAGCAGAAGCCAGAACTGAAGTGGGGCGGTGACCTCTCTGATCTCGACTACGACGACATCTACTACTACGTCAAAGCCTCTGACCGCGTCGAGCGCAGTTGGGACGATGTACCAGATGACATCAAGAACACCTTTGATCGACTCGGCATCCCGGAAGCGGAACGGAAATTCCTCGCCGGTGTCGGTGCCCAATACGATTCAGAGGTTGTCTATCATAACATCGAAGAAGAGTTAGAGAAAATCGGCGTTATCTTCGTCGATACCGATACCGCTATCCGTGAATATCCGGATCTGGTCAAAGAGTATTTCGGTACAGTGATTCCGTCTGCGGATAACAAACTTGCCGCGCTCAACTCAGCGGTCTGGTCGGGTGGATCTTTCATCTACGTCCCGCCCGGGGTGAAAGTTGATTACCCGTTACAGGCGTACTTCCGTATCAATAGCGAAAACATGGGTCAGTTTGAGCGGACGTTGATTATCGCCGACGAAGGCGCAGAGGTGCACTACGTCGAAGGCTGCACGGCTCCAACCTTTTCCAGTGAATCGTTGCACAGTGCTGTCGTCGAGATTATCTGCAAGAAGGGATCGCGTGTACGCTACACCACCATCCAAAACTGGGCGAATAACGTATATAATCTCGTAACCAAGCGAGCAACGGCTTACGAAGATGCCCACATGGAATGGATCGACGGTAACCTCGGCTCAAAACTCACGATGAAATACCCAAGCATCTACATGATGGAGCCGGGCGCCCACGGAGAAATCCTCTCAATCGCATTTGCAACTAAAGGACAGCATCAGGATGCCGGTGGCAAGGTCATCCACTGTGCGCCGAACACCAGTTCGCGCATCACCTCCAAGTCGATCAGCAAGGATGGCGGACGTTCCAGCTATCGTGGCGAGCTGAAAGTGCTTAATGGCGCGAAAGGGTGCAAGTCCAACGTCGAATGTGATGCCCTAATTCTCGATGAAGAATCGCGTTCCGACACCTATCCGGTTATCCAAATTGACGCAGACGATGTGAACGTCGGTCACGAAGCGCGTGTCAGCAAGATCGGCGAGGAGCAGCTCTTTTATCTAATGAGCCGCGGGCTGTCCGAAGAGGAAGCCTCGACAATGATTGTCAACGGATTCATTGAGCCGCTCGTAAAAGAACTCCCGATGGAGTACGCGGTTGAAATGAACCGCCTGATTCAGCTCCAGATGGAAGGTTCAGTAGGATAGAGAGGGACAACTAGAGGTGTCACTCAAGTGTGAGGAAATGGCATGGCAACAGTCACTCTTGACGAAATTCAACGTGATTTCTTGGGCTATCTTCATCGCGTTCAAGCCGGCGAAACGCTTGTCATCGTGCAAGTTGATAAGCCTGTAGCAACAATCAAACCGATTGAGACAAATCATACGCGGGAGCTTCGTCCTTTTGGATTATGTGCGGGTGAATTTCGAGTTCCTGATGACTTTGATGATCCGTTGCCAGAAGAAATTATTGGCTCATGTAAAAACAGAGTGCAATATTTTGGCAATGTGTTAAACTGTAAGTATGGATTTCCCAATACTCGATTTAATTGATAATGAATCTGCTAGTGAATGGTTAGTCAATCACTTTCATCCCCACGGGTTGAAATGCCCGCATTGTGAAGCGAGCGTGGAGGAGGCACGTCCCTTCCGACAGACACCTACTAGTCAACTGACAGTCTACCGATGTCTGGTGTGCGATGGCATTTATAACCTGTATAGTTCGACGGTGTTTCAACAGAAACACCTCACTCCCGCCCAAGTCGTGCTGCTGCTACGGGGAGTGTACCAAGGAGCGTCCAGTGCACAAATTGCGCGTGAGATAGGTGTGAGTCGTCCGACGGTGCTTTATCTTCGACACGCGCTTCAAAACAATGCTCAAGCGATGCAACCGAACTCCCCACTTGCAGACCGACAGACTGAGACGGACGAAATGTTCCAAAATGCGGGGGAAAAAAAGTGAACCGCATCTCAATCCATCAGACCCACCCCGATGCCGTGCCAACAAGCGCAAAGGCCGTGGCACGTATGCCAATGACCGGCCGCCGATACTTGGCACGGTTGGTCGAGAAAGTGGTCAAGTGAGGTTGCGGGTGGCACATCGCACCGACACGGAGACCCTCTCTGCTCATGTGCATCAGTTCACTCAAGGCAATGCGACTGTTTATACCGATGAATGGCAAGGCTATTGTGGACTCAATCGCCTCCATGCCACCGTTTGTCATGGCAAGCGACACTGGGCAACAGATGCTGATGGGGATGGGATTCGAGAGGTTCACACCAACACCATGGAAGGCATTTGGACGACCGTTCGCAATTTCTTGCGTCCCTTTCGGGGTGTTCACAAGAAGTTGCTTGCCGGCTACATTGCCTTATGTGAGGTTCGCATTAACGCCAAAGCCATCACAGCGGCGTTTATCTCAGAACTCGTCGCTTGCACGCTTTCTTAACATGAGCCAAATTATTAAGCAATTTGAGGGCAGCAAGTTGTAGGGAGCAACGATCGTTGTTCCTTAATCCGTGTAATCCTTTAATCCGTGTTAATCTGCGATTCAGACAGGTATCCCTCAATTTAATGAACTAATGAACCAATGTACAAATGAACCAAAGAGAGATGGAGAACGAATTGCCTTCAGAGTCAAACCACAATCCCCCTTATGAAGTTCAAGCGGGGGATTTTTCACGAGAATTTGTAGAGCATATATCCAAAACGCAGGACGAACCCCATTGGATGCGTGATCGGCGGTTGGCAGCCTATGACGTTTACGATCGTCTGCCGATCCCCAAGACACCCAATGAGGACACGTGGAAGCGGACGACGGATATGCACGTACAGGATTATTGGCGGCGCACAGACCTGCGCCCCTTCAAGCTGCACCGGTATCACCCAATTTCGCTTTCGCCTTCCGAATCCGCTGAGGGTGCCCCACTGCCTGATGGGCTAGCAAATCGACTGGCATCGTTGAATGGAGAGCCGGGGCAGATAGTTCAGCAAGACGGTGTTGTCCGCAACGTTGCACTATCAGAAGACCTCGAACGTAAAGATGTCTACTTTGCGGACATGAATACCGCGTTGCAGGAACGTCCTGAGCTGGTCGAATCCTATTTTATGACCAAAGCCGTGCCGGTCGATTGGAATAAATTCGACGCGCTCCACGGCGCGTTCTGGCAGGGCGGTTACCTGTTACATGTTCCCAGAGGCGTCGTCCTTGAAGTCCCATTGCGTGTATTTATCGCACTATCTGAAGCGGGACGAACAGACCTGTCACACACGCTAATTATCGCCGATGAGGGCAGCCAAGTCACGGTGTTGGAGGAGCACCTTTCAGGGGATACGGATACCCCCGGATTACACTGTGGTGCTGTCGAAATTCTTGTCGCAGACAACGCCCATGTAAATTACGTTGGGGTACAAAGGTGGAATCTCCGGACTTGGAATTTTTCGACACAACGGGCGATTATCGGGAGAGATGCACAGTTGCGTTGGGTGTCGAGCGCACTAGGAAGTCGCGTGAGCAAGCTCAACCAACTATCGGTGTTGGAGAAGCCGGGAAGTCACGTCGAGATGCTCGGATTAACCTTTACACACGCCCGCCAGCACCTTGACATTCACACATATCAAGACCATCAGGCACCGCACACAACAAGCGATCTGCTCTATCGAACTGTCCTCAAAGATCGCTCACGAAGCGTATGGGCAGGTATGATCCATGTCCACCCCGGCGGTCAACATACCGATGCCTATCAGAAGAACGATAATCTGATGTTAAGTGACCATGCCCGCGCAGACCCCCTGCCCGGACTTGAAATCTTAGCAAGTGAAGGCATCCGCTGTACGCACGGTGCGACTGCGGGTCCCATCGATAAAGATCAGGTGTTTTACCTCATGAGTCGTGGCTTATCCCACGACGCAGCGGAACAGTTGATTGTTGACGGCTTTTTTGAACCTGTGATGCAGAGAATTTCGTTAGAATCGGTTCGGACGCAGCTTCAGCAGTCAATTGATCACAAATTAGCGATGTAACCGTGCGAAAACCACAGCGCGTTTACTATGAGAAATGGTATTATTAACTTGGCTTATGTAAAAAAAATTACAAAGTACGAAGAGAAACCGAGTTTTTTCTTGAAAACTCGGTTTCTGTTGAACGATTTCTTAACATGAGCCATTAACCTCTGATGCAAGACGGTAAGGATGCCGTTTCCCCGTTTACGCATCACGTTTCACTCTCCACACTTTTCAAAATTGAAAGGAAACCAATAATGAGTCAGCCAAAAATTACCGCTTATATGAAACCTGTTTGCGGTTGGAGTAATGGTGTCCGCGCGATCTTCCAAAAATATGGCTTGGAATACGACGATCGCGACATCATTAACAACGCAGATAACTATCGTGAAATGGTCGAGAAAAGTGGTCAACCACTTCAGCCGACAATCGAAGTCAATGGCGAGATTATCGCCGATGTCAGCGGCGATGAAGTTGAAGCATACCTTATCGCAAAAGGCTACGTCCAGCAAAGTGATGCCGATGCTGGCGTGCCGACAGACGAAGCATGTGCTGATCACGGCGAGACAGTCGATGTTTCGTTCTCAGGTGGGAAATTGACCAACTGGGCGAGCAACCTGTTTTCTAAGTAAGTCAACCATGCGTAAAACGTGGAGCTCATGTAAAAAGAAGGTGCGAAGCGCGAAGAGAAACCGAGTTTTTTCTTGAAAACTCGGTTTCTGTTGCACACTTCTTAACATGAGCGAACATCAGGATTCGAGGATATTACCTTTCTTATCCTTGAACCCTTAAATCCCGATAAGGGTTAGAGGCATAGATAGAATCTTCACGGATTTTTCCTTGCTTTCAATCCGTGTGTGCAACTTTTGTCGCACACAACTTTCACCATCAATTACCGATTGCCTTTGTAAACGTTTTCTATTTGTAGCCGGGCAATTTATTGTTCCTTCACAAGCGAACAATAAATGTTAACCTTGTAGATTGATCCATTGCAGACTAAAAACAATGCGAACTTTAATGGATTTAATCCAATTTATACGTGAGTATCCCCCGCCAGGGCAGTCTTGGCGGAAGGATCGATGGGAAACAGAGTTATCAAAAACAATACCAAATTGGAGAGAGCTCGTAAAAAAGTCAATCCGGGGCTGGTACAGTATAGACCAGGACTGGGGCGATATAGAATACTTCATATCCAGAAAAAAAAGAGGTTTCTCGGCATTGCGTGAAACTTTTGTAGAGGCCGGCGGATTAGAATTGGCGAAAAGATGGCTTTATTCCCAAGCTTCTTATAAATCTTCCTATCTAAAAACAGCTGCGGTGAAATGGTTCTGTTGTAATACACGCAGGTGGAGTGATTTTGATCCAATAATAAAAGATCAGATATTATTCGATTTTTTTGATCGTACCCCCAGCGAAAAGTACCTTCCTTCACCGGACAAAGTTGAAAGCCTTCGTCTCGATATGGCAGGCGATATGGTCTATTTGGAGAGACTTGATGAAATGATTTCTCGGCATGTAAAAGGGTATCCAGTCACTTCATTTCAGCCTCAGGAACACAGCCCTAATAACGATGAGGAGTGGATTACGTGGCTAATGGGAATAACAGAAAAAAATGGGTATTGTTCAGCCACCTTGCCATTAATTTTTGTTTCTTCCGAGACACCGCCAATCTTTGTTGATTATCCTGAATTGGATGAGGAAAATCGGGACGAAGTTTTGATACCAAAAGATTACCCCTGGGAAACGCCCAAAATTTCGATTGAAAACCTCCTTGGGGTCTATGACCCCCAGCTCCAGCAAATCATTATTTATGAAAGAGGAATCGGGAGGTTGGTAAGACGGGGGTTTGACAAAAAATGGTTGTTTGCTGTTGTCCTAATCCATGAAATTGGACACTGGATTACCCATCAACTTCCCAAACCGGGAGTGCCCACATGGCGAACAGACTTATACGCTTTAAGCGAAGAAGAAGTGCGCGAAGGTTGGGCACAGTTAATTACATGGTGGGTTGCTGATCAAGTCGGGGGGAAGTTTAAAGATACCTTTGAGAAACTGAATAAAAATCAACCTTCACCTTACCGAGTCTTTAAAAAGTTCAAAAGCAAGCCGATAGACAAGGTAATGGCCTCCCTTGAAAAATTAAGACTTCTTCAACGTTCAGCTTGCCTTGAAGATTGGGAAAAGGCACTTGAAGAATGAAAGCATTTCCTGGATTTGAATGTCACAAACGTCAACGGGTTCATGAGATAAAAAACGCTGATAAGTTTTGCGTTTTAATTCACTTGAAATTTGAAACAAATTGGAGCCCCGATGTCCGCTCAACCTACAAATAGCGCACTCCATACGCTTGATGTTGAAGCTATCCGAAGCGATTTTTCCATTCTAAAAGGGGAAAACGATCTACCCTTGATCTATCTGGACAGCGCCGCGACCTCCCAAACGCCAGATTGCGTGATTGAGGCGATGGATGCGTATTACCGGACCTACAACTCAAATATACATCGGGGCATCTACCGTATCTCTGAGGAAGCGACCGCCAAATATGAGGAGGCGCGACAGCGGATCGGACGGTTCATCAACGCCCGTCGTTCCAGCCAGATTATCTTTACACGAAACACCACCGAATCAATCAACCTGGTTGCGTATAGCTGGGGAAGTGCCAATCTCCGAGAGGGCGATGAAATCCTTGTCACGGTAATGGAACACCACAGCAACCTCCTGCCGTGGCAGTTGCTATCCCAGCGCACCGGAGCGAAGCTGCGATTCATTGAAATCACCGACGAAGGAGTATTGCAGCTTGATGATTTGGAAACGCTGTTGACAGAGCGCACCAAGATAGTCGCAATGACGCACGTTTCCAACGTCCTTGGTACTATCAATCCTGTTCAAGAACTCACAGCCGCTGCCCACGGTGTCGGTGCAAAAGTGCTGATCGATGGTGCACAGAGCGTGCCGCATTTTGACGTGGATGTGCAGGAGCTAGATTGCGACTTTCTCGCTTTTTCAGGGCACAAAATGTGCGGTCCCACCGGCATAGGCGTTCTGTACGGCAAGTCAGACCTCTTGGAGGAGATGCCGCCATTTTTGGGCGGTGGTTCAATGATCCGCTCCGTCCAGCGCGAAAGCTCGACCTATGCCGATGTACCAGCCAAATTTGAAGCAGGGACACCAGCCATTTCGGAAGCAATCGGGCTTGCCGCTGCTGTAGACTATCTCAACAAAGTTGGATTGGAAGCGATCTTTGTGCATGAACAGGAACTACTCGAATATGCACACCAGAAACTCAGTGAAATTGAGGGCATTACCATCTATGGACCCAAGCCCCGGCAAAAAACAGGAGCAATCACATTTAACTTGGAGGGGATCCACCCCCACGACTTAGCAGGCGTCTTAGATACCGTTGGAGTCGCAGTCCGAGCCGGACATCACTGTGCACAACCGCTCATGCAGAAATTTGGGGTTATCGCCACAGTCCGCGCAAGTTTCTACCTGTACAACAAACTTGAGGATATCGATACCCTGCATGACGGATTGCTGAAAGCCCAGCGTATACTGACGCGGAGACGCAGATGAACATTTACGAAGAAGACATTCTCGATCACTACGAAAACCCAAGCAATTACGGAACCCTTGAGAATCCCGACATCTCTTATGAAGAGGACAATCCCCTATGCGGCGATCAGATTCGTATGGATCTCAAGGTAGAGGACGGTGTTATAACCGACCTGCGGTTCTGTGGACACGGTTGCACTATCAGCCAAGCAGCCGCTTCAATGTTGACAGAAGAGGTTAAGGGCAAACATCTAAATGAAGTCAAACAGTTAAGCAGAGATGATATTTTAGATATGCTCGGTATCCCCTTAGGTCCCGTCCGTCTCAAGTGTGGACTGTTAGCACTCAAAGTGCTAAAAGCCGGTGCGTATGGCATCAAGGGTTGGCCCGGAGAAGAAGACGAGGAGACGGAATGAGCGAGTTTTTTGAGGTCGCAAAAGTCAGCGAACTGCCACCGGGGGGGAAAAAACTGGTTGAGGTGGACGACATACCCGTCGCGCTATTCAACGTGAACGGCGAGTTTTTCGCCATCGAAGATGTCTGCACCCACGATGGAGGTCCCCTCGCTGAAGGCGAGCTCGACGGCGACGAGATCGAATGCCCGCGACACGGAGCACGCTTCAACGTCTGCACCGGTGCAGCACTGTGTATGCCAGCGACCGAACCTGTCGAGTGTTACGAAGTCAAAGTTGAGGGCGATGCGGTTTTCGTCCGCACAGATTATTAAACCTTTGGTGCTAGTTGGTTTCACGTTTTACGTTTCACGCATCACGTTTTACTCTCAGTTGTGAATGGAGGATTTTGATGGTAACAGAAGATTCTGTATTTGAAGCGGTCAAAGAGATTATCGATCCAGAGGTTGGTATCAATATTGTTGATATGGGACTGATTTACGGCGTTGATATTGAGGACGAAACCGTTAACATCACAATGACCCTCACCAGCCCAGGCTGTCCTGCCGGTGGACAACTTATCAATGGAACGCAGCATGTCACCCAGCAACTTGAGGGGGTTGACGAAGTCAACATTAATGTCGTTTGGACGCCGCGTTGGACGCCAGAAATGATGACCGAAGAGGCTAAGGACGAACTGGGTATCTTTTAACCTAGGGGCATCTAATTCTCCTGTGGGAGGGATTTCCCAATCCCGACGCTCATGAGACAGCAACAACCGAAAACGATCAAAAGGTTGGGGAACGACGGTCTACAAATCGTCTGGAAAGATGGGCATGAGAGCGAATACACCTATCCATACCTCAGGCGTATGTGTCCCTGTGCAGAGTGTTCAACAATAAGGCACAGGGGGCAGGATGTCCACTCCCTATTCGGTCCAGAGGGACTCGGCGATCCAGACCAGATTTTCGTTCCAGCCGATACCCAACCCCTTAACCTTGAACTTGTTGGTCGTTATGCCATCCAGTTTACTTGGAGCGATGGCCATTCGACCGGCATCTATTCTTTTGAAACACTCAGAGAAATCTGTCCCTGTCCGCAGTGTACTTAATCGAAACTAAGGTATAAAAATTGAAAACAGCAGACACCTCTCCCTCCGAAGCGCCTCCACCATTTCAGCCAGAGAAACACGAAATTTCGGTCCAAGAACTCAAGGGTAAACTCGATCAAGGCGAACCGATCCAACTTATTGATGTTCGAGAACCGGTGGAACATCAGATCGTTTGTCTTGAAGAGGCACAACTTATCCCGATGAATGATCTCCCCCAACATATTGAGCAACTCGATCCGAGTCAAGAAATCATACTCCATTGTCATCACGGAATACGAAGTATGCAGGTCGCCTACTACCTATACCAGAACGGTTTCCAAAATGTGAAAAGTTTGACCGGCGGAATTGACCAGTGGGCAATTGAAATTGATCCCACACTAAATCGTTACTGATTCTTAGAGAGGATTAAAATGTTTGTTGAGTTTGAAGATAGAACTGGAATCCTTGAACGGGTAGAAATGGAAATTGAGGAGCCGTGCCCAATCTGTTGTGGGATGCTGTTTCTCATTGATGAATCCAACACAGAAAGCGGGTATCGCTGTAGCAGCTGCAGCGTCCTGTTTGAGCCTGTAGATGATGATGACCTGTACTAGAGTGTTGGCCTGCCGAATCTTCATTTAGGAGTTACACGTGAGCCCCGGTGCTGCGATCGGGATTCAAAGTAACCGCCTGCCCACCTTCTGCCTTTCCGTGATCTTAAAGAGTATCCCCTCATTCAGGCCCGGTAGGCGCGGTTTCCAACCGCACCGGACATCGCTCGGAAATTACCAAATTAATAAATTAATCTTCATTTAGATTGTGATCCGAGTCGGCAAACTAACAGTTTGCGCTACATTTGTCCGATTACCCGCTGATTACAACGTTTGCCGAATCAGCATCTTCAAAATGTCAACACGTCCTAGCTATCAATCAATTTCCTAACAAGGCGAATTAAGGTGCAAAAAAATCGTCGAATACCCCAACTAACCCTATTTGTCACACTATTTGTCGTGATCGGTAACGGATTGTTCGGTTGTGCCGGAAGAATCAGCGATATTAACATCTTCACTGATGCACAGGAAGTCCAACTCGGAAAACAATTCTCCCGCGAGATCGAAAAGGAGCTGAAGATTTACTCGGATCCGATTGTAACTGCGTACATCGACCAACTCGGACAACACCTCGCAAACCATTCCCAACGGCAGAACATCACATACCACTTCAAGGTTGTGAACACCGAGGCTGTCAACGCTTTCGCAGTGCCGGGCGGGTATCTCTATGTGAATATTGGGCTGATCCGTACCGCAGAAAATGAATCCGAGTTAGCAGGGGTGATCGGACATGAAATCGGACATGTGGTCGGCAAACATGGCGTGAAGCAGATGACCCGACAACTCGGGCTTGCAGCGGTTGCACAACTGGCTTTGGGAGAAGACCAAAGTAAACTTGAACAAATGGTCGCTGGCTTGGCGACGAATGGAGTCCTTACGAAGTACAGCCGGGACGCTGAGAGAGAGGCAGATATATACGCCGTCCAAGAGATGTATGATGCCGGCATTGATCCCGAAGGTATGGCGACCTTTTTTGAAAAACTTCACAGACTCCAGAAAAGCAAACCGTCGATGCTCCAACAGATGTTCGCGACACATCCGCCAACAACTGAACGGATTACCGCTGTCCGTTCCCAGATCGCTAGACTGCCCCGAAAGTCCAATCTGAAGAAAGATTCTCAGCGTTTTCACCAAATCAAAAAACGACTTCCACCACCCCCAAAAATGCCGAAAGGGAAACGCTAAAAGACAAATCAATAGCAATAACAATCAATGGACGAAAGGAATTTATAGAATGCGCTGGTTCCTACCCATTTTAAGCGTGGTTTTTGTTGTCTTGTTATTCTCTTCAGATACTCAAGGATTTATTTATCGAGAGTTTACCATCCAAGAGATTATTGAGGGTAGCACCAATATCGCGTTTGGAAAAATTAAAAGCGTCGATACCAAGAAAATGAACGCCATCATTGAGGTCGAAGAAGATCTCAAGGGACAAAAACTTGACCAGATTAAACTCAACATTGCCACAGGTTGGTATGTCCGAGGAAGCTCCCCGCAGAAGATGATCGATCTACTCAAAGTCGATATGCCCCTCATCGTTTTTTACCAACACACGTATGTTGTCGAAGCACTTGGATATTTTGATGGAACGTGGTATAGAAACCGCACGAGAGATCCTAAAGGATGGTGGGTGTTTACGCATCTGTGTCCCTATATGGAGAGGACCTTCGATGGAACAACTATGGAATTCCGAGAGGTTATCCGAGCAATTCTCGCGGGTGAGCGATGGGTGGGTGCGCCGAAAGATGCCTTGAAGATATTGACTTTGACGGGAAATACTGAAGCCATGCCGTCTGATAGTCCCGTTCCTGTGCCGACCAACACTGTCAGCTATGAATACAACGCTATCCGATCTGTCCGCAAGGTTGGAAACCAAACGATGGCTTATGAATCAACCCAAGATCCCGCGCTGCCTGACTTAGGTGAGGTAGATATGTTGTGGCTTGGACATCGGGAGATTGCTTATAGCGGCTACCTACTCAACGAGGCAACCGAGAAGACAATCAAGGGATTTGTCGAAAATGGTGGAATTGTCATCGTGAGCGGACAGGACGCGGATCGGGAAGAGCCGTTTGAAATCGGTTGGTTGGCGGGAAGTTTGAACGGTGTCGAACGAAAGCCAACTCAGGATTTTGCTGTCACAGAGCAAGGGCAAAAACTGTTTGCCGAACCGAATGAGATACAACCCGGGGGACTGTATATCGATGACGCTTGGACGGATTGGGACAGGGACTTTCAAGTATTAGCGACTTCCAATGACGGAGCAGACCTCGTTGTTGGGGTGCGAAAGCACGGCAAAGGTCTGTACATCATCACCAGCCTCCGCAATGATAATCGATACACTGTTGAGAAAAACAAGAAATTGATCGAGAATATCCTCCACTACGCCGCCAGCCAAGTTCAATAACGCGAAACCTCCCAGAAAATCTACCCACGTTCAGGGGAAATCGGCTTCACCGGCTCATTTCCCCATCAATTAAATTTCTCGCCTATCCTCTCTTTCACCCCTCCTCCCTGCTATTGTCACCTCAAGCGTTCACTTATTCAAAACTTCTTTCGCGCATCAAGGCGGATATATTTCCGCCTTGCACAATTAACCAATTTTTCCTTGAGATTCAAGGCAACCTATGCTACACTCTCACTCACGTTATCCAATTAACGGGAGGGCACTATGAATACTAATCCTGAGACCACTGAACTCCGAGAAGTTGTGCAGCGAACTGTCGAAATGGTCGAACAGAATGCTAGAGATAATGCCTACTTGCGCGGCGCATTCGAGCAGATGAACCAACGCTTTGATGACTCGGCTGAATCTATCAATCAACGCTTTGGACAGGTGGATCAACGCTTTGATGACTTGGCTGAATCTATCAATCAACGCTTTGGACAGGTGGATCAACGCTTTGATGACTTGGCTGAATCTATCAATCAACGCTTTGGACAGGTGGATCAACGCTTTGATGACTTGGCTGAATCTATCAATCAACGCTTTGGACAGGTGGATCAACGCTTTGATGACCTTATCCAGCTTTTCAGTTACCGCTTTGAACAGATGGACAAACGTTTTGAGCAAATAGACAAACGTATTGACGACCTTACCCAATCTGTCAACCATCGTTTCGAGCAGATGGAGAGACGCTTTGAAGCGATTGACAGACGCTTTGAAGCAATTGAGAGACGGATTTCTAGTGTTGAAGGTCAATTCAGCACGCAGTTAAGATGGATTATTGGGTTAATGGCACCAATGTATCTAGCACTCATCGCTTTGATTATCAAGGTGTTCTTAGGATCATAGTTTTCAAACAAACGGACAATTGATGAACCCAACAAACAAACTCCCCTCGCTATCCTTACTCCTTTTTTTTACGATAACGAGCAGCGTCTACCCACAATGGCTGCTTGTACCGATGGACAATACACAGGTCAACCATCTGAAGGCTTACGGATTGACCTACTGGACGCTAGAAGTTCCCCGCGAATATGATGCAAAGTGGTTATTAAACTATCGCGGCGGCTCTTTTCTTCTGAACGATTCCCCGGACGTACAACTTAAAGCGCAAGTGATGGGGGTGAGTTTCCAGTCAATCTCAACCGCCGAGTACGGTGCGATCCAAGCCGAGATGGACAACAGCAATATGGATGAGATCCTGCTGGAAAAAGCGCCCAAGATCGCCGTATACGCCCCATCAGAGGCTTCGCCCTACCGAGATCCGTGGGACGATGCCGTGAAAATTGCCCTTGAGTACGCCGAGATCCCCTACGATACGATCTGGGATAAAGAGGTCGAAGCCGGCGTACTGTTTACTGGGCAGTATGATTGGCTACATCTGCATCACGAAGATTTTACCGGGCAGCACGGAAAATTCCACAGCGCGTATAAGGGACAGGTCTGGTATCAGCAGCGCAAACATCTGTTTGAGGGTGCTGCAGCGGACGCAGGATTTAACAGCGTACCGAAGCACAAAGCGTACATCACCCAGCTAATCCAAGATTACATCGTCAAAGGTGGATTCCTTTTCGCCATGTGTTCCGCCCCAGAAACGCTGGATATCGCACTCGCTACAAACGGCGGAAGCGTGGACATCGTCGCTCCAGAACTTGACGGGACCCCACTGGATCCAGGATATCAGTCCAAGCTCGATTTCAATAAAACCTTCGCCTTTGAAAAGTTTGTCCTTTACCCCAACCCGAATCGGTACGAATTTTCAAATATCGATAACCCCAGACCAGAGCTCAACCCGCTCACAGGTCTGGAGGATTTCATCCTGTTTGAGTTTGCCGCAAAGCATGACCCGATTCCCACGATGCTCACCCAAAATCATGTGAGTCGCGTACGTGGATTCCTTGGACAAACTACATCGTTCAATGAGAACACTATCCGTGAGACTATCACTATCATGGGTGACATCGAAGGGACCCGCTACGCCAAGTACATTCACGGCAAGTTGGGCAAAGGAACGTTCACATTTCTCGGTGGACATGACCCGGAGGACTATCGCCACCTTGTTGGGGAAGGCAGAGTCCCGACCAACTTAGACCTTCATAAACATTCGCCGGGCTATCGGCTTATCCTAAATAACATCTTGTTCCCCGCTGCAAAGAAAAAACCACAAAAGACCTAATGCGTGAAGTTCATATCAAAAGAAAGTGCAAAATGCAAAGAGAAACCGAGTTTTTTCTTCAAAACTCGGTTTCTTTGCACTATTTCTTAACATGAGCCATACGTGAAACGTAAAACATTGACGCTATACACATAAGAAAGGAAGATACGATGGGATACTTTTTCCACAAAGAAGATGCAGAAGTCGTTCGGATTGAAGGCGAAGCACCACGCACACTCTACACCTGTATTGAACCCAAGACAGCCGATACCCAACATTTTTCAATGGGGTTAGAGGAGATCGATCCCCACAGCGAAATTCCGTGGCATTCCCACGCCGACGCAGAGGAGATTATCTTTGTATTTGGTGGGGAAGGTGTAGGATATGTCGCTGACGAGGTGGCAGACCTAAAGCCGGGAACGGTGATTTACCTGCCGCCGACAGTCGAACACCGCTTTGTCAACACGGGCGACACGCCGCTCTGGATTACGTGGGCACTTTCGCCCCCCGGCTTCGAGACCCAAATTCGGAAAGTTGCCGATGGGTCCGCTGGGATGGAGGTCTTTAGTGAAACAGAAGATACGAATCCCGATGGGTAATCCTAGGGAAATCAGACGTTTCACAAATCAACGGTTGATATGACAGAAAACTACCGTTACCCCAATATTCTCCAGGCTATCTGGATTCTGATTTTACTCCATATTCTATCGTGGGTGTTACTTATCCTCTGGTATAGCTTTGCGCGTGTGACCGGCTTTTCGCTTTTAGCTTATCCCGCTGTCACGTCATTGATTAGTCTCATTCCCTACGGGCTAATTTTGATGAGAGGGCTTAAACGCGCTAACACCTCATTCAGGGAAATATGTCCGCTCGTGCCGGTACGATTGTCCCTACTTTTCCCAATGGCTCTCACAATCATTGGCATCTTTAGCCTACTTGAAATAGGGTCTTGGCTAAACTTCTTCCCGTCCCCGTCAGAGTGGTATCCAGAGTGGTACACCAATTTTATTTATAATCTTGTGGTTGTTCCAAATGCTCATGTGGTTTATCCAATGTGGGTTATAGATGTAAGTTTCGTGATAGTTGGCCCCTTGACTGAAGAACTGCTAATGCGAGGGTTGATACTACGTGGTTTTCTGAGTCGTTATAGCGTGCGAAAAGCCGTCCTTGCTTCCGCCCTGCTTTCTGGATTGATGCACCTCAATTCTTGGAACTTCATCGGTCCCACTGTGTTGGGTATTCTACTCGCATGGTGGTTTATTCAGACGCGCTCGATGCTTCCCTGTTTTCTTGGTCATGCCCTCTATGGCGCGTTGTTCGTCGCTTATAGCGTGCTTGGTGGATTGGTGGAGATATGGCATCCTCTCTTGGAGATATGGTTTCGTTTTCTCTGGGGGAACTTTGTCTGGTGGAACCTTGTTGGGGTCATACTGACAGCATTAGGGGTATGGCTCCTAATCCGTCAGTTTCGGAAATCGAGCGATACGGTTACTGAAGATGTTTCTGGGGATAAACCCGACCAATTATGAGCGAAAAAAAGAAAATCTATTTCCGCTACGATGGCGGCACGGTTATCGCTGAAAACGCAGAGACACCGCCCCCACACTTTCAGTGGGATACGCGGGTTGAGAAGTGGCGTGCCCTTGCGTTGCACTATCCAATCGCTGTCGAGCAGTTGCGCGAAAACGGTGTCCAATACACGACAGCCGTCCCGAAATACAGAACCATCAAGCCAGCGCTCAAACTCGATTTCGACCTCCACGACTATCAACGGGAAGGGTTGCAGGCATGGATCGATGCGGATTGCCTCGGCACCGTTGTTTTACCGACGGGGGCGGGCAAAACGCTCCTTGCCCTCAAAGCCATCGAACATGTGGGGCGCAGCACACTAATCGTTGTGCCGACAATTGATCTGCTCAACCAATGGTACGACCTACTAACCAACGCTTTCGACCTTGAAATCGGTATCTTGGGCGGCGGATACCACGAACTTCAGGAAATCACCGTCACGACGTACGACAGCGCGTATCGTTATAGCAACGAATACGGCAATCGCTTCGGGTTCCTGATTTTTGACGAAGTGCATCACCTCCCTTCTCCGAGTTACAGCCACATTCCAGAACTCAGTATCGCTTCGAGACGACTCGGTTTGACGGCAACCTATGAGCGGGCAGACCGAATGGAGGGGAAACTCCGCCAACTGATCGGTGGCGTGGTCTATCGCAAGTCGATTGACGACCTCAAAGGCGAGTATCTCTCAGAATATGAAACCGTTCGGCTCTACGTCGAGTTGACTGAAGCAGAACGAGAGGAATATACGCGAGAACGCGCAATCTACCTCAGTTTTCTGCGCGATCGAAATATCCAACTGTTTGGGGGCGGTTGGAGCAAATTTGTCCGACTAAGCACACGAGAAAAGAAGGCACGGCGGGCGATGCTTGCGTTGAACAGATCCAAAGCCGTTGCACTTGAAGCCGAAGCCAAGTTGGAGCTGCTCGAATCCCTACTGAAACAACATCGTAAAGATCGAGTCTTGATTTTCACCGGGAGCAACCGTTTCGCTTATCACATCTCTACGCGCCACCTGCTGCCGGCAATTACGCATCAGACCAAAACCAAAGAGCGCAAACGGATTCTCGAACGCTTCAACGCCGGCGAATACCCCGCCATCGTCACCTCAAAGGTGCTTAACGAAGGGATTAACGTCCCGGAGGCAAATATCGGGGTTATCCTCGGCGGCAGCGGGAGTACACGAGAATATACGCAACGGTTGGGTCGCATTCTCCGTAGATGTGAAGGGAAATATGCAATCTTGTACGAAGTGGTGACCAAGGACACACTTGAAAAAGGCGTGTCTCAACGCAGACGACAAAAGCCTGTGAAGGCGAAGACGTAACGTGCAGCTCCGACAGTCTAAACTTTTTGTTTTAGCGATAAGTTGTTGAACACATTTGATTCAGATTTTCAGTGACAAAACTACAATCATTAGGTTACAATAGAATAAATCATCCCTAGATACAGAAAAACGAAATTTCCTTCCCAATTAAGGAGTGGGGTGCTAGTGCTAAGATTCGATGCTTATCATCTATCTCACAATAGCGGTGCTCTCGGTCTTCATTGGTGCCGTGATCGCCTTTTACACGCTACGTTCAAATCCGGTTATTTTTTCAATACTCACGGGGTTCACAGCCAGTACCGTAGTGGGGTTGGTCGGTTTTTACCTCATACCCCATCTTTATAGGGATCTTGGATGGGTGAGCCTCCTTGTCATGGTCTCCGGTTTTCTACCCATCTTTCTGATCGAGCGGCTCAGCCATCGCAACCCCCGATTTCCGCTGCAGAATCATCGCTGGGTCGCCGACTTGACAGTGATTGGGCTATCAATCCACGCGCTGACCGATGGATTTAACCTCGCTATTGCAAGCAAAAGCGAAACATTTGGACCCGGACTTGCTGTTGTGGTTTTAGTACATCGTCTGCCGGTTGCTTTTGTGCTGACACTGGCATTTCTCAGCGACAATTCACTTATTTCAACCATTGGACGCCGCCTCCCTTTCGGATCTCGTTTACAGTTCAGCGTGCGATTGGCATTTGTCGCAACCGTCGGACGACTGCTCCCGCTCTCAATTGCGCCGGTCATTGGGGCGTTCATCGGGGAACGGATTTTGACCGGCGGATTAGGTGAATTTATCGAATACCTGACAGCCTTTGCTGCCGGTACACTGCTGAATGTAGTCATTGAGAATTTTCATGGTGGTCATGCGTCCCATGCCCACGCGCCGCATTCTGAAGAGGCACACTCTCATTCTGAAGCGGAAGGTTCTCACGAAGTGCTTCCGATAAGAGAAAGAATGTTATCTCTTGACAAGGTGAGTGCAACAATGGCTTTCATAGCTGGTTTATTGGCTATTTTCCTCTTGACCCGTGATGTGACTCACGATCCCCATGACTTACATCACCACGATGATCATCATGAAACGAATCATTAGCGGAAAGATTTACTAAAATAGGAGTTACACACTTCAGATTGTAGTTGCCCGATTTATAGGGCATCAAGGGGCATGTTCAGACTCCACACCTATCGTAGGCGGGGCATCTGGTTTCCCCGCATTGGTTCTGATTGTTCAATTGTTCATTGGAGGGATACACAATATGACAAAATCTGAATTTGTTCATCTACACAATCATAGCGAATACAGTCTACTTGATGGTGCTTGTCGAATCCCTGACATGATTGAATGGGCTTACAAAAACAGTGCGCCCGCTGTCGCACTGACGGACCACGGCAACATGTTCGGTGCATGGGAGTTTTATACAAAAGCAAAGGATAAAGGTGTCAATCCAATTGTCGGTTGTGAGGCGTATGTTGCCCCCGGCAGCCGCCATGAGCGTGGAAAAAATCAAGGCAGTCCCTACCATCTGACGCTACTAGCGGAGAACGCGACCGGATATAAAAACCTCATGAAACTTGGGTCAATCGCCTATCTCGAAGGCTTCTACTCAAGACCCCGCATCGATATGGAAATTTTGCGCGAACACCGCGAAGGGATCATAGCCTTGACAGGGTGCATTCAAGGCTATGTTCCTGCACTGCTTGCCTCCGATCAGCGGGAAGGGGCGGTGAAAAATTTCCGGACGCTTCAGGACATTATGGGCAAAGATAACCTATACGTTGAGGTTCAAAATCACGGCATCCCTGAAGAATCGCGTGCCTACCCAATAATGGTTGAGCTTGCCAAAGAACATAACCTACCCATCGTCGGAACAAATGATTGCCATTACCTCAATAGCACCGACCACACGATGCACGATGTGCTGTTATGTATTCAGATGAAGCGAGCGGTGAAGGAAGAAGACCGCATGAGGTTCCTGAATCAGTTTTACTTCAAGAATAATGATGAGATGCACAAAGTATTAGCGGAGTTTCCCCCTGAGGCAATTGCCAATACACTTGAAATCGCCAATCGCTGCCAGCTACAACTCGATTACGGCGAACACATCATGCCGAAATACGAAGTCCCTGAAGGCTATACGGCGGATTCGTACCTCAGTAAACTATGTTATGACGCGCTCCGTAAAAGATATGGCGACCTTTCGACGGAGATGAAGGAACGACTTGAGTATGAACTAGATATTATCCAAAAAACAGGCTATGCTGGCTACCTGCTAATTGTATGGGATTATGTCAATTTCGCACGCGAGCAAGGATTCCCGCTCAACGCACGTGGTTCGGCTGGTGGAAGCCTAGCACTGTTCGCGCTCGGCGTTACGACGTTTGAACCGATGAAATATGACTGTATGTTCGAGCGGTTCCTGAACCTGGATCGCATCAGTATGCCCGATATTGACATCGACTTTGGAGATGAACATCGCAAAATTGTCATTGATTACCTGACCGATAAGTACGGGGCAGAGTGTGTCGGACAGGTCGCAACATTCAGCACCTTCGGTGCGAAAGCCGCTGTCGCGGATGTCGGCAGGGCACTCGATGTGCCGATGCAGGATGTTCGGCGAGTAACGCAATTGGTGCCAACCATTCCCGGTGTAACACTTGATGAGTCTTTGGAGGAGGTGCCACAACTTAAAGAGGTCGCCGAAGCACAAGAAAACCGCGAGATGATGGGCATCGCCAAGTCGATTGAAGGTATGAAACGGCACGTCTCCATCCATGCGTGCGGGGTTGTCCTGTCGAACGGTCCGCTGACCGATTATGTCCCACTCTTCAAGGATAAGAATGACCGAATCGCAACGCAATTTGATCTTAAGATGCTTGAAGATGTTGGTATGGTCAAATTCGACTTCCTCGGTCTCCGAACTTTGAGCGAGGTTTACGACTGCCTTGCACGAATTAAGGAAAATCACGGTGTCGATCTCTCGCTTGAGGAGATCCCATTCGATGATGAAAAGACGTATGGGCTCATCAGTCACGGTCTCGTTGGGGGGCTCTTTCAGTTAGAAACCTCGCCGGGAATGCGCCGCGTTATCATGCAGATTAAACCGAACAACTTTGAGGACTTCATACCCATTCCCGCGCTCTACCGCCCCGGTCCCCTTGACAGCGGTATGATGGACAGTTTCATTCGCAGAAAACTGAAGGTTGAAAAGGTAGAATATCTTCATCCGACCCTAGAAGACGCACTGAAAAACACCTACGGTGTGTGCATCTATCAAGAACAGGTGATGCAGATCGCACGAGACATGGCTAACTTTACGCTGGGTGAGGCAGATGTCCTCCGCGATGCGATGGGCAAGAAAAAAATGGATGTCCTCAAGATGCAGCGTGAAAAATTCATCGAGGGGGCTGTCAAGAATAATATTAAGGCGGAAGATGCTGACGGAGTTTTTGAGTATCTTGAACCTTTTGGGCGATACGCCTTTAACCGATCTCACACCGTTGCTTATGCAATTCTCTCCTATCAGACCGCGTACCTCAAGACGCACTACCCCCGTGAATTTATGGCATCGATGATGACCGGGGAATCGGCTGACAGCGACAAAATTAGAAAATACATCACTGAGTGTAGCGAACTGTCCGAATACCTCGAAACGCCAATCCAAGTCCTACCGCCGGACATTAGCAGCAGTAGCAAAGATTTTACCGTTGTTGGCGACGACATCCGATTCGGACTTGCCGCAGTCAAAAATGTCAGCGAAATCGCGCTTGAGGCGATTGTCGAAGCACGGGAGCAGGGCGGCTCGTTCAACTCGCTCCAAGATTTTTGCGAAAGGGTCGATACAAAAGTGGTCAATAAACGAGCGATTGAAAGTCTGATTATGGCGGGTGCATTTGATGCACTTGATGGACATCGGGCGCAACAACTCGCAAGCCTTGAGCAGATCATGAAGATGGCTCAAAGTACGCAGCAAGACCGGGAAAAAGGGCAAATGGGTCTTTTCGGGGCGGTTGAAGAGATGCCGATAACACAGGCAGAACTGGTTGATGCGACAAAGTGGGAACACGCAGATATACTGAGAAATGAGAAAGAGCAACTCGGCTTCTATCTGTCTGGACACCCGCTGGAGCAGTATGGGGACATTATGGACTATTATACGACTGTCACCTCCCAAACGCTTGGGGAGCCTCCGAGTGGGACAGAGGTATATGCCGCCGGTCAGATTGTCTCCCTCCGCCTTACGAAGACGAAGAAGGGCGATCCAATGGCAATTCTCGTCGTTGAGGACTTGGAGGGCACTACGGATGTTGTGGTTTTCCCAGAAGCCTATAAAAAGTCACGCGATGCCATAGAGGAGGACGCGGTGGTCTGGATTCGGGGGAATGTCAACGAAAATCGGCGAAGAAATGGCGCGAACGATGATGAAATAGAGGAGGCCACCCATCAGATTCAGGCAGAAGAAATTTTGCCCATTGATGCAGTTGTCAATCGATTGACATCAGCAATCGAAGTCACAATCTCTGAAACCGATGCAGCTAATCAAGAAAAGTTAGATGCGCTGCGAAGTATCTGCTTGCGGGAAAAAGGAGACCATGATCTCATCCTACGGCTCTTGACTCCCAAATATGGTGAGATTATTGCACAGTGCAGCGCACGCTACAACATTTCATATCTGTCTCAAACGGTGTCGGAAATTGAAGCACTCTTCGGCAACGACTCCGTTAAGCCGAGTAATCGCACCACCCGTGTTGGAGAGAAACCCTCGTCTGTAATGAGTTTTGTTTGATAGTGGGAGTTACGCACTTCAGTAGGGAATAACGATCCTCCGTTCCGCCTGTCCCGATGTAATCGGGGAGAGTCCGAGAGTTGTTCCCTACGGATCCTTAATCATGCTGCCAAAAGTGATTAATGTTAAGAAATCGTGCAGCAGAAACCGAGTGAGTTCATTTGTTCACAAGTTCACTAATGAACAAATGAACCAATATACTAATGAACCCATGACTGTTATTCCAAGAATTATTGAAGAAGACCTGCGCTTCAAATTCTATAGCGGAGAAACATTTTTCCTCGCCTACAATAGGGGCTATACCCAATACGGCGATATGTACAAATCGCGTCCTGATTTCTATCCTGTGTATTCTCCGAGCGGACGCGAGGTGACATCTACCTGCGCCTACCGCTATAATCATCACAAATCAATTTTCATCGGTCATGCGGACGTGAATGGTATTAACTTCTTCCATGACAACAATCCAACCCGATTCAACCTTGGTGACATTGTCCTAGAAAAGAGCAAGCATGAGATTGATGAGAGCGGTATTCACGTTATGACACATAACGGTTGGATAACGAAGGCAGGTGTTCGTCTATTGGATGAGGAGCGCAACTTCACAGTTATTCCCGGCGAGGCGGCGCATATCATTGACTTGACAAGTACACTGATTGCTAGTCAAACGGATCTGACGTTTGCACAAGATAACCACGCCTTTCTCGGCGTGCGCGTTGCTGATACGATGGACGTGGAAGATGGGGGCACAATCCTCAACGCTAACGGTCAACGCAACGAGGAAGAGGCGATGCGACAGTCCGCCGATTGGACAGACTACAGCGGAGTTGTTGCCGGTAAAATAGTCGGTGTGACACTGATGAACCACCCATCGAATCCGCCTTCGGCATTTTTTACACGGAATTACGGTACATTTTTAACGAACTTTACTTTGCTAGATCAATACCAACTGGCCCGTGATCAACGCTTGACGCAACGGTTTCGTATTCTCATCCACGAGGACGATGCAACCGAAGCCAATGTTAAAGGCTGCTACAATCAATTCGTTGAAACACCGCCGCGTTGGTAAGTGATCTTTTGTACCACAAGCTGAATTACCCTACTCCTTGCTCCAGAGGAGCGCAACGGACAGGGAGCATTGTTTCAATGAACCAATGAACTAATGCATTTAACATACTAGGTCTCAACCATGCCTCTAGAAGCGCAAGTACAGCAGTTTAAGGAAAACTTCAACCGGATGGAGGCAGAGATCCGCAAGCGCATCGTCGGACAAGATGAGGTGATCGAAGGTGTATTGCTCTGCCTTTTTGCCAACGGGCATGTGCTCCTTGAAGGTGTACCCGGCTTAGGCAAAACGCAGCTGATTTATACCTTGAGTGAAGCACTCAGCTTGTCATTCAGCCGGATTCAGTTTACGCCGGACATGATGCCGTCGGACATCACAGGGACAATGCTCCTCGTTGAGGATAACCAAGGGCGAAAGCAGTTTGAGTTTCAGCAGGGCCCCATATTTGCACAGATTATCCTTGCTGACGAAATTAATCGGGCGACACCTCGGACGCAATCTGCCCTGCTAGAAGCGATGCAGGAACGTACCGTGAGCGTGGCACGGACTAGCTATAAACTAAAAGAACCTTTCTGTGTGCTTGCAACTCAGAATCCTATTGAGATGGACGGGACGTACCGCTTACCAGAGGCACAACTGGATCGATTCCTGTTCAAACTCCAGATTACCTTTCCAGACGAAGATGAACTTGGTGAGATCCTGCGACGAACAACATCGGAAGCGGAGACCTCTATTGAGAAGATTAGTGATGCAGAGACAATTCAGTCGATGCGCCGGCTCGTCCGGGGTGTGCTAATCGCCGAACATGTGGAACGCTATATCATTCAGCTCATCCGTGCTACGCATCCGGATAATCCCAACAGTCCAGAGATGACAAGGCAGTATGTTGAGTTGGGCGCGAGTATTCGTGGGCTGCAAGCGATTACATTGACGGCGAAGATCAAGGCACTACTTGATGGGCGTTACAATGTTGCTTTTGAAGACGTGCAATCGGTTGCGCTGCCAGCCTTACGCCACCGTATCATTTTGAACTTTGAGGGCGAAGGGGAGGGCATTCAAACCGATGATACTATTACAAATATCCTGAACTCCTTATAACTCGTTGAAGTTTGACGTTGTTCTTACATCTTACTTATTACTTAGGACCTACGCATCCAACTGTAGGTGCTTGCCTCCCGCCTGTCCCGATTCATCGGGGATTTATCGGTGCGGGGCATCTGGTTTCCCTGCACCACTTATGCTGAAATGCGTAAGTCCTTTTACCCTTAAAATCTATCTATGTGGTACTTATTTGAAGAATCATTCTCCAATATTCGACATGGCGGTTTTGTTAGTTTCCTAAGTGTCGTAATTATCACCCTGACGGTCACAATCGGGAGCGCGCTAATCCTAATTAGCAACTATCTACGTGGGCAAATTGAAGACCTTAAAGACAAACCAGCAATGATTGTCTTCCTTAAAGACAGTGTTGGGGAGTCCCAAGGGCGGGAATTTCGTAGCCAACTTGAGAAGATCGATTGGGCTGCAACTGTAACTTATATTTCTAAAGAGGAAGCCCTTGTCCGAGGTGAGGAGATGTTTGGTGAATTTGGAAAGATACTCACGGAGGGGCTTGCAGATAGCAATCCATTCCCTGCCTCGCTAGAGATTTATATCACAGATACGTTAGTCGCTCCGGAAAAATTGTTGCAACATGTCACTCAAATTCGGTCCTTTAGCCAAGTGGAGGATGTCACCTATGAGGAAGAGACCTCTGAATTTATCCGCAAGGTGGAGATGGTACTTCTGAGCTTAGGCGGGTTGATGGGTGGAGCTTCGGTGATTATCGTCTGCTTTTCAATTATGTTGACCGCCTACTTCCGTCGCGAGGAGATCCGGGTCATGAGATTGGTTGGGGCAACCTACTGGTATATCCGGGTCCCACTTATCGCCCAAGGGGTGTTTCTAGGGTTTATCGGGAGTTTAACTGGAATAGTTAGTTTTTACACGCTGTTTCGCATATTTGTGCCGCGAATTAGTGAGATACAGTTCATTCCGTTAGATCAGCTCGGCCTGATTCTACTCGGAGGTGTTCTACTTGGATTATTCGGCAGCATCGCACCGATACGGAGATATGTAAACGTTTAGATGCCTAAGTTTGAGATATAAACCAAAAGATAAGAACCCGATTTGAGAACAGAGGAGGCATATCCGATGCAACGAAGGGACAATCTCACACCTTTGATTTTAGCTGTCGTTATGGTGCTAGGGCTAACACCGCTGATGGTATCCGTTGACGCACAGGCACGGATTGCCTTTGAATCTGATAGGGATGGGCACATTAAAAACAACTTTTTCGCTTATGAAATCTACGTGATGGACACCGATGGGGGGAATCAGCGAAATCTCACTAATAATCCCAATGATGATAGGGGGCCCTCATGGTCTCCGGACGGCAAACACATTGTCTTCATGTCGAAGAGGGGTGGAGACTTTGACATCTACGTGATGGACACCGATGGCGGTAACCAGCGAAACCTCACCAATCATCCCGATAACGACTCGCATCCTGTATGGTCCCCTGACGGTAAACGGATTGCCTTCGGGCGGCACGGGGACATCTACGTGATGGACACCGATGGGGAGAATCAACAAAGGCTCACTCAAGATCGCGCGAATGACGAGGCCCCCTCATGGTCTCCTGACAGTAAACGGATTGTCTACGTTTCCAATAGGGCGGGGGACCAGGACATCTTGGTGATAGACGCCGATGGGGACAATCAGCGAAACCTTACCGAAAATAATGCCCGTTTTGACCAGGATCCCTCATGGTCTCCGGACGGTAAACACATTGCTTTTACTTCCTGGAGGAATGGGGTAGGCGGAAACAAAGACATCTATGTGATGGACACCGATGGGAGCAATGAGCGAAACCTCACCAAGCATCCCGATGCTGATTGGCAGCCCATATGGTCTCCCGACAGCAAACGGATTGCCTTCGTGTCGAATAGAACGAAGGATTTGAATCGGGACATCTTCGTGATGGACACCGATGGGAGTAATCCTCAAAACCTCACCAATCATCCCAATGATGACGAAAATCCTGCATGGTATAACCCTGTGCTTTCAGTTGCTCCCGCCGGTAAAACCCTCACGATATGGGGCCGCCTCAAACAGGTTGACTGATAACTTCCACTATTCGGAGAACGGTGTTTACGAATAAAAAAACCGATTTGAGAACAGAGGAGGGATAACAGATGCAACGGAGAACCAATCTCGCCCGGTTGATTTTAGCTGGCGTTATAACCTTGGTGCTGATATCGCCGATGACGGTGGTTGATGCACAGGCACAGATTGCCTTCACGTCTGATAGGGATGGGAACAGTGAAATCTACGTGATGGACATCAATGGGAAGAATCAGCGTAGACTGACTGAAAATGGCGGTGATGACTGGTCTCCCGCATGGTCACCGGACGGCAAGCGCATTGTCTTTGTCTCTGATAGGGATAGTCACGCTCACTTTATACCCGGTTTGTTATCTTCTGAAATCTACGTGATGGACGCCGATGGGGGGAATCCTCAAAACCTCACTAACAATCCTGCTGATGATGGGTTTCCCTCATGGTCCCCCGACGGCAAACAGATTGTTTTTCAGTCTGATAGAGATGATCGTCACTATGACATCTACGTGATGGATGCCAATGGGAAGAATCCACAAAGACTCATTGAAAATCCCAATAATGAGGACAAGTATCCCTCATGGTCGCCTGACGGTAAACAGATTGTCTTCTCGTCTGCGAGGGACGAGCACTTTGGTTATGAAATCTACGTGGTGGATGCCGATGGTGGAAATCTACAGAGACTCACTGAAAATCTCAAGCATGAATGGGATCCCGTATGGTCGCCTGACGGTAACCGGATTGCCTTCTCGTCTGATAGGAAGGGAGACTGGGTAAACTTTGAGATCTACGTAATGGACGCTGATGGGGGGAATCAACAGAGACTCACTGAAAATCGTAGCGATGACTGGTCTCCCTCATGGGCCCCCGACGGTGAACGGATTGCCTTCATGTCTGAGATGGATGGGAACCCTGAAATCTACGTGATAGACACCGATGGGGACAATCAGCAGAACCTCACCAATAATCGCCATGATGACTGTTGTCCCTCATGGTTGAACTCTCCTTTTTCGGTTTCTCCCGCCGGCAGAAAGTTTACGATGTGGGGCTGGCTCAAACAGCCTGACCGATAACTGCCATTATTGAGGGCACGGTGTTTAAGGATAGTAAACCGATTTGAGAACAGAGGAGGGATAGCAGATGCAACGGAAAACCAATCTCGCCCGGTTGATTTTAGCTAGCGTTATAGTCTTGGTGTTGACTCCGCTGATAGCAGTCGTTGACGCGCCGGCACGGATCGCCTTCGTGTCTCATAGGGAGGGGAACCCTGAAATCTACGTAATGGATGCCGATGGTGGGAATCAGCGTAGACTCACCAATAATCCCGATAAGGACTATTCCCCCTCTTGGTCCCCCGACGGCAAGCGCATTATCTTCATGTCTAATAGGGATGGGCACACTCACTTGATACACGGTTGGTCCACTTATGAAATCTATGTGATGGATGCTGATGGGAGCAATCCTCAAAATCTCACTAACGATCGCAATGATGATAGGGATCCCGCATGGTCTCCGGACGGTAAGCGGATTGCCTTCGTGTCTAATAGGGATGGCTTTAAAAACGCCGAGCGTGTAATTACTCATGAAATCTACGTGATGGATGCCGATGGGGGAAATCCTCAAAACCTCACTAACGATCTCAATAATGATTCTTCACCCTCATGGTCACCTGACGGTAAACGGATTGTCTTTTCGTCTGCAAGGGATGGGCACTTTGAAAACGAATTTGGAATCACTGACGAAATCTATGTGATGGATGCCGATGGGGGGAATCCACAAAGACTCACTGAAAATCCCAAGAATGACTGGTCTCCGTCATGGTCTCCTGACGGCAAACGGATTGCCTTCTCGTCTGATAGGAAGGGAGACCTTGTAAACTTTGAAATCTACGTGATGGATGCCGATGGGGAGAATGAACAAAGACTCACTGAAAACCGCGTTGATGACTCTTCACCCTCATGGTCACCCGATAGTAAACGCATTGTCTTTTACTCTAATGTGGAAGGGCACTATGAAATCTACGCGATGGACACCGATGGGGTCAAACTGCAAAATCTCACCAATAATCCTAATCATGACGTTAGTCCTGCATGGTTGAACTCTCCTTTCTCCGTTTCTCCCGCTGGTAAACAATTCATGATGTGGGGACGGCTCAAACAGGTTGATTGATAACTTCCACTATTCGGAGAGCGGTGTTTAAGGATAAAAAAACGATAGACTGTCTAGCAGCTTGCGTTATACCAACAGATCAGACTAGGAGAAACCTAAATGGCTAAATATCGAGTCGGGGTTATCGGTTGTGGAAGGAAGGGTGGCTCGCACGCCCGGGCATACGCGCTCAACCCCTTGACCGAAGTTGTTGCATTCGCTGACACCGATTCCGAGAACTTGGAACTTTACTGTGAATACTACGGTGTCCCAGGGTACAGCGACTATCGGGAGATGTTTGAGAAGGAAGGGATTGATATCGCTGCGCCTATCCTACCGGTAAGACCCAATCCGGAGGTCGTTATTGGGTGTGCCGAAGCAGGTGTCCGTGCAATCCTCTGCGAAAAGCCCATTGCGGCAACGCTCGCAGATGCCGATCGGATGGTGGAAGCCTGCCAATCGCGCGGCATCAAGTTCGGATCCGGTGACCTCGATCGAAACCTACCTCAGTACTGGAAAGCCTTGGAAATCATCGAGTCAGGCGAGCTGGGTGAGGTCAAAAGCATCAACTTCATAGGCGGAAGCGGCACAGAGATGTCGGGCGGCGGCTGTCAGCTTTTTAGTCTGATGCGCATGTTTGCCGGAGATGCCGATGTTGCGTGGGTCGTTGGCTGGGTCGCTGACGATCCAGAGAGCGATCATGACCAAGGTGTAGCGGGTTATCTGCGGTTCACTAACGGTATTGAAGCCTTCATGCACCGTGAACCCGATGCGAGGGGACGTGGATTTGAGGTCTCGTGCAGTCGAGGCGTATTCCGCAGCAATAATAGTTTGCTCAGCCTGTGGAAAGCGGACGGCGATATTGATCCATTGACGGGGGGATCACTCAAAAAGGTGGAGGGCGTGTTCCCTGAAATTAGCGTTTACGGCAGAATGAGCGGGGACTACGATGAGGACGGTTGGAGATGGCCCGGAGACCGAAACGTTGCGAGCGTCCAGTCCATCATTGATGCGCTTGAACAGGACATCGAGCCGAGAGGCAGCGGCGACAATGGACGCAAGGTCCTGGAAATCGCTATCGCGCTGCGGGAATCGCACCGCCGCGGACACGCACCGGTGAGGCTCCCCCTTGAGGATCGTAGCCTCAGACTTTTTCCGAAAAGTTCACGGATGGATAACAAGAAGCCGCAGATGGGTAGGGAAGCCTACATGCCCCAGGTTCAAGGGAAAAAGCAAACGTAGACAGCCTCCGTCCTCCGTCAAAATAATCCAGCCCTGTGCATTGTGCACGGGGCTTTTTTGTTGTGCGGGCGGTGAAAATCAGCTGTTATCTGTATGACATTATGCTAAAATAGTAGTAGGCATACTCCGTATGCCGTAACCCTTAAACTGATAATCGGTGACCCTAAAAAAATAATTTCAACTGTCAATTCAAGGAGAAATCAATGCCAGACTACCAACCACTGGATATCTCATCACTCTGCAACGTTGGCGCAGAAATTCTCGGTGAAAACGCCACCCCTGCCATCGGTGAACAAACCTTTCACGGCTTACCCTTCCAGATCAGTGAGGACGGGGACAGTTTTCTCGGTTTCGGAAACGGGGCTAGCTTAGAATCGACTACCATACCACTCAACGCAACGCCGAAAAGGATTATCGTCGTACATCGGCTGCTCGAATCGAAAATCTTTGAGGG
Organism: Candidatus Poribacteria bacterium; assembly: GCA_965207975.1. Classification (GTDB taxonomy): domain Bacteria; phylum Poribacteria; class WGA-4E; order WGA-4E; family PCPOR2b; genus PCPOR2b. Next base: position 5,175,603 of record OZ242315.1, on the reverse strand, counting down.
CGATCCCGTCGGACGCTTGGTTGCGAACTACGTCTTCCGCTACGGAAACGGTGAAACGGTCACTGTACCGATACGGGAACGTTTCGAGATTGCTGTTGTTCCGCCGGGTTGGGGACAGTTGCCTTTTCTCGCATGGCCAGACCGGCAAGATGGACTCTACCCACGCTACGAAGGAAATTGGGGAGCGGCAGGCAATCGCCAGACCGAAGCCACGCAGGCAGGACCCGCAGACTACTATCTGTGGGTCTGGGAAAATCCAAATCCGTCGGAGACGCTTGAATCCCTTCAAATCGTGCCGGAGGGGCCGGCATTTATTCTCGCTGCCCTTACACTAGGGAACCTCGATGAAGATCCTATTCCTAGGAAGGCGATCCGCGATGTCACGATTACCCTGCCGCAGGAGGAAGATGCGGCGAAACCGTTCCGCATGGAAGTAGAGGTTGACCGCGGCGTGGCGACCTATCCCTATCCGCTGCCAGAGAAATCAACGGACGAATTCCTTGATGACGAACGGAAAGGTTGGGGCGAACCACAGAATAACAGTAGCAGTCCCGCCCATGTCGAAGTAACGGCAACCCCATCGGCGACAGTGACCGTCAAGAATCACGATGAAACGTTAGGGGCGGTGAAATGGGGCGAGTTAGAGGAGAAAGGGAAGGTCGCACCGAACGAGCGGGTACAGGTCGAAATCGTTGACACCGGCAGAAACTGGGTACACACAAAGGTGATCGATGATGAGACCAATCAACCGATTCCGTGTCGTATCCACTTCCGCTCCCCAAAAGGCGTGCCTTACGCGCCGCACGGGCACCACGCACACGTCAACTCAAACAATGGCACTTGGCATATCGATGTCGGTGGAGATGTGCGGTTAGGGCAAATCTCTTACGCCTACACCGACGGAACATGCCAAGGCTGGCTGCCACGCGGCGAGGTCATCGTTGATGTCGCACGAGGTTACGAATATGAGCCCTTACGAACAAAGGTTGAGATTAAGCCGGGTCAACGCGAACTGACACTACGGCTCAAGCGTTGGTGCAACATGAACGCCGAAAGATACTTCAGCGGGGACACCCATGTCCATTTCCTCTCAACACAAGGTTCCCACACAGAGGCACAGGGCGAAGACCTCAACGTCGTCAATCTACTGCTCTCTCAGTGGGGACACCTCTTTACCAACACAGAGGAGTTCATTGGTCGTCCGACCGTCTCCGACGATGGTCGCAGTATCGTTTACGCCACGCAGGAAAATCGCCAGCATCTGCTTGGACATCTCACGCTGCTCGGCTTGAAAGAGCAGGTGAGTCCGTGGTGTTCCGACGGTCCCGGCGAAGCGGAACTCGGTGGAAACATGGAAACGACACTCTCGCATTGGGCGGATGCCTGCCACGCGCAGGGCGGCACCGTTGTCCTGCCCCACATCCCGAACCCCAACTGCGAACCGGCCACGCTGATTGCCACCGATCGTGTGGACGCTGTCGAATACCTGACTGAAGCGATGTATGGTCACATTGAGTATTATCGCTATCTCAACTGTGGCTACAAACTGCCGCTGGTCGGTGGAACGGACAAGATGACCAGTGACGTGCCTGTTGGCGTGTATCGCACCTATGTCCACATCCCCGACGATCAGGAATTCAACTACGATAACTGGTGCAGGTATCTCCGCGCTGGAAACACTTTTCTCAGCGGTGGCCCTATCATTCGTCTGACAGTTGATGGACAACCTATCGGGAGCACAATCAACCTACCGGGGGACGGCGGCACGGTAGAGGTCGAAGCGTCAGCAGAGTCCATATTCCCTATCCATACGTTGGAAATTGTTCAGGCGGGACAGGTTGTCGCCTCAACTGCCGAAAATAACGGTGTACGCAGGCTGCATCTGAAAACAACGCTGCCTGTTAATCAGCACTCGTGGATTGCAGCTCGCTGCGGAGGACCTGGCTATACCCAAGCGGTTCCGCATCTCGACGGTTGGGGGCGCGGTATCATTGCCCACACCTCCCCGGTCTACATCGCTGTTGGGGGCGAGTGGTGGATGTTCGATTCGGAAACCGCAAACTATATGCTAACACTCATTGAAGGGGGATTGTCCTATATCCGTAAGACTGCCCGCCATCACCGGCCGGGTACAGTGACGCACCATCACGGAGAGGACGACCATCAGGCTTTCCTTGAACGTCCCTTCATGGAGGCACAGGAAACCCTCCACCGACGGATGCATCAGTTGGGGATTCCACATTAGGTGTATCTGAAATGTGATGCGTAATACGTGATAAATCTTACGTCTTACTCGTTGTGCACTATACTTCCTCAGATCCGTAGGTCGAGATTCATATCTCGACACAAAACTATTCTTCTGCTCATATTTCCCAATCGGTGTTGACAATTCCGATTTGATTCTGTATACTTTTTTAAACTGAATGCCCCTCAAAATGATTTCACCCAACAACAATCGCGAATCGGGTCGAAGATGGCGAAAAAAAAGAAAAATCGACGCCTCAATATTGCGCGTAAACGCGCAAAACGTCAACAAAACCAGAAATTCAAGCGCAAGCAGTTGGCTATTCAGAAGCAGCGGGCGTTGCAAGCAGCAAAGTCCGACGAAGAACTACTACAGGACAAAATTGCGAACAGCAAGCTGTTGCTTGATGAGTCTGAATTTGACAAGATTATCTTTGATCCCGATCTGTTGCGGCAGAAAACGGTGGAAGCCTTTGAAGCAGGCGCGTTCACCTCTGAAGTTGGGGAGAGCGAGGAGGCAACGCTAGAGGGGGAAGAAGGTCCTGAAAGTATTAATGACATCTTTCGTTTTGAAGTGCTGCGCCACCTGATTACGGTGGAATTTATTAATACTGTGTCGTATGCACTCAAGGCATGCGAAACGCGCCTCAAACGGATGGGTGATCGAGAGAAGGCAGAAATAGCATTCGTTGCGAGATCGCTTTTTGAGTACGCTGATCCAGAAACTCTTGCGTTTCATCCACTTATTTTCAATATCTGCGTCCGCACACTAAGGCAGATGCTAGCAGACCCTCAATCAGTACCCGACACTATCACGGGTGTGCTCTCCAACGTGTTCAAGGAAAGCCAGTTGGCAGAGACCGAAGATCCACCGGAAACACCGACAGATTCGGACGAAGATGAAGATACTGTTGATTCGGCAAGCGAACCGGTCTTGATCCTTGAACCAGAAGAAGATCAAACGACCACGCCGGAAATTACCCCTTCCGTTCCAGAGGTTTTGCCGGAAACGCTGAAGGCTAAAGCACTGTACAAAAATGCTGATGGTTTGGAAGTTCGGAATGCGATTGAGTTTGGAAATGGGTATCGGGTTGTTCAGGATACCGACTCGCAGGTAAAATTCGCCCATACAGGCGGTCAGCGTTATATCACGCTGACCACGGATCGGCTGCTGCTGCAATGTCCCTCGAAAGAACTATTGGATGTTGCAATGGCGGAGGTCGAGATGCTGTGCAATGACGCGCTATTCTATTTAGCAAGAACGGTTGACGATACATAGGAGTCCGATCTTATTGGGACGAAATGAACTAATCGACCTACCTTTGGGGTAAGTAACCGTTTAGGCAGCTTAGGCTAAAACAATTCGTTAAAAGGAGGTGATACTGTGGCACGATCGAAAGTTGGACAAGTACGGCGCCGTACACAGATTCGACATCGCCAAAAACGCCGTCTCAAGAGACAGAAGTTAGCCCTGAAACAAGCGCGCTAGCAGCCACGATGTCAAAAATAATAGTATAGAAAAACTATGGACAAACAGATCGGAGAAAAGGGAGGAAAATGAGCATCTAGGGCAATAATTTACAAATCTTCCTCGCCACTGCTTCGCGCCTGTTTCAGCCGTATCTTGACCGGCAACTGAGATCTGTAGTATCCTCCCTTTGTATTCTACCTCTCTTCCCCGATAAAAAAGACCATTTAAGGCGGCTGTAAAGTGTAAACCGAACTGTTGTTATAACCATACCTTTGCTTGATGGAACCTAAAAATGCCTAAGATCGATCCAATTACACGCGAGATTATGCAGAACGCCCTAGCGTCGGCTGCCGACGAGATGGCAATGGCACTGTACCGCACCGCCTATTCCACCATCGTCCGGGACTGCCTCGACTACTCAACCTCCCTGTGTAACGCCGATGGCGAAATGATCGCGCAGGGCGTAACCATTCCCCTCCACCTCGGTTCCGTTCCCTTCGCAATGGAAACGCTGTTCAAGAAATTTGGCAGCGATATGCAGCCCGGCGATGTTTTTATCCTCAACGATCCCTTTGATGGCGGGATGCACATCCCGGATATTTTTATCGTTAAACCTATCTTTTGGGAGGAGGAACGTGTTGGATTTGCTGTCAGCACCGCCCATCACTTGGATCTGGGTGGACGCTTGCCCGGCAGCTCCGCCTGTGATAACACCGAAATCTTCCAAGATGGCTTCCGCATCCCGTGGCTAAAACTGTACCGTGCCGGCGAACCCGACGAAGCAATCTTCACCCTACTCCGTGCAAATGTCCGAGTGCCACAGATGGCTATCGGAGATTTGCGAGCACAACTCGCAGCCTGTCATATCGGTGAGCGCGCAGTGCACACCCTGATTCAACGCTACGGACTGGAAACCTTTACCGCCTGTGCCAACTCGCTCATTGACTATACCGAGCAGCTTGTCCGCGCGGAAATCGCCTCTTGGCCCAACGGCAGCCATACCTTCACAGACTACATGGATAGCGATGGTGTCGGGGGACCGCCCGTGCGCCTAACGGTAACGATGACAGTGGAAGGCGATACCCTGACCGCCGATTTTACCGGCACGAACCCACAAGTCCGAGGTGCCATCAATAATACCCTCTCTTTCACCGCGTCGGTGGTTGCGTTGTGCGTCCGCTCAGTGATACGCGAGGATATTCCAAACACGGCGGGTATGTTCAAACCGCTGAAAATTATTGCGCCGGCGGGGACAGTGGTTCACGGTGTCATGCCGGCTGCGTCCTCAATGCGCGGCATCACCGGATTCAGGTTGGTGGACACCATCTTCGGCGCATTAGCAGGCTTACTGCCAGACCAAGTGTTAGCCGCCGGTGAAGGGGGCAATTCCCTCGTAATAATTGGCGGACAACGGGAGGATCGGACTCCGTATGTCTACTACGAACTGATGTCGGGGACATGGGGAGCGCGGCCCGACCGCGATGGAATCGACGGACTGTGCAACCCCGCCAACGTTGCCAGCAATATTCCGATTGAGCAAGCGGAATCCGAATATCCGGTACATATTGAACGCTACGGATATGTTACGGATAGCGGCGGTGCCGGTAAATTCCGAGGTGGACTTGGGCTTGAACGCGAATGGCGGCTACTTTCCGGTGAAGCACACCTCGCCATCCGTTCTGACCGCAGAGACCATCTACCCTACGGGCTCTACGGCGGCAAGCCGGGCAGAGGCTCGATTAATCTCCTCCATCACAACGACGGTGAGGAAGAGGTACTCCAGACCATGATATCCACATCTATGGAAGCGGACGAGCGGATCTATCACCGTCAGGCAGGGGGAGGCGGATGGGGCGACCCGCTGCTGCGTCCGCCGGCTGATGTGGCACGTGATGTCAAGAACGGCAAGGTCTCACTGCAAGCAGCGCGGGAAGCGTATGGCGTGGTCCTCGACGAGGTATCACTGGCAGTGGACAAACCCGCCACCACAGCACTCCGCGGACAAAGGTGCGGCGATACACCTCAAGAAGCATCATGATAAAAGGCAACCCATCTCCAATACGAAAGTTCTTGTAATCCCTTTAACGTGCACTTAACGAGGAGCTCTATGAAAAACAAATTATCTCGACGGCAATTTCTACGCGCTGGTGCGATCGGAACTGTATCTGCAGCTGTCAGTCTCGGATTTTTAGGGTGTAGCCGGACATTGATTCAAAAGGTGCCGGGCTTCAGACCTGAACTCTTTGAGTTTGCTCCGACTGCAAACCAACTCCTTGACCTCCCCGCAGGGTTTATCGCACACGCCTTCTCAAGAACAGGTGAACAGATGGACGATGGACTCTGGGTGCCGGGCGGACACGATGGCATGGCAGCATTTCCGGGTCCTAACGGCAAAACGATCCTCGTCCGAAATCACGAATTGCAGGCTACTTCCAAAAACGTCGGAGCCTTTGGCTGGAATAACGAAAAGATTGAACCTGCTGCTATTGACAAATGCTATGACGCTGGATCGGGTGAACTACCCTGCCTCGGTGGGACAACGACGCTGGTTTATGACACGCGAACACAGACATTGGAGCAACATTCCTTAAGTCTGATAGGAACGATCCGGAATTGTGCGGGTGGTCTCACGCCTTGGAATACGTGGCTTACTTGTGAAGAAACCATCCAGAAAGCAGAGGAGACGTACGAAGTGGAACACGGGTACAATTTTGAGGTGCCGGCGTCCACTGACATAAAATTAGCCGACCCGATCCCGTTGAAAGCGATGGGGCGTTTCAATCATGAAGCGGTCGCTGTCGACCCCAAAAGTGGGATTGTCTATCAAACCGAAGACAGATCGGATGGTTTAATCTATCGCTTTATCCCCGATAAACCGGGCGAACTCGCTGCAGGTGGCAAACTTCAGGCATTGAAAATTCGGGGCATCAAGGAAGCAGACACCCGAAATTGGCGAAACCGGAGGCAAGCGATTTTCAGGTGGACATATAATCCGATGCCGGTGGGAGAAACACTTGACGTTGAATGGGTAGATATTGAGAACGTGGAATCACCGGATGATGACCTCCGCATACAAGGAACTGAAGATAAAGGGGCGGCGAAGTTCGCTCGGGGCGAAGGGATATGGTACGGTAGTAACTCCGACAATGGGGAATTCTATATCGCCTGCACAAATGGCGGTATAAAACGCAAAGGACAAATCTGGAAATACATGCCAAGTCCTTATGAAGGCACAAGCCGCGAGGAACAACAACCCGGCAAACTCCAACTCTTTATTGAGCCAAACGACAGCAACCTCATGGAGAATGCCGATAACTTGACAGTCACACCTTGGGGAGATTTAATCATCTGTGAAGACGGTCCAAACGAGGAGTTCCTAATTGGCGTAACGCCCGAAGGAAACCTCTACCGGTTTGCGCGAAACGCTGGTAATCTATCAGAACTCGCGGGTGCAACATTCTCACCAGATGGCACAACTCTCTTTGTGAATATCCAGAGTCCTGGGATTACATTGGCGATCACCGGTCCTTGGCATGAAATTCGACAACGCTCTGATATATTGTGGCAGAAACCTAACAGTACGTCATTAACGAGCACGTCGCTTGGCAGCTAACAATCCGACATTGGGAAGTTCCTTTTTATGGTGAATTCTAAAAATAAATAGATACTTTCGCCCCTCGGTTTCGATACCGATAAATCGGGATTTGGTAGGCACTGCTTCTAACTGCGCTGATTTGGCGTGTTTCATTAATTCTAAGGTCCACTATAGTCAACAATAGCGAGGGAAGAAAAATGAGCGAACGAATTACTATTGTCACCGGGGGAGCAAGCGGTATCGGCAAAGCAGTCGCCCAAGCACTTGCGGGCGGTGGGGATCGAGTGGTTATTGCCGATCTGAACGAGGCAACAGGGAAAACGCTCGCTGACACAATCGGTGGTTACTTCGTGAAAGCGGATCTTTCGCAACGGACCGACTGCAAACGCCTAGTAGACGAGACACTATCTCACTACGGCGGGGTGCACATTCTAATCAACAACGCAGGCTTCCAACATATTGACCCCATTGAGGTCTTTCCCGAAGACACTTGGGACAAAATGTTGGGGGTGATGCTCACCGCGCCCTTCTTACTGACCAAATACGTTTGGGGGAGCATGAAAACCCGCGGATGGGGGCGCATCGTCAACATCTCCTCCATTCACGGACGGGTCGCTTCACCCTTCAAGAGTGCCTACATAACAGCCAAACACGGTCTCATCGGCTTCACGCGGACGGCTGCGTTGGAAGGCGGCGAACACGGTATCACCGTCAACGCCATCTGCCCGGCGTATGTCCGCACACCGTTGGTTGAGAGCCAAATCGCCGATCAAGCGAGGACACGCGGAATTTCGACCGAAGAGGTCATTGAGCAGGTCATGTTAGAACCCGCCGCCGTAAAACGGCTCATCACACCGGACGAGGTCGCCGCACTTGTCGTTTACCTCTGCTCTGATGTGGCTGGGGCTATCACCGGGGCGGATTGGGCGATAGATCTCGGCTGGACTGCGAGATAGGGGAGGTACAGATGCAGGCGGATCTGCTGATTCACGATGGAACTATTATTGATGGGACAGCAGCCCCACCTTTCCGCGGGGACGTGGCAATCAAAGATGGCAGAATCGTCGGGGTTGGAACAATCGAAAAACAGGCGGGTGTACCGTGCATAGATGCCCAAGGTCTCTGTGTCGCACCCGGCTTCATTGATATCCACAGCCATTCCGATTTTACGCTAATCCTCGATCCACGAGCGATGAGTTCAGTAACCCAAGGCGTAACCCTTGAAGTCGTTGGCAACTGCGGGCACGGATGCGCCCCTATCGGCGACCCGAAATTGGCGAAGATGAACATCTACGGACACCAAGAGGGGCATGAGATCGGCTGGCGCACGATGGCTGAATACCTAGAATGCCTTGAAGCGGGAAAGCCAACGGTCAACGTGGCATCTCTCGTCCCGAACGGTAACCTACGCCTCGCTGTCGCTGGACTGGTGGATCGTCCCTCAACCCCCGATGAACTCAGGCAGATGAAAAACCTGCTAACACAGAGCCTAGAGGAAGGGGCGTTCGGCTTTTCCACAGGTCTCGAATACGGACCCGAAAGAGAATGTACAGAAACGGAGATCATCGAACTCTGTCGCGTGGCATCTGATGTCGAAGGCTTCTATGCGACCCATACCCGCAATCGGGACGGGGAAGCGCACGAAACCATCGCGGAGGCAATCCGGACCGGTACGGCATCAAACCTCCCTCTACAGATCTCGCACATCTCCGTCGTCTCGCGGCTCGCTGAAGATGGGCGATGGGCGATCGAAGACGCGCTCAGACAAGTTGACGAAGCACAGGATAGCGGGTTAGATGTCGGGTTTGATATGCACACACGCTTGTTCGGAACGACCAATCTGAGTGCTGCGCTGCCACCGTGGGTGCTAGAAGGAGACACAACCGCCATCGCCGTACGCCTACAATCGGCTGCCACCCGTCGAGAGTTGAAAACCTATCCCAGCATCATCACCGCATTGGCGCGGGGGAATTGGAACAACATCGTCCTCTTTGATAGCAAAGCGCACCCCGAATTTTCCCGTAAGAGCATCGCTGAAATCAGCGAATTGATGGGCGTTAACCCATTCGATGCTATCTACAACCTCCTCCTCGCTGAAATTGACGACCTCCACAGCCTGATGATTCTCGCCTTCACCTATCGAGAGGAGGATATTCGCATCGCCTTTGAACACCCTAGCTGTATGGTTGGCTCCGATGCCACCGCATTGGCGACCGACGGACCCTTGGCGGAAACATCGTTCCACGGGGCGTATACATGGGCATCTTGGTTCTACCGGCACTTTGCGCGAGACAAAAAAACGCTCAGTCCTCAGGAAGCTATCCGTCGGATCACGTCACTACCAGCCAGCCGACTCGGTTTAACCGACCGAGGTGTCCTTCGGGAGGGGGCGTGGGCGGATGTGGCAATTTTCGATCCAGCGACCTTCGCAGATCAGGGCACTACCTTCGAGCCGAACCAGACCGCCATCGGTATGCACCATGTTATCGTCAATGGAAAGGTGGCTCTCAAAGATGGGAAGTTGACAGGGGAACACGGTGGGCAAGTCCTGCGACGAACATAAGATAAATCTTGTGAAAGCACCGAAATAGAGAGACAACGGAAAGGAGCATGTCCGTGACACAGAAAACAGATAGTAATAGAATCCGCGTTGGCGTCGTCGGGGTCGGACGTGGAATGAGTTTCGCGAATGGGGCTCCTTTTGTTGGCATGGAGTTGGTCGCACTCTGCGATACATGGGAGGCAAAGCTGCATGAGGCGGGGCAAAAATTAAACGTTACAACCTACACCGATTACGAACAATTTCTCTCCCACGATATGGACGCGGTTGTTTTGGCAAACTACTTTCATCAGCACGCTCCCTTTGCCGTCAAAGCACTTGAGGCGGGGCTGCATGTGATGACTGAAACAATGGCGTGTGGAACGCCGGCGGAGGGTGTCGCATTGGCGCGGACGGTAGACAAGTCCGGCAAGATTTTTCTATTCGCCGAGAATTATCCCTATTTTGCGTACAATCAGGAGATGCGTCGTCTCTACCAGAACGACGAGGTCGGCGAGTTACAGTACGCCGAAGGTGAGTACAACCACCCCTTCGATTCGCAGGGATACAACCGATTGTCGCCGGGGATGAACCATTGGCGCAACTGGATTCCGTCTACCTACTACTGTTCTCATGCGCTTGCGCCGATTATGTACATCACCGATACCCACCCGGTGAGCGTGAACGCGCTGTCAATCCCTCGTTCCGAAAGCGACACCGAAAAATTGAGTGTCCAGCGAGGCGATCCCGGCGGCATCATCCTCTGTCGCATGGACAACAACTCGGTCGTCCGAATTATGGGACTGAAGATGCGCGGACACGGTGTCTGGTATCGGATCCACGGCACACGCGGCCTGATGGAGAATCTACGTTCTGGTGCTCCCGGCTCCCTACGGGTGCTGCACGAACCGTGGGATCTGCGCGAGGGCGATGAAGGCGAGAAGATTTACGCACCCGATTTTCCTCACCACGCTGAGAAAGCGCGACAGGCAGGACATGGCGGCGGCGATTTCTTCACAAACTACCATTTCGCCGAAGCCATCCGCAAGAACGAAAGGCCCTATTTCGATGTCTACCGTGGATTGGAGATGGCGATGGTCGGGATTCAAGCGTGGCGGTCATGTCTGGATAACGGCGCACCTTACGAGATTCCCGATTTCCGTCAAGAATCCGTCCGTAAAGAGTACGAAGACGATAACTGGTCACCTTGGCCCGAACACGAAGGCCCCGGTCAGCCACCGCCCAGCGTCAACGGGTTGAATCCGCCGAGCGAGGACGCTATCGCCTATGCGCGAGAGGTTTGGGACAAGATGGGTTATGAGGGGGAGTGAGCCGTTGACTCCTTTCACCGTCATTGCTCATCTCCTTTGGAATAAGGGCGATACTCCACCAATGCCGCCCTGCCAATGATTGCGACAATACGTACCATCAGTTCGCTTCCATCCGCATCGGTGAGGCGCAAATCCTCACCGGGAATGAAATGCACCGGCTGCTGTTTGCCCGCGTTAATGGCGATGTTGGAGGCATAGAGATAAGTCCGATCATGAGCATCACGTTTGGGATTCAAACGTCCCGACAAGCCCGGAAGAGAGCCGGTCGCCTCCGGAAAGATTACCGCTCCACCGTTAGGCAGGCTTTGCATTTCAACTGCAAGCTCCCCTTGCGCTGGCACCCAGTCATGCTCAAGATGTGCGGCATAGTCGGTAGCAGCTGCGAACACCGTCATGGGAAGATGTGTAGAATGCAGATTGACTTGTGCCACCCCATTTTCGTCAGTGGTTGTTTGTTTCCATGTCTTATCAGGGAACAGTACCAACAACTCGACTCCCGGCACAGGGCGCCCGTGGTGATGACACATTATAGAAGTGGCTGCCGGTGTCGCATCCGTGGGAGCGGCAGGAATTGTGAGAACGAGGTCTGAATCATCAATGAGCTGGTACTCTGGGATTTTTCCACTTAAGGCTTCCGTTTCACGAAGGATGATTGGCACCCCGTCCCCACGTCTCTCCATGAAAAATTGGCGATCTCCCGAACCCTGAATCTTCCCAACGGGTATTCGTCCAAAGATTGAGGCAAGTGCTTCGTTTCGGGTTGATTGGCGAACATCCATACTGTCGATCGTCAGGTTATTCGGTAACCCACCGGGAGAGTCTATTTCAAGGCGATCTGCGAACATCGAAAGTCGAATTCGGCTACCACGAATCAAGTAGTCGCGATGAACTACAGCGTTGACGATCGCTTCAAACAGGGCAGCTTCACTGTATTGGGGTAGGTCAGTGCGAGCAGGGTTCTTATAAGCACCGACGCGCATGTTGCGGACCGCAAAGGCAACCGCTTCAGTAATTTGTTGGTTCAGCGGTCCAGTAATTGTCTGGCTATCTATCTGCCCGGAGGCACGATCGCTACCTCGATAACAAGTTGCAGTGATGCAAGCGTTGGGAAGCCATTCTTCGGGCGAGCGACAGCACAACAGCACACCCGCCACCGTGGCGCGTGTTATCCCATTATCGTCACTCGTCAAGAGCCCCAACCTTTCCAGCGCAGATTCTGGATCGGCAGCTCCCACGGTACTCAACAAAGGCTTCCAAAGCGATTCATCGAGAGATCCAAATCCAGTTCCCTCAACCGGCTGTTTATCAAACCAGAGGAATCGTGCCTGTCCGCGCTGCTGTGCCAGACGCAACCGCTCATCGCTCGTCATCCGGCGTTTTGAGCTGCCGATCCGGTGGTAGCTACCGCCGGGACTGTCGTGTTGGGTGTGACCTTGCGGCACTCCAACCAACAGGAATGGCACCCCTTTATCTGTTTCTCTGCGAAGGACGATAGGACGGATTGGAGGGGTAATCATGTCAGTGCAACCTTCCACTAGGAGTCGTTCCAGTGCATCCATCTGCTCGCGCGACATACCTTGGACCGCGCCGCTATCGGTCACACCACACAGCACCACACCGCCATCCGCATTGGCGAATGCAGCGAGTTCATCCGCTATATCGCCGCGACGAGGACTCCTAGGAACATCCCCTGCGAACTCAATCTCCTTGAATTCCCAGCGGCTGTCTTTACCGAGGCGCATTTGGCGTTTGATATCTTCGTCGCTGAAATTCATGAATTATCTCCAATTCCAACCATTTCCAAATTCGCGTTAATCGCCGTATCCAACTGCATCCCCGTTTTCATTTGATCCTGGGTCTTGTCTCTTTTTTGCTATTTTGCCTTCTACTTAATCGCTACAATTTTCGATTGTTATATCCAAGATTTTATAGTAACATAGGGGAAAAGATTTCAAGAGTGCAGCCTTAAATCGTTTGGGCTCCAGGCGCAATCCTAAGAGGCAGGAGACAATGCCCCCTTAAACTTCGGCAACCACCGTGTAAACAACGCGACCGCATCTGCATCTTGGCGATCCGGCGAGAACATATGGGTGCCTTTACCCTCGTAACATAGCGTGTAGACACCGCAGGCTTTGGGACCGATGGCGATAACGCCAACCGCTCTACCGATGTCGAACCGTCCCTTAGGACCAACCGCGTACCCATGACGGGTGCCTGCCCCGATAGCGATGATCCCAAACGAATTGCCGCCAAACGCAACGACACCGACAGAAAACGCACCGACCGCGACGATACCGACAGAGAAAGCACCCATAGCAATCACACCGACGGAACATGCGCCGATAGAAACGACACCGAGGGTCAATGCACCAACAGCAATAAAGCCGATACCAACTGCATCAACTACCGTGTCATTCATCCAAGACCAATATTCAAAAGTGACTATCGCACGGAGAAACGATGGAAGGGCTAAATCTAGGTGTTTGTCGCCAATTGCGAGCGTGTAGAGACCAAAAGCGACTAGATAAACGAGCAGCATTAAAATAGTAGCAGCTTTCCACCATTTTGCAAAATATGCATCAAAAGTTTCCTTGAACTGTTCAAAACTGGGCGTTTCTGACATCTCTGCATACCTCCTTTGAAAAGTAGGGGCAACCCCCCGATAAATCGGGATCTCGCTATGCTCAACTTGTGGTTGCCCTCTCTATCAAACCACATCTTAATTTTATGCTACATTCTCAGGAGTTGTCAACCAAAAGTGCTGGCACACTAATGAACTAATGAACCAATGAACTAATAAGAAAGGGAAGATTCTATGAGCCAAACATTTCGCGTGGGACTCACCCGCGACATCCTCGCACCAGACGGGACAATCGGATTCGGCGACATTGGTTTGAGTATGCTGGACGACGCAGCGGGGGTGGCGTGGGACATCTTAGCGGAAAACAGATCGCCGTTGCGCCGGGATCAGGTACAAGATTATGATGCCCTGCTGGTACTGGGACCATCAATAACTCCCGAAACCTTAGAAGGCGTTGACCGCCTGACAATTTTAGCGCGATTCGGCGTCGGATATGACACTGTGGACGTAGATGCCTGCACCCAAAACGGTGTCCTACTGACCATCACGCCCGACGGTGTACGCCGACCGGTGGCAGCGGCTGTCATCACCTTTATCTTGGCACTCAGCCAAAAGTTGCTGATCAAAGACCGCCTCACCCGCGATGGACGCTGGGACGAGAAATTGGACTATATGGGGATGGGGATCGCCGGACGAACGCTCGGCTTAGTCGGGCTGGGCAATATCGGGCGCGAAGTATTCAAACTCGCCCAGCCATTTGAGATGCGTCATCTGGCATACGATCCCTACGCATCGCCGGAGCAGGCACAGGCTGCGGGGGTGGAATTAGTTGATCTGGAAACCCTGCTCCGCACATCCGACTTCGTCTCCATCTGTTGCGCCCTGACCCCAGAGACGCACCACCTGATTAACGCAGAACGGCTCGCGCTGATGAAAGAGACCGCCTATCTAATCAACGCCGCCCGCGGTCCCATCGTCGATCAGGCTGCGCTCACCATCGCACTACAAGAGCAGCGCATTCAGGGAGCAGCACTTGACGTGTTTGAGCAGGAGCCGGTGGATCCCAACGATCCCATCTTGACGCTGGATAATGTTATCGTCACACCACACGGCATCTGCTGGACGGACGAATGTTTCCTCAGCAACGGACGAAGCGCGTGCGAAAGCATCTTGGCTGTCGCAGCCGGACAGATTCCAAATAACGTAGTCAACCGCGATGCACTGGACAACCCACGCTTCCAAGAAAAATTGCGCCGATACGGATCATGAGTCAAAAGACCCTGTAGGTCGAGATTGACATCTCGACACCCCACTGCCACGCAGTCAAGCGACCCCGTAGGTCGAGATTCACATCTCGACAAAATACTGTTAATCGGAAAGAAATTATATATATGAGCCAACTACCAGTGAGAGTGTTATATTACGGAAAAGATGAATCGTTGCCGGAACAAACGCAACTCCGGGCAGGTCCCTTATCCATGATCTTTGAAGCAGGGGACCTACGCTATATTCGCTTCGGCGACCACGAGATTCTCCGCCGGGTCTATGTCGCTATCCGTGATCACAATTGGGACACCATACTCCCGCAACTCTCAAACGTCCAGATCGAGCGGGAGGACGACGCATTTCGCATCACCTACGATGTGGAGAACAAACACGGGGCGGTCAACTTCTTCTGGGGTGGGACAATCACAGGGAGTGCAGATGGGACTATCACCTTCTCAATGGACGGGGAAGCACGATCAACCTTCCGTCGGAATCGCATCGGCTTCTGCGTGTTGCACCCGATGGGCTGTGCGGATGTCCCTTGCCGTATTGAGAAGGTAGATGGGACAGTCGAAGAGAGTGTCTATCCTATCTCCATTGCCCCTCAGCATCTAATCAATGGCGAGATTAAGCCGGTCGCACCGTTCAACAATATGCGAGCGGTCAGCTACGAAGTCACCGCTGGCGTTGAGGCGGAGGTGCGATTTGAGGGCGAGATTTTTGAAATGGAGGATCAACGCAACTGGACCGATGCTTCCTACAAGACCTACGGCACACCGTTAAGCCAACCCTTTCCGGTGGAAGTCCCCGCCGGCACGAAAATCTCCCAGCGGATTAGCTTAACCCTTAAAACGCAGCGTGAATCAAGGCGCGAGAAGCCGGACGCAACGACGCAACCGCTCACCTTGCAGATCTCCTCTGCTGATCCTCGACCACTTCCCCGTATAGGATTAGGCGTTGCCTCTCACGGGGAGCCACTCAACGTAGGGGAATTAGAACGGCTCAAGTTGCTCAACCCTTCACATCTACGCGTGGATATTGACCTGACGCAACCCGATTATGAATCCACACTCCGCCGAGCGACGGACGAAGCACAAGCGTTAGGAATACCTCTGGAGCTAGCCCTGTTCCTGACCGATGCAGCAACGGAAGAATTACAAGCATTTGCCACAGCAGTCGAGCGAGTCCAGCCACCGATTAAAACCTACCTCATCTTCCACAAAACAGAGGCTTCCACATCCGCCCAATGGGTTGACCTCGCACGCCGTTACCTCACCGACGCAAAAATTGGGGCTGGCACCAATGCCTATTTTACCGACCTGAATCGTGGCCGTCCCCCGGTGGACGCGCTAGACCTCGTCTGCTATTCAATCAATCCACAGGTGCACGCCTTTGACAACTCTTCACTGAAAGAGACACTCGAAGCACAAGCGGTAACCGTTGAAAGCACCCGGCAATTCACGGACGGATTGCCCATCGCCGTGACACCCGTTACACTCTTGGCACGTTTCAATCCCAACGCCACCGGACCTGAACCTGAACCCGCGCCGGGCGAGCTGCCGGCACAAGTTGACATACGACAGATGTCGCTATTTGGGGCGGGCTGGACGCTCGGCAGCATCAAGTATCTCTCCGAAAGCAGCGCATCGAGTGTAACCTACTACGAAACAACCGGGTGGCGCGGCGTGATGGAAACCGCGACCGGTTCGCCGCTTCCGGAGAAATTCCGTTCCCTCCCCGGCGCAGTCTTTCCGCTCTATCACGTTCTCGCTGACGTGGGCGAATTTGCCGGGGGAGAGGTCTTCGTCTCAAAATCGAGTGATCCGTTAAAAGTCGAAGGGGTTGCCCTTCGCAAGAACGGCAAAACACGGACCCTGCTTGCGAATTTAACCCCTGAACCGCAACAGGTCATTGTGCAAAACTTGGCGGAGGTTGTCCGGGTTCGCCACTTGAACCAGACCAACGCACACGATGCAATGGCATCGCCCGAAACCTTCCGTGCGGAAAGGGGTGAACTTGTACAAACCACCAATGACACCTTTGAACTCAACATGCTCCCTTACGCCATCGCTCAAATTGATGGGACGTATTGATGTTTTGTTGTCACCAATTTGGCTAGTCCTTGAATTATCTTCCAATCCGTTACCCTGTAGGTCGAGATTCATATCTCGACGCTCCGATGTCGATTTTGGAAAATCGACCTACAGCAGGGGAGCTACATTTGGTTTTATTTTGTAGGGGCAACTCTTGTGGTTGCCCTATGTTCTACTGATTCATAAAATCAATCTTTATGGAGAAAAAAATGCCAAACACCGATCAACTTGCCAATCTATTCACCGAACTCTCCCAGACGGTGACCGATACGCGAGCCCGTCAAACCCGAAATGTCCATACACTTTACACATTTCCCGGCTATACCAAAGCCGAATGGATAGCGAAAGCGGCAGAACTTCGGGAACATATCTTGGTCAGCAATGGATTGACCCCGATGCCCGAAAAAACGCCGTTGAATGCCCATGTCTTCGGGCGGGTTGAACGCGAAGATTACCGCGTCGAAAAGGTCTACTTTGAAGCCTATCCCGGTTTTTTTACGACCGGAAACCTCTACCGTCCGAAAGGGGAGAAAGGACCGTTTCCGGGGATTGTCAGTCCCCACGGTCACTGGGGTAGAGGACGGTTGGAGAACAGCGAAGCCGGTTCAGTGCCCGGTCGTTGTATCAACTTTGCTAAGCAGGGCTACGTTATCTTCTCGTATGACATGGTCGGACGTGTTGACAGTGGCGAGCAGATCGACCACGCATACGGTGGGGAACGCGAAGCGCTCTGGGGATTGAGCCTGATGGCGCTTCAGTTGTGGAACGCAATCCGAGCCGTTGATTTTCTAGAGACACTACCCGATGTGGACAACAATCGAATTGGCTGCACCGGGGCATCGGGCGGGGGAACACAGACGTTCATGCTCACGGCAGTCGATGATCGGATCAAAGTGTCCGCCCCGGTCAACATGATCTCCGCACACATGCAGGGCGGTTGTCTCTGTGAAAACGCACCAAACCTGCGACTGGACATCAGCAACATCGAAATCGGTGCCCTGATGGCACCAAAACCCCTATTACTCGTTTCCGCGACGGGGGATTGGACGAAGGATACACCCGAGATCGAGTATCCGGCGATTCGCAGCATCTATTCTCACTTCGATGCAGAGAATAAGGTACACGAGGTACAGATCGACGCAGACCATAACTACAACAAAGACAGTCGTGAGGCGGTCTACGCTTGGTTCGGCAAATGGTTTCTGGGCGAAGAAGATGCAACAAAATTCAAAGAGGTGCCCTTTGAAGTGGAAAGGGACGAAGCTTTGCTAGTCTTTCATAACCGAGGACTGCCCGAGGGCACGCTCGACGCAGAAGGACTCACCCGCTCACGGATCGAAAGTGCCGAAGAGCAGCTCACGGCACGTAAACCAACCGACGCAGCATCACTTGAGCAATTCCACGAGGAGATGGGAGCCGCGCTCCGGCGTTCGCTCGCAATCTCTATCCCCGACTCGACCCGCCCGAACCCCATTGAAGAGGGCGATTTCACCGCGCAACCCTTTGTGATTGGTAGCAACGATCTACTCCCCGCACTGTTCTTGACACCCAAAGCAGAGGCTAGGAACGGTTCAGCGACACTGATTGTCCATCCCCAAGGGGCGATGGGTTCAATCAACCCGGAGACAGGTGAGCCGACACGCTTGGTGAGCGACCTCCTCGCCACGGGAGAAGCGGTCTTGGGCGTAGATCTGTTTCTGACCGGTGCACGTAGTTCCGATGATGGAAAAACGATACGGGATACGAGTGACAGATTCTTCACCACCTACAACCGCACCGATGCCGCCCTCCGAGTTCAGGACATTGTGACTGCATTAACATATCTGAAATCTCAAATAGCAGTGTCAAGGTTGAACCTGATTGGGCTTGGGGAAGCGGGTTTGTGGTGCCTCCTCGCCGCCGGATTTACTGATGTTGCCCGTACCGTTGTCGATGCGAACCAGTTCGACAGCGATAACGATGCAGCGTACCTCCACTCCATTCCCATTCCGAGCATTCGGCGTGTCGGCGATTTTCGCACAGCGGGGACACTTGTTGCACCACGTCATCTACTTATCCACAATACTAGCAACACCTTTCAGACTGATTGGATTGCGGATGTGTATCGTGCCGTTGATGCCACAGATCGGTTGCGGGTGGAGACGGAAGCAGTATCAGAGGTAGATATCGCAGCGTGGCTTATAGAATAACACAAGTTGCTAGTAGTAGGCATACTCCGTATACCGTAACCCCAATTCCACGGAGAACCGAGTAGCATAGGTTTCTTAACCTGCGAATCACGTTTCACACATCACGCGTTATTCTCCATATTCACGGAGAAAACGGAGAATTTCGCGGTAATTTGCTTTATGCTATGAAGTAAATCCCTGTAAAGCAGGGAAGTATATACTTGACTGACCCCCGCTCTGATACTATAATTATCAGCAGGTGAGAACGTTGCCCCATCATTATATGTTAAACAACGAAGGATAAAAAGTGAAAGATCACATTCAGCATTACAGAGACAAATTGCGGTACGAAACGGACTCTTGGGACCTCAATGAAGCGATGCAGAATGACGAGCGAGTTGTCGTAATTGATGCGCGATCCCCCAAAGCATTCGCGGAAGGACATATTCCGGGGGCAATCAATTTCCCACATCGAACCATGAACGAGGATTCAACAGCGAATCTGGATCGAGACCCACTGTATGTGACATACTGCGACGGCATCGGCTGCAATGCGTCGACGAAGGGCGCATTGAATATGGCACGGTTAGGATTTCGTGTGAAAGAACTTATGGGAGGTTTGGACTGGTGGAAGCGAGATGGTTACCCCACCGAAACTGGTTAAGGAGGTTCAGTGAGTAGCGGTGAAATCCTATGAAATTTCAAACCAGACCGTTATCAGAAAACTTCGGTGCCGAAATCCTCGACGTAGATTTGACACAGGTTGACGGAGATATGGCGGAAGCCATTCTCTCGGCTGTCCACAAGCACACGCTTCTGCTATTTCGCCGCCAGTCCCTGCACGACGAAGACATCTATCGACTGAGTGCGGCACTCGGTCCAGTCGAAGAACCGCCTGCCGCCAAAGACAACCACAGCCCCGGTTTCAAATCAATCGTCTACCTTGCCAATATCAATAGTCTGGACGGAACGCTCATCAGAGGAAACTTTGTTGAGAATACGGATGGCGGCTGGCACTCCGATCAGGCGTATCGGAAAAATCCCGCCACCCTGTCCACCCTGTTCTGTGTTATTGCTCCAGAATCCGGTGGGAGCACCAGCTTCACTAGCACTCGGCTGGGATACGAATCCCTGCCGCCTGAACTCAAAAATCGCCTCGAAAATATGAAGGTGCGATACAGTCCGGGGGCATCGCACGGTGTCCCAGATATCGAGGTCACTCACCCTGCTGTCCTTGTAAATCCTAAGAGCGGGGTCAAAACCCTCTACGTCGGTCCCGGCGCACGAGGCTTTGAGGGGATGGACGATGCAGAAGGGCGTGCCCTTAAAGAAGAGCTACTTTCGTATCAATTTCGACCCGAGCACATCTACCGGCACAACTGGCGCATGGGAGATATGCTCATTTACGATAACGCGCACTTCCTCCACAGACGGGATGCGTTTGAAGGGATTCGATTTCACAAAGCGACCCGCCTGTACCTTTCGCCTGATCGGTTTGCTGTGCCGGACTAACGAACTAAAGCAACGTAGTGTTTTGGTGATGTGCTCGTCCGATTCATTGAAGGACTGAACCTGCTTCGTAGGAGATGGAGAAGACCAATGAATATCCGCAGTCCCTATGATCAGCTCGCTGGCTGCACATGGTTCGCAAGAATTGTTGACAAAATTCGGCGGGATCAAGAAGGCACTTTGAGCGAGGAGTATCAGGAGTATCTGTGTAATCCCAGCGCAACGGATGGATTGTTCCTGTACTTCTTCGGCATAGATTCCGATGAACTTGTCGACAATGTGTGCGAAGGTTTGACCGATGAGGAACTTGAGCAGTGGTTTCTGGGATTGGAGGAGGCAACATCAGAGATGATCCGTGATTGGAACAATTTCGGCGTGACGCTCGGCACTAAGGGACCACGTGCGCGTCTAAAGTTTGAAGAGGCTTTGCAAACCATCTACTCCGGGTGCGACGATCCCGCGGTGCAGACGTTCTATGACCTTATCGACTGGGATGAGGGCAGATTTCCCAATCCCAAAAGGGAACAGTATTTCATTTAACTCGTTACTGAAGTCGATGTCGGGTGTTGTGGCTTTATCAATTTAGAATGAGGAGGGATTTGAACGTGAACAACGCAAAAGCAATTATACCATTTGGTTTCTTGCTCGCGCTCGGTCTGGTTATTTCGACGTATCTCGTTACAGATGCGATGCGGGATATACGGATGTCTCACCAGATTATCAAGGTTAGGGGATATGCCGAGACCCAAGTCGAATCGGACTTGGCGATATGGAACATGACGGTCAAAGCAAGGGATAGGGATATGGAAGACGCATATTCGGATCTTGCTAGACATCGCGAGAAGGTGTTAGATTTTCTAGAGGAGAGTGGTGTAGAAGCCCAACAGATAAAAATTCTCTCAGTTGATGTGGATGAGCACAAGAAATTAACGGAGAAGGGACACAAAACAAGCAAGACGGAGACATTTGAACTCTCGCAAGGAATCGAGGTCAAATCGAGAGATGTGCAGAGGGTATCCGAAATATCGACGGCGGTTGCGGATCTGCTGGGAAAAGGCATAGAATTACAGGCGGGAATGCCTCGCTATTATTACACGCAAGTGAACGAGTTGAAAAGCGAGTTACTGGTGGCAGCAACAAAAGACGCACGGATGCGAGCGCAGACACTCGCTGAAGGCAGTGGGGTAAAACTGGGATCACTCCGCGCAGCGCGTCAGGGGGTATTCAGTGTGCGTTCTGCAGATTCCAGCAGTGTTTCCGAGAGAAGCCGTGATGATGTCTCGTCCATTTCCAAGAAGATTGCTTCTGTGGTGACAGTCGATTACGCGATGCAGTGATTTTCAGATTAATGTCCCGTGATTTTAGAAATAGGTGCTACGGAAATATAGAGAAAATACTATTTAATGTCTAACAATATGCCACAATCAACACTCGGAGTCACTGTTCCAGAAGCAGAACCTTGGGTAAAAGACCTGCGTGAACGGTATGATCCAACTGCTGCAGTGGGGGTGCCCGCTCACATCACGGTACTTTTCCCGTTCATATCCCCCAATCTGCTCACGGACAGCGATCTCGCTAAAGCCACCGAAACATTTCAGCGTTTTCAACCCTTTGAGTTCAGGCTTGAGCAGGTTGGTCGATTTCCCGAATCCCTCTATCTCGTACCTGAACCCGATGAACCGTTCATTTCGCTGACCAAGGCGATTGTGCGTGAATTCCCTGAATATCCACCTTACGGAGGCAAATTCACCGAGATCGTTCCACACCTGACGGTTGCGAACAGAAGTGCAGAGTTCTCAGATGTTGCAGAGGTGGAGCTCTTGGGAATAATGAAGGAGTTAGGACCAATCCATGCGCTTTGCAATGTTGTCGAATTATATGAAAACTCAAGCGGACACTGGAGGTGGGCGCAGTCCTTCCCTCTCGAAGGCGGTGTCTAACAACACAAATAATCCGATCCCATATCGCATAATCTTACTATGCGCTACACTCTCCCTGCTGCTTGGCTGTATACTGAAGGGCGATGACAGACTGAATGATATTCAGTCGGAACTGAATCAGAATCGGAAAAAGTGGGCATCGGCGGTGGTGTCTAATTATCAATTTAATTTCCGATGGAAGTGTTATTGCTCAGAGGAATTTGTGGAGCCAGTTAACATCTCCGTGCGTGAAAACAGGATTGTTGATGTCGATTTTGTAGCAGATGATGTTCCATTTACCATGATAGGTCTCTGGAGGTACCAGACAGTTGATAAACTTTTTGATCTCCTGCAAGAGGCAATTGATAAAAATGCACACAGCATTTCAGTTGACTATCACTCTGAATTAGGCTATCCAGTAAGTGCGTCAATTGATTATGAGGAGTACACCGTTGACGAAGAGAAAGGCTTCGAGATCGATAGTCTGATTATAGAATCTCTATAAACCCTACGACTACCATAGAGAAGATATACAATGCTCATCATTCAAGACATTATTATAGTTGCGTAGGTTGGGTTGAACGGCTAAATGCGAATTCCTATCAACGACAATGGAGGTTCTGCTTTTAACAACCTCCGCTTATAGACAGATTGAGTGAAACCCAACTGGCCGAAGGCTTCTGTAGGTCGATTTTCCAAAATCGACGATACCTAGAACATAACGCGATAGTCCGGATGTTTTGTCGAGATATGAATCTTGACCTACTGTTGAGATTTGACTCTAAATCTTTTCATTAGGAGGTACAAACTCATGCAAATGACAATTGACCTGAGTAATAAACAAGCTGAACAATTCCAGCAGCTTGCAAAATCTTTATCGATTCCCCCTCAAGAGTTGGTGCGCGCTGCGATTGATGATTTTCTCCTGCGCCAAGCAGAAGATTTTAGTCAAGCGGCTCGCTATGTATTGGAAAAAAACGAAGAATTATATAAACGGTTAAGCTAATGCGCGCTCTATCGCTGTCCGAAGTGATTCGGCTCCATGAATACGTACTTGATCAATCTGGTGGAATTGCAGGAATAAGGGATTTGGGGGCTTTACAATCCGCGGTTGCTCAACCCCACATGACTTTTGGGGGTATAGATTTATATCAAACAATTCAAGAAAAGGCAGCTGCGCTCTGTTTTTCGTTGGTCACGAATCACCCATTTGTAGATGGTAACAAACGTGTTGGCCACGCTGCAATGGAGACCTTTTTAGTTCTCAATAATTGGGAACTTGATGCCACCGTTGATGTGGCTGAACGAACGATATTAGCTCTAGCAGATGGAACGTTATCCCGTGAAAAATTTGTTCAATGGGTAAACGACCATTCAAAGCCACACTGATTTGAACAAACCGTTTCCGTGCTAGCCATTGCGAGTTTCTATATACAGAATGTAAACGATGATTATCGTCGAAAAAATTGTCACAACACAAAAAGGGCTGCCTCCCTCCGAGCGCGATATAGTAAGCCTCGATTGGGAGACACGCCAAAAATGCCGTCAGCGACTCAGAACGGAAGCCGGACGAGAGATTGGACTTGCGCTGCCGACCGGCACCCGCTTGTCCCCCAGCGACGTTTTGTATCGGGACGCAGACGTTGAAATCGTCGTCGAGGGAAAGCCAGAGAAGGTGTTTGCCCTTCGTCCTGAGAAACGTGAGGCTTTTGGTCTCATCTGCTACCAGATCGGGAACCTGCATCGCCCAATCGGATTCGATGATGGCGTGATTCTTGTTCCTTACGAACCTGTTCTCGAAAAACAATTAACCCGGCTCGGATTCGCCTATACCGTTGAGGAACGGATATTCACAGGTGTCCCCCAGCAATCACAGTCCCATGCCCATGTCCACTGATACCGCCCCAACGGGCAAACCCCTATTGACGCTCTTGCAGCTCACCGACAGTTTCTTCCCCACAGGTGCATTCGCCCACTCCTTTGGTCTGGAAACCTACGTGCAGCGTGAGCTTGTCAACGACCCTGAGACGTTTGAGGCGTTCCTCCGGTCAACGCTCCATCACGGTGTCCGAAACGGTGATGCGGTTGCTATCGGGCTGACCTATAAGGCAGCCGGGATCGAGGGGGTTGTTGACCTCGATACCCGGCTCACTGCGATGAAAATTGCCCGTGAATCACGAGAGGGCAGCATCAAAATCGGCAAGCAATTTCTCCGAAACGCTGCGATCTTGGAACGAAATGAGATGCTAGATAAATATGCCAACGGGGTTCAATCGGGCAGATGCGCCGGGCACCACGCAATCACTTACGGCTTGGTCGCGTCCGCAGCAAAGATTGACCTATTCTCAGCGGTACTCGGTTATCTGCACGCCCACATTGTCGGGCAGGTTTCCGCTGCGGTGCGATTGATTCCACTGAAGCCGACAGATGGACAACGGATAATCCAAAGCATTCGCCCCGACCTCATCGACATTGCCCGGTTTGCTGAGGGAGCAGGCATGGACGATTTAGGCGGTTTTACACCGGGGCTTGATATTCGCGGTATGCAGCACGAAAGGCTATATTCAAGGCTATTTATCTCCTAACTCAGGGCAGACCAATTTAGGGACAGCCCTTGTGGCTGCCCTGTTTTGGAAAACTGAATCTAAAAGGACAGCGCTTCATGAAACCGTTAAAAATCGGCATCGGCGGTCCCGTCGGATCAGGCAAAACCGCGCTGATCGAAAAGTTATGCAAAAGGATGCGGGACACCTACGAATTGGCCGCAATCACGAATGACATCTTCACGCGGGAAGATGCCGAGATACTCACACGTCTTGAGGCGTTGCCACAAGAACGGATCCTCGGTGTCGAAACCGGCGGATGCCCCCATACCGCTATCCGCGAGGATATCTCTGCCAACCTTGAAGCGGCCGAACAGATAATAACGGAATTTCCCAACCTGGATATTCTATTTCTTGAGAGCGGTGGAGACAACCTCGCCGCCTTCTTCAGTCCTGAGTTGGTCGATGCCGCGATCTATGTGATTGATGTCGCCGGTGGGGATAAGATTCCGCGAAAAGGCGGTCCGGGAATTACGCGCTCCGATCTACTAATTATCAACAAGATAGATCTGGCGGAATATGTCGGTGCAGATCTCACCGTCATGGCACGGGATACCAAGCGGATGCGCGGCGAAAAGCCTGCCGTGTTCACGAATCTGCGAAAATCGGAAGGACTTGAAGATATAATCTCTTGGATACAACGAGAATTGCTGTTTGAAGACATAAAAACACAGAGCGAGGTATAATGCGTAAAAAACTCCTGAAACTATACGATGACCTCTATGCCGAATACGGCGAACTACATTGGTGGCCCGCTGAAACTCCCTTTGAGATTATTATTGGTGCAATCTTGGGTCAAGCGACCGCTTGGAGAAATGCCTCCAAGGCGATTGACAACCTGAAAGCCGCAAACCTACTGAATCCGGAGGGGATGAGCAACCTGTCCCAAGACGAATTAGAAACGCTCATCCTTCCGTCGGGATACTATCGCGCTAAAGCGAAGAAAGTCCGGGCATTTCTGACACATCTAGGAGAACACCACAACAATCAGCTAGACTCACTATTTGCACAGGAGCTGCCAGCACTCAGGGAAGAACTGCTTTCGATTTATGGTATCGGTGAGGAGACAGCCGACTCGATTCTGCTTTACGCTGCTAAAAAGCCGAGTTTCGTCGTTGATACCTACACCTACCGTTTATTGGAACGGTTGGGGTGGTTCAGCGGCAAGTTTCATTACGGCAGGCTCCGAGGGGTTTTCATGGAAAACCTCCCTCACGACTACCAGTTGTTCAATCAATATCACGCCTTGATTGTACGTCACGGCGCACGGATCTGCCAGAAAACACCCCAATGTGAGAAGTGCATGTTGCGAGCTGAATGCCCCACCGGAAATCAGCCCAGTAGCCATTGACAGAGATCGAAACAATGACGAAGCAGTTTACGGTTTTCGTGCTATATTATTATCTGAATCGCGGATTTTCTGGATAGAATCGATGATCTGTGAAAATCCCAACAAATCGGTTCCGGCAACGCTAATGCCGTGTCCGAGCATTTCGCTTCGTGGAAGAATCCCGATAATCAGGAGAGACTCGAAACGACACAGGAAATGGTTCGTTGATTCATTCAGCTTCAGCGGAGCGACATGTCTATAGCCGGGCTCTCTTACTGTGAGGAGGAAATCCTTCTCCTGATACGCGGAGCACCCCTCAGATATATTATCACGCTGGGGCTTTAGGAGATTTGGGGTACTGATATTCTATAAACATGTCGCCCCTCTGGGGCTATATGCCGGGCAAGGCGCTTTGGATCCCGATTTATCGGGGATGCCCGACCTACGAAGGTGGTGGGTTTTGATACACGTATCACCCCGATAGGGCTGTGAGTTCATTGATTCATTACGGGTTTCCGAATTAATGAACAAATGAACCAATGAACTAAAACCTGATAGGAGTAGAGCGGTATGTATATGACTGGTGCCTCCCTCATCGGATCAACTTTTGGGGCGACCGACGACGAGGCGAACCCCCGAACGATCTTCGTTGAGAATGGCGTTCCTAAGAACATCCGGGAAATTGGGCTCGGCTGGGAGTTTGAAACGGGATACATTGAGATTTATGGCAAAAAATCCTTGCTATACGCGGGCTGCGGGATCGGTCGTAACGATTTTCATCTCAGAGCCAAGCTCTCTATCTGCAGCGAGAACGATAAACCGAACTTTGTGGTTGGCACGAATAATATTGGCATCAGCGGTTTTCAGCGTTTGAGCTACGTTTTCTGGCCCCGTGAAGTGCTCGGTCATCAGCAGATGGCATTCTCTTCCGACTGGATTACGCCGGGCGTGCCGTTTAACTTTGAGATCGTGCGTAAGGGAACGCGGGTTGTGATTATCGTTGATGGGACGGCGGTGAAGCATTTCCTGTTTGGCGGCGAACTTACACGGGTTGGATTCTGCTCATACGAGGGGACGTTGCGGATACACGATTTTAATGTTCGAGGGGAAACCATTCCGCTAGACTGGAGTCGGACGAAACCGATTGACATCTCCGTTCCGACGATTGACATATCTGAGGAAGACCATCGGCAGGTTGTTGTGGACAAACAGGCGGGTCAATATCTCGGTCATCCGGACACGGTGCTGATGCTGGACAATCGAACGATGT
The DNA here is from genome assembly GCA_965207975.1 of Candidatus Poribacteria bacterium. GTDB lineage: Bacteria > Poribacteria > WGA-4E > WGA-4E > PCPOR2b > PCPOR2b. The sequence goes on along the minus strand of OZ242315.1, from coordinate 5,147,684 downwards.
TCTGCACCTATCCGATGGGACATGGCGGTCCTGCTTGCTTGCTGAAAAAGAGCACGGATGGCGGTCTGACTTGGAGTGATCGCCTGCCTGTGCCTGAAAATTGGGTGACTGCAAAAAACTGCCCTTGCATTCATCGTCTCGTTGGACCAGACGGGGTAGAACGCTTGATTGTTCTGGAGGGCAACGGTGATATGCGACAGTCTGTTTCAGTCGATAATGGGGAGACGTGGACACCGTTTGAACCGAATGGATTGCATTGCATCGTTGTTCCGAACCGTGTCATACCGATCTCGGACGGGCGGTATCTTGCGATATACGTTGACCACGGAACCAGAAGCCGCGGTGACCATGTTATCATGCAGAGTGTCACCGCTGACGGTGGGTTGACGTGGGAGACACAGCAGCTAATCGCCCAGCACGAGGACGCGCTACCGGACGAACCGGGCGTTATCCGTTCACCGGACGGAAAGCAGATCGCGGCGGTGATGCGTGAGCAGTCGCGGGCATACAACGCGATGTTCATCACCAGCGACGACGAAGGTCAGACGTGGTCGGAATGCAAGGAAGGGGCTGCGGGTGTCACCGGAGATCGGCACAACCTCGCTTACGCGCCCGATGGTCGGTTGGTGATTGTTTTCCGAGACACCGCACTCGCTAGTTTAACGAAATTCAATTTTGTTGCGTGGGTCGGCACTTACGACGATCTTGTCAATGGTCGAGACGGAGAGTATCGGGTGCTGTTACTACGGCATCAGGGCAACTTTCCGCCTGAAGAATACGGGGACTGTGGCTATGCCGGTTTGGAGGTGCTGCCGGACGGCACATTCGTCGCTACCACCTACCTCATTCACAAGCCGGGCGAAGAGCATTCCGTCGTCAGTGTGCGCTTCAATTTGGAGGAGTTGGATGCACGTATAACGGACTGAAATTGACCGCAGAGACGCAGAGGACGCAGAGAAGCGTAAGGAAAATTCAGGAGTCCCCTATATTTTTGAGAGTTCATGTTAAGCAGGCGTATAACCAGAAACCGAGTTTTTGCTAAGTACGGGCGGGGTAACCCCGCCCCTACGGTTTCTCTTTGCACTCTACCGGTGAACCCCTTTCTCCCAATGCTGAACGAGTGGCGCAAGATCATCCCAGAAAGCTTCTGGAATTTCTAACTCAGCGGCTTTCACATTTTCTACGGCTTCTTCGGGGGTCCGCGCCCCTGGAATCGCTGTTGTCACCTGCGGATGGCGGGTACACCACTGCAATGCTGCGGCGAGGAGCGGGATTTCGTAGTCTTGGCAGAGCCGTTGAATCTTGGCGACATGATCGAGGCACTCTTGACTGAATTGTCGTCTTCCGTAATCCCTCCCCGGTATCGGTCCCGTCGCTAGAACTCCCACCTCAAGCGGTGTCGCACATGAAATCCCGATATTATATTTTTCGGCGGCAGGCAGGATGCGTTCAGCGGCTTCTTGGTTCAGCAAACTCCACGCATCGGGGACAACGGCAGCGTCAAATTCGCCGGTTTCGATGTAGGGGGTGTTGGTCGGTGGATCATTGGAGGCAGAGCCGATGAATCGCACAATCCCTTCGTTCTGGAGTTTCCGCAATGCCCCCAGGGCGCCATTATTGCTCATCACGTCTTCCATCGGCACACCCATCGCATCGTGGATATAGACCAGATCAAGCTGTTCGAGTCCAAGCCGTTCAAGGCTAGCCTCTACGCTGCGTAAGGTGCCATCAAAGGTGTGGTCTTTCCCCTCCCGGTAGGCACCCGTTTTGGTGACGACGGTGCATTTAGCGGCAAGGTCTGGTCGGTTTCTGAGCGCGTTGCCGACAATCTTCTCAACAGTTGTCCCCCCATAGAGTGGGGCGGTGTCAATTAGTGTGCATCCCGCCTCAATCGCGGCTTCAACCGCCTGTGCCCCCATCTCTTCATCTAAGCCCCCTGATGGCCCCGACGGCTGGCTGCCGATGTATATGGTTCCAAGTCCAATGATAGTGACCTCAAGTCCTGTGCGTCCTAGAATTTTGGTTTTCATGACAACCTCGCTTGATTCATTCGTTTATTGGTTCATTGGTTCACTCATGTAGAGGTGAGCCGATGCACCAGTTGTTTTCACATTTCACGAATCACGTTTCACGCTCGGTGTTGGTGTGTAAGATGTCAGTAACAACATAGGTTGTGCTACACGCTTAGGGCGAGTTGGTCTAGGTAGTGTCGGGCGCGGTTAATCTCATCGGTTACGTCCGCTGCCGTGTCCAGAATGGGGATCCCTCGTGGAACGGGATGCATAAAGATTTCCGTCCAGCCAGTATAGTCAATTTTTTTTAAAGCGGATAGTATCTGCCCAAAATCTAAGCTGCCCCGTCCGGGCATCTGCATCAGTTCCTGTTCCTTGGGTAGTTTTTCGTGGCAGCCCATACCGTGTTGCCACGCATAGAATAGGGCTAACCCCTGTCCCAGATCCTCAATCAGTTGTGCTACCAGTTGAGCATCGTCAGGGAGGTGGTAGGGTGCCAAGGCGATGCCGAGGTGCGGAGAATCGGTGAACTCGATTAGCCACCTCATTGAGTCGGGCGATTCGATCAGCGCGCTGCTGTGGTTCTCGATACCGATGGTGATGCCGTGCTTCCCGGCGGCGGCGATATGGGGCTTCAACCCTTCAGCAAAATCGGCGACCGCTGCGCGTAACTCCTCGCCCGTAAAATCCTTGGGACCTTGGCTGCCGGTCACGATGAGGGCAGCCCCAAAATCACGGGCAAACCCCATCTCCTCCTCCAAGCCGAAGGGGCCCAGATCGAAACGGGTCGATATACCTAACCCCACCCCGTGGGTTGCGAGTAACTCCGCAAAAGCGTCATTCCCCATGGACTCGACCTGTTCCCGCTGGTCCCCGTGGACGCGGGGCCAGATATCGATATGCGCTGCCCTGATCTTCTTTACTTCGGGGACGATCTCAGCCAATGGTAGTGTGCCGTACATGCACGAAGCGAGTATATAATTTAGTTCAAACGGCTTTTCATTCATGGTTTGTCCACCTCCACAACTTCTCCACTCTGACCGGATTGATACGCTCCCAAGACGATAGCCAAGACATGGCGGCCTTCAGCGGCAGAGACCGGGACCTCTCCATCGTTTTCGATCGCTTCCACGAAGCGTCGCACCGCCACCGGCAAGCCAAGCTCGTCCGGTCCCTCTGTATCTACCGGTGGGTGGATCCATTCCCCGGTTTCTTTACGCCATACTGACACCGGTGACTCGCCCCCACCAAATCGGATCTGTCCTTCAGTGCCTATGATTTCATTCACACTTGTTCCCCCCGCCAAAGCGGACCAGCCCACCTGTAGTGAGGTGGTCGCGCCGTTGGCGTGCTCAATCAGAACGAGTGCTGTGTCTTCCACTTCGATATCTTGCACATAGCGACCAATCCGTGCGTAGACACGGACTGCCGGCGAACCGACGTAGTTAAGGGCAGTGTAGACTTGGTGATAGCCGTTATCGATTAGGGGACCTCCGCCCCCGGCTTCGGCTTGGGTGCGCCACTGCTGAGAGATGCCTCTGCCTACCACATGGGATCCACCAAGGCCCTCGGTCCTCACTAGGAACACGGAGCCGATCGCGCCGGCCTGTATCTGTTCCATCGCCGCCCGATGCGCCGCTGAAAAGAGCTGATTATGCCCAACCGTCATCTTGCGACCAGTGCGTTCGGACGCAGCGATCATCCTATCGACCTCTTCTAGACGGGTGGCAATCGGTTTTTCGAGAAATACATGGGCACCTGCCTCCATCGCAGCGATCGCTTGGGGCTCATGCAGATGGTGCGGAGTGCAGATATGGACTAAGTCCAGTTTTTCGTTGGCGAGCATCTGCTCCCAGTCGGTATAAAGGTTTTCGGCTGCCACTCCGAGTTTTCCACCCATTAAGTCGAGGCGTTCTTGGGCGAGATCCGCCAACGCTGTAACCGTCACGCGATCGCTCAAACTTGCTAGCATAGGTCCATGCCGCCGTTCAGTGATTCCACCACAACCGATGATTCCTGCTCTCAACATAAATCGTCCTCCTCACCTCGATTATAATAAATGTCGTTTGTTCTGTCAATTGTCTTTATTAATTTACTGGTTCATTGTTGATTGAGCTTTTGGACTTTGTACACATGTCGTCCCGCTGGGGCTAATAAAAGAATTTACAAATTTCCCATTTTTCCCGTCAAAACTAGCACTTGCAATTCTATCGCCTGAAAGTTATAATTCTAACTAACTTGAAAATCCTTAAAACACCGGATTTAAAGGATCGTACTATAATCCCCTCGCTGCCTGTGCCTATGCGGCTGCGTGAAAATTTCCAGTCATATACAATTCTTAAACCCTACCCAATTTTGTAAATGAATCTGATACTTTTGAACGATGCAGGAGGAGATGAATGAAATATGTGGAACTTGGCACAACCGGAGAGCAGGTTTCCCTTGTTGCCTTGGGGTGCCTGAGCCTGACTCCTAGCGCGAAGGAGCGCAGCATAGCAACCGTCCATCACGCTTATGAACTTGGAATTACGCTATATGATACCGCTGACATCTACGGCGAGGGCGAATCCGAAAAGATACTTGGCGAAGCGATTCGTGAGGGGAATATTCCGCGGGAAAAGGTGATTATCGCCTCCAAATGTGCCGCCTTGCGGTATGAGAATGTGTATACGTGGAATCTGTCCCCTTCTTATATCAAGGAGTGTTGTGAAGGGTCGCTGAAACGTCTAGGCATGGAGTATATAGACCTCTATCAGCCGCACCGTATTGACTATCTCACGCATCCGGAGGAAACTGCCCGCGCACTGGAAGATTTGAAGGCGGACGGGAAGATTCGGCATGTCGGCGTAAGTAACTATTCGCCAGATGAGATCCGTGCTATTTCCGCTTATACCCGTGTGGAGGCGTTGCAGACGCTATTTCACCTCTTAATCCAAGAACCGTTGGAAATCGGTTTAGCTGCTGTCTGTCTGGAAAAGAAGATGAATATGCTCTGCTACAGTCCGCTTGCCGGTGGGCTTCTCACCGGACGTAAACCGCTGCCGCACACCTTCGATCAGGGCTACGGCGATTGGCAGGAGCAGCGGGAGCAGGGCGTGGTGGCGCAGGTGAAGATAGTCGCTGAACGGTACGGCGTAACACCGGGCCAGATCTCACTGGCGTGGTTGATGGCACTCCCCGGCGGGGTTATTCCACTTGTGGGCACGGGCAACCCCGACCACATTGAGGAGGGGGCAAAGGCTGCTGATATTGCGTTGGCTCGCGATGATTGGTATGAACTAGCGATCATTGGGCGGGGGCGTCGGATGCGGTGGCGGGGAAGACCTTATGTTTACTTGAAGGATCGGTAGGGTTGGTTCATTAGTTCATTGGTACATTGGTTCATTGGGTTGGTGACCCCTTGAAAGGAGAGACACTGTGATTGATTTTTCACGTTCGACGTTTACTTGGCATACACATCCGTGGAGTCCGGATCCGTACTATCGCTATACCGGCGGTTTTGTGGGAGAACCCGGGCAGGTATATCATGTCCGATTTGGTCTCGAAGCCAGCTGCGAAGTACGGAACGAAGCGAGTGGGCATGTTACAAAGATGTTTGTGGGAGCACCGTGTCGCAGTGAATACACGATTGCGTCCAGAAATATGTTCCAGATTCCCAGCGGTGAGTGGCGCATGGCTTTCAGCGATAAATCCCAGTTGAGCATTGCGAAAAGACCAAGCAACGAACCCGAAGAAGCCTCGACAAGGAAATTGAGCGAGATTTATCAGAGTTATAAGGTTGATGTGCGTTCGCATTCCAACTTCTCTGAACTGACGGATGTCGGCGAGGTCATTGATGCGACCCTGAACGGCGATCTGCTGAATGCAAAATCGACCTACCGCGATAACGAGCGTAACCTCACGATTTCGGTCGAATATCCTGTGGATGTCATGAACCTCAATGCAGTGGATAAAGAGTTTCAAGTTTGTACAGGTCCCATCATCTTGCCGGACCTCACCACGTGGGACGGTCGGGATGTGAAACGGGTGTTTCTGGCACAGGTCGCTATCTCCGCATTTGATTGGGTGGAGTTCATCTTGCAACGGGAAATTGACGCATCGGAGGCGGATCGGGAATGGTTGGACAAACCGCGTGGTCGCGATCGTCTGGAATTGCGGGATCCGAACAATCCGCCGCCCAACTACCCGCCCCCTCGACCGCGCCCAACTGTTTACAATGAGGTTTGGGAGTTTGAGGCGAGCAATGTTGTGTTGCGGTCAGAAAATTCTGTTTAGTTCATTGTTTGTAGGGAACGCGGCTCTGCGTTCCCTACACAATTGACATGTACCAACTCCAAAGGATAAGAAACCGAGTTTTTGACAAAAGCTCGGTTTCTTTGCACGAACTCTTAACATAAGAGGCATTTCATGCACGCAGAAATTGTTATGATTGGAACTGAACTACTACTTGGAGAGATTGTCGATACAAATGCCAACAGACTGGCGCTCGCGCTCCGAGATATTGGGCTGGATCTATACTACAAAACAACCGTCGGCGATAACCTCACCCGGATTACCGAAGTCCTTGACTCCGCGTTGGATCGGTCAGATGTCATCATCACCTCCGGTGGCATCGGTCCGACGGTGGATGATGTCACGCGCCAAGCGGTTGCCGATGCGACAGGGCGTAAACTGGTTTATAGCACGGAATTAGAGGCGGAGATTGCGGCACGTTTCAGCCGTTTCGGTCGTCCGATGGCAGACAACAACAAGCGGCAAGCCTATATTCCCGAAGGGGCAACCCCGTTGACAAACCCTGTCGGTACTGCACCGTGCTATCTGAGCGAAGATGTGAATGGACGGGGCTGCATTATTTCGCTGCCGGGCGTTCCGAGAGAACTTGAGCACATGATGGAGAACACCGTTATCCCGCTGCTGATTGAGCGCGTGGGTGGGATAAAAATCACTAGGGTTCGTGTGCTACGCACATGTGCGGTGGGTGAGAGTAACATTGATCGGGGCATCGGCGATCTAATGACAGAGGGCAATCCGACCGTTGGATTGGCAGCACATATCGGTCAGACTGACGTGCGGATTACTGCAAAGGCGGACACGGAAGAGGAAGCGGATACGCTCGTCGCTAAGATGGAAGAAAAACTCCGTGAGCGGTTGGGCGTTGCGGTTTATGGCGAGGGGAAGGTAACGGTGGCGGAGGTTGTCGGCGGTTTGATGCAGGAGAAATCGCTCAGATTGGGCGTGGTGGACACGCTCACCGGCGGTCAACTCACACGGGATCTGATTGAATCCGGTTATTCCGACTTAGTGACAACCGATTTAGCTCCGACTGACCTAACGGAAGCGTTGAAAAATTTGGCCGCTGACATTAATAATCCTCCAGATGTTGAGGAGGTGCGTTCCCTCGCTGTTTCTCTGGCGGAGCACGTAACACCACCCGATGGCATAGGGCTTGCGCTGATTGGTCCCTTTGAAGACTTTTCCACCTTTATCGCCCTGAATGGACCGGGGAAGGTTCGTCTCTTTCAACGGAGCCGCAATTATCAGGATAGCGACCATATTCGTCGATGGTTGGTTGTCCAAGCGTTTGATTGGATCCGCCGCACGTTGTTGGGGCAGATGAAGTCGCCTGTGGATTGGAATTGACATGGAGGAGATAGGACTAATGGAAGAAGAACTTGGACGTTTAACCAAAGTACCGCTCAGGGAGTATTGGGAAGAGGAAGCGGGAGATTTCACCCCTTGGTTGGCTCGCGACGAAAATATAGGTCTACTGAGTGAGACCATTGGGGTTGAACTTGAGGTCGAAGCACAGGAGAGAAATGTTGGGCCGTTTAGAGCTGATATTTTGTGTAAGGATATATCGACTGACAATTGGGTGCTAATTGAAAATCAGCTTGAGCCGACAGACCACACCCATCTTGGTCAGTTGTTGACCTACGCGGCTGGTTTGAACGCTGTAACGGTTGTCTGGGTGGCTGAACGTTTCACAGATGAGCACCGTGCAGCACTGGACTGGCTCAACGAAATTACGGCGGAGGGGTTTAGCTTCTTCGGTTTGGAGATTGAATTGTGGCGGATTGACGATTCACGGAAGGCACCGAAGTTTAACGTAATATCACACCCCAACGACTGGACAAGAACCGTTTCGAGAATATCACGAGCTGAATTAACTGCTACACAGGAGTTGTATTTTGAATATTGGACGGAGTTACGGGATCTCCTAGAACAACGCGACGGTATAATTAATCCTGTAACAGCTGCACCACAACAGTGGTTGTACTTCTATCCTTTTCCTAATTTGAGTTCGGACTTCTGGCTTAGTGCATCTGCCAGCGTAAGAGGTAAGTGGATACGCGTTAGTCTCGTGTTGGCAGGCGAGGACGGAAGACCTCACTTCGATCTTCTGAGACGGGACGAGGTAAACATCGAAGAAGAGATTAGCCCCAACCTGGAGTGGAGGGAAAATCCTGGACGGAAGGAGAAGCATGTAAGACTCTTTTTGCGTGATGCTGATCCCGCGGATCGCCAAGATTGGGACAGACAGCACCAATGGTTATGTGAACAACTTGAAACCTTTCACAGAGTTTTCGCGCCACGGGTTGAAAGACTTGATGCCAGCGATTATGTCCCCGAAGAGGACGAGACCGCCGAATAGACGAAAAAAGCGTTGGTTATTGATGGAAAATGGAACCGATACCGCCACAGCCCCAACCTCTGAAGACCAGCAGCGCGTCACCCGATCTGCGGGGATCGTTAGTATCGCCGTGATGGCATCGCGTCTGCTTGGTCTGGTGCGTGAGAAGGTGATCGCCTATTACTTTGCCGCTGGTGTCGGCGGCGATGCGTTCTATGCGGCGTTTCGGATTCCGAACCTGATGCGGGATCTGTTTGGCGAAGGTGCGTTGAGCAAGGCATTTGTGACGACCTTTACAGCGACGGAGTTAGAGGAGGGTGAGGAGGCCGCTTGGTGTCTAGCGAGCCATGTTTTCAACGCAACTTTTCTGCTGCTTACGGTGATAACGGTCATTGGGATTTTCGCTGCTCCTGCGATCGTTGATCTGATATTCACCGGCAAGGGGTTTCAGGAGGTGCCGCTTGACCCGTCGGAGCACTTCGGCTTTGAATCTAAACGCGATCTGACTGTTTATCTGACGCGGATCATGTTTCCGTACCTGATCTTAGTTTCGTTGGCTGCGGTGACAATGGGACTGCTCAACAGCAAGGGAAAGTTTGGGTTGCCCGCCTCTGCGTCCTCTTTTTTCAACGTTGGATCGTTGGTGGTTGGCGTGTGGGGTTACTACGTCGCACCGAGTTTTGACCTGCACCGGACAACGGGGATGGCGGTTGGCGTACTCGTTGGCGGCACCTTACAGTTCCTGATTCAGGTGCCTTCAGCGCGGCGTGTTGGGTTCCACTATCAGCCCCTTCTCAGCTTTCGCGATGAACGGGTACGGCAGGTGATGCGGCTTATTGGACCTGCGATCCTCGGGGTTGCTGCGTTGCAGCTGAACGTGCTGGTCAACTCAATCTTTGCGTCGGAGGGTGAGGGTTGGTTGACGTGGATTAACCGTGCGTTTCGGTTGATGCACCTGCCGATTGGTGTCTTTGGCGTTGCGATCTCGACGGTTGCCCTGCCGAATCTGGCGAAATTGGTTGGGGAGGGTGACATGGAGACGTATCGTCGTTCTTTCTCGTACGCGCTCCGCCTCATGTTTCTGCTGACGGTGCCTGCGTCGGTCGGGTTGATGGTGCTTGCTGAACCGATCTGTCGCCTAATTTTTGAGGGCGGGCAGGCGAACCCCTTAGACACACAACAGACGGCAGTCGCGCTATTCTACTACGGCTTCGGGCTATGCGGCTTTTCGGTGGTCAAGATTGCGACGGATGGGTTTTACACCTTCAGTGATACACGCACACCGGCTGTGGTTAGCTTGTGCACCGTTGGACTCAATATCACCTTGAACTACCTCTTTATCTATCGTTTTGGCTTCGACCACCGGTCACTTGCGTTGTCTACCTCCTGCACGATTACGTTGAATTTTCTCGTGCTGCTGTTTCTTTTCCGTGGGAAGGCTGGAGGATTGGGGTTAAGTGGCATCTGGCTGCTGCTGATTAAACTGGCGGTTGCTTCTGCTGTTATGGGGTGTGTCTGCTGGTGGGGGTACACGCAGATTGAAGGTTGGCTTGGTGTGGAGCGTCTTCTTGCCCGGCTCGTCGGTGTGTTTGTTCCTATCGGGTTGGGAGTCGCTGTTTTGGTGGGTAGTGCTAAACTGATGCGGATTCGGGAGTTGGATCAGTTGTTGGGGGCAATCGCTCGACGACTGTAATAGTTCATTGGTACATTAGTTCATTAGGTAATTGGATTAGTAGGTCGAGATTCATATCTCGACGCAGTTATGTTGGTTCACTAGTTCATTAGTACATTGAGTAATTGGATTAGCGCGTAGGTTGGGTTGAACGGGAACCGTGAAACCCAACATCAGCGAGAAACCGTGGTTACGGCATACGGCGTATGCCTACTACTTTAATAATTTTCGTGTCGTATAATTGTTGAGGAAGGCAAGCGAACGGATTTACCGGTTGTTGAGTCTAGGTAGCCGAGCCGTAGTAGGGTGATGACTTCGTGGGAGCCGGGGATATTGAAGAGTTCCTGAATCCGTTCTCGATCCCCCTGCTGTTCTAGTGGCGCGCTGACAAACTGGGTGCCGATGCCTAGCGATGTTGCGGTCAGGAGCAGATTTTGGACAGCGGCTCCCATACCCAACCACATCCACCGATCTCCACCTTCGCCCGGCGGGCATCTTGTGGTATCCATCAGGATGAGGATGAGCAGCGGTGATGTCCGAACAAGCTCGGAGATCTCTTTGGCGGGCAGCCTGCCTGCGCCTAGATGCCCCAGAATGCTGAGATGTTTCGCATGTTTCAGCAGTGGTTTGAGTTTGCTTGGATCTTTGCGGAACACCGGCGGGAGATCAACGTGATCGGTCAGCAGTACACCATCACCGCGTTCTTGCCATTCCTCCTCCGTCAGACGCATCCACCGGCTGTTATCGTCTAAGAAGGTGCTGTCTTTGAATTGGTCGATGACGCTCTGCGCGGTAAGTTCAGCGAGTGCATTTTTTCCTGCATCTTCGCGGATGATGAGGAACTCCCAAGGCTGTGTATTGAATGGGGAGGGTGCCCACTGCGCTGCTTGGATGAGTTGGTCAAGGTGTTCTTGAGAAATGGCATCCGTGCGGAATTCTCCGCGATGCGTCCGGCGTTGGGTGATGGCGTCGAAAAGTTCCATAGCGATCTCCTGACATATTTGAGGAAAGAAAATGGCACAACAAACAGAAGTTTTAATCGTCGGTGGCGGGATATGGGGACTGAGTACCGCCTACCATTTGGCAAAGTTTGGACAAAAGGATATTCTCGTTCTGGAACGCAACGATGCAATCGCTGAGGAGACGACGCCCCAAGCTGCGGGATTAGTCGGTCAGATTCGCCCCTCGGTTACCATGTTGCAGGCGATCCGATACGCCCTTGAACTGTTCTCTCAGTTTCCGAAGGAGACCGGACATGATCCCGGTCTGCGTCAAACTGGGAGCCTGATGGTCGCGCTCACGCCGGAACGGATGGATGCCTACGCACGTCAAATCGAACGGTCCCACCGCAACGGAATCGAGGCGGACTTTGTTTCCCACGCGGAGATGGTTCGCCTTGCCCCTGCGATCGATCCCACCAAGGTTGAGGGCGGATATTTCGTGCCCAACGATGGATATGTTGATCCACAGCAGTGCGCTCGTGCTTATGCCGCCGCAGCGAAAGATTTGGGGGTTCAGATCCAATTGAACACACCTGTGACGGGCTTTCGGCAGCACAACGGGGAGGTCCTCGGTGTTGAGACAGAAAATGGCTTTATTGGATCAAACCACCTCGTGATAACCGCGGGCCCGTGGGGTGCAGGGCTTGCCAAAGAAGTGGGCGCGACCTCGGCGGTGCAACCGATTCGCCATCAACGGGCTCGCACAGTACCAACCCCCGACATCCCCGACCATCACCCAGCCGTGCGTGTCACCGATGTCAGTTGCTATCTAAGACCTGACAAGGGAGGTTATCTCTACGGGTTCTTTGAACCGACACCGGTCAGCATTAATTTGGAAACGATGTCCCCTGACTTTAGGACGGGGGATATTGAACCACCTGTAGAGGTCATGGCAGAGGCACAGAGACGGCTTGCCCCAACTTTCCCGATTCTGAAAAACCTTGAAATCGCTGAGTATCGACGCGGCATGACCACATTCGCGCCCGACGGTGCTTATCTGATTGGTCCGGTGCCGGGGATTGATCGACTCTACTTAGCCACTGGGTGCGTTGCGTTGGGAATTGCCGGTTCCCCGGCAGTCGGTCGATGGTTGGCGAATTGGATAATCGACGGAGATCCCGGCGAAGATTTAACGATGTTCTCGCACCAACGGTTCGGGACTCAAGCCACCGATCAGGAATGGCTGCGTCGAGAGAGCGAACAGTTTTACGCAAACTACTACGGCATCCGATCCGACGGGTAAAACGTGAAACGTGATGCGTAAAAGGTGAAGACCAAAAAGGCGCAATGAACTAATGAACCAATGAACTCTTGAACTCAATGAGTAGGTCAGCGGTGACAAAAGATCAGAACGATACGGACGAAACAAATCCCAGTCCTGAACCTATTGGACGGCAACGGGCGATACGGGTTGATGTACCGACGAATCTAGATAACATTCGGGCTATCCTATTTGAGCCGCGTGAACCGGGCAACATCGGGTCCGCGGCGCGAGCGTTGAAGGGGATGGGGCTCTCCCAACTGTATCTTGTGAATCCTATCCCGTTCCTTGAGGCGAAACCGACATGGTATATGGCGCACGGTGCAACGGACGTTATTGAGAACTGCTGCGTCGTAGAGACGTTGGATGATGCCCTCGAAGGGGTGCAATTTCTCGTCGGCACCACCCACCGACGGCGGGACCCCAGACTGCCACCTTCTGTTTCTGCGAGAGAAGCGGCGCAGGAGATTGCCGCTATATCGCAGCGTCAGCAGGTCGGGCTGCTGTTTGGGCGCGAGGATTTCGGACTATCCACCTCGCAGATCAGTCGCTGTCAGTTGATAGCAAGCGTCCCGATGGCGGCGAAAAATCCCTCTTTGAACCTAGCACAGGCGGTGCAGGTTTTTGCCTACGAAGTTTTTCTCGCCAGCGCGGGTGATATTCTACCGGCGGAATTAGAATACGCCGATGTCAACGAGATCGAGGCGTTTTACGGACGCATTACAAACCTGCTACAACGGATCGGTGTTACGCCTTACAATCACGATTGGGAGACATTTTTGAAGTCGTTGCGGCGTGTATTTTCGCGGACACGATTGGAACAGCGGGACATCGCCACCTTGGACATGATCTTCTCAACGACGTTGCGTTACATCACGCGGCTCAACCGTCGGATTGAAAACCAGTCAGATACGCCTGCCGCAGAACCCTCAGAGGAAGGCGACCTCAACACTTGACCTTAATCTCATCGTCTTCAACAACTACCTCGTAAGATCTGACGCGGAGCCGTTCATCCGTATGACAACGTCCGTTTGTGACATCGTAGGCGTAGCCGTGAACCGGGCAGATAACCGCCCCATTCCTGACCCGCCCTCTGCCAAGTGGACCTAGCGCGTGTGCACACGCATTGGCTAAGGCGTAAAAATTCTCGTCGTCGGCATTAAAAACCGCGATCCGTTTTCCGTTAACGGTGAACGCTTTACCTCGTCCCTGTCGAATATCCGACGTTTTTGCAACTGTTACAAAATCTGACACGGTTCTCTCCTTTCTCCTCAACTATATTCACCCGATCTGTAGGTCGATTTTCCAAAATCGACATGCTGTGTCGAGATATGAATCTCGACCTACACGCTGAGTAGTTCTCAATTATATTCATCCTTGACGTTGATCCAAAAGCATCCGATAAATATCTTCAAACAGTCGTACATCGGTCAAGGTGTCCTCACCTGACGATCTGAATGGCGTATCGTTCCGAACATTTTCGATGAAATGTTCCGCCTCGCGTCGGTATGCCCATGTCCAGTTTGGTTTCGGGATTGGGCGTGAGATCTCCTGTGTCTCCCCAGCCCGGTAGATCTCCACTTCGGCGGGGGTGTTCTTCAGCAGAAGCGGCGGTGCCCACGTATGCACCCAACCATCTTCAAAATAGATCTGCGTATGCTCATCCCACCGATAGTGTGAAACCCTCCCCGTTTCGAGGGTTACGCGCACACCCGCCATGTCGAAGATGACGATTCCGCTGTAACCGTTATCGTCGAGGTCAACAACTTTTACCTGCGCTTGATCGCCGGCATCTAAGAACCAGCGCAGTAGATTGATGTTATGGGTATATTGCTGCAGGTAGCTCAAGTAGGGGCGCACCCATTCGGTTGGCAGCCAGTCAGGCGTTTGTGCGGGGGCATCTGGTTTCGGCACATCGCTCGTCACCATCGGTGTGTCGAGGTTGCAGATCCACTCCCCGCAGAAACCGTGATTCCGCACGTAGGTCATCCCTCCCAATTCGCCCGTTTCTCGAAACTGATCTACTTTAGACCTGACCAGTTCGTTGCCGGCATCGTACCGTTTCATGTAGCCGACCATCAGTTTTGTGCTGGCGGCTTTTCCTGCGGCGACAATCAACTCCGCCTGCTGGACTGAAACCGCCATCGGCTTTTCCATGAAGACCTGCTTCCCCCCATGAAGGAGGTCTTTCGCAATCTCTCCCTGCAAGGCGAAGTCGGCGGAGACAGCGACCGCTTCGATTTCGGGGTCGGCTGCGAGTTCGGTGTGGTCGGTGTATAGGCGGGGGATTCCCCATCGCTGCTGTACTTGTTGACCGAGTTCCGGTCGTACTTCCGCCAATCCGATGAGTTCGCAATTGGAAAGGCTAGTGAAGTTGGGGATATGCACCTTCTGTGCCATGAAGCCGCAGCCTACATAACCGAGTTTGATAGGTTCCATTATATCTGTTTTCTCCTAGAGTAAAGTCTCCAAGAATCTTCACGAATGAGTTAATGCGGATTTGCGTAGGTGTGTGAATGAATATCAATCGTTTCAGGGTTTGTCTGTCGGTGTAGCAGTTTTTTTATACGGATTTCATTGTTGTGCCCTTGTCTGTTTTTGAAACCACCCCGATTATCAGGAAGTTCGCGGCTAACCCCCAGACACCGGCGTGGATGCCCAACGGTTTCGTTGCGACTCCCATGCCGGCAAGATTGGCAAACATAATCCCCAACGCAACACAGGTGCCCACGAGAAGCCCTGACAGAACAGCATCGGTGCGGAGCGATTTCAGGTGGACACCGAGGAAGATAGCGGGGGCGACTTGGCATAGCAGCTCGAGTTTAATCTCCGTCAACCGCCAGAGCGTTTGTGGGAGTTGAATCGCCAGAAAAACCAGTATCGCCATGAGACCCCAAGAGAAGATTTTCCCCGTTACTGTCAGGTGATGCTGAGATACATCAGGACGAAGGCGTTTATACAGGTCCTGCGTAAAGACAGAGGAGACTGCCAGGAGCGCGGAGTCAACGGTGGACATAATCGCAGCGACAGCGGCGGAAAGAAAGAGAATAAGCAGAATTCGGATGCCGGGGAGGCGTTCCGCCATGTCGTTCAGCAGGAATAGGGCAACCTGCTCGCTGCCGAGCCTATCGAGTCCCGGAAACTGCGCTGCGCCGACTAGGCCGACGACGAACATGAAGAAAGTGGTGAAAATTGGCATGAAGACCATGATCTGGAAAGAACGTCGCAGCGTCTGTTCATCCTTTGCCGCGTAGATGCGTTGGGCGGCGTGTGGATAGATCGACGGTCCGAAGAAGACAATCGTCAATGTGCTCAGCCATGTGAGTTTTAGTTGCAGCGGCGGTGGCTGCCAAAAGGCGGGTTGCGTTGTCATCAGTTTCTCTGCGGTAGCGGATAATCCACCGTATGAGTAGCTGATTACGCCAAAGATAAAGATACACCCCGCCAACAGGAGAACCCCTTGGATGGCATCTGTCCATGCAACGCTTCGCAACCCGCCGAGCGTCTCGTAGATCAGCATGATTATCGACAAAACAATCACGCCTTGAACAAATGTCACGTACCCACCAGTCGATGCCTCGACGATGTAACCGATGGCTTTCAGGTTGCTGAGGATATAGTTGCCGAGTGCGATAATAAAGATAACGGTTGAAAGTGCCGTTAGCGTGGTAGATCCAAACCGCTGCTGAATGTAGTCGCCGATGGTGATATATCCGTGTTGTCTGGAGAGCCGATGGAACTTTGGGGCGTAGACCAGATATGCGGCGAGGATTGACATCGAAAAGGTGACGCTCACCAGAAAGAAATAGCCAGTTCGATATACGTTGCCGACAAATCCGATGAGCGTGAGCCCACTGTATTGCGTCGCGTAGAGGGTGAGAAATAGAACAAACAGACCGAGTCCCCGGTTGCCGAGGTAAAAGTCAGCCATCGAGTCCTCTCGGCGTGCGAATCGTCCAGCAAGCCCGACGACGATGAGGGAGGTTAAGTAGATCCCCATAAAAATGACACCGCCGGGACCAAGCAGCGCTGTTGTGTTCATATTGTGTGTTTCCAGAGTTTTGTGCTGCCCAAATAGGGGTTAGGAATTTTCATGATTCATCGTCATCTTCGGCGGATACGGACCAGTAGCGGCGCAGGCAGAATGCAACGATAACCGCGTACAGAATTGTCATACAAAAGCTATAGAACGCCCAAGGAGGGAATCCGTAAATTTGCGTCGAATGGGATTCTATGAAAAACCAAGGGACCGTCGCTACAAGGAAGAATGTTAGCACAAAGTATAGTTTTGCTCGTGTCATCTTTCTTTTCTGATTTATTAAGCTAGGTTTCGAGCCGCGGGTCATTGGTTGCTTCAACGCGGACGGGACACACCTTGAGTTCCGCTGTCTCTGTTATTGGATCGTAACCGGAGCCGGTAAGGATATTCACAGGCACTTCGCTGAAACTAAAGCTAGCGAAGACCGTCCCGCGCGGGGAACGGTTGGTAGATTTCACCTTGACCTTCACACTGCCGCGAACACTCGACAATTCGCACCAGCCGCCGTCCCTGAGTCCCCAACCCTCAACATCGGCGGGGTTGACTTCAAGCGCTTCTTCGGACAACAGATAGTCGATTCCCTGTGCCCGACCGGTTTGGGTGCGTGTGTGGTAAGATTGGAGCCTGCGCCCGGTAGTCAACCAGACGGGAAAATCGTCGCTGATGGTCTCTGCTGGATCTCGGTAACGCACAATTGAAAAGATTCCGCGCCCGTTCACAAACTCCTCTTCGTGCAGTCGAGGGGTGCCGGGATGATCTTTGTCCGGCACGGGCCATTGATACTCGCTCTTTTCGATGCGATCCCAATCGAGACCCGCGTAGATCGGCGAGACGCTGCACAGTTCGTCGAAGACCGCTTTCGGTTCCCCGAAGTCGAATCCCATCAAGCCGAGACGTTGGGCGAGTTGGCAGATGATCCACCAATCGGGTTTGGCTTGCCCCGGCGGGGGTACGGCTGCACGCAGACGTTGGACGCGCCGCTCGGTGTTTGTGCAGACACCGTCCGTTTCGCCGAAGGCGGTTGCGGGCAGCACGACATCGGCAAGTTCGGCGGTGTCGGTCAGAAAGATGTCGATGACGACGAGGTGATCGAGACTCCGCAAGGCGTGTTCGCAATGTACACGATCTGGATCGGAGAGTAGCGTGTTTTCGCCATCGATCAGCATGGCTCGGATTTCGTTCCCACAGAGGTCAAGCGCGGTGACTTTGGTAATCCCCTTATCAATGTCAACCTCTCTGCCGTAGAGCTCCTTGAACTTGGCTTGGTTCACGGGGTCTATGACGGGTTGGAAGCCGGGATAGTTGTTCGGGAGTGCGCCGCTATCCCCTGCGCCCTGAATATTATTCTGACCGCGCATCGGGTTGATGCCGGTGCCTTCGCGCCCAATGTTGCCGGTCATGAGGGCGAGGTTGCAGAGGCTCTGCACATTATCGACACCGCAGATATGCTCGGTGATGCCGAGTGTATAGTAGATTGCGGCTTTTTTCGATTCGCCGTACCACATTGCAGCGGTCTCGATATCCTTCGCGGGCACTCCTGAAATTTCTTCCGCCCATGTCGGCGTAAATTCGACGAGGTGTTCGAGGAAGGCATCGCTCTCTGTCGTCCGATTCTCGATGAAATCTCGATCGATGAGTCCTTCACGGGCGATGACGTGCGCCATTCCGAGAAGTAACGCTACATCCGAACCGACCCGAAGCGGTAGATAGAGATCCGACATCTCTGCGAGACCGATGCGTCGCGGATCGGCGACAATTAGTTTTGCTCCCCCTGCGATCGCCTTTTTGAGACGTGTCGCTGCGACGGGGTGGCATTCGGTCATGTTTGTTCCGATGCAGAAGATCACATCGGGCTTTTCCATATCGACCAGTGGGTTCGACATCGCACCGCGTCCGATTGTGGCTGCCAGACCGGCAACCGTTGGGGCGTGTCAGGCACGGCTACAGTTGTCGATGTAGTTTGTGCCGAAGCCGACGCGGATAAATTTCTGCATGAGATATGCTGCTTCGCTCGGTGCGCGACCGGAGGCGACACCGTAGATGCTGTGTCTACCATGTTTCTCGCTCACCTGACGGAAGCCTTCGGCTGCGCGATTGAGTGCTTCGTTCCAGCTTGCTTCGTGGAGCTCACCGTCCTCGCCGCGAACGAGTGGGGTTGTCAGCCGGTCGGGGTGATGCACGAAGTCGAACGCGAACTGACCCTTGACGCAGAGGGCGCCCTCGTTTGCCGGACCGTCCATCGCTGGGTGGATGCCGACGATCCGATCTTCTTTGGTCAGGAGATCAATTGAGCAGCCGACACCGCAGTAGGGGCAGATGGTGCGGGTTTTCTCGATTTCGCCCGGTCGATCAACTGCACGCATCGCCTTCTTGTCGGCGAGGGCACCGGTCGGGCAGGTCTGCACGCATTGACCGCAGAAAGTGCACGCGGAATCTCTCAGCTCGCCATTAAACTCGGTGGTGATCTGTGTATGGAAACCGCGATTCATGACACTTATGGCATAATCCCCCTCCTGCTCGGCACAGACGCGGACGCACCGGTAACAGGAGATGCAGAGATCATAATCGCGTAGGATAAAGGGATTCTTATCGTCCGTATTGCTCGTGCCTGACTGAGCCCCGATGAATCGTCCGGTGTGTGCCTCGTAGCGGTTGACGAGGGTTGTCAGTTCCTGCGACGCGTAGCCGCGCAAGGAATCAACATCGAGTTCACGGTTTTCGGAGGCCACCATCTCTAGCAGGGTCTTTCGGTATTTCTCAATATCTTCAGTCGCTGTTCGGACAACCATGCCGGGCGTTGCCTTCGTCGTGCAGGACGCTACTGGGTTTCGGGCACCTTCCAGTTCGACGACGCAGAGGCGACAGCCACCGAACGCTTCGAGGCGGGGGTCGTAGCAGAGGGTCGGGACCTGCTTCCGATGCCGCTCTGCGATCTCGTAGACGGTCTCCCCCTCGGCGAAAGCGACCTCCTCTCCGTCGAGCGTTATTGTTCCGGTCTGTTCGGGGACGGGTGGGTTCATTCTGTTTTTCCTTTCTATTTCTATGAAGGGTGAATCCATGCTTCTACAGCTGCATCCCAAAATTGTGCCTGTCCATCTGTCATCAGGACTACACTCTGATCGTGCACAGCGGTTTCGGCGCCAGATGTCACCCGTTCTCCGGCAGCAACGGGCAAAACAAGCGGTGTCACCCGCCGAATCAGTTCCGCCCGTCGCCAAGCACGATCCACATCATTGCTATCTACCACCGACGAAATTTCTATTGCCAACCAGACTTCGGGACGGTCGGGAGATGCTCGCAATTGCCCGGTAGCCACCAAGTCTAAAAGAATAACGTCGCGAAATTCACCAAGGTCAAGGGGCACCTCTAACGCTTCATCAATCGTGGACAGATCGACAACCTTCAGCCGGCGTATAAGATACCCAAAGTACCCATTAATCTTGTTGCGATAGGACAACTCTAGACGGTAATCGTCTAGCCATGCAATATTATTCTGTAGTTGGTTCTCGCTCAATGCTCTAAAGTCTCCGGTAAAATCAGCAGTTCATCAAAAAGCAGCAGCTGCCGTAACTCCGATTGTCATTCTGGACGTTCGGACAGCAGCTGAACCAAATCACGGTAATCTTCTACAGTGAAAGCCATTTTTCAGGTTTCTCCTTGACGCTCATTTTAACGCAAGTTGCTAGTTGATAAACCAAGCACTATAAACCGAGTTTTTTCTTCAAAACTCGGTTTCTGTCTGATTCTAACCACCTGGGTTATGTTATAGAATCCCAGTAGTCGTGTAGTCAATCGTGGCGCAGATTGCCGAATCTGCGATCCCCCACATTACGTATTACGCTTCGTTTCACGATTTAGACAAACACCAGAACAACAACTAGCAACTTAGGTTATTATAACGCAAGTTGCTAGTGTTTATTTAATGATAAGTGTAATCATAGTAGCAATGAGAAACAAAATAATCTTAATCTCAAACCCATCGGCAGTGACGGCATGAATAGAGCGGGGTAGCCGTTGGGTGATTAAACTGTTTGTCACCTCTATCCGCTTCCTGTGGTGATGGTGTATGTAAACTTCGTGGGCTTGATATTGCCGTTTGCTGTTCTTTTTTCGCAACGGTTTGAGCATGATACCGGCTTCAGCTAAGGCATCTTCAATCCCATAATTGCAGTAGGCTTTATCTGCATAAATGGTTGCCCCTTGAGGTAAATCAAACGGATAACACCGCAACCCCCGAACATCACTAAAACTGCCCGGTGTTAAGAAGAACTCAACCGGTATGCCACTTTCGGTGACCATCAGATGCAGTTTGAGTCCATAGAAGTATCTCCGTTTGCTGGTTATCTTACCGCGCCAGACTTCCCCTTGATAAAGTTTTGCACTAGAGATGCGAATCACATCACACACTGGCACGGGATACGAGTCGATGATATAGAGTTGGTCTGAGTTTTGTGCTTTACAGTCTGTGGCAAGTGATTCAAAAAGTGTCTGAAACATCGGTGCAATTTGATGGAGTCTTCGATTGAATCGTGCCTTACTGAGCATATGGGGAATATATCCCTGCTCCTTGAGTAGACACCGTGCCATCTGTTGATTGCCACCGAACAGTTCTGCTGCGACTAAGGCAGTGGTCATTACTTCTGCGGCAGACATTTTGGCTCGTGGGTCGTCTTGATATCCGTGTTCAATTAACAGATCGTCACAAAGTGTATAAAATGCTACGATTACTAAGTCCATGGGATTCTCCTGTTTTAAGAGTTTTGTTTGAGACACAAATACTCTAACGGAAATTCCATGGATATTCAACTAGCAACTTGCGTTATTATAACACGCGGCGGACTATTTGAGAATCAACATTTTTCGTGTGGCGGAATAATCGCCCGCGGACAGGTGGTAGAAGTAGACACCGCTTGCCACTTGCTCACCGACTTGGTTTCTGCCGTCCCAATAGATTGCCTGCGATCGACTCTCGTAGGCAGCTGCAATCCGATGTCCAACCTCAAGTGTACGGACAACCCGCCCCGCTTCGTCATAGATGGTCAAGGTGACAAAAGCGTCCTCTGCTAGCCGATACGGTATCCATGTCTCAGGATTAAAAGGATTGGGATAGTTTGCTAACAGTTCTGTCTCTTTTGGGGTTAGGGAGACCAAGAGCTGCTTAAGCACCAGAAATCCCCGTTTCATGATGGGATCTCTCACCTCAAGTGCCCTAGCGTCGATTAGCCAACCGTGAACCTCTACCGTTATGAGTGTTTCAGAGACTTGTGGGTGTGCTGAAGGTGCAGCTGCTGCGCTATCAAACATACCTGCAACCATTATTAGATCCAGAACATTGACAGCCCCATCTCGGTTAACATCTACTGCCAGATTGGTCCCTGCATTTCCAAGTTCAGATGCAATCACGACCAAATCCAAGACATTCACGTTTCCGTCGTTGTTGACATCCGCTGTAATTGGTGGTGCTTCCGTATCGGAGATAGCGTTAAAGATGGCTTTCCCCCGAATTCCAGCGGCAGACACTTCGACGGTGTTTGTTCCTAGGTTGGGTCCCAGTGTGAGCGTACTCTCTGCTCTGCCGTTGGCATCGGTTCTTGTGATTGTGGTGTTGAGCATGCCACCACCCGCAGTGACGGCAAATGTAACCGAAATCCCTGCGAGCACAGAGCCGTTCGCGTCTTGTGCTTCAACGACAAATGGCTGAGACAGTGGTGCGAAAGCTATCCCTTTCTGGTTATCGCCTGAGATTTTCAGAAGTGCTGGATGTGCTTGATTGTCAAAGTATACCGTAACCCCTCTGCTTTGGAGGTCGGGGATGTGGGTGTGGATAGATTGGTAGCTCAAGGGGTTTCTCCGCAGCACCACCTTTGCCAAGTTGGTTAATCCAGCCAAAGGCGAGAGGTCTGATATACGGTTGCCGTGAAGTCCCAATGTTGCCAAGTTGGTTAATCTTGCTAGAGGTGAGAGGTCCGAGATGTTGTTGTGTGCAAGCCCCAACCGTGTTAGGTTGGTTAAGCCTGAAATAGCCGAGATATCCGATATGTTATTGTCCCTAAGAAGCAGCGTTTCTAGGTTGATAAAACCTGCCACCGGGGAGATGTCCGTAATCTTGTTCCCTCCAAGCCGCAGCTCTGTTAGATTGGTCAAACCCTGCAACGCTGAGATGTCCTTAATGTTGTTTTCCCAAAGATCCAGCCATGTCAGGTTGGTTAAGCCTCCAAGAGCCGAAATATCCGATATGGTGTTTTCTCTAAGCCCCAGTCGTGTTAGGTTAGTTAAGTCTACAAGGGGTGAGAGGTCTGAAACCCAATTGCTGTTAATCCAACTGTTATCTACAACCTCAGCACCAATTAATAACTCTGTCAGGTTGGTTGCGTGTTCCAGCCCGGTCAAATCGCTGATGCCTGTATTGCGCGCATCCAACTTCGGCAACATTGCCATATCCGCCCCGGTGATGGACTCCCCCGGTGCTTTGCCGCGTGCGGTCTCAATCGTAGCGCGGAGGTTGGCGTCGGGGATGTCTACCGCAGCATCCGCTACGACATTAAAGGCAACCGTTTCCCCAATTCCAGTGGCGGACACAGAAACAGTGTTTGTTCCTAGATTTGTTCCTATTGTGAGTGTACTCTTTGCTCGACCATTTTCATCGGTTGTGGTGTGGAGGACACTGAGCGTTCCATTGCCTGTGGTAACGGTAAACGTGACCGAAATCCCTTCAAGCACTGAACCATTCTCATCCCGTACTTCAATAACAAATGGGTTCGCTAGAACCGCACCGGGCACACTACTCTGATTATCGCCTGAAATTTTTGAAAGTCCGGGTGTTATCAAATGAAGTGTCGGGGCAACACGAGCTCTGCCTACTTTTTCCACGGCTTGAAACACAGCGAGGTTTCTGCCATCAAGGTCTTTGACTAGCAAGAGACGACCAACCCCAATGTTGAATTCAAACATCTGATTGGGATCGGCAGAAGAACGATAAGTATAAATCTCTGTGCCATCAGGACGCACCCAATATACTAAAACCGCAGCACCACTGAGGTTTACGAAAAGAATATAGGAGCTATCGCCAGTTGTTGATTCGTTTAACATCGGGATCAGAGAAGGATGATACGGCGGTAAATTGACCCACTCACTAGTTTCAACGATCGCCGGGTCAAGCAATTCGTTATAAGCCTCCAGCAGCCCCGGCGGGAATTCAGTCTGCTGTGGTGCCAACTGCGGATTAAATCCCTGAAGGTGGGGCAGATGTGTCCGCGTTTCGGGCAGAGTGTATCGCCAATCACTATCACCAAAAACTTCGGTGAGCAATATAGCGAGCCCTGGGTCATACATTTTCAACTCTTCCCGCGTGTTGACAGCGTTGAATTGAGTTGCGTTAAACCAAGACATTGCCCCTTCAGCAAAACACTCACCCCAATGTGTCGCAGCATAGTAATCGCGCCACAATCCTTTTTCTAGTGCCGCGTCATACGTCGCCTTGAGTCGGTTGTTAAATTCAGTGTCAATCGTATTCAACACTTCGTGGAATGCGTGAGTCATTTCGTGAATCAGACCAGAGGATATGGGACGGGAAAGCAGGGATACCTCATTGTCAAGCACTGTGCGAGCGAGGGTATAATTCCCAGCGCGATTACGGACATTAACAAAAAAATGGGGAGCAGGCCGTGCACCGATCTCGGGAATGTCGCTTGGCACTTCATTATAGGCGATTATGGAAAAACGAATCCGTCTTTGCGTCATGATTTGCAGCAGCTCCGGGCGATGCCTGCTTATATGATAGATTTGCCACGCAGCTTCCTTTAGGGCGTAGGGACTCACCTTCTCCGATGCTAAGACAGGAAAGCCTTCGACATTTATCCACTGCTGATAAAATGGATCTAGATCAAAAAAGTCACGGACTTCTTTTGGGGGTGGCACGGGTTCGGGAATGTTAGTAATATCAAACGGAATGGTGGCAAAAGGCACTTCAGGGGGCGTGGATTTCAACAGACGAACTAAATTGTCTGCACTGCCACTGGCAACGGTTTGCCCGTCAGGACTGAATACAATAGATACGGCATTTCCTATATCATCAATGAGAGGTCTTTTGTATTTCTCTGTGGCTGTATCCCACAACCTAATCCCTTGACCGCCAATGGCAAGCGTCCCCCCATCAAGACTGAACGCCACCGGATTCACCCAACCTCCCTGATTGGTGAGTGTTCTGTTGAGTTTTCCGGTGTTTGGATTCCATAAGCGGATAGTGCTGTCCAGACTACCACTCGCAAGTGTTCCACCATCGGGACTGAACGTCATACGCAGGACATCACTCGTGTGTCCGGTGAGGGTTCTTATATGTTTTCCGGTATTTGGATTCCATAGGCGAATGGTTTGGTCCCGACTGCCACTGGCAAGCATTGCGCCATCCGGGGAAAACGCGACGACATCAACGACTAGCGTATGACCCATAAGCGTTCTTTCGACCTGCCATGTGGTCGTATTCCATAACCGAACCGTCTGGTCCGCACTCCCACTGGCAAGCATCTTCCCATCAGGACTGAACACGACCGATCCAACTCCGCCCCTATGGTCAGTAAGCGTTTTTTTAAGTTTTCCTGTGCTTGGATTCCATAATCGAATGGTTCCATCCCAGTCGCTGCTAACAAGGGTTTTGCCATCAAGACTAAACGCAACGTTCAGTACCTCATTTGTATGTCCGGTGAGGATGTGCAAGAGTTGTTCTGTCTCTACATCCCACAGGCGGACGGTTTGGTCCCGACTCCCACTGGCAAGGGTTTTGCCATCCGGACTGAATGCTACGCTCCAGACATTATCCGTATGCCCTTCAAGGGTTGCTATGAGTTGGGCGGTCGTTACTCTCATGGGTAGGAATAGCAGGAAAATCAGCAGGAGCGTAAAAGCCCAAAATCGGAGTTTTTTCATACTTTGTATGGATTTATCTCCTTGGCGGTCAGAGGTGTGAGAGGCGTTGGGGCATTCAGCTGTGTAAGTCCTAATAGATGGTCAGGGTGACGAAAGCCTGATCTGCCAACCGATACGAAATCCAGTGACAATCAAAATACTAGAAACTTCAATAGCAGTCAACACTTTTTTCGCTTTTTCCGGTTGAGTTTGATAAATTAGGGCTTATGCAGTTGAACGCTCAACGCCTCCGTTCCGGGAGTCTTCGACTTGCAGTTCGGCGATTTATCGTTACAGGACACCGTTGCCAATACCCGACAAATTGGGCAACTCCAGCAGAGACGCCCTCAAGGAGTTCGTAGGGAACGCAGATCTGCGTTCCCTACTGAAGTGCGTAACTCCTATAAATTTTGAAGTGCTGTGAAATAGAAGTTTGATTGGTGGAGGAAAATTTATGGCGAGATTGGTATGATGGTTGAAGCTGTTATCTGTCCCACCGGCGGAACTGTGCTAGTTCACTAGTCCAGTGCTATCCACATTGCGCTCCTCCCCGATGAATCGGGACAAGCGGGATTCAAAGCAACTGGAGCGCGGAGATTGTGGGTATCGTGATTCTATAGACATTACGCTCTTCTGGAGCGAAAGACGTACAGATTGCCCCTCTAGAAATATAGGCGGGGCAAGATGCCCCGCCTACGGGTGGAGTGGACGTACCGCTATTTGACAATCACCATTTTTCGTGTGGCGGAAAAATCGCCTGCTGTCAGGGTGTAAAGGTACACACCGCTTGCAACCGGCTCACCGATTTTGTTTCTGCCATCCCAGTAGATTGCGTTTGACCGACTTTCGTAGGCTGCTGCAGTCTGATACCCCACGTCGAAGGTGCGGACAATCTGACCTACTCCGTCATAGATGGTCAGGGTGACGAAAGCGGCCTCCGCCAGTCGATACGGAATCCACGTTTCGGGGTTAAACGGATTCGGATAATTCGGCAACAACTTAGTCTCTGTTGGTGTCAGGGATCTCAAGAGTTGTTCAAGGGTCATAATCCCTCGTTCCATGATGGGATCCTTAACCGTAAGCGTCCTTGCATCGGTCAGCCAACCCCGAACCTCTGCCGTCGTGAGTGTCCCTTGTGGCTGTGCTGAAGGTGCAGCTGCTGCATCTCCAAACGCGCTTGTAATCACAACCAAATCGAAAATATTGACAACACCATCTCCGTTCGTATCTGCCGCCAGATTTTGCCCTTGCTTTCCAAACTGGGACGCAACTGAGACCAAATCAAAAATATTTACGACACCATCGCGGTTGACATCCACCGACCGCACGACGATGTCGTCAAACTCAACGTTAACCCCTCTACTTTGGAGGGCAGGAATGTGAGTGTTGGTGGATAGGGCGTTGAGGGGATTTTCCCTCACATCCACGTAGTCCCCATTCCCCAGTCCTGTATTTATGACAAGGGGTGAGAGATCAGATATTGAGTTTTCCTGAAGATATAGTACTGTCAGTTGAGTTAATCCTGATAGCGGTGTGATGTCGGATATGGTGTTGTTGTGAAGATGTAGTTCCCTCAGTTGAGTTAATCCGGCCAGGTGTGAGATGTTGGATATGGCGTTATAGTGGAGTCCAATCCTTGCTAGGTTCGGTAATCTCGCTAGGGGTGAAATGTCTGTTATCTCATTATCTCCGGCCCCTAGTCCTGTCAGTTGAGTTAATCCGGCCAGGTGTGAGATGTTGGATATACGGTTCAGTCCAATATGTAGGAATGTAAGTTGGGTTAATTTCGCAAGGTGTGAGATGTTGGATATGGCGTTGTTCCGAAGATGTAAGAATGTCAGATTGGTTAATCCGGATATGGGTGATAGGTCGGATATGGAGTTAGCTTCAAGCCCCAGTTCCCTTAGGTTAGCAGCGGTTTCAAGCCCTGTTAAATTGCGGATGTTCGCATTACCGGCGTAAAGCACCTCCAAACTTTGCATGTTCTCCACAGTAATAGGGGCACTGAATGCTTTGCCGAGCACCTGCGTGATGGCGTTGCGGAGATTGGGGTCGGGTATGTTCACCGTTTGCGGTGGTGGTGCGATTTCGTCAAACTCAATGACAATTCCTCTGCTTTGGAGGGTGGGAATGTAGTTGTTGAAGGATAGGACGCTGAGCGGATTTCCCTTCACATCAACTGTGTCGCCGCCTCCCAATCCCCTATTTGCGACGAGGGGCCAGAGGTCCGATATGAGGTTGTTGTTAAGCTCCAGTCGTGTCAAGTTAGTTAATCCTGCTAGGGGTGAGATGTCGGATATATAATTATTCCCAAGCCGCAATGATATCAGGTTGGTTGCAGCTTCAAGCCCTGTCAAATAGGTGATGTTCCGAGTAGGGGCGACAAGACTGGTCAACCGTGCCATGTCCGCCACAGTGATGGTGGCACCGGGTGCTTTGCCGAGATGATCCTCAATGGCAGCGCGGAGGTTGGAGTCAGGGATGAATACGACTTGCGCGGTTGCTGTCAACGGCATTGAAAGACAAATCAAAGAAAATAAGATGAAACGAAAAGGTCGTTTTGTCACGAATCGATCCTCTCTGGGGTTGGAAATATGTGTGAGAAACAGAGGTGCTTCGGTGGGTTAGAAGAGGCAAGGCAGTACTCCCTCCATCAGAAACTGAGAGCCTTTTATTTGGCGTTAGATTTCTGATATTCGATACATATCACCCCACCCCGAAAAGATTAGTTCCATTTCGATTCCAATTTTATTGAGATTTATCGCGAGATTCAAAGCAGATGGGGCTATGGGTGGGGTAAATGCGAGAGAATCGTGTGAGCGGGGGTATTCAACCTACGGGTGTACTGGATTCTTCTCAGGAATCGCACAGGCTTCGACCTTTTCCAGCACGTCTTTGGGTTTAATCCGCGTTTTGAAAAAGAGCACTTCGCCGGGGATGTCTCGGAAATCTTCGGTCGAACAGTTTAGCTGATCTGACACAGCACTGATCATGTTCGGCATAGCAGCGCGTTTGAGTTTCCACAGTTTTTTCTGGAGGTAATCCGGTGTCCAGAAACCGACGATTTCCATCAACGCTCGTCGTCCGTCGGGGTGTGAGAAGGCGAAGTCTGGAATCATCACGGTGTCTTTGAGATTGATGATGTCCGTCTCGCGCTCAAGGTGCCACTCTGTATCGATTGCCTCAAATTGTGTTGCGAAATGTCGCTCCAGTTCGCTGTCAAACTCGCCGGGGTCGCGATAGTGGGATTGTAATCCAAATTCGTCGGTGAGGTTAAATCGGAGATGCTCGTTTTTGTTCATGACAATTGTTGCGTCCAGCCACCATCGATCGCAGTGTAACAGCGCGGGTAGAAACAGTGCCATCTGGATACCGTACTTCTGCGACAGGCGGAACATGGAGGCGGGACCGTCGAGAACGATTTGATAGCCATCGGCATTGTTCCCAGAGACGACGTGCATCAGCTTAAAAAACTTGATGAACTGGAATACTAACTTGTATTTTGTTGGGATATTGCGATAGATGCGGATTGTCATTTCGCTGGCGCGGTAGAGCATCGCTTGGGCGAGTGCGACGTTATACCGGTCTAGTAACCACTCGGCGGTCGGCGAATCGAACCCTGTCAGCAGGCGGTTCTCCTCTAGGTCCGCATACATACCGTCCATCACTGTGTCTGCCGAGATGTTAAGTTCATCGGCGATTTTCGTGAGTGCTTTTGGAGATGTATGCCGGTGCCGTCTATCTCCTTTGGTTACAACTGGATGGTGTTTACTCGCGTAGGCGAAGATTTGTTCTCGAAGCACCTCCGGCTCAATTGGGGATTGAACCGTAAATTCCGAGCGATCTTCGAGCAGTTTGGCAAGTCCCCGCATAATCTGGTAGTTGGTGTCAGCCGCTTCATAATCTGCTAGTGCTGAAGCGAGTGCCCCTTTGGTCTTGTTGAGATGTGCGGTGTAAATCTCGATCAGATCCTTTGCGATTGCACGGTACTTTCTGCTTTGCGGGTTCACATAGCGGGGGCAAACCTCGTCTTCTTGAATTCGATAGCGGAGCAGGTCGAGTGTAAGCATCGGTTTTTTTGGGCGTTATAGGATATTGTTTTTTTACTTAGGTTGGTGATGCTGCTGCGATTCAGATACCGAGTTTACCATAAGGTCAGGTTTGCGTCAAGACCATTGCGCCTTGATTAGGGGCGTTCAATTCTCCTGTAGGAGGGATCTCCGAATCCCGACACCTCACTTCTAATAATTCGCTTGATCCGCGTGTGAATCTTTGATACACTAAGCGTGAAATATTTTGTCTGAATCGCGGATTAAGAGGATTAAAGGATTACGCGGATTAAGTTGGGTGAAAACGGGAAAACGAGAAGACGGGAAAACCAGAGTTAATTTGCCGCAGAGATGGGGAGCGGGTGAGGGTAGAGGGCTTGGCGGGCGGAGAGACCCCGCCCCTACGGGAAGATTGATGAATTTTTAATGGGTGATGGTTCAGGTTAAAAATATAATTTATGATATGCTTCAAGGCTTTTAGGCATACTAATGGGGAAAGATATGAGCGAAAACAAAAAACCGAATATACTTCTAATTTTGAACGATGACATGGGCTATTCGGATCTCGGTTGTTACGGCGGGGAGATCCACAGTCCGAATCTGGATCGGCTGGCTAGCGGTGGATTGCGATTCACGCAGTTCTATAACACCGCCCGTTGCTGTCCTTCGCGGGCTTCGATGCTGACGGGGCTCCACCCGCATCAGACTGGGGTTGGCCACATGATGTCAGACGATGGTTTGGAGGGGTATCGTGGGGATTTGAATGACCGCTGTGTCACTATCGCTGAAGCCCTCAGACCTGCGGGGTATCGGACCTACATGAGTGGCAAGTGGCATATCTCTCGACATACCGATCCGGACGGACCGAAACACAGTTGGCCCCTGCAGCGCGGTTTTGATCGCTATTTCGGCATTATCACAGGAGCGGCGAACTACTGGAAGCCGAACACACTGACCCGCGATAACGAGCATATCCCACACGACGAATTGCCCGAAGGCTTTTTCTTGACCGACGCGATCAGTGATGAAGCGTCTGCGTTTATCCGAGACCATGCGGAGGGGACTTCTGATCAGCCGTTCTTCACCTATGTTGCCTACACCTCGCCCCATTGGCCTCTCCACGCTCACGACGCAGACATCGCACGTTATGAGGGACGTTTTACGGCGGGGTGGGATCGACTCCGTGAAGAACGACTACAGCGGCTGCGGGAGATGGGTATCCTTGATGAGGGCTGGGCGTTGACAGATCGGGACCCGACGCAGCCGCCGTGGGAGGAAACGGGGCACAAAGCGTGGAATCAACGGCGCATGGAGGTCTACGCCGCTCAGATTGATCGGATGGATCAGGGGATTGGTCAGATCGTGACGGCGTTGGAGGAGACGGGTCAATTGGATAACACGCTGATCCTTTTCTTAGCCGATAACGGTGGGTGCGCGGAAGAGCTTCAGGGCCCTGCGAATCGCGTGGGGAAGGACGGCTTAATCGAGACCGAAACGACGCACGATGGGCAACCTGTGTATCGGGGCAACGATCCGAGCATGATGCCGGGACCGGAAACCACATATCAGAGTTACGGTGTTCCGTGGGCGAACCTGTCCAACACTCCGTTCCGCGAGTACAAGCATTGGGTACATGAGGGGGGTATTGCGACACCGCTCATCGCACATTGGCCCCAGCAGATTCAGACAGCGGGTGCGCTGCGCCATCAACCGGGGCAACTCCCCGACATCATGGCGACCTGCCTTGAAATCTCTGGGGCGACCTACCCCGACGAACACAACGGGACCCCAATCTATCCCTTAGAGGGGACTAGCCTCACGCCCATCTTTGACGGAGAAGAGAATGACAAGGAAGTGCTCATTTGGGAGCATGAGGGCAATGCAGCGGTGCGGAAAGGGAAATGGAAACTGGTTTGCAAGTATCCAGGGGATTGGGAACTTTACGACATCGAAATAGATCGCACCGAGTGCAACGATCTGTCGGCGCAGTTTCCAGAACAGGTTGAGGAGCTGAGTGAGTTGTATCAGGCGTGGGCAGATCGCTGCTTTGTTGAACCTTGGAGCGAGATTTTGGAAGGGAGAAAAACGGAGGCTTAAGATGATTCTAACGATGAATCAAATAGAGATGGAATTAGGTGGAAAGTACCTCGGTTGGCTGCGTGAAGCGAACGATCTACTCGGCGACCGCGAGGCACTTCAAGACCGGCTTAAGGAGGACGGTTATTTGCTGATTCGCGGCTTGCACGATCCGGACAAGGTCAAAGCAACCCGTCGATTCCTCCTCGAAAAATTGGACGAAAATGAGCAACTCGATCGCTCGTATCCGCTTTTAGAAGGGATTTCGGCAGAAGGAAAGCGCGGCATGTTTATGGGTGGGAACAAAGCTGTGACCCATGAGCCCCCATTTCTGAATCTGGTCGAATCGCCGGAGATCATGGACTTTTGTGAAAGCTTCTACGATGCGCCGGTCATCACCTACGATTATAAATGGTTGCGTGTGGTCGGGCCGGGCGGCTTTACCGGCGCACACTATGATATCGTCTACATGGGACGTGGTACGCAACAACTCGTTACCTGTTGGACGCCGCTCGGCGATGTACCGCTCGACATGGGCCCGTTGGTGATTCTGGTTGGCTCCCACCGTTTTGAGGTACTCAAGGAGACTTACGGCAAGATGGACGTTGATCGGGACCATGTGACCGGTTCGTTCTCGTATGATCCAATCGAATTGGCGGATCGCTACGGTGGGCGGTGGGGTACGAGTACGTTTGAGATGGGAGATGTGCTTATCTTCAGTATGTTCACCATGCACGGGTCGTTGGACAACACAACCCACCGATTTCGTCTTAGCACCGACACGCGCTATCAACGTGCCGACGAACCTGTGGATGAACGTTGGATTGGAGATGATCCAATCGCGCATTATGCGTGGACGAAGGGCGAAACGGTGCCGATGGAGGAGATGCGGAAGCGGTGGGGAGTTTAATGAAACGTGATGCCCCGATACATCCCCGATACATCGGGACAGGCGGGACAGGCTGTGAAATGTGAAAGCAATTTTTTGATAGGTTGATTGTTTCCTGTCAATGTCCTGCCCCGAATGCACCTGCTACCGACACCAAATCGAAGATATTAACGATTCCGTCTCGGTTGACATCTGCACTGTTTTGTCCTGACTGCCCAAATTGTGAGGCAACCAACTCCAGATCTTGGGTGTTGATAACTCCATCTTGATTGATATCCATTGCGCTTATGGCGGGTGAGAGTGCCCACAGCAGAACTGTTCCGTCCATACTCCCACTGGCAAGTGTGCCATCAGCCGGGGAGTATACTAGGGAATTGACAGGACCTGCATGGTCCTCAAGGGTCTGCTTATGTTCTCCGGTTCGGACATTCCACAGCCGAATCGTGTTATCCCGCCATCCACCTCCACTGGCAAGTGTACCACCATCTGGGGAGAACGCTACGGAAAGCACCCAATCTGTGTGTCCCTCAAGGGTGTGCTTCTGCTCTCCAGTGGTAACAGTCCACAAGCGAATTGTGAAATCATTACTGCCACTGGCAAGTATGCTTCCATCTGGGGAGAACGCTAGGGATTCGACTCCGTCGGCATGTCCTGCAAGGGTTTGCTTATTTTCTCCGGTGTGCGCCTCCCATAACTGAATCGTGCTATCCCGACCCCCACTGGCAAGCGTGTTTCCATCCGGGGTATAGGCGATTACAGATACGCCCCTATGCCGAAGGATTTGCTTATGTGCACCGGTGGTCATATCCCGCAACCAAATTCTGCCGTCAGCATCCCCGATAGCAAGTGTGGTCCCATCCGGCGAATACGCAATTGCAGATACACTAGCTCTATACTCCACGGTTTGCTTCTGTTCTCCGGTGGTAGC
Source organism: Candidatus Poribacteria bacterium (assembly GCA_965207975.1). GTDB lineage: Bacteria > Poribacteria > WGA-4E > WGA-4E > PCPOR2b > PCPOR2b. Next base: position 5,114,225 of record OZ242315.1, on the reverse strand, counting down.
ATCCCATAGCCGAACGTCTCCAGCCCCCTTACTCACGAGTGTGCCGCCATCTGGGGAATACAAGACCGAATAAACCCAACTTTTGTGCCCCAAAAGGGTCTGCCTATTTTGTCGAGTGGTGGTATCCCACAACCGGATCGTGCCATCCGCACTCGTGCTGGCAAGGGTGCTGGCGTTTGGGGAATACGCTAGGGAGGTGATACCACCCGTATGCCCCTTGAGAATCTGCTCATAGCTGCCGGTGGTGATATCCCACAGATATACTTCTCTAAAACTCCCACTGATGAGGGTGCGCCCATCCGGTGAAAACTCGATCGCATATGCCTCATTTGTATGCCCTTTAAGGGTTTGCTTGTGTTCTCCGGTGGTAGCGTCCCACAACCGAATTGTGCCATCCCCACTTCCACTGGCGAGCGTACCCCCATCCGGCGAATACTTGACCTCGTGGATCCAGCGTCTATGTCCCTCAAGGGTCTGCTTGTGTTTGCCTGTGGCGGTATCCCACAACCGAATCGTCTTGTCTCCCCACTCAGCTCCACTGGCAAGCGTACTTCCATCTGGGGAAAACGCCACGGAACGCACCCCATCTGTGTGCCCCTCAAGGGTTTGTCTGTGTTTGCCTGTGGCGGCATCCCATAACCGAATTGTGTCGTCCCAACCTCCACTAGCGATCGTACTTCCATCCGGGGAATACGCCACGGAAAACACCCAATCCGTGTGTCCTTCTAGAGTTTGCTTATGTTCTCCGGTGGTGACATCCCACAACCAAATCTCTTTATAATTCCCACTAGCAAGTGTCTCTCCATCGGGTGAGAACGCTACAGAAGTAACGCCCTCCGTATGTCCTTGAAGGGTGTGTTTGTGTCTACCGGTGGCAGCGTCCCACAACCGAATCGTACCATCTCTCCATCCACCTCCACCGGCAAGTGTACCGCCGTCCGGGGAATACGCAACTGACATAACAATCCCTGTATGTCCCGTCAACAGGGCGATTTCGGTGCGGGTGTGTGCATCATAGAGCCAAATACCGATATTACTTCCGACCGCGAGTCGAGTGCCATCTGGCGAATACACAACGTCATTTAGCCTACCTTTACTGAGGCGTGCTTTGGCACCATCGGGCAAGTTCCATTGGGTGTAGTCTTGGGCGAAGCCATTTTGCAGAAAAAAGACAGTGATAAATAGAAGGTTAAACTTAAAGAACAGTCCCTTTTTCATGAGACAATTCTCCTTTCTTACTTGAGAATGACCATCCGTTTCGTCGCTGAATACTGTTCTGTTGTCAGATGATAGAAGTACACGCCGCTTGTCACCTTCTCACCTATCTCGTTTCTCCCATCCCAATAGATGGCTTTGTTTCTACGCTCATAGATACCTGCGGTCCTATATCCAACATCAAAACTCCGAACCAAATGTCCGTTTGAATCATAGATAGTCAAGGTGACATTTGCGTCTTCCGCTAACCGATACGGAATCCATGTCTCCGGGTTAAACGGGTTCGGATAGTTTGGCAATAGGATTGTCTCTTTTGAAATTGTTGGTGCCTCTGTCAGTGCTGCTAAGAGTTGTTCAAGCACTGTAATCCCTTTTCTAACCTTAGCATTGTTGATTTCAAGTGACTTGGTGTCGGTCAACCACTGTTGCACGTCTGTTGGCGTGAGTGTCTTAAGGATTTGTTGATGTGCTACAGGCGCAGCTGCCGTTTCGCCGAACGCGCCTGCTACTAGCACCAAATCTAGGATATTGACAATTCCATCTCCGTTGACATCTGTTAAGCCTTGACTGAACTGCCCGAACTGTGACGCAACCACAGCCAAATCTAGGGCGTTTACAACTCCATCCTGATTTACATCCTCTGCAAACAGATTAACCGTGCCGGTGGAGGGCGTGAGTTTCCACAACAGAACAGAGGCGTCCAAACTTCCGCTCGCTAGGGTGACCCCATCCGTGGAAAACGCGATCGATCTGACCTCTCGTATATGCCCGTTAAGGGTTTGCTTATGCTCGCCGGTGATGGCATCCCACAGTCGAGCTGTTTTATCCATACTTCCGCTGGCAAGCGTACTACCATCGGGAGAAAACGCCACGGAAATTACCCAATCTGTGTGACCTTCCAAGGTCTGTCGGTATTCCCCGGTACGGGCATCCCATAGTCGAATCGTATCGTCTATACTGCCACTGGCAAGCGTACTGCCATCGGGGGAAAAGGCGAGGGAGGAAACAGAATTTTTATGTCCTCCAAGGGTTTGTTGGTATTTCCCGGTGTGTGCGTTCCACAATCGGATGGTCTTGTCCACACTTCCACTGGCGAGTGTATTTCCATCCGGAGAGAACGCCACAGAAAAAACCTGCCCTGTATGTCCCTCAAGGGTTTGCTGATATTCTCCGGTGTGTGCATCCCACAATTGAACCGTCTTATCCTCACTCCCACTCGCAATAGTAGACCCGTCAGGGGAGAAGACGAGGGACTCAATCCAATCTTTATGTCCATCCAAGGTTTGCCGGTGTTCTCCGGTGTGGGTATCCCACAACCGAATTTCTCCCCAACTTCCGCTGGCAAGCGTACTTCCATCGGGAGAGAAGGCAAGAGAGAAAACCAAATCCGTATGTCCTTCAAAGGTCTGCTGGAGTCCCCCGGTGTTGGCATTCCACAACCGAAGCGTGCTGCTGGGATCCCTAAAATCCACACTTCCAGTGGCAAGGGTAATACCATCGGGAGAGAGGGCGAGGGACCAGATTCCAGACGTATGTCCTTCAAGGGACTGCTGGTATTCCCAAGTGCGGACATCCCAGAGTCGAATCTCTTGGCCATCTCCACTAGCGAGTGTGCTCCCATCCGGGGAGAAAGCAACAGAATTGATATCGCTCACATGCCCCCTGAGGGACTGCTGGAGTTCGCCGGTGTTGGCATTCCACAGCTGAATTGTCTTGTCCCAACTGCCTCCGCTGGCAAGCGTATTCCCATTCGGAGAGAAGGCGAGAGAGGAGACGGCCCTCTGTCCATCAAGGATCTGTTGGAGTTCGCCGGTGCGGGCATCCCACAACCGAATGGTCTTATCTCCGCTGCCACTGGCAAGTGTACTTCCATCCGGAGAGAAGGTAACCGATTCAATCCTGCGGGTATGTCCCCCAAGTGTCTGTTGATGTTTCCCAGTGCGGGCATCCCACAACCGAAGGGTCTTATCTCCACTGCCACTAGCAAGTGTCTCACCATCAGGGGAGAACGCGACCGACCAAACTCCCTTTGTATGTCCTTCAAGGGTATGTTTGTGTTCTCCGGTGTTGGCATCCCACAATCGAACGGCATCGTCTGAACTTCCACTGGCAAGTGTCTCTCCATCGGGTGAGAACGCGACCGACCAAATTGAATCCCTATGTCCTTCAAGGGTGTGTTGGTATTCGCCTGTGTGAGCATCCCACAATCGAATGGTGTCGTCCAAACTTCCACTAGCGAGTGTCTCTCCATCAGGGGAGAACGTGACCGACCAGACCCAATCGGTATGCCCCGTCAGTAGGGAAAGTTCGGCACCGGTGTGTGCATCATAAAGCCAAATGCCGATGCTAGTCCCTACCGCGATACGAGTGCCATCTGGGGAATACGCGGAATCGAGAATCCAACCTTTACCGAGGCGCGCTTTGGCACCTTCGGGCAAACTCCATCGGGTGTAGTCTTGGGCAAAGCCGTTCTGTAGAAATAGGGTAGAGACGAATAGAAGGCTAAGTTTGAAAAAAAATCTCTTTTTCATGGGATACCCCTCCTTGGTATAAGGTTACAACTAATGACTAGAACACCTACTCGACTTTGTAGGGTGTCGTATGGTAGAATAGGTGATATACTGTAACACCAAACACTTTTATATATCCGAAGAAGTTCTGTTGCTTTGGGGCTTTTCGGGTACAAACTAATCCAAGCTATTATCTACTGTGCGCGAACTGATCCGAAACGATTCCATGTAGAGGCCCATCAATTTTTGTGCCAAACGTCTACTAACAATCAGGAATGAAGTCTAAATGATGTGGAGTGCCCTTGCGCGTATGCTTGAAAACGGCCTGAAATGGAGGGAAGTTTATTGCAGATGAGTCAGAGATTGCCCGACACCGTGCAAACTATCTTCTATCTTTAAACTCAAATGTGCAAAGTAGGTGTGTTGGTTCATTGGTTCATTAGTTTATTGAGATGGAATTAGAAAGGAGTTGTATGACACTTGATGATATTCAACAGATCGCTGTGATTGGGGCGGGTTTGATGGGGCATGGGATCGCCCAAGAATTTGCGTTTGCCGGCTATCAGGTTCACTTGCACGATGTGAGCCAAGCGCAGGTTGATGCTGGAATAAATCGGATACGAGAAAACCTTCAGCTGTTTGTGGAAAATGACCTTGCCAAACCGGATCAGATCGATGAGACACTCAATCGGATTCATGGGGCAGACCAGCTTGAAACTGTTGGGAGAGATGCGGATTTTGTCATTGAAGCGGTGATTGAGAATCTGCCCCTGAAGCAGGAGGTTTTTCGCCAACTCGATCAGATCTGCCCACCCCGCACGATTCTTGCTAGCAATACGACGGCACAGATGCCTTCGCAGATTGGTGTATTCACTCAGCGTCAAGATAAAATTCTGAACACCCACTATTTCAATCCGCCCTATCTCATCCCGCTTGTTGAGCTGATTCGCAGCCCAAAAACATCGGCTGAAACATTGCAGGTGGCGTATGATCTGATGGTGAAGATCGGGAAGACACCGGCGGTTATCCAGAAGGAGGTTCCCGGCTTTGTGGGGCCCCGTTTACAAGCTGCGGTTATCCGTGAGGCGTTCTCAATCGTTGAGCGTGGCATCGCCACTGCGGAGGATGTCGATCTGGTGGTCCGTAACAGTTTTGGACGACGTTTGAGCGTTGCGGGACCGTTTCAGGTGTTTGAGCTGGCGGGGTGGGATCTCGTCCTCGCTGCGTTTGAAGAGTTATACAAAGATCTCAACAGTTCATCGGAGATTAATCCTTTGCTCCGTGAAATGGTTGAGGGTGACAAACTCGGTGTCAAGTCGGAGGAGGGGTTCTACGAGTGGACACCTGAAAGGATTGAGGAAATTCGGGATAGGATGAATCGGGTGTTGATTGGGCGGATGAAGGAAGACGTAAAGCGTGAAACATAAAGTGTGATAGGTTGAGCGGTCAGATATCCCAATAGGTACGGGTGTCTTGGAGATATAGAAAATTGGTTTTAGTCTGCGCCTAGAGCGCAAGGCAGTACCATTTTTTTTGCGATTGCCGTTTGATAGCCCTGTTTTTCGGAAAAAAACCTTGCCTAAATCTAGAAAATTGCTTATAATAACCCCCGTTCTCTTAATATGAATCATAATAGAGAATGGTTTTGCCGTACTGGCAATGTATAACACAATAGAGAAACAACCAAGAAATTAACCTTCCTAGGGATGAAAGGAGTCGTCTGATGAAACGTCAGATTACCAATCCAAGTAAGTGTTTTGTCATTTTGGCTGTATTTATGCTGCTTACAGTTCAAGGTGTTTATGGTCAAACGGTTTCAGTAGATCCGTCTACGATAGAGTCTCCAGCCGCCGGAGAGCAGTTGACCCTTAATATCAACATCACAGGCGGAGTGGGTGTCGCTGGTTATCAGTTTACTGTAATCTTTGACTCAAGTGCTCTCGCGGATGTCAGCGTTGCAAATGCGGACTATCTGCCTGCCGGTGCGTTTGTCGTGCCCGGGTCCACCACCGATACAAGTGCCATATTCGGTGCAACCTCTGCGCTCATTAACGCTACAGCAGATGGAGATGGCACGCTTGCCACAGTAACCTTCACAGTTGTTGAAGCCAAGAACTCGACAATTGAGCTGTCTGGGGTCTTAATTTCTGACTTAGAGGCAAATCCAATAGCTGTGACAGTCGAGGGCGGCATGGTTACCGGGCCTGCGCCTGCAGAACCCGAACCGCCCACAGAACCTGAACCTCCCAAGGAACCTGAAATGCCCGAGGCTGTTGAGTTTAAGGTAACACTAACAAACCTAACTATGGGTGTTCCGACTCAAGGTGGTCAGATTTTTTCGCCGCCGATTTTTGTGACACACGGTCATGGATTTTCAATCGGTGCATCGGGTGAGGCAGCCAGCGCGGAACTCACCGCATTGGCGGAAACTGGCAACCATGCGCCGCTCGCAGCATTGGCTATGGGGTCAGACGCAGTAGGCAGCGTCGTTGCATTTCCCGCTCCCCCTGGAGGGGTAGTGGCTCCTGGTCGGTCCGTTTCAACGATGGTCAGTGCTAGCTCTGATATGGGCTATCTTTCATTGGCGGCGATGCTTGTGACAACCAACGACGGCATCATTTTAGCGAATAGTTTACCCCTCTTTGACGAAGATGGTCATCCGCGATCGTTTACAATGGATCTAATATCCTATGACGCGGGTACGGAGGAGAACAACGAATTGGCAACACATGTTCCGGTCCCATTTGATGGCCATGAACGCGCCCCAACTGAAGGCGGCGTGCTTTCTTCGCCGCACCCCGGCATTGCCGGTACTGCTGATGTGGGGCTTGCGTTTGCTTGGACAGAGCCGACTGCAACTGTGGCTGTTGAAGCGGTGATGCCGCCCGAAGAGCCTGAAGAGCCTGAGGTGCCTGAAGTGCCTGAGGTGCCTGTCGAACCTGAGATACCCACAGAGCCTAAGGGTATGTTTGAGATGGCGTTGGCGCCTGGGTTAAACATGATCTCCTTGCCACTGATGCCAGCAGAACCTTATACGGCGAGTTCGTTTGCTGCGGCGGTTGGGGCAACTGTCGTAATTCGGCTTGACACAGCGATGCAGGAATTTGTCGGGTTCACCGCAGATCAGGAAGGTGATGGCTTTGCGATTGAAGGTGGTCAGGGTTACATCGTCAACGTTCCCGGGGGCGGCATGGTCACGTTTGAGGGAACGGCGTGGGATAACACGGAGGATGATGCAGCAGCTGCACCGGGTATCCAACTTCCGAGCACGACCTGGGCGTTTGTTGTCAGTGGCGATCTGCTGGAGACTGAGGCAGGTGTATCCTACACAGTCGTTGCGAAAAACCGTCGCACCGGTGAGGTCACAACACGGCAGATTTCCAGCGAGCACAAGGAATTCAACACAGTCTGGGCAGACCTGTCACGGCAGAGCGTCATTGAAGCTGGCGATACGCTAGAGATTACCCTAATAGATGAGTGGGACAATATCGTTTCGGGTCCCTTTACGCATAAGGTTGGTGTTGAAGACCTTCGGAAAGCTTACCTGAGTTTATCGTTGACTGTTGGCGATATGCGTCCGTCAGATACGCTTTTGGGACAGAACTTCCCGAATCCGTTCAACCCAGAAACGTGGATTCCGTACCAGCTTGAAAAATCAGCGGACGTGGTTCTCCAGATTTACGACGTGTCCGGTCGTGCCGTCCGGACTATCGATCTCGGTTTCAAGGCGCAAGGGTTCTATATGACACGCTCGACAGCGGCGTACTGGGACGGTCGTAACAATATGGGTGAGCAGGTCGCCTCTGGAGTTTACTTCTACAGTTTGCAGACCTCTGATTTTTCAGCGACACGGAAGATGCTGATTTTGAAGTAGGTACGTGATGCGTGAAACGTGATGCGTGAAAACAATTTGTTCATTGGCTCATTAATGAACTGGTGAATTAATAAATGAGCTAGTGAATTAAAAACAGTGGGAGCATCGGGCTATTGGACAGGATCTTATGCCCATGCTCCCTTTTTTATGTAAAGGTATATTGGTTCATTAATTCATTGGTTCATTAAATGTTGATTTTGGAAAATTGATCTCCTAGGTTCAAGATGCTTAGACAAGAATCTTCTACCAGAATAAGCAAACGTGCGGTGCTGATTGGTGTGATCCTGATTATTGCCAACAGCTATTGGATTGCTTACATCGAGATGTTGTGGCATACCGCGCACCTGACGATCGTTACGTTGTCAGTCAACGTTATGTTCGCGCTCCTCGTGATTACGGGGTTGAACATCATTGTTCGTCAGATTGCTCCGAGTGCTGCACTCAGCCGCCAAGATCTGTTAGTTATCTACGGGATGCTGGCTGTGGGGAGTGCATTTTCTGGACATGACTGTATGCCTCGCCTGATGGGACTCATCCCGTATGCCTTCCGTTTTGCCACCCCTGAAAACGATTGGGAAGCACTGCTATTCCGTCACCTGCCACCGTGGTTGGTTGTCTCAGACCTGAGAGCGGTCACCGATTTCTTTGAGGGAGAGGTCGATTTCTTCAGAGATGGTTACTTTCGATATTGGATTACGCCCATCCTATCGTGGTCGATTGTTATCTTCTCATTGATGCTAATTTTCCTGTGTTTGACTTCTCTGATTAGGCGGCAGTGGGTGGTGCATGAGAAATTGGCGTATCCCGTGATTCAAATCCCGCTTGAAATCACGGCGGACAACGGAGCGATCTTCAAAAACCGTCTGCTCTGGATGGGGTTTGGAATTGCTGCGGGGATTAATATGCTCAACGGGCTCCAATATTTCTTCCCTGCATTGCCCTCAATTCCGGTCAAGCAATACGATCTCAATATCTACTTTACGCAGAAGCCGTGGAGCGCGTTGGGGAGTATGCCGTTGCGACTGCACCCCTATATGATTGGTCTCGGTTTTATCCTGCCTTTGGATCTCTCCTTTTCCTGTGCATTTTTCTATCTTTTCGGCAAGATGCAACTGTTATACGGAAGCATGATGGGTATCATGCACCTGCCGGGTTACCCTTTCTTCGGTGAGCAGGGCACTGGCGCACTGTTTGCGCTGCTGCTTATCACGTGCTGGAGTGGCAGAAGGCATTTCGCGCAAGTCTTCTCTCGTGTGTTTCGCCCGGACCGCGAGGATGAAGCGGAAGAACCAATCTCTTATCGTGCAACGGTCATTATATTGGCGCTTTGCCTTTTGGTGTTGATGGGCTTCTGCATAAAATGCGGTATGTCTGTCTGGGGGTGTATAATTTTCATCTCTATCTATCTGCTGATTATTGTTGGATTGACACGTATGCGAGCAGAGTTAGGACCTCCGATTCAGGCGGTCGGCTATGTTACGCCTCAGTACCTGACGATTTCGATGTTTGGCACGCGGCGGCTCCGGGCGGGGAATCTGACAATGCTTTCTATGCTGAATTGGTTGAGCGGCGCGAGTTACGCATCGTTTCGGACACACCCGATGCCCGATCAGATGGAAGCGTTCAAACTCGCTGAACGTACCGGCATCAGAAACCGGACGATGCTCATTGTGTTGATCATCGCTAGCATCGTTGGGATTGAATCGAGTCTCATCCTTTATCCTTATACGATTTACAAGGAGGGGGTTGCGGCGGGTTCGGAGCAGATTCATTCTGGCGGTGCAGAGGCGTACAATTTCCTGTCTTCTTGGTTGATTAATCCGAAGCCGACGGATTGGTTGGCGATGGCAGTACTTGGCATAGGCTTTATGATGAATTTGGGCATTATGTTTCTGCGCGCCCGATTTGTTTGGTGTCCGCTTCACCCTGCCGGCTATATTGTCGGTGTCGCCCCCGGTACAATGAACCTCGTCTGGTTCCCTCTGTTAATCGGGATGGCTGCGAAATGGGTGCTACTCAAGCATGGCGGTATCAAGGCGTATCGCCGTGGGATGCCCTTCTTTGTTGGGTTGGTACTCGGTGAGGCGTTGATAGGGTGTTTTTGGCCCATCATGAGCCTTGTGCTACGTTCAGCGGTATATAGCTGGATTTAATCGAGTTTCAACTGTCCCTCCTTCCCTAAATTGACCGCAGGGACACAGAGAACGCAGAGAATAAAAAAGCAAGCAAAATCGCTTCCCTTCTAGTTGATTGACGTTCCCAAATCGACATACTAAAGTTGATAAACTAATGTCGAGATGTGAATCTCGACCTACGGGAATTTGGTACTTCCTCTTCCTTCAATTTTTTCCCTATCCCTGTGCCCATTTCATTATACCTTGGTTCATTAGTTCACTAGTTCATTGGATTAATAAACCCTGCACATGGCACTCCTCCCCGATAAATCGGAATTCAAAACCGGATCAAAGAGACATCTATCCACGCAGCGTAGGGAACAACGATCGTTGTTCCCTACAACCCGTTTGCTGTAACAGACTCCTTGGGGTTGCGGTAGTTCATTTGTGTTGAGTTTCACGGATTCCGTTCAACCCAACCTACGGTGTTGATGGACCTACAGTAGGTGGTAGCTTGGGTAAAATTACACAAATTACACATGAATTTTCCCATTTTTCCCGCGAAAAAAGGGATGGGGAAAATGGGTATCCACTCAAAAATCTCCTTAGTTGGTATTAAGTATTTTAGGTGTTTGTTTCTATTTATGAAGTTAAATTGACAATTTTAGTGATATTTTGGAAAAATATATTGATAATTTAATAATAATATGTTATATTGTTATCAGAGTGATAAATCAAACTGTGAAGGAGTGAGATAATTTTGCGAAAGGTATTAGAACAGTGTCCAACGTGTGGTGGTGAACTGACAATAACGGGTTTGCACTGCCGCTCGTGTCACACTCGGATTGAAAGTGAGTACTCGACCTGCCGCTTCTGTCGTTTGTCCCAAGAGGACCTTGATTTCATTGAGATCTTTGTCAAGAATCGGGGCAACATCAGAGAGATGGAGCGTGAGCTTGAGATCTCCTACCCGACGGTTCGCAGCCGGTTGAACGACGTGATCAAGGAGCTGGGTTATGAGGTTGAGGCGGAATCGGCTGTTTCCGATGAGATGGCGGCCGAACGTCGCACTATCCTCAAGCAACTCAATGAAGGAGAGATCTCCGCAGCGGAGGCGACTGAATTGATCAATCAATTAAGGGGGAAATAACGATGAACGAGGAAAGAATGAGCATTCTCAAAATGGTGGCTGAAGGCAAAATTACGGCAGAGGAGGCGGAATCGCTCCTGCGAACCCTTGACGCACCTGATGAGTCCCAGCAAGTTTCTGAGGAACAGTTACCGTCCGAAGGCGAGCAGGAGCGCTTTGTTGAGCTATCAAAAACTGGTGCCGAATCGGTGCAGGATCAGGGTCGGCTTTCGCTTGAATTTAGGCGGGTATTGAAAAATTCGGCTAGGGATATAAAGCGCGAAGCGCGTCGTCATCGAGGCCGGAGACACAGCGTTCATTATGAAGAACCGAGAGCCCAGGTGCAGCTTGAAACAGGTGACGCGTTTGACTTGCAAATCGACAGCCGACACAGCGATATTGAGGTGAGGTCATGGGCGAAAAACAGTCTCCAGATCGACTATCAGATCAGTGTGTGGGCAAAGGATGAGGAAACCGCGAAAGAGATCGCTTCAGAGATTGAAATCCGCATTGAGCCTGAAAAAGATGTCTCAGACCGGGCAGCGCGGGCTACAATTACAACGAACTATCCGGAAGAGTGGGGGTTATGGAGGGACAGGGGGGCACGTGCACGCGTTGATTATTGGTTAATCGTCCCGCAGCAGACAAATTTTGAACTCCACAATCGGCACGGTGATGTGTCCGTAGGCGATTTGGGTGGAATAACTACGATCGGCAATCGGCACGGTAGTGTCTCCCTCCATGCAATTGGTGGAGATCTGAGCTTAGATGCGCACCATGGAAACGTCGAAGCGGATTCGATTCAAGGGAATGTACACTTTAACTGTGGTCACGGGAATGCCGAGCTTGGTAAAGTCGGTGGTAACCTTGAAGGTGACTATAGGCACGGAGACCTTGCACTCGATGAGGTTGGCGGGGATCTTACACTGAAACATCGGCATGGAGATGCTGTTGTCCACTCGGTGGGTGGCGTTATCTTGGTGGATAAGCACTACGGGAAAATTGAACTCGGCGGGGTACGCGATACATTCCAAATTAACGCGCATCACGCAGACCCCCATCTTGATGTGGTGGCACCTTTAAGCGGAAATTGCGTCATCAAGGGGCATCATGGAAAGGTGGAACTGATCGCGCCGGCAGATGCCTTTGCGTCAATTCAGGCATCAACCCATCGAGGGAGTATCTCCTCAGAGTTTGAGGGAGATCTAACCAAGGGGAAGCGCGGCGCACAGTTTATGGCGACTCCTAACGCAGATGGGGCGAACCTGCAAGTTACTAACCATCATGGAGGGATTGACTTCCGTTGCAGGGCGTGAAACGTAAAACGTGATGCGTAAGCAGTTCATTAGGTTCTGTTGACATTTAACAGTTTTAAATACTTAAACTTCATATCGTTTGCGCTACATTTGTCAGATTGCCCGATGATTACAACGTTTGCCGAATTAGCAACATCAAAATGTCAACAGAATATAGCGAAAGGAGAACGTAACGATGAGACAAGATAGGCTTGAAGTGCTTAAAATGCTTGCTGAGGGGAAAATCACCGCGGAGGAGGCAGAGATGCTGTTACGTGCCCTTGATGAGGCTGATGCACCAAATGAAGGCACTGATACTGAAGATGGAAAGCCCAAGCAGGAGAAGGACTTCGTGCAAGAGATGACGGAGATGTTTCAGGAGGTTGGGCGAGAGATTGAAGTTGAGGTGGGTAATGCCATTAAGTCGGTGCAACAGGCGGATATCGGAAAGATTGTTGACGAAGTGGTCGATCAGGTGAAGTCATCTGTTTCTGAAGCGGTTGATTCTGTCTCTGATATTGTTGACATCTCGGACGAAGAAGTGGACGAAAAACGGAGAGTCAAGCGGCAACTGGACGTGTTTGAAGGCACCGGCATCACCAAAGTTGATGCACAAACCGCTAATGGGCGAATCACGCTCGAAGGTTCAGATCGAGATGAAGTTACTGTCCGTGCGTGGAAGGAGATTCGTCGGAGAAGGGGTGTCGCAGCGGAATTTGCCGAACAGGTCGAGATCTACGCGGAGCAGATTGGGGATGAGCTTCGGATTTTCACGGATCACCCCCCTCCTCCCCAAGGTGTCAACCTCTCGGTGCGCTATGCAATTGAGACACCGCGGGAGGTTGATGTAAATCTTCGTACGGTCAACAGTAAAATAGAAGTAAGTGGAATCAGTGGGGCGATTGATGCGACGACTGTTAATGGTGCCATAGAATTGGAGGGTGAAACGGGACCGATTCGTGCCCGTGCTGCCAACAGCTCGATTAAAGCCAAAATCGGTCTGCTGAACGAGGAGGCTGAGTTCTCCACAACCAACGGCTCGATAGCGGTGGAGGTGCACCGTTGTGTTGGTTCTATGGCTGCGTCAACGACAAACGGCTCCATCAATTTAACGCTTCCGGCTGATTTTGCGGGGCAGCTTGATGCCGAATCGCAGAGAGGACGTGTGCATACCGATTTCCCGGTTCCGGTTGTTGGGAAGATCAAGAGTCAACTCAAGGGCGAAATTGGTGAAGGTGGCGATGCAGTTGTCAAACTGCGGAGCACGAATGGATCAATTCGTTTGAAACGGCAGGAACCTTGAAGCATGAACACGAGAAGACGGGGTTGATTGCAGGTTCGGATACCTATGATACGTACAGGTTAGGAAACCTGTCCCTACTACTACCAATTTTAGGAGGTTATCATGCACACAAGATCTGGCAAGTTTCAAATCATGCTGATTTTACAAGGGGTGCTGTTTGCAGGGTTGGCTATTGCCGACGCTGCTGTTGAGAATAACATCGAGAGATCGTTTCAAGTCGCTTCCGGTGGACGTTTGACGGTTGATTCAGACAGAGGCCCAATTGAGGTCCGCACAGCAGACCACGATCATGTGGATGTAAAGATTGAAAGAAAAGTCAAAAGAGGCGGCAAATGGAGCGTTGAAGAGGTCCTTGAGGATTTCGCAATTACCTTTGACCATAGTGACGGTGGGGTTACGATCAGGGCGAAGCATAATCGGGTGGATCTTCGGCGATGGAGTCGGGAAAGAAATCGATTGAGGGTTAAATTCTTGATTACTGTGCCGCAACGGTACAACGTTGATCTGAAAACTTCAGGTGGAGGCGTTTCCGTTGAGGATCTGGAAGGTGAGGTTCGGAGCCAAACATCGGGCGGGAGTCTCCGCTTCGGAAATATTAAAGGGCCAGTTTGGGGGCGAACTTCGGGCGGCAGCATTAAATTAGAGGGAACGCAAGGCGATGCGGATGTCACGACCTCCGGCGGCGGGATTACGATTGGAAGTGTGGAGGGAGCAGTAGAGTCTACAACTTCCGGCGGATCGATTCGCATTGATGGGGTGACGGGTAGTGTCAACGCCAAAACCTCCGGAGGCAGCATTACGGCTGAAGAAGTGATGGGGAGCATCAACGCAAAGACCTCCGGCGGCGGGATTACGATTGGGAGTGTAGAGGGAGCGGTCGAAGCCATAATCTCCGGCGGATCGATTCGCATTGATAGGGCAGGTAGCGTCAACGCCAAAACCTCCGGAGGTAGCATTACGGTTGAAGAAGTGATGGGGAATATCAACGCGAAGACAACCGGCGGCTCTATCAAAGCGTATATTTCTGGGCAACCTGAAGGGGATTGCTCGCTGGAGACTACAGGTGGAAACGTGACTGCTTATGTTGTTGAGGATATCGCTGTTAATGTGGATGCTAAGACCACCGGCGGTCGCGTGTCTAGCGATATTCCCATCACAACTGTCGTGCAGGGCAAGGTACGCGGAAACCGGTTACAGGGTGCAATTAACGGCGGCGGACCGCAGCTTAAACTGCGTACCTTTGGTGGTAGCATCCGTCTGCACAAAAAGTAAGAAGTTCAAGTTTATTATAGTAAATTCAAACAATAAATAGACACTTTCGCCCCCCGGTAGGTGCGGTTTCCAACCGCACCGGTTTGGAGTGTCTTATTAATTCTAAAATCCACTATATAATCCGATGAACAAATGGTTTTCACGTTTCACGCTCATTTTATATCGTCCCATCTTGTGGCTCATAGCCGAGAATTTCACAGGTATGTGAGATGTCGAGTCGTGGGGTTTTGTGGCGGCTTTGCCCGTGCACGATTGCGAAGTCAACCCCTTCGACGTCAATGCAGCACCCAATCAGTTGTGCGAGATCGCGTTGGCTGATCCAGCCCTGTCCCATATCGCCTTGATTTCGGGGTGGTTCACCCTCTCGTTTAATGCCGCCGATTCGGATCGCTATTGACGACAGTCCGTCGTGTGCGAAACATTGTCCCAACGCCTCGCCAAAACATTTGGTCACGCCGTAGACGTTTGGTGGGTTGACGGGCATATCCCAAGTGACAGAGAGGTCGGGTGGATAGGCTAACATTGCGTTGATGCTACTAGCAAAGACGACGCGCTCACAGCCTTGATCCTTTGCCGCTTGGAAAACGTTGTATGTGCCGATGATGTTCAGCGACAACAGGGTTTCGTAGAAGTCCGCCGCCGGACTCCGATCTGCGGCGAGGTGGACAACCGTATCCATCCCCTCGCAGGCGCGCTGCATCTGGTCGAGGTCGGCGATGTCTGCTTTCATAACCTCATGCCCATTCGGATTGTCGATTTCGGCGATGTCTGCCAATCGCATGATGTACCGATCTCCGTAATTTTGCCGAATATAGCTGCCGATGAATCCTGCTGCACCGGTAATTAAAACTCGTTTACGTGCCATGTGGGTTGTTTCTCCTTGTTGATGTGTTTATGGGTGCAGTCGGGCTAGGAAACCCGACCTACGGGGGTTATCTTGTTAAAGCTCGTTTACGTGCCATATTGTTATTTTTCCTTTTCTTTTGCTTCTTCCCAGATTAGATCTAATCCTGCCAGATCGTAGTCCTTGAAAGTTTTACCACGTCGTTCAAGAGTCTCCTCCATTTTTTGGAAGCGGTTGGTAAACTTGCGAACCGCTTGGCGCAACGCTTCCTCTGCCTGCACATCCAAGAAACGGCATAGGTTCACCACGGAAAACAGGAGATCGCCAATCTCCATCTCGATCTCCCCCGTATCCCCTTTCTGCACGCTCGCTTTGACCTCCTCGATTTCTTCCTCCAGTTTCGGAAGGACATCGGCGACGGTGTCCCAATCGAATCCGACGCGGGCGGCTTTGTTCTGGATCTTCTGCGCCCTTAACAGGCTCGGTAGGGAGTCTGGCACGCCATCGAGGACGGATTTCCGATCTTCATAGCCTGCCTCACTTCGCTTGATCGCCTCCCAATTCTGAAGCACCGTCTCCGTGTCCTTTGCATCGACATCGCCAAAGACGTGCGGGTGACGACGGATGAGTTTATCCGTTATTGAACGCACGACTTCGTTGATGGTGAAATCACCTTGATCTTTTGCGATCTGTGCGTTGAGCATAACTAGTAGGAGGAGGTCGCCGAGCTCTTCCTGTAGCTTGTCGGGCGATTTTGCGTCGATTGCCTCGATCACTTCGTAGGTTTCTTCGATGAGATCCCCTTTTAGGGTTTCGTGGGTTTGTGCTTTGTCCCAGGGGCAGCCGTTTTCGCCGCGTAGTGCCGCAACAACTTGAACGAGTTGATCGAATAATTCTTTGTGCATAGGTAGTAGCCTCCGAGGGGTTGAGTATAGTGTATGATTGTGGCTCTTGTCAAGTTGTAGGGTCATTTAATTCTTCTGTAGGAGGGATCTCCGAATCCCGACACTTCGCTGTAGGTGCGATCTTCCGGTTGCGACTTTTCAAACAAAATGGTTAAAAAGCCGAAAACTAAATAGCCCTAGTCAAGTTGGAAAAGATATTGACCTGTCAGGGTCTGCGTGTTATGATGATGCGTGAAACGTGAAAGGTAAAACGTGAGCAATAATGCGTAAAAAGTTCGTTATGGGTTATTATGGTGAATTCTAAACATAAATAAACACTTTCGCCCCCCATGTTTGGTAGGCGCTGTTTCCAACTGCGCCTATGTGAGGTTAGGATACCGCATCTACCGGGGTGGACTGAATTCGGTGCGGTTGGAAACCGCACCTACCGGGCCTGGGAAGAGTATAAAACGTGGCTAGTAGATGGAGCGAAGTATGGAATATACACTTGAAAACTGTCAGAAATTGGTCGATGAATGGATTAAAACGGTTGGGGTCCGCTACTTTTCCGAGCTGACGAACACCGCTATCCTGATGGAGGAGGTCGGGGAGATGGCGCGTATCATGGCGCGCCGGTACGGGGACCAGAGTTTCAAGGCATCGGATAGAGAGGTGGATCTCGCGGAGGAGATGGCGGACGTGTTGTTTGTGCTGATCTGTTTGGCGAATCAGACCGGGGTGGACCTAGAGGACGCTTTTCGGAAGTCTATCGAGAAAAAGACGCAGCGCGACCGGCAGCGACATCAGGAAAATCCCAAACTGTGAACCAATTACGGTAGATTGAGTTCTACTTCAACCGCTTCGTCGTAATCGACGCCATTGACATCGAAGCCGAATAGGTTGCGGAAACTGTGCTGCAGACCGTCGTAGTCGGAGATCTCGCGGAAGTTGTCGGTGTTAATCTGACCCCACCGTTCTATGATTTCGGCGGTGACATCGGCGCGGAGTTCGCGGTCGTCGAGTCGGATGCGGCGTTCAGCGTCGAGCGTTGGGGAGAGGTCGGGACCGAGGTGTTCGGTGAAAAGCCGTCCCATCTGCGCGATCGGATCCTCGTTGGTCCCTTTTGCGTCCATGATTTGATTGAGGATGCTCATGTAGAGGGGAACGACTGGAATCGCCATTGATGCTTGTGAAACGATTGCTTTGTTGACGGAGAGGTAAACGTTTCCACCAAGTTTCTCGGAGAGCTTATTGTCCAGATTGTTGACGCGGGTTTCGAGATCCTCTTTCGCTTTGCCGATGGTGCCGTCGCGATAGATTGCCCATGTGAGTTCGGGTCCGATGTAGGTATATGTTACCACCGTCGCCCCCTGTGCGAGTAGGTCTTCGGCTAACAGCGCGTCCGTCCAGAATTCCAGATCTTCGCCCCCCATTACGGCAACGGTGTCAGTGATCTCCTGTTCGCTTGCCGCTTCAAGGGTCACATCGGTGACCACCTCTCGGTTCAGGTCGATTGTTTGGCTGGTGTAGGGCTGACCGATCGGCTTCAACACGGAGTTATGTTCTGCGCCGGTACGTGGGTGGATCCGCCGGGGTGCTGCGATGCTGTAAACGACCATGTCAATCTTACCCATGCCCCCTTTGATTCGATCGATTGTCTCACCCTTGATATCATCGGAGAAGGCATCGCCGTTGATGCTTTCGGCGGAGAAGCCGTCCTGTGCCGCGAGCTGGTGGAAGGCAACGGAGTTATAGTAGCCCGCGGTGGCGGTGCGTTTTCCGGCTGCCGGACGTTCATAGAAAATCCCCAACGATTTTGCGCCGTAGGTCCAGGTGAGTGCGATGCGGGATGCGAGTCCGTATCCGGTTGATGCACCGACCACAAGGACGTTGAGATCTGTTTGTTTGGTCCCGGTGTTTGATTTGATGTAATTTACTTGGTTTTGGATATTTTGATGGCACCCAGCTGGGTGGGCGTTTGTGCAGATAAAGCCTCGGATCCGAGGTTTAATAACTTCAACTGACATGGGTTTTCTTCCTTTATTGGTTTATTAGTTCATTACTCCAGTTTCCGCCTCCCTTCTACCGCAGAGACACAGAGAACGCCGAGCAAAGCGAAAATCATTAAAGAGATTCTATAGACATATCATTCCTCTGGCGTACTAAAATCGCAAAAAGTGTTAGATTTTGTTAGGTTTTGCCAAAAAGGGCGGGGCAACCCCGCCCCTACGAGTTCTCTGGCTTTTCCCTCCTGATTATTATTCGATTTCGATAACCAATTCGACTTCGACGGGGATGCTGCCGGGGAGTTGTACCATCCCGACCGCGGATCGGGCGTGCCTGCCGTTATCGCCGAACACCTCTACCAACAGATCTGATACGCCGTTGACCACCGCCGGTTGCTCGGTGAAGCTTGGGGCGGAATTGACGAAGCCGACGAGTTTCACGACGCGCTTGACCCGATCGAGAGAGCCGAGTGCGTTTTGGAGCGTGGCGAGGAGGCATAAGCCGACCTGCCGTGCGGAGGCATACCCTTCCTCAATTGTTAGATCTGTTCCCACCTGACCCTTGTAGAGGGGACCTTCGCCCCTGCCGGGTCCGTGACCTGATGTGAATATCAGGTTTCCTGTCTGGACGGTTGTTACATAATTCCCTATCGGTGTTGCTGCTGCCGGCAGTTCAATGCCGAGCTCTTCCAGTCGTTTCTCTGCTGACATAACGGATGTTTCCTCCTAGGAAATAGGTTGCTCATGCTAAGAAATGGTGCAATAGAAACCGAGTTTTTTCGGCAAAACTCGGTTTCTCTTTGTGCTTTACACTTTCTTTAGGGGTTACGCACTTCAGTAGTGAACAACGATCGTTGTTCACTACGGGCTCCTCAATGGTGCCCCTACTGTAGTTGCCCGATTCATCGGGCGTTGGAAGTTGTGTCCTACGGCGATAAATCGCCGAACTACAGGTAGCTGAGTGTTCAACTGCGTAAGTCCCATTTCTTTTTACATAAGCCAAATAGGTTAGATGTAATGCTAGCAATGCAGTATAGCATAGTCCGGTGAGTCAGTCAATGAAACAATTTCTTTTCGCTTGTTCATTGTGGGGTTGTGTGCTAAAATGCGGGCGGAATGAAACGTGAGAGGAAACTTGTCTGAATCAGGATTCTCAGGATTCAAGGATTTACAGGATAGAAGGCGTGATTCGTGATTCGTGAAACGTAATTGGTTCATTTAGCCCCAGCGGGGCGATATGTTTATAGAATTTAAGGCCCAACCTACGGCACACGGAATGTGCCTATTACTTTAAGGTGTTTTGTGGCAAGCCTCAATCTTAGACCAACACACAAAATTGTTAGAGACTACTACAGCGAGCTAGATCAGTTTGATCGGCTCGGTGCTAGGCATGAAGGGGCGGTGCGATCAGCGTTCCAATCCCTGCTCCAAAAATGCGCTGGACAATTTGATTGGACCTTGGTGCCCGAACATTCAATGACCGGGATTCAAAACGGGCGGATCGTCGTTGACGGTGCGTTGATGGACAACTTCCGGTTGACGCACGGTTATTGGGAGGCGAAAGATGCGGACGACGACCTGCCAGCCGAAGTGGTTCGCAAGTTTGAGAGAGGCTATCCCCGCGACAACATCCTTTTCCAAGAACCCCACCGTGCTATCCTTTGGCAGAATGAACGGCAGACGCTTGATGCGGATCTAACCGATCCGACGGAACTGATAGGGACGCTCGAAACCTTCTTTTCGCACCGTCCGCCGGAGTACACGGAATGGGAGGAGGCGGTGTCGCAGTTCAGGGAGAGGGTGCCCGCACTTGGACAGGGTTTGGCGGAACGGATCCATGGTGAACGGGAGACGAACCAAGCGTTTATCTCCGCCTTTGCCGACTTCTATGAGAAGTGTCGTCAGTCGATTAACCCGAACCTCTCGGAAGCTGCCGTTGAGGAGATGCTGATCCAACACCTGTTGACCGAACAGATCTTTCATACGGTTTTCTATAACCAAGACTTCACCCGCCGAAATGTCATCGCCAATGAGATTGAGAAGGTGATAGACGCGCTCACAAGCCAGTCGTTCAGTCGTCACGATTTTCTGGGGCACCTTAACCCGTTCTATACAGCAATCGAGCGCACTGCTGCGACCATTGAAGACTTCTCGCAGAAACAGGGGTTTCTCAACACGGTCTACGAGCAGTTTTTTCAAGGCTTTTCGGTGAAGGTTGCGGACACCCACGGGATTGTTTACACACCGCAGCCGATTGTCGATTTTATGGTGAGGAGCGTTGAGGAGATCCTAAAGACCGAATTCAACCGATCGCTCTCCGATTCCGGCGTTCACATCATTGACCCGTTTGTGGGGACGGGCAATTTTATCGTGCGGACGATGCGCGAGATTCGCAAGACGGCGTTAGCGGGAAAATATACGACAGAGTTGTACTGCAACGAGGTGATGCTGCTGCCGTATTACATCGCGTCAATGAACATTGAACATGAGTTTTATGAGGCGACGGGTAGGTATCAACCCTTTGAGGGAATCTGTCTTGTGGATACGTTTGAATTGGCAGAGGACACCCACTACTATGAATCCTCATTGTTTACAGAGGAGAACACACGCCGCGTTGAGGAACAAAACAATACCCCGATGTTTGTCGTTATCGGCAATCCACCGTATAACGTCGGTCAGGTCAACGAAAACGACAACAACAAGAATCGGGGATACCCAACGATGGATTCACGGGTTAAGGAGACCTATGCAAAAGACTCCACAGCGACGAATAAAAACGCATTGGCGGATCCGTATGTGAAGGCGATTCGGTGGGCATCGGACAGAATAGAGGAGGAAGGGATTGTTGCGTTGGTAACGAACGACAGTTTTCTCACTGATATGGCATTTGATGGAATGCGAAAACACCTCGCAGACGATTTCGACGCAATTTACATTTTGGATCTGAGTGGAAATGTCCGCAAGAACCCAAAACTCTCTGGCACAACGCACAATGTCTTTGGGATTCAGGTCGGTGTGAGTATCAATTTTTTCATCAAGAGGCGCGACGGTGCAAATGTCCAGTCTGAAATTTTCTATGCCCGCCTTGATGAGTTTTGGCGGAAAGAGGACAAATATCGCTATCTCGATTCAAAGGAACATTACCGAAACATCGAATGGCAATCGATAATACCTGACCGGCGGTGCACATGGCTGACAGAAGGGCTCCACGCCGAATTTGAAACTTTTATCCCGATAGGAACTAAGGAAGCAAAGGCAGAAAAAGACGAGGTGATGGAGGTAATCTTTCACAGATTCAGCAATGGTGTCGGCACAAGCCGTGATGCATGGGCGTACAACTTCAACCCGAGTAGACTCACACAGAAAATGAGTCAGACGATTGAAACTTACAATGCAGAAGTCAATCGGTGGGAACACCGGGGAGATCGAGACGCAAACATTGATGATTTTGTACTGTCTGATGAGGCGAAAATCAAGTGGAGTTCTGCCTTAAAGCAGAAACTGAGAAGTGGGCAGATTGCAAAATTTGCAGACACAAAAATCCGACAATCACTCTACCGTCCCTTTACAAAATCAAACCTATTCTTCGATCGCGTGATGAACCATAGAGTTCACGTTTTTCCCTCTATTTTCCCCACACCGGAAACTGAAAGCGAGAATCGAGTGATTTGCGTTGGAGGCTATGGTCGAAAAGAATTTGCTGTTTTGATGAGCACATTTATTCCTGATTTGAATTTCTATGCTGATCCGCAACAATCCTTTCCATTCTACACCTACGACGAGGACGGGAGGAACCGACGTGAGAATATCACCGATTGGGCGTTAGGGCAATTCCGAGCGCATTATGGGGACGATACTATCGGCAAGTGGGACATCTTTCATTATGTCTACGGTCTGCTCCATCACCCGACATATCGGGAGCGATATCAGGCGAATCTCAAGCGGGATCTGCCGCGCTTGCCATACACACCAGATTTCTGGGAGTTTGCCAAGGCGGGGCAGCGGTTGGGAGAGATTCACGTCGGTTATGAGGAGGTAGACGCATATCCGCTCTGTTTCGTCGAGACGCCGGATATACCGCTCGATTGGCGTGTGGAGAGGATGCGGTTGTCCAGAGACAAGACACAAATAAAATACAACGATTTCCTGACACTCGACGGGATACCGGCGAAGGCATTTGACTATCGGCTTGGGAATCGATCGGCGTTGGAGTGGGTGATAGATCAGTATCAGGTCAAGACGGACAAGCGGAGCGGCATCGTCAACGACCCGAACCGCCCGGATGATGAGGAGTATATTGTCAGGTTGGTTGGGAAGGTCATTACGGTTAGTTTGGAGACGGTTGAGATTGTGGAGGGGTTGCCGGAGTTGGAGATTGCGGATTAAACGTGAAACGTAAGAAGTTCATTAGTTCATCGGTTCATTGGTTCATTTAGCCCCAGTTGCTTTGAATCCCGGTTTATCGGGGCGGGGCGACATGTGTGATGGAAGCGAAACGTGAAGCGTAAAACGTAATTGGTTCATCGGTTCATTTATCGTTGCAAATGGCTCGCTTATGCCACAATCTAACGAATCCAATCTTTAATCGAGGAAGTTTTCGATATGAAATTCACCGCAGTTTACAAAAAAGTCCCAGAGGGGTACATCGGATTTGTCCAAGAATTGCCCGGGGCAAACACGCAAGGCAGAACGCTTGAAGAAACCAGAGCCAATCTCCAAGAAGCGATCGAGATGACGCTTGAGGCAAATCGTATGCTTGCGGAAGAATCCATTTTGAAAATGCCATGCACATGTCGCCCCGCTGGGGCTTAGGTGTGTGGGGATTCGGCGTTTCTATAAACATGTCGCCCCTCTGAGGCTATGTTGGTTCGTTGGTTGATGAGTTCTATACACATTGCGCTCCTCCCCGATAAATCGGGATTCAAAACTGGAGCGCGGAGATTGGACATATCGCATTCTATAGACATATCGCTCCGCTGGAGCGGAGTTAATTGCCCTAATAGTTGGGTTTTACGGTTCCGTTCAACCCAACCTACGATGCTATGAAAGTGTGGCAAGAAGAAACCGAGTTTTGAAGAAAAAACTCGGTCTCAAGGCAAAGCTGCTTGTGGAAGGGGATTTATGGAAAGATCAGATATTAAAGCGTTGACGTTTGATTTGTTTGGTACGATTCTGGATCTTGGAGGGAGTCTGACACCTTATATCGCGGAGTTTCTGAGAGCAAAGGGGGCGGATGTGTCGGCGGATCGGTTTTGGGATCAGTGGCGGGCGCGGCAACGGATTGAGCAGTATCAGGACACGCTTGTGATGCTGGGTCATAGCGGGTATCTGGAGACGGTGCGTCGTGCGTTCGTTTATGTGCTGAACTTGAACGGGATTCAGACATCGAGCGATGAGGTGAAGGATTTCATGAAGGCGTGGGATCAGCTCTCTCCGTTTCCAGAGGTGCTTCCGGCGTTGGAACGGCTCAAATCGCATTACCAGTTGGTGATTTTGTCGAATGGCGATCCGCGCTTTCTCGATCATCTTGCGAAGAATCGGGTGCGGTGGGATTTTGATGACATTATCTCGGTGACGGATGTCGGTGCGTTCAAACCGCATCCCGCGGTCTATCGTTATGCGGCGATCAGTCGGCTTCGGCTTAGGGTGGAGGAGTGCCTGATGGTTTCGGCAAATTCGTTTGATGTGATGGGTGCGAAGGTGTGCGGTTACAGGGCTGCGTTTATCAATCGCTACGAGTTGCCGTATGAGGATTCGCCGTATTTGCCGGATGTGACGGTTGCGGATTTTACGGAATTGGCAGATGGATTGGTTCACTAGTTCATTGGTTCATTGAATCAGTGAACCCGATGCAACATGAATATATTAGGGAGGTGAGGAGATGATTGGACGCCTACGAAGGGTTTCTTTGCGTGAGGTGTGGTCCCACGAAGCACACGATTTCACGCCGTGGCTTGCGGAGAACATTGATGTTTTGAATGATGCAATTGACCTGTCGCTTTCAATCGTAGAACGTGAACGGGCGGCGGGTGATTTCAGCATAGACCTCGTCGCAGAGGATGAGTCAGGTAATCCTGTTATCATTGAAAATCAGCTTGAGCGGAGTAACCATGACCACCTCGGCAAGTTGATTACCTATTTGACCGCGATTGATGCGAAGGCCGCTATCTGGATTGTCAAGGAAGCTAGACCGGAACATATCAGCGCAGTTTCGTGGCTGAATGAATCGTCTTCGGGGTCTTTCTATTTGCTCAAGCTTGAGGCAGTTCGGATTGAAGATTCACCACCCGCGCCGGTGCTGACACTGATTGTTGGGTCAAGTGAGGAGAGTCAAGAATTTGGAGAGACAAAGAAAGAACTCAAAGAACGGCATATTCTTCGTCGTCGATTCTGGACACAGTTGTTGGAACGGGCTAAAGAAAGTACGCCACTACATGCGAGCACTTCGCCTAACCAGCAAAATTATGTGATGACAGGCGCTGGAAAAACGGGGTTATCCTTTCTATATGTTATCCAGCAACATACTTCTGATATAGATCTGTACATTGACCGGGGTAGGGAGGCAGACAACGAAAACGAGGAGATCTTCAATACGCTCCAAGAAGCTAAGGATCGGATTGAGGAAGCCTTCGGTGAACCGCTCAAATGGCAGCGACTTGAAGGCAAACGTGCCTGTCGAATTAGTAAGCGATTTTCTCTGGGCGGTTACCGCGATGATGAGGAGAGATGGCCAGAAATACAAGATGCCATGATCGATGGAATGATTCGGTTAGAGAAGGCATTCAGACCTCATATTGACAGGTTGCCAGCGTAATTTTATCATTACAGATTCTGTATAACGCAATTCACATGTCGCCCCTCTGGGGCTTGGGGTTGTGGGGATCGGATATTGCTATAAACATGCCGCCCCGCCGGGGCTATATTGGTTCGTTTGGGTTGTACTTTGCCCAACCTACGGTTTGTTGCCATTCGTAGGGGCGAGGTTTCCTCGCCTGATGGGTTGGGTGACCCAACCCCTACGGGTTCTGGTTGTGAGGTTTCGGTGGTTTTGAATCCGTGCAATCTGTGTAATCCTCTAAACCCGCGATTCAGACAATTTTTTTCTCACGCATCACGTTTCACGTATCACGTATTACGTTTCACTGGGGCTTTGTTAAAAAATTGATTTTTAAGGAGGAATTGAATATGGCATTTCCATCACACGGTGTTACACACCGTCCGACGGTGACGGGGACGCGGGGTATGGTTTCGAGCGCGCATCCACTCGCAAGTCTGGCGGGTGCACAGATATTACTTCAGGGCGGCAATGCTTTTGATGCGGTGGTTGCGGTTGCATCCACGCTCAATGTGACAGAACCGTATATGTCGGGTATCGCTGGGTGCGGTTATATGATGGTTTATCACGCGAAGGAGGACACAATCCAGGTCCTCGATTATATGGGGACGAGTCCGTATCAGGCGACGCTGGACGCGTATTCGGAGCCGGGATCAAATGAGGTGGGTATCCGGGCGGGCATGATTCCTGCCGCGTGCGGCGGGTGGTTGGCACTCCTCGATCGGTACGGCAGTATGGATCGTGCGGATATCTTTGCACCGGCGATTGGATATGCGGAGAACGGCTATGCGGTCACGGCAAAGAACGCTGAGTTCATGGCAGGCGCAGGCCCCCGATTTTCGTCAACGGGCGCGAAGATAATCATGTCTCGTGGACGGACACCGTGTCCGGGCGAGGTACTGGTGCAGAAGGAGCTTGCTCAGACGTTCCGCAAGGTGGTTGAGGGCGGCGCAGAGGTCTTTTATCGGGGTGAGATTGCACAGCATATCGCTCAGTTCTTCCGAGAGAATGACGGATTGATCACGGAGAAGGATCTCGCAGATTTTCAGGTGGATTGGCATGAGCCGATCTCGACGACGTTCAAGAATTTTAAGATTTTCTGTCCGCCGCCGCCGTGTTCTGGGTTTCAGTATCTGGAGACGTTCAACATCTTGGAGAACGATCCGCTCGGTGATCTGGGGCATAACTCTGCGGAATATCTGCATCTGCTGATTGAGGCGATAAAACTTGCCAGCGCAGACCGTGCGGAATACACCTGTGCGGAGAATCCGCCGATTACCGGATTGCTCTCTAAAGGCTACGCCGCCGAGCAACGGAAGCGGATCGGACACCGTGCGGGAGTCGGTGGCGGTGAGCGTTACACGAAGGATAAGCTGCCGGGCGAGATCCTGCCGGGGAACGCTGCGGAATGGATTAACGAGTGCACGACCCATTTCGATGTGGTTGACGGCGAGGGGAACGCGGTTGCGGTGACACAGAGTCTTGGCTCCGGTTTCGGTTCTGGTGTCGCGCTCGGTGAGACTGGGATGTTCCTGAATAACTTTATGAACTGGTTTGATCTCCTGCCGGAGAGTCCAAACGCTATTGGACCGCACAAGCAGATCGAGATGTGTATGTCGCCGTGTCAGGTTTGGAAGGACGGGAAGCTGTTCGCGGTGATTGGCACGCCGGGGAGCCACGGGATCCTACAGACGACGGCGCAGATGGTGTTGAACCTGATAGAGCACGGCATGAATATCCAAGCGGCGATCGAGGCACCGCGTGTGCGGGTTGAGAGTCCGGGAGCCGCTGTCAGTATGGAGGGACGCATCCCCGCCGATGTCATAGCGCAACTTGAGGCGCGTGGACATGAACCTAACGTGATGCCGGACTGGACGGCTGGTGTCGGTGGCGGTCAGGGGATCGCCGTTGACCAAGCGGAAGGCTCGCTCATGGGCGGTGCGGATCCGCGGCGTGATGGTTATTCAATTGGAATCTGAAAAAATACGCCCTAAGTATTTCACCGCTTGTCTCGGTTACTTTTTCTTTTTGTTATTTGGAATGAGTTTATTCACAATGAGCCGAATATCCTCACGAATAGCCTTAATATCATCGGCAAGGTCATTGATTCGGTTATGTACATCATCAATTCTTTTATGTACATCATCAAAACGTTTACCAGTGGATATATGCAATCCAATAATTAGGGCTGATAATGTTCCAATAATCGTGAGTGTTTGAATCCAGTCCACAATAAGCCCTCCTTTGCATTGCAAAGTCTACTATGGACTGGTTTTATTGTCAAGAAAGTTGTAAATGGAGGTAAGTATGAGTACATTGATTATTGCGGTCTTGAGTTTTTTTGGCTTTATCGTCGCCTATCATACCTATGGGCGGTGGTTAGCTAGGAAAATCTTTGGGCTTAACCCGGAGGCGGAGGTGCCGAGCCAAGAGTTGCGGGATGATGTGGACTATGTTCCGACGAAGAAGGAGGTTATTTTCGGACATCATTTCACAAGCATTGCAGGCACGGGTCCCATCGTTGGACCTGCGATTGCGGTTTTTTGGGGGTGGCTGCCTGCGTTGCTGTGGGTTGTTCTCGGCTCAATTTTTATCGGTGCGGTGCATGACTTCGGCGCGTTGGTGGTCTCGCTCCGCAACCGTGGGCAGACGATTGGAGACATCGCGGGACGGATGATCACGCCGCGAGCGAAGCTGCTGTTTTTGGTCATCTTGTTCATGGCGTTGACAGTTGTTTTGGCTATATTTGGTCTGGTCATTGCGATTATCTTCGCGCTCTACCCAGAATCGGTGCTTTCGGTTTGGATCGAGATTCCGTTGGCGGTCGGCATCGGACTTTGGATCTATCGGCGGGGTGGAAATATCCTGATCCCTTCGATCATCGCGCTGGGGATTATGTACATTGGAATGGGGGTAGGCGCGTACCTTCTCCCAATTAACATTTCGGAATGGTTTGGCATCCCGCTATTGGGACCAACGTTTGCAAATGCGGTGGTTATTTGGACATTGATCCTGTTTGTGTACTGCTTTATTGCATCGGTGCTGCCGGTCTGGACGCTCTTGCAGCCGCGTGATTTTATCAATAGCCATGAGTTGATTGTGGCGTTGGTCTTGCTGATTGCGGGACTTGCTGTTGCGGGTTTGACGGGGAGGGCAGACCTCTTCGCCTCTGCGCCGGCGGTCGCGCCTGACATTCCGCCCGATGCACCGCCGATTTGGCCCTTCCTTTTTATCACGATTGCCTGCGGCGCGATCAGCGGATTCCACTGCATGGTAAGTTCTGGGACTTCGAGTAAGCAGGTCGCTTCGGAGAAGGATGCACAGTATGTCGGCTACGGTGCGATGCTGCTTGAAGGTGGACTCGCGGTGATTGTTATCCTCGCATGTTGCGCCGGGATTGGTATGGGGCTTTTTGAGCGAAGCGGAACGGGATCAAGCTACGCCTTTCAGCCCGTGATCAATTCTGCAACGGGGCAGCAGATTCGGCATCAAGAGGCGTGGCGGACACGATATGCGACTACCGAGACGGTGACGAATCCCGACGGCACGACGCGGACGGTTGGTGGTTGGGCGAGCCACAGTCTCGCGAAAAAGGTGGGTGCTTTCGTCGAGGGCGGTGGGAATTTCCTCGCAAGCGTCGGCATCCCTCTAAAAATGGCGATTGCGATCATGGCGGTGTTGGTGGCGAGTTTTGCCGCGACGACGTTAGACACTGCGACGCGATTGCAACGGTATGTCATCCAAGAGCTCGCGCAGACGGTGGGGGTTAAACCGCTCACCAATCGATACGCCGCAACCGCTCTCGCTCTGTTTTTGGGCGGTGTTGTCGCGTTGATGCCGGGCCCCAATGGTCCAGGCAGTGGTGGGTTGATTCTGTGGCCCCTGTTCGGTGCGGTGAACCAACTGTTGGCGGGGCTCGCCTTTATGGTGACGGTCTTCTATCTGCTGCGACGGAATTTGCCGGTTTGGTTCGCAGTGATCCCGATGGTAGTGATGTTGATTATGCCGGCGTGGGCGATGTTGTGGCAGATGTTTAACCCTGATACGGGGTGGTTGTTCACCGGTAAGTATCTGCTCTTTGCGTTTGGTGTTGCTGTTGAGGCGGTGCAGGTGTGGATGATTGTTGAGGGGTTAATTACCTTGCGGACAGCGCGTGGGAATTATCCGGAACTTCCACCGCTGCATCCACAGGAGCAACCGGCTAGTTAGTTCATTGCACTGAGGTAAATTTAGGATTCAATCCAATAAAGCTATGACCCCGGTAGGTGCGTGGGTTGAAACGGCGCAGTTGGAAACAGCGCCTACCATTAGAGCTATGACCCCGGTAGGTGCGGTTTCCAACCGCACCGGGCATCGCTCGGAAATTACCGGATTAATATTTTAATCTTCATAGGAGTTACGCACTTCAGATTGTAGTTGCCCGATTTATCGGGCATCAGTTGTATAGGGAACACAGATCTGCGTTCCCTACGAAGACAAACAGGTTGTGTTCTACATTTGACTTGGATAGATGCTCCGTTTAACAAGGGGACATAGAGGAGGTTTGTGATGCAAGATCAATCGTTACGGTTTCTTGTGGTTAAAGCGCATCCACACGATTTTACTCACTGTGCTGGAACTTGTGGCATTCATGCTTCGCAGGGTGATTCCATCACAGTTGTCAGTATGACTAACGGGGTCGGTACGCACAATGAGCGACTTTATGATGAGCTGCTCAAGCCGGAGGCGGAGCAGGATCCTGAGATTATCAACCAGAGTGCTGATGATTATGCGAGGCTCAAGGAGGAGGAGTTTCGTAAGGTCTGTGCACTTTTCGGGGTTACGGATGTCCGGATCCTTGATTTTCCAGATAAGCCGTTCCATAACACGCCGGAGGCGGTAGAGGTGCTCCGGCAGATCATCTATGATGTGCGACCGCATGTGTTGATCACACAGCGACCGCATCTGAGCGGACGGAACGCCATGGCTTCTGGTGCGCACAACGATCACGACGAGACGGCGTTTGCCATCATGGAGGCACAGGGGTTGGCGGGTACGCCGAATTATGGCAGCCGGCAGAGACCGCACACAATTGCAGCGACCTATTATCCGGGTGTCTATTATATGCAGGACGAGATTGACTTCTATGTGGATATCTCGGATTGGAAGGAGAAGCGGGTTGAGGCGGAGATCCTGTTCAGCAGTCAAGGGCATACCGAAACCTTCGCCCGTAAGCGGATAGAGCTTCATACGGGTCATGCGGGTTGGTACGCGAGGACGGGATATGCGGAGGGGTTTGTCCGAGCTAACCCGGAAGTCTTGTCGCGGATTCATGTGCCGGAAACTGCGCTGCGGCGGGCGTCGGAGCCGCGTCAGAACTATCTGAAGCGGCTGGCGGGTGAGTTGTAGAATAAAACGTAATGCGTAATTCGTAAGAAAAAGCGGCACGCAGATCTGCGTGCCCTACGAATTATGCTTCTGTGGCGCGAAGTCGGTATTACTATACACATGGCGCTTCTCTGGAGCGCAGGGATTTTAGATGTCGCCCTCCTATAAACATATCGCTCCTCTGGAGCGAAATAGATTGTATTGATGGTGTTGGGTTTCATTGCTGTTCGACCCAACCTGTGGGTTGACGATTACGGCATACGGAGGTTACGGCACACGGAGTGTGCCTACTACTTTAAGACCTAACCTATGGGCAGGCACAAGACCTGCCCCTACGGAGACGATATTGGTTGTAGGGTGGCTGGAATGCGGTTGATTTTTGATGGGCATCTGGATTTGGCGTTGTTCGCGCTCTGCCATAACCGGGATCAGACGGAAACTGTTGTCCAGATAAATGCCCGTGAGGCTCACATGACGGACGCGCTTGAACGGGGTGGTGCGGATATTGACAACATCTTCCACGCTAACTGGTGCCGGTTCTTCCGTTGGTGGCTGCCTCAGTGAATATTGGCTTGACCTCTTTTGGCAAGGGTGGTATAGTAGCGCAGATTGGTGTCTATTGCCCGCTGGGCCATTGCCTGAATCAGGATTTGCAGGATTTAAGGATTTACAGGATAGAAGACGTGATGCGTGAAACGTGATGCGTGAGAAGAAACGGAACGCAGATCTGCGTTTGCTATGAATTATTTTCTTTGATGTAGGTTTGGGGTCGGGCAAGATGCCCGACCTACGGGTGTATTGTAGGTTCATTAGAAAGGATAGAAATATATGACAGGTAATCAAGCGATTGCTAAGATTCTTAAAGCTGAGGGACTTGACTGGTTCGCGTGCTTCCCGCACCATACACTCATAGACGCGGCTGCGAAAGAGGGGATGAGGCCAATTCTCTCGCGCCAAGAGCGAGCGGGTGTGAACATGGCTGACGGGTATAGTCGCATTATGTGCGGTAACCGCATCGGTGTGTTCATGATGCAATCTGGCCCGGGGGCTGAGAACGCCTTTGGTGGTGTCGCGCAAGCTTATGCTGATTCGGTGCCGATACTGCTCCTGCCCGGAGGACCACCTCTTTCGGGTGTGGGTATGCATCCGGGCTTCGTTTCGTACCGGAACTACGGTGGAGTTACCAAGTGGACGGAGTATATTAATCAGGCGGATCGCATCCCCCAACTGATGCGGATGGCGTTCACTCGGATGAAACATGGGAGACCGGGACCGGTACTTTTGGAGATTTCTTCAGATGCTGCGAGTCAGGAAATTCCGGATAGTGCTTTCAACTATGAACCGGTGCAGGTGCGCAAATCGGCGGGGGATCCCGATGATGTCCGCGATATGGTTACTGCTTTGCTCAACGCGTCAAACCCTGTTATCAGCGCGGGCAGAGGTATACTGTACGCCGAAGCGACGGATGAGTTGGTCACGCTGGCAGAGTTGACGAACATTCCTGTGCTGACTACCTTACAAGGTAAGAGTGGCTTCCCCGAGGACCATCCTCTGGCGTTGGGCGTGGCAGGAAGTAGTGGCACTCAGATGGTGGGTCACTTTCTGAGGCAGACGGACTTTGTGCTTGGTATTGCGACGACGCTGAGCAGCGGTTACAGCCCGCAGATACCGGCTGGTGTTACCGTGGCTCAGATTACTAATTCGACCGACGATCTGAATGTGCATCATCGGTTGGCGCACGGTGCTGTTGGCGATGCGAAGTTGGTGTTGCAACAGATGATTGAAGAGGTGAAGCGGCAGATCGGTGAAGCGGGGAGAGCCGATGTCAACGGTGTAGCAAACGAGATTCGGAAGGTGAAAGCGGAGTGGATGGCAGAATGGCGGCCGCGGCTCGAATCGGATGAAGTCCCGATGAACGAGTATCGTGTCCTCAACGAACTTCACAAAGCGGTGGATGTGTCGAACACCATTGCTACGCACGATGCGGGTTATCCGCGGGATCGGATGTGTCCATTCTGGACGACCGACGCTCCAAATACCTATATCGGTTGGGGCAAGTCGACGCAGTTGGGTTACGGTTTGGGGTTGGCACTCGGTGCGAAGATGGCTGCACCTGAGAAACTCGTCGTCAATGTGATGGGCGATGCTGCCTTCGGTATGGCTGGCTTGGACATTGAGACAGCGGTACGGTCTGAGATTCCGATATTGACTGTCGTTTTGAACAACGGTATAATGACTCACTACAATCAGAATATGCCGTATGCCTCAGAACACTGGGATAGCGACAAGTTGTCCGGGGATTATGCCAAGGTTGCCGAGAGTTTGGGTGCCTTTGCTGAGACGGTTGTGACACCGGACCAACTGCCCGGTGCGATTGCCCGCGCTGTTGCTGCGACGAAGGAGGGGTGTCCTGCCCTGCTACAGACGATGACCTGTGGAGAGGAGACGGTTTCTCGCTACCAAGACTCGGCGGGTTATTAGAGTGGGAGGCGGCGCGTTCCGCGTTTTCCCCAGGCCCGGTGGGTGCGGTTTTTAACCGCACCGGGCATCGCTGGGAAATTACCGAATTAAAAGATTAATCTTCATTCTGTAGGTCGATTTTCCAAAATCGACAATACCTATAACATTACATAATATTCCGTGTATTCGTTGGCACAACACGCCGGGTGTTTTGTCGAGATATGAATCTCGACCTACAATCTCCTTTTGTACCACAAACTGTTAGATTGTGATCCCAAGCCGCAAACTAACAGTTTGCGGTACAGTGTCTAGTTAATTCTGAAATCTGCTATAGTATAACCGAAACCGATTGAGTTCACTCGCTTATTAATGAACCAATGTACCAATGAACAAACTAGTCTGAAGGCTTGAGAAAGAGGTGGAAATGGCTGAACAACGGGAGCAGATTCTGGCACGCGGCAGTTATTTTCCCGGCGACTGGGTGCGTCCACGGTACAATCCCGGTACATGGATGGCGATGGTGGATCTGGCAGAGATTTTCACAGGTCACCGTAGCATAACCCGTCAGGGAAACTACGAGATGTTCGATGCGCCCATTGGTGTGAGTTTGCGGGTGGAAGCGGCGGACAAATCTGAACCGTTTTTAATTCCTGAAAAGGAGTGGGAAACTGAGGAGGTTGCCTACCCCGGCTGTGTCTGGCATGAAGACGGACGGCTCCACATGCTGTACAATGTTGGGGAAAAGACCTGTCTCGCCCTCAGTGATGATGGTTACAACTGGGAACGACCGGTGTTAGGGCAGACTGAGTTTAACGGTTCGACGGACAACAATATCCTCAAGACATCGTTGCTGGCGAGTGTCTTTGAAGATCCGTCTGCACCGCCCGAAGAGCGGTACAAAGCGTTGGAAGCAAAGGGGTTTTGGCTTGACCGAGAGACCGGTGAGGAGGTCGATGGCGATGAAGCGGACAGATGTTGGCGTGCGGAGCACTACGAGGGTCGATCCTATTCCGGGCGCAAGGTGGTTCTGAAGGGACAGCTGCTCGGCTTGACCTCGCCGGATCGTCTGACTTGGACGCATCTGCCTGAGCCGCTTGCCAACTACTCGGTGAACGGTGGCATTTGCCCGGGTTACGATGTACACAACGGTGTCTATTATGCGTACATACAGCCCCAAGGGGTTGCCCCGGAAGAACCGCAAGCCTTGGGTGCTAGTATGCCTGAGACCGAGGTGTTTCGCCGTGCAATCGGACTGACGCGGACAAAGGATTTCCGCAAGTGGCCCGCGGCAAAGTTGTTGATTTATCCTGATGCACAGGATCCTTTGGATATATCGTTCTATGGGGCGTGCTACTTCCCCTATCCGGGTCGGGATGAGCTACACGCTATGGTCATTCCAGTATTCCATAACGCCACCGATCATGTGGACTTGCAGCTTGCGTTCAGTCGCGACGGACTGATCTGGACACGCCCGGAACGTCGCGCGGTTGCTGAGTTGGGGCCCACAGGGAGCGGGGAAGAGGGCCAAATCCATGTTTGGCGGAACGGTCTAGTGGAGCTGCCTGATGGTAATTGGGCGGTGCCTTACCATGCGCGCTCGACGCTACACACTGTCAAGGAGCAGTATCAGAAGGCATTCTTTCCGGAGATGCAGCCATCCCAGAATAGGTGGGCACGTTGGCGTCCGCATCGGCTGTGTGGGGTTGAGGCAGCAACCGAAGGGCGATTCACGATTCCCACGGTGTTTCGACAGGGAAATGAACTGCGCCTGAATTACCGTTGTGCGCCGGGTGGATGGATCCGTGTTGAGTTGATGGCAAGGATACCGACTATGCAGTGCCCGGATGCTAACCCCCTTGAAGGCTTCACTTTTGAGATGTGCGATCCCTTGACAGGCGATCAGGAGGATCAGGTTGTCACTTGGCAGGGCAGCAGTGATATCACCGATGTCGGTGAGATGCTTGCCATTCGTGTGGAGATGTTTCAGGCGAAGTTGTTCGCCTATAAGGTTTGAGGTTCATGTCAGAACAGAAGCGTGAAACGTGAAATTGGTGAACGGCACGCGGAGCCCCGATGATCGGGATTAAAAGCAACGTGCCTATTACTTTGGTTTAGGAGGGATATGTGAAAGCTGCACAAATTGTTGCTCCCCGTCAGATTGAGATGATCGATATTGATAAGCCTGATATTTCATCTGACCCGGAGGGAGCTGTACTTATAAAGAATCAAATGAACGCTATTTGTGGCACTGATATGCCATCGTTTGTTATGGAACATCCAGCCGATGCCTATCCACTATCGCCGGGGATGACCATCCATGAATGTATCGGCGTAGTGGCTGCGAGTAAGTCAGATCGGTTTAAGGAAGGGGACGCGGTGCTTGCGCTGCCGGGACGGCCCGGTGGCCTTTCGGAATACTTTGTTGCCCACGAAGGCGTTACCGTCCCGTTGGTGGAATTTGGACGCAAGGATTGTATCCTGATGTCTCAACCGCTCGGCACGGTGATCTGGGCGTGTAGCAAGTTAGGCAACCTGCTGAATCAGGATGTTGTTGTGGTCGGACAGGGACCGATGGGATTGCTGTTTACGCACTTGTTGAGTAACTTGGGTGCGAAAACGGTCGTTGCAACAGATCTCGTTGATTTTCGTCTGGACGCAGCAAAACAGATGCAAGCGACGCATACGATTAATGCCGCTGAGGTGGATACGGTCGCTGCTGTTGAGGAGATCACAGACGGTCGGATGGCAGATCTGGTCGTTGAAGTGGTAGGCCATCAGACGGAGACGATCAATCAGTGTATGGATCTCGTCAAGCGGGATGGGACGCTTCTGGCGTTCGGTGTGCCTGATGACCCGACCTACCCTTTCCGTTTCGGTGACCTGTTCAGGAAAAATATCCGCTTGATCGGATCAGTGGGTCCCGATGCACAGAATAATTTTCCGTTGGCGATGGATATGATTGCACAAGGACGGATTGATGTTTCACCGATGATCACCCACCGGCTGCCGTTTACGGAGGTGCAGCGCGGGTTTGAGTTGTCTTTGTATAAGAAGGATGAGGCAATCAAGATCGTGTTAGAGTATGATTGATAAACCCCTCGCCTAAACCCGCACAAGATTGACTAGCCCCAGAGAGCCTCGTCCACATCTGTTATCTCTCTGGGTTTTTTTTGTTCGTAGGTTGGGAGGCATATCCGATGCAACAGAGAGATACGCTCGCACATTTCATTTTAATCAGTGTTGTCGTGTTGGGACTAACGCTGCTGATGGTAGTCGTTGATGCACAGGCGCAGATTGCTTTCGTGTCTGATAGGAACGGGAACAGTGAGATCTATGTGATGGATGCCGACGGAGATAACCAGCGAAGACTCACGAAGAATCGGCATGATGACTTTTCACCGTCATGGTCGCCCGACGGCAGACGCATCGCCTTTGTTTCCGTTAGGGCTGAGAACATGGAAATCTACGTGATGAACGCCAATGGGGGCCACCCTAAAAACCTCACCAATAATCGCCACGATGACTCTTCACCGTCATGGTCACCCGATGGCAAGCACATTGCTTTTGGCTCTAAGCGGAACGGGAACGGTGAAATCTACGTGATGGATGCCGATGGAGGTAATCCACGCAACCTCTCTAACAATCCCGTTAATGATAAGGATCCTTCATGGTCCCCTGACGGCAAACAGATTGCCTTTGTTTCCGTTAGGGATGGGGTCGAGATCTACGTGATGGACGCCGATGGGGGTAATCAGCGAAACCTTACCAATAATGGCTTTCATGACGAAAATCCCTCATGGTCTCCCGACGGTAAGCACATCGCCTTTGATTCCGTCAGGGGTGGAGGCTTGGACATCTATGTGATGGATGCCGATGGGGGTAATCAGCGAAGAATCTCTGACAATCCTTTTAAGGATACGAATCCGTCCTGGTCTCCCGACAGTAAGCGCATCGTCTTTGCTTCTAGCGAGGGTAGGAACTTTAGGGGCAGGGACTATGAAATCTACGTGATGGATGCCGATGGTGGTAATCAGCAAAACCTCACCAATAATCGCAGCCATGACACGGATCCTACATGGTTTGGACCCGTGTTTTCGGTTGCTCCCGCTGGTAAGACCCTCACGATATGGGGGAGGCTTAAACAGGTCGGGCAATAACTGGTATTATTGAGAGAACGGTGTTTAAGGTAAGAAACCATTTTGAGAACGGAGGAGGCATAGCAGATGCAGCGGAGATACAATCTCGTACATTTGATTTTAGCTGGCGTTGTTGTCTTGGTGCTGACGCTGCTGATGGTATGTGTTGACGCACAGGCACAGATTGCCTTCATATCTAATAGGGATGGGCATGTTATAGACGGGCACTCCACCCATGAAATCTATGTGATGGATACCGATGGGAAGAATCAGCGAAGACTCACTAACAATCCCCTTGAGGATAGGGATCCCTCATGGTCCCCTGATGGTAAACGGATTGCGTTCATGTCTGAGAGGGATGGGGACTTTGAAATCTACGTGATGGATGCCGATGGTGGTAATCAGCGGAACCTTACCAACCATCCCAATGGAGACTGGGATCCCGCATGGTCCCCTGATGGTAAGCGCATTGCTTTTGTTACTGCTAGGGAGGAGGACGATTGGGATAATGAAATCTACGTGATGGCTGTCGATGGTGGCAATCAGCGAAACCTCACCAATGATCCCCATGTGGACTGGGCTCCCGCATGGTCTCCGGACGGTAAGCGCATTGTCTTCGTGTCTCAGCGGGCTGGACACTTTAGAAGCAGGTTTGGAATCACTGATGAAATCTACGTGATGGACGCCGACGGAAGGAATGAACAAAGACTCACCGAAAATCGTCAGAATGACTGGATGCCCTCGTGGTCACCCGACGGTGAGCGCATTGCCTTCGCGTCGGATGAGAAGGGGGAGCTTGAAGGCTTTGAAATCTACGTGATGGATGCCGATGGGGAGAATCTGCGAAGACTCACTAAAAATTTCCATGAGGACTGGGAACCCTCATGGTCAACTGACGGCACGCGCATTGCCTTCACGTCTTATGAGGATAGCAATGAGGGAGAAATCTACGTGATGGAGGCCGATGGGAAGAATCAGCGAAACCTCACCCTTAATCGCCACGCTGACACCGATCCTGCATGGCTTGGTCCTGCTTTTGCAGTCGCCCCCATAGGTAAGATATTCACGATATGGGGGAGGCTTAAACAGACTGACCGATGAGGAATAATACGTAATGCGTGATACGTGAGGGTAAACGGAACGGAGATCCCCGTTCCCTACGAATTTCGGTTGTTGATGCAGGTTTGGGGGCGGACAAGTTGAGCATAAGCGGAATCCCGATCTTATCGGGGATGCCCGATGCCGTTCTATCGGAACCTACGGGTATGGAATCTACGATACTAGAGGAAGAAACCGAGTTTTGAAGAAAAAACTCGGTTTTTTTTATGATTCGATGGTAGGTTGCGTGAAGATACCGATTCAATAGTGTGGATTGCTAACCGGACCGATGCCGCTCCACAGTGATTTGGCTCATGTTTTGAATCAGATCGATAATGTGGGTAAGGTTATCGTCAAACTGGATTTCTAACGGGGAGAGTGAATAGTGAAGGTCGGGTGCCAACAGGATCACCGCGAAATCCTCCTGTACGAGGGACAATATCTGCCGCCCAATTCTTCTTCTTGCCCCTAAGTTCCCTATGCTATTGAGTTGAGAGAGCATCTCGTCAACTTGGGGATTGGAGTAGCCGAAAAAGTTATCTTCTCCGTCGGAATGGAAGAATCGGGATAGGTTATGGTACTCCAGACCAAAAACGGGTTGAGTTAAAAAAGCGTCCGCCTCTTCCCGCATCTCTCCTTTGCCAGAGATAGGATTCACGACAGAAGAACCTATTGACTTGCCAATGGGGTGAACCAAATCGCGAAAAACGCCGCCCGAGCTGTAAATCCGAATGTCAAGAGGAGAGTGAGAAGGTGGTGAGAGGTTTTCTTCCTCAGCAACTTGGCCCATGCGCAGATAGAGGTTAATAGCTCGGTAATCGATCGCTTCTTTAAGCATCCTACAGTTCCTTTCATCCGATAGAGGCCCATGATGCCGGTTGAGGAATAGGGCGTAGTAGCTATCTCCAAAAAAGGGCCACTGCTGCCAAGGCACCGTCGTTGGGAATTGGTAGAGGGACTGCATCGCATGGAGATGGACAGCAAGCAGATCCAGTGTGCCGCTCTCAACCGCCTTAATGGCGTTGGCGGGGTGTGCGAAACGCCTCAAGGTTAACCCGTCAATGCTGCTGTCCACTCCGCGGTAGTAATGTGGATTCTGCTCAAAGCGAAAGGTCATGGCAGCCGGGCGAAAATACTTCACTCGATAGGGGCCGGAGATCACACGGTAAGGTCGGGAAGAATGGGAGGGGTGTGGGCAGATACCTCGCAGATGGAATGGGAAGAGCGGTGCTTCTTGGGAAAGTTGGACCCGGAGTTGGTTCTTACCGTCCGGTTTAATCTCTGCGATAATCGGTGCGATGCGGCTCTCGGAAAACGCCGCGATGATCTCTTCGTGCGTAATCGGCTTTCCATCACTCCAACGGAGGTCCTCTCTCAAGGTCAGCTGCCACTGAGAGTTTCCTTGCACAGGCTCGCAACTGGTTGCAAGCCGTCCTTCGATTTCTCCGTTTCGGTGGGACATCATGAGGGGATCATAGCATAAGTGGTGCAGCCAGTAACTCAGAATCGGGTCCGGACGCTCTGAGGACCCCATTTCGACGGCGGAACTCAACTCCCCGATTTCAAGCCAGCTCAAGGGCACTTGCTCATCGGGCTGCTTGATGCGAAGGGTTCCGGTGTAGGAAATCCCAATATGCTCTTGAAGTTGTTGGGCAATCTCCTTCTGGTCGGGGTCACGTCGGTTCAGTAGTGATAGCAGAAGTTGGATCTGCCCCGGTTGCAGGACTGGTTCAACCAACTGGTGTTTGAGAAGGTTTACCTCTTTTTCGCATCGTCTGACATGTCGTGATGACATTCCAATCCCTTGGGCAATTTCTTCATAGCTTGCTTGGGGGTGTTGCTTTTGATAGGCAATCAGTTTGAGGAGTGTATCGACTTTGGACATTTGTGCACCTGCCAATTCAGATCCATCTTTGGGAACGGAATTTCCAACGATAGGGGTATTTGATGCTTACGATCGAACTTTCAGACACTTTTTCCACACCGAACACAGTATAAACCTCCTTGCCTTCAATTTGCAACTAGTTTTTAACGGATATGGACCAGAAAAACCGTTCCGCCAACATGACGAACGGCGCATTTTTGAAGAGTTTGGACATATTAAGTCCAAACTCCTAAAAGTGAATGGATTTTTTATGTTGTGAGTTGGTATCCTTGTTATCGCAACTTAGGAGTAAGATGATTGACACACGGGATTATGACTATTTAATCCGAATTGTTACTTTACTTGAGAACTCCTAGTCGGAATTTGTGTCTATAATTATAACTATAAGGCTCATGTAAAAAGAAAGTGCGAAATACGAAGAGAAATCGAGTTTTTCCGAAAAAACTCGGTTTCTTTGCACTAAATCTTAACATGAACGAACTATAATGGAGGAAGGACAGATGCAACGGAGATACAGTCTTGCACATCTGATTTTAGCTAGTGTTATAGTTTTGGTTCTGACGCTGTTGATGGTAGCCGTTGAGGTACAGGCGCAGATTGCCTTTGAGTCTGATCGGGATTGGGATATTCTAAAGTTTGAAATCTACGTGATGGACAACAATGGGAGCAATCAGCGAAACCTCACTAACAACCCTGGTGATGATAGGGACCCCTCATGGTCTCCGGACGGCCAACGAATTGCCTTCTCGTCTGATAGGAATGATATGGGTGGGAACCGGCAAATCTACGTGATGGACAACGATGGAGGGAGTCAGCGAAATCTTTCTAACAATGACTTTGATGACTGGGACCCCGCATGGTCTCCTGACGGTCAACGGATTGCCTTCGTGTCTAATAGGAAGGGGGCTAGCGAAATCTACGTGATGGATGCCGATGGGGGCAACCCTGAAAACCTCTCTAACAATCCCTTTCCTGACTATTCACCCTCGTGGTCTCCAGATGGCAAACGGATTGTCTTTGTTTCCGTTAGGGGTGGGAAACCAGACATCTACGTGATGGACGACGATGGGGGCAAGCCTAAAAACCTCTCCAATAATGACCGTACTGACGAGGATCCCTCATGGTCACCGGACGGTAAACGCATTGCTTTTACTTCCTTGAGGAATATGGGAAACCGGGACATCTATGTGATGGATGCCAATGGGGAGAATCAGCGAAACCTCACCAATCATCCCGATGTTGACTTCCACCCCTCATGGTCACCCGATGGCAAAAGCATTGCCTTCGTGTCGAATAGGAATGGGGATTTGAATCGGGACATCTACGTAATGGACGGCGATGGGGGGAATCTACGAAATCTCACCAATCATCCCGATGATGACGAAGTTCCTGCATGGCTTAACGCTGTTCTTTCAGTTGCTCCCGCAGGCAAAAAGTTTACAATGTGGGGACGGCTCAAACAGGTTGACCGATAACTACTATTAGGGGAAGTCGAAGACTCTCGGAGCGGAGGCTTTGAGTGTTCAACAAAGAATAAAAACCGATTTGACTACAGAGGAGGAATAACAGATGCAACGAAGGGACAAACTCACATATATGATTTTAGTTAGCGTTATCGTGTTAGGTCTAACGCTGCTGATGGTAAACGTTGATGCACAGGCACGGATTGCCTTTGTGTCTAATAGAGATGGGAACACTGAAATCTACGTGATGGACGACGATGGGGGTAATCCACAGAGACTCACCAATAATCGCCATGTTGACGCTTCACCCTCCTGGTCTCCTGACGGTAAACGGATTGCCTTCGTGTCCGATAGGGATGGGCACGTTAACATACGCGATTCTCCTAATTATGAAATTTACGTGATGGATGCTGATGGACGAAATCAACAAAACGTCACTAACGATCCCTCTAATGACGGGTCCCCCTCGTGGTCTCCCGACGGTAAACGCATCGTATTTTCGTCTGATAGGGATAATAATAGGGATCATAACATTGAAATCTACGTGATGGACGCCGACGGAAGCAATCAACAAAGACTCACTAACAATCTCACTGAGGACCAGTATCCCTCCTGGTCTCCCGACGGCAAACGGATTGCCTTCAGTGCCCGTAGGGATGGGCACTTTAAAAACGACTTTGGAATTACTTATGAAATTTACGTGATGGACGCCGATGGGGGTAATGAACAAAGACTCACTGACAATCGCAATAATGACTGGAATTCCTCATGGTCCCCTGACGGTAAACGGATTGCCATCGAGTCTGATAGGAAGGGGGACGTTGTAAACTGGGACATCTACGTGATGGACGCCGATGGTGGGAATCCACAGCGACTCACTGAAAATCGCGTCTCTGACAGGCATCCCTCATGGTCCCCCGATGGCAAACGGATTGCCTTCATGTCTAGGAGGGATGAGAACGCTGAAATTTACGTGATGGACGCTGATGGTGGAAATCAGCAGAACCTTACCAATAATCCCCATGGTGACTATAGTCCTGCATGGTTGAACTCTCCGTTTTCGGTTTCTCCCGTAGGCAAAAGGTTTACAATGTGGGGACGGCTCAAACAGGTTGACCGATAACTGCGATTACTGAGAAAACAGGGTTTGCTGAGATGTATGAGTGTGAGGGGGTATATCATAAACGCCAAAGCAGGGGCAAAGATTTCACATGATAATAGTCCGAATTGTTACTTTACTTGAGAACTCCCAGTAGGAATTTGTGTCTATATTATAACTATAATTGTAAAGGGGTTGCCAACACCAGCGGACCTCTATCACTCCTAAACAATAAACGGTCGATTTGAGAACAGAGGAGGAATAACAGATGCAACGGAGGGATACTCTCGCACATCTGATTTTAGCTAGCGTTGTCGTGTTGGGACTAACGCTGCTGATGGTAGTCGTTGATGCTCAGGCTCAGGCACAGATTGTCTTCGCTTCTGATAGGGATTGGGACACTTGGCAATGGGAGATCTACCTGATGGATACCGATGGTGGGAATCTACAAAACCTCACTAACAGCCCTGGTGATGATAAGGACCCCTCCTGGTCTCCGGACGGTAAATGGATTGTCTTTAGCTCTGATAGGAATGATATGGGTGGGAACCGGCAAATCTACGCAATGGACGCCGATGGGGGCAATCAGCAAAACCTTTCTAACAATGATTTTGATGACTGGGATCCCTCCTGGTCACCGGACGGTGAGCGCGTTGTCTTTGTTTCCATTAGGGGTGGGAAGATGGACATCTACGTGATGAACGCCGATGGTGGCAAACCTGAAAACCTTACCAAGAATAACACTCTTTACGATAATCCCTCCTGGTCACCTGACGGCAAGCGCATTGTCTTTGCTTCCATTAGGGGTGGGAAGATGGACATCTATGTGATGAACGCCGATGGTGGCAAACTCAAAAACCTCTCCAATAATGACCGTACTGACGAGGATCCGTCATGGTCTCCGGACGGTAAGCGCATTGCTTATACTTCCAAGGGGAACCCGGGATCTCGGGACATCTATGTGATGGATGTCAATGGAGATAATCAGCGCAACCTTACGCACCATCCCGATAGAGATTGGAATCCCTCATGGTCTCCCAACAGCAAACGGATTGCCTTCGTATCGAAAAGGACGAGGGATTTGAATCCGGATATCTACATAATGGACGCCGATGGAGGCAATCCGCAAAACCTCACTAATCATCCCGAGGATGACACTGCTCCTGCATGGTATAACTCTGTTCTTTCAGTTGCGCCCACCGGTAAAACCCTCATGATATGGGGCCGGCTCAAGCAGACCGACCGATAACTGCTATTATTGAGAAAACGAGGTTTGTTGAGGTTAAGTCATAAACACCGAGGCAGGTGCGACGAGTTTATGCGATAATAAACCGACAGTTGACCTCTATCAAACCCAACGGATGAGAAACCGATTTGAAAACAGAGGAGGCATGGCAGATGCAACGAAGGGACAATTTGACACATTTTCTTTTAGCTAGCGTTGTAGCCTTGGATCTAGTGCTGCTGTTGATGGTCATTGACGCGCAGGCACAGATTACCTTCATGTCTAATAGGGATGGGAACCCTGAAATCTACGTGATGGGTGCTGATGGGGGGAATCCGCAAAGACTCACCAATAATCCCAAAAATGATCTTTCACCTTCATGGTCCCCCGACGGTAAACGGATTGCCTTCATGTCTAATCGGGATGGTCACGTTCACGTTATACACGGTTGGTCCACTTATGAAATCTACGTGATGGACGCCGATGGTGGTAATCTTCAAAATCTGACTAACAATCCCAATTATGACAGGGATCCCTCATGGTCTCCGGACGGTAAACGGATTGCCTTCGCGTCTTGGGATGGGAAATTTATAGACTTTGTAGCCGCTTATGAAATCTACGTGATGGATGCCAATGGGGGGAATCAACAAAGACTCACTAATAATCCCAATTATGACAGGTATCCCTCATGGTCCCCCGACGGTCAACGCATTATCTTCTCGTCTAAGAGGGAGGGACACTTTAGAGGCGAAGGTGGAATCACTTCTGAGATCTACGTGATGGACGCGGCTGGGGGCAATCCGCAAAGACTCACCGAAAATCGCAATAATGACTCGTATCCTTCATGGTCTCCGGACGGTAAACGGATCGCC
Source organism: Candidatus Poribacteria bacterium (assembly GCA_965207975.1). GTDB lineage: Bacteria > Poribacteria > WGA-4E > WGA-4E > PCPOR2b > PCPOR2b. The sequence continues at coordinate 5,069,339 of OZ242315.1, read as the reverse complement.
TTCTCATCTGATAGGAAGGGTGACCTTCAAAACACTGAGATCTACGTGATGGACGCCGATGGGGAGAATCCGCAAAAACTCACTGAAAATCGCCGTTTTGACCAGGACCCCTCATGGTCCCCCGATGGCGAACGGATTGCCTTTTGGTCTAATCGGGAGGGGGACTTGCACAACACTGAAATTTACGTGATAGACGCCGATGGAGGCAATCCTCAAAACCTCACCAATCATCCGCGTGGTGACGTTACTCCTGCATGGTTGAATTCTCCTTTTTCGATTTCTCCCGCGGACAAAAAGTTTACAATATGGGGACAGCTCAAACAGGTCAACCGGTGACTATCATTGTCGGGAAAACGTTGATAAATCACACGTTAGAAACCGGCGCAATCGTCGGGAGTCGGAATGCCCTCCTACTAAAAACATACGGTAGAGGTAGGGGGTGTCCCCTCCGAATCACGACCTGACGGTTTTTTTGAGAACAGAGGAGAAATACAGATGCACCGGAGATACAATTTCGCATATACGATTTTAGCTGGCGCAGTAGCCTTGGTGCTGACACTGCTGGTGGTGGTTGTTGACGCACAGGCACGGATTGCCTTCGTCTCTCAGAGGGATGAGAACGCTGAGATCTACGTGATGGGTGCTAATGGTGGCAATCCTCAAAATCTCACTAACAGTCCTTTTCATGACAGTCGTCCCTCATGGTCACCGGATGGCACACGAATTGCTTTCCAGTCTAATAGGGATTGGGATAATCCTCATAACATTGAAATCTACGTGATGGGTGCCAATGGTGGCAATCCTCAAAATCTCACTAACAATCTCACTGAAGACAGGGATCCTTCCTGGTCCCCTGACGGTAAACGCATTGTCTTCAGTACCGTTAGGGATGGGCACTTTAAGGGGGCATCTGGACTCACTTCTGAAATCTACGTGATGGACGCCGACGGGGGCAATCAACAAAGACTCACTGAGAATCGCAAAAATGACCGGGATCCCTCATGGTCTCCTGACGGCCAACGGATTGCCTTCGCGTCTGATAGGAAGGGGGACTGGGAGAACTTTGAAATCTACGTGATGGACATCGATGGCCGTAATCAACAAAGACTCACTGAAAATCGCGAGACTGACGCCTGGCCCTCATGGTCACCCGATGGCAAGCGCATTGCCTTCTATTCCCGTAGGGATGGGAACCCTGAAATCTACGTGATGGATGTCAATGGAGGCAAATCTCAAAACCTCACCGATCATACCGGTAGTGACGCTAGTCCTGCATGGCTTAACTCCCCTTTTTCGGTGTCTCCCGCCGGCAAAAGGTTTACAATATGGGGAAGGCTGAAACAGATTGATCGATAACTGCTACTGTTGAGAGAGCTGTGTTTAGGAATAAAAAAACTGATTTGAAAACAGAGGAGGGATAACAGATGCAACGAAGGGACAGTCTCGCACATTTCATTTTAGCTAGTGTGATAGTCTTGGGTCTGACGCTGCTGATAGCCTGCGTTGATGCACAGGCGCAGACACAGATTGTTTTCGCGTCTGATAGGGTTTGGGGCGATTGGGAGTGGGAGATCTACGTGATGGATATCGATGGTGGTAATCTGCGAAACCTGACTAACGCCCCTGGTGATGACGAGTACCCCTCATGGTCTCCCGACGGTAAACAGATTGTCTTTACGGCTGATAGGAGTGGTAAGGATTGGAACCGACAAATCTACGTGATGGATGCCGACGGGGCAAATCAACGAAACCTTTCTGACAATGACTTTGATGACTGGGACCCCGCATGGTCACCCGATGGCAAACGGATTGCCTTCGTGTCGAGTAGGGATGGGGGCAGTGAAATCTACGTGATGAACGCCGATGGGAGCAAACCAAAAAACATCACCAATAGTGGCTCTCCTGACTATGGGCCGTCTTGGTCCCCGGACGGAAGGCGCATTGTCTTTTATGCCTGGGGGGCTGGGAACATGGAAATCTACGTGATGAACGCCGATGGAGGCAAACTCAAAAACCTCTCCAATAATGCCAAGTCTGATAAGAACCCCTCATGGTCTCCTGACGGTGAGCACATTGCCTTTGAGTCCTGGAGGGATAAGAACGGTGAAATCTATGTGATGGATGCCGATGGGGGTAATCCACGAAATCTCACCAATCATCCCTTTAAGGATACGGAACCCTCATGGTCCCCTGACGGGAGGCGGATTGTCTTCGTATCTGATAGAGAGGCGGATGGGAACCCTGACATCTTTGTAATGAATGCAGATGGGAGCAGTCCTCGAAACATCACCAATCATCCCGAAGATGACCTTGCTCCTGCATGGTTTGGTTCTGCTTTTTCCGTTGCGCCCGGCGATAAGGTCCTCACGCTATGGGGACGGGTCAAACAGGCAGACCGCTAACTACCATTGTTGAGAGAACAACCTTTAAGGATAAACAACCGATTTGAAACCATAGGAGGCATAGCAGATGCACCGAAGACATAGTCTCGCCCGTATGATTTTAGCTAGCGTTGTAGCATTAAGTCTGACACCGATGATGGTAGCCGTTGATGCACAGGCACAGATTGCCTTCTCGTCCAATAGGGATGGGGACAATGAAATCTACGTGATGGACCCTGATGGGGGCAATCTGCGAAAACTCACCAATAATTCCGATGGCGATCGGGATCCCGTATGGTCGCCCGACGGCAAACAGATAGCCTTCAAGTCCGATAGGGATGGGCACGTTGACAGACACGGTCGGCCCACTCATGACATCTACGTGATGGACGCCGATGGAAGCAATCAGCAAAACCTGACTAACAATCCCGCTGATGACTGGGATCCTTCATGGTCTCCTGACGGTAAACGGATTGCTTTCACCTCTAGGAGGGAGGGTCCCTTTAACTTTGAAGTCTACGTTATGGATGCCGATGGAAGCAATCAGCAAAACCTGACTAACAATCCCGCTGATGACCGGAATCCCTTTTGGTCACCCTACGGTGCACACATTGTCTTCAGTGCGCGTAGGAAGGGGCACTTTGAAAACAAGTTTTCAATCACCCATGAAGTCTATGTTATGGATGCCGATGGGGGAAATCAACGAAGACTCACTGAAAATCGGAGTAATGACTGGGATCCCTCATGGTCTCCTGACGGCAAACGGATCGCCTTCATGGCTGATAGGAAGGGTAACCTTGAAAAATTTAACATCTACGTGATGGATGCCGATGGTGGGAATCTTCAAAATCTCACCAATCATCGCGCTTGGGATGGGGCTCCATCATGGTCTCCCGACAGTCAACGGATTGTCTTCCATTCTGAACGAGATGGGAACTATGAAATCTATGTGATGGATGCCGATGGCGGCAATCTTCAAAATCTCACCAATCATCCGCGTGATGACTCCAGTCCTGCATGGTATACTCCTCCTTTTGCAGTTGCTCCCGCGGGCAAAAGATTTACGATGTGGGGATGGCTCAAACAGGTTGACCGATAACTGCCATTTAGGACTTACGCACTTCAGTTGCGAAAATCCCGTCCGATTTCCCATTACCCCCTCCACATTCACTTGCAATGGAAAGGGAATCGAGGCGCAGGGTTCCTAACCCGTGATTCTTTACAAATCCGCATTCCATACAACCAAAACTAAATCCTCCGAATCGTGGTAAGGAGTCAATCTAGGCAACTTCGCAGAAATCTGCGAAATCAGGGATTAGCGTCGCAGAAATCTGCGAACCTGCCTGAACCCAGTGTACACAAGGCTTTCGGGACAATCTACCTTGATAACGAGAATTGGTGTCGCAGAAATCTGCGAAGTTACAGGATAGAAACGTAAGAAATGGTAAGCGTATGATTAGAGCCCACTTCAATTCACAATAAATAATGGGAGTTACCCCCTTTCAGTTTGTAATCGGGTGCTAACTTGCCCGATATGACACCGTTTTAATCTCCGCACTATCTTTCTAACATCTTGCTCTTAAAACTTTTATGCTGACTTTGGGATATTATTGTTTGCTTTGGCATGGTAATTGCCTATTTGAATTCCACAAGTTGAGGAGAACTGAGGGATCCGATTTATCGGGCGATTCAAAGCAATTTGTCGCAACACAATTTCGCCCGTTTCAGATACCAACAACATGGCGTGATATAGGACAAGTAGTTCCGATATTTTATTTACGGAATCACCAAATTACGAAGATTGAAAAGGGCAACTGCGTAAGTCCTATACCATTATTGACAGAGCGGTGTTTAAGGATAAGAAACCGCTTTGAAAACAGAGGAGGAAAGACAAATGCACAAGAGATGCAATTTCGCGCATTGGATTTTAGCTGGCGTTGTGGTCTTGGGTCTGACGCTACTGATGGTAGTCGTTGATGCACAGGCACAGATTGCCTTCAACTCTGATAGGGACGGGGACATGGAAATCTATGTGATGGATGCCAATGGGAAGAAACCCCGGAAACTTACTAACAACAGCTTTGGTGACGGAGGTCCTTCATGGTCTCCAGACGGTAAACGCATTGTCTTCCAGTCTACTAGGGATGGAAACACGGAAATCTACGTGATGAACGTCAACGGAAAAAATCAGCGAAGACTCACCATAAATCGCCATATTGATAGGGACCCCGCATGGTCACCGGGCGGTAAACACATTGCCTTCGCATCTGATAGGGAGGGGGACATGGAAATCTACGTGATGGACATTGATGGACGGAATTCGCGAAACCTGACCAACAATCTTCATGATGAGTATTTCCCCGCATGGTCACCGCGCGGTAAACACATTGCCTTCGCTTCTAGGAGGGATGGGAACATGGAAATCTACGTGATGGACGCTGATGGAGGGAATCCGCAGAACCTAACCAAAAATCCTGCCTCTGACTCGCAACCCTCATGGTCACCGCGCGGTAAACACATTGCCTTCGCGTCCGAGAGGGCTGGGGACATGGAAATCTATGTGATGGACGCTGATGGAGGGAATCCTCAAAACCTGACCCAAAGTCCTGATTCCGACTGGTTGCCTTCATGGTCACCCGGCGGTGAACGGATTGTCTTTATGTCTCATAGGGATGGAAACACGGAAATTTATGTGATGGATGCCGATGGGGGTAATCTGCAAAGACTCACCAAGAATCGCCATAAAGACTATGCGCCTGAATGGTTTGGACCTGCTTTTTCGGTTTCTCCGGTAGGTAAACAGTTTACGATGTGGGGACGGGTTAAACAGGTTGACCGATAACTGCCATTATTGACAGAGCGGTGTTTAAGGATAAGAAACCGATTTGAAAGCAGAGGAGGAAAGACAAATGCACAAGAGATGCAATTTCGCACATTTCATTTTAGCTAGTGTTACAGTCTTGGGTCTGACGCTACTGATGGTAGTGGTTGATGCACAGGCACAAGCACAGATTGTTTTCGAGTCTGATAGGGATTGGGACGTTCTACAATTTGAGATCTACGTGATGGACACCGATGGGGGTAATCAGCGAAACCTTACTAACAGTCCTCGTGATGATAAGTATCCTTCCTGGTCCCCTGATGGCAAACAGATTGTCTTTACCTCTAATAGGGATGATAGGAATGGGAACCGACGGCAAATCTACGTGATGAACGCCGATGGAGCGGATCAACGAAACCTTTCTGATAATGACTCTGATGACTGGGGCCCTGCATGGTCTCCCGATGGCAAACGGATTGCCTTCACGTCTCAGAGGGATGGAGTCCCTGAAATCTACGTGATGAACGCCGATGGGAGCAAACCCAGAAACCTCACCAATCATCGCTTTCCTGACTATGCGCCCTCCTGGTCTCCGGACGGAAGGCACATTGCCTTTTATTCGTGGAGGGAGGGGAACATGGAAATCTATGTAATGGACGCGGATGGGAGTAGCCCTAAAAACCTCACCAACAATGCTAGTTCTGATACGAACCCCTCATGGTCCCCGGACGGTAAGCGTATTGCCTTTCAGTCCTGGCGGGATAAGAACGGTGAAATTTATGTGATGGACACCGATGGGGGTAATCCGCGAAATCTCACCAATAACCCCTTTAAGGATACGGAGCCCTCCTGGTCCCCTGATGGGAGGCGGATTGTCTTCGTGTCTGATAGAGAAGTAGATGCGAACCCTGACATCTTTGTGATGGATGCCGATGGGGGTAACCCTAAAAACCTTACCAATCATCCCGAAGATGACCTTGCGCCTGCATGGTTTGGTTCTGCTTTTTCCGTTGCTCCCGCCGGTAAGACTCTCACGCTATGGGGACGGGTCAAACAGGCAGACCGCTAACCGCCACTGTTGAGAGAACAGCCTTTAAGGATAAAAAACCGATTTGAAACGATAGGAGGCATAGCAAATGCACCGAAGACATAGTTTCACCCGTATGATTTTAGCTATCGTTGTAGCATTAAGTCTGACACCGTTGATGATAGTCGTTGACGCACAAGGACAGATTGCCTTCTCGTCTAATAGGGATGGGAACCTGGAAATTTACGTTATGGACACCGATGGGGGTAATCTGCGTAGACTCACCAAAAATTCCGATGGTGATTGGGATCCCTCATGGTCGCCCGACGGCAAGCGGATTGTCTTCTTGTCTGATAGGGATGGGCACGTTGACCTACAACACGGTGCACCCCTCCCTGAGATCTACGTGATGGACACCGATGGGAGCAATCAGCAGAACCTGACTAACAATCCCAATGCTGACAGGGCTCCCTCATGGTCACCCGATGGCAATCGAATTGCCTTTATGTCTGATAGGACTGGGGACTATGACATCTACGTGATGGGCGCGGATGGGACCAATCAACAAAACCTCTCGAACCATCCTCTTGGTGACAGGAATCCGTCATGGTCTCCCGACGGTGCACACATCGTCTTCAGTGCCCGTAGGGAGGGAAACGTTGAAAACGAGGCTGCAATCACTTATGAAATTTACGTGATGGACATCGATGGGGCGAATCAGCGAAGACTCACTGAAAATCGGAATAATGACTGGGAACCCTCATGGTCTCCTGACGGCAAACGGATTGCCTTCATAGCTGATAGGAAGGGGAACATTGACAAATTTGACATTTACGTGATGGACGCTGATGGCGGGAATCAACATAACGTCACGCAGCAGCGCGCTTGGGATGGGGCTCCCTCATGGTCTCCCGGCAATGAACGGATTGTTTTCCATTCTAAGCGGGATGGGAACTGGGAAATCTACGTGATGGATGTTAATGGGGGCAATCTTCAAAACCTCACCAAGAATCGCCATGATGATTATGGTCCTGCATGGTTGAACTCTCCTTTTTCGGTTTCTCCGGCAGGCAAACAGTTTATAATGTGGGGACGGCTCAAACAGGTCAACCGATAACTACTATTGTTGAAGGAATGGTGTTTAAGAAAAAGACGATTTGACTACAGGGGAGGAATAACAGATGCAACGGAGATACAATCTCGGACACTTGATTTTAGCTAGCGTTGTAGCGTTGGGTCTGACACCACTGATCGTAGCCGTTGGTGCACAGGCACAGATTGTCTTTGTGTCTAATAGGGATGGACACTTTCGAGACGATATACCCGGTATACCCAAACTACCCGCTCCTGAGATTTATGTGATGGATGCCGATGGCGGTAATCCGCGTAGACTTACCAATAATCCCGCTAGCGACTATGCGCCGTCATGGTCACCGGACGGTAAACGGATTGCCTTCGTGTCCGATAGGGATGGGCACGTTAACATACGCGGTTGGCCCACTTCTGAGATCTACGTGATGGACGCTGATGGCGGTAATCCGCGTAGACTCACCGATAATCCCGCTAGGGACTATGCGCCGTCATGGTCACCGGACGGTAAACGGATTGTCTTTTCATCTGATAGGGATAATGATAGGGACCATAATATTGAAATCTACGTGATGGATGTTGATGGAAGCAATCAACAAAGACTCACTAACAATCTTACTGAGGATGAGGATCCCTCCTGGTCTCCTGACGGTAAACGGATTGTCTTCAGTGCCCGTAGGGAGGGGCACGTTGTACACAACTTGGATATCACTTATGAAATCTACGTGATGGACAGTGATGGGCAGAATGAACAGAGACTGACTGAAAATCGCAATAATGACTGGTCTCCTGCATGGTCTCCTGACGGTAGACGGATTGCCTTCGAGTCTGATAGGAAGGGGGACGTTGTTAGCTTTGACATCTACGTAATGGATGCTGATGGGGGTAATCAACAGAAACTGACCAATCATCGCGCTTGGGACGGGTCACCGTCATGGTCTCCTGACAGTGAACGTATTGTCTTCAATTCTAATAGGGATGGGAACACAAACATCTACGTAATGGATGCCGATGGGGGTAATCTTCAAAACCTCACCAATGATCCGCATGGTGGCGGTGGTCCTGCATGGTTGAACTCTCCGTTTTCGGTGTTTCCGGCAGGCAAACAGTTTACAATGTGGGGACGGCTCAAACAGGTCAACCGATAACTGCCACTGTTGAGAGAACGGTGTTTAAGGATAAGAAACCGATTTGAGGACAGAGGAGATATAGCAGATGCAACGGAGAACCAATCTGATACCTTTGATTTTAGCTGTCGTTGTAGCGTTGGGTCTGACACCACTGATCGTAGCCGTTGGTGCACAGGCACAGATTGCCTTCGTGTCTGATAGGAATGGGAACAGTGAAATCTACGTGATGGATGCCGATGGGGAGAATCCTCAAAACCTCACCAATAATCGCCGTGGTGAAGTTAGTCCTGCATGGTTTAACTCTCCGTTTTCGGTTTCTCGCGGAGGCAAACAGTTTACGATGTGGGGACGGCTCAAACAGGTTGACCGATAACTGCCATTATTGAGATAATAGTGTTTAGGGATAAGAAACTGATCTGAAAACAGAGGAGGAAAGACAGATGCACCGAAGATACAGGATCGCCCATTTGATTTTAGCCGGCGTTATAGTTTTGGGTCTAATGCCGCTGATGGTATGCGTTGATGCACAGGCACGGATTGCCTTCATGTCCCATCGGGATGGGAATCCTGAAATCTATGTGATGGACACCGATGGAGGGAATTTGCGTAGACTCACCGATAATTCTGATAAGGACTTCTCTCCTTCATGGTCACCGGACGGCAAACGGATTGCCTTCATATCTGATAGGGATGGGCATGTCCACGCTAGACACGGTTGGTCCACTTATGAAATCTATGTGATGAATGCCGATGGGAGCAATTCTCGAAACGTCACTAACAATCCCTTTAGTGACAGGTCTCCGTCATGGTCTCCTGACGGTCAACGTATTGTCTTCACGTCTGCTAGGGATGAGGCTAATCCTCAGAACTCTGAGATCTACGTGATGGATGCCGATGGGAACAACCTTCAAAGGCTCACTGAGAATGTCGGTGATGACAGGGATCCGTCGTGGTCTCCCGACGGTGAACGCATTGTCTTCAGTGCCGGTAGGGACGAGCACGTTGAAAACAAGTTTGGCATCACTGATGAAATCTACGTGATGGATGCCGATGGGGGTAATGAACAAAGACTCACTGACAATCGGAATAATGACTGGAATCCGTCATGGTCACCGGACGGTCAACGGATTGCCTTCGCGTCTGATAGAAAGGGGGACTTGGTAAATTTTGATATCTACGTGATGGATGTCGATGGTGGGAATCAACAAAAACTCCTCAATAATCGAGGTTGGGACAGTTCTCCCTCATGGTCTCCGAATGGTGAACGTATTGCGTTCACGTCTGAGAGGGAGGGAAACTATGAAATCTACGTGATGGATGCCGATGGCGGGAATGAGCAAAACCTCACCAATAATCGCCATGGGGATGCCAATCCTGCATGGCTGAACTCACCTTTTTCGGTTTCTCCTGCGGATAAGATATTCACGAGGTGGGGTTGGCTCAAACAGGGTAGTCGATAACTGCCATTATTGAGAGGGCGGAGTTTGAGGAAAAAATCGGTTTGAAAATAGAGGAGTAAAGACAGATGCACCGAAGGGACAATTTCACGCATTTGGTTTTAGCTAGCGTTGTAGCCTTGGGTTTGATACTGCTGATGATATGTGTTGACGCACAGGCACAGATTGTCTTTTCGTCTAAGCGAGATGGGAACTGGGAAATTTACGTGATGGAGGAGGATGGCGGGAATCAGCAAAACCTCTCTAACAATCCTGGTGATGATAAGGACCCCTCATGGTCCCCTGATGGTAAGCGGATTGCCTTCGTGTCTAGGAGGGATGGAAACGCCGACATCTACGTGATGGATGCCGATGGCGGGAATCAGCAAAGACTTACCGAGAATCTCAATAATGACTGGTCTCCCTCATGGTCCCCTGATGGTAAGCGGATTGCCTTCGCGTCTGATAGGGAGGGGCGCTTTAACTATGAAATCTACGTGATAGATGCCGATGGCGGGAATCTACAAAGACTCACTAACAATACCAATGGTGATGATGACAGGTCTCCCTCATGGTCTCCTGACGGCAAACGCATTGTCTTCAGTGCTCGTAGGGAGGGGCACTTTGAAAACAAGTTTGCAATCACGTCTGAAATCTATGTGATGGACGCCGATGGCAAGAATCAGCAAAGACTTACTGAAAATCTCTTTAGTGATTGGCATCCCGTATGGTCTCCTGACGGCAAACGGATAGCTTTCGAGTCTGATAGGAAGGGGGACCTTAAAAAATTTGAAATCTACGTGATGGATGCCAACGGGGGTAATGAACGAAGACTTACTGAAAATCACGTTGATGACGGGTCTCCCTCATGGTCTCCTGACGGTAAACAGATTGCCTTCACATCTGATAAGAAGGGGGACTTTAAAAACTATGAAATCTACGTGATGAGCATCAATGGGGGCAATCCTCAAAACCTCACCAATCATCCCAATCATGACGTTAATCCTGCATGGTTTAACTCTCCGTTTTCGGTTCCTCCCGCAGGCAAAACGTTTACGGTGTGGGGGTGGCTCAAACGGGTTGACCGCTAACTGCCACTGTTGAGGAAGCGGAGTTAAAGGATAAACAATTGATTTGAGAATAGAAGAGGAGGAATAGCAGATGAAACGAAGATATAATCTTCCACATTTGATTTTAGCTAGCGTTGTAGTGTTGGGTCTGATACTGCTGATGGTATGCGTTGATGCACAGGCACGGATTGCCTTCATGTCTAAGAGGGATGAGAACGCTGAGATCTACGTGATGAACGCCGACGGGGGGAATCTGCGAAACCTCACCAATCATCCCAAGAGCGACTATGCACCTTCATGGTCCCCTGACGGTAAACGCATTGCCTTCGTGTCTAGGAGGGATGGTCACGTCCACGCTAAAAACGGTTGGTCCACTTCTGAAATCTACGTGATGGATGCCGATGGGGGCAATCCTCAAAATCTCACTAACAGTCCTTTTCATGACAGCCGTCCCTCATGGTCACCGGATGGCACACGAATTGTCTTCCAGTCTAATAGGGATTGGAATAATCCTCATAACATTGAAATCTACGTGATGGACGCCAATGGGGGCAATCCTCAAAATCTCACTAACAATCTCACTGAAAACAGGTATCCTTCATGGTCCCCTGACGGTAAACGCATTGTCTTCAGTGCCGTTAGGGAGGGACACTTTAAAGGGGAATCTGGACTCACTTCTGAAATCTACGTGATGGACGCCGATGGGGGCAATCAACAAAGACTCACTGAAAATCGCAATAATGACCGGGATCCCTCATGGTCCCCCAACGGTGAACGGATTGCCTTCGCGTCTGATAGGAAGGGGGACTGGGAGAACTTTGAAATCTACGTGATGGACATCGATGGCCGTAATCAACAAAGACTCACTGAAAATCGTGAGACTGACGCATGGCCCTCATGGTCACCCGATGGCAAGCGCATTGCCTTCTATTCTAATAGGGATGGGAACGCTGAAATCTACGTGATGGACGCCGATGGGAGTAATCCGCAGAACCTCACCGATCATACCGGTAGTGACGCTAGTCCTGCATGGCTTAACTCTCCTTTTTTGGTTTCGCCCGCGGGTAAGATATTCACGAGGTGGGGTTGGCTCAAACAGGGTGGTCGATAACTGCCATTATTGAGATAATAGTGTTTAGGGATAAAAAACTGATTTGAAACCAGGGGAGGAAAGACAGATGCAACGGAGACGCAATCTCGCACCTTTGATTTTAGCTGTTGTTGTAGCGTTGGGGCTAACCTTGCTGATGTTATCCGTTGACGCACAGGCACAGATTGCCTTTGTATCTAATAGGGCTGGAAACTTTGAAATCTATGTGATGGGTATCAATGGTAAGAATCAGCGTAGACTCACCAAGAACCGCGGCGATGACTGGTCACCGTCATGGTCCCCCGATGGCAAGCGCATTGTCTTTAGTTCGGGACAAGATGGGAACCGTGAAATCTATGTGATGGATGCCGATGGAGGTAATCAACTAAACCTCACTAACAGTCCCCAGGGTGACTATTCACCGTCATGGTCCCCCGATGGTGAACGCATTGTCTTTTCTTCCGCCCGTGAAATTTATGTGATGGATGCCGATGGGGGAAATCAACAAAGACTCACCCAAGATGATCAGAAGGGTTATTCGCCGTCATGGTCCCCCGATGGTAAGCGGATCGTCTTCTCGTCTGAGAGGGCGGGGCACTTTATCGACGACCTTGGAAACGTCACTAATGAAATCTATGTGATGGATGCCGATGGAGGTAATGAACAAAGGCTCACTGAAAATCGCAATAATGATGGGTCTCCCTCATGGTCACCGGACGGTCAGCGGATTGCCTTCTCGTCTTGGAAGCCTAAGAACTGGGCAAGCCTTGAAATCTACGTGATGGATGCCGATGGGGGTAAACAGCGAAGACTCACCAAGAATAACCATCCTGACGATTCGCCGTCATGGTCCCCCGACGGTGAACGTATTGTCTTTGATTCCAGTAGGGATGGAAACACTGAAATCTATATGATGGATGCCGATGGGGGTAAGCAGCGAAGACGCACTAAACATGGGAGTTATGACGGTGCTCCTGCATGGTTTCGTCCTGCGCTTGCAGTCGCTCCTGTAGGCAAAAAAATCACGATGTGGGGTTGGCTCAAGCAGGGTGGTCGATAACTGCCATTATTGAGAGAACGGTATTGAAGGATAAGAAAACGATTTGAGAACAGGGGAGGTGTAGCAGATGCGACGGAGATACAGTTTCGCACATTTGACTTTATCTGTCGTTATCGTCCTGTGTCTAACGCTGCTGATGATAGTCGTTGACGCACAGGCACAGATTGCTTTCGTGTCTAAGAGGGATGGGAACCAAGAAATCTACGTGATGGACAACGATGGGGGGAATCAGCGTAGACTCACCAATAATCCCCAGTATGATGGGTCTCCCTCATGGTCCCCTGACGGTAAACGCATTGCCTTCACGTCTGAGAGGGATGGGAACCAAGAAATCTACGTGATGGACAACGATGGGGGCAACCAACTAAATCTCACTAACAATCCCAAACACGACTGGTCTCCCTCATGGTCACCCGATGGCAAACGGATTGCCTTCGTGTCTCTTAGAGACGGGGTCTTTAACCCTGAAATCTACGTGATGGACACCGACGAGGGCAATAAACAAAGACTTACTGAAAATCTCTCTGATGATCAGTACCCCTCATGGTCTCCTGACGGTAAACGGATTGCCTTCTCGTCTAATAGGGATGGGAACTATGAAATTTACGTGATGGACGCCGATGGGGGAAATCAACAAAGACTTACGAAAAGTATAAAGAATGACCTGTCTCCCTCATGGTCTCCTGACGGCAAACGGATTGCCTTCGTGTCTCTTAGAGACGGGGTCTTTAACCCTGAAATCTACGTGATGGACACCGATGGCGGGAATCTACGAAAACTCACTAAAAATCCCGTTAAGGGTCGGTCTCCCTCATGGTCTCCCGACGGTGAACGGATTGCCTTCGCGTCTGAGAGGCTTGGGAACTGGGAAATCTACGTGATGGACGCTGATGGGAGTAATCTACGAAGACTCACCAATAATCGCCATGATGATACTAATTCTGCATGGCTGAACTCTGCGTTTTCGGTTTCTCCCGCCGGCAAAAAGTTTATAATGTGGGGGCGGCTCAAGGGGGTCAGCCGATAACTGCCATTGTTGAGAGAACAGAGGAGGAATAACAGATGCAACGGAGACGCAATCTCGCACCTTTGATTTTAGCTAGCGTTGTAGCTTTGGTGTTGACACTACTGATCGTAGCCGTTGGTGCACAGGCACAGATTGCCTTCGTGTCTAATAGGGATGGGAACTGGCAAATCTACGTTATGGACATCAATGGGAGGAATCAACAAAGACTCACCAGCAATGCCCATAATGACCTTTCACCCTCATGGTCACCCGATGGTGAACGGATTGCCTTTGAGTCCTGGAGGCATGGACCCGACGAAATCTACGTGATGGACATCGATGGAAACAATCCTCAAAGACTCACCAATAATGGCCATGATGACAGATCACCCTCATGGTCACCCGATGGCAAACGAATTGCCTTCTCGTCTAATAGCGATGAGCACGCTCACGTTATACAAGATTGGTTCACTTCCGAAATCTACGTGATGGACGCTGATGGAAACAATCCTCAAAGACTCACCAATAATGGCCATGATGACTATTCACCCTCATGGTCACCCGATGGTAAACGCATTATCTTCTCGTCGGAGATGGCGGAACACTTTAGAGGCGGCCAAACTACTCATGAAATCTACGTGATAGACGCCGATGGGGGTAATCAACAGAGACTCACTGAAAATCTTTTTGATGACTGGGATCCCGTATGGTCTCCTGACGGTAAACGGATTGCCTTCGCGTCCGATAGGCAGGGTGACTTTGGAAACTTTGAAATCTACGTGATGGACGCCGATGGGGGTAATCAGCGAAACCTCACCAATCATCCCAATGGAGACTGGGATCCCGCATGGTCTCCTGACGGTAAATGGATTACCTTCATATCTGAGAGGGATGGGAACAGTGAAATCTACGTGATGGACGCCAATGGGGGTAATCAGCGAAACCTCACTAAACATGGCGGTCATGACCGTGCTCCTGCATGGTATACCCCTGCGCTTGCAGTTGCACCCGGAGGTAAGACACTCACGACGTGGGGATGGCTCAAACAGGTTGACCGATAACTGCCACTGTTGAGAGGACAGCGTTTGTTGAGGCAACTGTAGGTCGAGATTCATATCTCGACATCTTCCTGTCGATTTTGGAAAATCGACCTACAGAAACCTATATAACCGTCCTTAAAGAGGTAGTTCTACCATCCGTCCTTCTTGGCTGGATTTGTAGATGGCGAGGATGATTTCGACTGCCTTGCGACCTTCACGACCATCGACGAGATGGGGTGTGCCGTTTTCGATGGCATCAATGAAGTTTTGCATTTGTAGACGATGGTTCTCATGACTGATGGCGCGGGGATCTGCGGCACCGCCGCCACCTGACCGTGTCTCTGCGAATTGCTCACGGATTTCAGCATCTTCGGGCAGATCTGGATCGAACTCCCACCGGATAATGTCTTCATCTTCGAGGGTAACGGTGCCTTTATTGCCGGAGATTTCGAGCTTCTTGAGGAGACCGGGATAAACGGTTGTCGTGCCTTCGATCACACCCAACGCGCCATTCTCAAAACGGAGTGCTGCAACGGCGACATCTTCGACCTCTATGCGTTCGTGGGTCATTGTGTCGGTAAAGGCTTGGACGGCTTTTACGGGACCCATGAAGTATTGGAGGAGATCTATGGCGTGGATTGACTGGTTCATCAACGCGCCTCCACCGTCGAGTGCCCACGTACCGCGCCACCCGCCGCTGTCGTAATACTCCTGTGTACGAAACCATTTGATATAGGCATCGCCCAAGGTAAGCACGCCGAAACGACCGCTCTCGATGGTTTTCTTGACGAGTTGGCTGCCTTCGGTGAAGCGCGAGTTAAAGATTGCACATAGACGCACGTCTGACTCGTCACACGCTTGGATGATGTCGTCGCAACGGTCAAGGGTGATTTCGAGCGGTTTTTCGACGATGACGTGCTTGCCCGCTTTTGCTGCGGCGACCGCCGGGTCTCGGTGCGCCCCGCTTGGCGTGCAGATGGATACGACATCCAGATCAGGACGTTTTAGCATCTCATTGTAGTCGGGATACGAGTCTACATTGTAACGATCCGCCACCCGCCTTGCGTTTTCTTCGTTCCTTGAGCTGACGGCGACCAATTTCCCGCCCTGAAGTTCTGCAATCGCCGCCGAGTGAAAATCGGAGATCATGCCGCAACCGATAATTCCAAATCCGTAGGTTTTCATAAGGTAGTAACGCCTCCATCCGATAAAGTTGAATTATGACGATGCCATTATATATCTGCGTTAGGTGTGTGTCAAGTTCAAAGCTGCCCCATAAGAACGCGCAATGAACGCGCTACTACAGACGGAGAGGCAAGCTGCCCCGCTTACGGATTTGATCCATCCCGAAATCTGTCAAAACGCGAAACACTAAATGGTCCTACTACATTGTCAGATAAATGTAGCACAAACTGTATGAAGATTAATTTATTAATTGGGTAATTTCCGAGCGATGTCCAGTGCGGTTGAAAACCGCACCTACCGGGTCTGGGGGAAATATAGAATTACCCGTTTAATTTCTTAAAACTCATTTAGTTTGCAGGCTCGGATCACAATCTAACAGATCGTGGTACAAAAGCCTCCTTTAGATACTTCCCCCACAAAGCGGCTTGGCTATCGCTATCCAAGCCAAGCGGTGAGCACCTTATCATGATTTATTTGACGGAGCACTACCTTCCTCATTTTTTGATAGTATTCCCCATCCAATTTGTGATAAAATTCTTTTCGCATATTTGATATAACAGACTGTTGGAGAATATACATGAACGAAGCGATTCAACACGCCCGCGAAGTGGCGTTGGACATTTTGAAACCGAGTCCGCGTGATATAGAACACGGTATGGAACTCCATCGAAACTCGATTGTCTGTGACTCATACGGGTTTGCGCCGCGTGCTGCTGTTGATGGGGAGGCTGTGGCAGCGGCTGTCGAAGCCGGTGCGTCGGAGGTCGAGGTTCGGGACATGATGGAAGATATGTCGATGACCCGATTTGTCACCGATGAGCGGGAGAAGCAGGAGTTTATGGCGGCGTGGGAAGCGGCGGGGGTGACCTGTATCGTGCAGAACGCGGGGGAGGAGGGTCAATCGGCACTCCGTCTCGTCAAGCGTTTGGCGCGTTTTACTTACACCACTGACATGATACGTGACTTTATCCAGAAAGCGGTTACGCCAGATGATATTGTCGCTGCGAAGGAGCAAAATAGGCACTGCCTCTATTTCAGCGGAAATGGTGTTCCCTTGCCTCAAGACTGGGTTTCGGTTGAGGAGGAGTTGCGGTATATCCGGATCTTTTTCCAACTCGGTATCCGTATCATGCACCTGACTTATAATCGGCGTAACATGATTGGTGATGGGTGTGCGGAACCGGCGAACGGGGGGTTAAGTGACTTCGGTAGGGCGGTTGTTGCGGAGATGAATCGGGTCGGCGTGATTGCGGATGTGGCGCATTCTGGTTGGCAAACGAGTCTTGAAGCGGCACAGGCATCGGCGCGTCCGATGGTAGCGAGTCATTCTGGGGCTTGTGCGGTGAACGTGCATGATCGGTGTAAGCCGGACGAGGTGATCCGTGCGATTGTGGATACCGGCGGTTATATTGGTATCTGTGCGATTCCTGCGTTTTTAGGCGGCAGTGGTGACATCAGCGCGTTGCTGGCGCATGTCGATTATGTCGCCAAGACTTTTGGGGTAGACCACGTTGCGATTGGAACGGATGTGGCTTATACCTCCTCTGCAAGCCGAGAGGCGCAGCGGCACATTCCGAAACGGGGTGCAGGGCGCAAGCGGTGGGAATATTTCTGGAACCCCAATGATCCGATGTTTTCGTCACAGTTTCAGCAGCCGAATCAGAAACAGAGTTTGGCGTGGACGAATTGGCCCGTTTTTACGATCGGGCTTGTTCAGCGCGGGTATTCGGATAGTGACATCCAGAAGATTCTTGGTGGCAATGTGCTTCGGGTTGCGCGTGCGGTGTTGGTTCATTAGTGCATTGGTTCATTGGTTCATTGCACTGACGAATCCTGTTCAAACCAACAGGCGATGCTAATTTACCGCAGAGACACGGAGAGCGCGGAGGAAAGCAAGAGGGCTATGGTTCGGGCTAGGAAGCCCAATCTACGGTGAGACAAGCCCAGAGTGTCGAGATGTGAACCGCGACCTACAGGTTTGGGGTTATCACGTGAGTTGTGTGTTTGAATCTGACGAGGGGTTATGATGACGAGACCGATTCGTTTGGGGTTGATTGGGTGTGGTGGGATTGTCCAACTGGTGCACGCCCGCGCGTATCTGTCGTTGCCAGATGCGGTTGAGGTGGTTGCGTTGGCGGATGTACTTGAGGAGAATCTGCAGCAGGTCGGTCAAACCTTTGATGTGCCGCCTGATCAACGGTATGCCGATTATCGGGAGATGTTGGCAAAAGCCGAAATTGATGCGGTAACGGTTGCCACGCCGCATTTCCTTCATGCGGAACACGCTATTGACGCGGCATCGGCAGGTGTGGCGGTCATATCTGAAAAACCGATGGCGACGACATTGGCGGAAGCGGATACGATTCTGGATGCTGTTGAGCGCAATGATGTGTCCTACGGTATTGTGCACAACTATCTGTACACACTCGCAATGCAGGAGGGATTTGTCCAGCGAGCGAAGTTAGGGGTGTCGATTTTTGGGCGCGCCGCAGGGATGGGGCTTAAACCGGCGGATTTCTCAACGGAGCATTCAGACCCCGCCCAAGCGTGGCGTGCGAGTAAAGCGAAAGGCGGAGGATGTATCGGTGACTCCTCATATCACGAGATCTATTCGGTGAGTGCGCTGATGGATTCCCCGGTGCGGTATGTTGAGGCACGAGTCAAGACTTTGAGTATTGATGTTGATGTCGATGATATTGCGATGCTACTTTGCGAACATGAGAACGGTGCCGTGTCCACAGTTTCCAGTGCCTGGTGTGTCCCTGACCTTGATACCGGTTGGTGCGAGGTCCATGCGAGCGATGGTTCGCTCCGGATTAGGCATCGGAAGAATACTCCCGATTCATTGATGCGTTACACTAGAGAGGAAGGCTGGCAGCACCTCGAAATCCCCGGACGGGCGGATCCGGGATTTAACGATCCTTCTGGGCATGTCGGATTTTTTGCTGCGACGTTTGATGCTCTCGCATCTGGTAGGGAGCTGCCGATTAGTGGCAAACATGGGCGGCACAATCTGGCGATTATCGAAGCGGCGCGGCTGGCGACTGAACGAAGACAGGCAATTGATCTGGAATCTTTAAGAAGGAGCAGTTCACGTTAAAAGAAAGTGCCGAACGCAAATATTGGTTCATTGGGTAACTAGTACATTGTCAGATAAATGTAGCGCAAACTGTTAGTTTGCAGGCTCGGATCACAATCTAACAGATCGTGGTACAAAAGCCTCTTTTAGATACTTCCCCCACAAAGCGGCTTGGCTATAGCTATCCAAGCCGAGCGGTGAGTGTCTTATCATGATTTATTTGACAGAGCACTAGTTCATTAGTTCATTGGGGCATCCGAGCGAAGCGGTAGTCTACGGTTACTTAAACATGAGTGAGGGCGGAAATAGGGAGGAATATGCGACCTTACATTGATGTCCATTGTCATATCGGTATGAGTATAACCTATGACCCAATTGTGGGGCAGAGCACCGGTCTGTGTCTGGGGCGGATGGCTTCGGCGGGTATCGTCGCTGCGATTATTGGTCCAACTGCGGTTGGCAGTCCGCAAGCGCGGGGACTCCTTGATACACGGGACCAGAATGGGGTGATCTCCAGAGCATGTCGTCAATTCCCGGATCGTTTTCCTATCGGACTTGCGCTGATTGAGTTACGCCATGGGAGTGCTGGGGTGGAAGCATTGGAACAGGCACTGGCGGCAGGTGGGTTAATGGGGGTTATGTGGCATCCGGGCGGCGTGTCACCCGAAAGACGACTTTATCCGTTTCTTGAAGTTGCGGCGATGTGGAAAGGGATTTGTCTGTTACATGAGACACCTGTGAGGACAGCGTCGTTAGCGCGTCGTTTTCCCGATCTGACCTTTATCCAGCACGCCGGCACGGAAGCGACGGAACTTTGCGGGGATTTGGAGAACGTCTGGTTTGAGGTTGTGCAGAGACCGAAAGGACAGGATTCCAACTGGGATTTCTCTCAGTTGATTAATCAAGTGGGGGTTGAACGGCTGATGTTCGGTGGGGACGCGCCTTATTATGATTATCGAGTGCTTCAAGCTGATTTGGAGTCAGCGAATATTGATGAGACGAGCCGCGATCGGATTGCTTATCAGAATGCTGTGACTTTGATTCAGCAGTTCCGCCCGGATTGGGAGCTGCCGCCGGAGAAACTCTCGCCGCCGCAGATTTATACAGAGGCGGAACTCTGGACAGCCGAAAATGAGCGGTTACGTTTAATAGATACTTTTTGACGGAGATGTGATTAGTTATGTTCGGAAGGGGACCTAAGTCATTTCGACTTTTTCGTTTTCTTTATCACCTGCCAAATTTCGTAAGGTTGGCGTGGCGGTTGTTTTGGGATCCGCGTGTCCCGATTTACCGGAAAGCAATTCTTGTCATCTTTGAGGCGCTTGCGATCGCATTTGCAATAGGCTACTTCCTATTTTTGCGATTGGATTTTCTTCCCGATATCTTTCCAATTCTCGGATATACTGACGACCTCATTATTGGGTTATTCCTGATACTAGTCCCCGGTGCGTGGCTGTTTATCAAATTTGCGCCGCAAGATATTGTGCAGGAGCATGTTGATCGGATCTCACAGGGCAATTAACGTGTTAGCCACCAACGGTTCGGGCATTCTCCATCAGCTGCTCTAGCTTACCCCGATCACGAATCCCTTTCGACGCTTCGACCCCCGAACAGAGATCTACGCCGTAGGGACGGACAGTTTCGATCGCCGTCTGGACGTTCTCAGGACGGATGCCGCCGGACAGGAACGCTGGCACCTTACAGGCTTGGATGAGTTGCGCGCTCAGATTCCAATCGCTCTGCTTGCCGGTGCCGCCGAATCGGGCTTTTCCGTCGGTGAATTCTGCGGTATCGAACAGCAGGGCATCTGCGCCTGCAGCGACGTATGCCTCAATCTGTTTGAAGATGGCTTGGGCATCTGCTGCGGGATCGTTTTCGGTGGGCAGGAACAGCGACTTCCACACTTCGCAGGATAGAGATTCCTTGAGTTCAGCTACTTGGGTAGGTGGTTCGTGTCCGAGCAGCTGAACTGCGAACGGTTTAATTTGCGCTACCGCTTCTTTGACCCAATCTGTTGGGCGGTCAAACACAAGGATAACAGTTGAGATCTGTGTCTGTCGTGCGATGTCTGCGGCGGAATTGATAGGGACAGATCGCTCAGAGAAGGGCACTTCGACGACGACACCCGAATAATCTGCGCCGGCATTTGCTGCCATTCGCGCATCGGCTATGCTTGCTGTACCGCAAATTTTGATCTTGCATCGGTTGGAAGTCATAGGTATTTGACCTGGGTAGGAATAAAGGTCATGTCAGAAGAAAGTGCAAAGTGCTAAGAACGTGAAACGTGATGCGTGAAACGTGAGGACTATCTGTTCATTGGTTCATTAATGAACGAGTGAACTAATGTACTAAATCGCTTTCTGTTGCATGATTCCGTAACATGAACCAGAAAAGTATAAATTACTCGTCCTCGACGAAGACGGTTTGCCGATCGCCGGTGGAGTAGCAGATAATCATCATAACGGGCTGCCAGCCGGTGTTGACGGCGTTGTGTTTTACGCCTTGTGGGATCCGCAGCATGCTTCCTTCTGTCAAAGGGATAACCTCGTCGCCGAGCTGGTGGTCGCATTGTCCCGAAAGGACGTAAATCAGTTCTTCGCAGTTCGGGTGGTAGTGGAGCGGATTGTCCTCGCCGGCGTTGAGATAAACGAGTCCGAAGGTCATTTCCGCGTCCGGATCGATCTGGTCATTGCATAGCCATTTGATTGCACCCCAAGGGAATTGAAGTGCTTCCCCTTCGTTGGCGTTGGTGACTGTTGCTGAGCTCATAATGTTCTCCTTAATTGGTCCATTAGTTCATTGATTCATTTGTGTTGGGTTTCACTATCGTTCAACCCAACCTACGATACTCCTGCTTGGTAGGTGCGGTTTCCAACTGCGCCGTTTTAACCTACCACGGCACCTACCGGGGGCGAAAGTGTCCATTTATTTTTAGCATCCACCATAATTATTGAATCCACCATAATTGGTATTAGATTCCTAGGGTATTACGCATGTATTGACAGCTCATGGTGGCACTTTCTTTTGGTGTTTTGTCCGTCCTGTCTTGTTCGACCGTCAACCACTCTGCGTTGATTCCGCTGACCGCTTCCATGATGCCTGCCCAATCGAGGACCCCGTGTCCGACTTCTCCAAAGGAGCCATCGGGATTCATGTCCTTGAAGTGGAGATAGGCAACCCGATCGGCGTATTGCTTCAGGAAGGCGGCAGGATCTTCGCCACCGTGCTGGACCCAATAGGTGTCCACGCAGGCGTGCACGAGTTTCGGATCTGTTGAGTCATACAACGTAACGAGTCCGTTTGTTCCGCCGAAATCTTTGAATTCCCAACTGTGGTTGTGGTAGCAGAACTTGATTCCTGCGTCGTTACAGCGACGCCCAACCTCGTTAAAGACCTCCGCTGAACGTTGGTAATCTTCGAGCGTATCTTGTCCACCGACACCGGAGACCATCAAGTAGTCGGATCCCATCGTTTCGGTGAACCGAATCGTTTCCTCAAACTGTTCGATGCTGCCGTAGCCTGTATGGACACCTGCCAGTTCCAAATTGTGCGATGCTAGCAGTGCTTTTGTCTCTTCAGGGGTGCGGCTGCCGTCATTAAGATTGCCGGCTTCTATTCCGTCGTAGCCTGCCGCTGCCAGTTCGGCGAGGACGCCGGGGAGATCGGTATTCTGGCGGGAGCCGTAGATAATTAAGCCGCAGCCAATTTTATATTTGCTCATGTTTATCTCCGGAGTTGGTTCATTGGTTGATTAGTTCATGGATTCATCACCGTTACTTCTTCGCCGTCTTTGAGGGTGTGCTGTCCAGCGATGACCACCTGTTCGCTTTCAGAGAGGCCGTTGGTAATCTCCACACGGCTGCCTTCAGCCAACCCCATCTCGACCTGCCGACGTTTACTGCGTCCCTCGGCAACCACGAACACGATTTGGGTGTTTCTGATGCTATCTTCAATCACCGCAGAACGCGGGAGTAGGATGGCGTTTTCGTGAATTTCTACCGGGATCTTAACCTTCGCAAACATGCCGGGCTTCAAACGCAGATCTGCGTTGTCTATCGCAATTTCGACCTTTGCCGATCGACTTGCCTGATCGAGAACAGGGCTGATGAGGGAGATTTTTCCGGTGACGGGTTGTGTCAACGCATCGACCTCGATCCACGCCTCCTGATTTTCGGGATCGAGTTTGCCCAGATCTGCTTCGATGACGCTGACAGCTGCTTTCACGGTATCCATATCCACAATCTCGAAGATCGGTGCAGTGGGAGATGCCAGCCCACCCAGATCCAGATAACGCATGGATAGGATGCCGGCAATCGGTGCTGTGATTGTTGCGTCGCTGAGCCGTTCTTGTGCGAGATCGAGCGCGACCTTTGCTTGCTGCATTGCGGTTTCAGCGGCAATGATTTCTGCTTCCCAACTTTTGGCGGTTGCTAACGCTTCAGCAGCGTTGAGGGTAGCATGTGCCCCCTCTACTTGGGACTGCGCTAATGCTTTATCTTTTTCCCATGTTTTCGTGTCTGCTTGGGCGTAAGCGAGTTTGAGGGCGGCTTCAGCCTGCGCCACTTGTGCCTCCATTGCTTGGATGTCTTCTTCCCGTGCGCCGTTTTGGATAAGTGCGCTTTGTTCGTTAGCGACCTCGTATTGCGATTTGGCGATATCGAGTTGGGTTTTTGCGGATTCAAAGGATTGTTTGCTGATTGCGCCGTTCTCAAAGAGCTGTTTCATCCGCTTGTGGTTGTTCTGTGCATTGGTCAGGCTTGCCTTTGCTCCAGCCAACGCGGCTTCTGCTTGCCTGAGATCTTCATCTCTCGCGCCGCGCCTAATCTTTTCCAAATTTGCCTTGAGGGATTCCAAGCCAGCTCGTGCCTGTTCGACCTGTGAGGTGGTGCGGGTTTGCGATAGATCTTCTACCTGCTGTAGGGCAACGACAGCAGATCTCAGCTGCGCGCTCGCCTGATCGATTTGAGATTGGACACGAATTTTGGCTAACTTCTGTGCTTGATCAAAAGCGGTTTGGGCAGCCCGATGTGCTGCTTCGGCTTGACGCACTTGGAGCACTAACTCGGCATGTTCAATAACTGCGAGCGTTTGCCCTTTTGTGACTCGTGCCCCTTCGTCAATGTCCATTTTGATAATTTTCCCGGGGACTTCAGGAAAGACGGTCACCCGTGAGTTGGCTTCAATCGTGCCAGACAGTTGCAGCTCAGAGCGGATTTCGCCGCGAGGTGCTTTTATAATCTCGACTGCTTTGATTGTTGCAGCGACTGCTTCGGGTTCGCCTGTTTGTCGTCTGGAAGCGGCTCTGATGAAAATCGCTGCGAGAGCGATTACGATTATTAGTATGATGATCGCGAATTTTTTCACTTTCTAGCCTCCGTGCTAGCTCATGGTTACGGCATACGGCGTATGCCTACTACCTTAAAAGATACTCTCTGTTTATTGCGTAGGGGGTTGGGACATATCTGAGATGAGGGTTTGTACCTCCGTTTCCAATTCCAGCGTGATGTCCTGTACCGTCTGTTTTTTATTCTGTTTGTAGGTTTCGTAGCGGTCAAGTAGGTTCTTGGGTGTCCCAAAACGCATTAACGCTATCCGGGGTCCCCTCGGTTTTGAGTCCCCAAAAACTTCTCTTTCTATCCGGGTGATGACCTCCAAGAACCGTTCAGGAGATTGTGTCTCACCGACGTAACCGTCGTAGATAGCGATAAAATTAAATAGGCGGTTTAGATCTGGATAGAACTCTTGAAATTTTTCGAGTCGTTGTTCATGTATCTGCCTTTCGTAGGTGGAGAGTTCTTCAGTTTCCCTGTAAATCTCTGCATCGATTATGTTTTTCAAGGAGCGGACTCGCATCATGGGGAGGACGGTTGGTTGTGGAGTAACTCCCATAAACTCCTCCATCTGTGAGAGAATATGTTCGCGCAACTGTTCAATCCGCTCGTTCAATGACCTGTTTTCATCAGCTTTAAGTTTGTATTCTCGTTCCAGTATTGACACTATGGCAGCACCAATCGCCCGCAGTCGTCCGTACAGATCTTCAGCGGTGGATGCTCCTTGCGGCAGAATCTCTCGCTCCAATCTGGTGAGTGCCTCCTCGATTTCGTCCCACATCTCTTCGTCGTAGATGTACTTAATTCCGACCGGAACAGCGTAGAGGGGTTTGACTGCCCCTGCCTTTGCCATGTCGTCCAATGCCCAGAAACAGAGTTGGACAACGCCGCTTTCAAAGGGTAGCACCGTATCGTTCTGGCGTGAGATTTCGCCTTCGGCAAAGATGACCAACGGATGTTTTCCGTCCGTCAGCAGACTGCGTGTCGTCCGAAACGCTTCTCGATCAATACTACCACGTGTCACGGAGTATACCCCAAACCGCTGCATGAGATAACTCCTGATTCGACCTTTGAATGTTTCCCGCGCACACATATAGTGAAACTGGTCTCCCAACCGTTTTGATAGTACGAACATAATGGAAGCATCAGCGTAGTCGGCGTGGTTGGGCACCAAGACCATTGGGTGATTTGCGATGGATCTTAACTGTTCCAGCGTTTCAGGGTCGATAACGAATTTAGAGATTTTTAGCGGACCCCTTAGCACGAGAGGCACCAGCCATTGAGCGACCCTGATGAAAAGTGTGTTTGGTTTGGGTGGCTTGAAATCGAGCATTTTAATTGGTTTGTTGGTTCACTAGTTCATTAGTTCATTGTTATACACCTATCACCCTGCTAGGATTAATGAAACATAAGACGTAGTGCGTAAGAAAGAACTAGGAATTTAGGGAATGGTATCAAAAGTTAGATAGCTCATCACCACACAGAGGCTTGTATCTGTGTGACTGAACCCATTTTTTCTCCCGGTCTGCGGAGTTTTTCTGCATTGAACCACTGTATTTCTATAATATGGAAGTAGGGATCTATTAGGGCAAACCAGTCGCTCCTGTCTGCGTTCCTATGCTTTACTGGATGCTCTATCAGCTGCTTGGGGTCATATCCGAGCATCATGACCGCTTCCTCGGCAGACACAACCCCTGAATGGGTTAATTCTACTCGTCCCACTTTATTTCCACTCAAAGCGAGGTATGCTTTATCGTTCAGCGTATACGTTTCGATGGAGCTAAATGTTGCTTCCGTAAAATACGGTGTGGTCCTCCCGTACTCACGGTTAGGGTATGCATAAGAGATGTTTGATACCATGTAGTTGCCAAAGTCGGTGGTTGCTCTGACTTTCGCTCCACTTTCTCTTAATGGAAGTCCTAAGAGTTCTTTAGCATCTATCACATACTCAGGCACAATCGCTTTGGTATCTGTCTCGGTCTCCTTGACAACCTTGGTGCTACACCCCACTATCAGAAGCAAACCCACCACCAGCAACCCATGCCGTATAGAACGCATCTCACCCTCCTTTTGAGAAAAATTAACACATTACCACACACTGGCTCGAATCTGTGTGACTTTACCAAGTTCTGTTGCTGTGAACCACTGTATTTCAATGAGGTGGAAGTAGGGATCTATTTGAACAAACCAGTTACTCGTGTCTGCATTCCTATTTTTAGTTGGGTGCTCTATTAGATTGTTAGGATCGTATCCAAGCATCATGACCGCTTCTACGGCAGACACAACGCCTGTATGAGTTAATTCTATCCTGCCCACTTCAACTTCCTTTGGGTTCTTATCTACTTCTGTGAAATACAGAGTCAGATACGCTTTGTCCTTGAGCGTATACGTTTCAATGGGTGTGATATGTTTTTCTCTGAAGTACGGTTTTGTTCTTCCGTAATCAAAAGGGTACGGCAAATACATGTTGTGTTCTCCGCCTTGGCGACGGAACCAGAACTTAGTTGTTGCGAATACTTTGCCTGCGCTTTCTTTTATTCCGAGTCCGAATAATTCTTTGGCATCCACCACGTATGCTGGCACAATCGCATCGGTATTTGTCACAGGCTGCTTCCTACCGCTCTCCATTGACACATTCTCATCTGTTACAGGCATCACACACCCCGTCAACATCAGGATTAAGATAGTGTAAATTGGGAATAGTAGGCGTTTCATAATGGGTTCGCCTTCCACCTGACTAACTTTGCACAAGTTCGATCTACGTAAGAGTTTATGCTGTTTCTCTTTTAATCAATTCTCAAGTCCAAAACGACTAATTGCGGTTGTCTATTGGAATTTTTTGGCCGATTGCTTTTTCCAATCGGGCGAGACCTACAGCGTAGTCGTGCAAGGATTGGAGACGGTTTACTTCCGCTTGTGAAAGTGCGAGTTGTGCGTCGGTCAGTTCAACGCTGGTGATCATCCCGTTTTCGTAGCGCAAGTTTGCGATTCGTACGCTCTCTTGGGCTTGCTCAACCGTTTCGCGCTGGACATCGATTAGTGTCTTTGCCTCAAGCAGATTGAGATACGCAGATCTGACCTCTAACTCGATGGTGTCGGTCATTTGCTGCTTTCCAAGTTGTGTCTGTTTCAGACCGGATTCTGCCTGTTTCACGGCAGCCCGTGTCGCCAAACCGTCGAAGATCGGGACATTGAGTGCGAAGCCGACGTTCCAAATCCGGTTCATCTCTATGAGTCTCTCGTTGTGGTCGAGCTGATAGTTAGTAAAGAAGGAGAGGGCGGGACGGCTGCGGGTCTTGGCAACATCAACCTGTTTTTTGGCGGCACCCTCGGTGAATTGAAGCTGATGGAGTTCTGGTCGTTTTTCCATCGCCTGTTGGATGAGTTGTTCAAGGTCAAATTCGAGGATCGGCTGCTCCAAGCTGCCTTGCACCTTGATTGAATTGTTGAGGTCGATATTCAGTACATTTTTATAGACATCCATAGCGACCCGTTCACCATTTTTAGCGCGGATTAGGTTGGATCTGGCGTTGGCTAATAATACCTCTGCACGCAGGATATCAAAATTAGTAGACGCACCCGCCTCAAAGAGGTTTTGGGCAATCTTTAACTGTTTTTCGACAAGTTCGACGGTCTGTTCGGAGACTTTAACAAACTCAAGTGACAGGAGGACGCGGTAGAAAGCCTCTGAAACGTCAAGCACTAACTGGTTGTAAGCTGCGTCCAATTCCTTGTGCGCTGCTTCTAGGCTGAGTTTTGCGCTTTGATAGTTTTTGTAGTAGCGTCCCCAAGCAAAGATCGGTTGGTTTAGGGTCAGGTCCGCCTGAAAATTATGGTGCGCCCCGAACTCCAGTTCGATGATGGTTTCGCTGTTACCATCACCTGTGGAAGGGGGTGGCATCTCTCCCCCTGCACCGGGCGGTCCGAATCCGCCGCCCGCTTCAAGGACGGATTTTGGGAGAACCCCGGCGTATCTATAACTGCTGTTGATTGAGACATTCGGCAGCAATCCAGCATGTGCAGCCCGTACTTGTGCTTCCGCAGATTTCACGCGCTCTTGAGTTGTCTGGATCGAGAGGTTGGTTTGTCTGGCGATTTGGAGGCTATCTTCAAGCGTCAAGGTTTGTAACTCTTGTGCCGATACGGTGCCGGTCAATAGCAGTATTAATACAGATATTCCGATAAAAAAATGTTGTTGGAGCAGTCGTGAAACGTTGCGTGAAACGTGATGCGTGAAACGTGAAGGGCGTTCCCCCATTCTTTTCTCCTCTGTTCAATTTTCAATGTGCTAAGTAGATTTCAATCAGACGTTTCAATTGTATTAGATGGAACACAAATTACGTGATCTTTGTTTACAATAATCTGCCCACTTCCTCAGCGTCGTGGGGATTATTCATAATTCTGATAATAATCGCATAAACGAAGGTGTAATACGCTCGCATCAGGTGGGCAAATGCCCGTTCATCTCCAGATTAGCGCGAGAAATGAGTATTTTGTCGTTAGCCACTGTTCTGATTCCTTCCTTACACTTTATCAAAACACCGTTCTGTGATTTTTTCTAGCACTTTTCTCCTGAAAAGGGTTGGAGCTCATCTACTCAAGCCGTGCCTCGATCCGTTTGATGATATCTTCTTTTGTGAGGGGTTGCTCTAAATTCATCACATAGACACCAAGGTTTTCGGAGCTGTCGCTTTGCCCAACAAATACAATTCGTGTGCCATCGGGAGTAAAGATTGGATCAGTGTTGATGAGTTCATTGTTAGTAAGTTGCCTCTGATTTTTACCGTCTGTGTCCATCATGATAATTTCGGTATCGCCATCTCTGTAGGAGTCAAAAATTATCTGTGTGCCATCGGGAGAAAAGGCGGGGTGTGCATTAATCGCTGGATCATCGGTTAATTTTGTGAAGTTGCTCCCATCATTGTCAATCATACAGATTTGGCTGGAAATGCCGAGGGGCCCACCTACGGCATAGGCGGCAAATGCGATCCGCGCTCCATCCGGCGAGAATGCTGGACCGTGATTATTGGTTTGGGTCTGGGTTAATTGCTTTTGATTCGCGCCGTCTGCGTCCATGATATAGATTTCGCTGTTTATGCCAGTTCTGTTCGATTCAAAGGCGATTTTGCTACCGTCGGGCGAAAAGGTCGGATTGCTATCCGTGGCAGTATTGACTGTCAATCGCTCATTTGATTTTGTGTCAATATCTATGACGAAAATTTCGTCGTTGGGGTTGTGCCAACGGATAAAAGAGACATAGGCGACCTTTTTTCCGTCGGGGGATAGAGCGGGGTTGTAATCGGCGGTATCGTTGAAGGTCAGTCGTTGCCTGTTTTCGCCGTTAATATCGGCGATGTTCATGACATAGATTTCGTTGTTGTCGTCAACGTATGCAGTGAAAGCAAGCGTGTCGGCAGCGGTTGATACATCACGGATTTGAACATAGTTGGGGGTCAAGCGGATGCTTGGGTGGGAGTCGCCGGTGAGTTTACCAATCTTTCGAATCCAATCTTCTTGTTGTGAATTCTGTAAAATGTTCAAAAATGCACTCAGCGCGAACCGCTCGTGTCCCACCGCCATGTATGCTTCTCCCAACGCGAGTTGGATATCCATGCGTTCCGGTGCGGACCTCGCAGCGGTTCTCAGGGATTCGATTGCCTCGGTGTGCTGGTCTAGCTTCAGATATGCCAGTCCCAGTTGATAATGGGCTTCTAAGTTCTCTGGTTGGGTTGTTAGCAGTTGTTGAAAATATTCTGCTGCACCCTGATAGTCGCCGGCTGCAATCAGTCCTTTGCCTTTTTTGATGGAGGCATCTTCTCCGCAGCCGACTGCCAGGGGCAGAAGGAGGAGGCATAGGAAAATCGTGAAACGTGATACGTGATACGTGATGCGTGATTTGTTCATTGGTTCACTAGTTCATTGGTACAATTAATGAATTTTTGAAGTTGTTACGGCACATGGAGTCCCGATAAATCGGGATTCAAAGCAATATGCCTACTACTATTCGGCTGTGATTTCATTCTGCCCGATAACGCAGCGGAATCCTGCTATATAAGAGAGGTGGTCTTCTGTCCCTACATCACGCGAGGATGTTCGGGCACCGATCGGTCCGAGATTGTCGTAATAGTACCATGAGCCACCGCGCAGGACGCGGTATTTTTGCCCAAATTCTTCCGCTGTGAAAGTGCTCCCCGGATACGCGTCGTACCAGCTGCTCGTCCACTCCCATACGTTTCCGCCCATATCGTAAACACCGTAAGGACTGATCCCTTGCGGGTAGCTGCCGACAGGTTTGGAGCCCGACCCGTCCCACGATTCGACATTTAATTTTGTTATATCAAACACGTTTCCCCAGGGCCAGATTCTGGCATCAGTACCTCTGGCGGCTTTTTCCCATTCAATCTCTGTTGGAAGCCGTTTTCCCGCCCATTGGCAATATGCGTTGGCATCCCTCCAATTGACGTATACGATAGGCAGGTTATCTTCTCCGTCGCGGTGTTTTCGGTTCTCCCAATGTCTTGGCGCATCATATCCGGTGGCATCAATGAATTTTTGGTAGTCGGCGTTGGTCACTTCAAACTTGTCGATGTAGAAGGATTCGACATGAACCTTCTGCTGCGGCTTTTCCGACTTAAACCACCTCGGATGTTCCACAAGTTCGCCCCCTCCCAGTTGGTGGATGACGAGTTGTTCTTCTTCATCGCTAGTTCCCATGGTGAACTCACCCGCGGGGATTAAAATCATGTCTGATAGGCTAATTTTTTTCAGTTGGAAGGGGCGTGAGAGTTTTTTGCCTTCGTATTTCAGTTCTGCTATTGCTGTGTGATAGCCTCGTTTACTAACAGACACTCGGTATGGTGTTTCTGGAGTCACTTCTCTTTTATAGGGCGTAGTCCCGACTTCTACACCGTCTATAAAAACTGTTGCAGCAGACGGGGTTGAAGTGATTTCGATTATTGGAATCCTTTCACAACCTGCGCTCGTAAGCGTAGCAATGAACAGAAAAATGGCAAAGAGACGCATTAATGTCGTTTATCTCCTTGAGGGTGGAGGGTTTGAAATTGTCCCCTGCACAGTTCGTTCGCACTGTCCCTACTGCTGCGATTGAAACATGAAAGGGTTTGGGCGAGAGAATTGAGGGGGGTTGGGTTGTAAGTTGCGACATAGGAAAAACGGGTGGGATGGCGGACTTACAACCCAGGTGATGATTCAATATCTTAAGATGGTGCCCCATTCACCAACAACCCATAGGGTGCCGTCTGCAGATTGGGTGATGTCGCTCAGGCTATTACGGGTAGGACTCTGCTGATTAAGCCATGTTACGCCTCCGTCGGTGGTATGCAGGATAGTGCCACCTTCGCCAACAGCCCATCCCTCGTTAGCGTTGGTGAAGCATATTCCCTGCAGCGTTTCGTCGGTTGGTGTAACCTGTTGATTCCACTCCGCACCCCCATCCGTAGTGGCATAAATCGCGCCTCCGGATCCAACAGTCCAAGCGGTTTGAGCATCGATTGCATAAATCGATCTTAACTCATCGGGTCCTATGATTTTCGCCTCCCATGTTTGACCGGCATCCATGGTTTTAATAACGGTTCCACTCGCTCCGACTGCCCAACCGGTGTTGGCATCAGCAAAGTAGGTGCCGTACAGGTTGTTGAAACCGACCACCATGTCGCCAGAGTCCTGACCGTTCCACGTCTGACCGCCATCGTTGGTATGTGCGATTTTACCGACTTCACCGACCCCCCAGCCGTGTTGTGGGGTTGAGAAGTGGAGGTCATAGTAGCCAAGAGCACTCTTCCAACTGGTTGCCGGATCGGAGAAGACAATCCGTTGTGCTGTGCCGTGCCCTTCGTCCGATGGGTCGCTGACGCTGTGCCATTTTACCCCACTGTCGAGCGCCTCAAGTAGGGTCGCATTGCTACCGACGATGTAACCTCTATTGGGGTCAACGAAATGGATGCCGAAAAGTTCAAACACATTTCCGCTGTATTGGGCTTGCCATGTCTGACCGCCGTCGTTGGTGTGCAGAACGGTTCCCGATAAACCCACTGCCCATCCCAATTTATCATCGTAGAAATAGACTTTGGTTAGATGGTTACTCATCGAGATGTTTTCCCACGATACACCGCCATCGGTACTGTGTAGAACGGTCGCAAATTCACCGACCGCCCACACCTCTTGATCGGTGACGTATTGGACAGTATAGAGTCGGTTCGGTGCGGGTCTGGGTTCGAGTGGTGTCCATGTCTTGCCGCCATCCGAGGTTCTAAGAATGACACCAAACTCTGCTGCACACAGCCCGTTGTTTGCATCGGTGAAATGAATGCCCCAGATCGGTTCGGGCATACCGTTAGAGTGAGGTACATTGCTCTCTTGGGTCTCCCAAGTTTCGCCGGCGTTGGTTGTATGAATCAGTGCACCGTTACCGCCGACCGCCCACCCCATCTGATCGGTGAGCATATACATTCCATCAAGGCTAGCTGCGACACCGCCCTGTTGGGCGACCCACGTCATGCCCCCATCTGTGGTGCCAATCACAGTGCCGGCATCGCCGACCGCCCATCCCGCTTCAGGACTGGCGAATTGCACGCTCCGGATCGCGTTATTGGTTCCGGTTTCCTGCCTCGTCCATGTCATACCGCCATCTGTGGAGTGAATGATGAGGCCCCCGTCGCCGCCTGCCCAACCGTGTCGGTCATCGACAAAAAAGATGGTTGACAGGGATGCCCGCGTGCCGGTAGAAAGTTTCATCCACGTTGCACCGCCATCAACTGTTTTCAACACAGTTCCCTCTTCGCCTGCAATCCAGCCGATTTGTGGGGTGATAAACCGGACTTTGTGGAACTCGTTTTTGAACGGGAGGGGTTGGCTCGGTTGATTGCCCCATGTCTGACCGCCATCGTTCGTATGCAGAATTGTGGACTGTGAGCCAACAATCCAGCCGTGCTGCTGATCTACGAAGAAAATATCTATCAACGCACCCTGCCATTTTGATTCACGGACAGCTGCCCATGAATGCTCTGACGCGAAGGTGTTCGCCACAGAGGTGAGTAACAACCCTATAGCGATTAGCGTCATAATATACCATCGCTTGTTCATTTTCATTGTTGGTTCCTCCTGTATATAAATTCGTTGTCTGTTGTGGAAACAAATATATTATACAACGACGGGATTAATACCGTCAAGCAGTTCTTTACAGTTTGTGGGTCTCAAATCCCGCCTTGACAGTCTGCTATAGTGGTGATATGATAACGGATTGATGGCCGAAGACGAGAAAACGGGAAGACCAGATCTAATTGAGAGGTGTTCATAATTATTGTCTGAATCAGGATTTGCAGGTTGAGCCCCGATGAATCGAGGTAAACTACGCGAAATCCCGATTTATCGGGGTTGTCGATAGCATCTTTTATCTGTGTAATCTGTTAATCCGTGTTTATCTGTGATTCAGACCATAATATGGAGAATTAAATGACCCTAGCAACTTATACTGTTTCTGAATAATTTCAGCATAGGGTTTATTCGTTCACAAGTTTTCTTCACGTATCACGTTTCAACAATTAGCATTAGGTTAATAATATGGAAAAGCTAGTCGGTATCCTTGAACGGATTGTTTTTGAGAACGCGGAAACGGGCTATACTATCGCTCGATTGACTTCGCGTGATTACCCGACGGAACTGATCACGGTTGTGGGAAATCTTGCGGCTGCGAGTGCGGGTGAGAGTCTCGCTCTCACCGGAGTGTGGGTCAACAATCCACAGTACGGCAGGCAGTTCAAGATCGAGGGGTATGAGACGGTGCTGCCTGCAACTGTCGTTGGATTGCGGAAGTATCTCGGTTCGGGGATGATCAAGGGTGTCGGACCGGTGATGGCGGCGCGAATTGTCACTAAGTTTGGGATGAACACGATGGATGTGATTGAGCAGACTCCCAACAAGCTGCGAGAGGTCCAAGGAGTCGGCAAAAAGCGGGTCGATATGATTAAAGAGGCGTGGGCAGCGCAACGTGAAATCAAGAACGTGATGCTTTTTCTGCAATCCAACAACGTCAGCACCGCCCATGCGGTCAAAATCTACAAGACCTACGAAAGCGATGCGATCCCAATTGTCCGTGAAAATCCGTATCGCCTTGCCGATGATATCTACGGGATTGGCTTCAAGACAGCGGATACTATCTCGCAGAATCTCGGCATCGCACCTGAGTCTCCGCACCGGGTGATGGCAGGGATCAAATATGTGCTGAGCCATAAAGCGGATGACGGTCACGTTTTCCTATATCAGGAGGAGTTGCTTGCCGCGTGTGAGGAGATTTTAGAGTTACCGCCCAATCTGATTGAGGAAGGAATCGCGGAGTTGATCGCGAAGGAGGAGATTATTTTTGAAAACACACCGGAGGGTGAGGCGATCTACCTCGCGCCATTTTACTATGCGGAGATCGGTGTAACCAATGCAGTTTCAAAACTATTGCAAACCCCTGCCAATCCTGTTGCGGTCGGTTTCGTTGATGGATCTATTGATCGGCTTGAAAAGCAGATGGGGATCCATTTTGCTGCCAATCAGCGGGAGGCGGTGAAGACTGCACTGACAGCCAAGGTGATGCTCTTGACGGGTGGACCGGGGACAGGAAAAACGACGACAACCATCGGTATGCTCCACCTCTTTGAAGCACTTGAAAAGCGGGTACTGTTAGCAGCACCCACTGGACGGGCGGCAAAACGGATTAGCGAGACGACCGGACGTGAAGCCAAAACTATCCACCGCTTGTTGGAGTTCTCACCGCAGGATAACGGTTTCAAACGGAATCAGGATAATCCGTTGGAAGCGGATGTCGTGATTATTGATGAGATGTCGATGGTTGATCTCATCTTGATGAACAACCTGATGAAGGCGATACCGCCGAACGCGACCTTAATCATGATCGGGGATGTGGATCAACTGCCATCGGTGGGTGCGGGGAATGTGCTGACAGACCTCATCGCTTCCGAGCAGGTTACGGTTGTCACGTTAACGGAGATTTTCCGTCAAGCGCAGGAGAGCTACATCGTTACTAACGCGCACCGCATCAATCGTGGCGATTTTCCGCAGACCACGGGTCCCGCTGATCGCAACTTTTTCTTTATTGAGGAGGAGGATCCAGATCGGGCGGCTGATGTGATATGTGACCTTGTGGGAAATCGCCTGCCCAAGCATTACGGTTATCACCCGATGGACGACATTCAGGTGCTCTGCCCGATGCGACGTGGCACGGTTGGCTCTGAGAACTTTAATAAACGGTTGCAGGAAATTCTCAACGATTCGTCGGAGGAGGCGATTCGGGGTGGGCGCAACTTTCGGGTTGGGGATAAGGTGATGCAGGTGCGGAACAACTACGACTATGAGGTTTTTAACGGCGATATTGGGCGCATCACCGATGTGGACTTTGTCGATAAGTTGGTCACGATCCAGTTCCCTGAAAAGCAGGTTGCTTTTGACATGGCGGATCTGAATGAATTGGTGTTGGCTTACGGTATCACCGTCCACAAGGCACAGGGGAGTGAATATCCTGCTGTCGTTATACCGCTGATGACGCAGCACTATCTGATGCTGCAGCGGAATCTGCTGTATACTGGAATTACACGGGCGAAGGAGTTGGTCGTCCTCGTTGGGACGAAGAAGGCACTCGGTATGGCGATTCGGAATAATAAAGTTGTTGAGCGGAATAGTTTTCTTGCGGAGCGGCTTCGGGGGGTGTTAGTTCATTAGTTCATTTTCACACTGGGGGACATGGAACCAGTACAAAGCTAACAGGTAATTTCAGGGTTATCCCTCCTAACAAGGTTTCCTCCGTTGTGGAATGAAAAGCCCCATACGATTGCTATGGGGCTTTTTACACTAGTGATTTTGGTTTAGGAATGTTTAGTTCTTTACAGATCTTATGGACTGTGCCTTTGGGTAAATTTCTATGTCTCGGAACTTTGGCTTTAACTCGTGATGTTGGACTGCCCCATATTGTGTGGTTGCCTCCCTCTCTAACAAAGTAGCATTTGTGCTCTGTTAGATGTCGCTCTAAGTCTCTTAGTTTCATAGCTCGATTGTTACTGGTCGGAAATGTGGTTCGGGTTCATCGTCAATGAATACATCTGGATTTAACTCAAGCATTTCTGGTAATTCTGCTTTAAGTGAATCCAGAAGTTTTTTCTTAGTTCTTTCCATGCAATTAACTCCTCCGACCCCTTGTACCCAACCGATCCACCAATTTCCTTCCTTGGCTATGTATGCTGTGAAGATTCGTTTGTGACCATTCAAATCGGCCATGTCTTGGCTCCATGACTGCTTACCAAGTGCCTTTAGATTCTCTTCTGAATAGTCTAATACTTTCATTGTTGATCCTCCATTGTAGATTACTGCTGTTTGTATAGGTTATGTCGCTATCATGATACCATAATTTATATTATGTGTAAATATCTTTGTGTTGTATTCTATCGTTGGGTATTTGGGTGGGGATCCAGTGGTGATTAGCGTTCTTGGATCATTAGAATTGCCGCAGCATCGGGTTATGTGATATGAAAATACCCCATTTGTAATATTCCCACTTTGAGAAGATACAAAACCGGCATCTACGTTCCTTACAATCTGAAGTGTGTAAGTCCTAACAGAAATATTTGAATCACTCTTTTCCGCTCTTGGTGTCGATTCTAATTTATTACCCTTTCCTCTATATCCTGCGTCTCAACGCGGACACCTCGCCATTGACGAATATCATCGCTGATTGCGTAGAATGCGGGGATTACGAACAGCGTTAGGAGGGTTGCCACCGACAGCCCCCAGACGATGGTGCTTGCCATCGGCATCCATATCGCGGACTTCCCACCAACCCCCAACGCCATCGGTAGCAGACCGCTCACAGTCGTAATTGAGGTGAGTAGGATTGGGCGTAGCCGTGTGCGTCCTGCGTTGATAATCGCCTGCCATTTGCCGGACCCCGCCATCCGTTGACGATTGATAAACTCAACGAGCACAATCGAGTCATTAACGACGATACCAGCTAGCGCAACGAGTCCGTATGTTGAAGCGACACTCAAGGGGTTTCCAGATGTGATTAATCCCACCATCGCACCGATGAACGCAAAGGGGACGGTCATCAGAATAATCAGCGGTTGGAGGAAGGACCTGAACTGCGTTCCCAGTATAAAGTAGACCAGCATAATCCCAAAAGCGAAGAAGATGGGAATGTCCCTAAAAACCTGCCGAAACTCGGCAAATTCGCCGCCGGATTCAAAGGTGTAGCCCGGATAGCGCGGGCTGATCTTATCGAAATAGGCGCGGAGTCTCTGATTCACGCTCACCCCAGAAACCACTTCTTCATCCACATTGGCGGTGATTGTGATGGCTCTTTCCCCTTTGTAGCGGTGAATTGTTGAATAACCTTGTGCCACGCTCAGTTGGGCGACATCTCGGAGTGGCACTGGCACACCCGTTGCACCCATCAATTTTAGGTCCTCCACATCTTGGAACGTCGTGCGCGCGGATTCACTGAATTTAACAACGACATCAATCTCCTCATCGCCATCACGGAATACAGTTGCCTTCGCGCCTTCAAACGCATTGCGTGCGGTGAAGGCGATCTGCTGGAGCGTCAGTCCATATTCGTTCGCCTTGTCCTCATCAATGTGAAGTTTAATCTCCTCTTGACCAAGCGCGTAGTTGTCTTTGATGTCAATAACGCCTAGCATTTTCGCAAGTTCTGCTTTCAGTTGGTCTGTGATTGCTTCCAGTTCGTCAAAGTATTTTCCTTTTACTATGACTTCGACATCTGTGCCGGTGGGAGGTCCCTCTTCCCTTGTCTGAAATTCGATTCGCTCGGGACCCGTGATATGACTGTATCTCTGGCGGAGCTCTGCAATAATTTCATCAAGTGTTCGCTCACGATCTTTGGCTTCGGCGACTTCAATATGGAGCATTCCTACGTAGCTGTTACGTTCAGCGCGTTCGTTGTCCACTAGGCGAATGCCTGTTCTCGCAATGACTGCCTTGATTTCAGATTTGGCCATCGCGAGCGTAACTGCCTCAAATTCGCGCATTACATCATCTGTCGTTTCCAAGCGGGTGCCCACAGGCATTGTGACATAGACAAAAATCATCGGATACTCGTCACCGTGGAACATGTCGACCTCCACTAGTCCAAAGCGGATTGGGAGAAAACTCAGGAGTAGGCAAAGGAGAATACCACCCAGTATCCAGTACCGATGGCGCAGTGTGAAACTCAAGAATCTGGTGTAGGGCTTTAGGAGGTGGCGCATCAGTCTGTCTTGGGATTTGGGACGCCCAACTTTGCCCCAATCTGCGATGTGGGACGGTAAGATGAAGAAACATTCAAACAGGGAGGCGGCGAGTGTCAAGGCGACGATGATGGGGATGATCTTCATGAATTTACCGACAATTCCCGGCAATAGTGCGAGTGGGAGGAAAATGGCGGCTGTGGTTAGGGAAGCGGTTATCACGGGACCAGCGACTTCATGCGCTCCGTTGATAGCGGCTTGGATCGGTGATTCCCCTTCCTGCATCCGACGATAGACGTTTTCCATCACAATAATGGCATCGTCTACGATGATACCGAGCACCAACACCAATCCGAACAACGACATGGTGTTGATAGATTCGTTGGCAGCACCCATGAGACCAAACGTGATCAGGAGTGTCAACGGGATGCCGATGGCGACAAAAATTGCGTTCCTCAGTCCCATAAATATGTATAAGACAAGAAGGACGAGCAGTACACCGAAAAGTGCGTTATATTGCAGCTTGCCGAGCGAATTACGAATTTGGATTGAGCTATCGTTCACTAATATGATTTCCGCACCTTCCGGCAGTCGATTTGTCCGATATTTCTCCACTATGGTTCGGACTGTATCGACAATCTGGATCGTGCTTCCTTCGCCTCGCTTTGCGACTGAGAGCGTAATTGCGGGTTTACCGTTCAAACGGGGGATTATGGTCGCTTCTTCGTAGGTATCTCGAACCTGTGCAACGTCCCTGATGCGAATCTTGCCGCCGCCGGGAATTTGTTGCACTATCACATTTTGAATTTGGTCAATCGAATCAAACTCGCCGACGGTGCGTAGCAGGTATTCCAACCGTCCAATCTTCAGTTCTCCGGCAGGGACGTTCATATTCTTGGCTGCCAACGCGCTGACAACTTGTTGCAGCGTCAATGAATACCGATCGAGGTGGTCGGGATTTATCTCGACCCAGATTTGACGGTCGCGAATCCCGTAGACCGAAACCTCCAAGACATCCTCAACCGCTGCGATTTCATCTTGGAGTTCTTCTGCTAGTTCTTGCCTCTCTTTTTCTGGGAGGTCCCCCGCTATGATGACATCGACTACCGGTGTTAGTGTATTTGACTCTAGCTTGAATATAACCGGATCCTCCGCATCTTCAGGCAGATTTTGGACTTTGTCTAGCTCTGTGCGGAGGTCTTGATACAGTTTATCAAACTCGTCACGTGAGATATTCTGATCAAATTTGACACTGATGCCGGTGGATCCTTCAGCGGCGGTTGAGGTGATAGACTCAATTTTATCTACGTCGGTGATTTCGTCCTCAATCGGCTTAGTGATCAGTTTTTCAATCTCTTCGGGCGAAACGCCGGGATACGCCACCCAAATAATTACCCAGTTGAAGGACATATCGCGTTCGAGTTCGCGGGGCATATTGATGAGCATATATGATCCCAAAACAATTGTCGCGATGGTGATCATATGCACCAGTACAGGGTTGTTGACAGACAGTCTAAATACGGATTTCATTATAGGTTTTCTTATTTTACGATGGCGGAATAGAGTTGTGAGCTAGTTTAACGTCTTATTCTAATTCTCATAAATCTGCCACGCCCCATCCACTTTCTGCATTTTAACAAGGCTGACGACGCTTTCCGGCAATTCTGGAATCTTCAGTAATTCTGGTATCTCCGGTAGTTTCGGAATCCACATTCTCAATCGGAAGTGGAACTCATGATCAACATATTCACTGCTCATAAACTCTGCCTGACTATACATTTGTTTAAGTGTTGATTGCATCCCTTCCAGTATCTTTGGCAACGCTTCAGCTACC
The DNA here is from genome assembly GCA_965207975.1 of Candidatus Poribacteria bacterium. GTDB lineage: Bacteria > Poribacteria > WGA-4E > WGA-4E > PCPOR2b > PCPOR2b. Next base: position 5,028,503 of record OZ242315.1, on the reverse strand, counting down.
ATCTCTTCCGGCAGAGAATTTATAATAATATTTGCCACTTCTTCGGGCAACTCTCCATTGAAGGTACGCAAAATACTTTCAACCTCTTCTCTGGCAGGTCCTGTTAATAACGGGAGTATTATCTCGAATTCAAGATTCTTATATGCCTCCACATAAGCGTTCATCACATCTTCAGCGGAAGACATATCGGCCTCACTTGAGATATTCCTATTGGCATCTTGCTGAGATTCGGTTTCAGCAGATTGCGCGTCTGCTCCTTCGAGTTGGGCAAGGAACTCCTCTATTTCGTCCTCTTCAAGTTGAGCCAAGAAGTCCTCAATCGGTTTTACCTCCTCCGCGGCAATTTGTGGCTGATTCTCTCCCAATTCAGTATTTGACGTGGCATCCGTTTGGACAACCAATTGTTCGGTTTTATTTGGTGTGGGTGCTGTCTCCCCTTTTTCTGGGACCAAATACACGCGCTGCTCGATATTAGGAACGGTCATCTGGCGTACCCCGATGAAGCCGATGAAAATGAGCGCAACGATACCTATCGCCCCGGTAGTAATTTTGGGAGCCGTTCCGATTTTCATAGCGGTAAGTCCTCCTGAGTAGATCTGTTTGAGTGTCGTTGCAGGCGGAACAGATAAACCAGTGAGTAGGTATTGCAATCGTTTGGCGAGCCTCTGCTTTGCACGGGACAGTCGAAACGCAATCGCCTTGTATGACAACCCGTGCGTCCTTGTTAATTCGTCGTAGCTTGCACCATCAAGGTAGTACGAGTGAGCAATCTCCCTATCTTTCTCGGCAAGCGTCTCCATTGCACGACGGATCAGTTCCCTTTGTTCGTCGCGTATCAACTGGTCGTCGAGCGTATTCGGAGTCTGAAGAGTGTGTTCCTCCACTTCGTTGATAGATACGGTATTCATTCTCTGCTTTCGCAACCAATTCAGCGCACGATTTCGCGCAATTGTTGCTAGCCAACTTCTGAATTTGGTCTGCTCCTCATACTGTGCCAAACCGCGATAGGCGTTCAGAAAGGTGTCTTGGACAACCTCCTCGGCATCGTGGGAATTATTCACGATTCTGATGACAATCGCATAAACGAAAGCGTAGTACGCCTGCATCAGGTGAGCAAATGCCTGCTCATCTCCAGATTGGGCGCGGGCAATGAGGACCTTGTCGTTAGCCACTGTTCTGATTCCTCCCTTGTATCTTATACCAATAACACCGTTCTGTGATTTTTTCTAGCACTTTTTTGACTTTTTTAATTTACAGAAAGTTTATTTGAAGGGTCTTACCTCCAGGCTTTCAGTCAAATTTTCGATTTTCAAATCAGATCATCAGATGACTTTGTGCTAATGATATGAATCTGTGTCCGTTCAGCCAAGGGGATATGTAGTTAAGGTATAGAGCGAGGAATACACTCGTCCGACAGGTTTGGGTTATATTACGTTATAAATTATTATGAGCTTCTTGACTTGACGTAATTCCCTTTTTCGGGTATGCTTTTGCTGAAGTCAGCAGAAAGGCATACCGCAGTTAAATTAAACGAAAATAGGTGTCAGTGGGGTTGACCATAGAGGGGGCAAATTGGAATCATGGGTTGGATTAAATACGCAATTGTCACGGCATGTGCGTTGGCTGCTGCGGATCTATGTGTAAAGTTGGCAGCGAACAGGATTTCTAGCAGTCTGTTGATGTTAATATACGGCTGCTGTACATTCTCGACTGGACTGACTTGGGTGCTGTGGCAATGGGCGCGTGGCGTACCGCAACATGCCCAACTCTCAGGCGCTTTAGCGAGTATGGGTATGGGATTTGCGTTCAGCGGCGTGACTATAGGGTTGTATGTCACCTTCAGTGCAGGAGCACCAATCTCTCTCGGCTCACCCGTTATCCGGTTCGGAGGGATATTGCTGACGAGTATCGCGGGCATGATATTATTACGGGAGCCGCTCACCCTTCGATATGTTATCGGCGTACTGCTCGTCTGTGGTGGTATGTATCTGATTATTACAAGATAGGAAATCAGTGAAACGTGATACGTGAAAATCATTAGTTCAGGTGTTGGGTTAAGTCCACCGCAGAGACGCAGAGAACGCAGAGAAGAATTTAGTTTACGCTGACAACATAATTCCCGCCCCGAATCTGCCAGTCCTCCCCTTTTGATGTCGTTCAGAGAAAAACAGATGTGCATTGCAATAGGTGCATATCTGAGCGACCTCTATGTTTTGCGCTGGGATACCCGTCTCTATGACCTGCTGCTTGTTTGCTTCCCACAGGTTAAAATACCCTTTACCATCGGGGGTTTCGTTGTTGATATAGCCATCGGTGCTACCGAAGGTATCTTGTACTTGTGAGATGACATCGGGGCCAACTTCATAATGGCAGGGACCGATTGAGGGACCGATTCCTACAAGGAGTTCACCCGGATTGCAGTTGAATTCTTGCTTTAAGGCTGCTGCTGTTTTTTGCGCTGCCAATTTGACAGTGCCGCGCCAGCCGGCATGTACGACAGCTATTATCTTCTTGCGGAGATCGTAGAAGAGAACGAGCACACAGTCCGCCGCAAGAACGGTTAGGCACAGGCGAGGCACATCGGTTATCATGGCATCTGTCCCTTCAACCGCAGTGTCGAGATCGGCTGCGCCGCAGCCCCTCATCTCCTCCGTTACGATTGTCACGGTGCCGCTATGAACCTGTTTTGGAATCGTAAAATCGGAGAGCGAAATTCCAAGGTTAGCTGCCAACCGTTCCCGATTCTGTAAAACAGTTTCAGGGGTGTCTCCGACGTGAAATCCCAGATTGAGGGATTCGTAGGGCGGGGGACTTAAACCGCCGCTGCGGGTCGAAACAAAGTGGGTTATTCCACTCTGTTTCGACAGGTTCTGGAACCGGAATATAGACAGTGATTGAGGGTGGGTTTCTAGCATAGTATAAGTTGCTATCTGGGTGTCGTTGGGACTATAGGTCGGGCAAGATGCCCGACCTACGGAGGTGATAGGTTTTGCAGGATTAGGCATTGCTTTCGAGCGCCTGGAGCAAGCCGCGCATGTGCCCAACACAGTAAGCGATGTATTCTCTGCCTTCTGGTCCGTCTGTAGTGAGTCGCATGATATGGTCGTAGTCGATGACGGCATCGTAGCCCACATCGTGCAGTGCCTTAGCCACGCGGTACATATCCATGTCGCCAGCGTCGGGGATTACCTCCTCATATCCCTTCTTTTCAGGAATCTTTCCACGCACGTTGCGGAAGTGGACGTGGAAGATTTTGCCCTGTCCCCCGAAGTGCCGAATTCCCTCAAAGACATCTTCGCCTGATTCGTAACGGGTGCCGACGCAGAAGGTCATACCGTTGTTCGGGGACGGGACCTCGGAAAAGAGGCGGTCGAAGGCGGCGAAGTTGTAGAGAACCTGTGGCACGCCGTAAAGGCTGGGAACGGGTGGGTCATTGCCGTGCATAGCGACCTTGACACCGGCACTCTCCGCCACAGGTACAACGCTGCTGAAGATCTTTATGGTACGCTCCCAGATCTCCTCGTGGGTTGGTGCGCCTTCTGGAGGTGGTTGGTCGAGGGCTTCGCTCAAGTCTACTTTTATGTGACTATATCCGCCTCTGCCTTCAATGAAGCTGTGCATAGCTTCGGGGAAGTGACCAAATTGTCCCGCTTGGAAACATTGGATCCCCATCACCGGCAGGTTGAACTCGCCACAGAGTTCGGCGTTGACAATCAGGTTGTCGATTTCTTCTTCGGAGCCGGGCTGACCGAGAAAGGTTTTGATGCAGTCGCTGTTAGCGGTGTTGGCGCGCTCGATTTTTAAGCCTGCTTTGTCTATTACCTCTACAACTTGTTCTAGTCCCTCACGGTTTGCACGACCACCGGCATCTGAATAGCCGGGACAGATGTCCAAAGTGATGTCCACGCAGTCAACGCCGATCTGTTTGAGAAAGGCGAGGTCGTTGGGACGGTTTAACCAATCAGGGCTGATGCGGGTGCCAATTTTCATCATTGTTTTTGTTCTCCTTTTGGTATACAAGGAAAGAGTCGCGATTCGGAGGGTACGCCCCCTACAGAATCTGTGTTTGTACAGCGGCTTGGTTGAATGATGAGCATGGCTCAAATATATGAGCACTCTGCTCAATTTGAGTTACCGGTAAACTGCTTGAATCATGGATCGGATGTAACCGACAGCGAAGGCGCGTCCTGCCCATTGGGCGTTTTCTTGAGGGAAGCTGGGGGTGTGATCCATCATGAAGGGTCCTTCAAAACCGACTTCCCGATAGGTTTCCATGGCTTGATACATATCCACGTCCCCCTCATCCACGAAAACTTCCTGAAACCTGTTTGGGGTGCCTCGAAGGTTGCGGAAATGGACGGCAGCAATTTTGTTTTGAGCCCCGATGCGCCGGATAGCGGTTGGCACATCTTCTCCCATTTCACGGACGCAGCCCTGACAAAACAGCATAGCGTTCACGTAGCTGGGAACCTCCTTGAACATGCGCTCGAAATCGTCGAGGGTGGACAGGATTCGGGCTGCACCGCCAAGTGACTCCGGCCGCGGCGGGTCGTCCGGGTGCATGGTAAGCTGCACCTCCGCCTCTTCTGCCACGGGTACGATGTGCTCAAGGAAATGCTTTAGATTCGCTCGGAGTTTCTCTTCGGAGATGTGGTGATCGGGGTAATCGGGCGATTCTTTCATGAACTCGTCGTAATCGAATGTGCTGTAAGTCGCTCCACCTCTGCCAACGGTTCGCGCTGTCCGAAAGTTCCCGATACCTCTGAAGTTGTAACACAGCGTCGGGACACCGGCTTCTCCCATATTCCTGATCAAGGTGCACCAACCCTTGATGTGTTCATCTCTGCCGGGCTTGCCGAGCGTAATCTCTTTCGCCGGTCTGAGTCCGACGTTGTTGAACTTCATCCTGTGGGATTCGACCTTTTTGCGTATATCTCTCCAGATATCCGCCCGATCGCCCGGCTGGGGAGGCGGTGGGTGCATAACGGCAACGTAATCCACGCCGATTGCCTTGAAAATGCTGAGGTTATCGTCGTTGATTCCCTCTAGGGCAAGATGGTCTTGAATTGTCATGGTGGAGGTCTCCGGTTTGTATAATCTAACACAAGCACGTAGGTTGGGTTTCACTACGTTCAACCCAACCTACGATAAGACGGTGTTATTCCTCTAATGGACCTGTCCGCGGGCGGCGATGTTCCATTGGTCGCTGATTTGTCCGTCCTTTAGGACAGTGTAGGTGTTTAATAGGTTTGCGACGACGCATGAGTGGTTCGGTATTAACCGAACTTTAGAACCTATCGCTAGATCGAAATCTTTGCGTATTACAATTCCGTGCTCTTCCGAAAGCCTAGTGACAATCATCTCATGGTTTGTATCCTCGAAGTGATCTAGGGGGTATGCAAGTCCGAATCCTTCCATGCCCGACATGCCATGTGCACCTTGATCTGAACTCAAGGTTTTGGATCCTGAGTCGATAATAAAGTAATCGGCGTTTTTGCTCACCACCGTTGCTAACACTGAGAGCGCGATCTGGTTTAGCTCAATGACCTTGAGACGGAGCGGCATTCTATCCATAAAGATGTAGTTGCCCGGTCGAATTTCGGTGATGCCGTCGTAGCTGTCGCTCGCAAGGGTGCCGGGTGTAGATCCAACAGATACCTCCGAGACTTCTATACCGTTGCTCTCCAGTCTTTTCCGCACGCGGTTCATAATCCCGCACTCTTCTTGGGCGATTTTTCGCGCTGCCTCAGTGTCATCTGCGCCATAAGTATGCCCGGCATGGGATAGCAGTCCCACAAAATTGAGATTGGGTTCTCCGATGATTTTTTGGACTAGCTCGACCATGCCCGGATCGTCTTCTGTAAGTCCACAACGGTGTAGCCCCACATCTATCTTCAAAAAGATGCTGATCTGTTTCTGGTGTCTCCCTGCGACTTGAGCGATTGCGTCTACTCCTGCGGGGCTATCAACGATGAGTCGAAGGTCAACGTCACGAACCTTTGCAGCGGCGATGAGGCGATCGAGTTTTGAATCAACGACTAAGGGGTATGCTACAGTGACGGAACGGATCCCGTTGTTGATAAAAACGAGTGCCTCGTCTACCTTTGAGGAGGTAATTCCGACTGCACCTGCGTCTATCTGTTGCCGTGCGAGTTCGATGCACTTGTGGGTTTTGATGTGTGGGCGGACATTGACACCGCGCGTATTGCCGATGTCCTGAATCAGTTGGATGTTGGCTTGTATTCTCTCCTGATCTAACAAGATGTGAGGGGTTTCTAGTTCTAGAAGTGATTGGTCTATCTGTGCCATATATTTGCCTCCAAGTAGAGAACAGTGCTTGTTCTGACTTTGTTTGCTCACATTAAGGGATCATGCAACAGAAACCGAGTTTTTGTCAAAAACTCGGTTTCTCTTAGCGTTTTGCACCTTATCGAATCTTGCTGACAAGCCCCCATCCTTTAGGTTGGGGAGGTAGTCAGCCAAACCCCTTTAATTGGTTAAAAGAAGTTGAAATCACAAGTGAAATGTGATATAATTTGTCTCAGAGGTTGGATATTCCACCATCTATTAGCAGGGGTAAAATCCGCAATAGTTGGCATATACCGACGGGTATTGGAATATCCTATAACCTCGCCAAAGTTGCCCTTGTTGGCAGTGGGCAGGACGTTGTCCATTGGAGTAGATACCGTAAGACACCTTTCGGGGTGCAAGTATTGTTGATACCACAATTCGACTTCTTAAAGGAACGGGGGAGAATCCCCAACCCCTTTAGGGTGTGGGAGTACGTCAAATCGTGACATAGATGGGACTTGCCCACGCCTTTGCCCCATCTGTCTGCAGCACTCGAACCCAATACGGATGGCAGCCAGTGGGCAACGCTGCCTCCTTAAACGTAAACGCTACTTCCCTACCAATACCGAGTGGCAGTCGTTCAAACACAACCTTCATATCAATTCCACCGGCATTGACGACAATCGGTGAATCGCTGATCTCCTGAATCGAGACGATTTGATTCAGTACCGGTGTCTTAAAATCGAGGGTTGTTTCAGGTGGTGCGTCGAGTCTCAGGATCACCCCATCGGCATCTCCGGTTGTCACAGATTTCCAAGAGACGGATCGCTCAGTGACTGCCTCGATTCCCTCGGATGGGGTGTCGAAGGCGTAACCTTCTGCGTGGAGAATCTGACCCCTATCTATTTCAAGGCTTCCGTCCCATCGCACCAGCCGATTTCGCGCTCGGATACGCTGCCCCGACCACGCCACACGGATCAGGTCTTCCGCTCGTTCGGTTGTTTCGGGGAAGGTGTAGATCTGTTCCAACCCTCTGAAGATGTCCACCCGTTCGATGGGGGCGGTGCCGACCACATTCACGGAGATCTCCGGCGGTCGGCTCGCTTGATACGCCGATCCCATCGGTTGACCGTCTGCTGTTACCTCAAGCAGGATGCGCTGCCCTGTCGTTCCGTAGCATCGGCGGGCTTTCAGAGCCTCCCACAATCCTTCGCGTGTCAGTTTTTCCGCATAGATGCAGGTCAATCCGCCGTACACACCGAACGAACCGCTGCCCGGCGGGGCGGCACCGGGGCGTCCCTTATGATCGTCGCTCCCGGCGGTGAAACCGACTTGATAGCCTTTCTCCAGTGCTTCTTGCAGAAACCACTCGAACTCTCCCCATTCGGAATAGACCTCAATGAGCGGCTCTAGTTCTGGGGCGTGCCAGTTGAGGTTGGCGTAGCGTCCGCCGACATGGGGCAGTAGCAGGACATCTTCTCCTCGCAGTGTTTTGTAAAGATCTGTGACGTGGGTGCAGTCGGTATTGATGTCCGATTTATCGGGAATCAGTACATGGCTGGATCGGTGCAGCGGACCATCGTCCCCCGGATAGTAGACGTTGTGGTCGCCTCCCAACGGTGTGTTAGCTGACCATTCATACCCAACAAAGGTGACAAATCTGCCGGGGTCGTATTGGGTGTTCGCCTGCGTTTTAATCTCCCTCCAGACCGCTTCAGTGATTTGGAAGTCGTTTCCTTGATGTCCGGCGAAATCAACCAGTGCTGCCTCGCGGGCGAAACGGAAATAGGCGGAGACCGGGTTTGTGCCGACAGTTTCTTCGCTCTGCCCGTGGAGATCGCCCCAGAAGGGTTGGTGAGTGCCACGGCTCTCCACACAGCGGAGGGGGGTTCCTCCCCCTTCCAACCCATTTTCTGAATCGGTTGCACTCACCCGATAAATTCCCGTTTTTGGAGCTTTCACACCTTCAAAACGGTGGACACCTCGGTCTGTGGGTTGGAACTGATAGGTCTCCGGCAAACCGGTCAGTCCATCGGCGTTGATTTGGACGACTCCGTTATATCCGGTGCTCGGATTGCCCCAGAGGTCTTCCGCTTTGATCCCGATCCATGTTGCTTCATTGGGGGTGGTTTCCGAGGGGGCTAATACTACCAACTTGTGCGGGGGACCGCTGATAATTGGGATCTTTGGCGATGGGACCTCTGTGTAAACCCATGTTCCGCACCAATCGACAGCGACGCGAAATTCAAACGCCTCTTTGCAGAAGGTCTGCGCCCGGCTGCCCGGACTGCCGCCTGAAGTATCTCCGAGTGTTAAGGTGATAGTGTCCCCCTCGGAGAGGGAATCGTCGAAGACATCAACGGTGACGCAGAGCCGCCAGGGACGGATGTAGCGTTGTTTCTCAAAGCTTGCCCGCAGGGAGGCGGGACCTGTCGTGGAGACGGTGGCATATTCCGGTGCGGAAGGATCCTCAAATTGGGGTGCCGCCCAATCACTGACATCGCGCCAAGCGAATTTAATGACACCGCCATCATCAATCCCGTAGCGACCGGCGTGGTAGGTGATGCGCCATGTACCGACCGATCCCGCCACAATCGGGGCAGCCGGATCGATCTCTGCCCAACCGTATAAGGCGCGAATTTCTGATTCCGTCATAGGTTATTGCTCCGCATCGTGTGCGAGATATTAGTACCACCCGGCTTTGTTGACTACATTGCGTAACGGTTCTCCGACGGCAAACCGACGGGCGTTTTCGAGGAGAACCCCGAATCGGCGTTCCGGGAGATTTTCGGCGTCCTTCACCGCGATGTGGGGTGTGAGCAGCACGTTGGGCAGGTTCCACAAACGGTGATCCGATGGTAGGGGTTCTGTCTCAAATACATCCAGACCACATCCAGCGATTTCACCCTTCTCAACAGCGTCTGTGAGGTCATCTATTTTCATTGTTTTGCCGCGCCCGATGTTGATAAAGTAGGCGGAGTTTTTCATCAGACGGAAACGTTGGGCGTTCCATATCCCCTCGGTTTCGGGTGTGTGCGGCGTTGTCGCTATCACGAAATCGGCGCGCGGCAGCTGGTCATCCAGATCCGCCGGTGGGTACAGCTTGACGAAGGGGAGGTCATATTCGGGCCTCGGCTCTATACCGATTACCGACATGCCAAACTCCACACATAGCCTCGCTGTCTCATGACCGATGCCGCCCACGCCGAAGATTAGTGCGGTGGATTCAGCGAGATCGACATACCCACTCTTACGGGCATTTGGATCCCATCTTCGTTCTCGTTGTGCTTCGACGTAGTAGGGCAGTCCGCGAGAGAGTCCGAGAAGGAACATCATGATATGGTGGCTGATGTGATCGTAGTAGATACCGCGTGGGTTACCGATCACCACGGGATGCTCAATAAGTTCCTTGTAGTAGTAACCCGGAAAGGGACCTGCATCGGGATTTTGCAACCACCGCAATTTTGTTGCGACCTTCAGCGCATCGGGTGGTATCCAGCCGTATGCTGCGTCAGCATCGACAATTTCACGGCGTGCCTCTTCGTCGGTTTCGGGTACAGCGACGCAATACTCTGGGAGATATTCCTCCAAACGCGGGGCAAACTCGCGTTTGAGTTCGTCCAACGGCGGCATCATGACAAGTTTGATCATAGTATGTTCCTTTGAGATTACGAGTAAAGAAGGTGGCTCATGTCAAAAGTAAAGCGCAAGGTGCAAAAAATGTGAAACGTGATGCGTGAAACGTGAAAAATGACTGAATCGGTTTCTGTTGCACCACTTCTTTAACATGAACCACGAAAGTTAGAGTTAATTCTGGGGCGCAGAACCTAGCTGAAGCGCGATCGGCGTGACTCCATGTTGGTGTGCACATCGAGTAGGACCGTGCGACCGTCTGCGTTCAGCTGCTGTGCTTGCTCAAGAGCGGGAACCATTTCGCTCGGCTTTATTACCGTAATACCGACCGCTCCCATACCTTCGGCAATCTTGGCGTAGTCGCCCGTCATCTCCGTTGTGCCAAATTGCTCGCGGGCTGTGGGATAGCCGCCGGGGTAGGTCGACATCCCGCCGTTATTGAGGACAACGGTGGTGATAGGCGCACCAACGCGAGCAGAGGTTTCGATGTCTAAGCCGGACATGCCGAAAGCACCATCGCCCATGAAGTTCAAGCAGAACTTGTCAGGTTTGGCGATCTTTGCCCCGATCATCAACGGTATGCCAAAACCGAGATGGGTGGTTTTGCCCCAACCGATGTAGCTGTGTGGCACGGTTCCGGGGTAGAACGGCATGATTGAATCACGCGGGGCACCGGCATCGTGGGTGACGATGCTATTCTCCAGATCCATCGCCTTGACCATATCACCGATTACGCGGTAGGTGTTGATCGGTTCTTCGTCGGAGTTGAGCAGAGGTGACCACTCATCCATCCACGTTTTCTTGAGTATGGCAATATCTGTGGCGACTTGGGTTTCGCCCTTTCTGCCGCTTTCGCCGAGTTGGGCTTTGGCTTCCTCTATCATCGCCTCTAGCGTGAGTTTTGCATCGCCGGGTAGCCCGATGTCAACGGCGAAGTCTTTGTTGATATCCTCGATGCCTTCGGCGTTGTGGATGATGACCTTGCCATCCGGAATCGGTTGACCGTAATGTGTGTGAGTCAGACTGGAACCGATGGCGAGTAGCACGTCCGATTCCTGCAACCACGTCCGTGCGGGGAGAGTTGTCGCACCGCTACCGGAGCCGACGGAAAGGGGATGTCGTTCGTCGAAGGAGGATTTACCGGGCATGGTGCAGTAGACCGGTATCTCGGTCAACTCGGCAAATTCCCGAAGTGCCTCGGTTGCTCCGGAGAGCAGCACACCCATCCCCGACCAGATGACGGGTTTCCTCGCGTTCAGCAGTTCCGTAACGGTGTCTTTGATATCGCTGGGGGAGGGGAGCTGAAGTGCTCGCTTGGGTGACTTGTAGTTGAGGGCACCGTCTGGGACTTCCTGCAATCCGACATCGCTCGGTGTCTCAACGATTACAGGACCGGGGCGACCATTCCGTAGGTGGTGGAAAGCGCGTCGCATAACGGTCGCAACCTGATCCGGTTTTGTAATGACCTCGCCGTATTTCGAGACCGTTTGGTATGTGCGGACCGGTGAGAAGGAGGGGCGAACCGCATATTCGCTAATTGAGGGACCGCCCGGCAGGTACAGAATCGGCACGTTGTCGGCAAAAGCCTGTGCAATACCGCCCATAGAGTTTTCAGCACCGGGACCACCCTGTGTGATGATGACTCCGAACTTGTTACGGTTGTTGACGCGACTGTACCCGTCGGCTGCCATGACGGCGCCACGTTCGTGCCGAAACATGACGGTCCGGATACCTTCTTGGGCAACCGCTTCGATGAGTTGGTTGGAGGGGAAGCAGGATATCCATTCAACGCCTTCCATTTTCAATATTCGTGCTACGGCTTGTGTTGTGTCCATCTATAAGATCCTCCTTTGGTTATTGTTAGTTCATAGGTTCACTAGTTCGTAAGTACATTAGTCATTGGTTGATTAAACTGATGAAGGCTATACATTGTGCTCTGTCGTGCCGCAGTATGCACGAGGGTTACGGCATACGGAGTATGCCTACTACTTTATGGCAGCTTGGGTTATTATAACGGATTCGCTACACTTTCGCAAGCATTATGATTTCGCCGATGCGTGCTTGACAACCTATGGAAAACTGGATAAAATAGACTTTGTATGCAGTTGTCCTGTTACGCATACAATTTGGTGATAGTTGCTACTGACTTCTCTGTGTTCTCCCAAGAAATAGTGTGTAATATTGACACTTCCCTTCTTAACGTATTACTCATTACGCATCATTCTTCCGTATGGCTGAGAAAATTGAACGACCAACAAGTTCCTAGCGAAACGCGACCCGATGACATCAGTGACCATGCGCTCGTCCGCCGGTGTCAAGACGGTGACAAGCGAGCTATGGAAATCCTTATGCGTCAATACCAGCAGTGGGTGTATAATATCGCTTACGGGATGCTCGCAAGTCCTGAAGATGCCAGCGATGTGGCGCAGGACGTATTTCTTTGGCTTTGGGAAAATATTGGGCAGTTTCGCTTCAAATCTCAGTTTTCGACGTGGCTCTATCGGATTGTTACTAATAGATGTCTCAATTTGAAGGATCAGCGACAGCGACGTAAAACCGATCCGATGGAGATTGACGATTCGCAGCCGTGGGTGCCGCTTGAGACGACGACTCCGGAAAGCACGGTCTTGCAGGCAGAACAGCGTGAGATTTTGCAGCAGGCACTCGCTAGTCTCAAAGATGATTACCGAAAAATACTAATCCTCCGTGAGATGCAGGACCTGTCTTATGAGGAACTGGCGGAGGTGCTCGGTTGCTCTTTGGGGCGTGTCAGATCACGGTTGCATGAAGCGCGGCAAGCGTTGCGAAAGGCGATACAGCGGATTGAGTGAAACGTGATGCGTGAAACGTGAGAAGAAACTGTTTGGATACCGTATGGATTGCACATGAATACTTTTTATTGTTAACACCAACCTGAAAGGATCCTTGTTATGTCATTTCCACTTGCCTACAGTGCCCTCCGTTGGGAAAACCCCAATCTAGAACAAACACTTGTGCAGCTCCGAGAGGCTGGCTGGGACGGTTGGGAAGCCCGTCAGTCGCTCGATTGGCTCGGTTCGGCGCGTCGCGTTACTCAGATCTGTGACGCTGTCGGTATACAGGTCGCTGCCATTTGTGGTCCCAATGTCACGCTTGACGTAACGCATCCCACCCATGAGATTAACAAACGGCGGATTGAATTTGCTTCCGACCTTGAGGTTCCCACCTTCATGACCAAGGGGCCGGGACGCCTTGATAGCGAAACCACAGATCTTGATCTAGATCGCATGGCGGCGGTCTATGATGACCTTGCTGCCTACGGCGAGCCGCTTGGAGTTACTGTTACCTTCCACCCCCATACGGGACATGTAGTGGACAGTGCCGATGAGTGGAAACGATTTATGAAGCGCCTCCACCGATGCTGCCTCTGTCTCGATATGTCACATGCTGTCCACTGGGGTTACGATCCCATTCAAGCGGTTTACGATTATCGGGATCGCATCGCTTACGTCCACCTTCACGACCATAAAGATGGGGGTAATGTCGAGTTAGGTGAGGGGCTTATGTGTGACTACCCCGCCTTTCTGAAGGCGTTAGAGGATGTTGGTTACAGCGATTGGATAACTGCCTGTCCGGGAGCGACAGAGCGTACCGACGAAGCGAAGATCCGAATCAATCGCGCTTACCTGAAAAGTATCGGATACTGATGTTGGTTGATTGGTTCATTAGTGCATTGGTTCATTTGGTTCATTGAACTAATGATCCCTATACTACATTACACTCCGCAATGACGACTTGTGGGGTGTCAATTTTTGATCCTAAATCAATCTCATGGAGGAACGAAGTTCCGTGCCTCGACCGGCTCTTCGCACACTCGTTCCCTATCTACTCGGTGTACTTATCGCGGGGTTCCTGCCTATCCCCCTCTTTTGGATCTGGCTGATTGCGTTGATCTGCCTCATCGGTGGTGTTGGATTCGCCTATCTGTGGACAGCGGATGTGCGTACAGCGAGGATAGGGTGGGTGTTCCTGTTAGGGGCGATCTGTGCCTGTGGTATGTTCCGTTTGAAGGTTGTGCTGACTTCACCCATTCCCCCGGACCTCTATGATCAGCCGGTGCATTTCTCAGGGGAGATGACCTATCAACCGGAGCGTGGGGAGCGATGGGAGGCTGGCTATGCAAACGGGACTCTCCGATTGGTAGGAAACCGAGACTTAGTGGTGGACGCGAAACTCCTGATCCGATTCCGCGAGCCGATCCCTTTGCGCTACGGCGATCAGATTGATGTTGAAGGGGTGTTGCGCCGTCCAAACGGGCAGCGCAATCCGGGTGGTTTCGATTACCGTTCCTATCTCGCCCGTCGGGGGGTCTTCGGGATTCTATATCCGCAGTGGGAACCTGAGATTGTCCCGACGGGTCAATCCGGCTTTCCTCTATTGCGCTGGACGGAACAGTTGCGGCGGCGGGTTGAGGCTGTGATTGATACGGCGTATCGCGAGAATAAGACTCACGCCCAAGTTCTCAAGGGGATGCTCCTTGGGCTGCGAAGCGAGCTTTCGCCGGATATTCTCGATGCGTTCCGTAATAGTGGGAGCATACATATCCTTGCTGTGTCAGGATTGCATGTTGGACTGATTGCGGCTGTCTGCTTTTTCGGTTTTTCGCTTCTGCGTCTACCTCGAAAAGCGACCGACCTACTGACGATTGCCGCTGTGGTTCTCTACGCCTGCCTTGTCGGTTTTCGCCCGTCGGTCTTCCGTGCGTCGCTGATGGCGGTTATCTACCTGATCTCGCGGCTTATAGAGCGGGATAGGGATCTGTTTAATCTACTTGCCTTTGCTGCGCTTGTGCTGCTATTGATTAACCCTGCCCAACTGTGGGACATCGGCTTCCAACTCTCCTTCGCTGCTGTGGCATCGATTGTTTATCTCGCGCCCAAGTGGGAGAGTTTTATCGCCCGTGTAGTTGGATTGGACCGAACCGATTCAACGGTTGATAGCGATAGGGTGCCGCGCCCTCGATCTGTGTGGGGTCGTGCAGCTTGGTGGCTGGTGATGGGGTTTGGAGTGACGCTATCCGCACAGGTGGGGACAACCTTAATCGGTGCGTGGCACTTCCATCGGGTTTACCCAATCGGACTCCTAGCGGGACTCTTTACCGTCGGACTTGCCGCGCTCTTAGTCAATATAACGCTGGTTTCGGTCTTGCTCGGCTTAATCTGGCTGCCCCTTACGATACCGTTTGTTTATGCGAACCACTTTATTCTTTGGATCTTTCTGGGGTTGATTGAGTTTTTTGGTCAACCGTGGGCAGCCTTAAAGACACCAACACCAAGCGTCGGTTTTATCCTCCTTTATATCGCAGGCTGTTTTGCGGTTGTGCATTGGGTGTGGGTGTGGATGCACCGAAAACAGGTTGTGGTGATTGGGTTGGCAGTTCTGGCAATCGGGATTTGGGACGCCGCTTGGCGCGATCGGGGGAGGTTGTTAGAGGTTACGTTCCTTGATGTCGGGCAGGGGGACGCAGCGTTTATCCGATTCCCTGACGGGAAGACCATGTTAGTCGATGGAGGACTTAATTCGTCACGGATTGAGACGACTGAAGCGGGGATTGCGAAGCGGGTGGGGTATGACCATGGCGAGCGGACGCTTGATCCGTTCTTGTGTCATGAAGGTGTTTTTGGGATAGATCTTCTGCTCTTGAGCCATCCGGACAATGACCACGGCGGTGGGTTTGCACACATTTTGGGTGAGTTTGATGTCAAGCGTGTCTTGGGGGTGCCACATCAGGATTTGTCGAAGTCAACCCATCAGATTTTGCATGAGATTGTTGATGCAAAGGGGATTCCCCATGCACTCGGTTACGCTGGAACGATTGATCTGACCTCCACGACGCGGTTGGAGTTGCTGCACCCGTTTGATGCAGCGTCAACAGATCTGCATGATAAGGATGTCAACAACGATTCGCTTGTCCTGAAGTTGACCTATGGGGACGTGCGAATCTTGTTCACGGGGGACATCGGACGGAAAGTTGAGTTGAAATTGGTTGAATCGGGAGAAGATCTACGGGCGGAGATTATCAAAGTGCCGCATCATGGGAGCAAAACCTCCAGCAGCGCGGAGTTTCTCGATGCTGTGCGTCCACAGTACGCGATCTTCTCGCTGGGACAGCGGAATCGATACCGCTTTCCGTCTGCAGTAGTCGTCAAACGTTACCGTGAACGGGGGTGTCGTATATTGCGAACAGATCGGCTTGGTGCTATCCGATTGCGAACCGATGGACAACGGTGTTGGGTTACATATCACGTGGAAGATTGGTGAGGATAGCAGTCCCAGAATCTCCTTGCAATACGGTGAGGTTTATGATACTATCGCAAGGGAGAATTGGTAAAAACAGATGACGATTGTCGAGGTATCGGTATGAGTCTAAAAATACGGTTAAAAAATCTTGGGGTCCTAAAACATGCAGAGTTTTCGCTCGGAGACTTGACCCTTATCTGCGGTGAAAATAACACCGGCAAAACCTATGCAGCCTATGCACTGTACGGTTTCTTGAATGCTTGGCGTGGACTGATTGATTTCGGGGTGAGCGATGCTCATGTCCAACACTTGCTTACAGATGGTGGTATCAAGATCGAATTGAGTGAATATACCGAAAAGTGGAATCAGTTGCTCACAGAGACGTGTAAACGATATACCGATCAACTGGACACTGTTCTTGCTGCAGCCGAGGGCCGATCCCGGAACAGCGAATTTCATATACAAACAGAAGCAATTAACATACGCGCCAAAGAAGTCAAACGCGAAATAGGAATCTCTCTAGATAAGCCCCTGATCTTCATAAAGAAAAAAGGGAGCGAAGCATTGACAGTTGCTTTGACAGTAAAAGAAGACCAAGAAAGAGAAATCGATCCGCTTTTTATAAAAACTGTTGTTGCCTTTATTATCGGTGACATCATTTTTTCCGACGCTTTGCCCTCAGTCTTTATCTCCTCAGCCGAACGCACCGGGGCCGCTATTTTTCGGAAGGAAATCAACTTTGCTCGGAAACACTTCCTTGAGGAAATGACACAAGCCGACCAAAAGATTAATCAGCGAGAATTACTATTCAGAACGGCCCCAACCTATCCGGCACCAATAAAAAACAACGTGGATTTTATACGCAGCCTTAACAATCATCCAAAAAGACCAAGTTTCGTTGTCAAAGAGCACCCCGAGGTATTAGACGACTTCGCTGATATTATTGGGGGCGAATACAACATAACGCGAAACGGTGAACTCTACTATACCCCCGAGGGGACACGACTCAAATTGACGATGGTTGAGAGTTCAAGTGCCGTGCGTTCACTTGTCGATATCGGCTTTTATCTGCGTCATGTCGCCCAAAAAGGAGATCTGCTTATGGTCGATGAGCCGGAATTAAACCTGCATCCAGCAAACCAACGTCGCATTGCCAGACTTTTTGCGCGTCTAGTCAATTTAGGGGTTAAGGTCTTTATCACCACCCACAGCGATTACATCGTCAAAGAGTTGAATACCCTCATCATGCTCAATCACGATAAGCCACACCTAAAAAGAATTGCCGAAGAGAAAGGTTATCGGCAATCTGAGTTAATCCGTTCAGATCAGGTCAAGGTCTATATGACTCAAGAGGAATTACTGCCGTTGGAGGAGGGACAAAAGAGACGTAGAAGAGGACTCACACTCGTACCGGCGGATGTCGATCCGGTGCTTGGCATCGAAGCCCCCAGCTTTGACAAGACGATTGATGAGATGAATGAAATTCTGGAAGACATCGTGTGGGGTGCGGAGTGAGACCGTATTGAGATATTGAGAGAAATACTCGTCCGTTATGTCCATTTTAGTAAATTAATTCGGAGGATATCCTGATGGCACTACATCCCGATTTTCCCGAATCACCGCACGAAATCATCGATCCTTCAGTGCGCTGGTTTCCAGCGTCGTAGGTTGGGTTGAACGGTTGAAAGTACGCGGCTATTAACCATAGTAGTATCTCTGCCTTTCAACACAACGTTTCTACAAATAGTGAAAGTGAAACCCAACATTCATCTGAAATCTCAGGCAGCGAGCGCATTCAACGCCGCGTATGCCAGTCTAGAATCTACAATTTTACCTCTTAGCCCAAGAAACGAATTTCATCTGTTCCGAAAGCATCAGGACTTACGCATTTCAGAGTTTTGACCTGACAGGGCCCTGCCAAATCCCTGACATTTGGCTTGATTATGGTGCCATTTCAGTGAAAAACGGTTCATAAACAGTGCGTATTTGGCAGGTCAAAAAGCCGTCTGGGCGCACCTTCTGTTGCGTGGTAAAAATCTACAAACGTCCTGAAGCTAGGGCCCATCGGGGTTCAGAGAGACATCGGCTAATAATGAACCCCCGATATGAGGTTGAAATTTTTTTTTGGACCTGACAGGGCCCTGCCAAATTACCGAATCGTACGGGGGTGAGGTGTAAATAGCCATACCGATTTGCTTCATTATTGCCAATGATATATTACAGATGGTGACAACCGACAAGGGAGACTTCCGTAAATCTTGAACAAAAGATATGCTTTGCCCTGATTTGCATGCCTCTGATCTCGAAGAACACAGTTGTGAACTCGCATCACTACAGTTGATGCTGTGCGGTTTCATCGGCTTGTTGTTCTGGAACTTTTTGGGGTCAGGATTGTGAAATAAAAGAGAATTCCGATCCATGGCTGACTCAGAGAGGTGTAGCGGGTTCTGACTCTCGGCATTCCAATCAACCCAATGGGAGAGGTGTCGATACTGCTCGATTGTATTGATGGCACATTTTATCGGATTGGGTTAGAAATGGGTTTTTATTCTCGCATTGTAAAACAGAGCAAGGAGGATTTTGGGAGGTCTCCGATGAGAAAATTAGATGCGATATTGCTAGTGGGTTGTTTGTTTCTATCTATTTCGGTAACCCAAGCCGGTGCCCAATACTATACCCAGTGGAGTTTGCCTGAAGGTGCGATAGCTCGTCTTGGTAAAGGCAGTGTAACGGGTGATGTCGTCTACTCGCCTGACGGCACGCGTTTGGCGGTTGCAAGCTCTATCGGCGTTTGGCTCTACGATGCACAGACCTATCAAGAGGTTGCCCTGCTGACCGGGCATGCGGCTAAGGTCAGGAGTGTAGCATTCAGCCCGGACGGCAAAACGCTCGCAAGTGGTGGGGGTAGGGGGGACAGTACCGTCCGCCTGTGGGATGCTGTGACGGGTCAACACAAACATACTCTCACCGGGCATTCATATTCGGTTGATAGCGTAGCGTTCAGTCCGGATGGGAAGACACTCGCAAGTGGAGGGGATGAAAACGCTATCATCGTGTGGGATGCTGTGACGGGTCAATACAAACGCAGCCTCACTGGAGGTTTGTCTTTTGTCAATAGTGTCGCATTCAGCCCGGATAGCAAAACACTCGCTAGTGCTGGGGGAAAGCTCAGTCTGTGGGATGTGGGCACCGGTCGACGCATCCGCTCCCTTGTTGGGCATATAGCATCGCATAGTGTAGCGTTTAGTCCGGATGGTAAAACGCTAGCTAGTACAAGCGAGTATGGTCACTTCCGGCTGTGGGATGCTAGGACAGGTCAACAGAAACGTGTCCTCACCGGGGATGCGTCTTGGATCGGGAGGATTGTGTTCAGTCCAGATGGAAAAACGCTTGCCGGCGGAAGTCGTAATAATAGTATCCTCCTATGGGACGCGGAGACTGGTCAACACAAGGGGACTCTCACCGGACATACACGCAGGGTCTGGAGTATTGCATTCAACCCCGATAGTAAAACGCTCGTCAGCGGAAGTGAGGACACTACCGTTCGGGTGTGGGATGTCGTGACGGGTCAACAGAAACACATTCTCACCGGGCATACGTCTGGGGTAGGTGGCGTAGCGTTCAGTCCAGATGGCAAAACGCTCGCTAGTGGCATGGGCTCTCCGAGCAATATTGTCCTTCTGTGGGATACGGTCACCGGTCAACACAGGGGTACTTTCGCCGTATATACGCGCGTGGTCAATAGTGTAGCGTTCAGTCCGGATGGCAAAACGCTCGCCGGTGGAAGTTTTGACGATAATATCCTCCTGTGGGATGTAGTTACCGGTCAACGCAAGGTTGCTCTCACCGGACATACGTCGTACGGTAATTGGGCTAAGCTAGCGTTCAGTCCGGATGGCAAAACGCTTGCTGGTGGGGGGGATGAGCAAACCATCTGGCTGTGGGATGTGGGCACCGGTCAACACAAACACACGCTCGCCGGGCATACAGATTCAGTCAAGAGCGTGGTGTTCAGTCCGGATGGCAAAACGCTCGCTAGTGGGGGCGAGGACATGACCATCCGTTTGTGGGATACTGCAACGGGTCAACACAAATTTACCCTCACTAATACGAATTCGGTCAATAGCATCGCATTCAGTCCGGATGGCAAAACACTCGCGAATGGAACTGATTATGAAAATACCCTCCGTTTGTGGGACGTGGTCACCGGTCAACAGAAAGATACTCTTACTGGGCATACGGATTGGGTCATTAGCGTCGCGTTTAGTCCGGATGGCAAAACACTCGCTAGTGGTGCGAGTTTTAGGGACAATACCGTCCGCTTGTGGGATGCCATGACTGGGCAACACCAACGCACGTTCACTGGACATACGGAGGAGGTCAATAGCGTGGCGTTCAGTCCGGATGGTAAAACGCTTGCCAGTGGGAGTGGCGATGGCACGGTGCTTCTGTGGGAGATGAGCCCTTCTCCCATTGAAGCACCACAAATAGTGGGGGATGTCAATCAGGATGGTGTGGTCGACATTTTAGATTTGGTGCTGGTTGGCTCAAGTTTTGGGCTGAAAGGACAGGATAATGCGGATGTCAACGAGGATGGTTTGGTGGATATCACAGATTTGGTGCTGGTCGCCGGTGGGATAGGCAACACTGAGGTAGTGCTATCAGTGGATTCACAGGAACTTGCAATGCTCACTCTTGCCGATGTCCAAGGTTGGCTCGCTCAAGCACAGGGATTGGACCTCACGGATGCAATGTTAAAAAGAGGAATTATCTTCCTTGCACAACTTCAGGTCGCGTTAGTTCCAAAGAAAACTGTCCTGTTACCCAACTATCCCAATCCATTTAGCATAGAGACTTGGATTCCGTATCACCTTACCGATGATGCGGCTGTAACGCTCGCCATCTACGACATAGAGGGTGCGCTCGTGCGTCAATTGGATTTGGGGTATAAGGCTGTGGGCATCTACAGTGCTTCCACACGGGCAGCGTATTGGGACAGACGTAACGGCTTAGGCGAGTTGGTCGGAAGTGGAATCTATTTTTACCAGTTGCGGACTACTTTCAACTCTGACCGTAGCAATGGACTCCAAGCCTCTCAGCTAGAGCCGGTAGCAGGTGATTATTCTGGAATGCGGAAAATGGTTGTCTTAAAATAGGAGACGGGAATCTTCGTTTCGTTGCGACCCGGTACTACGATTCTAACTGAATAATAAGGAGAAAATTGATGTGTTCAAAATCACCAAGTATAGTTGTGCTGAGCTTCCTTTTTATTGTGTGTTGCTGGGGGATAGTTGCCTCGGCGACGGCACAGGAGATTCATTTTCGGTTCAATCCGCCGGACGACTTTCCGGCGTATGTATCAACCTATAAGAACACGCAAATATCAGAAATGGGTGCACTCGGTAAACGGACACGTGTAAGCGAAGTGAAAACAAAAGTTACGATTGACAAAACGCCGGGGGGCTACTCAGTTACCTCTATGCCTATCTCAGTTACGATGGCGCAGGATGGTAAGCCAGTTGAAGACCCTATCCTATCTTTTCTCCAGAACATAACTGTGACATACGAATTGGACGCTGACGGCCAACTAGTCAAAATACGTGGCTTTGAGGGAACTATTGAGAAACTCAAAGCATCACTGCCCGCCGGATTCCCGCCAACGGTTGCCGCGCTTCTCAGTGAGGAGACATTCATCAATGGTGCCACTCAGGAATGGGATGCGAGAATTGGTTCATTTGTGGGAATGGATGCGGAAATAGGTGATGTTTGGGCGGGTGTAGAGGAAACACCCTTGCCCATAGGTGGGACGATGGCATTCTACTCCGTAACCAGATTGGCTGAACAGGTGAAGTTTGACGATATTGATTGCGTACGTCTTGAATTCTCCTTCAACACTGATGCTGAGGAACTGAAAAATTTGATGGGCGACATGTGGGAGGACCTCGCCGAAATGGCTGACATGGAAGCAGCACCGAGCGTATCTAGCACGAAAATAGCAGGAAAGGGTAAACGTATCATCGATCCCACCACCATGCTGATTTATTCAGAAACGGTAGAACGCACAACCAAAATGATGATGACCGTCCCGGGTCAAGGGGAAGTCGAGATGACTTCGGTTGACAAACGGGAATATGGTTATGAGGAAATCGCTCCGTAGTCTAGGCTATTATAGCATATTGGATAAGTGGGGAGCACATTCGGAGTCATTCATGGGTTCAGGGAAACATCGGCCCGCTGTAATGAAGGCTTGGCTACTTGTGGGAGACACGCGAGAACCTATGTCTCCTGTGAAATGAAGTGGAGGAAGGTATGGCACAGTCGAATTCAAAACTTATTCTGGCAGGTCTATTAGCAGACGGTCTTGGTGGGGAATCCATAGCGGATCAGGCGATTCTGGTGACGGGCGATCGTATCGCTGCGGTCGGGCCGCGGCGGGAGATTCGGCGGCAGGCACCACGGGACACCGAGCAGATCGACTTGAGTCGTGCGTGTGTGACTCCCGGTCTAATTGATGGACATACCCATCTGAGTCTGGCGGGTGATGGACGTAGCTACGTTGAGATGTTTTCTGAAACCGATGAGATGATGGTGCTCACCGGGGCGATGAATCTGCAACGTCATCTCGCTGCCGGTATTACCACGATCCGAGAACACGGTGCGCGGAACCGGGTGGGATTTACGATTAAGGAGGGGCTTGGACGCGGATATATCCCGGGACCGCGTATGCTGGTGAGTGGGCGGCCTATCACCTGTACCGGCGGGCATTTCCACATGTGCAATGAGGTTGCCGACGGCGAAGCAGAGGTGCGTCGTTCCGTCCGTCGCTTGGTGCACGAAGGCGCGGACTACATCAAGATTATGGCTTCTGGAGGTGGCACCGCAGGCACGATTCCCGGCCGTGCGAGTTATACGGTTGAAGAGCTTCACGCCATTGTCCACGAGGCGCACCACTTTCATCGTTTGACGGCAGCACATTGTCGCGCGAAGGAGTCGATGGTGCGAGCGGTTGAAGCAGGTATTGATCTGATGGAGCATGCGGAATTTCTCGATCCAGATGACCAACTCCGTTTCGATCCGAAGGTTGCTGAGATGATGGCGGAATCGGGGATCTGGATCAGTCCAACGCTTCAAGCATGGACAGGCTATCCTGAGATTGTCAGGCTCACAGCGGAACGGGAGGCGGGTACAATCTCCCCTGAAGGTGAAGCGGATCTGAATCGACTTGAGGAGCGGGCGGAGGTGCGGTTGGATGTGATGCGGCGCATGTTGGACTACGGTATGCGGGACCGAATTGTGCCGGGGACGGACTCCGGCGTTGGGGATCTCGCTTTCGGGCATATAGATTACGATTTACAGTTACTGGTTCGTGTTGGCTTTACCCCTGCTGAGGTGCTTGTTTCTGCTACTAGCATCTCCGCAGAGGCGATCGGCATGGACGGCGAGATTGGCGTTATTGCGCCGGGTAGGGTTGCGGATCTTGCTGCCTTTGATGGCGATCCAACGGTTGATGTTTCGGCTTTTAGTCGTGTTGTGGCGGTGTTCCAGGGGGGTCAAAGGGTTCGTTAGGACCTTGGTTCACTAGTTCATTCGTTGATTGATTCATTAAATTGGCGAATGCTATATCGCACTCTTCATGCAGAGATCACGGCATACGGAGTATGCCTAATACTATAGAAATGGCGAATATCTTGCAATCTGATTCTATTGTTAAATTGGACTTTGATTCCGGGCGCATAAAACGATAGGAGAAATTAGAGATGTCAAGTCAACCGATAGTTACGATTGAACAGTGGTTTACCGAGGGCTGGAAGCT
The DNA here is from genome assembly GCA_965207975.1 of Candidatus Poribacteria bacterium. Taxonomy (GTDB): domain Bacteria; phylum Poribacteria; class WGA-4E; order WGA-4E; family PCPOR2b; genus PCPOR2b. Next base: position 5,004,487 of record OZ242315.1, on the reverse strand, counting down.
GTACAAGCGGCATCCGTTCCTCTTTTTCTTTGCGAGTTTGCTTGGCGCGTTAATTTGTATCCCGCCGGCTCTTCTATTTTTTGCTATTCCGTTTAGCGGGGGTGGGCCTCCCCTGTTTTTTGATACGCCGTTTCATGCGGGCCGGTCTCCGTTCCCCTTTTTCTTTGCGGGTTTGCTTGGGACATTAATTTTTATCCCACCAGCTTTTCTGTTTTTCGCTGCCCCATTCTATGCAGGCTTGTATTATATGGCGTTGAAAGCGATGCGTGGAGAAAAAGCGCGGATTCGTGATATTTTTAAGGGATTTCGCCGATATTGGGGCGCGTTATTCCTGTGGTGGTTATCCCTGATCGCATTTATTGTGCTAGCTACAACTGCGATTGGCATCTTGGTGGTGCCACTGCTCTGGGCGATTTCGATGTTGGCCTTTCCGTTATTGATCGATGAGCGCAAGGCTGTTGGCTCCGCTTTTGGGACTGCATTCAAAGTTGTGTTTACATGGAAGAACTGTGCGCGATTTTGGCTATATGGGCTGATCGTTCCTCTTGTGTCATGTCTAGGTGTTTTAGGATTTGGCTTCGGGCTGTTTATCACGGTTCCGCTTGCTGTCTGTATCCAAGTTATTGCCTATCGTGACATCTTCAAGCCGGAGGAAGCCTTCCAACAGGAGGTACTCGAACCGTGGCAGGACTATCCCTTCAAACTCAAAGCGAAATATATTGGTCCTGTCTCACGAATTCGTGACATCCGCAACCAAATTTTTGAGCAAATTCATTCTACCGACGATAGTGTTAAATCGCTGTTGGAGGGTTCGATTGAGCACATTGATAATGTTTTTGCGAAAGCTGCCCATCTGAGTCACCGCCTACAACAGATTGACGACTACTTAGAAACAACGAGTATGCAGACGCTGCACACCGAGAAGACAGAAATCACCAGAAAATTAGCAGAATCGCCCAACGCTGCGGTGTATGCTCAATATGAGGAGGCATTACGCACACTCGAAGAACGGATTGAAAATCATGGGCGGCTTGAGGAATTAAGGGAGCAGATCAGTGCCCGGTTAATGACGATTCGCGTGTCGCTTGATAACACACATGCCAAAATCATTCGGATCCGGACGACGGAGGTAAGTAATGCTCAACTTGAGAGTGATGATGTTTCTAGAGCCTTGAAAGACTTACAAATTGAGATGGATGCGTTGTTAAAGAGCCTAGATGAGATGTCGGAGACAGCATAACGGGAGAGTTCATTAGTTCATTCGAGAAAACTGATGGATTTTTCATAGATGGTGCCTTGGGCGATATTAGGAGAGATAGTGTGGAAAGGGAGAAAAAAGATCGGATTGGAAAGACTTGCCTACTCGCTCTTTGTGGGGTGTTGTTTTGTTGGATAACCGTCACGGCTGAATCCGCGCCGCCGCCAAGATTTGGTGGTACATTGCAGGGGGCAATTTTTCAACCAGTAACAACGCTTGATGCGGTCAACTATCTCAACTTTGCGGAGTTGCAGGTTGCGTCAAACCTGTATGAAGGATTGGTGAAACGGGATCGCTTCGGACGGATTAGCCCTGCAATTGCACAGAGTTGGAATCATTCTGATGACTACCGCGTCTGGACATTTGCAATCGCGCAAGGGATAACGTTTCATAACGGTAAACCGGTGACAGCGACCGATGTGAAATTGGCTTGGGAGCGGTTTGTGCGAGAGGGGGTGTGGCTGGTTTCGCCGCAACCCCTCTCGCAGATTCGGGGAGCCGCAGTCTATCGAAGCGGAGTGGTGACACAGATTGTGGGGATTCTCGTCCTTGATGATTTCCGCGTCCAGATTACACTGCGCGACGGCGATCCGGACTTTCTGGAGAAACTGACCTCGCCTGCAGCGTGGGTGACGACGCGAGGCGATTCGCAGCCGATTGGTACGGGACAGTTTCGCTTGGAGTCCTTCACTAGGACAGAAGTGCAATTGACATCGAACTCGGATTACCTTTGGGGCAGACCCTATTTGGAGAAACTGACTTTCCGCTATTATGCAAATTTAGATGAAGCCCTGTTTGAGTTTGAATCGGGAGTGTTAGATGCTTTGCCACTTCCTGTTACGGAGGTGGAAAGACGGCAGCGTAAAGGGCTTGATGACATTTTAATCCGAACAGATGCGGCAACGCTTGTATATCTTCGCCTTCCTGATACGATCGAGATTTCCAAGTCATTGCGAACCTCGCCTGTTCCGACTTGGTACAACGTGCTCAGATATGCGGTTGACCCGGACACGCTCTTACGTTTACAATACGGTGAAAATCCTTCCAAAATGGTATTCGTTCCTTTTGCGTTTCCCTACGATCGTGTAAAGGCGGGCAGACGAATGAAACATGCGGACTGGCGTGGTTCGCTCAATTTGGTCTATGCACAGTTGCCGGACAATACGGGCAATGCGATTGCGAGATGGTTGGAACGTGACTCTCTTTCTCAGATTGGGTTGGAGGTAGAGATTCAAGCGGCGGATGCCGAGACATTGCGGGGAGGATTCAGGGCGGACGCGCCGACCCTTGCTTTGCTATCCATGCCGATTGCACCAGATAGCGATATTGCATCTTTGGACATCGGTCAATCTGGTTCTCTTATTCCGCTTTATCTTCTGCCTTCCAGTTTTTTGTGTCAGCCCAAGGTCCGTGGAATGGAGATTGGATCGGGGGGCGTTTTGGCATTTGGGCGGACGTGGTTGGCGGAGTGAGGCGTGAAACGTGCGCCCACGCAATAAGTTGACAGTCAATAGAAACCGAGTTTTTTTTTGAAAACTCGGTTTCTATTATCGTATTGTCCTTTCTGTTTTATGAGTCCTATAGATTGGACACCACTGAGCCAATGAACTAATGAACAAATGGTTTTTACGTTTCACGTCCCGATTAATCGGGATCCTCGGAACGGGACATCACGTTTCACACTCTTACGGAGGATATACTTTATGGGTGGATTAAATTCTGAACAGATTGCGTTTTATAAGGATCAGGGCTACCTCTTGGTAGAGGATGTAATCCCTGTCGAGGATCTGCGGCAACTGATTTCGGAGTTAAATGAGACGGTTGCCCAGAACGCCCGAAAAGCGCAAGCGCGGGGAGAGTTGTCTGAGCTATTTGAAGATGAGCCTTTCGAGCGACGCTTGGCGCGGATTGTGGAGTCTGTCGCGGATCCGTCTGATACCTCATTTGCTGATACCTTATTCGAGGGATTGCACGGTAAACTGAAGACAGAGGGTATGTTCGCCGTGCAGACGCACCCGGCTATCTTGGATATTGTTGAATCGCTGATTGGTCCAGAAATTTTGGCACATCCCCAGTTCAATATCCGTCCGAAACTGCCCAATCAGGATACCTCCGTGGTTCCTTGGCACCAAGACTTGGGGTACTTACAACCGGATGCCTCAGAGACTTTCATGGTCAACTTTTGGATTCCGCTTGTGGATGCAACGGTGGAGAACGGTTGCATGGAAGTGATTGCGGGTAGCCACAAAGTGCCACTGATTAACCATGTTACAGGGCTTGGACCGGGGCGTAATTTTAAGGGGATTGTCGATGGGGCGTTGCCCGATGGTGAGCAGGTGCAGTGTCCGGTCCCATTGGGTGGTGTGTTGCTTATCCAGCACAAAACCATTCATCGCTCGGTCCCGAACCACTCCGATCACATCCGCTGGAGCATGGATATACGCTATAGCGACCCTCGAATGCCTACCGGGCGCGATGGGGTGCCGGGTTTTATCGCAAGAAGCGAAGCACAACCGGCATCTGTGGCGAATAACCTTGAGGATTGGTTGCGGTTGTTCGAGTCAGTGTAACCGGCTAGCCATGCGCATCTAGGAATCGGACAGCAGCTACGAGCATACACTAAACGAGAGGTTGTGACCATGAACACGCAAGAACAATACCCAACCATGGGAGAACGAGAAAAATACCTGTTCGATCTCCAAGGTTTTCTCTTGGTCAGAGGTTTTCTTTCGACCGTCGAGGTAAAAACCCTAAACGAGTCCCTCGATGCCAACTTGGACAAACGTGGAGAATACGGGGAGCCGAATGCCCTTAGTGGACAATGGCAGGGAAGACCCCTTGAGGGGCGGTTCAGTCCATTTCGGCACTACAGCGGCATGTTGACGTGGCAGCCACCCTGGTGTCAGCCCTTCCGCGACCTGTTAGCCCACCCCAAGCTCATCCCGTATCTCAATACCTTGATGGGCCGCGGTTGGAAGCTAGACCACGGTGTCGATGTCCTGAACTCCACAGCCGGCTGCGAAGGATTAAAACTGCACGGTTCGGGCAATGCCACTTTCAACGGCTCCCGCTTCTACGCCTACCAAAACGGGACAATGCGTTGCGGGCTAATCGTTTGCCAATATTCCTTGACCGATGTGAATCCCGGCGATGGCGGCCTGTGCGTGATACCCGGCAGCCACAAAGCCAATTTGTCCTGTCCGGATGATATTCTGACGTTAGAAGCCAACGAGGAAGTTGTCTATCACATTCCCCTCTCGGCGGGCGATCTGGTAATCTTCAACGAGGCAACCACCCACGGAACCCTCCCGTGGAGGGGAGAAGGGGAGCGACGCACGGTGCTCTATCGCTACACCCCTAAGTATCTCCATTATGCCGGTGGGATTTACGAGACGCACTTACCGGAGTGGGTTTCCGAACTGACCGAAGCCCAACAGGCGGTGCTGGAACCACCCTATATCTACCATCGACCGCTAATCGAGGCGGATGGCGAAACTTTAGTACATCCCCGACGGGAGGGGGAGTAATGGGATGTGGTAACGCGCATCTTCCATCTTGATTCTCAGAAATTATAGAAAATGATCAGAAAAATAAGCATGACGTTTTGCCTCATCGTGACAGTGCTGTTTATTTGGGTTTGGCACCATCAGAGCCAGTTTAATGACCATTCGCGCAAGGGTTTTTTTCATCTGAGGAATAGCGAATTAGATCAAGCCGTTGAGGCGTATACCAAAGCGATCCGGAACAAAGAGCGGACAATCTTTTTTGCTGAAGCACCCTCGGCGTATAATAACCTCGGTCAAGCCTATCTGCGTAAAGAGGAATACGCGCCTGCCATCGCCGCCTTCCAGAAAACACTTGAGATGAGTCCAGATGCGGTAGGGGCTTATATCAATCTAGCGACGGCTTACCTAAAACAGGACTTACCAGATTTGGCGATCGAATCTTGTGAGTCAGCAATTCAGATCTCTCCGGATGTCGCGCACCTCCACTATAACTTGGCTTGTGCCTATGCCCTAAAGAAAGAGGATCAGAAATCAATTGATTCGCTTCAGAGAGCGATTGAGCTTGATGGACGGATGCGGGTGCTGGCAAGGGAGGAGCGTGTATTTGATCGCCTCCGTTCGCATCCCATTTTTTCTTCTGTCTCTGAGTGAAGCAGCTATGTCGTATGGATCGGAGAAGTTGAGCGTAAGCGAAATTCCGATTTTATCGGGGATGCCCGACCTACGTGTAGTAGGGAACGCAGATCTGCGTTCCCTACTGGAATTAAAAGGGTAATTCCTGCCGTTGCAAATTTCTGCTTGACAATTTGAAAGCTGGCATGTATAATTCACCGTTGCGTTTGCTGGCGTAGCTCAGTTGGTAGAGCGAGTGATTTGTAATCACTTAGTCGGGGGTTCAAGTCCTCTCGCCAGCTTTCATTCAAGTGGGCGGATACCCAAGTGGTCAACGGGAGCAGACTGTAAATCTGTTGGCTAAGCCTGCGGAGGTTCAAATCCTTCTCCGCCCATCATACCAAAGCGTCGGAGACGTGTTCCTGTGGCGTCCCAAGCAAAACGCGGGAGTAGCTCAGCTGGTAGAGCATTGGCCTTCCAAGCCAATTGTCGCGGGTTCAAGTCCCGTCTCCCGCTTTTCGGTTTTGCTGCCGATCGTGTGTTTCCGAGTTATGCCGACGTAGCTCAGTAGGTAGAGCGCGTCCTTGGTAAGGACGAGGTCACCGGTTCAATCCCGGTCGTCGGCTCCATCCTGTTTTTTGACACGAAATTGAGTGAATATTATGCCAAGAGATATTGTGACGTTGGCGTGTGATGATTGCAAGCAGCGAAATTATGCGACGACCAGAAACAAAAGGACGCAGCAAGAGCGTTTTGAGTTAAAGAAATATTGTCGCTATTGTCGTAAGCACACGTCGCACAAGGAGATTCGATAGTATTTTTGTCTTGCAGGCCAGTAGCTCGAACGGCTAGAGCGTCGGTCTCCAAAACCGAATGTTGGAGGTTCGAATCCCTCCTGGCCTGTCCTTTTTACTTTTGAAAACTTATGATAACACGTATAAAAACATTTATTCGAGATATTCGGGCTGAATGGGATAAAGTCTCCAAGCCGGACCGGAAGGAAGTTCAAGGCAACACACTTGTGGTAATTGTGGCTTGTGCAATTCTGGGGGTTTTCCTCTGGATAGTTGACGGCAATACGGAATATCCCGGCTGGGTTTCTATCCACGGTATCATTTTGCTGATCGCAATTATTGTGTGTATAACTATGATTGCGAGACGCTTTACGCCGAGATGGCATATTGCGTTCTTAGTTTCCCTAATTCCACTGATAGTTGTGGCTGTTGCCTATTTTGCCCTCGACTACTCGGCTTCAGGGTTTGGATTCGCGCTGTTACGTAGTTTGTTCCTTCGGACCGGTTAGTCCACAGACAATTTTAACTGATTTCAAATATAGGTGCGCTATGGACGGTTTTTGGTATATTCTTCATATCTATTCTGGGCATGAAAAGAAAGTCAAACTCAACCTTGAGCAGCGGGCGCGAGCGTTGAGGTTAGATGAGGAAGTTCGCCAAGTAATTGTTCCAACCAAAGAGGTTGTAGAGATTAAAAATGGCAAGAAACGGACGTTTGAGCGTCCATCTTACCCCGGATACCTCCTCGTCCAGACAGCACACGAACTTCGCGCAGATGCTCCAAACGAGGCGAGCCAGCAGAGTTGGCATCTCATCCAAGATACGCCGAGTGTTATGGATATTATCGCCCCGCTTACTGAGGAAGAGGTTCAACACATTCTGGATCTGTCGACGGATGAGGAGAAAAAGCCGGCGGCTCCTATGGTGGAGCACGCTATTGGCGATAAGGTCCGTGTGATTGATGGTCCGTTTAAGGAATTTCCGGCGGAGATTAACGGGATTGACGAGGATAGACAACGCCTACATTTGACGATTTCTATCTTAGGCAGATCTACACCGATTGAGTTGGATCATTTCCAGGTAGAAAAGATATAGAATTAAGGAGATATAGATGGCTAAGAAGATTGCCGGGGTTGTTAAACTTCAACTGATATCCGGGCAGGCGACACCCAACCCACCAGTGGGTCCGAGTCTTGCCCCTTATATGATTAATATCCCGGAATTTATCAAATCCTTTAATGGTCGGACGCAGGATCAACAGGGATTGGTGGTTACGACTATTGTTACCTGTTACGCAGATCGTTCGTTTACTTTCGATGTTAAATCGCCGCCGACAGCGGTGTTGTTGAAAGAGGCAGCGAAGTTGGCAAAAGGGTCCGGCGAACCGCACCGAAATAAGGTTGCTTCCGTAACGCCGGCACAGGTTGAAGAGATAGCGCAAACGAAGTTGCCAGATCTGAATACAACCAGTTTGGAGTCTGCGATGCGAATGGTTGCAGGAACTGCACGGAGCATGGGAATTACTGTCGATTAATAGTTGCAGAGGAGAATATGAATGGGCAAAAGAGGAAAAAGATACAGCGAAGGCGCGCAATTGGTTGATCGCATGAAGTTATACGATCTTGATGAAGGTGTGCAATTATTAAAGAAGTCTGCGTCAGCAAAGTTTGAAGAGACGGTAGATTTGGCGGTCCATCTTGGTGTGGATCCCCGTCATGCGGATCAGAATATCCGTGGCACTGTTTCTTTGCCACATGGCACCGGTCAGGAGATACGGGTTGCGGTTTTCGCGCAAGGGGATAAGGCGCGAGAGGCAGAAGAAGCAGGTGCTGATGCGGTTGGTGCGGAGGATCTCGTCGAAAAGATTGTCGATGGTTGGATGGACTTTGACACGACAATTGCGACACCTGACTTGATGCGGACAATCATGCCGAAGTTGGGGCGTATTCTCGGACCGAGAGGCTTAATGCCCAATGCGAAAACGGGAACTGTTACGATGGATGTAGCGGAGACCATTCGTACTATTAAGGCTGGACAGATTGAGTATCGGGTCGAGAAACAATCTGGCGTGATTCAAGCTCCTGTTGGCAGGGCTTCATTTGATGAAAATCAGATCAAAGAGAACATTGAAGCGGTGATGGGTGCCTTGGTGCGGGCGCGTCCGTCTTCTATCAAAGGCAGATATTTGAAGACTATTGCTATTTCATCAACGATGGGCGTTGGAATTCGTCTGGAGCCGGCGCAGTTTAGCTAAATGATAGTGGATCTCAGAATTAATGAGACACTGTAGCGCGAACTGTTAGTTTGCGGTTTGGGATCATCCCGATAAAATCGGGATGGTACAAAAAACTTCTACTTTTAATGTCTATTTATTTTTTGAATTCACTATAAATACATCATATCGACTTTGGGTGTCGTCGTAGACAGTGGGCGCAATTTTGCTTAAATGAGTATTCAGCCTACCGAGGCGGACTTGATACGTGCCAATTTCTGCTTGTGTGCCAGGATTGACAGAGATTGGTGGGTATGTTCCATAAATGTGGAAATAAAGCCTCCTATACGACAGGAGGTTTTTTTTTGCGTGTCTGGTGAGAATGATTGATTGAAGGGAGAGGGCATCGAATGCCTAACGAGAAAAATATCCAACAGGTAGAACGCATTCGAGAGGATTTCCAGAGCTCGGAAGTTATCCTCCTAACAGAATATCAAGGATTGACTGTTGAGGAGATTACCGAGTTGCGCGATAAGTGTCGTGAGGCGGAAGTCCAATATAAGGTTTATAAGAATACACTTATCAATGTTGTCGCTGAGGAGTTCGGGATTGAAGGTTTAGCACCTTACCTTCAGGGAACAACCGCCGTTGCATTGAGCAACGATCCGGCTGCATCTGCAAAGATCTTAAAGGATTTTAGCGGCGACCATGAAAATCTGAAGATTAAGGGCGGGATACTTGGCAAGAGAGCGATTGACGGCGCAGCGGCTGAAAAGTTAGTTGATATGCCATCAAAGGAACAACTGATTGCTACGGCTGTTGGCGGTCTGAAGGCTCCCATTTCTGGGTTCGTTAATGTCTTACACCAAGGTTCTCCGTTGACTGGACTTGTTAATGTTTTGAATGGTTCACTTCGTCAAGTGACGACGGTATTACAGGCAGTCGCTGATCAGAAGAAAGCAGCTGAATCAGCTTGACTTAGGTTAAACATGGTCTTCAGCAATCGGATAAAGGTCGAATGCTGATGGACTCTATTTTTTTCCAAGAAAGGAACGAAACAATGGCTGATGTTGAAAAACTAATTGATGAGATTAGTAATATGACGGTTTTAGAACTTTCCGAGTTGGTAAAGGCACTTGAGGATAAGTTTGGGGTGAGTGCTGCCGCTGCTGCACCAATGATGGTAGCAGCCGGTGCGGTGCCAGGAGTCGCAGAAGGTGCCGCGGCTGAGGACGCGCCTGCGGAAGAAGAGCAGACCGAGTTTGATGTCCAGTTGAAAGAGATTGGACCGAATAAGATTCCGGTAATCAAAGAGGTGCGTGCAGTCACCGGACTCGGACTTAAAGAAGCCAAAGAAGCAGTTGAGTCTGCGCCTAACGTTATTAAGGAAGGCGTTAGTAAAGAGGAGGCTGAGGAGATTAAGGGTAAGTTGGAAGCTGTCAATGCAGTCGTAGAAATTCTCTAATCCTCAGTTTTTTTTCAACCTACACAAACCCATTGTGGTCTTATGACTACAATGGGTTTTTCTTTTTACACATTAGGTTTCACGGTTCAGATATTGGGTGCGGGGAGCGAACTGGAATGCTTCTTATCTTTTATATTGTTTTCAGCCAACTGGCGGTCGGCGGTCTTGCACTGCTGTTGATTATTCCCAAAGACTTGGTGGGACGCGGATTTTACCGACTCATGGGGTTGATTTATCTGCTCGTGATGGTATTTGCGCGTTGTGCGAACTTGGCGATTAATGGCAATTCTATCAGTTTCGGCAATTTCTTCCTCACATGGGAGGGGCACGATTCCGTTTTTGTGCTTGTCTTCTGTGCGCTGCTCCTTTTGTATACGATAAGTCTGTGGTTGAAACAGTCTCTGATTAACCGCCTCTTATTAATTGCAGGTACGATTTGCGGCGTGATCTGGACTGTGTACGGTGCACAGTCGTATGGGGAGTTGATTGACATTCCTGCTGGCAAATTTCTGTTGTCTGCACAATTTCTTGTTTCCGCTATTTTATTGGGGGCTGTGAATAGCGGGATGTGGTTTGGACATTGGTATCTGGTGACTCCCAACCTGCCCGTCATCCACCTGAAACGGTTCAATCAGATCTTCTTGGTGTCGCTGCTTTTGTCAATCGCATTTTTCGGACTGAATGTGTTTCTTCGGTGGCAGGCGGCGGTTGTGAGTCCATTCAATTTTTTTCATCAGGTTGCGTTTTGGTTGCGGCTTCTTATTGGATTTGGTGGATCCGCGCTGCTGTATATCATAATTTGGGATTGTCTGCGTGATAAGTCAACGCAGCGGGATGTTGTTGGGGCGACACGCGCTGCAACGGGATTCCTCTACATCGCGATGTTGACGGTGTTTATAGGTGAATTCTGCGGACGGTTGCTGCTTTTGGAAGTACGATTTATCTTATGATTTTGGGAAGGGAACGGATCTTGCGCCAAAGATATTGTGCTATTTTCATCGGGATTTTTAGCTTACTACTGATAGCGGGTTCGGCGAGCGCGCAGATTATCAGCCCGGAGGAAGCGATTGGCTTCCCCGTGGGTGCGGATTACAAGTTGGCGCGTTGGGAGACTATCACCGGGTATCTGCGATCCTTAGCTGCGAGTTCGGATCGAGTGATCTTGGAGGAGCGTGGTAAAACGACTGAGGGACTCGATTTTGTGCTGGTCCTGATATCTTCGCCGGAAAATTTGGCGAAGCTCGACCGCTACAAAGCGATCCAGCAAAAACTTGCTAATCCACAGGAACACGACTTGACGGAGTTGGAGCGGCTGACGCAAGAGGGAAAAGCGGTCGTCATGATTAGCTGCAACATCCATTCAACGGAGGTCGCATCGTCTCAGATGTCGATGGAGTTGGCTTATCAACTAGCAACGGAGAACACACCGAAGGTCAACGAGATTCTGGAAAACACCATCGTCTTGTTGATTCCGTCCGCAAACCCTGATGGGTTGAACATGGTGGTTGATTGGTATGAGCGCACCGTCAATACACCTTATGAGGGTGCACGGATGCCTTGGCTCTACCACAAATACACCGGACACGATAACAACCGAGATTGGTTCATGCTAACGCAGATCGAGACGCAGTTAGTGACCCAGATACTCTACGAGGAGTGGTTTCCTCAGGTGGTTTACGATGTGCATCAGATGGGGAACCGGGGGGCGCGGTTCGTGATTCCGCCCTATTTTCATCCCGTCAACCCGAATATCCCGCCGCTGTTACAGCGTGAACTTGCCCTAATCGGTGCACAGATGGCACTGGATCTCACATCGCAGGGATTCACGGGTGTGCTGTCAAATGCGGTATACGATACGTGGTGGCACGGTGGTTTTCGCACGGTGCCGTATCGGCATAACATGATCGGTATTTTGACAGAGGCTGCAAGCGTCAACATTGCCTCACCTGTTTTTCAGCCGAAGTCGAGTTTGAGGGGGCATCGACGGGGGTTGAGCGAATATGCACAGCAGACCAACTTTCCTGAACCGTGGCCCGGCGGTTGGTGGCGGATGCGCGACATTATCGAATATGAGGAAGCGGCGGCATATTCAATCCTATCGATCGTTGCGAGACAGAGAGAGATGTTTCTGACCAATTTTTATAAGATGGGATTGGACGCTGTGGAAAAGGGTGAGCAGGAACCGCCACGGGCATTCTTGGTGCCGACAGATCAGCGGGATATGGATACTGCACTCAAGATGTTAGAGATTTTACAGCGTGGTGGCGTGAAGATCCATCGGGCAGACGCGGATTTCACGGTGGATGGTGTCGAATATCCTGCGGGGACCTACGTGGTATTGATGGCGCAGCCGTTTCGAGCACACGCCAAAGATCTTCTTGAGGTGCAATACTATCCTCGACGGATCCCGGTCCCCGGTGCACCACCGGAGCGTCCGTATGACATCGCGGGCTGGACGTTGCCGCTGCAGATGGGTGTCAAAGTCATCAAGGCGGTCAATGCGTTTGAAACGGACTTAACGCTCGTTGAGGAAATTCCGAAAATGGTGGGCAAACTCCACACTGATGACGTTGCTTTCCAAGATGCGGTTGTCTACGTTTTCAGAAATCAAACGAACTTAGAAACCGTAGCACTGAATCGGTTACTCCGAAAAGGCGGATATACAATCTATCAGCAGCAGAAAGAGACCGTGTGGAAGGATTTGGGCCTGCCCCGTGGGACGATTGTCCTTAAATCAGACCGAATACCGGGGAGCGATTCCGCCGAATTGCGCGATTTTGCCGAATCGCTTGGGATTGAAATCTACGCGCTCAATCAACGTTTCGTAGACCCCAAAGTGGAGTTGAGACAGCCGCGCTTGGGGCTCTATAAACCGTGGGTCGCAAACATGGATGAAGGGTGGACTCGGTGGGTGCTAGAGGCACATGAGTTTCCCTACCGTAATTTGACAGATGCGGAGATCCGCGCAGGAGATCTAGCTGAGTGGTATGATGCGATCATCCTGCCAGATATGAGAGCGTCGAGAATGATTGCGGGCCACGCAGAAGGCAGTCTTCCGCTTGAGTATGTGGGCGGTATTGGGTTGGAGGGTGCAGCGAATCTCCGCACCTTTGTTGAGCGTGGCGGCACGCTTATCTGTTTGAACTGGGCGACAGAGTTGCCAATGAAACATTTTGGATTGGAAATCACTAACGCCTTGGAATCGAATCAATTGAATTTGCAGAAATCGGCTGGGTCGCAGTTTTTCTGCCCCGGCTCGCTGCTGCGTATTTTCGTTGAAACGAGTCATCCAATCGGTTACGGTTTGGAGCGTGAGATGGCGATCTTTTTCAAATCGGGACCAGCGTTTGAGGCGCGAGGTGGAAAAAGGGTTGCGGCTTATCCCGACTTCAATCCGCTCATGAGCGGCTGGATCGAGGGCGAGAAACGGATTCGTCAGAAGGGCGCGCTCTGGGATGTCAAGTTGGGACAGGGGCATGTGATTCTGTTTGGCTTCAAACCGCAGCACCGGGCACAGTCGCACGGAACGTTTAAGCTGCTGTTCAATGCGATTTTCTACAGCGTTGTTGGGAAGTAAACGCGCTATTGCCCTACCGTCAAACCTGCATAGATTTTTCGTCCTTCATGAAATAGGTGCAGAATTTCCTCTCGTTGTTCATCTTTGGTGAACTTGCCGATTCGGCTGATCCAGTCGATGGAATCGTCAATTGAACGGACAAAGAACGCTGCGGACTCCTGTGCAATGCCGGGGGGACGGCCTGTACCGATTTGCACTGGACTGGTATGTGCGTATATCGCCTGTGCAAAACTATCCCGTGCGTCGCCATAGGCGCGTGCGGCGATCCAACCATCGGCTTCGATCTCGAGGTCAAATCTCCACTCACCGTTCTGTTCTGGTGCTTCATTGAGATTTTTGTGTTGCGCGACGCTGCCGTTGTGGATTAACTCTACGCGGTTAATCGGATAGTGGGAATTCCACGAAATCACTCCTGATAGTTTGCGGGGCGTTCCATTCGGAGAATTAATCTGTCCGCCGGGCATTGTGCCATCAACAGTTAGAAATAGCGCGGGACCGTTCGTGATAAATGTATTTCCTCCCTGCAGCCCCCGCAACCAGTTATCGTAGGTAAATTCCTGATCTGTTTGGACATAGACGCGGTTGTTTGAGCAGATAAACCAATCGGTGCCGGTTGATGCTGGCAGCGAGATGCCACAGTTGAGCAGATGATACCAGATGTCATACTCTGGATCCATCCAAAATGGGTCGAAGAGGTTAAAGGCATCTAGCTTGCCCAACGCTGCCGCGACCGGTGCCTCCATCCCAATCCCGTTGTGGCACCATAACACGATGCCGCCTTGCCGTTTTGCGTCGTCACAGGCGTAGCAGAGCGGTGGGTAATCTGGATCGAAATCGCTGACGAGATCGCCGCGACTGACCGGTTCAACCACATTGCGAATACGCAGCAACATGATATGTCCGTAAGCCATTCCGCCCCGTCGGTAGTTGTGCCGATTCTCCTCTCCACAGTCCACCAGATGATGTGCAGTTGAGTAGTCCGTCATAAACCCGATAGGGTATTTGTTGCTAGCGTAGGGCAACTCACGTCGTTGCAGGATGCTCACCACAGTGACGCTCAGGTCATGGACTTTTGGATCGAGATCCAGGCGAGCGTCAGGACGCATCTCGTTCTCGCTATAGTGGAGATGGGTGTTGCCCGGATACCAATTCTGCGATGGGAGATCCGCCCACCGTTTGAGCTGCAATTCGACATCAACGTGCCCTTTTTGAGGGGCTGAGACCACTTTCCGTAGCGGTTCATACTCTGTACCCCGTTCAACGATAATATTGGTTGAGCCGCGCGGGACATCCACCGTAAACTCGCCTGCGCTATAAAAGAATGGGTCGCCAGGACCCACTTTTAAGATGCTATCAGCGGGATGGACAAAATTGCCGCTGCTCGTCAGCACATGCACCTTTGCTTCGACCGGCTCACCTGAAACGCTGTCTCGGATGATTCCGTGTAGTGTTCCCATCAATTTTCTCCTTCGTCATGATGACGCAATATAGTCGTTTTCTAATAAATTAGGACGCGGATGATTATAGCATTGCGTACTGTTTTGGTCAAACTGTTAGAGATTTCCACTAGGGTCGGGATTCGGAGATCCCTCCTACAGGGGCACTAAATTGCCTCACAACCCTGCTGAGATAAAAAAAATTAGTCAAGCGAACCTTTTCCCTCTGGGCAACGCCTATTAGAGTGGAGGAGGTAATAGAATGAATCAGATACCAGATACAGAACTTATTAAAAAAAGTATTGAGGGCGATGGCCAAGCCTTCGCAGCCTTGATAAAGCGCGTTGAGACACGACTTCTAAGACTTGTCAGAGCGGAAATAGCGGATCTAACCTACGCCGAAGATGTCTTGCAAGAGGTGCTGTTGGACGTGTGGCGTGGCTTGAAGCAGCTGCGGGATTGGGAACGCTGGGACGCATGGGCACTCCAGATTGCCAGGCACCGGTGCTACGATTTCTTTGGGTCGGCGCAGCGTCGGGAGGAGCCGATGGCGCACAGCGATCTTGAACCCATAATCGACAGGCAGAGAGGGCACAGTGGCCTTGAGTCTGAATTGCTGGATTCGGTGCTAAATGTACTGTCTGAAGCACCACCCGACCAAGCCGAAGCCGCCCGTTTATTCTATGTTGAAGGCTTGACCATCAGACAAATCGCGGTGGACTTGGGAAGGCCGGAAGGAACTATCAAGCGATGGCTTTCCAACGCCCGCAGTTTTGTCAGGACTCGTCTCGGACTGAGGAAAATAAAAACTCAAAGGAGAAAGAATATGATTTCAGATGCATACGAACGCAACTACTATCAGCGCGAAAACTTGCGCACAATTACTGCCTGTCGTGAAGATAACTCAATGTTGCTTCACCTAAAAAATCCCTCTAAGCTGAAAACGATTCCCAGCGAGTTGTGGACGCTGACTCAGTTGAAAGAGCTCTGGTTGACCTGGGGTGCGCTTGAGACTATCCCAAAGGAGATTGGTCGATTGAAGGAATTGGAGAATCTCCTGATAGTGAGTAACCAGCTTCAAAGGTTACCCGACGAGATTGTATCTCTGTCGCGCTTACGGCATCTAGAATTGACTGATAGCCAAGTTACAGAGTTGCCAGAGGATCTTAGCCGTCTTGGTGCGTTGCGGGTGATTATTCTCCACAAAAACCAACTTCAGAAACTACCTGATAGTTTTGGGCAGATGAACCGGCTTGAAATCGCTGAAATAGACCTCAACCAGATAGAGAAGTTACCAGACGACCTCAGCGGTTTAACCAATCTTCGCGTTCTAGGCCTGGGCGACAGCGAGCTCTCAGCATTGCCGCAATCAATAGGTGAACTCACTGCTATGGAAGAGCTGTACTTCGGAGCGAATCAGTTGACTGAAGTGCCCGACGAAATCGGCAATCTTGAGAGGCTTGAGACGTTGGACCTGATAAGGAATCAGATCCGGACGTTGCCATCGACGATTGGTGGTTTGAAAAATCTGCGACACCTCGCCCTGTATTCCAATCAATTGACTGAGATTCCGCCGGAGGTTGGTCAAATGACAGAACTGATAGAACTCGGCGTTAGCAACAACCAGCTGCGTTCTTTACCAAAAGAACTGGTAGACTTGCCGAACTTGGAGGTTGTGAGGATACATGACAATCCGCTCCCGGAGCGGTTGATCGAAGCGGCAAAGATGGGAGTCGACGAATTCCGTCAGGTATTGTCAGAGATGTAACGAAGCGTGCAGCGTGAAACATGAGAGAATTAAAACATACCCGCCCTCAGCTTTCCAATTGCTGAGGGCGTTTTTCTGATCTGTAAGATTTGTAATTAGGGCTTACGCAGCGCGTTCATAAGTCCCCCTGATAAGGGGGATTTAGGGGGTTAAAAATAAAAAAAACTTGCTCCGCGTGCTAAATTTGCGTAAGTCGTGGTAATGAGGATTTTACAGGATTATGTGAATTATGTTGACGTTATGTGGATTATATTGATGGTGTTCTTACCTCCCATAATTTTCGTGATATATGACTGTTTCGCACGGCGGTGCGGAATGAATTAGCTATTGGCACATCCAGAGATATGAGAAAACAACGCTGAAAATGAAGTGAACGGGAAAGGATGAAGTAAGTTTGAAATTTAGTGAAGGATTTTTTATTGGACTCACAGCCCTCCGCACAAATAAGATGCGCTCCCTCTTGATGATGCTTGGGATTGTCGTGGGTGTGGCTTCTGTGCTTGCAATGATCGCTATCGGTGACGGTGCGAAATTATTGGTGCTAGAAGACCTTGAGAAGCTAGGTGGCGCGAATCACTTCCGTCTGTATCGCAATGATTGGATTGAGAAAGATGGACGTTGGGAGCGTAACCGTAGCGGCGAATATTTTAAGTATGAGGATGTGTTAGCAATTGAAGCCGAATGTCCTTCCGTTGCGGGGGCTTGGCCACGCATCAATTACTATAATATTCTTGTGTTAGCTGAAGACGGATCGGAAACACGAACGGAGGTGATAGGCGTCACACCCTACTATGAAATTGGGATGAATTGGGGCATCGGGCGGGGACGATTTATCTCAGAGGCAGATAGCGTCAATAGAACCAAAGTCTGTGTTCTCGGCATCAACGAAGCAATCCGGTTATTCGGCGATCAGCAGCCAGTTGGCAAGGAGATTAAAGTTGTCCTTGATTGGAATGGAGAAAACGGGGGCTGAAGAGAAGGTAGAATGGCAGAACGGTTCATCGTTGTGGGTGTGATGGCTCAACGTGGACAGACCCTCACTTTTGGAGGCGGCAGCTGGAATCTTGATAATCGTTTGTTGATACCACTGACAACGATGCAGGAGCGATTTGAGGGAACCGATCATATCCGGACAATGTCGGTTCAGGCAAAAACTGTTGACTTGGTTGAAAAGGCGATGGAGGAAGTTAAAACAGTCATACGCAGGCGGCATCGGAATCGGGACGATTTCTTTGAAATCTGGGAGATGCACCGAAGTATGGAGGAATTGGATAAAGTAAGCTCGATTATCAAAACCGTGCTCGGTAGCATTGCTGGATTTTCGTTACTTGTCGGCGGAATCGGCATTATGAATACGATGTTAGTGTCCGTTACAGAACGCACACGAGAAATTGGCTTGCGAAAAGCAGTCGGAGCGAAACGTAGGGATATTCTATTTCAGTTTTTGGCTGAATCCGTTTTTATGTGTAGTGTCGGTGGGTTGCTCGGTGTTGGGTTGGGCATCTTTGCCGGACAGGGCATGGCGAATATCGCTGTAAAGGTTGCTAAGGTTGTTCCGGAGTGGCCTGCTGTGATCTCTGTTCAATGGATGGTTATCTCAATTGCCTTTTCAGCGACCATTGGCATCTTTTTTGGGGTTTATCCTGCAATCAAAGCAGCACGGCTTTCGCCTATTGAAGCGTTAAGGGCGGAATAGGGGCTATCTCGAACCGAAACGGTTGCTTTATTCACGATTGGTTGGCAGCTGCTAAGGGAATGGTTTTGATATATTGCTCGATCCCTTTGGCGATCGCTGTTGCTAGCTGACGCTGGTATGCCTTTGTCGTAAGTCTCTTGCCTTCCGTTGGATTTGAGATAAAGCCGACCTCAACAAGTACTGCGGGCACTTTTGTGCCGATGAGGACTACAAAAGGTGCGTGTTTGACACCCCGGTTCTTCACCTGTTTCCCTGATGTCAGCTGCGCTTGAATGAGCTCTGCCAGTCGAAGGCTCTCCGTACTCTTGCTCTCCTTGAGGATTCTTCCCACAAGGGCATCCAGTTCCTTCATGTTGTACTCTGCCCCTGCGTTTTCGCGCATGGCGGTGATTCGGGCGGATTCGTCGGAGGCGAGGGCGAGGTAGTAGGTTTCTATGCCGGCCGCCGAACGGGTGATGCTGGCGTTGGTGTGGATGCTGATAAACAGATCTGCTTTTTGGCTTGTCGCAAACTGTGTCCGTTTTCTGAGCGGGAGAAAGACATCGGTCTCACGCGTCAGCCGTACGTTATACCCTTTCTTAACGAGGATGTCGCGCAGCGTTTTCGATAGGCTGAGCACAATCTGTTTTTCTTGCCTCTTTTGACTCACGGCACCGGGATCTTTGCCTCCGTGTCCTGGATCAATAACGATGGTTTCGACGCTCAAATCCAGTTGTTGTGCAAGCGACGGATTGGGGACGGGTTGTGACGTTTTTGGTGGTTCAGGTGCAGGTTTGGTAGTCTTCGGCGGTGGGACCGAATTTTCTTGAGCGGGAAGCTTCTGAGGTTTAGCCACGCTTGCTGGAGGGACGGTTTTGGGTTTGGCATCGACTTTTTTCGGTGGTGGCACGTTAGCGACAGGTTGTGGTGCTTTTGGTGGTTCAGGAGACGGAGGCTTGGTCACTTTTGGCGGCGTTTCGGGTGGATTTGGTTGGGCAACTTGAGGCGATTCTGGCGGGGCGGTTTCAGGTGTAGAATCGACAGGTGCTTCCTCCTCCGTTTGTTCGACAGGAAGGCGTGAAGCTCGTTTTTCGGCTTGGGCGACGATCTGGGGATCATGGCTTCGCTGGGAGAGTGCTTCATAGGTAATACGCGCGAATGTGAAATATCCTTGGGCTTCGTAGACTCTGCCGAGCCGCAACTGTGCCTTGTCGGCTATTGCGTGGTTGGGATAGCGGCTGATGATTGTTTGATAGTGTGGCACAGTTTTGCCATAATTGCCAAGCCGATCATACAAATCCCCCAGCCAGTAGTGTGCCTGCGCTGCGTGTGGTGAATCGGGGTAGTCTTGGAGCAGCCTCTGGAGTGCAGTGATTGCGTTGTCAAGCGCGGATTGTTCGTCCCCTTGTCCCAACCAGAGCCAGCAAGAGGCAATTGCGTATTGGGCATCGTCTGCCCATTCCCCTTCTGTATCTGCGTCTATAACATCTTGAAATTTTGCAATTAAGGAGTTCCACTCCGCTTCGGTAGATGGAATCTCTCTGTGTGCGAGTTGGTAATGTTTGGCTGCAGCTACACGATAAAGCGATGAAGCGTCAGGTGGTGCCGGTGCAGGCGGCATTGCGGGTGAGCAAGCAAGCAGCAAGGATCCGAGTAAGATAAGTGTGTATGTATATGTTTTCATGGCATTCTCTAAGATCCCTGATTGTGAATGTTGGGTTTTACTCTCACTATCTGTAAGAACATGGTGCTGAAAGACAGAAACGCTATTGTTTTTGATAGCGATGCCTTTTTGACCGTTCAACCCAACCTACGATAATTTTCCTGTTGATAACGTCTGGGCGAAGATCTTAGCTCACTGATTCGCTCATATGTTGATGCAAACCATTTGCAAGCGCGGCGAATTCCGCGATGTCCAATGTTTCTCCGCGTCGCCGTGGATCGATAGCAAGTTGATTACAAACGGCGTTGAGTACGTCAGCAGAGATAAAAACGCCATTTTTCAGGAGTGCGTTTCGTAACATTTTACGCCGGGATTGGAACGCAGCTCGGACTATCCGAAAGAAGAGTGCCTCATTCTGAACGGTGACTTGAGAGGTGTCCCGCATCTGCAGCTTCAGGACGGAGGAATCGACCTGCGGAGAAGGGAAAAATTGATTTGGCGGGATTCTGTGCACAATTTCAGCTTCGGCGTAGTAGGAGACACCGATAGAGAGTGCGCCGTAGCGTTTATTCCCCGGCGGAGAGATGATGCGTTCAGCGACTTCTGTCTGCATCGTTAAAACGCAAGACCCGATTTTCTGATGATACTTTAATAACGCCCATAGAACCGGTGTGGTGATATAGTAGGGGAGGTTGGCGACAATTTTGGTGTTTTGGGGCGGAAAATCGTTTAGCAGGGTGTGGAGGTTCTGTTTGAGGATATCGCCTTGGATCAGGGAGATATGGGGTATTCTTGAGAATTTGAGCTGCAATTCGGCGTATAGAAATTCGTCGATTTCAATCGCAACAACTCTTTTAGCGGTAGCCGCCAGCACCGATGTTAAAAATCCGAGTCCCGCGCCGATCTCCAAGACGAAATCAGCATCGGTCAGTTTTGCACTCCAAGCTATCTCCTGCAAGGCGTGTGGATCTATTAGGAAGTGTTGGCCAAGTTTCTGGTTGGGGTTTCTGCCTGTGCGTTTGAGGAATTCACGGGTTTGTTGGTAGAGAGTCATTTCTGCGGATTGCGTCGATGGTGGGTGTAGGGAACGCAGATCCGCGTTCCCTACAAACATTGCGTTGATTTAGTGTATGGTTACGCCAACTTCTCGTGCGACGTGCCGGATATATTGCTGACCTGTGATGGTGTCTTCGTATGGGAAGTGTTCCACATACAGGGTTACATCGTGGTTCAATTCATCCAATCGTCGTAGGATGGTCGCGTAGTCCATAACGCCGGATTCATAACGGTGCTCCGCTTCTTTTGCCCCCGGAACGGCTTCGTCTATATGCACGACTGATAAACGTCCGCTCTCGTTCGGGCGCACCGCCGAAATCGACAAGTCTTTCGCATGGAGTGCGGTGATTTTATCGCCCATCTCATCGAAGATCTTATTTACCAATTCAGTTGTTCTATAGAACAGATGGGGCCAGGTCAGGTTTACGCAGTCCATCAGTGCTTTCATTCGGGGTGAGGCGGCTGCCTCAAACATCTCTTTGTACCGTTCCACAGAGCAGAGGGGGCTCATGATGTGGGGGTGTGCGGCAACGTCCATCTCTGCTGCCTCTGCCTCCCTTGCCAGATCCACCGCAGCGTCGAGGCATCGCTTCCACGCGTCTTCAGTCCACATTTGAGGGGTGCATCTGTAGGTTAATCCGACATTGAACCC
This sequence comes from Candidatus Poribacteria bacterium, assembly GCA_965207975.1. Taxonomy (GTDB): domain Bacteria; phylum Poribacteria; class WGA-4E; order WGA-4E; family PCPOR2b; genus PCPOR2b. Next base: position 4,982,813 of record OZ242315.1, on the reverse strand, counting down.
GACGCAGTGCGCGCCTAAGATCCGAGCGTGGCGTAGTTGACGGCGATAGTGTTCGATGGCTGACTGGTATTCATCTTCATCTGCTGCGCCGAACCCGCTGTGGAATGCGCTAAACTCACCCGGACGTATGCCGTGATCTTCGAGGAATCTCCTTGCTTCTTCGACATCGGCATCGCTCCAATCAGCCGGGGTGCTCATGGACACCGTTTTTACCTCCATGATGCTGACTTTGCGGAGAAACTCCTCCCGCTCTTCTGCGGTTTTTCCCGGATGTATGTTTGGACTCATTAAAATCATCTGACCCTCCTCGTTAATAAAAGAAAAGCCTCTTGATGCTAATAGAAACGTGTGACTGTTTGATCGTGAGCATCAAGAGGCAAATGAGATAGTTCTAACAATCCGCCTCACGGATTCTGTTTTATGGCACCCCACTTTGTAGTGAGTTTTTGATGCGGTTCTACGCCGAGAAACTCTGATCCCGGTGCCAGCATAATTTCTTGAATTTCTTCCTCCGTGAAAGCGACCTTCCAGATCATGACCTCATCGATAGCACCTTGGAACGGTTGAGCAAACGCTCCGTATCCACCAATGGTGATGGGACCCCTAGCGGGTAGAGGCGGTTTGGAGCCGTCGCCTTTAGACCAGTCCTTTGCTTCATGGCCCTTGTTAACGCCTCCATCTCGGCTCGATTTCTGATTTTTTCCATTGAGATAGATTTTCATCGCGTCAGGATCCCCGAAAGTGTTGGTGGCAGCGATATGGGTCCACGTGTCTATCGGCACAGAGTCCCATATCCCTGTGACACGATGAAAGTTCACGTCTTGTTGATCTCGATAGAAGAAAGATGGGTCTACAGTCTCCAAGCGAATTGCATAATTCGCTTTGATTCCGTTAGGGCTATTATAGAGAATTCCACGAGCGCCGGGTCTTGCGACATCCATACTCACCCAAGCCATAATCGTGATCTCGTCTCCGCCTTCAAAGAGGAATATTTTGTGTGCTGGGGTGCGGACCATGCCTGGATCATTGATGGAAAAACGTATGGCTTTTCCAAATTTCCCATCGTCCCACTTCCAGTTGCCTTCCAACTTACCGTGATTTTTAAATCCAGATATGTCTTCCGCCGTTTTTCCTCTTCCTTCGTCAAAGGGGATATACAGCACTAAGTCCTTCGGACCCCGTTTTCCGTGGACTGAGGAGGGCGGGGTCAGGAGTAAAAGAACACCTGCTATAACTAGAAAAGAGATCTTTGTTTTCATCAGCAACCTCCTTAACTGTGCCAAAGGTTCGATGGATTGTTAAAGGTCCGCTTCAGGGACTTTGTTTTAGCGTTCCCCATGTCGTCGCTAGCTTGTCACGGGGTTCGACACTGAGAAACTCGCTTCCCGGTGCCAGCATAATTTCTTGGATTTCTTCCGCTGTGAAGGTTCCCTTCCAGATCATCACCTCATCAATGAGACCTTGGAATGGGTCGAGCAATTTCCCATAGCCGCCAATCGTAACGGGACCTTTGGTTACCATGGGCGGTTTCGTCCCATCGCCTAGGGACCAATTATCAGGTTTGGTGCCTCCCTTCATGTTGGTACGTTGCAGTTTCCCATCTAGGTAGATTTTCATCGTATCAGGATTCCCAAAAGTAGTGGTAGCAGCGATATGTACCCACTTATCTATAGGTATTGCATCCCATATTCCTGTAACACGATGAAAGTCCACATCTTCATTATCTCGATAAAAAAAAGATGGATCGACACGATCCATCCGAAGTCCGTAATTCGCTTGTGTGTCTCGGGGGCGATTATAGATAATCGCGCGCGCCCCAACTAGTTTCTCTCCGACATTAGCGGGATCGACATTTATCCACGCCATAAGGGTTATTTCGTCTCCCGCTCCAAAAGCAAAAATTTTGTGCTGTGGCGTTTGGACAATACCCGAATCGGCACCACAAGCCACTTCTCTACAAAAGTAGAGAGCGTGTCCAAATTTCCCTTTGCGCCATGCCCCTTTGCCTTGCAGCAGTCCATCATTTCTAAATCGAGATAGGTCTTTTGTCGCCCTGCCTCTTATTTCGTCGAAGGGATAATAGAGGACTAGATCTAATCCGCGACGCTGTTTCCCGCTGACTAGGGATGGCATAAGAAACAAAAGGAAGCCCGCTATAAGCACCAATGCTTTCATGGTTCGTACCCCCTTTCAGGCAACCGATTCCGAATTTTGAGTCCTTCCCTAGCGTAGCGGATAGTATTCCGCATTGCCGAAGCCTACCCCAATCTATCAAAGAATTGGGTATGGGAAAGTGACTCATAAAATTGGCTACATCCCTGACTTTCTGCATTAATAACCAAGCCTTAATTGAAAAAGCCCCCCGATGTTGATAGGAAAATATATCTATGTTATATAAACATCAGGGGGCAATATTGTCATTGCGGGTTTAAGTCTATTAATTAGAGCTTCGTTTTAGGGTTGCCCACGTTGTAGCGAGCTTTCCACGGGGTTGAACAGCGAGGAATTCGTCACCGGGTGCCGACATGATCTCTTTGATTTCATCGGCTTCAAATACTCCCCTCCATATCATGACTTCATCAATTGAGCCGTGGAAGAGATGTTTGCCTCCACCTCCCCAACGGGAGCCGATGTCGATGGGGCCTGGCACTGCAATCGCCTTAAAGTTTCCGTTGCCATGACTCCATCCACTGGGACGTTCTTCCCCATCTACATAGAACTTCATGGTATCGCCCTTGCCCAGAATAGCGGTACACGCGACATGCACCCACTGCTTCGTTGGTAAGGGGTCACCTCTTGCTGTCTTACGGTGCCAATCCGCATCCGCTGCATCTCGATAAAATAGAGCGGGGTGGCCCGGGTCCTCTATCCGAAACCCGTAGTTTGTGAAATTTCCTTCAGGACGGTTATAGATAACGACAAACTGATTAATCCCAGCCCAAGCCCAATGGTCGGTTTCATTTTTGATCCATGCCATCAGGGTGATTTCCGCATTTCCCTTAAAGGCAAATGCCTCATTTTCTCGGGTTCGGATATTACTAGTACCTTCGGGATCGCCGTCTCCATCCTTCATGTTAAACCGAACGGCTTTCCCATATTTACCATCAACCCATTCTCCCGCCGATAATTTGCCGTCGGCTTCGCTTTCGGACTTGTCCTCCACGGTTCTGCCGTTGCCTTCGTCAAGGGGATAATAAAGCATTAATTCCAATCCAGGGCGCTGTTTCCCGTCGCCCAACGGGGTAAGGATTAAAAGGACAGCTGCTATAAGCAGAACAAAAATGGTTGCTTTAATTTTCATTATTCCTTTCTCCTTTGCTATTGCTTTGTAGATACGGTTAAGGTAAAACGTGCTGCTCGCCCGTTCATTCTCTTTTGGCAAGTCGTCCATGAACTAGCTAGTGACGAGTTCTACCAACGCATTAGGATTGATTATACAAGCGGTTTTGAACACCTCCCTATCATGTCAGGTTTTGATACCATGGTTGGGGATTGGGCCTCTTACGAGTCCCATTATCTAGTATATCACAGAATCTGAATAGATACAAAACTAAAACAGATACCTATTTTCCACTTGACACTCATTAGAGTTTTCTATCACAATAGTTTGCTATACGCATATCGCCTCGTAGGGACTTTAGAGGTCGAGATTCATATCTCGACAAAAAACTGTCGATTTTGGAAAATAGATAAAATGATGGCGTAATAAGAAAATTACACATAATACACACGAAATTGCATAATGGCATTTGAGCTAACACTACTCTATATACCTATCGCTCCATGCCGTGGTTAGCACAACAGTTACGGCATACGGAGTATGCCTACTACTTTAATACACCTTTCGCACAGATGGGTCTATGAGTCGGGCAAGATGCCCGACCTACGGGTATGTGCGCAGGTTATTCTACCGGTTTTTCTCGCTCATGTCTACTTTTTTAGGGATAGTGAACGAAAAAATGCGCCTCGAAAAATTCCTCTCTGAATCTGGTATCGCTTCCCGACGGGACGCAAAGAAATACATCTCCGCAGGACGGGTCTCTGTCAACGGCGAAAGGGTACTGATTCCCGGCACACATATCGATCCGCAGAGTGCTGAGATTACATTTGATGGCGAACCGGTACGTGGGAAGCCGAAACGGATCTACCTGATGCTGAACAAACCGGCGGGCTATGTCACAACGGTGCGCGATGAGCGAGGGCGTCCGACGGTTATGGCGTTGGTGGGCGATATATCCGAGCGTATCTATCCGGTTGGACGGTTGGATCTGGATACTGAGGGATTGCTGCTGATGACCAATGATGGGGATTTCGCACATAGAATCCTCCATCCGAGCCGTGAGATCGAGAAAACATACATTGCGTGGGTAGAGGGGCAACCGAATCAATGGGAGATTCAAAGGCTGCGAGAAGGGATCGAGATTGAGGCAGGAGTAATTACTTCGGCAAAGGTCAACCAAATTGGGCGGAGAGAAGGGCAGACGCAATTCAAGGTAGTTATCCATGAAGGAAAGAAGCGACAGATTCGGCGTATGTTCCACGCCGTAGGTCACGATGTCGTGCATCTCAAACGGGTAGGGATTGGATCGCTTTCGTTGGGACGACTGCCGATTGGCAAATACCGCTTCTTAACGCCGCCTGAAATTGAATCGCTTGACCGTGAAGTTTAATGTTAGCAACCCAATGTAGGGATAACTCTCGTGGTTGCCCGGTTGTAGGTCGATTTTCTAGAATCGATGTGCTTTGTCGAGATATGAATCTCGACCTACAGACTTCTATTTTCCGGTAGGGTCTATCGTAGGGAACAACGATCGTTGTTCCCTACACCTCATTTGCGTTGGCAGCCTCTTCAAGCGTCTACCAAATTGGGAACATCAAAATGTCAATACGCCATAATGATAGCCGATTGTGCGACACTACTGATCATCAAGTTCCAGCGTTTCCTCTATCGTCTCTTCCTCGCTAAGGCATAAGAGATAATCCTTCAATCCAATATACAGTTTGCCATTGGCAATCGCCGGTGAGGAGTAGATCGGCCCACCACCAGTGATTCTGTCTGTATCAACGTGCCACACCACGTTACCATTGCCGATGTCGATCCTGTAGATTACGCCGTTATCCGCACCGACATACACCGCCCTTTCTGTAACCGCCGGTGAGGACACGACCGAATATCCAATATCGGCTCTCCAACTTAGTGCGCCGTCAGTGGCGTTGAGTGCATAGACACCCCCATCCCGTGAGCCAAAATAGACAAATCCGTTCCGATAGGCGACCGCTGTAAGGACGGAATCTTCCACTTCATACCCCCAGATCTGCGCTCCTGTTTCGGCGTTATGGGCGGTGACCCGTCCTCTTGGATCCTCGGCACTTTCGATAAAGTTACCGTTGCCGAGTCCGAAAAAGACTGTATCGCCATCGGCACTTGGACTTCCCCAAGCGGGGTAATCCACGCGCTTTGACCAGACCTCTGCGCCGCTATTCGCATCGACAGCGTAGATGCGATATTCGCCGTAGCCGGTCCCGAAGTAAACTTTCCCCTTCCATACCGCTGGCGACATGTCCACATGGATAGATGGATAGTGCCAGATCATTTTTCCTTTAAGTGCGTCAAGGCAGTAGACACCATCGGCTCCGGCACCGAAATAGACCTTTCCTTGACTGACGAAGGGGGTTGATTCCACGTGACTCGCTGTTTTGAACTTCCAGATTATGCGCCCATTATAAGCATCCAAGCAGTAAAGATGGCAATCTGCGTCTTGGTGAAATCCCTCGCCGACATAGACGCGGTCTCCGACAACTGCCGGTGAAGAGAAGATCTGAATCGGACCTTCAAGTTTCCAGAAGGCACGCCCGTTATATGTGTTCAGGCAGTAAATTGCACCACCGCTTGAAAAGAATGATCCTTGTGCAGCAGAAATATAAACAAGAGGACCAACCACCGCTGGTGAAGCAGCAAAATCGACGACAACGTCACCCTCTCCTTTGAATAACCATGAGACTGTGGGGTTCGTTGGTCCGGGGAGATTATCGAGCTGTCCGGTACGCGTAACACCTCCTCGAAAGGCGGGCCAAGGCCGTTGCGGCGGCTGGTTCTCAAGCGGAACACTACCCTTTGTTGTGGCGAACGGTTGACCGGATTGAAGCGTTCCATAAATAACCCAAACTCCGGCACCAACGATGGCGAGGAGGAGTATCAGAGTAATTGCCGTGAGCAGGGCGGATTCGCGGATACGGTAGAACAATCCCTTTAGCCAATCACGGGCGAACACGAATGCAGTTAAAAAGGCAACACCGATTATCGCGAGGAGTTGAGGGACGATACTGAGTAGAGCAGAAAGCGGTCCCAAGAGTTGGGGGATAACTGCATGGGCTGTCCCCGCTGCGTTGAAGGTGATACAGAGAAATATCAATATCAAAATTGAGGGTTTTACTCTTAGTTGGTACATTAGTTCATTGGTTCATTAAAATGTAACGCGAATTGTTAGTTTGCGGTTTGGGATCATCCCGATTTTATCGGGATGGTACAAAAGACCACTTTTATGAAATAAATTTCTGGAGCGAAGTTCACGTTACGATTGATCCTCTAGCCATTTGACGGCATAATAAATCAGGTTCTCTATTATCTGATGATTGATAAAAACGTTGGCACTCGTCTCGTTTTGAAGACTTGTGATGAGGTACATTCCTTCACCGTATTCCAAGGTCGCAAAGGCGATCTCTTTCCCATCATTTGTGGTGGCAAGAATTGTAAATTTATCGCTCCATCTCGTCCATGCGTCGTCAAGATAGACATCACCGAATTCGATTTCGTTCGGTTCGCTAAACAGTGTACCCGCTGCCCGTGTTGGCTCAAAATCGCTACGCCCTTGCCGTTCCACCCCCTTCATCGATGCAGGAATCCAGCCCGTCGAGCACGGTCGATCATCATCGCTGTCTTGCCCCGAAACGATGACCACGCCACCGCGTCTCACAAACGCTTTAATCTTGTTCTCCCGCTTTTTGGTCAAGCGATATTTTTCTTCGCAGATTTCCCCTTGTCCCAACCAGAGAATGTCAGCGTGGTCGAGAGTTGGTAGGTTGCGGTCCTTGGTTCTTTGGTAAACTACCTCATGTGCTCTAACCGGATTGAAGGCGGAAATGGTGGGAAATTCGACGTTGAAATGATTGCCGGAGAGGACAAGCACACGCACCGTACCGGCAGGTGTTTTGGCAAGGGATTCCACCTTTGAGGACTTTTTATTTGAGGGTTTACCTCTCCCAGCCAGCGCATCCCGCACAACTTGCTGAAAGTCGGGCGTTGAACCTTTGTAGGTCCGGTGCATATAGATTTCAATATGGGTGAAGTTCCACCAAACGCGACTTTTATCCGATCGGTCTTGGGCAAAGGTTTGGAACCAAGTGCCGTCGACATGTCCAAGGCTAGGGATTCGCCGCCCTTCCCTTTTATAGAAGATAATAATAGGCTTTCCTGCTTCAAATTTTTGGATCATCTTTTCCGGAAAGTTGCCTTGACCGGTGGATAGGTTAATTTTAATCTCTTGGAAGTCGCTTTTTCCCTTGAGGTTTTCTTCGACTTTCACCTTAGCGGTCATGCGTTTCTGATTGACCGAGGTAACGGTCCCGAAGACGATGTTGCTGCATTCTGCTAGAACCTCTTGAAGGGTATAGTGTCTCGCGATAAAGGCTTGGGTTTGAGAGACAGTGGACAGGAATTGCAAACATAGCAGCAGTATAAAAGAGAGCAGTAGTTGCCTTATTTTCATGGCTGATAAACTCCTTAAAAGCGTGAAACGTGATGCGTGAAACGTGAAAAATGAATCAATGAACTAATGCACTAATGTACTAAATCAATCGGTGTTTAGGATTTCCAAGACATGGGGGTGTAGATTTTGGGTTGCAGCCACACACGAGTCCCCTTGAACGACGTCGCTGCCGTCCCACGCGGTAACAACTCCACCCGCACCGCGAACGACTGGAACCACCGGAAGGACATCCCACGGATTCACGATGGGATCGAGCATGATGTCGGCACCTCCGCAGGCGAGTAACAGATAGCCGTAGCAGTCGCCCCATGTGCGGAACATTTTCGCTTGGTGCAGCAGATTGTCAAAGCCCGCCCGATTCTGATATTTACCGATACTCAGAATATCTGTTGTCAGCAGGATTGCTTCAGATAGCGTGTCCGTCTCTGGAACACGCACCGGATGTCCGTTGATGGTTGTTTGCTCATTATCACCAATGCACAGCTGCTCTAAGATGGGCTGATTGATTGCGCCCAAGATGGGGTTCCCTTCGTGTAGGAGACAGATAAGCGTTCCAAAAAGTGGGCAGCCACTTGTAAATGATTTTGTGCCGTCTATCGGATCGAGCACCCAGACAAACTCGGCGGTTTCGTTTTCGTTCCCGAACTCCTCTCCTATGACCCCGTGGTCGGGGAACTCTTTGTGGATTAGATGCCGCATAACCTCCTCTGCCCCTCGATCCGCTGCGGTGACAGGTGTCTCGTCCTCTTTCAGCTCAACTTCAAGATCAAAAGCAGCAAAATACGGCTTTATGACTTCGGCACTTTCCGCCGCAAGTTTATGAACAAACTTGATGAATTCTTCTCGCACTATTGTTCCTTTCCGTTACCGAATTATCTGTCAATACTTAATACCAAAAGAGGTGTACTCCCCGCTGTGTGGACGTGCTTCGATTTTCACATCTTCGACTCTGGAGGCAGGCGGTCCTTTCCAAAGGACTTTCACAAATTCATCTAGGGTCGCTTTATCCCCCTCGGCGACGACCTCCACCTTACCGTTGGGCAGGTTCTTCGCATAGCCGTGCACACCAAGTTTCATAGCGTTTTGCCTAGTGAAATAGCGAAAACCAACCCCTTGGACTTTGCCGCTGATTAGGATATAGCGTTGCATTTTTGAGTTCACCTCAATTGTGACTTTCACCGATGTGCCGAGTGGTGGGAGTGTCTCTGCGTTCTTTTTGTAGGGACTCTCTTCGGAAGGGATCGGACATTGAAACAGTGCGCTGCCGTCTATATAGTTAAGGGCAACTATGTCGTTTCCGATAAATGCTTGGGGGATCATCGCATCTTCGTCCTCGCTATCAAGATCGGGAATCTCACGCGATCCAGAGAAAATCCATGCGACATGCTGCATCGGTTTTTGGGTCCGGGTATCTTGGAGGAGGTCCTCGCCACGTACCCGTTTAGTCTCTCCGTCCGCTTCCCATTCGACGAACACGAGGACACCGGTCCCTTTCGCGCTGATCATCTCGTCCTTCTCTTCGTTGTACATCGGTGGAGAGCCTCTTTCGACGCCGAGTTTGAGCATCGCATCGTGGATTTCTTCTGCGGAGCTATTGACGACGATAATACTCTCGTATTCTTTGCCTCCCGGCCCGCAGAGCAGATATTCCACTGCTCCCTTCAGGTGTTCGTCATAGGTGCCGAGGGCTTTGGAGATTTCTCCGGTTAGGACAAGTTTCTGCTCGTTCTCTAGGATTTGGAGGGTTTCTTCCGCCCCGATTGCATCGGGATTCAAAGCAACTTGGCTGATGGCGACCCAAACCAAACTTACGGCGATAAGACAGGAAAAGTGTTGAAACTTGAGTAGCATCTGTTTTTCTCCCTCGTTGATATGTGGAAATTATAACACATAAATATTAAATATAGATTAAGATTTTGTGAAGTGTTTTGCCGAGATATGAATCTCGACCTACAAGATCAGAATCATAATTATCACTCCACCAAAACTTTAGGGGTATTATCGGGAATCGGAATTCCCTCCTACGGAGACCCTGGGGTTCACAGCCTCCGGTCTTCTCGTTTTCCCGTTTTCTCCTCTTTTGCTTTCTACTTGACGATAACCATTCGACGGGTTTGGGTGTATGTGTCGGTATTTAAGGTATAGAAATAGACACCGCTGCTGACCGGCTCCCCGTTTTGGTTGCGCCCGTCCCAGTAGACGGCACGCCCGCGGGTGAGGTAGTATCCGACCGGCTTGTGTCCGACATTGATTGTCCTGACTATGCTGCCTGTCACATCGTAGATTTTCACCGTTACTGTGGCTGCTTCGGATAGCTGATACGGTATCCACGTGTCTGGGTTGAATGGGTTGGGATAGTTGGGCAGGAGCTTGGTCTCTTTGACGTTCCGGGCTGCGATGGATAGGTAGTGCCGGAGCAGTTCGATGGCGATTTGAACGCCGTGTGATTTGTTTGGCATCGCTTCTAACTCGGTCAAAGCACGCTGCGCGGCGATAACCTCTTTAACGGTGGAGGGCATAGATTTAATGAGGTCTATCTGAGAAGGGGCAGCGGCGTTTTGGCTCAGATGTTCTGCGACAAACACAAGATCCAAGATATTCACCGCTCCATCTTTGTTGGTATCGGCTAGTGGGTTGCTCGGCGGTTGTTCACCGAAACTGCCCGCGACGATGATGAGGTCGAGGACATTAACCCGTCCATCAAGGTTGGCATCGGGGTTGGGAGCAGCGGTGATGTGGAGGTCTGCCCAAAATGCCCAATCACAGTCTGACCCTCCGCCGGCTTCTTCAGCGGGATCCGTTACCAATTCCAACAACACGGGTTGACCGGCAAACGCGGAGAGAGAGATACTACTGTCCGTCCAATCAAACGTATCCTTGAAGGCTTCAAAGTAAGTTTGACCGTTGAGACGGATTTGAAACAGAATCCCCTTGCTGCATCCCTCATTTAACCCCACCGAAAAGGAGAAGGTTGATCGCTCTTGGGGCAGAACCAGTGGGAACTGGAGAATCGTCTGTCCATTTGAAGGCGGAATGGCGTTGATGATCTCTTTTGTGATATTCTCAAGGGTTTCATCTCCATAGTTTCCATATCTGCGATGAGTTCCGAGTCGAAAGATATCGTCAAGTTGACGCCCTGCGTTAAATTGTGCCTTTGCCTCTATCAAATCATAAGGCAGGCTAATCTGCTCGAACGGGGCAAGGAAGATGACAACCATCTGAGACAGATTCGCTTCAAGGGTATATTGGCTCGAACCGGTGGGACGAAGTGCATCGGGTATACTCAATACTGGCACGGCGGGGAGGAAAAAACCGACGCTGGTTTGTCTATCGGAACCGGTGGATTCAAATCGAAACAGTGCCGCGTGATCAGTCACGCGGGTCTCACTGATGTAAACATCGGGGGATAACGAGTTCACCCGAACTTGGGAAAAATCACGCGGCGCATCGCCCAGAAAATAAGCTCTATCCGGATTTAAGCCGATCAGGTGCGTGTCGTTATACCCACGCCAGTGCGCGAGTCCCCTATCGGTCTGGGCTTGCGTCACATTGAACACCCGTTCGTATCCACCACCATCGGGCAGAATCAGAACAGAGCCGCTCGGTTTGCGTTGATAAGTTGCCGTTTCGCCGGTTCGGGTAGTGTATTGGAACAGGATATCCGGTCCCCAATCACAACCGATGTCGGGCTTCAACCCAAGATCCTGCCACTGGTGAAAGACACCGAGCATCTGTTGCGTGAGCGGTCTATCCAATAAACTCACGTGGTCTAATTGAACACTTGGAAGGATACCTCGTCCCTCATAAGCATCAAGCATGGTGTGATAGCTAGGATGCTCTATCGGGTTAATTCCGAGGTGAGCATATAGGTTTGTGTAGGGAGAAAAGAGGAACGCGCTAATGGGATGAAGGGTTGCTTCAGAGGGCCAGCGTTGAGCGAAACTCTCGCGGAAAAAGGTAACTTCGTGGAGCTCTTCACCCCCAAAAACGACACCGGGCATCGCTTCCACCAACTCTTTGTGCATCAACACATTGCCCTGGGCACCGGTGAGCCCTTCGATCAAGCCGTTGGCGTCATTTATGACGAAGTGACTCGTATCCAGAAGGAAGGCATCAACCTTGTATTTCTCCCAGACCGCCTTCCACTGTTGAATAAGCAGGTTTCTCCATCTGGAACTGGCAGGATTAATGTGTGCATAACGGTTTGGGTTGTCTATTTCTTCCCATCTCCAGCCCATCAATTTTCCGTTATAAGGATGTCGATATTGGTACATCTCAAATTCGGGGTAGAGAGGATCGGTAGGTGAGATGTCATGGAGGCTAGCATGTAGCATTACCCGAAATCCAAGCCGATGGGCGGTTTCCATGAAGCCACCAAGATCCTCCCTTGGGGTGCAGTCAGGGTAGTTATAAGGGTGGTTGGCGCGCCACTCTGTCAGATAGATCAGGGTTTTGGTCGGATCTACTAGTTCTGCTAACCTCTCCAGCATTCCAACATCAAATCTTGTGTAGGTAACAACTAAGCCGATGTCTCCAACCCATGCCGGCATATCTGACAGTCGCCATGGATCGAACGCTTCTTCCATCCAAGTACGATAGATTTGGGCTGGCACACACCAATCACCGACGTAGGTGTTCAACCGCCATGCAACGGATTTCGCTGAAGTCTGTCCATCCCACGGGGCTTGATTGTAGGTCCTGAAACCGAGTCCGAATTCACCATCATCACTCTCGTAAATCAACGCCTTGGACTGAAAGGTAGTATCAGTACCTCGGACAAAGAATCCGCCGCGTTCTGCTTCGATAATAGCAAGTTGCACTTGCCAATGCGGGCTAGGATAGTCGAAGTTTTCACCTTCGATCGCAGCCGCGGCGTCAATAACTTGTCCGCCTTTTGACGGAAGGATAAGACTGAGCGTATTGAGATCTAAGTTTCCAATTCCCCACTGCATCCCGTAGACATCAGGTTTAGGGGCACTGCAGTCGCCGCTAATGAGTAGGTCATTGGTCTGCGGATCAACAGCAATAACCACTTTTATTTCGCTCCCTCCATCACGGAATAGGAATTCGGCTTTGTCTGCGTTGATTTTACGTGCCTCTACCGTGTTACCGTGCCACGTCCAAACAAACCTGTCTCTTATTAAGATACTAGTCTCTCCCTGAATCCCTCTGTTGATGTTGACGTCGGGCGGTAGGGTGTAAGTCTCGTCAGTGAGTTTGTTGTGGATTTGGGTGATCACACCACGGTCAAATTGGACCTTGTAATTATTGGTTTCGACGTGGATAGTTGCGCCATCTATCGTAATCTCGGCGGATGCTAGTTCCAAACAAAAAAGACTGAATGCTAAAATCAACGTTACTATGATCAAACCGCGCATTGTGTTTACCTTATTACTATAACCCACGTTGCTAGTTGATAGATCAAGCGAGAAACCAACGCAATAATCGGGAATTGGAATTCCCTCCTACAAAAAACGGACGGTAGGGAGTGTACCCTCCGAACCATGACTCTCTGACCATTTACCCCTGACATTCCACCTATTCCATACACATGTCGGCCCGCTGGGGCTTGGGGCTATGTGGATTCGGCTTTCTATATACATATCGCCCCTCTGGGGCTTTACGGCAAATTCAATTTTCAAAAACTAACATTTCGGTGTCGAGATATGAATCTCGACCTACAAAATAGAGAGAACGGAGATATGGTCCCTACCAATTATTTCTATCACACCGATCCAGCCAATCCGTTCCCTACTTTATTGATCGCCTTAGCGGTATCCCGAATGTCGTCTGCGCTCATGTGTTCGTGGATGCCACGGACGACGACCGATCCTAAGCCTTCGACTGCGCCGGGCACCAGTTCGGGACCGTAATGGTATTCGCGGCTGATGTAAGGGCTGTTAAACGGGAATTGGCTATCGCCGTAGGTGCGTCCTTTTGTCAGGAAGTCGCCGCGCATATAGATTGGATCTTCGATGTAATGGGCAGCCATTGAGACACCTTCGGCGGAGACAGCCTTGCAGAATTCGTCGGGATCGTGTCCGGTGACGTGGAAGATATAGTTCCACCAAGAGACCTCGCGGTCATCTGGCAGTGGGATAGGCTCAACACCGGGTGCGTCGGCAATCAGTTCGGTGAGTAACCTTCCGAGTGCAATTCGTCGCTCGACGACCTCCCGCAGTTTCTCAAGTTGCGCCAAACCGACGGCACCCTGCATCTCTGTCATGCGGTAGTTGGGGGCGAGGAAGGCGTGGTCGCGTTCTCCCATGTATTGATAGTCCCAGCCTTTGTCGGAAAAGAGTTTCAGACGGATATAGGTTTCCTGATCGTTGGTCAGAATCATCCCGCCGTCCCCTGTGGTCATGTGCTTCGATTGCTGGAAGCTAAAGCACCCCATGTGCCCAAATGTTCCGGCATAACGTCCCTTGTACTTCGTCGCGTGGGTCTGGCAGCAGTCCTCGATTAGGATGAGGTTATGCTTTTCGGCGATCTCTACAACTTCGTCAATGTCACACGGATGGCCAAAGAGATGCACTAGAATAATGGCGCGGGTGCGGTCGGTGATGTTCGCCTCGATTGATTCGGGGGTCATGTTCAGCGTCTTGGGATCTACATCGGCAAAGACGGGGACAGCGTTCTGCATGAGAATCGGCATCACGCTGCCGGGATCGGTGATTGGTGCGGTGATGATTTCGTCGCCGGGGTTCGGATTGACGACGCCGACCGCCGTGTGGATGGCGGCGGTCCCGCTCGTTGACGCCTGCGCGTGCTGTGTGCCGTAAAACGCGGCGAATTCCTTTTCGAGTTCTTTGACGAACGTTCCGCTCTTGACAAATAGGGTTTGACTGCGCACTGCCTGAAGCAGCAGTTCCTCCTCACGTTCCCCGAATGGGGCGCGCTCAGGAAAGGGTTCGGTTCTTACCTTGGGTCCACCGTGGATGGCGAGTTTTTCCATTTATGTCTCCTTATCCGTATTTGGAGTTTGATTGATCTTTATGCAGGTTGTCACTTACTAGGGGAGGCACCAACTTGAGTAAATGAGAGGCAAAGCGAGAAAATCATCGCTCGCGTTCTTTAACGACGACTTGGTATTTTTCTAGTGGAAGAGTTTTTCTATTTCCTCAATGGGGTTGGCAACAAAATCATCAGTCGCTTCAGCGGATGCGGGGCCGCCCTTTGTGTCGGGGGGAGGGGAGATTGTTTCGGCGTGTCCCCATTGACCGAAAACAGTTAGGAGGAAAACGGGGCAAAACTTCATCATTTAGACACTCTCACAGTGTGTGAGCAGACAACTCCCCGGCAACGGTCAATCGCTGCTGACGGGTGAACGTGCGTGGACGGGTAAATCCTTCGCCGGTGGGCCCTGCAATCGTCATCGCGAGGAATCCTTCACCGTCAATTCCAGCGCAAGCGTAGGAGGGCGCGTTCACAACGGTAACATTGCAGTTCATCGCCTGTGTAAATTGTGTGATTCGCGCGCTGTTGTTGGTGTGAAGCATTGCGGTATGGCCACGTCCCCCATCTGCTGCCAAGGCACCCTTCAACGCTTCATCAAAGCCGCGCACCCGAACCACCGGAAGCACCGGCATCAGGTATTCGTCAATTACGAAGGTATGGTCGCTGGGGACTTCAACGACGACGGAAACCGTCCCTGTTTGCGCTCGTATTCCCGCTGCGTCAAGGATAACGCTCGCATCTTTACCGATGTAGTCGATGTTGGGATCGCCATTTTGGCTGACGACATTTTCGACAGCTTGCCTTTCGCGTGGATTGGTCAAGTAACCACCGCTATTTTGCAGCTCACGGATAACTTCATCGGCGACAGAGTCAACGACAAAGAGGGCTTTTTCGCCGATGCAGAGTAGGTTGTTGTCAAAGCTGTTTCCGATGATGACCTCCTTCGCCGCTTTCGCCAAGTTTGCGGTTTCGTCGATGATTGCTGGCGGGTTGCCGGGGCCCGCTGCGATCGCTTTCTTGCCGCTAGTAAGCGCGGCTCTCACAACGCTGCCGCCGCCTGTGGCAACGACCATCGCGATATCCGGGTGATCCATAATCTCCTTCGCCCGCCGCAATGTCGCTTCTGCAACGGCTGTGAGCATATTGGGAGGTCCCCCCGCTTTGACAACCGCCGCGTTGATGACCTTCATCGTTTCCTGTGTACATCGCTGTGCATTCGGGTGTGGACTGAACACAATCGAATTTCCAGCTGAGAGCATAATGATTGCGTGGTTGATGACGGTCGATGTCGGATTCGTGGTCGGCGTAATTGAATTAATTACACCAAAGGGAAGGTACTCTACAAGCAGCAATCCGGTGTCTCCGGTTGTTGCCTCCGAGCTCAAATCTTCCACGCCGGGCGAGAGGTTTGCCCCACCGTCATTCTTCATCACCTTATGCTCGACAACTCCCATCTGGGTGTCTTCGACAGCAATCTCTGCAAGTGACCTTGAATGCTCAAGCGAAGTTTGCCTGATGGCTTCAATGATTTCCCGGCGTTTAGCAAAGCCGAGTTTCACGAATTCCACCTGTGCGGCTTTGGCGGCGGCAATCGCTTGGTCTGCGGTAGCAAAGATCCCCGTATCGGACGCACTGGTAGCTGCGGGTTGAGGTGTCGTTGTCGGTAAGCGTTGCCCGTTGTTCTGAAGATTCCTGATAACCTGTGCAACAATCTCCTCAATCTGTGCTTCGTTGATTTCTGCCATACGTACCTCCTTGATCTATAGTGCGGCTAGAAAACTCAGGCTGCTGCTACGAATCCTCGATCTTTGTGGCACAGATCGCCGGAGCACCTGCCTTGAGCTAGCCGAAGGGTTCGGGATGACAGTTATCCACGAGTCAACATATTTTCAACTTCTGCGTGTGGACGCGGAATGACGTGCACGGAGATTAATTCACCGACAACCTTTGCGGCTTCAGCACCTGCTTCCACTGCGGCTTGAACTGCTCCGACATCACCACGAACCATGACGGTGACCAAACCACCACCAATCTCCTCTTTGCTAACGAGCGTTACATTGGCAGCTTTGACCATTGCATCTGCTGCTTCAATTGCACCAACTAAACCTCTTGTTTCAATCAATCCTAATGCTTCACCCATGTTATTTTCCTCCTAGTTGAAGTGTCACATTGAAATATCTTTCATTGTAACAAGATCAACAACGGTTATCAAGGAAAAAATCCGGTATTGTCCAACAGATTGCAAATTGCACCGTCTGTACTCCGTGATTAAAAACTCTTGACATGGATCTGTTGAGATGCTATCCTTTGAAGCCATTGTGATATGGCACTGTCTGATCTATACCATGGGTTCGGATAATTAACGAGCATCAATTAACCGCTGGAGGGCCCTGACGAGCAATGCCTAAAGAACCGATCAACCTTGCAGATGTCGAGGTTTTAGAGAAGCAGATTCGTCAAAACCGCGAAGATATCAGTTTGCTCAAACAAGAGATTCAACGGTTACACACTGAATTGGGGCTTTCATCAGAGACCGATGAATTTGAAGCCCAGTTAAGTAAGGAGGAAGTTCTCGAATTTGGGACACTTGGTGATGGGGTAGTCAAAGGGAAAATTAACTGGATGAATCCATACCTCATCAGCATTACCACCTCCGGAGAAGCTCCCCCGTCAGAGGTCTTAATCTTCAAACACGCCCTCTCCTATATTCGCAAACCGGAAGAAAAATCAATCCCTCGTCGTGGTATGTATGTTTGAAGAATCAGCTAATGAGCCAATACAAAAAATGCGTAATCGAATGCCTGAAATGCTAAACTTCCGCTTAATCGATCCGCTCATAGAATTAGCCTTTGCAGAGGATATCGGGATTGGTGATATTACAACCGAAGCCACAGTTTCCCCGTTGCAGCGAGGGTTAGGCACAATTCTCACTGAGACTGAAGGTGTGATTGCAGGGCTGCCGATTGTGCAGCGTGTTTTTGAAAAGCTTGATCCGGACCTCGATTTTCGGACGCTTGTTACTGACGGCGATCGCGTTGAAAGCATGACACCGGTTGCGGCGGTGGAAGGGAGCGCGAAATCTATCCTCACCGGTGAACGTATTGCGCTCAATTTTCTGCAGCGTCTTTCGGGGACTGCCACACTGACTGCACAGTTTGTCGCTGCTACAGCCAAGTATGATGTTAAAATCATCGATACGCGAAAGACAACGGCTGGTTGGCGGGTTCTGCAAAAGTACGCCGTTCGTATCGGTGGCGGCCATAACCACCGCTTCGGACTTTACGATGGTGTGCTGATCAAGGACAATCACATCGTCGCTGCCGGGGGTGTTGCAAAGGCAATCGAACAGGCTCGGTCAGCTGTGCCTCAGACGTTGAAGATTGAAGTTGAGGTTGAGACACTCGATCAGGTCGCAGAAGCGCAGGCGGCAGGAGCGGACATCATATTGCTCGACAATATGCCGGTCAATCTCATGAGGGCTGCTGTTGAGGAGATTGATGAGAGCGTTCTCACTGAAGCATCAGGGGGAATTACATTAGATCAGGTCGAAGCTGTTGCGGCGACGGGTGTAAACCTTATCTCCGTCGGTGCGTTGACGCATTCAGCAATGCCGTTGAATATTCGTTTGGACTTGGAGATTCAGTAAGTGTGTAGGGAAAGGTATGATAAATTGCAAGGAAGCAACACTAATCCAGCCCTCTATTGCATTTGAATCTGAGTACCTATCAATGGCAGGAGAATTTTGGGCAAAAGAATCTTGGATAGCAGGTGAGAACCGATTTCAAAACGATCGCGATCTTATCGAAAATAATTTCTCTGCCTATATTCGCCGCCTTGATGAAGAGAATCAAAGCATCGGACTCAAGCCCGGTTACGTACCAAGTACGACATTCTGGCTCGCAGCAGATAACACGCAAATTATCGGTGAAAGCCGGCTCCGTCATTGGTTGACGACATCTTTGAAACATGAGGGTGGCCACATCGGATATGTGATTCGTCCTTCGGCGCGACGGAAGAGATATGGGACGTGCATACTTGCGCTGACACTGGAAAAAGCCAGAGATTTAGGACTGAATCGCGTTTTGTTGACTTGCGATACCGATAACATTGGTTCTGCACGTGTCATTGAGAAAAATGGTGGGAAGTTGGCGAGCCAAGGGATTTCAAACAGTACAGGAAAACCGATTTCTCGGTATTGGATTGATTTGTAAAAGCCCCCATTGCTCTGAAGTTTGCTATCAAACCTGCCCCCTATAATATTTCAATCCATCAATTCAAAATTGGCACGCTAATCTGTTTTGAAATCTGTATGTACCAAGGAAAGACTGCATGAAAGAGTTCGTTAGCAGATCGCTAAATCCGAAAAATTTTGCGCGTGGCGTACTTTTTTTCATTCTATGCACAATTGTTGGATTATATCTTAGCTTTTTACGGAGCGATACTGCGAATATTGGCGTTGTCTTACGCTCAATGGACGAGAGGTTTTTACTTCTCGCAGCACTTTGCATGTTCTGCGATTGGTTATCAGGTGGTGCACGTCTCTATATTTTTGTTCGGAAGATGTCAGAACGCGTGACATTCCTTCATGGTCTACGAGCTAATTTGGCAACCCTGTGTATCGGAGGAATCACACCATTTCAAACTGGCGGGCTTGGGCATCTCTATATTTTTAATCGGGCGGGTGTGCCGTTCTCAGGCACTGTGACCACCGGTGTCATCAGTTTCATTGGCACGCTGACGTTCCTCATACTTTCGACGGGGTATGTTGTACATCGTGCTCCCGACTTTCTTCCCAAAGCGATTACACTTATCAGTCAATATAGTCTGTTGATGTTTGCGTTTACCCTTGGTGTATTTCTCCTTCTGCTCATCAAACCTGAAACGGTATTGCTTCCTCTGACCCGTATCCAACTACCAAGCCGACGCGGCTTTCGACTTGCTGCAAACATTCTTGATCGTTTGATCCTCACCCTCGAAAATGTGATCGGGGAACACAAAGCACTCACCCGTATGTTCGTCACCGAACATAAATTGGTATGTTTGCTGAGTTTTGTTTTTACAATGGGTATTTATACGAGTCGGTTCGTCGGTGGGTATGTTGTTGTTCGCGCCTTGGGGGGAGATGCTCCTTTTTGGCATGTCATCGCTGTTCAAGTCATAATCAGTTTTGTAACCTTATTTGCACCTAGCCCCGGCGCAAGCGGGATTTCAGAGTTTTTAATTGCAATTCTGATGAAGCCCCTCCTTGCCTCCGGAGCAATTTCCGGGGCAATTGGTTTATATGCCCTCATCACACGATTCTTCACAACCTATTGCGGTGTCGCGGTTGGAGGCATTGTTTTGATGTCGCAATTGACGAAAGACCTTCGACATCGAGAAATGAAAGGAACTGAGGTAATCGAGGAGTAGACTCATACGGAGTTTATGGGTCCGTTCACGTTTCATTTATGAAGGCTTATGTCACCGGCGGAACAGGTTTTATCGGCAGCCATCTGGTCGCATATCTTGTCAATCAAGGCTATCATGTCACCTGCTTAATCCGCAAAACGAGTAATCTGCGTTGGCTCGACCATCTGCTTACCACCAAATCGCCGCAGGTTGAATTGGTCACAGGCGACCTACACGATTCCAACGTATTGGTGGAGCATATCCGAGATGTTGATTTGGTTTTTCATCTCGCTGGCTTGACCAAAGCACCGGACGCTGCAACTTATGACCGCGTCAACGCTGAAGGGACAAAGCATCTCATTGAAGCGTGTTTAAGTGCACAGACAAATTTAGGTCGGTTTGTCTATTGCAGCAGCCTCGCTGCAGTTGGGCCAAGTTGCAACACAACACCGAACACGGAAGATGTTACACCACAGCCGCTGACGAATTACGGTAGCAGCAAACTCAAAGGCGAGATGATTGTTCGTGAGTACACGGATCGGCTACCGATAACGATTATTCGTCCACCGGCGGTGTATGGACCGAGGGATTCGGACATTTTTCTCTTTTTTCAGATGATTAATCGTGGCGTGATACCAATCCTCGGTGATGCAGATAGATTGTTGAGTTTGGTGCATGTGAAAGACTTGGTGGGTGGGATTTATACTGCTGCTGTATCCGAGTGTGCAATCGGTGAGACCTATTTTCTGACGGATGGGGATATTCATACATGGAGGGGTATTGAGCGTGTCATTGCTGATGCGCTGGAAAAGCGTTCGATTCAGGTGAAAGTGCCGTTTTTCCTGTTAGATTTTATTTCGATCTTTACGGAGGCTGCATCGAAGATTACGCGCCAAACTCCAACCTTGAACCGCCAAAAAGTGCGAGATTTGAAGCAACGGTTTTGGATCTGTGACAGCACAAAGGCACAAAAGGAGCTCGGCTATCGCCCAACCTATCCCCTTCAAAGAGGGATGCAAGAAACGGCAGACTGGTATCGGGCGAATGGCTGGCTCTAACTGTGCATTGGTTCATTGGTGGCCCACCTGCAAGGGTCATATAAAAAGAAAGCGTAAAATGCTTGTATGATTTTTTAACATGAATCACAACCTATTATTAATTTCTAAGGAGATAAAATTATGGCGACAACAATAGATCCACAGAGTACGAAAATTGGTTGGGTTGGTACAGGCGTGATGGGACGCTGGATGTGCCAACACATCATGGACCTCGGGTATTCAGCGACGGTCTACAATCGAACCAAAGCAAAAGCGCAACCGTTGCTTGATGACGGTGCCGCATGGGCGGATTCACCGAGCGAAGTTGCCGCAGCATCAGATGTTATTTTCAGCATCGTCGGATTCCCGCCCGATGTGCGTGAAGTCTATCTCGGTGACAATGGTATTCTGAAAGGCGCGAAGTCTGGCAGTATGATCGTTGACATGACCACCACTGAGCCTTCGCTGGCGCAAGAGATTTATGAGGCAGCGAAACCGCAAGGTGTATCTTCTATTGATGCGCCTGTTTCCGGCGGCGATGTTGGCGCGCGGGAGGCACGACTGTCCATCATGGTGGGTGGTGATGCAGATGCTGTCGAAGCTGTCATGCCGCTCTTTGAAGCGATGGGGCAAAATATCGTGCATCAGGGTGGCGCAGGCGCAGGACAGCACACAAAGATGTGTAACCAGATCACGATTGCTGGAACGATGGCGGGTGTCTGTGAAGCGTTGCTCTACGGCTACAAAGCGGGCTTAGACTTGGAGACGATGCTCTCGTCAATCAGCGGAGGCGCAGCTGCCTGTTGGTCACTTGATAACCTTGCCCCTCGTATCCTCCAACGCAACTTCGATCCCGGTTTCTTTGTCGAGCACTTTATCAAAGATATGGGTATCGCACTTGATGAAGCTAAGAAGATGAATCTCAGCTTGCCCGGACTCGCACTTGTGCATCAAATGTACCTCGCCGTCCAAGCCCAAGGCCATGGGCGTCTGGGGACTCAGGCACTTATGCTCGCTCTGGAGCAGATGTCGAGTACGGAGTTGAGTTAGTTTATCAACGGCTTCAAAACGCCATATACACAGGAGAACCCGATGGCAAGGCAATTGAGAATGGTTCGACCCAATTTGGCTGGATTACCCCAAGTGGAGACTCCAGAGGGGTATGAAATCCGCACCTACCAAGAGGGGGACGATGTACATTGGGCAAACGTGATCAGCGACTCGTTTGGTGGTGAACGCACGGCTGAAGATGCCCGCCGCGATATTATGGATCGGGATGTGTTTGATCCGGAGGGGCTCTATTTTGCGACGTATCGGGGCACGCCGGTCGGCACGACATGCGCGTGGAAAGATACGCCCGATGAGATAGATGTTGGCATTGTTCACATGGTTGGCGTCCATTCTGCCCACACAGGACATAAGCTGGGTAGATGTGTAACGCTCAGCGTGCTGTTGTACCTTCAAAACCACAACTTCAAGTGCGCTAAACTGGGCACCGATGACTTTCGGCTGCCGGCGATCAAGACCTATCTGAACCTCGGCTTCCTGCCGGTTTATGTCGATGTTACTCAACCGGATCGCTGGCGAGAGATCTTCAGGAAACTCGATCTGCCAGTTATGTCGGATCAATCAGAAAAGATTAAAGCCGAAATTTCTGATGAGATGTGGGCGAAGGTTACGCAATGAGCCGCTGAAAATTGGAAGTTGAGATGCCTGTGTACTCCCTGAAGAACGATGCGCTTCTCTCGGATTGATCTGGTTCTCATTCCTATCCTGATGGTTGGGTTCGCTCTCCGAATCGTTGGGCTTGGTGTCGGCTTGCCTGACCATCCGGATCCGCGTGAACCGCTGATTGCACAAGACATCCTCAACCTTATCCATCTTGAATCCCCGCCTGAGATCTATAATTGGCCCGGCACAGCTTGGTTCTATCTAATTGCGTTGATCGGGTTGGTTTTAGAGACGTTTGGATTAGATCTCACAGTTGCTCAGGTCATCCGGTTGGGCCGCTTTACAAACGTTTTACTGTCAACAGCGACTATTTGGCTGACGTATCAGGTTGGGACCCAGTTTTACAGCCGCGCTATTGGACTGATTGGTGGTGGGTTGCTTGCTGTAGCCATGCTGCATGCGACGAATGAATCTCGGTTTGCGCTCGTCGATATCCCCGCGACCTTCTGCGTAGCCCTGCTACTCTGGTTCTGTGCAAGGACACAAACTGTCTCATTACCCCCCTTTATCCCCCCGCTAGCGGGGGGAAAAGGGAGGTGCGTTTGGCTGGGCGTTATTGCGGGCATCGGCTTCGCTGTCAAGTACACAACGATTTTCGCAGGCTTATCAGTTGTTGGGCTTTTGTTCTTGAGATCCGAACGTTTTCGGGCTTCGGATCTTCTCTTGAAGTTAGCAACCGTTATCGGTGTTGCGGGGGCAGTGTTCACGATAATCTGCCCGTACTGGCTGATTGACCTCTTTTCCCCAGAGTGGGACCTATTCTTTGATGGACTCGTTTACGAATCCTCGCACTACCAAAAAGGGCACTTTGGGCTGTTTGCGACCGGTGAAATCAACTGGTTTAATCGCTTTACTTATCTGTGGACGCTTCTGCGGTGGGGCATGGGCACGCCGTTGGCGTTGCTTGCAATTGTCGGAACCTTGCTGGCGATAGTTCAACGGAAAGATGGGGATAAAATTCTCCTCGCTTTCGTGATACCCTATCTGCTATTTATCGGTGCACACAAGCTGAAATTTGTTCGTCATCTGCTGCTGATTTATCCGGCGTTGATACTATTTGCAGCGGGGTGTATAGATAGAGTGGGTGCTGCACTCTCCCGATTTATAGTGGATACTAGAATTAATGAGACACGCCAAATCGGTGCGGTTGAAAGCCGCACCTACCAGGGGCGAAAGTGTTCCTTTATTTTTAGAATACACCATAATTGGGCCCACCGAAATTTGATTCTAAAACAGTGGGCAACACCTACTCTATATACCGTCATTTTGGGGGGAGTGGGGGTGTATTCGTTGATTTATACCGCTGCCTTTGCTAACGTTGCGAGATCTATCCCGACAACTGTCGAGGCAAAGGAATGGATAGCATCGAATATCCCACCGGATAAGGCGATTGAACATGAACCAGAGATCTTATTTGATTGGGTTCTACCGAGATTGGATAGAGCGGGGGAGGGAGAGGGAACAGAGTGGGTTCTTGTCTCCATGCCGAATGCGGAGGTTTTCCTGAACTACGCAGCGAAGCCAACATACTATTCCGCAATTGATTGGTATCCGCTAGAATCGGTTGATACAGCGGCGGCGGTGGGGTTCTACGAGCGGGTTTTCGGGGGTTCAAGTCGGTATGTCCTCGCACAACGTTTTCAGCGTCAACCGCATTTTCTTGGTATACCAATCTCGGACCAAGGCGCGCCTTTCCCGATGCGTGCATTGGCACATCCAGAGATACGAGTTTACCGGTTGCAGGAGTGAGGTGTCAGGATTCAGAGATCCCTCCTACCCATCGCCTACTGGTGCTAGAGAAATTAGACTTTTTGCGCTTTCCTCCCTCATGTGGTAGAATATTCCCGCGTATCACATAACACCCTAAAAAAAAGAGAGCATAAAATGAGAAACGACGAAATTGGTGAAGTGTTCAGGAACATCGGCAATCTGCTTCAGATCAAAGGGGACGACTCCTTTCGTGCTAGAATCTATGATCGGGCGGCAGAGACAATTGACGAACTCTCGGCGGATCTACATGGATTGGCGGAAGAGGGAACGCTTCGCTCAATTCCGGGTATCGGTGAAGCAATTGAACAGAAAATTATCGAAATGTTAGAGACGGGACGATGTCGCTTCCATGATAACCTAATCGAGGAGATGGGACCCAATGTGCTAGACCTCATCACGATTCGGGGGGTTGGCGTGAAGACAGCGGGACGGTTTTATCATGAGTTGGGCGTAAAAAGCCTCAACGACCTCCGTGCAGCAATTGATGGGAATCGGCTCACACAGATGAAACGGATGGGTGCCAAGACAATTACATCAATTGATGAGGGTTTGCGGTTTCTCGAAGCACAAAGAAAGATGCGCTCGGTCCGACAGATTTTACCGATTGCAGATGCTGTTTTTGGTGCACTTAAAAATTGCTTAGATGTCAAGCGACTGGATTTCACCGGGGATTTTCGCAGACACGAGGAGATGTTACAAAGCCTTGAGCTAGTCGTGGAATGCGGCAGTGCACAAGCGATTGTTGAAGTGTTGTCCGAGGTGAAGGGTGTGGCGGACCCAGCGATACAAGATGATGTCACCGTCGTTGCTTCTGTGGATAGGGGGTTCCCGTTGCGGGTTTACTGTACCAGTGAGGCGGAATATGAGGCAACTTTAGTCGTAACAACGGGGGCGGACGCACACCTGACTCAATTCAATCAGGTCGCTTTATCTCAAGGTATTGAGCCAATAGGTGAACCGCTGCCGGATTGGTCAAAAAACAGGACGGAAGCCGATATTTACGGTCAACTGGGATTACCGTTTATCGTTCCTGAACTGCGAGGTGATACCGATTCGATCGAGGCGGCAATCCCCCCTTCCCCCCCGCTGGCGGGGGGGAGAAGGGGGGGACTGCCAACTTTGATTGAGCAGAGCGATCTCCGGTGTGATTTGCACATGCACACTGATTGGAGCGATGGACGGGATACAATTCGGCAGATGGTAGAGACTGCGGCATCACTTGGACATGAATACATCGCCATAACCGATCACTCGAAATCCTCACGAGTTGCTAACGGCTTAACAGCTGAACGGTTGTCGGCACAGATCCAACAGGTTCGTGAAATCAACACAGAAATTGATGGAATGGAAGTGCTTACTGGTTCAGAGGTCGATATCCTTAAGGATGGCAGCCTTGATTTCCCTGACGAACTCTTGGCGCAGCTTGACATTGTTATCGCAAGCGTCCATGACGGTTTGTCAATGGGTGAATCGGAGATGACTGACCGCATTATTCGGGCGATCGAAAATCCGTATGTCACTATCATTGGGCACCCGACAGGGCGTGTGCTGGGGCACCGTCCGGGATACGCAGTCAACCTTGAAGCGGTGGCTGATGCGGCAGCAGCGCACGGTGTCGCATTAGAGATTAATGCTGCTCCCAGCCGATTGGACCTAGAACCGAGCTCTGTACGGCAGGCACGTGATCGCGGTGTTTTATTGTCGGTCAACACCGATGCCCATTCGGTTCCTGACTTAGGGCGTGCTCTATTCGGGATTAACGTTGCCCGGCGCGGTTGGCTGGAGAAAGCTGATGTACTCAACACCTATTCGCTGGCAGCGGTGAAAGAGATGATGGCTGGACGAGTGAGGGGTAGCGAATAATCCTCGTCTATCACAATAGTTTTTGAGACGATGAAAATTCAAATCACAGATCAAATCTTTGAAATTGATGAGACAACGCTATACGACTGGATAAAGCTAGGGCGCGTACCGCGCGATGCCTTGGTATTGTCCGAAACGCTGACCGATGGTCAATGGCAGCCTGTCAGCGAACTTCCGCCGGTTCGGAAGCTGTGGGGACTTGATAGCGATTCGGAAGGTACAGACGTTGGTCCATCAGAGAACAGCAGAAGCGAGTTAAAAACAGGGCGAGGGTTTCTCAAGTACCCAAGAAGATTACCTGTGGTGACGTTCATTTTAGTTGTGCTGAATGTTGCTGTTTTTCATCCACTCGAACTTCGGTTGATCGCTTCTTCCCAAGATTTGGGTCCCCTGATTCAGTTTGGGGCTTATTCTTATCATCTAATTATAGAAGAGGGGGAATATTGGCGTCTGCTAACAAGCACCTTCTTGCACGCCCATGCCTTGCACCTACTTCTAAATATGGGCATACTGTTTCTTCTTGGCAGCTTGTTGGAAGGGTTGTACGGCAGAAGCCGGTTTCTGTTTTTCTATCTGATTTCAGCTATCGTCAGTAGCGTCGCGAGTTTGTTTTTTGTCCAAAATGCCCTTGGAGTTGGGGCATCGGGTGCTGTATTCGGGTTGATCGGCGTTGCTGTCGCTTTGGGCATCCGCTACAAGGATCGGCTTCCAAGAAGGCTGGGACGGATCCTCGGCTTACGACTGCTCCCATTTATTGCGATTGACATTCTGCTTGGGTTCTTCGTCTTTCCTCATCTCAATTACAATGTCAACAACGCCGCTCACCTCGGTGGACTGTTCACAGGATTTGTTGCCGGGATCGTCCTTACGCCCGATATTTTTAGCTATCGTGTACGTGAAAAACAGATTGTGGCGGGATTGACAGCGGTGCTTGTGGCTTTGACAATCGTAAGCGGTGTTATGCCGGTCCTACATGCCGTCACCGATTCAAGAGAGACAGCTGAACGACAGGTTGATAGGGTATCCCCCGCTGACCTCGCCGATTATATCAAAAGTTACGAGGAAAAAATCCTAAAACGCCCTTATGACCCCAACACTTATGCAGCTCTTGAAAGCCTCTATATCGAAGCATTAAAGGCTTTTCCGGACGACGTTTCTTGGACACACAAACTGAAACACTTCTATGAGAAGGCGCTCCAAGCGGATCCAGACAACCCCGTTTGGAATGATAATCTGCTTCGGGTTTACCGAGCAACAGCTTTCGAGCGTCCAGATGAGAAAACGGAACTTATAGACTATATCGAACTGTGTGAAACGGTTGTAGATAAACGGGGGTACAATCGGTTACTTTATCGAAACTTGGAACATTTTTACACACGCGCCAAGGAGCTTGACCCCCAAGCGGGGCGGTTTTGGAATCGCAAGTTGGAGGTCTTTTATCAAGGAGCCGTCAAGAAAGACCCTGAAAATGGAGCGTGGAGTAACAACTTGGCATGGCTCTACGTGGAGCAGCAGACTAACCCACAAAAAACTGTTGAACTTGCGCTGAACGCGGTGAGACAAGTGCCGACGGAAAAAAACTTCCTAGATACTCTCGGTTGGGCATATTTTCGGAATGGGCAGTATCGGAAAGCCCTTCGCGCATTTGAACAAGTTGTCGCCGGCCCCATAAAAACTGAAGCGGAATTGAAGGCGCGAGAAAGTGGGTGGAAAGGTATTACGGAGCTAGTTCAAGCTGTGAAGTCTCCTCAAGCGTCGCGCGATTTCACTCCGGCGTTCCTAAAATTTTATGAACGGTTGTCTCGCCTATTCCCAGAGAATTCAGCGAATCGGGCGAAACTTGATGCGGTGTTTGATCTCTTTCAGCGAGGGTTTCACGGAGGATAGTACTTCACAGCAGAAGCATTTCGACCTTTTGATAGTCGAGACACAAAACTGTCGATTTTGGAAAATCGACCTACAGGTTATGTAGCAACTGTCTCGTAGTCCTTTAGTTTATACTGTAAGGAACGCAGGCTAATCCCCAAAATCTCTGCTGTGCGGGTGCGATTGCCCTCCATTCTTTGGAGGGTTTTGAGGATTAACTCCTTTTCCATCTCCTTCATTGTCAAACCGACGGGGACGCTTTCGGCTTCACGTCGGGTGGTGGCTTGCATCTCTTCGGGAAGATGTTTGGGAAGAATCACATCGCCTTCTGCGAAGAGGACCGCTCGTAGAATGGAGTATTCTAATTCTCGCACATTGCCGGGCCAATCATATTGCATGAGAAGTTCTCTTGCCTTTTGACTGATTAACCGTACAGGTTGATTGTGGGCTTTACTGTGTTTTTGCAGGAAGTACTCCGCCAATATCAAGATGTCCTCCTGACGGGCTCGTAATGGTGGCAGGTGGATTGGAATCATATTCAAACGGTAGTAGAGATCCTGACGAAATGTTCCGGCTTCAATTGCTTGTCGCAGGTCTTGATTGGTCGCCGCAGTGATTCGTACATCAACGCGGATTACTTTTGTCCCACCCAGCCGTTCAATTTCCCCTTCCTGTATGGTGCGTAACAGCTTGGATTGCAACTCAATCGACATATCTGCAATTTCATCCAGAAACAGGGTGCTGCCGTGAGCGCGCTCAAATTTTCCTATCTTTTGGTAAGTTGCGCCAGTGAACGCACCCCGTTCATGCCCGAATAGTTCGCTCTCTAGCAGATGATCCGGAATGGCGGCACAATTGACGACTACCATCTCTTTTTCTCTGCGCGAACTATTTTGGTGCAGCGCACGGGCAACTAACTCCTTCCCTGTACCGCTCTCCCCTTGGACTAACACCGTTGAGTCCGTATCCGCAACCTTTTCGACGAGCTTTAAGACTTCGAGGATGGGAGGACTTTCCCCCACAATTTCCTCGTAGCTGTGGAGGAGTTCAGCCCTCGTCCTTTGCTCGATGGTGCGTTGGTGCTCTAACGCCTGATCAACCTTTTGTGTAATATGTTCTGGTTGAAAGGGTTTTTCCAAGAAATCGTACGCGCCTTGCTTCGTCGCTTCGACGGCACGTTGGATTGTGCCGTGTGCAGTCAACATGAGGACAAGTATACCGGGGTACTTTTCGTGGAGGTGTGCAAGCGTTTCGATTCCATTCAGGCGTGGCATTTGAATATCTAAGAGGACTAGGTCCGGCAGATCCTGATCGATTAACTCAAGGGCATGGCATCCATCGGTAGCAGTTACAACCGCATAGCCCTCCATTTCGAGCCGATCCTGTAAGATTAGGATGGTGTCAGGTTCATCATCAACGATAAGGATTTTTTCTTGCTCGTTCATTTGAATGTTATACCGTGCCGGGAAAACTGAAGTGCGTAACTCCTATATAATATAAAAAAAAGGCAGCACATTGGCTGCCTTTTAGAGGACCTCAAAACTTCTAAATCAATTGTAGAAAAGGCAGCAAGCTGCCTTTAGGTTAATGTGCAGTTAATTCCCGTAATTTTCCTCTGCGACCATCAAAGCGATTTCTTGCCCCTCCGTTTTACTAAATCGACGTTTCGCACGCTCCATGACATCAATAACTCTGCCATGTTTGGCAAGCCTGTCGGCTTTGATGATGAGTGTAGTAATTTGGGACTCTTTTGATGACAGATACATTTCCATATGATCTAGCGTAAGCATTTCCAGATCATCAAATGAGATTCTGCCGTCTGCACTGATAAAGAGATTGAATTTCTTACGCGGAAAGTCGTGCTTCGTAGCTGATTCGGGTAGCGTTACGGTAAACGGCGGAGGAACACGCATAATCGCTGAAACCATAAAGAAGATTAGCAGTAGAAAAACGCAATCAATCATCGGTTCCATCATCAAGGCTTGACCGCGTTCCTTAGCCTTTCCTGTCCTCATTTGAATAGCCATGGTATCCTCCTTTGTTATTCCCTTGCCACCACTGCGAAGCCGATTTTGTCTATACCTGCTTGCTTGGCGATATCCATTACGTTAATAATCTGCTCATGTATGACATCCCGTTCTGACTGAATAATTAGCATATTCTTAATTTCTTCGGGAGCATGAATAAACTCGGTAAACATCTGATTGATGTTAACAATCTCGTCATTCAAGATCATTGTGCCATACTTCTGAGCACCTTCTGGGTTCGCAATCCTCACAATGAGTCCCTTGGGTTTATTGGGATTCGGTTTACCTGGAGGAGGTAATTGAACGCGAATACCAGGCATCGGTGCAAAACTGGTCGAAACCATGAAGAAAATCAGAAGCAGGAACACACAGTCAATCATCGGAGCCATATCGAGCTTAGCCGCTCTCCGTTCCCTAGCCGCCATTTTGGTCATACCGCTAGGTGCTTGCGTACTTGCCATCTCCGACTACCTCCTGTTCTAAAAGGTAAGTCTGCCTGCCACCCTCAAGGGATTACCCAAGGGTGACAGGAGACCGTTGAAATTTACGCGCCTGATTGACCAAGAATCAGTTGGTTGACGATTTCTGTTGAAACCTGCTCAATCTCAAGCACAAATTTGTTGACCCAGCTCTCAAAGACCTGGGAGAAGATGAGACACGGAATAGCAATGGTTAAACCACCAGCGGTGGTCAACAACGCCTGGGAGATACCACCGGCGAGTGCCTGTGGGTCACCAGTACCTTCCAATGCAATCGTGGTAAATGCGTTAATCATACCCATAACCGTACCGAGGAGACCGAACAACGGTGAGATAACTGCGACGGTACTAATGACAGGAATGTTCCGCTCAAGTTCTGGAATCTCAAGGAGTCCTGCTTCTTGAATGGATTCCTGTACCTCTTCTTTTGTAATTTCTTGCTCTTCGATCTGGGCTTGACTGTATCTTAACAGTCCTGCTTTCAGAACGTTTGCAAGTGGACCGCCTGCCTCTTCACAGGTTGAAACCGCTTCCATGATATTATCATTACGCAAAGAATCGGTAATGCTTGCCATGAACACCTCTGTACCGAGCTTGGAACGGCTTCTGATGAAAGTAAAGAGACGTTCAATAATAAATGTCAACGCGGCGACAGAACAGAGCAGAAGTGGCCAGAAGACAATACCAAATTTAGCGAAGAAAGTGACAATTGTATCCTTTTTGGTCATTTTCAGCGGCACATAGTGGTCGCCTCCAGCAACGACGGTGACCGGTTTACCGGTTCGGTCGCCATATCCATCTTTGTAAATACTCAGCAGATAACGTCCCGGCGGTAAGCCTGGTTTGCTATATTCACCGACATCATCTGTTGTGGTTTCATGTTCTGTACCGTCGGTGCCGACGACAACAACTCTAACCCCACTAATCGGCGTTTGTGCCGTTGTGGTATCTACAACGTTACCACGGACCGTGCCGGTTGTCGCATCTTGAGCAAGCGCGACCGCACTGCACATAATCAACATGCTAGCTAGCATTAAGGTTAAACTCAGGTGTTTCATGTATTCCCCCTATTGGAGTTTGAAGGTGGAGTAAAATTTAGAGGGTGTCCTACCTATTCCCCTCAATTTCAAGTCGTCTCAATCACCTCGTATCGGACGACTAAGCTTTTATACAATACGAAGTCTTGGCTGTATAAACACTTCTGTTTTTTGAAAGTTGCGGTAAGATTGAAAAAGTGCCAAGCATAAAAATGCCTGGCACTTTCGGAGATTGTTAGAATCCCATCATTGCTCGGACGAAGGTTGTATTACTCGTCGTATGGTCAAGCAAGATGGTGGTTCTTCTGAAACCGGCGAGAATGACGATGTTGAAACCTTGCCACTCACCTCGGCTGATTGACTGAACTTCAAAGATACGTGTACGGATGTCCGGTCGGAAGAGTATCGGAATATCAGCCTCCGCAAACGCTGGTGTCGCTAAATAGTTTTTGATACCTTGATCGCGGTTGGTGAATTTGCGATACTGAAAACCGCCGAGGATATTCATTCTTTGAGTAAACTGATAATCCAAACGAACACCGAGAACATCTTCACGGCTACGTTTGTTAAATCGCAGGTACTCAATGACCTCTGGATCGTCAGGCACAAATTTTGTCGGATCCAGTGGGTTGATATACGCCCCACTTGTAATATCCGCATGCGTATGATCAAACGCTCGCGTCCAGATATACTTTGCCATCGGTGTCAGGGTTAAATCTTCACCAATTCTGTCCACCCCTGGCAAATCGCCCAATGGGATTTCATATTTGGCTCGGATAATGGTAATCTGATTCCGAACGGTCTTTTCTTGGAACCGACGGGGTATCCAGTTTTCTGGATCGTAGATCAGACCAAGATCCTCTGGATTCAGCGGGTTCAGCCCGTGGTCTGGATAGAACGGGAATGACTTCCGGTCTCCATCAGCGCGGACCTGCTCATCCAGCACCATGAAATCAACCCGATCATCCTTTTCTTCCGATGGATCGTCTTGGGCAAAATCCAACGCAACGGCATCCTCTTCATCAAGTGCTAACTGCTTCCGCCAGTCAACCAAGAACTTAGTTTCAAGCGTTAAATTGGGAATCGCACTGTAGAGGAACTGAAGGCTTGTCACATTGACCCGTGTTTTAAAGAAATCGAGAAAATCAGATTCCTGTGTGGCATCCAACTCGCCCGGACGCAAGGTAATCGAGTAATCTGGAATATCATCATCAACGCGGACAAAACGATTCTGGAACAGGATTGTTCCAAAATCTGGCACGTCACGTTGGTAGCGCAGATGGGCGTATTTTGAGTCGTTTTTCCGCTGGCTGGAAACTTCGCTCTCATTTAACCACCCCAATTTGAGGGTCATGTTATCGAGCAAGTCGTAACTGGCACTGATATGATAGCCGTCACGGTTAATGCCGTATTCATACTGAGGCTCGAAATCATCTTCCAACGAATCAACAACGCCGTTGTTATTCTCATCAACGAGATCTTCAAAAACCGGAGGATCTGCCTCAAAGATGAGGAAGTCTTCTTGGAAATCGAGGATGCCGTTCTGGTCACGGTCATCGGCTTGCGGTAGAACGCCGTCAAAGTCGATGCTATCTGGCCAGTCGTCGTCATCATCATCGTCTTCAATGAGTGAATAGTTAATCTCATCGAAGGGAAGGACTTCTGCACCAGATTCAGGTGTTCGTTCAAGAGAGTAGGTCGCATCTCTTGCATCGTTCGCACCGAAATTATAGTAGGTTGTTGTGTAGCCTGGATCAATATGGTAACGCGTCAACTCAAGGAAGAGTTTGCCGTAACGCTGCTTAAGGTTGATAAACCAAGCAGTTTCACGCCCCATCTCCCCGTCACTATTCGGGTCACCATTCAACTTCGCTTCAAATCTTTCACCTTCCGCTTCAGCGTATGTGGGAACGCCGTTGGCATCAAGAGGCACTCCGAAGGTTGGGTTAGGCAATCCATCGTCTGTCGTCTCTGTTTCATCGATAGTGACGTTAGA
This sequence comes from Candidatus Poribacteria bacterium, assembly GCA_965207975.1. Taxonomy (GTDB): domain Bacteria; phylum Poribacteria; class WGA-4E; order WGA-4E; family PCPOR2b; genus PCPOR2b. Next base: position 4,948,896 of record OZ242315.1, on the reverse strand, counting down.
GCCTTCAATTTCAGGATTCAGGCGACTGAACCCGATCTGGTCTCTCGGAATGGTTGGATACTGTTTAAATTTTCCGTTGATTGAATAGTGCGCTCGGATAAAGGTATTAAAGAGGGTTCCCTCTAAGTCGATACCGTACAGCACCCCAGCACGTGCCGCACCGTAGCGATACCGAATCGTACGCGATGCACCTTCATTTTCCCAGCTGCTTGGGTTATGCAGCAGGTTACGCCTGTTTGTCGTATAATGATCTGAGCGGCCATAGTTGCCGGGGGCTTGAAGTACATCACGATACGGCGATTCGATATGACCATCTTCGGTCTTAATCCATTCCGCCGCGAGTGGGTCGTCTGATTTGTTTGCCTCACTAAATCCGATGACAACGATATTATAATCACCAGCGACCGTCATTTCAAATTCAATGGACTTCACTGTACGCGGATCGATGGGACCGTTGGGCAGTTCTTCAGAGTTAAGGTCCAAGATATACTGCATCTTGTTGAACCCTTCGGCAATTTTCCACTGTCCATCAGAGGATTCAATTGGGTCAGCACTGCCCTCTACAGCAACGATGTCATCTATAAAGACAGTGATCGTCTGCGTTCTCTCAGGCCCCAACGGACGGTCCGGACCGTCTTCGGGAGAGCCGGACAGCGCTTGCGTGATAACGTGTATCCTCATCCCCCTAACGGCAGCACCGACACCACCCTGAATCCTGCTCACTTGCTCTGATCTTTCGAGGTCGTGCGCTAATCCGCCATAATTGTTATCTTCTGGAGAATCATCTCGGAAGACAACGATGATACGCTCTGGCGGTGTATTGGCAACGGTTCCACCGAACAGCGGATTCTCAACCCGTTCTGGGTGTTCTTTGTGGAGATTGACATAGGTAAGACCGACGCGGAATACATCACCTAGCAACCCTTGTGCACGGAACCCGATTAAACGCGCGTTCTCAATATGGCGGAGACCGACATCATCGCTGAGACCGTTACGCCGTCCCAGTGTTGGTGCTAGGTTCGCCGCTGCGTCAGACAACTTCACCGGGTTAGAGATACGAGAATTCAACAATGTGAACAGGTGACGTTCTTGAGAGAACGAGATATCCCATCGGAAACCATCAAATTCCGTTTTGTAGATGATATACCGGTTCGGGAATAGGGTTTGAGGCTTAATACGCATATTGTCCCCAATGACGAATTGCGTAAATCTGCCACGGAAATTATCTTCGGTTAAAACCTGGCGGTCCAATTGGGCGGAAAATCGTTCGCTATCGAGCTGACCGGTCCAACCGACAATTAGTTCTCCGTTTCGATCAAATTCTTTCTCCTCACGGTAATTATAAACCTCGTTACCTTCGAGAAGTTCTCTACCAAACAGGTCATAGAAGAACTGGGGTTCTTCTTCCAATTGGAAGCGGTCAGAAAAGTTTGCCTGTCCTTCGACCGTTGGTAAAAGTGGTTCCTGTGGGCCAAGGCTAGCTGCACCGCACCCATAGAGTACGAAACAGCTGATTAGCCCTGCTATTATCAAAAGAACATCAGGGGATCGTTTGAAAAACTTCATTACTTTCATTTGCCTCCTTGAGGAAATCATAAATTACATTTGACGTAAAAGTGAGGATATAAAACCTCCGTAATCACGTTCATCCAAACACCAAGTTAAAATTAAGGAACTCGAATCAATCACGGTTTTGGAGTTTGCGACCGTTTATCAACCCTTTTTCCATTTTAACTTGCGTCAGTGGTGGAACATATCGCAACCTCCTTTAGCCGGACTTATTAGCAATACAAAACTATTTAGTTACCCAGATGTGGTGCAAAAGCAATTTTTACATTTTCTCTGCTGGAGTGGGGCTCCAGCGGCATTAGGTTAAGCCTTGCAGCCCAATCTATCGGGATACAAGTATCTGAAAACGGTTGGCATATAAATCATTAACATTCAGAGTTAGATACTGATTGAGGTTGAACCATCGCTCATTCAGTGATCCGGATGATCCACATACTTGGCTTAGCAGCCACTTAACGTTTCCCATCCTTCCTGTCACCACAAAAGCACGAACATTCAGGTCTAATCTTTATTCAGTTTATACTTTTTTTGTCAATAAACCTCTGCTTTGAAAAAAAGTAATTCCTAAGATAACACTTCTGCAATTTTCTGTCAAGTGTTTTTTCTTAAATTAATTATGATGTATCAGTAGATGGGTCAAAAATGGACTGAACCCTTCACATTGAAATGAATCTTCCTTATTTTTGGACACCTTTTTGGGCGGCGCAGCTGGAATTCAGTATTTATAGTAGATTTTAGAATTAATGAGACACTCCAAATCGGCTTGTCCCGATTCTCGGGATCCCGACAGGTCGGGCCAAGTCCCGATAATAAGTTTACCCCGATTTATCGGGGGGATCGAAACCGAGGAGCGAAAGTGTCTGTTTATTTTTTGAATTCACTATTAAGGATGACTCATTCCCAGATGTTGAGCAAAAATGTTGACCGACTGTTCCCTTGGGTTGCGACCAACATCACCGGATAGAAGATATCGAAATTGGTTGGCAAAAAACAGAGGTAGGTTAAATACCGGTTGGATAAGCATTGAGGTCGAAACTACATAAACTATTGCAGAACTTAGGATTAATAAAAACTCAGACAGTTAAAAAGTCGCGCCTATGAACCTTTGGCGCGAGTTGATGGGACCATCGTTCTTACAAGCGGGGTAGAATCTACACCATTAGGTAGAACTAGGTAGACATCATAAAACGATAGCACAGATTTGTCGAGCAGAAAATCTGTGCTAGAAACCTTTAGGCGGTACATCGAAAAATTATTGGATGTTGTTGGCGGCTCTAATCTGTTCCTCGCTATACGCCTCATCCTTCCATTCGGTGATACGCCACTCCTGCTTATCGGAACCTGCACTTTTTCTTAACTCAAAGGTGAAAATATTATTCCCTTCAGCGAACCATCCCGTATATCCCCCTTCGAGGGAATCACCATCAGCGACAAACCCTTGGATCCGATAATGATTTCTGACTTCAGCTCGTGTCCGGTCTGTATTCAATTGTATCTCAGGTGGTTCAGACAACTCAATCTCAATATCTTGGAACCTGTCAAAAACGCGCTTTGCGGAATCTCTTTCGTCGCGGATGTCATCAAATATAACATCGTCTGTTTTATCATCCATCGTCCCCATATCTGAGACGTAAAGGAATCCGTCTTCCCAGAACACACTCATATACATATCAAGGTCTTCACTCTGATAGCCTTCGCGCCAGCTTTTCAGAACTTGGTTAATTAAGACAAGTTCTTTTGACTGGACTTTGGTAACACTACTTACATCTCCACAACTTGTAAGCACACTAAAAACGAGCAATAGCCCAATGATTTTGGCAAATACTTTTAACATGGCTAGATTTCCTCCATAAGGGCCAGATGTGTTCGCTCGACCTTTCAAAAGAATTTGACAATACCGAGTTGAAGTTGTGTTGGAGTCACTTCAAGTTGTACGTCCAATTCTTCAAGCCGCTTCATATCCTCAATGAGTTGGTTCGCTTTTGCCTCCGCATTGTACAAATTCGCTCCAACATAGGAATCAATCAAGCTATACGCCCATATCCCGACTGCTGCGAAGAGGAAAAACTGTCGTAACTTATAGCGTTGGTTCGCTCGATTGTATTGAAACAGTGCTTCTGGAGATTTATCATCAATTAAGGCAACTGGAACATACTCATTGTCGTAAACATCTCGGAAGGATTGGTGGGTAATTAACGCACCGATAAGGAGGCCACTTGTTCCTATAAAAGATGTAGCACCCAAAATACGTTTATGTGCGTAGAACTGACCCCAGCCGGGCAGAACCGCGGAACGACCTATAGCACCTATTGGTGACACAAGGCGCAGGTCTTCGTTTGGCTGCGCGGCACTGATTTGAACCCGTGAAAATAAGCATAAAATGGGAATCAAAAGTGTAAGACTCAATAACTTCACTAGAGATCCGGTCAAATTCTTGTACCTCTTCCTAAGGGTGTATGATAGCAAAACCTGAAAGCCTTGTCAATAAAAAAAACAGTTAAGGCAGAAAGTCCCCCTTAACTGTTTTATTTTAGTTGCAAGTTAGCACTATTTTCTTCGACTGCGTGTTTGGGTTCTTGTGGTACTGCGGCTACGTTCTCGTTTTTCATCGTCGTCATCTTTACTGCTTGAACTTGAAGTTGTCTGCTTAGTTGTTGGTCTCTGGACACGCGGAGCAGTAGAGGTAGATGAACGAGATCTTGATTGTGTGGATCGACTACGCGTTTCTGTCCTTTGTTTGACGGTTGAAGACCTCTGTTTGACGGTTGAAGATCGGCTCCGTGAGGGTGGCGTACTCAACCGACTTCTCGAAGAAGACTGTGCTCGGTTATAAAGACGGGCCCGTCGTTCCGCGTTGGATCGGGTCGAGACCTCACTATCTGATGAACGCTTGTCCTTTGGAGCGAACCGGAAGCGATCATACTGGTAGGAGCGAGGTTGCGCGTTGCGAGGTTGCACGTTAGATCGAGGTTCCCTCTCAACTGAATTTAAACGTTTACGTTTTAGGATCTGCTGAGTTGAGCGGTAAGATCGGGTTGAGATGTCATTAGCAGAACGCTGGTTATTGCGCTGTTGTTGTGTTGTCGTATTCGACTCATTCCTAGTATTAGGAAGTTTCCGTTGAGTTGAGGGATACGATCGAGTGGATGTGTCTCTGGCAGAACGCTGATTACCCCGCTGTCGTTGCATTGTGGCATTCGACTTATTCCTTGTACTAGGCAGCCTCCGCTTTTGAGAAAGCGTTGACCGTTGGATGACTCGATCGGAAAGGGCTGGTGTCTGACGATGCTCTGTAATTAGCGTACGGACACGGGTTTGTACATTGGTTCTGCTCGCTTTCGAGTTGGTGACTGACAATCGGCTCCGTGAATATTCGCGGCGGGTCGTTTCATGCGTTGGGGTCCAGCGATTCAGTCGTCGTGTCTTAGGCGATTTATCAACATGGACATTCACATGGTAGTAGGAATCGCGGTGGTAGCGACGCGGGTAACGACGATAGTAATTGTGGAGATAGCCGCCATAGGTGCGACGAATGGCAAGATAGTGATGGTCATAGACTGGGTAATTCCATCGAATGTAATACCCTAGATCTGTGCAGTAATAGAATGGGCCATCGTAAAAATAGAGATAGGTATATCTGTGCCAAGGTTGCCAGTGGTAATCTCGTGCGTAACGGTGTATCACCCGAACATCGGGTTGTCGTTGATAGGTTACCACATCAACATATTCGATATCAAGTTGCTCGCCATTTTCAGCGACTATGTGCATTTCAAGGATACCGTTATCCACATGTCCTGCTGTCGCAATTTTTATTGTCTCTGAGCGACGTTTTGCACGTAAAAAGAAGGTATCGCCGTAGAGGGTTTCCTCCTCACCGTTATCATTATAGTTCCTGCGGGCATATTCACGCTTGGTATTGCGAATCCAAACGCGCCCTGCAATCTCCTCGTAATCAAAGTCCGCCCGATGGGGTTCCCCTCGGTAGCGCACCAAAATCTCAACATACTGAGCCCGTCGAGGTATCTCAAAAAGATAGACTGCGCTGGCTATTGCAAATTCGTAGTCTTCTTCTCTATCAAATTCATTTGCCCAAGCTGTCAGGCGGATCCCGCTTTCAAAGCGAGGACTTGCTGTGACAGTCGCATTGCCGCGCTCAACCCAGTCTTCAACATCACCTGCGTCTCGGTGTTCGCGACTGATTCGGTCCGAAAAGTAGTCGTAGTCTGCTAGCGCAGCATGGGGCATGAGCGTCAATAAGACGATTATTAGCATCGGGCATCTGGAAGTCGGGATGCGAAATTTCATGAAAACTCTCCTTTTAGGTGCATCTAGCAAAGCGGATTTTCGTGACTCCCTTGCACAATGCAAGGAGTTCGCCCATGACAGCTACAGTCCATGAGCGAACTTGACGTTATCCACCAATAGAGCTTCGTAATCTGTATCAGTAGCAATTTAGATGCCATAATTGATTGGCTTATCTCAAAAGAAGGTGTAAGGTGTAAAAGCGTGAAACGTGAAAGCGTTTTGTTCATTAGTGCATTAGTTCATTGGTTCATTGATAGACGGGTGAACTCAATCGGTTTCGGTTGCACGATTTCTTTACATGAGTCAATTGATTTAAGGACTGTTTACCCTATAGTGGTGGAACGATCTGGTGTCCGTTAGGTTCAAAGCGTAGCAATAGAGATACACAACTGTGGCAAAAGCGATACCAGGTATTGGTTTTGCAGATTGGTTCAGGTGAAAAGAAAGTGCAAAACATTAAGGGCGTGAAACGTGATGCGTGAAACGTGAAAGCGTTTTGTTCATTAGTTCATTTAGTAGACAAATGAAATTAATCGGTTCTTGTTGCACGATTTCTTAACACGAGTCTACAGGTTTTAATCTATTGCCACGAGTTGAATGCCCTTTCGGGCTGCTAAATCGCGTGCAAGCGGTGTAATGATCGCTGGATTGGTGTAACGAAATTCACGTACCTCCGAAGCAAGTCCGTCAATCACTGAGGCGGTGATAATGTTTTGTCCACCTATTGCGTTCGCTGGGTTAAAACGCTGCGTACCGTTGTTTAGAATTGTCTCAGCGAGCTGATCAGTGGCAACAAATTGAACCCCAAAGTCCGACAGAGTTTTGATGTAATCTTGCCCTAACTTTGAAATTTCAGGTGGGATCTCAGACTCCTCTGAGATTTCAAAACCGTCAGACATTGCTATTACCCTGTTCCCCCGACGTATTGCCCGGAATACAAGGTAAGCACATGGCGTATCCCCCATGCCCAAACTCAGTTTCGCCGCCATCGCGCACGATAGCGTCGGAATAACGATTAAGGAGAAACCTTCGGTGAACGGTTGAAGGTTTGTAATTTGACTGGCTATGAAAACCTGTTTTTGTCCGCAGGCGGATCGGATTCGGGAGATGTCCAGGACCTTCGCCGCTATATCTGACAAAATGGCTGTAACGACATAGCCACTCTGAATACAGTTATCAAGCTGTTGCAGAGAAGGTGCGAGATCTACTTCAGCGGCATCAAATATCACCAGAATCCGTTTATCGGATTGGGCAGATGTCAAAGCGACTCCTTGTTGTTTTAGCACTTTCGCGACTTCTGCTTCAATCCGCCGAATGATTTCTGGACTGAACTCCACTTAGCTACCCCTAATCTCTCAGCAACTCGACGCCTTCTCCCCCCCGCAAACCGGCAGCGTTAGCGTCATCTGTATCTAGATGCATCTGCGGCACATAGCTGGGTGATATTTTCGGATGAATGTTTTCAAAGGTCAACGCCCGCTCACCGGGAATGTGAACTGTTAATAGATCTCCTTCGCGTATCCCCCAATTTTCTGCATCTTGGGGAGTCATGTGAATATGCCGCGTCGCACAGATTGCGCCTTCTTCCAAGTGAATAGATCCCTTGGGACCGATTAATACAATAGACTCGGAACCGGCGAGATCGCCCGAATCGCGAATCGGTGGATTGAGTCCCAAGCGAATCGCATCGGTCTGTGCAAGTTCAACCTGAGAATAATCTCTCACGGGACCGAGAATCCGAAGCCCCTCAACTGCTTGCATACGTCGTCCAACGACGGTTAATGTCTCCTTCGCTGCGAATGCACCGGGTTGGTATAAAGGGGCGTGAACGTTCAATTGATGCCCCTCGCCGTACAAAATCTCTAAGTGTTCTTGGGTCACATGTGCATGTCGCGCAGAAACACCGACCGGAATTTGCTGCTGCTGAACGACAGCGTCACAGGCACGCTGTCCAGCCTCGCAGGTTCGCAAGGCACAGCCACCACAAGGTGCTTCATCTTTCTTCAGTTGTTCAAGCACTTTATGAGTGACCAGTTCAATGAGTGCCTTGTCATTCATCCGCGATCTTTCCTAACTCTATCAATTTGCTGCTTCATCGTTGGCAATATCAATCGTCAACGCGTCGTCATCGGATTGTTCTTGGACGGGTAAAACCGATTCAACATCTGCGTGCGGTCGTGGGAGGACGTGGATCGATACAACCTCTCCGACGCGCGCGGCTGCTTCTGCCCCGGCATCTGTGGCTGCCTTGACAGCACCGACATCGCCACGGACCATGACGGTGACATATCCGCCGCCGATCTTTTCATAGCCGATAAGTTGGACATTCGCCGCTTTGACCATCGTGTCAGCCGCTTCGATGCTTCCAACCAACCCTCTCGTTTCAACCAACCCTAAAGCTTCTCCAGCCATAATCGATATTGTTACCTCCTGATTGACATTACATGCCAGCCCTTCATCATTTATCTTCTACTTTGACGTACTCCCAAACCTAAAGGATTGGGATTCTTATCCCGATTTATCGGGACTCCGAGAATCGGAGCGCGCCCCTTGCCAATAGGAGTCGAATTGTGCTATCAACAAGGATTGCCCGATGAATCGGGACTTACGTCCTCTCCTTCATGGGTTGACGCCCCAACCCGGTAGATATTAGTTGCAGCGTTGCGGTCTCGGTCATGCACCGTGCCACAATCATTACACTGCCAAGTTCTATCACGCAGATTCAACGCTTCATTGACAGCACCGCAGACCGAACAAGTTTTACTCGAAGGATACCACTTATCAATGAAGGTGATTTTGACACCTTTTTTCTTAGCGATATACACCAACTTTTTGACAAAATCGGCAAACCCCAGATCACTGACCTTACGCCCCCAGAGGGCTTTCATACCCTGTAGATTTAAGTCCTCAAGCCGTATCTCGTCGTAGGCATCTGTCAGTTGGTGTGCCAACTTCCAATGGAAATCCTCCCGTTGGCGTTCAATCTTGCGGTGTTTTCGTGCCAAGTCAAGCCTGGCGCGTTCACGGTTCTTTGATTGTTTCTTTTTCCGTGAATGCGCTCGGTTTGCACGTTTGATAGCATGGATACTGCGCTTAAAAAACTGGGGCGATTCTATATCGTGTCCGTTATGACCGGTAAGATACCGTTTCAGACCGAAATCAAACCCCGCGATTTTACCCGTCGTGAGTCGATTGTGATTGGGTTCTACATAGTCAGTTAAGATACAGATATAGACATCACCGATAGCGTCCCGTTTGATAGTGCAACGCTTGGGGGTGCCACGCACGTCACGGGATTTGAAATACTGATAGATACGTTTACCTATTTTGATACGGTTGCCCGGTAACAGTTGCCAACCGGCTTGAAGCAATGTGAATGATTTGTATTTACGACGGGGCTTGAAGCGAGGACGACCCCATGCTTTGCCTTGCGCCCTCGCTTCAAACATTGCCCGGTAGCCTTTGTCGATTCGTGATGCTACGTCTTGAATCGCTTGGCTGGGCAACTGATTCCAATGCGTAAACCGAGGCAATCGTTTCAGCTTAGAGATGTGATTTATCAGTCTAAACTTGCTGATATATTTGCTATAGATTGCGTAGTACCGACGCTGAAGCGCAACGCAATGATTCCACACATCAGCATGACCGTCTATCGTCTTGTGCAACTCACGATTACCGTGATTACTATACAACTTGAACTTGTAGGTTTTCATGAGGGACTGTCTTTCTATCTTTCATGCCTATGCTACGGGAGTGTGGGAGACCCTATCGTGCGATAGGGGTAGCATTCTCCCACGAAAGACAAGACAACTGTACCATATTTTGCACAGAGTCTCAAGAAAAACCGCTAAAGCCGTCTGTATCCCAAACATAAATGTTGGGGTTTTAGACCTAAAGGTTTTTTCGATAATGTTCTAGCGATTCCTACGTAGGATTTGATTACTTTTTGATCAAGGTTGTCATATTTGATATAGATGAGGGGTGCTCATAATTGCTATTGAGTCAGGATAACGGTTATAATCTAATCTAACCTACCAGAAAGAGAGGATTATAACATGAGTTATCCTGACAGTGATTATTATATCACGTTTTTGTTTGAACAACTAGAAACTTTCAACACCTCCGTCGAGTCTGAGTCGAGCCCCGCTCTCGGTCGCCCTAAGTCGTATGCAGACGAGTCGCTGATTGTGCTTTTTGCAATCTTGACACTCAAAGGTATCTATTCATTTAAGGCACAACACAGATGGCTAAAGATCCACTTGCCGAAGATGCCATGGTTCAATCTCCCGACCGTCCCCTCTCGTGCGACGCTGTCACGCCGGTACAAACAAGTCGCTTGTCGGCTTGAGGCGTTCATTGAGTTTTTAGGTGACTTGGGCATGACTTTGATTGCCGATGCGTCTTTGGAAGTCGTTTACCCAGACAAAAGCCTGTTTAAGGCAAAAGGGAATGTGTGGCATCAGAAAGACAAAAACGCCAATCGCATCCCAAAGGGACTGCGTGCCGTTGATACAGACGCAAGTTGGTCTTTTAGCAAGTACCATGGTTGGGTTTATGGCTATGGACTGCATCTAACCGTTTCTGTAGAGGGATTGCCTTTGATGAGTGCGGCTGACACCGCTTGTGTCAGCGAGAGAGCAATACTTGACCAACAGATTGAGAAAATGCTTGCACAAAATGTCCGATATATCGTCGCCGATGCCGGATACACTGACCTCAAGCGAACCGAGAAACTAGCAAACAAAGGATTGTTGCTTATCACTCCAGTGATAGGTGCCAAACGACCTCAAGCCCAAGGGTATGTCGAAGCTATTAACCAATCACAACTGTTGCGTACCTATCAACAAAAACGCAAGGTCGCCATTGAACCGATATTTGAATTGCTTAACCAACTGCTATCGACACATAACAACCACAAACAGCTACCGGTCACGGGCAAACCGAATGTGCGAACTTTCTTGATGCTTGGTGTCGTATTACTTCAGGTCGCAATGTTGGTCAATTCTATTTGGGAACTTCCTTTGAGAAATGTCACACATTTCATCACTCTATTTCGATAAACTGATTTATGAGCACCCCTCATATAGATAGGACTTACGCAGTTGAACGGTAAAAGCTAACCCCTTCCGCGCAACGGAGATTACACTTCCGTTTCAATGGCCTACCGACACGATTCGGCAATTTGTCAGGGCACTGTCAGGTCCAAAAAAAAATTTAACCTCATATCGGGAGCTCATTATCAGCCGGTGTCTCTCTGAACCCCGATGGGGCCTAGCTTCAGGGCGTTTGTAGATTTTTACCACGCAACAGAAGGTGCGCCCAGAAGGCTTTTTGACCTGACATATATGCCCTATCTATGAACTGTTTTTCACTGAAATGGCACCATAACCAAGCCAAATGTCAGGGATTTGTCAGGGCCCTGTCAGGTCAAAACTCTGAAGTGCGTCAGTCCTAATATTGTATCTTACGGCTTGTCAAAGCATATATCCTGAAGTCGTTATAGCAGTATATCACAATTCGTCAATTGATTCAAGCATTTTCAGGATTTTCCTCTACCGACTATGCTACTAACAACGTTCTATTTTTTTATTGACAGAACCGTCAACCACGGATATTCTGTCAACAGATCAAAGTCCTCTGTCTCTGAACTGATTTTACTTAACTCAATATGGAGAAACTTCATGACGCGATATGAGTTGACATGCACCGTGAACCGACTGTGGTTCATTATCCTCCTTGTTTGGGGAGCGGGGTGTATCCCCAATCACCCGTATCCGGCTTCAGAGCACACGCAGGCAATTTACTATAGCACTTTTTCAGAAGAACCGAAACATTTGGACCCAGCAATTTCATACAGTTCGGGTGAGTACCGCTTTATCCAACAAATCTACGAACCCCCGCTCCAGTACCACTACCTCAAACGCCCATATCAACTTATCCCACTGACAGCTGAATCTGTGCCGAAACCGCGTTATTTTGCCCCCGAAGGAAATCCCTTGCCGGATGATGTCCACCCTGAACAGGTTGCAACAGCGGTGTATGAAATTCGTATCCGTCCCGGAATCCAGTATCAACCCCATCCGTGTTTTGCGAAAGATGAACAGGGAGATTTTCGCTATCATACGTTGACAGCCGACGATGTACAAGGGATCTATGAGGTGAGCGATTTTCCCGAAACCGGCACACGAGAGTTGATTGCCGTCGATTACGTCCACCAGATTAAGCGACTAGCGGATCCGAGGGTTGCTTGCCCTCTCTTGAGCCTACTCGATAATTATATTTTGGACATGGGAGAATATGCACAAGTATTACGGGACGCACTTGAGGCAGAACGTGAGAAACGCCGGGCCGCAGCGGGTGCCACCTATAACCAAGCTGTTGATGAACGAGAGCATCCTATCTCCTTGGATATAGATGCCTTCCCATTTCCGGGAGTTGAGGTCGTTGACCGTTACACCTATCGAATCATTCTCAAAACCAAATATCCACAATTCGTCTACTGGCTAGCGATGCCCTTCTTCGCCCCGATGCCCAAGGAGGTCATTGACTTTTATGAACAGACCGCGCTGAAAGATCGAAATATCACAATAGATCGATTTCCGATTGGGACAGGCCCCTATCGCCTTGATACCTTCAAGCCACACAAGGAGATTATTCTCGTCCGCAATGAGAATTTTCATACTGAATTATACCCCACAGAGGGGGAAGTCGGCGATAGAGAAGCGGGATTGCTCGCCGATGCGGGTGTAAAATTACCGTTGATTCCCAGAGCGGTCTACAAGCTGGAAAAGGAGTATATCCCCCGCTGGGCTAAATTTCTGCAAGGATATTACGATACATCTGGAATCTCCTCAGACACCTTTGATCAGGCGATCACGTTCTCGGATACCGGTGACCCACGGACGAGCGAACTGTTGAAAGCGCGCAACATCCTACTACAAACAAATGTGGATGTGACCACAATATATCTCGCTTTCAATATGCTCGACGATGTGGTTGGTGGCTACAGTGAAGATCGGCGGAAACTCCGTCAGGCAATCTCGATTGCGCTGGACTATGAGGAATACATCGAAATTTTTCTCAACGGACGCGGTATCCCTTCACATAACCCGATCCCGCCCGGTATTTTCGGATATGAGGAGGGCGAAATCGGCATCAACCCGTATGTCTATAACTGGGATGCGGAACAGGGGGCAACTCGCAAATCGTTGGAGGATGCGCGTCAACTCCTTGCTGAAGCGGGATTCCCCGGCGGTCAGGACAGAAATGGCAATCCGCTCGTTCTTTATTTTGACAACTACCGAACGGGACCGCAAGCGACCTCTTTCCTGAATTGGGTGCGTAAGCGGTTTGAGCTGATCGGCATTACGTTGGAGGTCCGAACAACGGACTATAACCGTTTTCGAGACAAGGTGCGAAATGGAAGCTCTCAGATCCTCATGTGGGGCTGGCATGCGGACTATCCAGATCCAGAGAACTTCCTCTTTCTGCTCTACGGACCGAATAGTAAGCTCAAATTTGATGGCGAGAATGTTTCCAATTACGACAATTTAGCATACAATCAACTGTTTGATCAGATGCAAAATATGGACAACTCGCCTGAACGGCTCCAGATTATCCGAAAGATGAAGTCAATCTTGCAACAGGACGCACCATGGGTGTTTGCTTATCACCGTGTCAATTTTAGCCTATATCATGAATGGTTGAAAAATGGGAAACCCAATACCACCGGCTATAATACGCTCAAATATAAACGGATTGACAGTACATTGCGCGCTCGGCGGCAGGAAGCGTGGAATGAGCCGGTCCTTTGGCCCATTTGGGGTGTTATCGGGTTTCTGATTGTTGGAACGATTCCGGCGGCGGTGACGATCTGGCGGAGGGAGCGGGGTAGGTAAGAGGGTACAACAGAAACCGAGTTTTTGTCAAAAACTCGGTTTCTCTCTGCGTTATCTGTTTAATCCGAGATCGGATTCTGAGTTCCACTTCCCTCTATTAGCGCCACCCGCTTATTTATACCTATACTGGTGAAGCGTTCAGTATCCCCGCCCGACCAGATTACTTCAATCCAATCGACTGTAGTCTCCTGCGCCAGTCCGAACTCAGCGGTTAAGCTGTTGAAGGAGAGATAGCTTGCGCCGGCGTTGATTTCGCGCAGCTGTATGTGATCTCCCGCCTTGAGTCGAATCCTGGCACCGACGGCATCGCGGTTGCCCTTCGTGCCAATGAGTTTGATGTGCAGATAGTTGTTGCGATTGCCCCCTTCGTTTCGGAGTAAAACTGCGGGACCGTGATTGTTGACGATAAACATATCGACATCACCATCGCTGTCGTAGTCCCCAAAAGCGGTGCCGCGTCCCACTCGGTACGGCATCGCAGCAATACCGGTCGCTGCGGACACATCGGAGAAGATTCCATCGCCCTCGTAACGAAAAAACTGATCTTTCTGTGGGATAAGCAGATCGTAATTATCGAGATATTGGAAGGTGTGACCGTTGGCGACAAAAATATCAAGGTCGCCATCGTTATCGTAGTCGAACAGATCTGTCCCCCACCCCACATATTTAAGGCTTTCTTCGCCGAGCGATGCGCCGTAGGAGTCATCAACGAGGTGGATGGGGCGCATTTCCCCCGCTTTCGGGGATTCTCCTCCCATTGCTCCTTCCTCTTGCCACATGTTGCTGTATAGGGTGTTTTCCTGCTCGATCCAGTGGCTCATAAAGAGATCGAGATCGCCATCGCCATCGTAGTCGCCGGTTGCGAGTCCCATGGAGCCCCGAAAATCTGCCGCCCACGAGGCATCGCTTATGTCTGTAAATGTGCCATCTCCATTGTTTCGGTAGAGGAAGTTGGGCGACAGGTCATTGGCAACGTAAAGCTCAAGGTCACCATCCAGATCGAAGTCTGTGAAGATAGCCTGCAAGCTGCGCCCGCCGGGGGATTCGACACCTAGTTCTGCGGTGACATCGGTAAACGTGCCATCGCCGTTGTTGCGATACATTACATTGTCCTGCGGATCGAAGGAGTGGGGGTTCAATATACGCGGCACGGATTGCCCGTATTGCATTGATGTCTTTTGGTCTTGTGCTAATTTGTCGAGATCATGTTCGATATAGTTGGGAACGTAGAGGTCCAGATCGCCGTCGTTGTCATAATCGCCGAATGCCGCGCCTGTTCCCCACCGCGCATCACCGACCCCGGCTTCCGCGGTGACATCGGTGAAGGTGCCATCGCCGTTGTTGCGATACAACACATTTTGTTCATAGTTTGTGACATAGAGATCCAGATCCCCGTCGTTGTCGTAATCGCCGAAAACACAGCCCATGCCGTAGCCACGATCGCCGACCCCCGCTTCCTCGGTGACATCAGTAAAGGTGCCGTCCCTGTTGTTACGATACAACACATTTCCCGGCGATGTCTCCGTGACTTCTGCATCGAGCGGACCGGGGTTGTTGACCACATATAGGTCGATGTGCCCATCATTATTGTAGTCGGCGAAGGCTGCACCAGAACCGACATCTTCGGGGAGTAGGGATGAGCGTTTCCCAAACGAGTGGACAAAGTTGATACCTGCGACTTCCGTGACATCTTTGAAAATAACAGGAGAATTTGAAGATTGGGCGAGGATAGGTATGGGAATACACACCCCTTGAATTGATAAGATTGCGAAAATCCAGCCTACAAGTGTCCGTTGTAAATTGTTCTGTTTTCCAATACTCGCTTTCAATTTTTCTGACCTTTTTATAGCGGATGTTAGAATTAATGAGACATTCCAAACCGGTGCGGTTACAAACCGCACCTACCGGGTTGGACTTTCCAGTAACACAACCCCGGGGCAGAAGAAAGAAACCGAATTTTCAAAAAATCGGTTTCCCTTTCGGTTATCCCAATCGGATTCGGGGATCAACGAGCGTATAACTGATGTCTGTCAACAGCAAGCCCACGATATATAGCACCGAACCGAGATAAACCATACTGCGGACAATGGCGAAATCTTGGGCGTTGATAGCGTCAATCGTAAAACTGCCCAGTCCGGGAATTGAGAAAAAGTTCTCCATGACGAGGCTACCCATGAAGAGGAATGGAATTGCCAACACTACGTTTGTCAAGATAGGAATCAGCGCGTTCTTCAAGGCGTGTTTGAACAGCACGATACCTTCGCCGAGTCCCTTCGCGCGTGCAGTTCGTACATAGTCTCGGTTCACCTCCTCAAGAAAAATGGTGCGGTAGAAACGGACACCGGTGCCAATGCCGCTAATGACACCGATAACTGCGGGCAGAAAAACAAACTTCAGCATATTCACGCCGGTGTCATAGCCGGAGATTGGGAAGAGACGGAGCATCTTGCCAAACAGCCACTGTCCTGCGATGATATAGAAAAGCGTGGAGATTGACATCAGAATCACGGCAACAATGGTTCCCCAGAAATCGACATAGGTGGCGCGGTAGTAAGCGATAATCATCGAAAAAGTGATGTTGACGAGCAAACCTATGATAAAGGTCGGTATAGCGATAGCAAGGCTTGCCCACATCCGGCGGGAGATCTGATAACCGATGTCAATGTTGTTCCGATCAGACTTACCGAAATCGAAGAGGAAGAGCCGCATGGCTTTTTGGGAGAAAATTGTCTGCGTGAAAATTGAGGGACCAGATTCCTCGGTGTTAAGAAACAGGGGTAGATGATAGCCGCGGTCGCGCTTCCAGCGATCTACATCTTCTTGGGTAATATTCTTCTCTCCAAGAATCATTCGTGCCATGTCGTCAGGCGAGTTGACGATGAAAAAGAGCACAAAAGTGATAAGGTTGACACCGATGAGGATCGGGATGGCGTAAAGGGTGCGGCGTATAATGTAATTGAGCATTCGTAATTCTTCCGTGAAACGGCTCGTGAAACGCGAAAACCATTAGTTCATTAGTTCATTGGTTCATTAATGAAATAGTACACCGATGGACCAAATGGGTTCGTGTTGCACGATTTCTTGATTATGAGTCAGTCACCCCCCTCAGTCCCCCCGCAAGCGGGGGGAAGGGATTTGACCGTTCGGCTGCGTAAGTCCTATGAGGCGTAAGTGGGGTGCTTACTGCCAGATTAGCTGAACGGCGAGTGCTTCGTCCGGATGCTCCCATAAGAAGTCGAAAGCTTCCTTTGCATTCTGATAAGGGAAACGGCGGCTGACCATTTGCGCTGCTTGGATCTCTTCTGAACGGATTTTCTCTATCGCACGTTGGGCGATTTGCCCGCGGGGCTCCTCGGTGAGGATACCCGCCACAAGCCGTTTGCTCATAATTTTTGATGAATGTAAGGGCAACGGCTCACCTTGATATAACGCAATCAACTGGAGGGTTCCCTTCCTACGCACCATGTCTTGTGCCTGTTCAAACGATTTAACCCCGGCGTGTCCGCCGACGCAGTCAATCACAAGGTCCGCGCCATTTCCATCGGTTAAGCGTTGCACCGCTTCGACGGGGTCTTCTTCTGAGGCGTTGATAGTCATATCCGCCCCCAATTCAGTGGAGAATTGACACCGCAATGATACTGCGTCGACCGTGATGATGCGGTCAGGATTATATCCCCGTAATACTTGCATCATCAGACTCCCAACGATGCCTTGCCCAAGAATAACGACCGTATCTCCCTCTTGGACTCCTGACGAATCCGCCCAAGCGATTGAACTTATTGAGAGTGGTAGGAACGTTCCCTCTTCAAAGGAGATGTCATCCGGTAGCGGCACGACCCGTCCCTCGACGCTGGCATCAACCTCGCCGACGGCATATTCGGCGTGGGGCGCGACGACCATCACCCGTTGCCCGACCTCATACTCCGTGACCGCCGATCCAATTTGCTCAACGACACCTGTGAGGGAATACCCCATCATCGATGGAGGGATTGCTTCCTCCATGATATAACGACGAAACAGTTCGGAACCACGGCTAATCAGCGTGGTATGTGTTCGCACCAAAACTTGACGACTGTTAATCTCAGGAATCGGTATATCTTCTAATTGAATGTTGCCGAAACCTTCTGGTTTAATTACACGAATCATGGCACACTCCCTTGTGAAGTATCAAACATGCGTAGTAGCACTATGAGCATATCTCTGCATTTTCATCATATTAGGACTTACGCAGTTAAAAGATGAGGTGTTAAGGTAGCATGAGTGAGATTAAAAAGGTTACGTTTCGCTTGCGAAAATGAAATTTTCCCATTTTTCCCGCGCAAATGGGAAAATTGTCCCTATTTTATAACATATTTCCAATTATGTCTCCACTATTTTAACACAAGACACACATGTCGCCCCGCCCCGATAAATCCCCGATACATCGGGACAGGCGGGATTCAAAGCGACTGGGGCTTTGGCGGTCGGGCAAGATGCCCGACCTACGGGTATGGGGTGTTGGGTTTCACTTCATCTATCCATAAAAGGGTGTTGTTAAAAAACGCAGATTCTATTGTCATTGGTAGGATTTGATTGTACTGTTCAACCCAACCTACGTGCTGGGACCTTGAGATGCAACTTGGGTGATTTTATCAGGTTATCCCGAAAATTCTTGAAGCCGGATCCGTTTCTCGTGGCTATGATACAATTACGTTTTTGATTGACTTTGTAGACTCACGTAACATAAAATGTTTTCGTTGCATCGACAGCAAACTCTCAAAGAAGAATTTAATTTTAGGTGTCATATAATCATTCTAAACTGTAAATAGTCTAATGCTATGATTGATACATTTTTGGGTTGTTCATACATCACAGAATAGTAGAGGAGATTAGGATGCGAACTCGGGTTATGCTTAAAGTATTTCTTTATTTTATTTTCGTAGGGGTATGCACCTCCCTAATCGGTTTTAATGATGCGTTGGCTTCGGATTGGCCCAGTTGGCGTGGTCCCAGTCAAGATGGTTCATCTTCGCAAACTGGCTTGGTCTCAAGCTGGTCTTTGGATGGCGAAAACTTGCTTTGGAAGGCGGATTTTATCGGTCGCTCCACGCCAATCGTTCTGAACAACCGCGTCTATGTGATCGGGCGCGTTGGGGTGGACATCACCGAGCAGGAACGGGTGGCGTGTTTTGATGCCGAAACGGGAGAAATGCTCTGGGAACACCGATTCAATGTCTTTCACAGCACCATCCCGTTTAATCGATTGGGCTGGACAAGTCTGGCTGGCGATAGAGAGACGGGTTATATCTACGCCCATACCATCAGCGGCGTGTTTGCCTGTTTCGACAAGGACGGAAAGGTTGTTTGGTCACGTTCTTTGACAGAAGAATTTGGTCGTTTCACGGGGTATGGTGGGCGAACTGTTACACCCGTTGTCAATGGAGACCTTGTGATCCTCAGTTTCCTTAATACCAGTTGGGGGAGCCATGCCGCGATGCGCCATCGTTATTTCGCCTTTGACAAAAAGACCGGTGAGGTGGTGTGGACAGTAACGCCCGGCGGTCCTCCGAAGGATACAACCTATCCCGTCTCGGTCGTAGCGGAGATAAATGGTCGTCGGTTGCTAATCGACGGCAATTCGGACGGTCATGTGTACGCAATGGATGTCCAAACGGGCGAGAAAGTTTGGGGATTCCAAGTCAGTCAGGGACCGCTCAATGCGTCAGTGGTTGTAGATGACACACGGGTCTACGCAAGCCATAATCGGGAGAACACGGATACGACGGTGATGGGGCGCGTTGTCTGCATCGACGGAACGGGCACAGGCGATATAACCAAGACGCACGAACTCTGGCGCGTTGACGGCATCGAGGCGGGTTATAGCTCTCCAGCAATAGCTGACGGTCGGCTTTATGTTGTGGATAGCGCGGCGAATTTACACTGTCTCGATGGCGAGACCGGGGAGGTGCATTGGACACATAGCCTCGGCACAGTGGGCAAGGGATCGCCTGTCATCGCTGATGGCAAAATCTATGTCACGGAGGTCAACGGGCATTTCCTCATCTTGCAACCGGGTGAGAACGAATGCAAAACGCTCAGTACGATACAGATTGAAAGGGAATCCGGTCATTATGCGGAGATCTACGGTTCACCTGCCATCGCTGACGGTCGAGTCTACTTTACCACCGAGGAAGGACTTTACTGCTTGGGGGTTCAGGGGGCTTCCGCCTCAAGCCAATCTGGCTTTGTATCAGGCGGTGTCGGTATGAAGATGTCTACTAGCTATCCCACATCAATACAGATTGTCCCCACCGAAGTTCTAGCTCAACCGGGAGGGAGTCTCCAATTTAGCGTTTATGCCTTTAACGATGAAAGCGCACAGATTATTGGCGCAAAGGCTGCTGAGTGGTCGCTGGACGGATTGTTAGGATCTATTGATGAGAGCGGAAAACTGACCCTTGAACCGAGTCAGGTCGGTCAAGCTGGAACGGTATCGGCGACAATCGATGATCTACAAAACTCAGCGCGTGTTCGGGTCATCCCACCGTTGCCGTGGCAGGAAGATTTTGAGTCGATAGAGGTAGGGAAGAGTCCGCCGCACTGGGTCCGTGCGACAAACCGATTTGTCGTCCGTGAGATGGATGGGAACAAAATTCTGGTCAAACCGCCTGCCCGTCGTGGGTTACACCGCTCCAACGTCTATCTTGGTCCTCCGAACATGAAGGACTACACCGTTCAGGTCGATCTGTTAGGGACCAAACCGAAGCGAAACATGCCGGATATGGGACTCATCGCCAATCGTTACACCCTTGAGATGCAGGGCAATCACCAACGGCTGCAGGTGCTTTCGTGGCGATCGGATCTCCGAATGGCAAAGTGGATTGACTTCAAGTGGGAACCGAATGTTTGGTATACGATGAAAATGACGGTGGATATTATCGATGATACGGCACACGTTAAGGGAAAGGTGTGGGCAAAAAGTGAGCCGGAACCGGAGGAATGGACGATTATCGTCGAAGATCCGCTGCCAAATCGGGAGGGGAGTCCGGGGATCTACGGCTATTCACCGGCGGAGATTTATTATGATAATCTGAAGGTTTGGAGGAATTGATGACCACCGCCCACCACCATTCGTTGAATGGCACGAACTGCATAATGGGAAATTGAGGAGAGGTCATGGCAAATTTGTTGACCCGTTTACAAGTAAAAAACTTCAGATCTCTGGCAGACGTCTCGGTTGACGTGCGTCCAGTTAACGTCCTCTTTGGACCGAATGGGTCAGGGAAATCGACGCTGTTGGATACTATTCGGTTTGTGAGAGACTGCACCAAGCGAGGGGTTGATGAAGCCTCCTCTTATCGAAGTCACGGGATTGGTATGCTGTGGGACAAAGCCGATCAAGAAGCTAATATATCGATTAAAATCGAGACAGACTTGGCTGGATATGAAGTCTTATTCGGATTTTCTTCCGGACGCATTGAACCTTCTGTTGGGGAAATCTTGTATTCAAAGCCTCGCGATCTTCGTCTGATCGATCGAAAGATAGGCAGTGACAAGGTTGAATTCTATCACAATTCAATGAAACAATTAGCTTCAATGACACTGAAGGAAGCAGAAAAGCTCTCCCTGAGTTTGTATCTCGTTTTTGAAGGTGAATCTTACGAAGCTGCTGAGTTAGATCGATTGCTTAATTTTGCTATTTTTTACGATGCACGTAGGATTTTGTTGCCTGCGCTTAAACGTACTGGGTCGGAATCAAGCCATCATACGTATTTATGGGAATTTGGTGGAAATTTATGGTCTGTCTTGCGAAATATCCACGACAAACGAGCAATTGATGAGCGTTATGATACAATCATACGTTTTATGAAGAAAAGCTTCCCCGATTTTGAAGATCTGCTCATAGAACAGACAGGTCCAAATTCAGTTTACGGTAGCTTTTTAGAAAGTGGGCGTCGAGCCCCAATTCAAGCCTCTGGCGTATCAGATGGTCATCTACAAATGCTTATCCACCTAACAGCTCTCTTCTCTGAAGGAAAGGATAGGGATTCACTGATTGTATTTGATGAACCAGAGACCTCGCTTCACCCTTACGCTATCTCCGTTTTTGCGGAAGCAGTCAAGCAAGCTACAGAGGAGTGGAATAAACAGGTCTTCATCGCGACACATTCCCCAGTCTTGATTAGTCAATTTGACCCAGAAGATCTTTTGGCAACAGGACTGGCTGAGTCCGGTCAGACGGTGCTAACGCGAGTCAGTGAGATGGAAGATATCAAAGATTTGCTGGAAAGCTATGCGACGGGATCGCTTTACATGGCTGAGGCAATCGCTCCACAAAGTGCTCCCTACACTCAAAAGAAAGCTGAATGAGCACACAAGACACAGCATCTGCTGAATTCCCGCAATGGGCTTATTTTCGTTTCGGCTTAATCGTTACCGGAGAAACTGAACAGGAGCATCTGCCAAAGTTATTTAAGTCGTTGATGGCAACCGGGATTTGTCACTTTGAAGTTATTCGGAAAATCGAACAGCGTAGCCCGATAACATCAAGAAGGCGAAGGCCTCCCGTGGTGGGCACCGATCAGATGATTGAAAGGAAGGATGAATTAGAAATCGGGTTACCCGCAAGAGGTTACGTGAACCGCAGCGACTGTCACTTTGTCCTTCTAATCGATGATTTGGAATATGACCGCAGGGATCAAGCACAACAAATTTTTAACCGTTATCGAACGGCACTTGATACAGTATTAGATACCTTGAAGCATCGGGCATCCGTGCATTTTCTGGTGAATATGCTTGAGGCGTATTATTTCGCTGACGCACGAGCGATTAACGCTGTCTTGGAAACATCCTTGTTAGGTTATGAAGGTGATGTAGAAACAATTCGTAACCCTAAGAGTGATCTTAGACAAATGCATCCTAGTTTTAGGGAGATTGACGATGGCGGAAGGATTCTCGATCAGATTGACATCGAGCATGTTCTGTCTCGTCCCGACGCTTGCGCTTCGCTTAGAACCCTGTTTGCTTGGTGCGTAAAGGTGTTGGAAACATATTCTGATTACAACTGTACAGGTTTCTATGACACATACGAACTTCACGATGGGAAATTGAGTGAAATTACACGAACGCAGTTAGACAATTTTTAATTTACAATTTTAGAGGAGCAAAATGAGACATAAACAAATTATAGGAACAGGTGGTATTTTTTATATCATTCTCACGATGGTTTTGATGGGTTCGGCAATACCCGCCTTTGCTGAGACGGCGATGTGGGGGTTCACGCCCTCACGAAATCTTGTCTCCGATGAGAAAGATCTGCCGGTAAAATGGGACGCGGAAACGGGATTAAACATCAAATGGACGGCAACCTTGGGTTCGCAGACCTACGCGGGTCCCCTCCTTATCGGTGGCAAGGTGTTTGTTGGAACGAACAATCAGGGGAAACGGAACCCAAAACTTACCGGCGACCGCGGTGTTATGATGGCGTTCCGTGAATCGGACGGGGAATTTCTCTGGCAATCCACACACACCAAACTCCCCGCCGGCCGTGTCAACGATTGGCCCCAACAGGGCATCTGTTCAACACCTTACATTGAGGACGATCGGCTTTACTATATTTCCAACCGCGCTGAAGTTGTCTGCGTTGATACCGAAGGCTTTATGGACGGAGAAAATGATGGTCCTTTCACAGAAGAAACTGATACCAGCGAAATTGATGGGGACATTATCTGGAAGTATGATATGATCGAGGAGTTGGAGGTTTTTCCTCACAATCTTGCCACCTGTTCCCCGGTCGGTGCCGGCGATCTGCTCTTTGTAGAAACGAGCAATGGCGTTGACGAAGGGCACGTTCACATTCCTTCCCCTTTTGCACCGAGCTTTATCGCACTCAACAAAAACACAGGTGAACTGGTTTGGGAAGATGCCTCTCCTGCTGAAAACATCTTACACGGTCAATGGTCTAACCCTGCTTACGGGGTAATCAGCGGCAAACCCCAAGTCATTTTTCCTGGTGGCGACGGTTGGGTCTATTCCCTCGAACCAGAGACTGGAAAACTGATTTGGAAGTTCGACTGCAACCCCAAAGATTCTGTGTGGGAGTTAGGTGGCCGAGGAACACGCAATAACATCATTTCGACACCTGTCATCTGGGAGGATAGGGTTTACATCAGTGTGGGCCAGGATCCGGAACATGGGGAGGGCGTGGGCCATCTCTGGGTGATTGACGCAACGGGTGAAGGGGACATCACGGAGACGGGTGCTGTTTGGCACCGTGGCGACGAGGATTTCCACCGCACGATGTCCACCGTAGCGATTGACGATGGTTTGCTCTACATAGCAGACTTGAGCGGCTTTGTTTACTGCCTTGATGCAAACACAGGTGCACATCATTGGACGTATGATACCTTTGCTGCGATTTGGGGATCAACATTCGTGGCGGATGGCAAGGTATACATCGGAGATGAGGACGGAGATCTCGCCATTTTAAGAGCGGGCAAAGAGAAGGAGCTGATTTTCGAGACTAACATGGGGAGTGCGGTTTATACCACCCCGGTAGCAAAAGACAGTGTGCTGTATATCGCGAGTCGGAATACGCTTTTTGCGATTGCTATGGAGTAATGGAGGAGTAATCAATGTCTAAGGATAACTTTCAACCTGTCGATCTACCCTATCAATACGAGTTTGAAGTGGACAAACTTTCGGCGATTAAGGCGTGTCATGATGCACACGGTTTTGCGGTTGTAAAAAATATGTTGTCGCCGGATTATGTGGAGGAATTGAAGGAATCGGTCAGCAAGGTACTTGATCCAGAAGGCGACTTGGGACTTGGGGAAACGCGCACCAAGCACGCTTTCATCGAATACTCAAAACCGCTCTGGAAACTGCTTGAGAATGAAGATTATCTGAATATCAATCGATCTATTTTCGGGGCTGACGCGCTCACGATCCATCGATCCGCTGCAATCCTGAAGAATGTCGAATCGGGTCCGGTGTTGTGGCATACCGACTGGTGTGGCTTTTCTGAACCGCCGCCAAAACACTCCGGCGATGTGTTGAATCGCGGCGATTGGCCCAACGGCATGTGGTTCTATCTCAACGGCACACATCCGAGCCGAGCGGGGCTTGCAGTTATCGAAGACTCACATAGGGCTGACTGGCAACCGCCTGATGGGTTTGAATTTACGGCGGATCTGCGTTCATTTCACCGAACAGGCGAAGAACCGAAACCGTATGATCGGATGGATATGCCGGGCACAGTTCCTCTTTTTACAGAGCCGGGCGATCTCATCATCTTCGCGGCGCGGACGTATCACGGTGCTTTTCCACACGGCGGCGATGAACCGCGTCTCTCATGTGGCTTTATTTTCCGTCCGACCCGAGAAAAGCTCTCAATTCCGTGGGCATTACCGGAATCAGCGCACCGGTTCATGGAGGGACTTCCCTCTGAGTTGCAGCGTTACGTTGAGGATTACCCAAGTATCGATATCGGCTGGAAGTTAGCGGATTGAACTTTTCATCATACAGGATACGTTTATAATTATGGACAACACCTTAAGTCAATCATTATCCAAAAAAGCGGAAGAAGCACGGGATCGGCTTGATGCCCACGTGCGTGAAATTGTTCAGTGGCATTTCAGTCCAGAGACCGGCCCCCCGTTTTGGTTGGAATATGCAGAGACACTCGATTTTGATCCTCGTGAAAAAATTGGAAGCTACGACGACTTAAAACTCCTTGGACATTTTGAGGATGAGTGGTTGCGGGGCGGGCCGGTGCGGCGGTGGGTTCCCAAAGGTTACGCAGATCAACCTGTGTATGTATTTGAAACAGGCGGTTCGACCGGTGTTCCGAAGACTCGCATCAGCATCCGCGACTTCCAGATCGATTACGAGATGTTCAGCGAAACTTTGCCCGACGAGAGCTTCCCGCCCGGTAGCGATTGGTTGATGCTTGGTCCCTCTGGACCACGACGGCTTCGTCTTGCCGTTGAGTATCTGGCACAGCATCGTGGCGGCATCTGCTTCCTCGTCGATCTTGATCCGCGGTGGGTGAACAAATTAATTCAGTACGGCAAACATCAGGAGTTGGATCTTTATAAAAATCACGTTATTGATCAAGCCTTGAATATCCTACGCGCCCACGATAATATCCAGTGTCTGTTCACAACACCGAAGTTGCTTGAAGCGTTGTCCGAAAAGATCTCCCTGCCAAAGGCTGGCATAAAGGGCATCTTTTGCGGTGGGACAGAGATGGATGCTCAATTTCATCGTTTTGCCCGCGAGGAGTTGGTGCCGGGCGTTGAATTTATGCCGACGTATGGAAACACGCTCATGGGCTTGGCGTGTTGCAAACCGTTTGACCCTGCTGATAATTACGCAATTATCTACTATCCCCCGCAACCCCGCGCTGTTATTGAACTAGTCAACCCCGACAACTCGGAAGAACTTGTCGATTACGGTGAAACGGGGCGGGTGATGCTGACCACGTTGACACATGAGTTTTTCATGCCCCGTTTTCTTGAGAGAGATGAGGCGGAACGGGCTCAACCTATTGACCAGTATCCATGGGACGGTGTTCAAAATCTACGGCTACTCTCGGAACTTCAGGAGTCCGTTGTGGTGGGAGTGTATTAACTCGGAAACTTGGTTTATTGGTTCCCATGACTTTCTGAATCACCCAAAAGACTTATGAGCGAAGACTCGGCATGTTTCATACCATTGTGCTTCTGGGTTTGGAGTGTTATGTGCCAAAAAAGCAATTATTAAAAAAGGGAATATTTGCCGAATGCCAGTTGATGCCATCCGAGAGATTGAGCGGTCCGAAACAACCGAAGACGATATCCTTTTGGGACAGATAGAGAAACTTGATAAATTCCTGACCGAGTATTTTCCCGATACGCTCGTCGTTGATAATGCTTTGACCAGAAAACTAGTCAGTTTCCAGGCGAATAAAGCCCGTGGATACTATAGATGGTACAAATACAAAGAGGCGTTTTCGGCGGATTTAGTGGAGTATCTTTTTCGTAAGTATAGGGTGGTAGAAGGGAAAATACTAGATCCCTTTGCGGGCGCGGGAACCGCTTTATTTGTCTGTTCCTCTTTGGGTTATCATTCTGAGGGTATTGAACTCTTACCGATTGGGCAAAAAATCATACAGGCAAATGTACTCGCTAGGGACGCGAATAAACAGAGCATTGTTTCTGGATTAGAAAGATGGTTGCTTCAAAAGCCTTGGAATACTGAAGGTGAAATTAAGGATTTTGAAGTGCTTCGTATAACTGGTGGCGCATACCCTCAAGAGACACACTACAAAATCGGAAGGTATCTAAATGAGTTGGAGGGTGAACCCTCAGCACCACAAGAAATACTACTGTTTGCTCTGTTATGCGTTCTGGAATCGATAAGCTATACAAGGAAAGATGGACAGTACCTCCGATGGGACTACAGATCTGGACGTAGAAATGGCAAGAATCCTTTCAACAAAGGTAAAATTGTGTCATTCGATGAAGCTATTGTAGAAAAGCTAAACGAGATAAAAGATGATATGAACCTTGGGGAGGGCAACGGCGACCTATTTTCATTTATGCGGGAGGATATACAGACCGGCGATGTGAATTTATTAAAAGGTTCATGTTTAGAAGTGCTGCCAAAATTGGAAAGCCGGGTATTTTCTGGAATAATTACATCACCTCCTTACTGTAATCGTTACGACTATACACGTACTTATGCCTTAGAACACGCGATGCTTGGAGTCAATGAAATTGGATTAGCGAGCTTGCGGCAAGCGATGTTAAGTTGCACGGTAGAAAACAAAGCAAAAGCACTCATTGACTTAAATCCCGCATGGAAAACGGCTATAGGCATTTGTGATAGCTTACCTTTATTGCAAGGGATATTGAACTATTTAGATTACAAAAAAAATAAAAAAGAACTCAATAACAGCGGAATTGCTCGTATGGTGAGGGGTTATTTTTATGAGATGGCTTGTGTTATCCAAGAATGTTACCGGGTATTGGATAAAGATGGCATGATGTTCATGGTGAATGACAATGTTAGGTATGCAGGCGCTGCAATATCTGTAGATACAATTCTCTCAAAAATAGCTGAAGACATTGGATTTCAGATAGAAAAAATCCTTGTTCTGCCTCAAGGTAAAGGAAATAGCTCTCAACAAATGGGTAGGCACGGACGTGAAGCGTTGAGAAAGTGTGTCTATGTATGGAAAAAGGATCGGTAAGTGCCGTTTAATAATCACCTGAAATCGTACAAAGATTTAATTACTCCCTACGAGGAAACGCGGGCGGGGTTTATCGCTTTAGCGTTAGAAAAAAACAGAACGGCAACGCCTTTTGTTGAAGAAGCTAAAGTCCTTAAAGTATTCGCATCAAGAGCAAAAACACCAAAGGAACTATTGGAGATAAGTGAAATACAAGATTCATTACTTACGGCCGCAGGAATTTCTGACAAGGCAAAGACTCACCTGCAAGGGAAGGATAAAAAAGCAGCAATCAAAGGGTTAATTGAAAATTTCTTGGAACCTTCAGGCAAGTCATTTGTCGATGAGTTGGTTTATCGTTTCTTACTCACAAGAGGCGATTCTCTTGGTGGTCGCATGAGAAATTTAGGCGGCAAATTAGGTGAGTGGCGATTTACAAGAATTCTTATGTCTACCTGTTCAGTGAGCGGCGTGGATCTTGAATGTCTTGACCCAGAGCGTAAAAATTGGCGGCCTCCAAATACTGATCCAGAAATAGAGAGACAGCTTAACGGATTGCATTGGGTGTCTCACGGAAACGAACGCACCTTGATTTACAACCTAACAGTACCAGTAGTAAGCAAGAATGTAGATTTTTGCCTATTCGATTGCTCTCCAAATGAAATAATATTTGGACAAAACAAAGATTCAGCACATCATAAGCCAGAAAAATATCTTGCCCTCGGTGAGCTAAAAGGTGGTATTGATCCGGCAGGGGCAGATGAACATTGGAAAACAGCAAACTCGGCATTGGCTAGAATCAGAGCAGCTTTCTCAGATAGAAACTGTTTCCCTAAGACCTTTTTTATAGCTGCAGCCATAGAAATTGCCATGGCTAAAGAAATCTATCAGCAACTAGAAGCTCGCACACTATCGAACAGTGCCAATTTAACAAATGAAGCTCAAGTTGTTTCATTGTGCGACTGGCTAATCAAAATATGAACTTTTGAACTACTTTATTTTTACGCTTTTACGCATCACATTTTATGCTTCAGATAGACAAAGAAAGCGAGGTAATATTTTATGCAGATGAGACCCATTACGGCGAATCCGTCTCAGGTTATGGTTGAACAACTTGCGGCATCGGGTGTGAAATATGTATTTAATAACTCAGGCTCACGTGAGGCGCGCTTTTTCGATGCGCTGCATGTGCACCCCGATATACACGGCATCTTGGCACTCCATGAGGGCAGCGTCGCAGCGCAAGCAGGAGGTTATACGCAGGCAAATCTCGATCCGGGGGTCATGCTAGTTCATCTCGGTGCGGGGCTCGCCCAATGCTTGGGGCAGCTCATTAACGTTTGGGCGGGCAGTCTGCCCGTCGTGGTTATCACCTTTGCGGGAGATACCGGCAGCTACGCGGATCGGATTGGACTCGATCTCAGCCACGACTTTGGACCGACCTCTATCGCTGCGCCTTTTACCAAGCAAAACTGGACGGTGATTGAACCCGACGGACTTCCGCAAGCGATTCATCGGGCTTTACTGGTCGCCAAAACACCGCCGGTGGGACCGGTCCACCTCGCTGTTTATGATCGGGTGCTTGGGCCCGAACAGATAACTACGAACATCATTGAGGGCGAACTCCCGGATCTCCATGCGGGTTATCCGTCAGATAGTGATGTCGAGCAGCTTGAATCCGCCTTGCACGATGCGAAATCCCCTCTGTTTTATATTGGGGATGGCGCTTGGAAAAGCGGCGCAGAAGCCCAAGTCTCTGCACTCGCTGAACATTTTGGTGTCCCCTTTGTCGGGAGTTGGGGGAGAGGCATCTCAACAACGCATAAACTCAACTGCGGACGGATGGATCAGGCGGCAAGTGCGCTTCAACCTGACCTGATTGTTTGTATCGGTATGCGGCACGGGGGTGGTGGGAAGCCGGGCGATTTCGGCACATTTTCCAGAGCGAAAAAGGTTATCGCTATTGGACCGGATATTGAAAATGTTAAGAACATACCAAATATAGATCTGGCGATCCTTGCAGATGAGTGTCGGACCTTTGAGCGGTTAGCGGAATTGGCATCGAGCCGTCCGCCAAAGCAATTTGTCGAGCGACGCGCTTGGGCGCAGGAACGCGCTGCAGCACTTCGCACACAGCGGTTAAAGGACGCACAACGGGGTGAAGCGCAACCGAACCAGGTTCGACCTTGGCTGGTTGCAGATGTCCTCGACAAAGCCTTGGAACGCCGTGGCGGCGGGATGGTGATGATCGAACAATACGTTGTTCCCTTGGACACCGTAGGCGGTCCAGATGGCGGCGGCAAGAATGTGTATATTCGAGCTGCTGGTGGTTCTGAGGGGTACGGTATTGGCGGGGCGGTCGGTTTGAAGTTAGCAGCACCTGACAAGCCGGTGGTCGGCTTGGTCGGGGACGGTTCAATGTTCTATGCGGATTCGGGGCTTTGGACCGCAGCGCATCATAATGTACCGGTTCTCTACATTATTTCCAACAATCAATCCTACGGTGTCGTCGCCTCCTCCTTTGGACGCGCGAATGGGGTGATGAAGGAGACCGGGGAGTATGCCGGCGTTGTTTTAGACGGAATCGATCCAGTGAAACTCGCCGACGGATTCGGCGTAGACGGTATGCACGTTCAAGATGAATCACGCCTTGCTGCAGCGATTGATCATGGGCTGAACGTGGTTGAGGGAGAGAATCGTCCATTTCTGTTGAATGTACGCTTACCGTTAGGCGTACCAGAGGGCGGACGCGCGGCGAAGCAATTCCGACTTGCGGATGCTGTAGCGGCAGCGCGTGCGGCTTAGTAACCTTTGGTAGGAATTGATGAGGTGTCGTTGCCACATCGTTCAAGGCTTCAAGAGTTCATTGGTTCATTTGTTCATTGCACCATGACGAAAAAACACGACAATTCAGGTTCCCGCTTTCCGTTCTTCACGTTTCACGCATCACGTTTCACTTTTGGTCTTTGACTGGGTTACGTATCAGCAGCTACAAACTACCATTGATTTTATCTGCACGGGATATATTTATCA
The DNA here is from genome assembly GCA_965207975.1 of Candidatus Poribacteria bacterium. Classification (GTDB taxonomy): domain Bacteria; phylum Poribacteria; class WGA-4E; order WGA-4E; family PCPOR2b; genus PCPOR2b. The sequence goes on along the minus strand of OZ242315.1, from coordinate 4,917,897 downwards.
TGATACACATTCCGATTTTGCGGTCTGGACTTTCCTATAAAAGTTTGAATCTGAGCCATGTATCACATATCCAAACGGGTGAACCCCTTGCAGTTGTGAGTCAGGCAAACCGTGGACTGATTGCAAAAGATCTGCACCAAGCTAAAGAAAACAAGCAAGCCCTTGAAGACCTGTCTGTCTCGGAGTTCTTGGCTATTTGTAAAAAAGCTGCCAACCTCTTTATGGAATCGGAACTGCCTTTGGACGATATGTTGCAATCGCCCGATGACTATATTCGACAGGTTTCCGGCACAACGGGTTTGCCTCAAAGCCTCTGCCGCAAAAATATGGAGAAGATCCGGTTGGTTTTGGACGAAATGGAGGAGGTTTTGGATGGGCTCACACGAGGACTGGATCTGTCCATCATCGATTCTGGCTGGGGCACCCAAAACAAACACCTGCTGAGTTACGTTTCTCAAACTGACACATTGGGGGCGGTGCTTCCGAGTAACTCCCCCGGTGTACATTCCCTTTGGCTGCCAGCGATTCCACTGAAAACCCCACTTGTTCTCAAGCCCGGTAGTGAGGAACCGTGGACACCTTTTCGGATTGCACAGGCTCTCATGGAGGCGGGTTGTCCGCCCCAAGCGTTTGGATTCTACCCTACGGACTATTCGGGCGCAGCAGAAATCCTGCTTCATTGTGGTAAATCTCTGCTGTTTGGCGGCGGTTCAACAGTGGCACCGTGGCAGGCAAATCGCAACGTGCAGATTCACGGGCCGGGGCAGAGTAAAATTATCATCGCTGATGATAGGGTTTCGCGTTGGGAAGCATATCTCGATCTCATGGTCAGTTCGGTCGCTGAGAACGGTGGGCGGTCTTGTATCAACGCCTCCGGTGTCTGGGCTCCATCATACGGACGTGAAATCGCGGAGGCGTTGGCGAAACGCTTGGCAGAAATTACCCCAAAGCCGTTAGACGATTCGGACGCCGAAATTGCTGCCTTCACCAATCCGAAAGTTGCCGAGGGGATTTCAGGTCTCATTGACAACCAACTAAAAGTTCCCGGCGCAGCAGATTTGACAGCCAAATATCAAGATGGAGGACGGGTGGTTGAGACAGCCGATTGCACCTTCCTCAATCCGACTGTTATCTGGTGTGAAGATTCGGAACATCCACTGGCAAACACGGAGTTTTTATTTCCCTTTGTCAGTGTGGTAGAGGTTCCGCAAGATGAGATATTAGACCGTATCGGTCCAAGTCTTGTGGTAACCGCTATCACAGAAAATGAGGTATTTATCCATGATTTGCTCAGCTCTCCGGAGGTAGAACGCCTGAACGTAGGCACCATTTCGACGAATCAGATTTCGTGGGATCAGCCGCATGAAGGAAATTTGTTTGATTTCCTTTATCAGCAGCGGGCGTTGCAAGTGAGCCGTGGACAGTGAAGATTGAAGATAAATAGAAGTATGAGGGAGTAAAACCGATGGGCAGTTTGGCAAGTGAAGAAAAGAGGCTTTCTGGACAACTTGCTAATAGGGAAACGGTGAGGCGGATCATTCAACAAAAACTAGAAATTTCTATGGCTACAGCTTCTGCGATACTTGAAAAGCATCAACTTGGAAGGTTGATGACTCTCAAATCGCTTGAAGCCAACCCGATGAATTCAATCTTTGAACTTAAACCGGAACAAGGCGATTCGCTTATTTTGAAGATTCAATGTCGTCCGGGCATTGGTTCATTAGAAGGTGAGCATTATACCATACATCTACTGAGGCAGCTGACAGATCTTCCGGTTTCTAACCTGTGCCTGTTTGATAACGATAGAGATATTATCCCTTACCCTTATTTACTCTCAAATAGACTATCGGGGGAATCAGGTAGTGCCTTCTTTGAAAAAACTGATCACGCCAATCGAATGCAACTCTCGGAAGTATTTGGACATATCGTTGGTGCCATTCACCGTTTGGAGGTTGCAGAGCCAGAGCATTTGCGAAATTGCGATCTGAGCCAGTGGCAAGGCATTGTTAAAGAAGCACTTTTAAGTGACGCAGATTTTAGAAAAGAGATTGCTGCACTCTCAGACACATTTTATCCCCAGTTGAATGATCTGACGGCATCGGTGTCAGCACTGCGGATTGACGAAGAACCGGTATTATTGTGGGGCGATGCGTTCCTTTACAATCTGCTAGTGAAAAGGAGTAGCGGAAAAGTTCAAATAACAGGGCTTTATGATTTTCAGTTTGCTGCCTACGGAAGTTGCCTATTTGATTTTTGCAAAATTGAAGGAGACTTCCGGGTTCGTCGTCCTCGTGAGATTTATGGGCATCCCGAATATATCGAACAATTTTACAAGGGATATGAAGGAACCGGGAAGGCAGTGAACGCCCCTTCGGATACCCATCAGATTCTTGTGAATATCATTCGTAACGCCATTCAGGTCCGTTACTGGTGGTGGAACTGTTTTGGTATTCTTCATTCTAAAACCCCAGAATACCTTAAAGCAATCTTAGTCGGGTTAGCAGAACTCTCTGGTAAAAAGGTTTAAGATTCGCCACCTACCACAATGTAGCATAAGCGGTTGGTTAACCGAACACCTCGCATAACAGGAGAAAATCTATGATCTTAGCAGAAATGACCTCACCTGAAGTTGATGCCCTGCCGCGCGATATTGTCGTGTTGATGCCGGTGGCATCTTGTGAACAACATAGTCTACACCTGCCGGTATTTACGGACAGCCTGATCGGACAGGAGGTGGCGCGCCGTGTCCATGAACGCTGCCCGGACGATGTTCTAGTTCTGCCGATGCAGTGGCTCGGATACTCTCAGCACCACATTCGGTATCCTGGCACCATCAGTGCTATATCCGAAACCCATCTGCTGCTGATGATGGATATCGTCGCTTCGATGGTAGGCCACGGCTTCAAGAAGATTTTCATCCAGAATAGCCACGGCGGCAACGGCTCGAATATCTCGGTACTTCTACAGCGTTTGATGGAGCGTTACGGCGATAGCGGTGCGGAATTTTATTCCCGTTGGGCGTGGGGTGGAGCACTTGATGAGATTCGTGAGTTGGGTAGCGCGGGATCGGGTCATGCCGGTGAAACTGAGACCTGCATGATTATGGCAATAGATCCGAGTCTTGTTCGCACAGATCGGTTAGATCCCGACGGAGAACGTGACGGGATGCGGGTGCCGGGGATGGCCTCCTACTACCGCTTCGATCAGCGCACTCGGCACGGTGGCGTTGGTGACCCACGACCTGCAACCGCTGAAAAGGGGGAGCGGATGCTAGACGCTTCCGCCGATGAGATCACTGAACAGGTTAAGCAGATTCGGGCGTTGCGCCCGTTTGATTAATCTGCGAGTCTGACGTTTTACGCAAAATGCAATCCTTCGATTTCCAATCCAGCACCCGTGTCGTTTTCGGTGAGAATGCCCTAGACCAGTTGGGTGACCTGACGAAAGAGCTAGGAGGCAGACGGGTGCTCGTCGTTACTGACCCCGGTATCATTAGGGCGGGCATACTGGACAGGGCACTCGATTCTCTGAAAGCAGCGAACCTCGATCCTTTTGTTTTTGATGGGGTCGAGGAAAACCCGACCAGCCACCATGTTGCAGATGGCGTTCGGTTTGCCAGAGATCAGGGAGGGATTAACCTGCTCATCGGGCTTGGTGGCGGGAGCGCGATGGACTGCGCCAAAGGGATTAACTTCATCTTGACAAATGGCGGACGGATGGAGGACTATTGGGGCGTTGACAAAGCGACCAAGCCGATGCTCCCTTCCATTGGCATCCCGACAACCGCAGGCACCGGCAGCGAAGCACAATCTTTTGCTTTAATCTCCCAAGAGGGCACGCACCAGAAGATGGCGTGCGGCGACAAAAAAGCCCAATTCCGAACGGTTATTCTTGATCCTGTTCTGACTGCAACGACCCCCAAGGGAGTAGCAGCCGCCACAGGTATTGATGCCATCTCCCACGCGGTGGAAAGCTATGTCTCCACCCGGCGAAATCCTATCTCTCAGATGTTTGCCAAGGAGGCGTGGCGGTTGTTGGAAAAGAGTTTTGAAATTGTGGTCAGTGACCCAGAAAATATAGAAGCCCGAAGCCAAATGCTCTTGGGGGCGCATTTGGCAGGTGCTGCGATAGAGAATTCCATGCTCGGTGCCGCACACGCCTGTGCAAATCCCTTGACTGCCAGATATAATATCACGCACGGCGTTGCAGTCGGGTTGATGCTCCCCAGTGTTATCTGCTTTAACAGCCAAGTGGTAGGCACACTTTATCAAGATTTATATCCTTTACCGCTGCATGAACGGATTTCCAAATTAAGAGCGGTAGCAGGATTACCGGGACGGTTAAGGGATTTTGAGATTCGGCGGGAAGATTTGCCCCAACTGGCAGAAGCAGCAGCCAAGGAGTGGACCGGGAAATTCAACCCACGACAGGTCAGCACAGTTGAATTACTGAAACTTTATGAGGCAACCTATTAACGCGCAAAGTGTAATACAGATAACGTTTCACGTTTCACGTTTCACGTTTTACATTTTTCTCAGCTATATCCTAATCCATTCGATTGGACAAAGCCAAGCGTCCTCTGACGACTGGCTTAGCTTTCGTGGTAATCCTCAACTCACGGGTGTTGCTACCGGCGAGTTACCCGAAAACCTTGAACTGCTTTGGATATTTGAGGCGGAAGATGCAATCGAGTCAACTGCTGCCATTGCAACTGGAACGGTCTACGTCGGATCTTTAGATGGCTATCTTTACGCCATTAATCTTGAAAACGGGGGATTAAAGTGGAAGTATCAGGCATCCGGCGAGATTAAATCTTCCCCCACTGTATTCGGCAATGTGGTATACTTTGGCGATGGCATGGGTGTCTTTCACGCTGTGGATACCGAAACAGGTGAATCTAGATGGACTTTTGAAACCGAGGCTGAGATTATTTCGTCCGCCAACGTTGCTCAAGATCGCCTGTTGTTTGGATCTTACGACCAATTTCTTTACTGTCTCTCCGCCGAAGATGGTTCATTGGTTTGGAAGTTCGAGACTGAGGGATACGTCCACGGCACACCGGCGATTGTCAACGGTGCGGTTGTTATTTCAGGGTGTGACGGTTATCTGCGCCTCATCAATATCGCTGACGGTGTGGAGCAGCAAAAAATTGGATTGGGTGATTATGTGGCAGCCAGTCCTGCTATTCTGAACAACCGGGCGTATGCGGGGACGTTTGGAAATCAGGTATTGTGCGCCGGGTTGGAAGGCTCTGAAATTCTTTGGCAGTATGAACACCCGGAACGGCATTTTCCATTCTACGCTTCGGCGGCTGTGACGGCGGACATAGTTGTAATTGGTGGACGCGACAAAATGGTTCACGCGCTAGAACCGCAGACGGGAAAACTGCTGTGGACATATCCTGCCAAGTCGCGGGTGGACTCCTCGCCGGTGATTGTCGATGAACGCGTATTCTTTGGGACGGTGGGCGGAGAACTTGCTGCGTTGGATCTCAATTCGGGTGAAAAAGTTTGGGACTTTGTAAGTGGGGCATCCATCATTGCTTCTCCGAGTGTTGCGGCGGGAAAATTGGTGATTGGTGCAGATGATGGACGGATATACTGCTTCGGAGAAAGGGGAGTAAACCGTGAGTGAACAATTAAAAACAGCGACACCTGAACCGGCAACCACGCGGACCGATGCACAGGAGACAGAGGTCGGAAGTGTTTTTGTTTCAAACTATCCGCCGTATTCATTTTGGGGAAAGGAATATGTGTCAGAAGCGATAAACGCCTTGAATTCCCCACCAACGCCGGAAGCCACTTTGGGATTGTATTTGCATATCCCGTTCTGCCGTAAACGGTGTAAGTTCTGTTACTTCCGGGTTTATACAGATAAAAACAGTTCTGATATTCAGACCTATCTTGATGTACTGGGGAGAGAGGTTGAGCTTTACAGCGAACTTCCATCCGTAGCGGATCGACCGCTGCATTTTGTTTATTTCGGCGGCGGTACACCTTCCTACATCAGCAGCAACCACTTAAAAGCACTCGTCAAACGAATTAAAGCGACACTGCCTTGGGATAGTGCTGAGGAGGTAGCTTTTGAATGTGAACCGGGGACGTTGACGCAAGGTAAGTTGGAAGCGATTAAAGAGATTGGCGTTACGCGGTTGAGCCTCGGCGTTGAAAATCTCAATGACGAAATCTTGGCGGAGAATGGGCGGGCACACCTTTCCAAAGAGGTATATCGGGTGACCCCGTGGATTGCAGCCCTTGAGTTTGATCAGGTCAACATAGATCTCATCGCGGGAATGATAGGCGAAACGTGGGACAGTTGGCGGGATACTGTCGAGAGAACCATCGATCTGAATCCTGACAGCATTACCGTTTATCAGATGGAATTGCCGTTCAATACCGTTTACTCAAAGGATATTTTTGGGGGCAAAGATCTATTTGTAGCGGATTGGAAAACGAAACGAGAATGGCACCATTATGCGTTTGAGCAGATGGCAGCCGCCGGATATAAGATGTCGAGCGCGTACACAATGGTGAAACAGGATAAACCGGGTAAGTTTGTGTATCGGGACGCGGTCTGGCGTGGTAGCGATATGCTCGGTACAGGCGTTGCCTCCTTTTCGCACATAAGCGGCGTCCATTTCCAAAATGCAGCAAGTTGGGATGAATATATTAATTCACTCCATAAGAATCAGTTGCCGCTGGATCGGGCGTTCCCTACAACCCCGGAGGAACGTCTGACCCGCGAAATGATACTGCAATTGAAGCTAGGGAAAATAGAGGTTGCCCATTTCCGTGAGAAATTTGATGCCGATATTTTGGAGGTGTTTGGTTCAACCTACCAAAAACTGGGTGATGAGGGGATGCTGACTTTCAACGAAGATGCTGTGACATTGACGCAAAAGGGTTTGCTTCGGGTTGATGGGTTATTGCCGGAGTTTTATGCTCCCAAATATCAGAATGCGCGATATACGTAGAAATTTCCAACCCGTCTTCGCTCTACGCTAAGACGCGAATATAGCTTCAGGAACAATACCTAGGAGCCAGATAATGATTGCCCCAATCCATGCCTTGGTTTTATCTGTATCAGCGAAAACACGGATGCCTATTGTTAGTACGGCGAGATACCATAGGCTTAAGGGATTAAAGTAACTCAGAAACATCAGCAATTTGACGTTTTCGCTTGCGCCCAATAGTAGATGCAACCCCGGAATCATTTTCATATCGGCTGCGCTCTTGACAGCTTCGACATCCCTAAAAACAACGAGCAATGCTGTATTGACTAGTGCTATCAGGAAGCTGATCAGTGAGGTATGCACAACAGCTGCGAAGATGTGTTTAAATTTTATCGCATCGTTTAATCCGAGAAGTCGTGCCGTCAATGTTAGTATCGTGCTTATAGCGAGGAGCCAAATAATCGGTGCAACAAGCGCCCCAATAGGAGTAGATATTAGAGCAACTTTTTTGGCGATTTCAATTTGTTCAGCGGGCACTCCTTCTTCCATCATTTTTTGGTCCATCATCTGTGCGGTAAAAGGGAACATAGCCCACGCAATTCCAACAGAAAATAGACAAAAGATGACGATTGCCAATCCCCACTTCGGCTCTGATTTGAGGCGTGTAAACGCGGCACTCGGTTCAGCGAGAATGTCAACGATATTCTGCAAACTGTCTTTCATAATTTCTCCCTTTATTCGGTTTGGGTCTACGCGTGTGTCTTTCGGAAATCGCGATAGAATACTCCTACAAGAAACGCCACACAATTTCGGACATGATAACAGATTTCGCAACAGTAAGGTAAGAATTTTTTGATAGTGTGGCAAGCGCCCGCCAGATCATAGAGGCGAGGTTCACGTGTTTGTCCAAGCAGCTTATACCGCTATTCTTCCTCTTCGGATTGGGCGAGTTGGTGGTAATCTTCAATCCGATCTGTTTGAAAATACAACGTGAGCAGGAGCTGAACATGCGCCTGTCGATCAGGGCTCTTATCAAGACCGCGTTCAATAAGATCCTGTTCAATCGCTGCTGGTAGGTCCGCTACCTCTTGCCGCCAACAGAGCTCTTCTAGGGAAGATGTCAGCAGTGGTGTGAAGACCTGTTCTGCATCAAAACTCAGTCGTAACAGCATTCGGCAGTGTTCAAGGATGGTAATCGACTCGGGCGCGTCTGCAGCGATTTCTGCGAACGAGATTAGGCATTCCTCAACGAATTCGAGCAATCCGTTTTTCTGGAAGGTATCGGAGTAGTGCACGACAGAGTGGTGTATTAGCGCGTGAAGGATTGAAAGTGCTTGCTCCGCTTTGCCCTGCTGTCCGAGTAACTCCGCCTTCTGTTGGAGCACTTCAAGTTGAGTGAATCCACGATCAAATTGATGCTGTTCGATAAAATTGTCCCTAAAGATACTATTAATCTGTTGCTGGTAGACCGCGACGAGCGGAGGTGATCCGGACTCCTGTAGGGTGCCGGGAGTGTCTGAGTATTCCTGTACAATGGGAGCTAGTTCCGGTGCGTATTTGAGCAGCTCAGAAATAATCTGTAGCAGGCTCGACTTAGGTTGTGCCTCAAGTGTGGCAAACAAGGGTTCAAGGGAAAGAATGGTGTCCGGCGTGTCAACATAGGTCAACAGGAGTGCCACAATGTGTTTACAATCCCCCTCCCAGTCGTATGGGCACGAACAGTAGGCGGAAGAAATCCCTGTCGGCATTAACTCTACAGTGACGTGATACGGGTCTATATCTGTGCCTTCACATGTCCCCGACAGGGTGTATCCGTGGAGGATCGGATTGCCAATTGCGCCGTCGTGGAAGTATTCTAAGCCGCGCGTGAAACTCTGCTTTGTGCAGCGTTGTTGGATCTGATCTTGTGTGATTTGGGGAGATTCCATAGTTACCCTCTAGTGTAAGTTGTCACAGAGTGGTAGGTATACGCTGTATGCCGTAGCCATGAGGCATACGACGGCACAATAGAACGGGGCTACTCCTTTGAGAAATCTACCAAAAACTAAGTTGGTAACACCAAAACGTCAATACGCTCTAGTAACTTAGATTAGAGTAACAAATCCCGTAACAGAAGGCAAGAATTTTCTGGATCGCTTGTAGGATTCTGTTGTCTTTCTTTGGAGGCTGTGCCATAATATCGACCCATCATGGAAAAATTACAAAACTCCATCCCCATCTACACCATCGGTTACGGTAGCCGTTCGATTGAGCAATTCATCGAGGTGCTACAACACCATAAAATTGCCTACCTTATTGATGTTCGCTCAACTCCCTATTCTCGCTACAAACCCGAATTTTCCAAAGAGGCATTGGCGGCGGAACTGCAACGGCATCGGATTCGGTATGTGTTCATGGGCGATACATTGGGCGGACACCCCGACGACGAAACTTGTTATGATGAAAAAGGTCAGGTAGACTACGAAAAGGTGAAGGAGACCGAAATCTACCAGAGCGGGATTGAACGTCTCCAAACCGCCTTTGCTCAACAACAATGTGTCGCGCTCATGTGCAGCGAAGGAAAGCCGGAGGAGTGCCATCGGAGCAAACTCATCGGAGCCTCACTCGATGAACAGGATATCCTCTTGATTCATATTGACGAAAACAGTGAGCAGCAGACACAGGAGAAGGTCATTGAGCGTCTAACAGGGGGACAACTGCGGTTGTTTGGTAAAGACACATTCCACTCGCGCAAGGGCTATCGGTAATTCGTCATGAAACCTAAAATTGTCACCATCGGTGTATACGGATTTGATGAAGATAGTTTCTTTGGTGCTTTACGCAAGGCAAAGGTGGATACCTTCTGTGATATTCGCAGCCGACGGGGTGTACGCGGTTCAACTTACGCTTTTGCTAACAGTCTGCGTTTGCAAGCACGGCTTGCAGAACTGGGTATCCGTTACCTCTATCGTAAAGACCTTGCACCGACGAAAGTGGTCCGTGATAGGCAAGCGGCGGCGGATAAGGCAACGAAAACTGCCAAACGTAAACGCACGGCATTGGGTGAGGCGTTTATTACGGCGTACCGCACCGAATGCCTCACAACGTTTGACCCACACAGTCTATTAGAGGACCTTGAAGAAGATGCACAGGTTGTGGCTCTCTTTTGCGTTGAAAAAAATCCCGAAGCATGTCACCGCTCACTGGTAGCGGATAAATTGGCAAAAGAACTGAAACTAGAAGTGGAGGATATCGTTCCATGAAAGTCTTGATTGTCGCTAAAACCCGAATGGGGGGCGGTGCATGTATCGGCGCAATTACAGAGACGGGTGAAAGCGTCCGGCTCATCCCGTTCAATGCGGATCCGCATGATGGAGCGAATCGAGAATACGAGGTCGGAGATGTTTGGGAGATTTCCGCGAAACCAGCAACATCTCTGATTCCGCCGCATAACGAAAATATTGTTGTTTACAAAAAGCAGCATCTTCTGACCACAAGAGAGTTGGAAGGTGCTATTGAGCTCTTGATGCCGCCGACAATCGGGGATCCAACCGTGCTTTATGAGGGCTTGTTGCAATCGACAGGAAGCGGCGCACTCTATATTGCCAAGCAAAGCGGTATTCCACCCTACAGCACAACGTTCTGGCGACCGGATCAGCCGCTTGTCCGTGATACGGCAGGGAAGCGCGTGCGGTATCGCTATCCTACCGAAGATGGAGACTACACACTCACCTTCGTTGGTTTCCAAGAGCCGCTTGAAGTCATTCCCGTAGGCACGCTCCTACGGGTTTCGCTGGCACATTGGTGGCGACCAGAAGATACGCAGGATGCAGAAGAATGCTGCTACGCACAACTTTCCGGCTGGTTTGTCCAAGAAGAACCTGAAATTTCTGTTGAAATGGAATCTCCCCCACCTCAAACGCTGCCTCAAACACCCCTAGAGGTTCTCAAAGACGCTTTTGGGTATGAGCAGTTCCGTCTGTTGCAGGAGGAAATCATCAACCATATCCTCAGCCGGCGCGATGCGTTGATTGTTCTGCCGACGGGAGGAGGCAAGTCGCTCTGCTATCAACTGCCCGCCCTTATCTTCGATGGCGTAACCGTTGTTGTTTCTCCACTGATTTCACTTATGCAGGATCAGGTGATGCAGTTGCAGCAGCGGGGTATCCATGCCGTTTTTCTCAACAGTACACTCAGTCATCCAGAATATGTTGCTACGATGCAGCGTGTCAAACGGGGTGAAGTTAAGCTGCTTTACGTTGCGCCTGAAACACTCATGCGACCTGAAATTCTGTTGATGCTCGATGAATCGAATGTAGCGTGTCTTGCGATCGATAAAACTCACTGTATTTCTCAGTGGGGTCACGATTTTCGTCCGGAGTATAGGCAACTAATTTCCGTTCGGGAACGATTCGAGACTGCTGTCTGTGTCGCATTGACAGCTACCGCCACACGGCGAGTTCGAGATGATATCAAACAATCACTCAAGATGCAGGAGGGAGATGAGTTCATTGCTAGCTTTGATAGAAAAAATCTCTTCATCGCCGTTGAACCGAAGGTTGATTCGCTCAATCAGACGCTGGCGTTTCTTAATTCTCATCGTGATGAATCCGGCATTATCTACTGTCAGACAAAGAAACAGGTTGAATCGCTGTCCCGTGAGTTAGTCGAACATGGGATTTCGGCACTTCCCTATCATGCAGACTTGGATAGCGAAACCCGTAGGCAGAATCAGGAGGCCTTTATCAACGGCGATACCCGGGTGATAGTCGCAACAGTTGCGTTTGGTATGGGGATTGATAAAAAGGATGTGCGTTTCGTGTTACATGTAGGTTTGCCAAAGGAGCCTGAATCTTACTATCAGGAGATTGGACGCGCTGGACGAGATGGAAATCGGGCGGAGTGTCTTCTACTTTTTAGCTACGGCGATGTAGACACCATCCACCATTTCATTGATCAAGGTGCCCCGTCCGAACAGGAGGGACGGCTGGAACGATTGCAGATGCTTGTTGATTGGGCAACTTCTATAGCATGTCGCCGCAAAGGGGTATTGGCTTATTTTGGGGAGCAGTACGAAAATCAAAATTGTGGAATGTGCGACAATTGCCGCAACGTGGAGATGGAGCGAGTTGACCTAACGATACCGGCTCAAAAATTTCTATCATGTGTTGTTCGGACAAAGCAGATTTTCGGGGAAGCACATATTATCAGCGTTTTGCGTGGATCGGAATCAAAAAGGGTTATTGACAATGGACACAATAGACTCTCTGTCCACGGCATTGGCACGGAGCATAGCATAGAACAGTGGAGACAACTGGCACTACAATTTCTCCAACACGAGCTTCTTAATAGAGATCCACAACACGGCAGTCTCCGTTTGACGCAGAAGGGCTGGGTAGTGCTCAGAAACAAAGAGCAATTCTGCGGATTTCCGGTGAATTCGGCAGAGCATATCACTGAAGAGCCGAGTGATGCGACAATCGAAGAATCGAACGGATATAACGATGAACTCTTTGAGCAGCTTCGCGCGACGCGCAAAGAGTTAGCGGACGCTGAAGATGTGCCTCCGTACGTTATTTTTCACGATAGGACGTTGCGAGAGATGGCTGTCCAATTACCGCAATCGGTGGAAACATTCATGCAACTTCCCGGTGTTGGCACTGTGAAAGTTGAGAAATATGCTGATGTTTTTCTGCCCATCATTTGTGCCTACTGTCAAGGACATGGACTGATGGACGAAAATCGATAAATGGGGTCTTGTTTTTTTAAGTCATCTGTCAAGGACATGGACTGATGGACGAAAATCGATAAATGGGGTCTTGTTTTTTTAAGTCATCTTGCATTATCAAAATATGGTAGAATTGAATCTTGGGGTAATGTAGTATTGCTGCCATTCATTTAGAAAGAAATTTTTAGAACGCGAGGTTATAATGAAAGGAATCACAGTTTTTTTAGTTGTGTCTATGTTACTTTGTATTGGTGTATTAACGATCGGAGCCACAGAATGGCCCCAGTGGCGGGGCCCGAATCGCGATGGGGTTTCCGATGAGGTGGGACTCCTCAAGGAGTGGGCACCGAATGGTCCCAAGGTGCTTTGGAAGATTCCACTTGGAGAGGGATTTTCTGGCATCTCTGTCTCTCAAGGACGTGTTTATACGATGTTCTCTAAAGGGAACGACGAGTTTGTCGTCTGCCTCGATGCCACAGACGGAGCGGAAATCTGGCGTTTCCGATCGGATAAGAATTACCATGAGGGTCAGGGCGGCAACGGTCCCCGTGCGACACCGACGATTGACGGAGATCTGCTCTTTACAATCAGTGCCCACGGGAAACTGTATGCCCTGAACGCTGCGAATGGGCAAGTGGTCTGGTCACATGACCTCCAGCGAAAGTTCGGGAGCAAAATGCCGAGATGGGGGTTCAGCACGTCGCCGTTAGTTGAGGGGGAGTTGCTTCTAATCGAAGTTGGTGGGAAAGGTAAAAAATCCATCGTTGCCTTCAATAAAAACAGCGGCGATGTGATATGGAGTTCTCATAAAGACAAACTTGGATACTCATCGCCCATCGCCATTACGGTTAACGGGGTTCGACAAATCATCTGCTTTACAGGCACTAAGTTGGTTTCCGTCTCTCCAGTCGATGGCGCAATTTACTGGCAGTACCCTTGGAAGACCGGCTACGATGTCAACGCCGCCACGCCGGTTTTTATTCCGCCGGATAAAGTCTTTATCTCCTCCGGGTATGACAAGGGTGCCGCTGTGCTCCAGATGAGAGTTTTCGTTTCGCCTGACGAGGACCGCGCTGCAACGGATCAAATCAGGGAAAACCGAGGCAGAGTGAGGATTAAAGAGGTTTGGAAAAATCGTAAAATGAAGAACCAGTTTTCATCTTCGGTGCTTCACGAAAACTATCTGTACGGCTTCGACAATTCTATTCTGAAGTGTATCGAGGCGGACACCGGCGAAGAACAGTGGAAGACCCGTGGATTTGGAAAGGGAACGGTGATATTTGCTGATGGGCACCTGATTATCCTGAGCGACAAGGGTAAGCTCGGGTTAGCTGAGGCAACGCCCGCAGGATACATAGAGAAAGCGAGTGCGAAGGTGCTGAGTGGACTGTGCTGGACTGTACCGACGCTTGCGAACGGTAAACTTTATGTGCGAAACGAAGCGGAAATGATCTGCTTAGACATGACAGGGAAACATTAAAAAAAACAGGTCATATTGAAAGAAAGCACAGAATGCTAAGGACGTGAAACGTGATGCCCCGATAAATCGGGACAGGCTGTGAAACGTGAAAATGACTGGTTCATTATATTATGTCGGGGAGATTTATATGACAATGGAAAATAGAGTTTATGTCTTGCTTAGAAGATGCGCTGCGGTGTTATTTGGAAGTTGGTATTTGGTTAGTGTTGTGCTGAACGCTGAAGCGGAGGATCATAGCGCAGCGGAGTGGGCCCAATGGCGCGGTCCCAATCGGGATGGAATCTCGTCTGAAACCGGATTTCTCAAGAGTTGGTCCCAAGAGGGGCCCAAAGTCGTATGGCATATTCCGTTTGGGGATGGCTACTCCGGCATCTCGATCGCTCAAGGCAAGGTTTATACAATGGCCGCTGAAGGAGACGATGAGTATGTGATTTGCCTTGATGCGTCCAATGGGAAGGAAGTTTGGCGATTTCGATCGGGGGCGAAATTCACCGAGCAACGTGGCGATGGTCCCCGTTCTATGCCGACCGTCCACGGCGATTCGGTTTTTGCGTTAGGGGCGGAGGGTAAACTTTACGCCTTAGATGCCGGTGACGGAACCAAATTATGGGCACATAATTTCGTAGAGGAGTTTGACAGCAAGATACCCACTTGGGGATTTTCTTCATCGCCTCTAATTGAAGGCAATCTGGTTCTGGTTGAAGCCGGCGGTAAAGATGGTAAATCTATTGTTGCGTTCGACAAAAAAAGCGGCGATGTCGCATGGACAACTCACACGGATGAGGTGGGGTATTCATCGCCTATTGCCATTGATTTTGGTGGGGTTCGGCAGATTATTTTCCTAACGTCTAAGACGCTCCTTTCCTTGGCACCGGAGAGTGGACAGATTTACTGGAAATACCCCTGGCCCGAAGGTATCAATATCGCCACGCCGATTTTCATACCTGACGATAAAATTTTCATCTCCGCTTCCTACGATAAGGGTGCTGTGCTCCTCAGAATGATAGCCGGCGAAGATGGAATAGGGGTTGAGGAGGTATGGAAGAGCCGGGTGATGAAAAATCACTTCAACTCATCGGTGCTTCAGGGCGATTATTTGTACGGTTTCGATAACGCCATCTTAACCTGTATTGAGGTCAACACGGGTGAAGAACAGTGGCGGCAACGCGGTTTCGGAAAAGGGTCTTTGCTACTCGCAGACGGTCATTTGGTCATTCTCGGCGATGGCGGGAAACTGGCGTTGGTCGAAGCCAATCCCAGCGAATACAGAGAAACAGCCCGCTTTCAGTTGTTCGATGACAAATGTTGGACCGTGCCGACGTTGGCTGGTGGTAGACTTTATCTCCGCACCCAGAAGGAGATGGTCTGTTTGGATCTGAGATAATCCGTTAGTTCATTGGTTCATTGGTTCATTAGTTCATTGGTTCATTGGATTTAAGATTAGGATTCACAGCAACTTAGGTGACTTTCATTCTATTTGGGAGAAGGGTTTATGTCCAAAAGTACGGACATTCGGATTCTGGATGTCAGCTATGATTTCGAGGAGTACCAATATCGTACTCCGCTCAAATTCGGGGGTGTCCCGATAGATAATTGTGGATTGCTGAATGTGCGCGTTCAGGTGCAGACACGCGATGGGAAAGAGGCAACAGGTTTGGGATCTATGACGCTTAGCAATGTGTGGGCGTTTCCGCCGCGTTACGTTCCCTATGACCAAAGTCTTGAGGCGATGCAGCGTCTCTCAGGACAGCTGGTTGAAGCCACACGCGATTGCAATCTATGCGCTCACCCTGTAGACCTTTCCGAGGCACTTGAACCCGAATTCCTGCGAATTGCAGCCGACCTTTCTGCGGAAATGGAGCTCGCCACGCCAATTCCGAAGCTCTGCACAGCAGTTACGGCAAGCCCTATTGACGCAGCTATCTACGATGGATTCGGCAAGGCAAACGGTATCAACAGCTACGATGGGCTCGGTGAAAATTTCATGAACCACGACCTTTCGCACTATCTTAATGGAAAATTTGTTGGTAAGTACCTTGACCAATACACCCTACGCAAGCCGAAACCAAAGATGCCGCTCTACCACTTGGTCGGTGCGTTAGATCCACTGACCGATGCGGATATTCCGAACCGTCTCGACGACGGACACCCGGAAACGTTGCCGGAGTGGATTGACGCAGATGGACTGACGCATCTGAAAATTAAACTGAATGGGGAGGACTTAGACTGGGATGTGCAGCGGGTGCTTTCGATTGAAAAAATCACCGCCGAAACACAGGCAAAGCGGGGGGTGAGTGAGTGGTATTATTCTGCGGACTTTAACGAAACCTGCCAGAATGTTGAGTACCTGTTAGCGTTTCTGCACAAAATTCAGGAGGGTGATGGACACGCCTTTGAGCGGTTGGCTTATATCGAGCAACCGACAGATCGAAATCTCAAGGCACATCCTGAGAACAAGATGCACCGCGCAGCGGAGATTAAACCGGTCGTCATCGACGAGTCACTGACCGACTTTGAAACGTTTCAACTTGCACGCGAACAGGGCTATTCTGGTGTCGCACTCAAGGCGTGCAAGGGTCAATCTCAAGCGTTGCTTATGGGGGCTGCGGCGATTGAATACGATATGTTCTTAGCAGTTCAGGATCTGACCTGTCCGGGGGCATCGTTCCTGCATTCCGCGGGGCTGGCTGCACGGGTGCCGCGAGTTACCGCGATTGAGGGTAACGCTCGCCAATTCTGCCCTGTGGCAAATGAGGGGTGGAAGGATAGATTTCCCTCCATCTTTAATATTACCGATGGCACGGTCGGCACCCATGTCCTGACAGGAAATGGGCTAGGACATTAGTCGCAACATGTTAATCCTGATAACAACCTAACCTCAGAAACCATTAATCTGTTTTGCTTCCCTGTTTTATAAACGAGCTCAATAGATCTACCGGTATCGGGAAGACCAGTGTTGAATTTTTCTCGGCAGCCACTTCAATGAGGGCTTGCAGGTAACGAAGTTGGATACCGATCGGATTTCTGCTTAAAGTCGTTGCGGCTTCCGTTAATGCTTCGGATGATTCCAACTCTCCCGTGGCGTGGGTAAACTTGGCACGGCGTTCCCGTTCTGCCTCTGCTTGTTTTGCCATTGCGCGTTGCATTTCTGCGGGCAGGTCTACATGTTTAATCTCCATAGCGATGACGCTGATTCCCCATGTCTCGCTGTTCCTTTGGATAATCTCCTCCAACTCCTGATTTAGCTTTTCGCGCTCTGACAAAAGATCATCAAGTTCCGCGCTTCCGAGAATACTTCGGAGCGTTGTTTGCGCCAGTTGGCTGATTGCGAACCCAAAATCTTCGACCTCAACGACTGCTCTTGCAGCATCAACGATTCGGAAGGTTAAGACGGCGTTCACGCTCACGGACACGTTATCTTTGGTAATTACATCCTGTGGTGTCACATCCTGTACGACAGTCCGCAGACTCACCCGCTGCATCCGCTCAATCCAGAACGGTATGAGTAGCACCAACCCGGGGCCCCTCGCGCCGGTCAAACGTCCCAACCGAAATACAACTGCCCTTTCATATTCTCTGAGGATACGTATAGAAGTCATCATCGCTATGACGAGAACAACCATTGCGATTCCGAGTTCATTCATAAAATTGATTTGCGGCATTTATCTCTCCTTCTTTTTCATTGATCGAAAATATAGTAGATTTTAGAATTAATGAGACACTCCAAATCGGCGCAGTTACAAACAGCGCCTACCAAACATGGGGAACGAAGGTGTGTCTTTATTTTTTGAATTCACTATAATAAGCCTAATTCACTATTATTTCCCTTTGAGTTTTTCTGCATATATTGCCCACAGCACAAAGCAGGTGGTTTGTAAATTCGCCGTTGGCTCTTTTAGTTCAATAGGGGCAGCACTAACAAAACTTCCATCTTCCTGTTGCACCCCCCTCAAATACCTTAGCGCGACCTGATCCGCGTTTAAGGGATCTTCCCCAATCACCAATGCGAGAATTGCATAGGCGGTAACTTCCGGATCGCTCGGCGCGCCTTTCCACATACCAAATCCACCATCATCGTTTTGCATCTGCTTGAGCCAAGCGAGTTGTTCGTCAATATTATAAGCAATCGCTAATCCCTGCAATACCCATGAAGTGACTAGAACACTAGACCGAGAGCGTAACCCCTGTTCCATTGACCACCCACCATCATAATTGATGCGACTGGCAAGCCAATTGGCAGCTTTGGTAACAAGTTCAGACTCTCGATCGAAGTCAAGCAGTCCAAGCCCCGTTAAAACAGCCCCTGTATAGAGCGGATTACCGGGTTGGCGGATTTCACGTCCCCAACTACCGCTCTCTCTTTGGGCTTCCTCAAGCCATTTGAGCCCATTAAACTGGGCTTGCCAATATTCTACTACTTCGGCTCGCTTTAGTGCAATAATGGCAAAAATAGTATGAGCGGCATTTCCGTTCCAACTTCCATCGGCCTTCTGATGTTTGATCAGGTAGCTGACCCCTCGGCGGATGACACTTGAACCGGAGCCCCAGCCTTTTAGCATCAGTGCCTGCATTGCAAATGCCGTCACTTCAACATCACTTTCTTCGCCGGGTATGAGGGGCCAACCACCATCATCGTTCTGATGCTCAATGATATATGATGCAGCCCCTTCGATGGTCTCATAAGGTGATTTTGCCGCCATCCCCGCTGTTGTGTGTAAACTCAGTGCGATCACAAGTGAACAGATCCACAACTTACAAAAAGCCTGTCGAACAACAGGAAAAGGGAAATTAGAGAAAGAAGAGCAGGAGCACTGTTTCCCCCTCTCCATGTTTCTTGGTCTCAATTTCTGCCTCCTTTCGGGGCAAGCGCATGTAAATCGCTTGGCAATTTATCGAGTGCACCCCTGCTTAACTTGCATGTGGTTCGATGACGACCTTATAGACACCCTCCTCACCCAGCATCTGGATGCCTTCCTCTAAGCGAGCGAGGGGCAGATGATGGGTAATGAGATCTTTCAGAGGAACTTGGGTTCGCTCTAAAAAGTCGAGGGCAGTCTGGAATTGGATCTGTGGATACGCCCACACGCCGCAGATGTCGAGATCTTTGTTGCAGATCTGATGTGGACGGACATCGACGGAGCCTGAATCGGTATAGTGTCCCACCTCGATCACTTTACCACCGCGACGAACAAGGTCAATGGCTTCGGCAAAGACACCCGGTAATCCGGCACATTCGATCACTATGTCCGCACCCGCTCCACTCGTGAGATCCTGCACCTGTTCAAGACGTTGTTCAAGGGAGGTTTCGCCGACGTTTATAACGACATCTGCCCCCATATTTTTTGCCATATCCAGACGACTGTCCACAATATCGGTGGCGATAATTGTTCCTGCCCCGGTGCTACGAAGCACAGCAATCACGAGCAGCCCAATGGGACCACAACCGAGCACGGCGACACTATCCCCAATACCGTATCCTGCGCCGACTTGCGGCACCCCCGGCGCATGGGCACGCTCTACCGCGCGGGTTGCAACAGCGACCGGCTCAGTCAAGACGCGCAGTGCTTCGGGGATTCCTTCCGACACCTTAAACACCCAAGAGTTCCCGTGGATGTAGGTATATTCCGAAAATTCTCCCGTCAGGTGAGGCGGAGTTTCACAGTTGCTGAACCCGTAAATCGTTCGATTTGTGCATAAGGTCGGACGGTGTGGAAAACGCAAACAGTAGTAGCATCTCCCACAGTTCTTTGAGCCGGGCACAACGGTTACTGGATCTCCCGCTTTAATCGGTCCACCCATTACATTCATCACCTGATTTGCGTCTTTGCCAATTTCGGCGACAGTACCAACGACTTCATGCCCCGGAATCACGGGGAAGTTCAGGTTTGAATGACCGAGATACATGTGCTTGTCGCTACCACAAATTCCGACTTGGTCTACCTGAAGAAGTAACGCATCGTCGGCGGGAGTTGGTTTCTCAAATTCACGAATCTCGATTTGTCCCGGTGTCGGCATTACCGCAGCCTGTACTTGCATTTTGAAAACTCCTTTTCGTTTTCACCTGATTTGCCAGTCAATCTGATCAAAAACACCTCGCACCCCTTCCTCAGTTAGCTGAGGGGTGCTCATAATTGCTATTGAGTCAGGATAACGGTTATAATCTAATCTAACCTACCAGAAAGAGAGGATTATAACATGAGTTATCCTGACAGTGATTATTATATCACGTTTTTGTTTGAACAACTAGAAACTTTCAACACCTCCGTCGAGTCTGAGTCGAGCCCCGCTCTCGGTCGCCCTAAGTCGTATGCAGACGAGTCGCTGATTGTGCTTTTTGCAATCTTGACACTCAAAGGTATCTATTCATTTAAGGCACAACACAGATGGCTAAAGATCCACTTGCCGAAGATGCCATGGTTCAATCTCCCGACCGTCCCCTCTCGTGCGACGCTGTCACGCCGGTACAAACAAGTCGCTTGTCGGCTTGAGGCGTTCATTGAGTTTTTAGGTGACTTGGGCATGACTTTGATTGCCGATGCGTCTTTGGAAGTCGTTTACCCAGACAAAAGCCTGTTTAAGGCAAAAGGGAATGTGTGGCATCAGAAAGACAAAAACGCCAATCGCATCCCAAAGGGACTGCGTGCCGTTGATACAGACGCAAGTTGGTCTTTTAGCAAGTACCATGGTTGGGTTTATGGCTATGGACTGCATCTAACCGTTTCTGTAGAGGGATTGCCTTTGATGAGTGCGGCTGACACCGCTTGTGTCAGCGAGAGAGCAATACTTGACCAACAGATTGAGAAAATGCTTGCACAAAATGTCCGATATATCGTCGCCGATGCCGGATACACTGACCTCAAGCGAACCGAGAAACTAGCAAACAAAGGATTGTTGCTTATCACTCCAGTGATAGGTGCCAAACGACCTCAAGCCCAAGGGTATGTCGAAGCTATTAACCAATCACAACTGTTGCGTACCTATCAACAAAAACGCAAGGTCGCCATTGAACCGATATTTGAATTGCTTAACCAACTGCTATCGACACATAACAACCACAAACAGCTACCGGTCACGGGCAAACCGAATGTGCGAACTTTCTTGATGCTTGGTGTCGTATTACTTCAGGTCGCAATGTTGGTCAATTCTATTTGGGAACTTCCTTTGAGAAATGTCACACATTTCATCACTCTATTTCGATAAACTGATTTATGAGCACCCCTCAGTTAGCTGCGGGAGCGGCTGCACCAGTCGAATGTGCCCTACACGATCAACCAGCACAATCGTCGGTATTTTGGGAGCCATTCCATATTGCCGAGAGACTTCACCTGTCCAGTCCAATAGGAAACTTGATAGATTAAACTCTTCCGCAGCATCTTGGACCTCGGCTTTAACCTTGCCCTTCAGAAACAGGCGTGCAGAGAGCGGCATACCAGATCCATTGGCAATGGGGAGAATCTGCATCCCCTCAGCATAACGCTCAATGAATAGATTTATCCATGTTCCCCCGTTATCTACACTATCCTTATCAAAGCCGAATAGTAACACATTTTCCCCACGGAATTGGCTCAATCGAATTTCTTGATCATTCTGATCTTTGAGGGTGAAATCGGGAGCTAGCGTCCCGGGCTCTGGAACGATAAGCGGTGGGGCGGCACAGGTCAAAAGAACAAGCGGAACACACAGAATCCATTTGTGTAAAACGTAATGCGTAATTCGTAATGCCCAACTCGTAAAGTTGTTTGTTTTTCTCCCTCCCATCCTATCTGATGGGAAAGCGTTGATTCTCTTAATGAAGATTAGATTGCGCTCGCCTTCCCTACCTTTCCTCCTTTGATGCGTCCGTTTAATCTGACCAGATGGGTGTCAATACTTTCGTCAATTGGATCAGACTGTCCAAGTTGTGAGCTGGTAAGAAATAGTCAACATACGGCAGTGCCGTGCGTATGCCACGACAGATTGGCTGGTAGCCTTCACTGCCGAGTAGGGGGTTCAACCAGATTAATTTATACGCTTGGCGATGCAGTACCTCCATCCCCTTCTGGAGGATATCCGCTTCGCCCCGGTCCCAACCGTCACTGATTAAAATGACAACAGTTCTGTATGCAGAGAAAGAGCGTCCAAACTCGCGGTTGAAGGCAACGATGCTCTCACCAATTCTCGTTCCTCCCGACCAATCCGGTACAACCTCTGCGACCTCACGGAGCCCCTCTTCAAGCCCTTTGCGGCGGAGGAGCCCGGTGATGTTGGTGAGTTCTGTACTGAAAACGGCAACTTCGACCTCCTCAAGTGCTTGCTGCATCCCGTAGATAAACTGAATCAGAAAGGTGGAGTAGTAGTCCATCGATCCGCTGACATCACAGAGTAGTAAGATCTTGTTTTTCTTTACCTTTCGACGTTTCCGAATCAATTTCAGTGGCTCCCCACCGTAGGCGATGTTTTTACGCCAACTCTGTCGAAAATCGATCGTCTTCCCTTTGGTACTGGTCTTTTTGCGGCGGCTCAGTTTTGTCGCCAACAGTGGAACGAGTTTAGCGATGACCTCTCGTGCTTTTTGCATCTCCTCTTCCGTGAACTGGCCGAAATCCTTCTGGGTCAAAACATGCTCGGCACTATAGGCAACAGTATCCTCTTCTCCCTCCTCTTTATCGTCCTCCATCTCTGTCCACTGATCTAGGTTTACCACTGTGTCTTCGGCATTGAGCAGATCCTCAAGGGACATCGTCTGCTCTTCTTCCGTATCAAGCCCCAACTCTTGGGGGTCGGGACGTGGGTATCTCCAGAACCAATCAAAGAGGATATCAAATGTCGCCCGATCCGACTCATTGGCGATCAGGTTCATCTTGGCGGCATCGTAGAAATCCTGTTGCTGTCCAATATTGATTAATTCAACGCTTCGGCAGAAACTAATCTGATTCGTTGTGGTAACATTCACGCCCATCTGCTTGAGCAACCGGCAAAAGGCTGTAATTTCTTGAAGGAGGGGTTGTTGTTTAGTCATAGGTTAAGTCCATTGAGCTTCTTTTCGGTGTCGGGGCTCAGTTGAATTTGGGCCATGCCCTTAACTCCTTTTACACTATCGGTTGTCATGCTTAACACTATCCGCGCATATACCGCCAATCTGCTTTTTCAACATCAATTGCCTTAGAATCGCTCTTGGCACCGTCTACTATCTTGTCCAAACCTGTCTCTCGTGCCCGCTGAATATCATCCTGATATTTGAAAATGCAACCGAGCGTTTCATCAACGATGGCGGGATCTAATCCGTCCTTCCCTAACGCGATAAGGGCTAATCCCCAATCTAACGTCTCTGCGACTCCCGGCTTTTTGTAGTAATCCCCTTCCCTAAATACCCGCATCAGGTTACAAAGTTGCTGTGCAAGCATATCGTCGATATGCGGCAGTTTGGCTTTAACGATTGCGAATTCCTTCTGGACGGACGGATAATCTATCCACTGATAGAGGCATCGACGCTTTAGAGCCTCATGGATCTCCCGCGTGCGATTTGAGGTCAGCACCACATAAGGAATATGTTTAGCGCGAATGGTCCCAATCTCCGGAATGGTAATCTGAAAATCTGACAGGATTTCGAGGAGGAACGCTTCAAATTCGCTATCGCTTCGGTCTACCTCATCAATGAGCAGGACAGGCGGTGCAGCACCATCAGTTTGAATGGCTTCGAGGAGTGGACGTTTTAGCAGAAACTCCTCGCTGAAGATGTCATCACCAATCTGCTCTTTGTCCATGCCTCGTATTTCGTCGATGCGCAGCTGGAGGATCTGTTTTGTGTAGTTCCATTCGTACAACGCGCTGTTCACATCCAGTCCTTCGTAACATTGCAAACGGATTAGATTTCCACCGGTTGCGCTCGCTAAAACCTTTGCGACCTCTGTTTTTCCGACGCCGGGCTCACCTTCAAGGAAAATCGGTTTTTTCAGGTGATGCGCTAAGTAGATTGTTGTTGCCAACGCTCGATCGGCGATGTAATGCTGTTCCACGAATGTCTCTTGTACTGATTCAATTGATTCAATCATTTACTATCCTTTTACAGTTAGGTTTTATAGTAGATTTTAGAATTAACGAGACACTCCAAATCGGCGCAGTTGAAAACAGCGCCTACCAAACATGGGGAGCGAAAGTGTTCATTTATTTTTTTAATTCACTATAATCGGCTGTTCCATTTTCACGCAGACGAGGATTTTCGTAACGCCTCCTCGTAATCTGTCCGATAGTCTATATCCGTCAATACTCGGTCGGTATCGACATTCACATAGTGGATGTTATCTGCATATTTTTTGAAAAGCGACCGAACACCGCCGCTATCCTCACTTAGTGCGAGGATGTCGGCAGCGTAGCATCGGTGAAAAATTACCGGATGCCCACGACGATAGTTATAACTTGGCACCGCAATCCCACTCTCTGCTTGGACGTATGTATCAATAACTAGATTAACCAGATCCGGCGTAATGAGTGGCAAATCTACCAGTGTCATTGCAAACGCATCGGCGGACGCTGAAATTGAGCGCACACCGCACTGTGCAGAGGTCAGCATGCCCTCCTGATAATCGGGGTTGAATGCGATTTCGATAGGTTTGTGCCGGATACGTGCTTGAATCTTCTCAGCCTCGTGTCCAACGACAACGATCACTTCGTTCAGTTTGGATCCAAGCAGATTATCGATCACGGTTTCGATAATCGTGCTGTCGCCAAAAGGAAGAAGTTGCTTGGGTTCACCCATGCGGGTGGATAGTCCCGCGGCGAGGATGATACCAGATATTTTGGAGGTTATTTGGGGAGGACTCATTTTACGCCTAGTCACACTTCCAATCAACAGATTGTCTATTCTTTTCAAAGTTCAGATGGAAATGATACACGCAAAAGCCAATTCCATCAAGTTTTATTTTTTGAATTGGTATATCCGAAGTAACACTACGAATCGAATATGACCAGCGAACGTGCCACGCCCCCCTTCTCCAAGGCATCAAAGCCGTCGTTGATCTCCTCTAGGGACAGTCGCATGGAAATCATCTCATCGAGCAGTAATCGTCCCTCCATGTATAGGTTCGCTAGGCGCGGGAAGTCAACACGTGGGCGACTCATCCCGTAGGAGGTACGCACGATTTCGCGTTCGCCCATCATGATGTGGAAGGGGAATGAAACCTCCTCCCCGTACGGAGTCTTTCCGAGAATAACAACTCGCGCGCCGGGGCGCGATGCCTCCAACGCCTGTCGAATCGAAATATTCTGTCCCGCCGCTTCGATGGTGGTGTCGGCACCCCGTCCCTGTGTGAGGTCGTGCACAAAGTCGACAGGATCAGTTTTCGCGCTATTGACAACGTGGGTGGCACCGAACTTCTCCGCCCATTGCAACTTCAATGGATTGATATCAACACCCACAATAATCGATGCCCCAGAGATACGTGCTCCTTGAATCGCGCTAAGTCCTACAGCACCGCAGCCAATCACTACAACGCTAGTCTCCGGTTTGATGCGTCCTGCATGAACAGCACCGCCGTAACCGGTCATAACGGCACAGCCGAGGAGTGCAGCCCGATCGAGTGGGAAATCCCTTCGTAACGGGACCGCCGCCTGTTCAGGGATTACGTTGTACTCGGCGTGCGATGAGACAAGGCTGTAGTAATGAACGGGTTTGCCATTTAAGGACATTCGCGTTGTACCATCAAATAGTAGCCCTTGTCCGTTGGCATCTTTTGCGACTTCGCAGAGGATCGGCTGACCGTGGTCACAGTAAAAACAGTGACCGCAGTTTGGACTCCATGAGCACGCAACGTGGTCACCGATTTTGACACGGGTAACCCCCGGACCGGCTGACTCTACAACGCCAGCACCTTCGTGGCCAATCACGGCTGGCAAGTTCACGGGTTGGTAGCCGTGCATGGTTTCCCAGTCTGTGTGACAGAGACCGCTAGCGGCAATTTTAACGCGCACCTCGTTTGGGCCGGGATCCGCGATGTCAACTTCTTCAATGGATAGTTTTCCGGGCATCGAGTGCAGGACAGCTGCTTTCATTTTCATGGCGTTTTCCCCCTAATAAAGCTTCGGACTAGCAGCTACGCAGACTAATTCAATCGAGAACCCCAATTGTTGGTCCAAAGCTGTCTTGATAAGCCTGTGAGTCAACCCGTGCGTCAATAAGCGTTGTTCGGTCTGCCTCCATAGCCAGTTTCAACTCACTTTCAAACTGCTCAGGCGTGCTTACCGTAACCCCTCTCAGTCCACATGCTGTGGCGATTCCAGCGAAGTCGACAGAATGGAAATCCAAAGCGTATTCAGGCATACCACGAGATTTCTGACGAGATTTCATCGTTCCGAGTGCTTGATCGTTGATGATAATCAGCGGCACCGCTACGCCGGCACGTGCAAAAGTCTCCAGTTCACCCAGACGCATCAACAGGCTCCCGTCCCCACCAATCCCCACCGCAAGCATGTCAGGCTTCGCCAGCTTTGCACCAAGAATAGCGGGTAGTGTCAATCCCATGGTGCGCCCACCGGTTGTTCCCCAATAGGTATTCGGATCCTCCACCCCCCAGAGATGCTCAAGCATGGCGATGTAGGCACCGGTCTCCGAAAATAGGACACCTTCCGCTGGCAGTACAGCACGGGTGATTCCAATGATGTCTTGAGCAGCGAATTGAGCGTTATCGGGTCTCTTAAAATTTTGGATAACCTTTCGGCGTATCCTCTGGATCTGGTCATCGGAGAAACCGGGCTGATTGTGCACAGATAGATTTTTCAGTGTTTCTTTCAGATCTCCGTCCACGCGTACCTTTGGATTCGGCGATAGTGTTTCGTATTCTGGGCGTAGAGAGAGTTCACAGGTTGGGAGGTCAACGTCCCACGGCACATGCGTCATCATTGAGTCTGCCCCGACCAAGAGAACGGCATCCGCTTGGCTCATGATTTCGGTTTCAATGATGTTGGGAGCGTAATTGCCGGTCAGGACACCTGCCCAGCGAGGGTGGGATTCTGGCAAGACACCACGCCCATCCATATTGACTAACACTGCCCCACCGATATTCTCGACTAAGATTTGCAGTTCTCTGGAGGCACCTGCCCGCACAACATCTGTGCCTGCAATGACCACCGGTCGAGAGGCGGCTTGAATGAATTCACGGGCGGCGGCAAGTTGGGTGTTGTCAGGTGGGGATGCAGCTGGTGTAGACTTGACAATCAAGGGATTACCACATTCAACTAGTCCCATGTCTGAAGGAAGGTTTAAGAGCGCAGGTCCGGGGCGTCCGTTCGTTGCTTGAAAGACTGCCTCCTGTACAGACGCTGCTGCTTCGGCAGCGGTTAAGGTGGCTTGGTATTTTACAGCAGTGCCAAACAGTTGAGCGTGGTCACAATGCTGTACCATCTCTTTCTGCACGACGTGCATTGGAGATGACTCACAGAGACAGACAACTGGCATCCGTTCAAAATAGGCGTTGGCAGCACCTCCGGCGAGATTGCCGGCACCTATTCCTTTGACCGATAACGCTAATCCCGCTGTATTTTTCATCAGACCGTAGTAGGCTGCCATTATTGCCGCGGACGATTCGTGGGCAACGCTCACAAAACTCACGTCCAACTGTCTCCCAGCTTCCATCATATCGAGCGGAGATCCGCCGCCCGGAAGACCGAAAAAATGTCGTAAGCCTCGCTCTCTCGCTTCAGTGATAATCAGTTCTGCCAGTTTCATAGTGTTCTCCTGATAAACAGGGCAGTGCAAAATGTGGGGAAATATTTTACACGTTTGGCTCATGTGAAAAGAAAGTGCAAAACATTAAAAAAAGAGGAAGAAAGGAAGGAACTGATTTTCACGAACATACAAACTTAACGGTGAAATTAAATTCATACTAATGTCACCACGTTCTGCTGACGTAGGTGACGTTGGCACTAATTCTCCTTCGATGCATTCATATCCTTCTAAATCGCTTTCAAGGAATTCCTCTAACGTTATCTTGGGAATCTCATGAGGAAAGTCCATCTCTCAACTCCAAAAGTTGTGCTTCTGGAAGGTTAGTGATTTCAGAAATGAGCGTTATCTCCATTCCCTTGGCAAGCATTGCCTTTGCGGTTTCAATTCTCCCTTCTTGCTTGCCCTCACGCAAACCGTTTTGAAAAAACCGCTCCCTCTCCTTCTCTAATGCTGTGACTAACATTGTCTTCACCTCCTCTTCGGTCCGATAAATATACTCCAACGACTCATAATCGCTAGATTCAATCCGTCCGTGAAAAGCTAACTGCCTAAACCAGTTTAAGAACAGACTCACCGCCTGTCTGTCACCCTCCGACGAAAACACATTCACTAGCTCCGCCTCTAACACATCTAAATCGTAATGGGACTCCGCCAAAAATAACGTCGATACAATGTTTCGGATTTTTAACAACGCCTCCTGACTGTATTGGTTTTCAGCAATCAGGAAATACTCAAAATCTAACGCGAACCTGCCGAGCGGTGGCATCTGCTCAATCAACGCCGAAAGGTTGACCGATGCTGTCCACGGTGTGCTTCCGTTGTACAGCACAATCGGAAAGACCGCTGGCAGTTTGTTGACACCCCTATTGTTGACGAGAAAATCCATGTAAAAGTTGGTGATGTAGTTCAGAACACGCAACGCCATGAATGGATCTACAGTGGATTGAAACTCAATCAGGATGTAAATATAGACCTCACGGTCCTGAAACTGGATTTTGTAGATTAAGTCACCCTCGGTCTCTTTGTAGTGTTCGGAGATAAAGGATTTATCGAGGGGTTCACAGGTGTCGAAATCGAGAGAATGGACCCACTCTTGGTTGACGAAGGTCTCAAGGAGTTGTCGAAAGATGGTACGATTTGAGAATAGTTTCTTATATCCGCTGTCGTGGATGTTCATCCCTAACACCTTATCAACTCATGCTCAGTTGCTAGTTGCGTGATGATACCACATACATGTCGCCCCGCTGGGGCTATGAGTCGGGCAAGATGCCCGACCTACAGGTATCGGGGTTTGACTTTTACTGCGTCGCATATAACTAGCAACTTGTGTCATATTATATCATAAGATCAGGGGTGATCCAGAAAAAACAACCTATTCCGTCGTTTTGCATATCTCTAGTGACCTAAGAATTAGGCAGTTGAACGCTCAAAATCAACACTAGCGGTATACGGAGGTTACGGCATACGGCATCCCGCAGGCGGGATTCAAAGCAACCCCGATAAATCGGGATGCAAAGCCATATGCCTACTACTTTTGGCTCAGAAAGTGATTGATAAAATTGGACAATCGTGATATATTTTTCACAATAGCCAGAAACATCTCGCCATAAGCGTGGAAGAAAGAGGAATGAATTATCATGCCCGGATCGGTGTTAGCAAATCCTTACTTGACTAACGAATTATCGCCGCCGCCTGCTCGGAGTTATCGCCATCGACAGTGGGTTGAACGGGGATATCAAACCCATCTACGACCTATTGACTCTGACAGCGAATTGGGTGTTTTGATCGGGCAGATGGGCTGGGTAGGAAGCCACGCTCACGCGCACGGCTATCTGTGGGCTTCGGCGGGCAATATGGGCGCACTCTTAGCTGACGCAGTGGATGAAGCTTGCCTGCTTCCACGCAATGAATCACCTCGTTACGCTCTGCCCCCGGCGATTACCGTGAAAGGGTTGGCGGGGCGACATGTCCTCTTAACAAAGTCCGGCTCACGGTTGGACATGATCGCTTTGGAACATCCGGCACTTAACTTGACAATTGTTGAAGTGGAAGATGATGGTGTGCATTATCGTATGCGCTTCGGTACACCTGCCCTCTCTGTGCTCGATGAGATCCAGACGAAGCCCCCGAAACCGACGAGTGAGATGTTTCACTATATGCTAATTTTTGAGCAACTCGAAGCAGACGGTTTCAAAGCGTTGGTGCACCTGCAACCGAAGTTCTTGAACCTGATCTCGCGCAGTGAACACGGGGAGGCATCACGATTTTATGACTTCCTACGAGGGTATGAACCAGAAACCCCGATTATGTACGATAAGTCCGGCGGTATCGGTTTTGTACAGGAGCGGGCACCGGGTATCCCTGAGCTTTCCTATGAAAGTCTACGCCTCTTTAAGGGCGAGGACCTCCCAGCAAATCAGCGTCACGAGATGCGTCACATTATCTATTGGGTTGGACACGGCACGTTTTCGCGTGGGATTGATGTTCTAGATGCCTACCGGCATTCCGAATATTTTGAGGCAGCAGCTCGAATGACGTGGGAAGCCAATCAGAACCGTATTAATGCGCAGGCATATAGCGAAGATATTGTGAACTGCATTCTTCGTGAGTTTCAGGCGAACCAAGAACCGGTCCAAGAGTCGCCTCCCGAACGGGATAACTTGTATAATTATCCTTAACAGTCAGTTACCCCACCCTGAAGGGATGGGGGTAAGTTCACTCGGAGATCCTTAAACAGCCCATTTGCTGTATTATTTTTTGTTGAGAAGTCGTTACAGGTTTTCATATCTATCACAAGTTTACTATCAAAAGGAGACTATTATGTTTCTGAAACACTGTATTTTCATCGTCGCATGTGTACTGGCAATTGGAATCTTTTCCGATGCCGAAGCACAAAAAATCGCAGAAGACGTTGTTCACCTGAAAGGTGGATCTATTATTCGCGGAATCATTGTCCAGCAGATTCCAAACAAATCATTACGAATCCGAACACAAGGAGGCATTGAAATGACGTTCAAGATGTCCGATGTCTTACAAATCACTAAAGCGTTGCCAATGAACGAAATAGCTTCCTTCAAGGAAAAAAGTCCCATGACTGCATTTGCCTTATCATTCCTTTGTTTTGGCTATGGATATGGGCAAGTTTACAATGGGCAATATGCCAAGGCAGGTGCCCATTTGGTGGTAGCAAGTGCATGTTTTGGTATAATGCTTAACGGTTTTGAGGGGACCGATGGCTCTATTGCCCCTGGCTACTTTGGTTTATTAATAGGTGTTGGTAATTGGGCATATTCTATATTTGATGCGTACTCATCAGCTAGGAAAATTAACAGACAAAATCTGCAAACACAATCATTATCCCTTCAGGGTAATCGCTTATTCCTAGAACCCTACATCTCGCGTGAAAGGACTGGAGCGTTGTTGTCCTTTCATTTCTAAAGCAGGACTTACGCAAATTTAGCACATGGGGGTAGATTTTTGATTTTTAACCCCCTAAATCCCCCTTGTCAGGGGGATTTGGGAAACTCAGGGGGACTTATGAACGCGCTGCGTAAGTCTTAACCTAAAAAGAAGGAGATTCAATGTGAATATCAGAAGATTCACCAGATTCGTGTTTGTATTGGCAATTGTCGCTCTGATTGCGGGTCTTTCTGCCTGTGATGAATTGATTTCGATTTTGTCTGATGGTGGCGACACAACGATGTCGCCCCAACTTGAAGGTCTGCGTGGAGATATTCCCGTTGGGCTAGTGTTATCTCAGACAGGGGAACACGCCGCCTCGGTTGGTCTCCCAACGCAACGTGGCTTTGAACTCGCACTTGAAGAGATCAATAACGCACAACGCGGCGATGCGAGAATTCGGTTCATCATCGAAGATGACCGAGGTACCATAGAAGGTGCGGTCGAAGCCTTCAATAAACTAATTGATCAACATCGTCCCTCTGTTATTCTCGGTCCGACGCTCTCAAGTCAGATACGGGCAGCGTTTCCGATTGCACAACAGCATCAGGTTGTGGCTTTTGCTTCGATCTCAGCGGCTTCTGGTCTCAGCGCGATAGGTGATTTTAATTTTCGGGTGAATCTTCCGACGGATGTGCTTAATCCGAGGGGGGTCAGCGCGACTCAGAAGGGGCTCGGTTATCAACGGGTAGCGACAATATATGATGAAAATGATCTCTACTCCACCGATAGCGACAATGAGTTACGAAAAGCCCTCACTGCCAATGGTATTGAGATTTTGACCATAGAGACTTTCCAAGGCGGCAGTAAGGATTTTTCTGCCCAATTCACGCGCATTAAGGCGGCAAATCCGGACGCTATCTTTGTCTCAGTCTTAAGCACAGATATGGCAGAAATTCTGATTCAAGGTCGTCAATTGATACCCGCCCCTGTTCCCTTTATAGTTCCCTATGTGACCATGAGAGAGGTACAGATCGCGGGGGAGGCTGCCGAGGGTGTGGTTACGTTTACGAGCTGGACAATCAATAAGCTGACCCCAGGGAATCAAGCCTTCGTCCAGAATTACAACCTGAAATACGGTATGGAACCGAGCACCTGGGCAGCGCAATCGTATGCCGCTGTCTATATTCTGGCAGAAGCCCTTGCCAACGCCGGGTCAACGGATTCCACGGCGATTCGGGACGCGCTGGCGAATATCAAAGATTTCGACACCGTTTTAGGTCAATTCTCTTTTAACGCTGTTGGGGATGCGGTTTATGACCCGGCGATACTGATTGTTCAGGATGGTGCATTTGAGGTGCTTGAGTAAGCCCTCAGCGCCTACAATGCCTACAGGTAACTATCAAATCATCGTCAACGATGTGGAGCGTCAACTTCGCGTTGACTAACTCGCGCAGGCTTACTACGGTGAAAACGGACTGAAAGCAGCAAAACCGAAAAACTGATGAATCTGCAATCAGGCAGATGAGCGTAGATTCGTTAGACCGGTTAAATCTTCCGTGCGAAAGTATGCCCCTCCATAACCGCGTGCTGAAGCGTACGCGGTGCGAAAGCATCGCCGACGACGAAGCACGTCACCTCGTCCGGGAACGACTGAGATAGCTCATCGACCGCTTGTCCACCAAACGCATAGACTACAGCGTCGTAACCGTTCAGCTCGCCCCGCGTCCCAGACCAAGCGTTTTCGGTGATGAGGGTATCGCCCTCGATCGCGCGGATGTGCAGGTGCGGATGGATAACGATTCCTTTGTGGAACAGACGTTGATAGACGGGCGGGCGCGTAGTCGCGCCGAGCAGTGTGCAGATTGCTTCCATGCTTGTGATGATCTCCACAGATTTCCCTGCGTCAAGCAGTAACTCTGCGGCACTAGGTCCTTGGAAGCCGTACTCCTCATCAATCACCGCTATACGCTCACCTTTTGGAATATCGCCGTTCAATACAGACCACGCATCCACCGTGTTTTCAGCCCCAGGGACCCCCGGCGTTAGTGGACGCGCACCGGTCGCTACAACGACGACATCGGGGGATTCACTCAGGATTGATTCGACGGTCGCGGCGCAGTTGAGTCGAATATCGACCCCAGCTTTTCGACATTGCTCCCCCATCCATTCCGTTGCCCCTGAGAACTCGCCGCGCAATGGGGCTTTGGCAGCAATCAACGTTTGACCGCCCAACTCACTATCTCTTTCCATCAACACGACCTCGTGCCCACGCCATCGTGCGATGCGTGCAGCTTCGAGCCCGGCGGGACCGCCACCGACCACCACCACTTTGCGAGGTTGCTCCGCCGGCCTAAGTTCGCCTAACTCGGTCTCCCTGCCGATTGTCGCGTTCTGTACGCACGTCACGCCGCGTCCGGTATAGATGCGATCGATGCACCCTTCGTTATAACCTCGACATAATCGGATGTCCTCCAACTGCCCTGCCATCGCCTTTTGCGGTGCTTGCGGATCAGCGATTATCGCACGGGTCATGATGACCAGATCCGCCTGCTCGTTTGCGACAATCTGCTCTGCTTCCACCGGATGTGTCACCCGCCCCGCCGTTATGACCGGCACGGATACCACGCTCTTAATCGACGCTGCCAACGGCGCGTATGTCGCATGTGAGAAGGTCATGTCCGGCACCGCCTTCGCTTCACCGACGAAGGTTTCAGCGGTCGCCCCGATGACGCTAAAGTAATCGAGGATTCCTAGCGCATCTAGGTTTCCCACAATCTCCTGCATCATTGCATTGTTGAGACCGCCTTTTGTAAAATCGTCACCTGTGGTGCGGATACCGATGATAAAATTATCGCCGCACCGTTCACGGATAGCCTCAAGGACCCGTATCCCGAAACGTAAACGATTCGGGAGTGATCCGCCGTACTCGTCGGTGCGTTGGTTCGCGTTCTGCGTCCAGAACTGATCGATTAGATGACAGTGACTCGCGTTTACTTCGCAGCCGTCAAAGTTCCCCTGCTTCAATCGCCACGCTGCATCCGCAAATGCTTGGACGAATTCCGTCATCGTTTCCGCATCGAGTGTGTGCGGTGTTTCGCGGTGGTTCGGCTCGCGGACAGGAGAGGGACCATACATCCGATGCAGCCGGTCCACACTCCGTCCCCGTCGTCCGCGATGTGTAATCTGCGAAATGACCGGGACGTTGTAGGTGTGCATTGTATCGGCAAACTCAGCGAGGTACGGAATCACACGGTCCTCGAACAACTCTACGCCGTTCCAATCCTGCGCCGGCGAGGTCGGGTGCACCCCTGCTGATCCGAAACACATCAATAATCCCACCCCGCCCTTTGCCTTTTCTTCGTAGTAACGTCGCGCCTTTTCCTTTGGCATCCCATTTTCCGCTAACGCATCCGCGTGCGCCGATGTGACGATGCGGTTCTTAACCGTGGCATGGCGGAGTTGTAGGGGAGTGAACAGATGTTTGAATTCCGGTGCAGCCATAATGATTTTCTCCCTATCGCAAATAAGTTAAAAAGTTAGTTCGTCCAAACAGAAAGTGCAAAAACGTGATGCGTGATGCGTGAAACGTGAAGACTTTGTTCATGGGTTCATTAGTACATTAGTTCATTGATAAACGGGTAAACTAATGTACTCAATCGGTTTCTGTTGCACGATTTCTTAACATGAGCCAATGTAAAAAGAAGGTGCATAGCATGAAAAGAAACCGAGTTTTCAAGAAAAAACTCGGTTTCTATGGCACGATTTGTTTATTTTTAGAGGTTCTCCGGCTGCCGCCGTTTCCAATTAAACTCAGTCTCGCTCATGGGGTCATCGGGATTTGGTTGCCACACCTCTGGTTCGTCATACTTGCCCAATGCCCGCGCCATCTCACGGACATGGCTGGCGATGCTGCCGCAGCAACTTCCGATATAGTTCACGCCCATGTTCTTCGCTTTGGACGCGAACGCCTCCATCTCGTAGCGCGTGAGTTGGGTCGGATCCAGACGGTCCGGGAAGGCTGGTGTCCCTGTGAACCACGGCACTTCATCGGAGCATCGGAACGCTACGGGTTGTGCAGCAAGATAGGCACCGGTGGCATCACGCATCTCTTCAATCAGGGGATACATCCGTTCAGGGTCTCTCATGCAGTTGATACCCACTATGTCCGCCCCTGCGTCGCCTAGACGCTTCGCACATTCGCCTGCTGTTACGTCGTCGTCGGTTTGGTTGCTGCCCCGAAACGATACGGTAATCATCGTAGGCAGATCCGTCTTTGCCTTAATCCGTTCAAGGCACAGCAACGCCTCGCCAAGATACCAGAACGTCTCCCCAATGAAGAAGTCTACTCCTTCCTGGGCATCGATCTGTTCATCAAACATACTCGTGACCAGAGCCTGCGATGCTGGATTGTCCGCTTCCCATTTCCACGTCGCGCTCAGATCCCCGGCGACGAGTGCCTGATCACCGGCGACCTCTTTGACAATGCGGGTCGCGGCTTGGTTAATCTCAAACGTTCTGTCCGCATAGCCGACCGTCTCTAGTTTTTCACGGCTGCCGTAGAACGCCATTACCTGTAGGACCTCTGCACCCGCCATGAGAAACTCACGGTGCATCTCCCAAATTGCGTCGGGATGGGTCACGGCTAATTCCGGGGTGAACGCGCCTGCGACGACGTAACCGCGCCGCTCCAATTCAACGATGTAGCCGCCGTCACCGAGCACGATGCCGTCAGCCAATTGCTCCAAAATTCCTTTTGCCATGTAATCCTCCTTAGCACATGTCGCCCCGCCCCGATAAATCGGGATTCAAAGCAACTGGGGCTAAATGTGTGCCATCCTAAATCATATTGACACGGTTTATTACGCATTACGTATTATTTTTTTGTGCGACAATTAACGGGTTTTCACCAGATGACAGTGGCAGTGCTACGGTCTGTTCCTCAACAATCGACCGGTAAGCCGCCATCAGCGTTTCGACAGCGATGAGTGCAGTTTCGATGTTGCTCGTGGGAGGCGTGCCGTTTTCGATTGCATCAATTAACTGCTCCACCGAACCGAGGACAGTTGCGCCCTCGACGAACTGATGATAATCTTGGGGGACATGATTGATTGTAACCACTTGGGCACTCGTGTCGATAAACATCGTCTGTCCCTCAAAGTTAATGGTCATCGAATTGCTGTGACGACGGTCTTTGACTAGCTGCTGTTTTCCGACCTCAAGAAAAGCGAAAAAATCGCCGTAATCAAGGACAATCTGTCCGAAGTTCTCAACGTCGGCTTCTGCGTAAACGTCCCACAGTTTTCGCCACTTTGCGGTGACGGTTTTTGGACGACCGAACAGCGAAACTGCGTAGTCGATGGCATAGCAGCCCATGTTGGTCATCTCGCCGCCGCCGGATTTCTGGGGTGGGTCAAGCCGTTCGGGCCACGCAGCCGCTAATTCAAAATCGGTCGGAAAATTCATCCCGAAGAGATGATGATAACCCATCACCGCCCCGTGCACTCCCGCCTGTACCTCTTCCAACAGCCTCGCGTAGACCGGCACAAAACGAACCATCGGGATATCGTGCACGAAATGGATATTGTGTTTTCCGACGGCTTCAGCGATGCGACGCGCACTGTCCAAGCTCTCACAGAGCGGTTTGTTGAGAAAAATGTGTTTGCCCGCAGCAGCAGCGAGTTCAACCATGTCCGCCTTGTCACACGGATCGCAGGTCACCGCAACGAAATCTACCGCCGGGTGATTGATGACCGATTCGTATGAAGTTGACAGAGACGCGCCGAAGACACCCTGCAGTTCTTCCGCACGACGCGGATTTTCTTCGTATGCGGCGATAACATGGGTATCGGATCTGCTTTTGAACATGTTGCAGATGCCTGCGCCGTGTGTGCAACAGTTACCGAGGATACCTACATTATACGGCTTCATTTTGATTCTCTCCCCACTTGTCGTGTCGTCATTTACGGTGTTACGGCATACGGTGCCCCGCAAGCGGGATTCCAAGCAATATGCCTACTACTTTATGAAAAAAGACGCTTGAATTCTGGGAGGCATTCCCAAAATCCATCCTCAAATGTCCCGTTATCCGGTCGATAGACACTTTCGAGGGAGATGCTCCCTTGATAGTTGTCGCGCACCAGGGCATTGGCGATGCCTTCAAGGTATGGGGCGACATCTCCCTCACCTAGCCGGCAGAAGCGAACCGTTGCGCGTGAGATGTCAGCTTGGCAGTCTTTGAGATGGATATGCCCGATATAATCTTTAATCTGTTCGTAAGCGTTGGGATAGGGTACTTCTGTACAGTACATGCTATTGGGGATATCCCACAGGATTTTGAGATGTTTACTTCCGAGGTCGTCAATCAGTTTCTTCGCTAGAACACCCGATGTTATCATCGCATTGTTTCCGGTTTCAACAACGAGGGTCACGTCTTCCTCCTCGGCTAACTTTACCGGGGCTTCCATGAGTTTGAGCAGCTTATCCCAAGCACCTGTGCTAGCGATCCATTCTTCCGCACCGTTCGCACCGAAGATAATCATCTCTTTCCTGTAACTCATGATCCTGACCAGATTGGTTCCCAACGCTTGCGCGATGCGGATACATCGTTCAAGCCCCGCTATATGTTTCTGATAGATAGTATCCTCCGGTTCAATCTCCATCACGGGGAGCCCAGCGAAATTGTGTCGTGAAACACAAGAGACCTCCACCTGATATTGTGCGACCAAATCTTTTATTTTTTGAATCTCTTCTGGCGTTTGGTCTCCAATCTCCTTATTCCAGAGGAACTGGAGTTCTGCATATTTGAGTCCTGCTTTATTCATCGCCTGCAATGCGTACTCAAGGTCCCTGCTGATACCGTTGGTAATAACGCCGAGTTTCATCCTTGTCTGCCTCCTTAACGCCGCGGTGTTTTTTTTGCAGATAAAGTCGCAGTTGAATCTTATCTAGAAATCGGGTAAAATGCTTGGTGATTGTAGTATAACAAAGCACTTCAAGTCAAGGATCGAATTTAGTCCTATAAACATGTTGCCCCTTCCCGATAAATCGGGATTCAGAGCAACTGGGGCTAAATGAACCACTGAACCACTGATTTTTACGTTTCACGTCCCGGTCAATCGGGATCTTCGGAACGGGACATCACGTTTCACGTTATTAACCGCTGCAAACTAGCACTATTGGTTATTACTTTCCTGTGTAAGTCACGGCTGCATACATAGTACCCAGCGGTGTTCTCGTACCGTAGAGGCGACAATTGAAAGATACCTCTGACACCCTAAAAAGCGGCTTAACGCTCAAATCGCTCCTGACCACGCTGCTGCTCACCCCAATTAATGTGGCTTGGGTCATCCAACTGGAAGTCGTTCGCCATACCTGCCCGACAATAATCCATCCGTTCGCAAATGTGATTTTTATCTTCTTTTGGCTGATTCTGATTCAGTACATACTCGGCAAAATTTCACCCATACTCGGTCTTTCCCAGCAGGAGTTGTTGACCGTTTATGTCATGCTGTGTATCGTCTCCTGCCTCTGCTCGTACGACTGCATAGAAGTCTTGATACCACTGATGGGACATCCGTTTCAGTTCGCGACGATCGAAAATGAGTGGCAACAGCTGTTTTTCAAGCAACTCCCCCAATGGCTCACCGTCTCCGACGAAAAAGCACTGACGGCTTACTATGAAGGCGATTCCAGCCTCTACGACAGACACAACTTTAACGCATGGCTCCTCCCTGCCGTTGCATGGATGCTGTTCATCTTGGTGATGATGATTGTGATGGTGTGCATCAACACACTATTACGGGCACAGTGGGCGGAACGTGAACGGTTGACCTATCCGATCATTCAACTCCCGCTCGAAATGGCGCATTCACAATCGAGGTTCTTCAAAAACAGGCTGATGTGGCTGGGGTTCGGCATCATCTCAGTGATTGTGACAGTGAATATTCTGAACTCGCTCTACCCTTCTGTCCCCTATATCCCCATCAAACGTCAGGATATCCATCAATACTTTACCCATCGCCCTTGGAACGCAATGGGTGGGGTACGCATCTCTTTCTATCCTTTCGTCATTGGGATTAGCTTCCTCATACCGCTCGAACTGCTGTTTTCATGCTGGGCGTTTTTCTGGATCTACAAGATTGAGCTGATGATCGGTGGCATAATGGGTTGGCGCAATCTTCCACGTTTCCCCTATGCCAGTGAACAGGCATTCGGCGCGTATATGGCGATATTACTGTTTGTACTCTGGAGAGGAAGGTTGCATTTCAAAGGGGTAGTGCGTCATCTGTTGCGATCGCGTGGATCTGCGTCGCAACTGGATGATTCCCGTGAACCGATGCCGTATCGCCTTGCCGTTGGAGGTATCGTCGTTGGTATGATTTTCTTGACGGTCTTCTCTTATAAAGCAGGGATGTCGTTATGGGTGATACCCATTTTTTTCGGGACCTATTTCCTATTGGGGATTATGGTTGCAAGGGTACGCGCCGAATTAGGTTTTATGGTACACGATATGATCGGCATCACACCACACACCATGATTATTAACGGTTTTGGCACACGCCGACTCGGTAAGGGCACACTGACCATCTTTGCGCTGTACCACTTTTTCACCCGCACCAACTGGGCAAATCCGATGCCGGAACCTCTCGAAGCTTTCAAGATATCGTCCCTACGGAATATTAATCCCCGTAATATGGCGGTTGCCATTCTGCTCGCAACGGCCATCGGATCGGCGGTTACCTTCTGGCTTCTGTTGGAGATCTACTATCGGCACGGTGCAGCATCCGGCTACTTCTGGCCCAGCACATTGGGGTTCGGACGGCACGCTTACGGTGTACTTGAGAATTGGCTGAGTTTCCCCCAAGGATACGATGGACCCGCACTTGCCTTTACAGGGGGTGGACTTGGGGTGGCGGGGGTGTTGATGTTTTTGCGGGCGCGCTTTTTGTGGTGGTCACTCCACCCACTTGGCTATGCGATGGCAAATAGTTGGGGGATGTACAATCTGTGGTGCTGTCTCTTTGTCGTTTGGGCCGCCAAGCTGATTATCCTGCGTTATGGAGGGCTCCGTGCGTATCAACGCGCGATTCCTTTCTTTTTGGGCATGGCGTTGGGAGACTGCATAGCTGGCAGCATCGGGAGTATTTTAAGCATTCTTCTCAACACGGATGTGTATGAATTTTTTCCGTAAGCGACTCAGCATTTCAGCGTCGAGATATGAATCTCGACCTACAGATTGAGCGTAGCGGCATTCCGATTTATTTCGGTTTCGGTTGCACCATTTCTTTACGTGAACCAACGGGTTTTAACGGTCAGGACTTACGCAAATTTAGCACGTGGCGCAAGATTTTTCTGTTTTTAACCCCTTAAATCCCCCAACCCCTAACCCCCCTAGCCCCCCTTATCAGGGGGGAATTGTTCGTCTGGGTTATCAAGGGGAAAACCCTTGTCAGGGGGACTTTGGAAAATCAGGGGGACTTATGAACCAACTGCGTGAGTCTTAACGGCAAAAGACATCCTAGTCGTCCTCCCACCGCAACGTGACACACATCGCTTCGTCGAGCCGTTCATAGAGCAGCCTGAAGGCTTCGACCGCTTCCGTTCTTCCGTCGAGTCGATGTGTTATCATCTCTTGCGGTCGAACTTGACCACCTAGCAGCAGTCCAAGTGCCACCTTTGACGCTTCAACCCGCCGGTAGGGGAGGTGTGCGGCACCGAGGATCTTCTTGTTCATCACCTTGTGGACATCAAACTGGAGAGGTTCTTTGTGATAGAGGCCAATCAGAAAAATCGTGCCACCCCTCCGTGCCATGTCTTGGGCTTGAGAAAACGCCAAAACGCCAGCGGGTCCCCCGACCGCTTCAATGACGACATCTGCTCCAGCACCGTCCGTCAGACGTTTGATAGCCTCGATAGGGTCTTCCTCGTTGAAGTTAATGACTTCGTCGGCTCCCAATTTCCTTGCAATCTCACAGCGCACGGGAATCCCTTCAACAACGATAATCCTCTGCGGACCCATCATCCGCATGACCTGCATACAGAGGTTACCGATGAGTCCGCCGCCGAGGATGACGAGGGTATCGCCCGGTTTTATCCCTGAAGCCCAAGACCACATAACGGCACTGGTCGTAAGGGGCCAAAAGGTTGCGTCCTCAAACGTCAATTCGTCGGGTAAGGGTCGAACACCCGCCCCCGGTTCGGCATCAGCAACGACATACTCAGCGTGTGGGGCACTCGCCATGACTCTGTCCCCCGGTGAGACTTCTGTGACTTCAGCACCTACCGATTCAACAACACCTGCGGCGGAGTAGCCCATGGAGCTGTGGGCTACAACCCCCTCACTGGTGTACCGGCCACCGATTTCGGAGCCACGGCTGATGAGCGTAACTTTGTTGCGGACAAGTACCTGCTGCGGTCCCACCGAAGGGATTGGCGCGTCCTCAAGCACAAAATTGAATTGACCCTCGCGTTTCATCAAACGTTTCATAGTTTGTCGCTCTCCTTAGTGTTTAGAATTCTTTAGGAGGAACCAAGGCACCGCGGAATCGGGGTCCATGGGGTTGAATGGATTAACTGTTTGGCTCACGTTAAGAAATAACGCAAGTTGCTAGTTGAATATCCATGGAATTTCCGTTAGAGTATTTGTGTTCTAAACAAAACTCATCAACAGGAGAATTCCATGGACTTAGTAATCGTAGCATTTTATACACTTTGTGACGATCTGTTAATTCAACACCACTACCAAGATGACCCCCGAACCCAAATGTCCGCCGCTGAAGTCATGACGACGGCACTCGTGGCTGCCCAACTGTTCGGTGGCAATCAACAGATGGCACGATGCTTCCTCAAAGAACAGGGATATATTCCCAATATGCTCAGTAAGGCACGATTCAATCGAAGACTCCATCAAATTGCACCGATGTTTCAGACACTTTTTGAATCACTTGCCACAGACTGTAAAGCACAAAACTCAGACCAACTCTATATCATCGACTCGTATCCCGTGCCAGTGTGTGATGTGATTCGCATCTCTAGTGCAAAACTTTATCAAGGGGAAGTCTGGCGCGGTAAGATAACCAGTAAACGGAGATACTTCTATGGACTCAAACTGCATCTGATGGTCACCGAAAGTGGCATACCGGTTGAGTTTTTCTTAACACCGGGCAGTTTTAGTGATGTTCAAGGGTTGCGGTGTTATCCGTTTGATTTACCTCAAGGGGCAACCATTTATGCAGATAAAGCCTACTGCAATTATGGGATTGAAGATGCCTTAGCTGAAGCCGGTATAATGCTCAAACCGTTGCGAAAAAAGAACAGCAAACGGCAATATCAAGCCCACGAAGTTTACATACACCATCACCACAGGAAGCGGATAGAGGTGACAAACAGTTTAATCACCCAACGGCTACCCCGCTCTATTCATGCCGTCACTGCCGCTGGGTTTGAGATTAAGATTATTTTGTTTCTCATTGCTACTATGATTACACTTATCATTAAATAAACACTAGCAACTTGCGTTAAGAAATAGTGCAAAGAAACCGAGTTTTGAAGAAAAAACTCGGTTTCTCTTTGCATTTTGCACTTTCTTTTGATATGAACCAACTGTTTATAGTTACTTCAAT
Organism: Candidatus Poribacteria bacterium; assembly: GCA_965207975.1. Taxonomy (GTDB): domain Bacteria; phylum Poribacteria; class WGA-4E; order WGA-4E; family PCPOR2b; genus PCPOR2b. The sequence continues at coordinate 4,875,036 of OZ242315.1, read as the reverse complement.
CAAACACCAACACCGTCCGTGCGACCTTCCCTTGATTCATATCGTCGAAGGCTTCGTTGAGTTCGTCCAATGGACGGTAGCGCGAGATGAGTTCGTCGAGCTTGATCTTCCCTTGGTTGTACAGATCGAGGATCCAGAGGAAGTCAACACGCGCACGGGCAGCACCATGGAAAGCCCCCATCAGCGTCCGATCATACAGCAGATGCGATCCATCAACCGAAATTTCCCCACCCGTTGGCTGTACTCCAACCATTACGGCAGTTCCTGTGGTGCGGACTGAATCTAGCGCCTGCCGTACCAATGCCGGGAATCCGACGACCTCAAAGGCGTAATCGGCGCCGCCGCCGGTGATCTCCTTGATGCGCTGGACGGGATCTTCTGTAGAAGCGTTGACGAAATGCGTGGCACCCATCTGCTCCGCCATCTCCAACTTAGATGAGAACCTGTCAACTGCGATGATTTTGCCCGCCGAAGCGAGGACACCGCCTTGAATGGCGTTCAACCCGACACCACCACAGCCCCACACGGCCATCGAGGCACCGGCTTCGACCTTCGCACGATTGACGACAGCACCGATGCCGGTGATGACTGCACAGCTGATGAGACATGTTTTTTCCAGCGGTGTGTCGTCCGGCACTTTGACACACGCATCGACATGGGCAATGGTTTGCTCAGTAAAGGTTGGCCTGATGTGATGGATCGGTTCGCCGTTTTTTGTCATGCGGCTTACGAATCCAGGGATATGTGTCTCACACAACGCGGCACTGCCGTTGCTACAGTTACGGCAATAGCCACACATGGCATCAAGAGAAAGGATAATTTTGTCCCCGGGCGCAACGCTGGTCACACCGGGACCGACCTCCCGGACGATACCCGCACCTTCGTGTCCCATGACCCACGGGGCTGGCTCACGCTTGACGTGACCATCCACATAGTGGTAGTCGCTGTGGCAGACACCCGCGCCAACGATGTCGAGCAACACTTCACCCGCTTGCGGGGGCTGGATTTCGAGTTCTTCGATAGATACCGGAACGTTGGGTTGGTAAAAGACCGCTGCTTTCATGGTTTCCTCCAATTCTCTTATGGGGTATGGTCAGGCGATTATCTGTTTTGGGGTGGCTTTCGCTTTTGGCATTGTTCGGTCGTTGTGGTAAATATAGATCCCCGTATAGAGATCTATCTCGCCACCCGAACTCAATATGCCAATAGTATAGCAAGGCATAGAAAAAAGTGCTACCCCATTGTTGGGTAAAATCCCAACGTTCTGCCTCGACATCGAAGTTGTCCCTTTTGCGTAGACACGAACGATGAAAATCAGTAGAATAGGTCAGACAATCGCAGAAACAGAACACCCACTCGGCAAATAGAGGAAAAATTGATGACAAAAAAAATAAAAGATTTCGCGCAAGGCGAGCGTGCCGCCATCGTCAGAGACATATCAGCACAGGGCGATTGGGTGCCGCTGATCGATTGGTCATCCACCTTTCCGGGCAATCGCGGGGTCAATCGGGGGGGTCGCTATGAACTGTACGACGCGCCCGTCGGGGTACGTATCACCATTGAGGAAGCGCGGAAAGCGGGACCAATATTTGGAGCGGATCAGGAGTGGGACGGACGCGGTGAGATGGTGCCGCTCTGTGTGTGGCAGAATGAGGAAAAATACCATCTGCTCTATAGCTCGCACCCGCGTGTGACGGGTAATCCGGGACTGGGCGGTGGGCATCACCTCTGCTATGCGGTAAGTGAGGACGGCTATAACTGGACGCGCCCGCATCTGGGGCAAGTCGAGTGGGAGGGATCGACCGCTAACAATATCATTGCGAACGGACCGACCGGCACACCCTTTGAAGATCCGCAAGCACCTCCCGAAGAACGGTTCAAAGCCATCGGTCAGGTTGGAGCCAGCTTTGATCCCGATACGGAGGAAAGACTTGATACGCAGGAGGCTTACAAACGATGGCGCAGGCAGGAGTATGAAGGGGCTGCTTACAAGGGTCCGCGTATGACCTCTCGCCACTGGGTGGAGGGGTGGACTTCGCCGGACGGCCTCCATTGGAAGAGTGTCGGTAAGTTGGGTGACATGAGTTCGGACGGCGGCAGCGCAGCCCAATACGATCCGGAGACACAAAGCTATTTCGCGTACATCAGGGTCGGGGGGATGGGACGACGGGCGACCGGGTTGACCCGCACTAAGGATTTTTGGCATTGGCCCCACGCGGAGCTGTGTCTCTTTCCGGATCCGCAAGATCCGCCAGATGTGTCGTTCTACGGATGCAGCTACTTCCGCTATCCAACTAACAAAAACCTGCACGGCGCATTTGTGGAGATCTATCATCAGGTGACCGATCACAACGACGCACAGATTGCGTTTACCCGTGATATGACGCACTGGTATCGCCCGGAACGTCGTGCGATTATTCCGTGCGGGCCGACCGGCAGTCCCGACTCAGGTGGGGCAAGGCCTTGGGGCGGGCTTTTTGAGCTGCCCGATGGCTACTGGGCGACGATGTATCGTGGACACACCTCGCTCCATAATTACCGGGAGAGTGAGCCAGCTATCGAACGCGAACCGGGTGTACTAATGCTCGCCCGTTGGTTGCCACATCGCTTCTGCGGTATCGAGGCGGAGGTAGAGGGGCGGTTCACCATTCCGAGCGTCAAACGCCGTAACAACGAGTTGCGGCTCAACTACCGGTGCCAAAACGGCGGCTATATCGCTTGCGAGTTGATTCGGGGGGTGCCCTCACGAATCCATCCTGACGCAGATCCAATCCCCGGATACTCCTTCGCGGAGAGCGATCTGCTCACCGGCGATGAAATGAGTCGGGCGATCACATGGAGAGGCAAGAGCGAGGTATCGGGTATCGGTGGAAGCCTCGCGATACGGCTGCGTATGTTTCAGGCAAAGGTTTTTGCCTATTCGGTCTGAATAGATATGCTGCAGTCTAAATCTAAATGTCCGACTATTGGGGACCGTCTAATAGCCCTTGCAGGACCGGCAGTTCCGCTTTGAAGGCAGCAACGGTGGGGTTTTCGGCGGTGTTATCCTCTGGATGTGGTGTTGGGTTGCTCCACCCCTGATAGTGTCCACCCCACAGGTGCCGTAGTTCGGAAGAGCTTCCACGCCTGGAGCAGTGCCATACAGCGGTGTCAAAAATGACCGCTGATCCCGGCGGAACGGTGACTTTTGTCTGCCCTTCCCACGCTGCGTCAACATCACCTTTTGGATCGACCGAATCGTTAAGACCACGCGGTAGGACGATGAGAGGTCCAATATGGGAACTAGATCCGTCCACGTAGATATTGCAGAGCACCCGCTCTGGATTCTCCCGTTGAAGCCCTGTCGAGGGAATCTCCCATGCGTAGTGGACGTGCCAACGGGTGAGGGTTTCTTCAACGAGCGCGTTGTTAAAGACAGCGGCACCGCTGTGTGCAAGGCGCACGTCGTCCTGAAAGACCTCTGCCATAGCGTCTACGACAGCCGGCTTTGCGAAGAAAGGTGCCATCTTCGGTCCCCACTCCAAGAGCGGGTGAAAACTGATTTTGGGCTGCTCGGACGAAAAGCCGTTTTTGTCGTCACACAGCTGCTTGAAAATAGTCCGCATCTGTTCACATTCACGGTTATCGTAGACTGACTCAAGCACACAGTAGCCGCGTTCGCTAACATCGCGCGCTTTCGATTTCAGGTCAAACATTGTGGGATCCTCCCGATTGTAGGTTTGACGTAAAAGATAGCATGGTGTCGTGACTGCGTCAATTAGGAAAAGAAAGAGTATAGGGTCATTTATAGTAGATTTTAGAATTAATGAGACACTGTGAACGAGCGAGGTCAGGACTTTGTTCGCAGAGTTACGGCACACGGCACCCCGATAAATCGGGATGCAAAGCCATGTGCCTACTACTTTAGGATCATCATTCTCCGCGTGGCGGAATAATCGCCTGCCCTGGTCTCGGAACGGACTGTCAGGGTGTAAAAATAAACGCCACTTGCCACTGGCTCACCCAACCCGTTTCTGCCATCCCAGTAGATTGCCTTTGACCGATCTTCATAAGCAGACGCAATCCGATGCCCCACGTCAAGGGTGCGAACAACCTGACCAACCCCGTCATAGATGGTCAACGTCACGAAAGCGTCCTCCGCTAACCGATACGGTATCCATGTCTCTGGGTTGAATGGATTTGGATAGTTTGCTAACAGTTCCGTCTCCTTTGGGGTTAGGGATATCGAGAGCTGTTCAAGCATCATTATCCCTCGTTTCATGATGGGATCCCTAACTTCAAGTGCCCTCGCTTCGGTCACCCAACCCTGAACCTCTACCGCTGTGAGTGTCTCAGGTACTTGTGGCTGTGCTGAAGGCGCAGCTGCCGCACCATCAAACATGCTCGCCGCCAATACCAAATCCAGAATACTGACAACCTCATCTCGGTTGACATCTGCTGCTAAATTGGTCCCTTTAGTATCAAGATTGGATGTAATCACGACCAAATCCAAGATATTCACGCTTCCATCGTTGTTGACATCGGCTATAGTCGGTGGTGCTTTCGTATCGGAGACAGCGTGGAAGGTCGCTGGCACCTCAATGCCAGCAGCAGAAACCTCCACGGTGTGCCTTTCCAGATTTGGTCCTAGCCTCAACGTGGTCTGTGCCCTGCCGTTGGGATTAGTCCTTGTGGTTGTGGTACTGAGCGTACCGCCACCAGCAGTGACAGCAAACCTCACCAAAATCCCTACGAGTGCGAAACCGTTTTCGTCCTGCGCTTCGATGACAAATGGCTGAGGCAATGATGCGAGGACTGTCCCTGTCTGGTTATCGCCTGAGATTTTCAAAAGTGCTGGATGCGCTTGGTTTTCAAACTCAACCGTAACCCCTTTGCTTTGAAGGATTGGGATATGCGTGTGGATGGATTGGTAGCTCAGGGGGTTTACTATCACACGTACCTTGGTTCCCACTCCCAATCTTGTATTGGCTGCTAGGGGTGAGAGGTCTGAGATGGCGTTGTCAGCAAGATTCAGCTCTCTGAGATGGGTTAAGCCCGACAACGCGGAGAGGTCTGAGATGTTGTTCCCCCAAAGCCACAGCTCTCTGAGATGGGTTAAGCCCGACAACGGCGAGATGTCCGCGATATCGTTGTCGGCGAGATGCAACACTCTAAGATGGGTTAGTCCTGACAACGGCGAGATGTCCGTGATAGCGTTATGAGAAAGATGCAGCCTACTAAGATCTGTTAAGCCCGACAACGGTGAGATGTCCGTGATAGTGTTGTACCAAAGAAACAGCTGTCTGAGATTGATTGCGTGCTCAAGTCCCGTCAAATCGTTGATGTTGGTGCTTTCTGCAAAAAGGTGGGTCAAAGCCTGTAGATGTCCCCGGACAATGGGGGCACTCAGTGGCAGCCCAATCTGTTCCGCAATCGCAGCCCGGAGGTTGGGGTCGGGGATATTAATCTCGGTCAGTGCCTCAACACGAGCTTCCATCAACCCAGACATATCCCATAGTTCAACCGTGTCAGCTGTCGTCCCGGAGGCAAGGATTTTCCCGTCAGGTGAAAATGATACAGAATAGACCGCACCTGTATGCGGGAAGGTAGCAAAGCTTGCTCTCGTCATCATGTCCCACAACTTGACCGTGCTATCCTCACTCCCGGAGGCAAGGGTTGTCCCATCAGGCGAAAACGACACGGAAAAGACAGCCGCCCCATGCGTAAAGGTGGCGATATTTTGTCGTGTTGCCACGTCCCACAACTTGACCGTGCTATCCTCACTCCCGGAGGCAAGGGTCGTCCCATCGGGTGAAAACGACACGGAAAAGACAGCCGCCCCATGCGTAAAGGTGGCGATATTTTGTCGTGTTGCCACGTCCCACAACTTGACTGTCCTATCCGCACCTCCGGAAGCGAGGATAGTTCCATCGGGTGAAAATGCCACAGACAAGACCCAAGTCTGATGCCCAGAAAGCGCGACAATCCGTGTTCGGGTGGTAACATCCCATAGATTGACCATCCCATCAGAATCCCCGTAGGCGAGAGTCCTCCCATCGGGCGAAAATGACACTGAATCAATCCTAGCAAACCCAGACGCGCTAAAATGGACGATATTTTGTCTTGTTACCACGTCCCAAAGCATGACCATACCCGACTCGGAAACGAGAGTCCTCCCATCGGGCGAAAACGACACTAAATCAACCCCATTCGCATGCCATTCAAGCGTGACGATATTTTGTCTTGCCGCTACGTCCCATAGTCTGATTGTTTTATCCATTGACCCGGAAGCAAGGATCGTTCCGTCAGGCGAAAACGATACAGATCGAACTGTATCCGTATGTCCTTCAAGCATGGCGATATGATATGGCGAGATTTCCGCGGGGTGAAAAGTTATATTGCTTACATTCCCATCCGTATCAACGATATCAACATGAATCTGTGTAACAGCACTAGAAAAATTCGTAAATCCCTCAAGACCAAAACCACCGTTATACTCAAATTCAGCGACAGCATCCTTTTCGCCTGTTAATTTGCGACATAACTGTAGCGCGCCAACCGCGTATAAGAGCACTTGGTGAAGTCCGTCTGAATCGCTGACTTGGACTCGAACCAGGACACTCGTTGAACCCGGCGGATAGGTGCGTGGTGAAATGAGTTTGATGGTGGGCGGTTCCTCTTCTTCAATTGGAGTATTGGGATTGAGGTAGGAATGTACAGATAGGAATTCGGCAGCACACGCAGATAGAGACCGGTGTTCGCCTCCTCCATACGACATGATGTACACATTATTCCTGAAATCGTGTCCTAATCCAAAGCTGTGTCCCAGTTCATGCGCCACTGTAGCCCAGGAAAATTGGTTGGGAACCAAGCATACCCCACCATTTTTGGCAAACTGATATCCGACACCTAACGCAGGGACACCATTCCCCTGACGAAGTGCGTCTGTGCCAAGGACGATGAAGTAAATGTTTGCGTCAAGATCGAATGTTTGCTCAAGCTCATCAAGCACAGCATAACCAAGGGTGTTGTCGTAGAAGCTAAAGGGGTGATCCCCAATCACGTGATGCACCTTCGGCTCGCCCTGGGGGTCGGTTTCAAAGCGGAAGGTTGCCCGCCCATAGCCGTGTGCCTCCATCTGCTTCGCATAGAAGATCTGAACGGTGCGAATTGTATCTTTCATCTTCTGAACGACGTCGGCGCGGTATTGCCAGTCGTTGGGGGTAAAGTAGATCATTCGGACCGTGCGGGGTTCACCGACGTGCAAATTCGCAACAGAGGATCGGGCATAATGGCGGTTGGGGTATTGGTCCGAATGCAGTTTGTCCCGTTGCTTTGAATCCTCCGTTCCGAGAGTCTGAGACCGATGAAATCGGGACAGCCCATCAATAACACCGCAAAAATGTGTCCCGTGTCCCCCTGATGATTGAGGGCTGGCAACGGCAGGGTTGAGAGTGCTGCTGGTGAGGTAGATTATTATTGCATATAGGGTGAAACGAAACGACTCTTTTTTCATTCATTCGAGTCCTTTATCAAGTTGGGATCTGTGTAAGGCACCTCCGTGTCTCGTTGCGAAACCTGCGGCGATTAGAATATCACAAGGTCAGATTAAGGATCAATACCTTTTTGGATTTGATTTTGACAAATCTTAAAGTATCCTAAATAGAGATTTCATCGTTAATCCACTTGATGTAGGAAAATTTGCGACACATTTCAATGAGGAATTGATATAATAACTCGGGGAAAGTGCTGTAGGGAACGCAGATCTGCGTTCCCTACGCTCGTAGACTAAGAGTAGAGCTAGGAGAATCGTTGTGATAACAACAGAGCAGATTGCCCATTTCCATACGTTTGGCTTTTTGGCGTTGAAACAAGCGTTCTCTTCCAATGAAATGACGGAGATTGGCCGAGTTTTCGACGACCTGCTTGAGGAAGACCGGCGCGGTCAACCTTCGCTAGACGAAAAGCAGCAGTCAAGATACCATCGGCTACAGTCGGTTTATGGGATTGCGGAGAGACATCCGACCCTGACAGGACTTGTGGCGGACGATCGTATTTACGAGACGGTCTGTCAGTTGTTGGGAGATGGTTGCCGCTGGCTCTGTTCCGAAGGGCATCATTATCTTGGGGATACGAAATGGCATCCAGATGGCGGTAGCACCCAAGACTATTTTTTTATCAAGGTTTCGTTGTATCTGGATCCGCTTACGAGAGATACCGGCTGCTTGCGTGTGATCCCCGGTTCCCAGCGGTCACCGTTGCATGACGACCTCAAGCATTTGGGGGACCGCGAGGGACCCGCGGATCGTCCAACGCCGCAGATTGGCCTCCCTGGATCCGAGGTGCCGTCCTTTCCGCTGGAGTCAAAGCCCGGCGACATCTTTTTCTTGAACATGAATCTCTGGCACGCCTCCTTTGGCGGTAAACCCGGCAGACGACACTTAGCGTTAAATTTCACACCTGAGCCGACGCTTCCAGAACATATCGCGCTGCTGAAGAAGGACTATCAAGGTGTTCTGAATTTGATGGAGCAGACTCAGCACAAACCTCCGGGGCGGGTATTTACAGACGCTTTCCTCCAGAGTGATAACCAACGTATTCAACGGTTGGTGTCGACTTGGGTGGAGTTGGGATTGAGGTAATAATAGCACAAGTGTAGGGAACACAGATCTGCGTTCCTTACGAAATTGATTGAGGATTCATATCAGCATCTCATCTATTAAAAATTATGCAATATACAACACTTGGTAAGACAGGACTGCAAGTAAGCGTGGCTGGACTTGGCTGCGGTGGGTATAGCCGGTTAGGTCAGGCGACCGGCAGAAGTGAGGCTCAATCTATTGCTCTAGTCCAACAAGCCATTGACCAAGGGGTCAATTTCATCGACACAGCGCGGAACTACCGTACAGAAGCCATCGTTGGGAAGGCACTCAAGGGACAAAATCGGGACGAATTGGTGATTTCAACCAAGACGACACTCGCCGATGACACAGGTCGCAAACTACCTGCACAGGTGGTCAGGGAATTGGAAGCCTCTTTGCGGAAGATGGATCTGACCTATGTGGATGTGTTCCACCTGCACGGCGTACAACCTGCGGTCTACGACTACGCTGTGGACAAAATAGTTCCTGCGTTGCTACGGGAGCGAGAGAAAGGAAAATTCCGTTTTCTCGGTATCACCGAAGTCCCGCCCAAAGACCCCCATCATGAAACGCTTGAACGGGCGGTGCAACAGGATTGCTTCGATGTGATAATGGTTGCTTTCCATCTCATGCACCAGTCGGCGCGTGAGAAGATTTTCAAACATACACTGGCGAACGGAATTGGTGTGTTGAATATGTTCGCTGTACGGTTGCTGTTCAGCAAGCCGGACAGAGTGAACCGTGTGGTTGCACACCTGATAAACGAAGGCAAATTGCCCGCCTGGCTAGCGGAGAAGGAGCATCCACTCGGTTTTCTGATTCGTTCGGGCGGTGCTTGCACGGTTATCGATGCGGCCTACCGGTATTGCCGTCATGAACCCGGTACGGATGTGGTACTCTTCGGCACGGGCAGCCCGACGCATCTGCAATCCAATATCGACTCGATTCTGAGCGGGCCCTTGCCAGCAGCCGATCTCGGACGGATTGAAGAGCTATTCGGGGCGTTAGTGGATGTCGGTTTGGATGCGCCGGGGAAGCAGCGTCCCGCTTGAAATGGGTTGGGCAATAGGCCCGTCCCACGGGTATGTGCAGGTTGCGGCATACGGAGCCCCGCAGGCGGGATGCAAAGCCATATGCCTACTACTATTAGAATTTGCTTGCAGCGGATCAAAATCCGATATAGAATTGGGGTATCTTCACAAAATCTTTTTGGGAAAACCGGTCTACGTTTTCAAGGAGTGATTTATGGCGACAAATGCAACATTATCCATACCGCGCCGCCGTTTGGGACGGACAGAGTTGAGCATCCCCGTCGTTCCTTTCGGAACGCAAGGGTTCGGCAACCATTTCGGTTTTGTCTCCGATGAGGATGCCATCGCGCTCATCAAACATGCTATCAGTATCGGTGTCAACCATTTCGACTGCGCTCGCTGCTATGGGGATTCTATGCGTAAACTCGGCTTGGCGTTGAAAGAGATACCACGCGAGGATGTGATAATCACCGGACGTCTGTGCTGCCACTCTGCAGCGGAGTGGGGCGGTTACGGTGAGGGAAGACCCGATTATTCCGCCGAGCGTGTGGTTGCGGATGTCGAGGATCAGCTGCAGCTGCTCGGCACAGACTATTTCGACGGTATGTTGATCCACGATCCGTCCGAAATCGAACCGACGCTTGAGAAGGGTGGAACGCTAGATGGCGTGCTACAGTGTAAAGGGCGGGGGCTGGTTCACTTTGTCGGATACGGGATGCGTCCGCACGATTTTCATCTGAAGACAATTGCCACCGGCGACGTTGATCTCCTCTTGTGCTTCAACGATTATAACTTGGCCCGTCAGACCGCTGCGGATACGGTTCTACCCGCCGCCGCTGAAGCGGATGTCGGCGTTATGAACGGCTGGTCAATTCTACGTGGCTTGCTAACAGGGGTTGACATTGACGCAGAAGTGGCACAGGGGCGATGGGCTAATCATCCCGACCTCGAATCTGCGAGGGAAAGATGGAAGTGGTGTCAGGAAGAGGGAGTAGATCTGCTCCAATTAGCCCTTCAGTTCTGCCTGCAAGATGATCGGATTCATGGGAACAACATCGGTTCGTTGAACGTTGAGCAGTTGGAAGCGAACGTGCGAGCGGCGAGCGTTCCTCTCTCCGATGAGGTATGGGAGAAATATGAGGCACGGTTCGGTAACTGATTTTCGTTTCCTATCAGATTCCAACTGAGTTATTGTGCAGCTGAACTGAGGTAAAACCGATGACCTCCCCCTCTCCTTCATGGGATTCCCCGCCCAAAACCCTTGTGCTACCCAATAATGCCGTCCATGTTTGGCGGGCATCTTTGCATGTGTCCGCCTCCGAGCTGCGTACCCTTGAGGATACGCTTGCGGTGGACGAGCGTGCCAGAGCGGAAAGATTCTACTTGCAGAAACACCGAGAGCACTTTATCGCTGGGCGCGGGCTGTTGCGGAATATCTTGAGTCGTTATCTGGACAGGGAGCCTGACCAGCTGCGCTTCCGCTATAATTCGTATGGGAAGCCAGATTTGACCGAAGATACTGGTGCGGAAGGGCTCTGTTTCAACCTATCTCACTCTCACGGAATCGCGCTTTACGCCCTCACGCGCGGACGAGAGATCGGGGTTGACATCGAGTATTTTCGTCCTGATGTTGAAATGGAGAAACTTGCCGAACGATTCTTTTCACCACGAGAGGCGGCTGTGCTCCGCTCACTCCCCCAACACTTGCGGAAAGAAGGGTTCTTTAACTGCTGGACGCGCAAGGAAGCCTATATCAAGGCGGAAGGGAAAGGGATGTCTATTCCTTTGAGTGCGTTCGATGTTTCGCTGACACCGGGGGAGCCGGCAGCGTTGCTGCACACCGAAAGCCCTCCCCAAGAAACTTCCCGATGGTCGCTGCAAGCGTTAAACCCTGCGCCCGGTTATGCGGCGGCACTTGCGGTGAAGGGACATGATTGGGAACTGAGGTGTTGGCAATGGGCTCCGATGTAAGCCTAAGACGGGCAGCCACAAGTGCTTGCATCCCGATTTATCGGGAGGTTACTCCTACTACAGCTGCGGTGTCGAGATATGAATCTCGACCTACAAGTTATCTAGCAACTTGACTTATAAGAAACGAATCTATTTGACAATCACCATTCGCTTGGTCGCTGTGAAATTGTCTGTTTCTAACCGATAGAAATAGACTCCTGTCGCAACACGTTCCCCCAACGTATTCCGTCCATCCCAATACGCTGCACGATTTCGGGAAAGATAAGTCCCTGGCCGCTGTCCCCCAAGATCCAAAGTGCGGACTCGATGCCCCATGAGATCGTAAATGTGAATCCGAACCGATGAAGCGGCTGCAAGCTGATAGGGGATCCATGTCTCTGGATTGAATGGATTGGGATAATTGGGAAGTAGGGCATCTCTCTTGACCACTTCGGGTGAATCTAACTGCAACTCACTCGAAGTGCTAGTACCGGCAATGTTCCGGGGCAAATACGGCAAAACGGTTTCGATTGGTGCTAGGCGGATGCGTCCGTCATCGTAAGCCACAGCAACGGTCTTTCCATCCGGACTAAACATTATCTGCTGATACGGTGAAGATAGCTCCAAAAACAGCTGTCCTGTCTCTGTATCCCAGATCTGCACCGCAGGTGCGTAAGTATTTCCATCAGTACCGAAAATATTCGTTGTGAACCATCTGCCATCCGGACTAAATCCAACCGTTATTGCTAAACCCGTCGGGAGTTCGAGATCGACTTCCTCTGTTTCAATATTCCAAAATTGAATCTTGTATTCTGGGCGCCCTGTATCCCCTGCAATCCATCGGCTATCGGGGCTGAATTCAAGAGAGTTGAAATATCTGTTGGTTGCACTTAACCCCTGAACAACATGTCTTAAGGTAAATCCTTCTGTTTCCCAGATTGCAATTGTTCTACCTCCTGATGCCGCAAACCACTTACCGTTAGGACTAAAACGGATTGGCCCAGAACCTGAAAAACCTGAACCGACATCTCTTTCGTCCAACTCTGCAATCTTCTCGCCGGTTTCGACCTCCCACACCCGTATCAAAGATGAATATGTCACAGCGGCAACGAGACGACTATCAGAGCTGAATGTGAGGGCTCGATTCCACGCTGCGCCGGGCAAGACATGTTTGACGGTAGCGGTATCCACCTCCCAAACCGTGATCCGTCGATCTGCATGGGTGATAGCGATATATTTACCATTAGGACTCAGTGCGACTACATAACTTCCGTTATCATATTGCATCTCAGCAATGATTTCCGTTGTGACGGCATCCCAAACACGGGCAATGCCCCAACTCATGGTGGCGAAGCGTTCACCGTTTGCGCTGAATCCAATCATAGACGAATAAGCGTAGCCTTCAAATCGACCAATCAATTTTCCAGTGCTTACCTCCCAACGCCCCACATTCGCGGAACGATCCGCCACAGCAACAACAGTTTTGCCGTCACGGCTCAAAGTGAGACGGGGCTCCCAACTTCGTCTTTCGTAGTCACGACCAACTCCAGACGCTCCCTCCCACCCTTTGAATTCCTCATCAGATCTCGTCTTGGTAATCCAAGAACGTATCCACACCTGATTCACTATATCCCAGACAGAGATAACAGAATCGCTGAATCCAACAATGAGTGTTTGCCCGTCGGGACTAAATGCAAGCGATTCAACCTCTACTTTCTCACGGACTCCCTCCACTTCTACATCATTTCCATCAATCAGCGCAGTTCGGTCACATGTTCCTAAGTGATTTCAGGTAAGTAATTGGACATTGGACAAATGTGTTTGTTCGCTTCGCATATAGTCTGTATTTTGGGAGTAGGATTGTCCAAAAACTTATTTTAAGGTATTTTCAATCCTCAGATAAGTTTTTGGACAATCGAAAATCAATTGTTAAATCAGAGGGAGGTTGGGTATTGTGTTCCTTGAAGAACAGATGGACTGCCTCCTCTAAATTGGACTCATCGCCAAAATAGTAATTGTCAAACACCACCTGTTTCATATGCTCCCAAAACCGCTCAATTAAAGAGAGTTCAGGGCAATACTTAGGCAACCATAACACGAATACACGATGCGCGTATTCTGCCAATATACGCGCAATCAATGGAGTTTGGTGATAGCTGACACTATCAATGACAAGCACCAAATAATCAGTCGGATAACTTTCGGTGAACAGTTTACACAAGAAAGTCTCCATTGCCCATTGGGTCTTGGCGGTAGACACTTGGTAATCCACACGATTCGTGGCGAAGTTCAAGGCACCAAACAGGTGTAGTTTCTTATTTGCACCCGGTGCGGGAATCGTTACTTGTTGCCCTTTGAACATCCACATTTTGCGTAGGGGTGGATGCAAATGCACCTCACATTCATCAATATAGAGCAACTCAAATCGATAGTGACAATCTACTGCGTTTTTTTTAGAAACTCAAGTAATTGTTTCTTTTGAGAAACTTCTTCTGGGTCTTGTTTATGCTCAAGGGTATGCTTAGGTTTACGGTAAACAATATCATGTTTCTGCATCAGGTCATGGAGATAGATGGGCGAGAGTTCGACACCGGTTTGCTCAACCAAATGCTTCTGAAGCCTTTCGACTGACCACACACTGAAGCGATATCCCAATTCACGGGGGTCGCTGGCTACTGCTTGTTTGAGTTTAGTGATATATTCAGCGTTAGCTTTGGCGGGGGCCCCGGACCGAGGTCTATCCTCAATGCCAATGATACCCGATGCCTCGTAGCGTTGAATTTGATGAAGGACTGTTTGCCGGCTTACGCCGAGTAACGTGGCAATCTCAGGAGCGGATAAGCCTTCGTGGGACATGCGAATCATAATCGCACGGACTCTCACACGCGGTTTAGGGTGTGTGCTAATCACCTGTTGGATTTCGATCAGTTCCGAATCTGATAAAGAGTGAACCTGTTTGGGGCGTTTCATCATATCCTGCCTTTTGAAGCAAAAAACTCAAAAAAAAGGATACTATGTACAAAATCCATTGTCCAGAAATTAATCTGAAATCACTTAGCGTCCGGAGTTCGACCAATCCCTCCTCCGTCCCGACCGCGAGTTGCATTGTATCGGGATGGAGTGCGAGCGATGTCACGAGGGAATCTGTGAGAGCCCCGCCCACAATTTGTGCTGTCGCAATATCCCAGATCTCAAGGTCGTATGCACCAACGATTAACTGCTCCCCATCGGGAGAAAAGAGGATTGCGTGCTTTTCCCAACGGGTATGTGCGCGGCGGAAGGTAGAAGCTTCCTGATGTTCTCCCCATAAGCGAACCAACCCCACCCGATCAATCGAAGCCATCTGTTTTCCGTCGGGACTGTACGCCAAATCACTGACACGGTCTTCACCTAGGGTCAGTGTCGCTATCACCTGTCCCGTCGTGCTGTTGACCCGATACATTAGATCTCTATCCGCAATTAGCAGCTCCGTCTCGTCTGGACTAAATTCGAGCGCGTCCACGTTCATCTCAATGCTATGGCTAAATTGGTAAGTTTTCGCGTCATATAGTTCAAGGAGTGCCGATGTACCGATCGCTAGCCATCTGCCATCGGGCGAGAATTGGATTGCTTCGACGTACCCTTTACCAATGACCTTATCAGTCTGTCCGTAGGCAACCACTGCTACTGAGAAAAGGGCTAGCGGTATAGCCAAACAGCGTTGAAGTCTGTTTTTCATCATGTGCCCTCCAAGTTTGTGATGAATACCTAACGCTTAATGGCCTAAGCTGCGACCTTGAGAATCCAAGAAAGATTTGCTTTATCCATTGTTACTTTCATCATTTTCCACGTTTCGGCGATACACACTCGTCCGTACACAAGCACTGCCCCTAGCATAACAAGAATCAATCGGACATTCTTGATTAGCATTGGATTACTCCTCCCAATCTAGAGGTTCAAAGATTGCATCCGCTTCCTTTTGCACCCAATCACCAAGCAGCTCCACAACTTCAGTATCGTTTACAAGTACATAGATTTTTGAGAGTCTAGTAACGTAGGGTTCGTATTTTTTGTCAAGGGCTTCCAACTCCCTTATGATTTGTGCAGATGGAATCTTTTGTGCAGCAATTTGCTCCCTTTGTTCTTGATAATCCTTTACTATGGGAACGCGTTGTTTGGCCTCCGCGAGCCCTTTTTTAACCCTTAATGTGAGTACTTCTTTCTGATCCGTTGCCGGCACATCTTCGTCAATAATGGAGTTCTCGTCACTTCCACACCCAACCATGAAAACAATCATCACTCCAAAGATGGTTACCCAAGTCAATATCGCTTTCATCTGTCTTTACACTCCTTTTGAACGGTTCTGGTTAGTTATCTATCTTTAGTTTTCCCCACGTAGTCGCCAATTTCTCTGTCAGCAATTCTCGTAGGTTGGGTAGAGCGACAGCGAAACCCAACACCAATGAACTAATCAACCTTCCACAGGAGCACCGTCCCGTCTGCACTACCACTGGCAAGTATGCTTCCATCAGGACTGAACGCCACGCTATTGATCATATCTCTATGCCCGGTGAGCGTCCGCATGTGTTTACCCGTCTCGGTATCCCACAGCCGTACCGTCGCGTCTCTACTCCCACTGGCAAGGGTCTTCCCATCCGGGCTAAACGCTACATTCATCACAGCGTTTTCATGCCCGATGAGTGTTCGTTTTTGCTCCTCTGCCTCGGTATCCCACAGCAACACCGTATTATCATCACCCCCACTGGCAAGGGTCTTCCCATCCGGGCTGAACGCCACATTATTGACCTCATGTGTATGTCCGAAGAGTGTCTGTTTATGCCGTCCCGTCTCGGCATCCCACAGTCGCACCTCCGCCATACATGCACCGGCAAGGGTTTTCCCATCCGGGCTGAACGATACATCATTAACCCGTTTCGTATGACCGGTGAACGTCCGTTTATGCACCCACGTCTCAGCATCCCACAGCCATATCTGCCCGTCCCCACTCGCACAGGTAAGGGTCCTCCCATCCGAGCTGAACGTCACACTATTGCCCCAATGTACATCCCCCGTGAGTGTTCGTTTATACTCCCACGCGACAGCATCCCACAACCGCACCGTCCTGTCCCAACCCCCACTAGCAAGGACCTTTCCATTCGGGCTGAATGCAACACTATTGACCGATTCCGCATGTCCGGTGAGCGTCCCTTTATGCTGCCACGTGGCCACATCCCACAGCCATACCGCATGATCATCATTCCCACTGGCAAGGACCTTCCCATCCGGGCTAAAGGTTACACTCGTGACATCATTTGTATAACCGGTGAGCGTCCCTTTGGGTTTCCGCGTTACAACATCCCATAGCCGTATCGTCCCGTCCCGACTCCCACTGGCAAGGGTGCTACCGTCCGGGCTGAAGCTTACACTTTCGACCAAACCCTTATGACCGGCGAGCGTCCCTTTGAATGCACCCGTCACGGCCTCCCACAGATGCAGCGTATTCTCTCCCCGGCCGCCAGTCGTGCTGGCAAGAATGGCACCATCCGGACTGAGTGCTACCCTAGTGACCATAGACCACCCCTCGCTGAGCGTCGTCATGCGTTCACCCGTCTCGGTATCCCACAGTCGTATCGCTCCATTCCAATCCCCAGTAGCAAGCATCCCACCATCTGGACTGAGCACCACACTTGCAATCTCCTTCTCATGTGCGGGGATTACCTGCTTGACTTTACTCTTCTTCATATCCGACGGGTTGACCTCCCACAATCGCACCGTCCCGTCGCGAGCTCCAGCGGCAAGCCGCCCCTCCGGACCGAACGCCACGCTTGTGACCATACTCCCATGGTTGGCGATCATCGAATTAAAATAACTGTTTCTGGCATCCCACAGTCGCACCGTCTTGTCCGCACTTCCGCTGGCAAGGGTGTTTCCATCCGGACTGAACGCTATGCTCTTGACCCTTCCCTCATGCCCGGTGAGTAGCCGCCTGGATTTGCCCGTTACAGCATCCCACAGGCGCACTGTCTCGTCTGAACTCCCACTCGCAAGCATCGTTCCATCTGGACTGAACGCTATAGTTAAGACCGCGTCCGTATGACCGGTGAGCAGGGCTATCTCTTGACCGATAGTGGTATCGTAAAGCCAGATACCGATAGACGTAGCAATAGCAAGTCGCGTCCCGTCCGGAGAATACTGGATCTCGTTTATCGAACCTCTACCAAGGCGGGCGATCGCTCCCGCGGGCAAGTTTGGTTGTGTAAGGTCTTGGGCGAGGCTAATCGGTGAGAAAAGGACCAAAAGCGTGAGTAGAGTTACTGCGACTTTCATCTTGAATACCACCTTTCTGTAAATGTCAGTCCACGGCTTCGTCCAGACGAGACTGTTTCGCCGACACAAAACAAAACCGCGAGATGCGAAACTTGAACTATATTACCTCAAAGGTTTTATCCGGTCTGAATGTTACGGTAAACAGTGCCAAACTAAAATCTATGCTCTGAGTCTGCACACCATTTTCAAACCAAGTTATCTTCTGTAGATGTCAATCTCCTAAAATTGGCGTGATGTATGGATTGGGTGGATCGGTTGCCGGTTGCAGCATATCTTCTTTAATGGGACTGTCGTCACTTCCACACCCTACAATCGCAACAACCATCATTCCCAATATCACTGTCCAAATCGATAGTACCTTCATCTGTTTTCACCCTCCTTTTGAACAGTCTCGGTTAGTCTCGTGCCTTTAGTTTTCCCCACGTTGTGGTTAATTTCTGTGCAGGCATAACGACCTGCAAACCTCCCGGTCCTCCATTTGGTACATTGGGTCCTGTCACAATAAAATCATCCAACCAAATGCTCAACCTACCGTAAAAATGCAATCGAATCCTGCCGATAGGGACCGAATTATCCGTCCCTTCTAAGATCAAATCATTTAGGACTTACGCAGTTGCCTTTTTCAATCTTCATATCGTTGACAAACGAAATTAACTTCACCTATCAACTACATGCAATTTAGATGCCATAATCATCTTGAACCGTCTGAAGAAATTACGCAAAAAAGCAGGAGATTGGAAAATTCATTCTCCGGGCAACCTCGTCTCTACTTTTGACATGAGTTATGGTCTCAAAGGGAAGATCGTGTTTACAGAAAGGTTGTTGAAACTGTGCCACACTGTCGTCGCAAAAATGTCACACCGGTAAAGCGAATCAATTGATAGAAAATAAAAAAAGCCGTCTCAGAGGAATCACCTCAGGACGGCTTTTCTATTTCTACAGGACTTACGCAAATTTAGCACACAGGGAGTAGATTTTTGATTTTTAACCCCTAAATCCCCCCCCGATTTCATCGGGATGTGCCACTTATCAGGGGGACTTATGAACGCGCTTTGTAAGTCCTATTCTAACCTAAGTTGCTAGTTGTTGTTCTGGTGTTTGTCTAAATTGTGAAACGAAGCGTAATACCTAATGTGGGGGATCGCAGATTAGGCAATCTGCGCCACAATTGACAATTTTACACGACTACTCGGATTCTATAACATAACCCAAGTGGTTAGAATCAGAAAGAAACCGAGTTTTGAAGAAAAAACTCGGTTTATAGTGCTTGGTTTATCAACTAGCAACTTGCGTGATTCTAGTAGAGAATGATGTATTATTTGATTATGGATTTAGCTGCGAGTATATCCTTTGGCTTCCCTTGTCCTTGCAGTACAATCAAGTTCTGCAACGCTTGCTTCAGTTCTTGACGATAACTATAGGTAAAAAGGATAAATTGGGCTTGTTGCTCAACAGTTAGGATCTGATTAATTTCTTCCATAATCCTTTGTCTTTCGGCAATGAACCCATTCTCGACTTCGCTGTGGTGTGTTAAGGCAGTCTGTAGCTCAGTGTGCTCTGCCTTAGAGTCAAGCGTAGTAGTTTGTAACTGCTTTAGCCGGTTCATACTCTGCCGGTGTGCCTGCCGATACTGCATTTTTAACTTTTCCAACTGGTTGAATTGGGTCAACAAGGGCACCGTTTGCTCCGACGTTGGCGAAACCGCATCAACCAATTTCCAAATTTTGAGGGTTTCAACCAATTCAGCCAATTCGCTTGGCGTTGTTGATCGGGGGGACGGAGCGTCTGCTTTGATCAGAGGAATCAAAAACACCAGTGCGAGCCCCACCGGGATTACTGAAAGCAATAGTAGGTAACGGCGTTTCATAGATAATATCCTCCTTTGGGAGTTTCTTTAATCCAAGGTAACAAAATCAATTCGATCTGTCGTCGAAGGAATAGCGTCAGTGAAAACTTCATTTCCAACAGACTCAACGTCAATTTCAGAAGTAATGACATGAAACCATTGGTTGACAAGGTCGGTAGAAGCCTCCGAATTTGGTATTCGGATTTCATCAATAAGCGAACGCCGGTTGTCCCAAACCAAAGGCACATCAAGACGTTGAAGCTCATGATTTACCTGTTCTCGCAACTGTTCTACGGGAATTTCTGCCATGAAACTTGAGGAGATTAACGCATCAAAAGTGGGATTTTCGGTCGAGGCTTTGAATAAGCGGCTGTTGGAAAGTCCCCAAAAACTTAAAAAGAGAGCCAGCACACAAGCCACCCCTGCCATTTTCCACCCATGCCTCCTTACCCAAAGGAGAAGGTGGTTTTCTTCAAATGCTTGACTTTGCGAGATTCTTACACGGAGAGTGGGCCAAAACGCTTTCCACGCCTCTGGCGTGGGATACTCCACCGGCAGACTGCTGGCATGATGGATTGTTTCCTCAAAGGTTTGCAATTCCTTTTGGCAGTGAGGGCAGTCGTCAATATGAAGTTCTAATTGCTGGGACCGTTTTGGCGACAACGTGCCCTCAATGTATGCTGATATTATTTTTTTAACTAATTTGCATTTCATGACGAATCAATTTTCTAAGTAAGGTGCAAGTAGGTCGCGTAGTTTTCGCGTCGCACTAAATAGATGGGCTTTGACGCTGCCGACACGCAGATGGAGTGTATCCGCAATTTCACGAAGTGCTAACCCTTCATAGTGCCTCAAAATAAACACCTGCTTCTGACGAGGAGATAATTGTTGGATTGCATTCCTAATTTCCCTGCCCAGTTCTGCCTGTTCTAAGCCGTGCATTGTAACATCTTCGGGACCGCCCGAAGGGAATAGGAAATCGTCAGCGGGGAATTCTTCGACAAAAGAGATATTTTTATGACTTGCGCGACGGCGTGTATAATCAATACACGCATTTTTGGCAATCCGATAAATCCATGTGTAAAATGTGGATTTACTTTCAAAACGATTCAGTGCCTTGAAACCTCTGAGGAAAATCTCCTGAGATAGATCATACGCATCCTCTGGATGGTGAGTGAAGTTATAAGCGAGTTCGTAAATCCGCTTCTGATACTTCTGGACCAACTCACCAAAAGCGCGGGTGTCCCCGCATTGTGCTCTTTTAACGAGGTAGCGATCTGGATCTTCTTTCATGGCGTTTGTCCCGTAGTAGACGCAGTAAAGATCGAAAAGTTTAGGTAGCCCTAGCGGAGAGGTAACACCCCCTTGCAACCAGCCGGAGATTTCGGATATTACGGAACAGAAACAGCAGGAGGGATAGGTACAGAGGTGGAGCCGGTGAGAGGATTTGAACCTCCGACCTGTTGATTACGAATCAACCGCTCTGACCAACTGAGCTACACCGGCGTATAAGGAGAACGGTCCCAACACAAATGATGAGACCGTAAGGATAGGAATGCCGAGGGGCAGAATTGAACTGCCGACACATGGATTTTCAGTCCACTGCTCTACCTACTGAGCTACCTCGGCACAATGGAAGGCGGGTAGAATAATACCAAATCGGGGAAGTCGATGTCAAGCGTTTTTTTATGGTTATCTGCGATAGCACAGTTGGCAATAACAACTACAATCAGGCAAACAAAAAAGCCCTATGGGCTGTGCATAGGGCTTAAGCGTATGAACAGAAACGGCTCGTTATCGTGGCTGGACGCCTGGCCACTGATCATCGTCCGCCGTTACATCCACGACAATTCCGTCGGGGTCTTCTACCTTGAACGATTCGTCCGGAGGTGAATTCGGATCGTATTCTTTGCCGCCGACCCCGTCCGATATAATCGTGAACCCATTTGCCTCACACCGCTTGGCGGCTTCCTGTAAATCCGGGACACGCACCCCGATGTGGAGATAGTCTAACATGCCACCGACGTGCGGTGGACGTTCAGGACCATTGTGCTGAAAGACACGGAAGTTGTGGTAGCCATCGGTGAGATCGTAGCAGCCATCCATCGTCGAGAAAACTTTCAATCCGAGGGCATCGCGCCAAAATCGAATGGTCTCTTCCAAATTGGTGGCACGGACACCGATATGTACGAGGGTTGACATTACTGGTTCCTCCTTGTAGAAAAGGTTATAAAGTTTGGGCAATTATAGCACACTTGCATCAATGGTCAAATGAAAAAATCTCTCCGAGCGAATTCCTAATAAGCGGTGATGCTAGCCCGAATTTTCTCCAGCGTTTTCTCTCCGATGCCTTTGACATTTTTAAGATCACCAACACTAGAGAACCCACCTGAGGTTTGACGGTATTCGATAATGCGTTGCGCTAGTGCAGGACCAATACCACGTAGGGTTTGCAACTCTTGCGATGTCGCAGTGTTGATATTGATGCGCGGCCCAGCCGACGGTGTAGACAGCTCTTCGGAAGGCTGCGGGGAGACAGAAGGAACAGATGAGGTAGGAGTTGAAGATGGTGCCGGTAAAGGGGGCGCTGCTTTCGTATCAACGACGAGATCGGGGTCGCCGAGAAAAAGCGAGGGGTGAAAATGCTTTGCCATCCAATACGCCCCGCCTGCGAGTATCACGACAACGAGGACAGTGATAATTTTTCGATGTTGCGCTTCAAGGATGTCCATCTTCTATCCGCGTCGATCCATCTATTTAATCCAGCCGCCCCCGACGACGGTATCACCATCGTAGAACACCGCTGCCTGTCCCGGGGTCACGGCACGACGGGGTTGATCAAACTTGACCTCTACCTCCGTGTCGTTCAGGGGATAAATCGTTGCCGGTGCCCCTGTATCTTTATAGCGGATCTTGACCTCTGCGCGAATCGGCTCGGTCAGCTTATCCATCGTAATGAGATTGACCTCCTCAACCTGCATTGTATCCGCCAAGAGGTCTTCGTTCTTCCCAACGACGATGGTGTTGTCGTGCACCTTTAATTCTGTGACATAGAGCGGTGTTTCGGCAGAGATTCCCAACCCCCTGCGCTGTCCAACCGTGTAAAATGGAATCCCCTGATGCTCCCCTAGCAGATGACCTTTTTGGTCGACGATATCGCCCTCCTGAATCTTTTCAGGGATCCGATCCTTGAGAAACCGCTTGTAGTTATCGTCCGCAATGAAGCAGAGCTCTTGACTTTCCGGCTTCTCCGCTGTCCGCAACTGATACCTCCGCGCAACCTCTCTTACCTCGTCCTTTGCATATCCACCGAGCGGCATCAACGCTCGGCGCAGCTGCGCCTGTGTCAGGGAAAATAGGAAGTAAGACTGATCCTTGTGGGAATCAAGCCCTTTACGCAACATATAGCGTCCTGTCTCTGCATCCTGTTCAATTCTGGCGTAATGTCCCGTCGCTACGTAGTCAACTTCCAATTGCGCTGCGAGTTCAAGCAGTTTTCCAAACTTCAAGTCTTGATTACAGATGACGCACGGGCTCGGTGTCCGTCCAGAAACGTATTCATCAGCAAAGTAGTCAACGATACTCTGGCGGAAAACCTCCTCGTAATTGACGGCATAAAACGGTATACCTAGCTGTGTGGCAACCCGCCGCGCGTCTTCGACACCCTCAAGCGAGCAGCAGCTCGGCTTGTCCGACTCGATCTCAATTGTGTCGTGTGTACCGAGTCGCATCGTAATTGCAATTACATCATAGCCGGCTTCGACCATCAATGCCGCGGTCACTGAACTATCAACACCGCCGCTCATCGCAGCGATAACTTTTGTACTCAATCTAATCACCTATATCCACATTTTTTTAGAATGAAATCGCATTAAGGATAGCATACGCTCTCAGGCATTGTCAAGATCTTCGTAATATCTAAAAAATTTTGATAATTTCACTTGATAACTTCACATTTGTGTAGTATAATTCACATTAAGCAAAATAAGAGTTGGCATTTTGTGAAACACCTATCCCTTTATAACCCAGTAAAAGTATGATTCATATACACAGAGAAAGGAAACCCAGATGAAAACGGCTTCTTCATCAAAAGTAACCAAGGCAATCCACGTAATCAAGGATCAGACTTGCGAAAAGTGTGGCACACAAGCGAAAGGTTTTGTTTACCGCAAAGCACTTCCGATCTACTACTGTCGCAAATGTTTGCGCGATGAGATTGATAACCGTGGACAACTAGTTGCGTGACACATACAAACAGAATCCGAGTTTTTTTTTGAAAAATCGGATTCTGTTGCACAGTTTCTTGACATAAGTCATTAAGAGAAAGTTGGGAAAGGCTTTGACAGATCGCCGGAGATGTTCCCGCTATCAGCAGATGGCTTTATCGACTGAAGCGATCCCGCCAGGATGGCACAGCCCCTGGCATAATGTAACCTGTCCCGTTTGTGGCTTCAATGATAACACGTTGGAATTTGTCTGCGTCCACAAACACACCACTGCCAGAAGTCAACGGTCTGACACCCCCAATAATGTTGACTTGGGCCCCGGCGTGGCGACAGACTTCGACGGACCCTGTATATGTATACCCCGTTCCCCGCCCACTACTGGCGGGTTCATCGGTGACGATAATCAGTACCAACTTCCGGTTGTTAGGCGTTTCGAGTTTAGGGACACCCCTCATAATTGCATCTAACAGATGTTCATTGCCACGCCTGGGTCTCCGAAACAGCCTCTTGACCTGCTCGGCATTTAACGGCGGTTTTGTTGTCAAAACTGAGCTTTCGCTATCTCCCGCTGCCCAGAACCGGATGACTCCAAACCGATAGTCTAGCTCCTCGCCCTCGAAAACCTGGACCAATGCATCCAATCCTGTGCAGATATCCTCCACCTTATTGTTCATACTCAAGCTGGAGTCAAAGAGGAACACCAGATCGATGGGTCGCTGTACTGTCTCAGCGATATGTTGAGCAATGTGCTTGAAAATCTCATCAACCTTGGACATAAAGGGCATAAACAGGTCTGTTAGCACTAGTTCCTCCTTGCGTTGCCTCTCGGGTGCCTCGTACCATTTGCCACCGCTCAAGTAAGCCAATTGCACCTGTATCTCTTCGCTCATTCCGATGACGTGCAGCCGAATTTTATCTTCTCTGCACCGATCCAGAATTTTCTCGACGAGTTCAACTTCACGTCCGGTTCCCCAGTCCGTTTTCAACGGATCACTTGTGATGATAACAAAGTGCTTTTCACCATCCCAAACGTGCTTTTCGCCCTCCCAAAAGTACTCGTCACTATCCCGAGCTTCCTTTTCAGCATTCAAGCGAAACTCCAACTCTGCAAGCCCCGTCATAATAGCGTCCAGCCCATGTCTAGCAACCACGCCCTTAAATCGCATCGGTGATTTGCCAAAACCTTCTTCAAATATGACGAGCCCTTTCGCTAGCGGTTTGCCTCGCATTTGTGAGGCATCACCTTGGAACCAAATGAACGCAGCCCGATAATCAATCGTCGATTCGTCAAAAATGCTGGTCATGTCAGCGAGCCATCTTTGAATTCTTTCCGGCTCCTTCCCTACCAACTTCCCATCAATAACAAACACAAGATCGACCATCTGCTTCGTGCTCTCACGACTTACACGCCGGGCAACGTCTACGAGATTTTTCCCAATTTTATCAGTCGCTGCTTTGTCTGCACGTTGCATGTCATCAGAGCTAACCCTTATTCCTCCACTTTGATCGAAAGGCGTTGCAATTTCCGCCCTCCCACCGCAGCCAATCCAGACTACCAATATCATCAGCGTAATTGGCAGTTTCCAAAGATATTGTTCCATTGATTTCATTAATCTCCCTCCTACACATACGATATAGGTTCGCGTAAAAAGAAAGTACAAAGCGCGAAGAGAAAACCGAACGCGCCATAAGAAAAATGTCTCGATAAAATCGGGATTCAGAACAGAAATGGAAGATAGAACAGTTGACAGGTTGGAACGCAGGAATTTTGTAGGTCGATTTTCCAAAATCGACAACACCTACAGCATAGCGCGATACTTTTAGCTCAACAAACCAAGATCGCAACGCGTCATGCTGAATATTTTGTCGAGATGTGAATCTCGACCTACAATCGACTATAGATTAGTGATTAACCTATAGTCAGCGACCGAGTTTCTCTAAAAAACCCGGTCGCTCCTGCCGGTTTATGGGCTTACTTGAGGATGACCATCCGCCGCGTAGCGGAATAATCACCCGCACGGAGTTGGTAGAAATAGATTCCACTTGCTACCGACTCTCCATTGGCGTTACGACCGTCCCAATACGCTGCCTTTGCCCGATCCGCGTAATATCCCGCAGGTTGATAGCCCAAATCTAGCTCACGCACCAACGCGCCTTTTGTGTCATAGATGGTGATTTGAACATCGGCAGCGTCAGCGAGATGATACGGTATCCACGTCTCCGGGTTGAACGGGTTCGGATAATTGGACAACAGGATAGTCGCTTTGGGGGTCAACGCGGCGAGCAGCTGTTCAAGGAAGCGAATACCCCTTTGCGACATTGCACCGGTCAGATTTAACGCTTCTGCTTGGTCAATCCAACTCTGGACATCTTCAGCGGTAAGCATTGACAGCGCTTGGGGATGCGCCGCTGGTGCTGCGCCTGTATTACCAAGTGCGCCGGCAACCGTGACAAGGTCAAGGATATTCACCACCCCATCGCCGTTGACATCCGCACCAATTTGCCCGGTGTGTCCAAGCGCGCCGGCAACCGTAACAAGGTCAAGGACATTCACCACGCCATCGCCGTTGACATCCTCTTTTACTATTATGATGGGAAGGAACGGTGCTATATCCCAGAGTAGTATCGTGCCGTCACTACTTGCACTTGCCAGTGTCCGTCCGTCAGGACTGAACGATACGCTTTGGATGCTACCCGTATGCCCCTCAAGTGTGTGTATCAGTTCCCCTGTTGACACGTCCCACAGGTGGATGGCATAACTCCCACCTGCCAGTGTTCGTCCATCAGGACTAAACGATATGTTGTTTATGACCCACCCACTCGACACGTCCTCAAGTGTGTGTATCAGTTCCCCTGTTGACACGTTCCACAGGAGAACATGGCCGCCCCAAGTCCTAACTGCCAGTGTCCTGCCATCGGGACTGAATGATACGCTTAAGGCCTCACCATCCCCCTCAAGTGTTTGTATCAGCTCCCCTGTTGACACGTCCCACAGGTGGACCGTTCTGTCCACATTTCCACCACTTGCCAATATCCCGCCATCGGGACTGAACGATACGCTTAAGACCCAACCCCCTTGCGCGCCCTCAATGGCCTGGATCAGTTCCCCTGTTGACACATCCCACAGGCGCACCGTGCTGTCCGCACTCCCACTTGCCAGTGTGCCTCCATCAGGACTGAACAATACATCATAGACCCGACTCGTATGCTCAATGGTCTGTATCAGTTCTCCTGTTGACACGTCCCATAGGTGAACCGTGTTGTCACTACTCGCACTTGCCAGGGTGCCTCCACCGGGACTGAACGATACATCATTGACCCAATCCGTATGCTTCTCAAGTGTCTGTATCAGTTCCCCTGTTGACACGTCCCGCAGGCGCACCGTGCTGTCACTACTCGCACTTGCCAGGGTGCCTCCATCAGGACTGAACGATACATCATTGACCCAACTCGTATGCTCAATGGTCTGTATCAGTTCTCCTGTTGACACGTCCCACATGTGCACCCTGCCGTCACTACTCGCACTTGCCAGGGTGCCTCCATCAGGACTGAACGATACGCTTAAGACCGAATCCGTATGCCCCTCAAGTATCTGTATCAGTTCCCCTGTTGACACGTCCCATAGGTGAACCGTGTTGTCACTACCCGCACTTGCCAGGGTGCCTCCATCAGGACTGAACGATACATCATTGACCCAATCCGTATGCCCCTCAAGTGTCTGTATCAGTTCTCCTGTTGACACGTCCCACAGGCTGACGGCAGCCCCACTCACACTTGCCAGGGTGCCTCCATTAGGACTGAACGATACATCATTGACCCGACTCGTATGCCTAAATTTCGGTATCAGTTCTCCTGTTGACACGTCCCACAGGCTGACGGCAGAATACGCACTTGCCAGTGTGCCTCCATCAGGACTGAACGATACGCTCTCGACCCAAACCGTATGACTCGTATTCTCAAGTGTCTGTATCAGTTCTCCTGTTGACACGTCCCACAGGCTGACGGCAGCCCAACTCGCACTTGCCAATGTGCCTCCATCAGGACTGAACGATACATCATTGACCCGATTCGTATGCTCAAGTGTCTGTATCAGTTTTCGTGTTGACACGTCCCACAGACTGACGGTAGCCCCACCCCCACTTGCCAGTGTGCCTCCATCAGGACCGAACGATACGCTTATTATACCAGCCGTATCCCCCGGCAGCAGACCGACTTCGGCACCGGTGTGGGTATCATATAGCCAAATACCGAGACTACCCCCAACAGCAAGCAGGGTGCCGTCTGGCGAATATTGTATGTCAGATACACTCCCTTTACCGAGACGGGCTTTGGCACCGTCGGGTAGCGTGTATTCTTGGGCGTAGGTGTAGACTGAAAATAGGGTAAAAAGAATAAGTAACGTCACTATAGCTTTCATGGAAAACGCTCCTTTTTTGAAATGGGTTGAAGCGTCTTGCCGTTTTGCTGTCGCCAATTCGGCAAGTGCTATGGATTCAATGTAACATCGGGCCGAAGCCCTACCAAACGAAATTGGCTCATGTCAAAAGGAAGTGCAGAACACACACTAACATGAACCGAGTTTTTTCGGAAAAACTTGGTTCCTGTTGCACGACTTCCTAACATGAAGCCACAAAATTTACTGAGAGGATTGACCATGTGCAATTCCCATGCCATAGCTATCTTGAACCGTACACAAGGGATTGTGGCAAAACCGATTGTTTCGCTAAATCCTTTTCGTGGGCTAACCTTGCAGATGTTTGTGATACGCCCTATGATTTCAAAGGGAACCCCGTGATCACAAATAGATTGTTGAAACTGTGCCACACCGTTGTTACAAAAATGATATACCGCTAGTACATTGTCAGATAAATGTAGCGCAAACTGTTAGTTTGCAGGATCGGATCACAATCTAACAGATCGTGGTACAAAAGTCCGAAATGGTCTCTGACGGGCGAACAAGGGGTTGGGAGACCCAATCCCTACGAAGGATTATGCGTTTGTGCTCCCTCTTGATGGTCTAATTGCTGTGTTGAGGGGTGTGGTGTTAATCTATGAATCCTGAGTGTCCTGATAATGTACCCATGATTTTCACGTTTCACAGCCTGTCCCGCCTGTTCCGTTCCTGCCTGCCCCGATGTATCGGGGAGAATCCCGACTCGTCGGGACCTGCTTTCGGCTTGTCCCGATTCATCGGGATGTATCGGGGATTTATCGGGGCATCACGTTGCACGACTGCTTAATATAAATAAAAAAAGGGCGTACCAATCGGTACGCCCCTTTCTGGTTGTTCGTTAGATTCGTTTGACTCGCTAGTTATCGTCCTCACGTTCACTGAGCAATTCGCCACGTGCCAAACGTTCCGCATTCTCGGTTGACCAGAGGATATTCTTCATCAACTTCTGTGCGGTAATGTAACGGGTCGCTGCGAGGAGGTGCATCCGCTTCTCCTCAGTATCGTTAGTCAGTGCATAGTGCCGAAATGCAACTTCGAGCACCTGGAACATGTGCAGCTCTGCATCTTCACGGAGCAGAATGTGAGCCAACGCACGCTTGAGCGCGTCAACGTCATGCCCTTCCTCCAAGTATTGGTTCACGAGGATTTCCGCTTCATAAACCTTTTGGAAATCGGCAAACTCCTGAAAACGATCCAACATCTCATCAACGGAGTCGAAGGTTTCGTCAAGCCGTTGGCCGGGACGAGGGATACGTGCCGCCGGCATGTTCAACCAACGTAGGTAGTTCAGGAACACGGCACCGTGAAAGATTCCGCGCAAAAGGTCTGCACTCGGTGCATAGTGGAACGTGCGGTAGAGCGCGTGTGCGTAGGAGTAGATGTTCGCCACATCGTGCCAATCCCCCTCATTCTTGAGATGAAAGCGTGCGGTCCGAATCGCTGAAGCGTAGGTCATGGCTCGGCAGATGTCGGTAGGCTTCACGCCGGCGCGAAGTTTCTCCTCAATCTCCGCAACAATCGGCACAAAATCGTCGCCAAGCATCGTTTGGGTAAACTCTGAAATATCGAGTTCCGCCTCGTTGGCTTGGTTCTCTTGCCAGATTTCATCTAGACGAGCGAAAATTGGCTCTAACACCGGCACACTATCCGCCCATCGAGATGTCTCTTCATGGCGCGTTCGACTAACCAAATCGACCACAATTGGACGCAAGATTTCGTGTGCCCCGTCCCATTCAATGTAATCTAACGCCTCAAACATCTTGTTCGCAAAGTCAAGGGCGTGACCGTCGCCGGTGAAATAGAAATCAGTGGCGGCGGTGAACACGAAATCCGCTATGACCGATTTGCCGTAGCCCCGGTCATTCAGTGTGAGCAGAATGCGCTCCGCGGCTCCCCGGTCGCGTTTGTCGATAAAATAACGGAACCATCGCTTCAGGGTTGGGAGGTCGTGCTCCTCTGCCATCTGTGGGAAGGGTGCACGATATGGACGCGAACTGCCCGATGTCCGACGGCTGATCTGCACAAGCCCATGCACGAGAAATAGGTTGTGATCCTTCGGGGCAACCTCGTCCCACAAATTCGCTGCGAGCGTAAGAATCGCTACGCCGGAGGACCAGCCCTCGCTGCTTTTATGCGATCCATAGTGAAGTCCCTGCTGAATAATCTCCTGCGGTGTTGCCTCTGCATCGGTGAGGGCTGTGACCGCCTTCGCAATGAAGAAGGAACTCCGGTCCTTGAGTCCTCGCTCAAGTGCGCGCTTGCCACGGTCAATGACACGGCGTTTCGCTGCGGCTCGCTCCCCACGGGCAAGCCCAACGTACAGATACCCATCATCGCGTATCTGAACCGGGAATGCCTTCAGATCATCTCCAAATTCAAGAAAGCAGCCGCCCGATTTGAGGTCGAATTCCCAGTGGTGCCAGTGGCAAATCAACACACCATCTCGGACACTGCCTTCGGACATCGGATAGCCCATGTGTGGACAGCGGTTGTCAACCGCGTAAAATTTATCCTGATACTTAAAGACGGCAAGGTGCGTTCCATCTACATGAAAAGGTTTCCCATCACCTTCTCCAAAGGTATCAGCGGGGCAGAGTTGGTGATAGACCAGATCGGTTTCCTCCACAACATCTACAGTCGGGAGATCTTCAAAGTTAATTGAACCTGCCGGTGTTTCTTGAGAGGTGCGTGGTGAAATACTCATGATGTCAACCTCCTTGTCGCATGAGACGTAAAACGTGATAAATTACTGTCGTTTTTTGTCGGATCTTACTTGTTCACAGTGTAACGCGCTTCGTAAGTCTTGTCAACATAATTATAGTGGACCTTAGAATTAATGAGACACTCCAAATCCCGACTTGTCGAGGATGCCGATGAATCGGCACCGGGGCGGTTAGGATATCGTTTTACTTTTGAAGGTGGACGGAAAATGATTTTGTCCCAAAGTGTCCTTGTGAATCTACGACTTGAAGCCGCAGATCGTGAACGTCAACCTTGGATAATTTGTAAACAAACTCAACGGTCATCTCTTGTCCGTTTAACCGCTTGGCTGCTTTGAATGCGGGGGAGCCTCTACTGAACTTCGCCAAGTTTTTGTCAGTAATATTGGGGTTGGTGTGAAATCGTGCCTGATGTAATCCATCTGGGTCGCTCAACTCGAAAATGATACGGATGCTTTCTGCCCTCGGTGGATACTCGAGTGGGGAAATAATCTTAATTTTCGGCTGAAATTCGCTGGAGAACGTCCTGCTAGGGTTAAAAAAGCGGCTGGCATCGAGAAATTCTGCAGCTTCCTTGGACAGTTGACGTTTTTCCAGTCGAGTTGAGGAGAGGTGAAAAGAACCGTAGGACATGAGAAATCGCTCATTGCGGAAATCGTGTAATAAGCCAAAGGCGTGTCCCAGTTCATGAGCAATGGTTTTGCTCTGAAAACCGCTTTTTGCTATCCAAAGAATGCCTGATTGACCACCACGGCGGGGGCTTCCAAAGCCCATAGCTCTGTTAATGTACTTACCGCTTATATCAACAACAATCATATAGACATTATTTGAAAGATTAAATCGTTCTCCGATTTCTGCCGCAACCTTATTTGTTGTGTTATAGAGGTAGTGTTTATCGAGGAACTGACCCTTGACTCGGTGCACAATCGCTCTCCCTTTCGCATCAGTTTCAAGCGCGAATGTTTTCCGCCCGAAGCCGTGGGCTTCCATCTGGTCTGCAAAAAAAGTTTGTACGACTCCCATTTGTAACTCTATCTGATCGACAATTCTTTGCCTGAAGGGGCGATCTTGGGGGGTAAAGTAGATTAACCGAACGCGAGAAGTGGTCTCCGAAATGGTGTCATTCACATCCTGTTGAGTCGTTTGTGGTTGTTCTCCCAACAATTGCAAAGCCTTGCATTGGAGGAGGAAAGGTACAAAGAGGAGTGTAATCACGAAACAGGAGAATTTCCAAGGCATCTTATGCAGTCTCCTTAAATTTAAGCTGCAATCTCTTACTTCTTTAGGAGTTATAGTAGATTTTAGAATTAATGAGACACTTCAAATCGGCTTGTCCCGATTCATCGGGCGTCCGTTCCGAGACCAGGGTTGGAAGCTGTGTCCTACGGCGATAAATCGCCGAACTACAGGTAGCTGAGTGTTGAACGGCGGAAGTCCTATTTGATTTAAACGTCCCCAAAATAAAAAGTTTACAACCCGCTAGTATTTAACTCTTTCATATTAGCACGCATAGTAGATTTTATTTAGCCATGGAAGACACGCATTCAGTTGCACGAGTATAGCTCTAATGGAAGCAGTCACTCGACCACTTCATTCGGATCGTCAGCAGAGAGATCCTCGCCTCGATGTAGCCGCAGTGCTAGATTTGCCGTCTGTTGTAGTGCCCGGGCAGTCGGTGCGTGTGCTGCTAAGTATCGGGCAGCTGCAACTAGCGTCATCTGAGCATACTCTTCATCCAACTCCTCCATTTGATGGAGCGCAGCTTCAAGCATCTGGAAGGAGTGGAACTCGGCATCTTCGCGCAACAGGACGTGCCCCAGCTTCTGGATGATAGCGGCACGGGGGTGCCCAAGCGAGAGGTAGCGGTAGACATACATACCCGCCTCATCCGCTTTGGCTTGCGTATTGAGAAGGTTCACGAAGCCATCGAGCAGTTCATCTGCGTCTGTTGGAAGCGTATTGGTCCCTCGTCGATGTTGTGGCAGCCGTGCGGCCGGCATGTTAAACCAGCGATCAAAGTAGATTGCCACCGCACCATGAAAAATGCCACGGGCAAGCTCCAGCGATGGGGCACGTTTTGCACACTGATGGAGGGCATTGGCGTAGGTGTAGGTGTGTAGCACCGCAAGCCAGTCGCCGAACTCATTTTTTGTGTGAAAACGGGCAATCCGCATCGCCGCCGCGTAGGCAAGCGTCTGCGTCAATTCTGTCAACGTCGTTCCCTCCTTGAACGCCGACTTGAGTGCGTCCACTGTAGCGAAGGGATCATCACCTAGCAAGACTTCGACGAGCTGTTCAGCACCCTCCCACTGTTTGCCTGTCCCTTCTGCTGCAAGTGCTTCCAATTCTTCAAATGAGTTGCTGAGTAGGGGAACAAAATCTATCGGACTGCGCCACCGATTCTCTTCTTCAGCGCGCGATGATCTCGCGAGACTACCGGCGAGCGTTGGCAGAATTTCATTTGCCCTATCCCAACCGATCCGTTCTAGTAACTCAAAGCTTTTGTTGATAAAATCGAGTATATGTCCACCATCCCGGTAGAAGTGATCCGTCGCTGCAGCGACCATCATATCGCAGACCTGTGCAGGGGTTCCTCCGGACGAAATCGCCGTCAGCAGTGTGCGCTCTGCACCATCGGCATTGCGGACTTCGATGAAATATCGGAACCATTCTTTCAAGCGTTCAATTGAGTGTTTATCTGTCTCCAGAGGTGTGAGTTCCACACGCGGCGGAGAAACCGCTACCTCCTGTGAAACATGGAGTAATCCCTGATAGAGTGCGAGCACTCTGTCCTCTTCTGCAAGTTGCGGGACAACATTTGCCATCGCTGTGAGGATGGTCAACCCAGGTCCCCAGCCAGTGCGGCGCCCATGTGCGCCATACAGCGCGCCGACCTCAACGATATCGTCCGCTGCGGCGCGATATGCACGAAGCGCGATGACTGCCTTAGCGATAATCAGGTTGATGTTCTGCTCAAGCCCTTCACTCAAACGCCGTTTCCAACGCACGGTGGGATCAGCCCCGTTTGGGTGGACATTGACATAAACTTGGCCATCTTGGATCTTAACCGGATACGATTGAACATCGTCTGCAAACGGATCGAACGTGCAGCCGCTCTCCAGATCGAACCGGGCGTGATGCCAATGGCAGATCAGAATGCCGTTATGAATTGTTCCTTGACTCAGGGGATACCCCATGTGTGGACAACGATTGTCCACGGCACGGATCTTTCCCTCGCTACAGGTCAGGGCAACCGAATGTCCTTCGACATTGACGGCGATAATCGATCCTTCGGGAATGTCTTCGACACGAAGGCACTGTACAAAGTCAGAGTTCATTTCAGCCATTTTACACACTCCTCATTAAAATGCAGCGTTTTTAATAGATTCTTGTCAACATATTTCAACCGAAGTTACGGTTTCTTAGTTAGGCAAATTTGATGCCAAGATCCTCAAGATTAGCGGAATCTGCGCCGGTGTTGGGCTTCGGGCATGAATGAGCAATCAACGGACCTCTCTACGTCAGCCTACGAGTGTTTCAATTTGAAACCGATAGTGTGCGTCAGCGTCCAACGCACCAATGCAGGTAGGCTATTCTCAGTGTTGTTTCATATTGAAACTTTGTTCATATTTGAAACAGAAAAGGTTGACAGAAAATGGTATTATATGGTATAAAGGGAAATAAAATAGAGAGAAGGAAGATTATTATCCCGTTTCACGCATGGGAGGGAAAAATGACGAGATGGATGCAAATTGCACAAAGATCGGAGATTGAACCTGGCGAAAGCAAAGTAGTTAAATTGGGCGACGAACGTGTGGCGGTATTCAACGCCGATGGAGAATTCTACGCCATCGATAACACATGTCCACATCAGGGGGGACCACTTGGAGAAGGTGTTTTGGACGGAGAGAGTATCACCTGTCCCTGGCATGAGTGGAAGTACGATCTAAAAACCGGCTGCCCCATTGTCACGCCAGCCGTTAAAACGTATCCGCTCCAGATTGATGAAGAAGCGATTCGGATCGCTGTCGATTCCAAAGATGAATCGCCGGATCCACAGGACAAAGTTACTTTTGAGGAAAAAGAAACAGCCGATCCGGTCTATGAGATTCTTGAACAGATTAACCTCGGCAAGACACTTGATGAAGTGTTCGAGAATATCTACGCTGGGCTTCAAGCTGTTGTCCCGCACAGTCGTTTGGGCATTGCATTGATTGACGAGTCTTCAGGCAGGCTAGTGCAGGTCAAGACAAAATCTGACCGCAAGATTGTTTTGGACAACGGCTTTTCGGCGCGGATTGCTGGATCGACCCTTGAGGGTGTTTTGGAATCAGGAGAGGCACGAATTATTGATGATTTTCGAGAAGTTCTCGAAAAACGCCCCAGTGTCTGGACGCGGCTTATGGTTGAAGAAGGTATGCGCTCAAATCTGACGTTACCGCTAAAGGTGAGCGGGAAGCCGATTGGTGTCGTATTTTTTACCAGTGCAGTTGTCCGAGCATTTTCGGAGGCGCACGTCGGATTTCTTAAACAGATTGCCGGACAGCTCTCCATCCTGATTGAGAAGGGGCGATGGGTCAGCGATCTTGCACAAAGCAACGCGAGATACCGCACCCTTTTTGAGATGTCCAACGACGCAATCTTTATTTGTCCCGCTCTCTCTCAACCCTTTGTGACGGTCAACGAAAATCTGTGCGTATGGCTGGGGTACACACATCAGGAGCTCTCCAACCTATCACTGCACAATCTGATGAGGGACGCAGAATTTCAGCGAGTATCTCAATTGTTGGAGAAACTTATCCCTCAAGGAACACCAATCGCTTTTGAAACAGAGCTCTTGAAAAGAGATGGTGGTATGCTACCGCTAGGGATGCGGATGGTCGGCATTGAGCACGGCGGGGAGCGGTTTATCCAAGGGTTCGCCCGTGACCTCTCAGAGGTAAAAGCACTCAACGAACAATTGAAAAGTCTTTACACATTTGAAAACCTCATCGGTAAAAATCGACAGATGCAGGAAATCTATGAACTGATTCAGCAAGTGGCACCGATGTCAACAACCGTGTTGATTCAGGGTGAGAGTGGCACCGGAAAAGAGTTGGTCGCCCAGGCAATTCATCATCGAAGTGAAAGGACAGACAAAGCATTTGTGAGTGTCAATTGTGGGGCGTTGGCAGAGAATCTCCTCGAAAGTGAGCTGTTTGGCCATGTAAAGGGAGCATATACAGGCGCGACCACCACCCGACAGGGGCGGTTTGAGATAGCAGACAAAGGAACGATTTTTCTGGACGAAATCGGAGATCTAAGCCCTACCATGCAGGTAAAGCTGCTGAGAGTCTTGCAGGAGGGATCGTTTGAGAAGGTCGGGTCATCTCATACGCAGAAGGTAGACGTGCGAATCATCGCCGCGAGCAATCGCGATCTGAAAACCGCAATTGAATCAGGGAATTTTCGGGAAGATCTCTACTACCGGCTGAACATCGTGCCGATTCAGCTACCGCCGCTGCGGGAAAGACGGGACGATATTCCCCTTCTGATCGCACACTTTATCCAGAAATTCAATCGACACACCCAGAAGTTTATTCAGGATGTCTCTTCTGAAGCATTAGATATCCTGATGGAATACCCGTATCCCGGCAATGTGCGCCAGTTAGAAAATATCATTGAACACGCTTTTGTCAAGTGCCCGGGCGAGTGCATCGAAAAGACACACCTCCCCACAGAATTAACCGCACCTAAGGATGACATTGTAACGCTGGCACTTATGGGCAAAAATCCTCTTGCCGCACTGGAGCGGGAATTGATTCAACGGGCTTTAGAACAGTGTAACGGTAAACCGAAGTTGGCTGCGAAACGTCTAGGTATTAGCCGTACCACTCTGTGGCGACGGCTCAAGACAGAAAAGTGACAGTTATGTTTTCAGGTGATTAACCTTGAAAAGCATTTGACCCACTCCGCTGTTTGGTGTTACAATTTTTCTAATTTCGGCACAGCCTTAGGTTCTGTGCATTACACTTTATCTGCTAGCCGCTGTGGACTATCACGAGTGAGTATATCTCCATGTCAGTCCAACAAGAGATTATGATTGATCCGATAAACTACCCATTGATCTATGTCCCTGAAGGACCATTCATCATGGGAACGTTTCCGACGGGACTGCGAAAAACCGACCATGAAGAACCACAGCGGACGGTGACGCTCAACGCTTACTATATCGGTAAGTACCCCGTAACTAACGCCCAATATGGGCAATTCGTGGAAGACACAGGGTATTATCCGCCGCGCTTTTATGCCGATTCGCGCTTCAATGCGCCGGACTGTCCAGTGGTCGGTGTCAGTTGGTACGACGCGCGGGAGTTTCTGCGCTATCTCAATGGGTTGATCGACGATGCTTATCGTCTACCGACAGAAGCGGAGTGGGAGAAAGCAGCGCGCGGCACCGATGGACGAGAGTATCCGTGGGGAAACGAATGGGATCCAGCCAAGACGAATTCGTCCGAAAGCCACCTCAAACAAACAACGCCGGTTGACCGCTATCCGGAAGGCATCAGTCCCTATGGCTGCTACGATATGGGCGGGAATGTTTATGAGTGGTGCATAGACTGGTTCCACCCAGAGACTTATCAATACGCGCCTGCCGAAAATCCCTTCGGTCCAGCCGAAGGTAGGCGCAAGGTCATTCGGGGAGGGTCATGGGTGCCGCGGGGGCAATTTGCTGCGCGATGTGCGAACCGCGCAGCGTATGAACCGATAGAGATGGTGCATAACGTTGGGATTCGGATTGCGAAGTCAGCTTCATAAATTAACCTCAAGATGAGGGATTTCCATAGGGGTTCTAAACCCCTTGATTCACAAAAATAGGTGACACTATGTTACGTCGCAGAAGTGCTCGTCCAGCCTTAATCTACTCACTCATCATTCACCTCATTGTTGCAGCCATCATGATGCACTTACAGATTGAGCAGCGTCAACTCCCCTGGTTTGATGACGGCGTTCAGGTTGATATCACCCATTTTCGACGCCCGGAGGTTATCCCACCCAAGCCGGTTGAGCCCCCACCGCCTGAGCCGGTGAAAGTTGTCCCAGAAGTTCCCACTCCTAAACCAAAACCCACATCTGCGACCAATTGGCTGACGGTTGATACCCTCAAAACAGATCAACGGACAGCGATTGGATCGAAAGTTGATTCGTCTCCAACTAGGGATAGTAGTGGATCTATTTCCCAGCCACAGCTATCGGCAAAAACGCATCCAGATTCCAAAGCACTCACCATGACAGCGGTGAATCTGCCGAGAGAGACTTCAGAAAATGGAGCACCTCTGGCGGCAGATCAGCATATCAATGTGGCTGAAGGAGGCAGCCATCTATCAGAAAGCTCTCCTGAGATCGGCGTGGCGAAGTTGCGTGTCGGGCGAAGACGAGGTGAGGCACTTGACGGAATGCCTATCGGCAATTCGGGAGGCAGCATTCCTTCAGGCACTTCCGCGGGGGACAACTACATTAAGATGATGACTGAGCTCGCTCGAAATCTAGCAGATGCGGCAATCGTTCAGAAGATCGATCTGGTGTTTATCATCGACAAGACCGGGAGCATGGAAGACAATGTTCGCGGTATCCGCGCTTATATCGACCTCTTCTTTGAACATTTCGCGCGCTCAGGACACGACGCAGCCTTTGGCTTGGTAACATTCGCCGACACCATGACAAAAAAGCCGAAGGTTCAGGGGGTTACAACAGATCACGGCAAATTCAAAAACTGGCTTTACAAGATTAAGTTTGAAGGCGGTGGAGATCTCGCTGAATCAGGATTAGATGCGTTGATGGCTGCGCTACACAGGATCAAATTTCGGCGCAACGCGCAACGATTTTTCGTTCTTGTGAGCGATGGGGCGTTCCACGATGCGGATTACGATGGCAGATCGGAATATAGCCAAGATGAGGTTATCG
The DNA here is from genome assembly GCA_965207975.1 of Candidatus Poribacteria bacterium. Lineage (GTDB taxonomy): Bacteria > Poribacteria > WGA-4E > WGA-4E > PCPOR2b > PCPOR2b. The sequence continues at coordinate 4,835,939 of OZ242315.1, read as the reverse complement.
AAACACTACAACACCAAGGTGTGCGAGTTGATGTCATCGGACTGAATTTCCTTCCCATCAAACAGCTTGCTTGGGCAACGGGCGGCACTTGGCGGGCAATCCCCGGCAGAGGCTATCTAGAACATATCCCACGAACACTCACAGCCAAAATGCTCTCTGAGCTTGGTGTCCTTGGTTTCAACGAAGATGGACTAGAAGGGGATGAGGTTGTCATTTACCTTCGTAGTGATGCACGTCCGACGTGGCTCGAAGTTACATGGAAAGTGCTCAACCCGTTAGGTGAACGCTGCTACGGTCCCTTTTCAGAACGCCTTGATATCCCGAATGACGGCTCAGAGTTGTGCGGTTTACCCCGACTATTGATGTCAACAAATTTCGATCCGCAGCGGGGACATACACCATCATCTACCATATCGAAAACAGTCTTGGACATCGCAGCATTCTACGCCGTACCCTTGACTACGGAGGTTAAAAAATTACAGATCAGATGGTATTAGAGAAACGAACCGCAATGAGTGCGGTCTTTAGAGCAGCGCAGCTGTGCCAGCAGGTGCAGGCTGACATGGTGAAGGCAGACGCAATGGAGAAAGCGGATCGAAGCCCCGTGACGGTGGCAGACTTCGGTTCTCAGGCATTAATTTGTCAAGCCATTGCTGAGGCTTTTCCAGACGATTCCATTGTCGCCGAAGAGGATTCTCAGGCGTTGCAGGAAAACCCTCAACTGATGCAGCGGGTGACCGGATATGTCGATCGTTTTGCCGCAGCGATACCTTCAATCCAAACAGTCTGCGATTGGATTGATCTGGGCGACGGAGAAGTGGGTGAACGCTTCTGGACGCTGGACCCGATTGATGGCACAAAAGGGTTTGTGCGGAGAGATCAATATGCTATTGCACTCGCGTTGATTGTTAATGGCGAGGTAAAACTGGGGGTGTTGGGCTGTCCGAATCTACCGCACAACTTGGACGATCCGCAGGCGCAACGCGGTTGCCTTTTCGTCGCAGCGAGAGGTGAGGGTACGCGGATGCTTTCGTTGGATGGACAGTCTTCAGAACAGGTTTGTATCTCTCAGGCAACACACCGTTTTGCGGAGAGCGTTGAATCCACCCACAGCGACCTTGACACGCACGCACAAATCGCACAGCAGGTCGGTATCACTGAACCGCCGATACGGATGGACGGTCAGGGCAAGTATGGCGTGCTGGCGCGGGGTGAGGCATCTGTCTATATTCGTCTACCAAATCCGGCGACACCGGATTACCGTGAGTGCATCTGGGATCATGCCGCTGGAATGATAGTGGTGGAGGAGGCTGGTGGAGTGGTGACGGATGTCGATGGACGCGCCCTTGATTTCTCGCAGGGACGACGGATGACTACCAATCGCGGGATTTTAGCGACGAATGGGAAACTACATCCACAACTGTTAGCGTGCGTCCGTAGAGACACTCACAATTGACGGTGGGAGGATTTAATCTATAACTTGCGCCGCTTCTGGAATCTCAACTCCCCGCTCTGTCCAAAACCGATCTGCCCCACGATGCAGCGGAATCACAAACGCCTTCGGCGCATTTTCGAGCGTCATATCCTTCGCGGCAGGGGTGGTAGTGACTAACGTTTGATGTCCCGCTTGGTCGTACATACGCCGCAGGATCGTGTAAACTGTCTCCTCGCTGATGTTCTTGTGCGCGATGAGGACTGTCGGCATCAGGAATGTATTCACCGGCTGGACGTCCTTGTACGCCTTCTCAGGCAGCCTACCGGGCAGATAGAAGGGATATTTCTCGTAAAATCCATATTTCCTAGCGGGTGCGTCAAAGTCAATCAGGCGGACAGATTTGATTTCAGAGACATAAATGATGGCGGAATTGGGCGCATTGACAAGCCATTGAAAGCCGCTCACCTGTCCATCGCGGAGGGCATCCGCCCCTGCGGTTCCGCCCTTATAAACCGGTGAGAATTTGCCGTGAATTCCAGCAAGCTTCGCGAGACGTTCCAGTGTTTGTGCGGAGCCGGATCCCGCTGCGCCCATCGCAACCTTCTTCCCGACAATATCCTCAAATTGATGCACATCGCTATCCGCTAAGGTGACAAATTGATTGTAAGCGATGTAAAGCAGGGTCAATACTCGGATATTTTCTTTCTTTCCCTCTTTGGCAAATACCTCTTCCCCATGATAGCCGAGATAAACATCGGAGGCAAACGCAACCCCCATATAGTCCCCGCCGCTGTTGACACGACGCACGTTTTCAATGGAGCCAGCGGATGCTTCGACGGAGATCCTGATAGTGGGTTCTGCTTTGGAAACGACACTCCCAATTCCACCGGCAAACGGTGAAAACGTCCCGCCGACCGCCCCGCCGAGGATAGAGAGCCATATCTGCTTCTTTTTCGGTTGGCTTTCCTGACCGCTCCCCTTTTGGGGGGGCGATTGTTTGTCCCCGCTTTTCTGATTATCACAACCGTAAATCAGTAGACTTAGCGCACAGAAAATGGACAACCATAAATAAAACTTTTGTCGTTGCATTTTGCTCCTTTATTGTCACTTACGCTCTGCCATAGACAGGAATCGCTGCGCCGTTGATGATAGCCGCATCGTCGGAAATAAGGAATAGGATGACTTTGGCGATGTCATCGGGCGAAACCCAGCGGGAGCGATCTTCGTCGGGCATCCCCTCTCGGTTCGCAGGCGTATCAATGATGCTCACCAACAGGGAGTTCGCGTTAATCCCCAAATCTTTGACCTCCTCCGCAATCGATTCTGTGAGAATCCGCACCCCGTTTTTGGAGACGGAATAGGCACCGAGTCCGGCAATCCCACTTAATCCTGCACGCGCAGAGGTGTTCACAATTTTCCCACACTTCCGCTCAATCATGTGCGGTAGCACCGCTTTGCAGCAGAGAAAGATCGATTTCAGGTTCAGATCCATCATGAAATCCCAGCGTTCCTCTGCCATCTCGGCGACTGGGATGCCGCCGACAAAACCGCCGACCGTATTCACTAAAACGTCGATTTGACCGAATTTGTCCAATGTGGTTTGGACGAAATTTTGCACCTCAGCTTCAACTGTCAGGTCTGTGCGAATCAATGTTACTTGCGCTTTGAGATCCCCAATCTGACGTTCAAAGGGTTCGATATTGCGCTCAGAAGTGTAAGGGACTGCCACTTGGTAACCTTCTTTGAGTAGGGCTTCCGTGACGACTGTTCCCAAGGCACCAGTACCGCCAGTGACAATCGCAAATCGCTTTTCGTCCATTTTAAGATCCTTTTTCGTGCGATGCGTGAAACCAATCCAGAGTCACAGATTGTAGGAAAAGCCTCAAATCTCACAGCCGATTAGATTTTGGGACCTGCCGCACAGACCGCTTCTGTGGCACTGTCGGTGAATTGCTCAAAGTTTTCCGCAAACATCTTAGCGAGCTCTCGCGCTTGGCGGTCGTAAGCTGCACCATCTTTCCACGTGTTACGCGGTTTGAGAACTTGGGACGGCACCCCTTCGCAGGCAGTTGGGACATGGATTCTGAAAATCGGATCTGGCTCTGTTGGGACATCCGCCAGCTTACCCTTCAAAACTGCGTCAACGATGGCGCGGGTGTACGCAATCTTCATTCGTGCACCTTCGCCGTAGGCACCACCACTCCAGCCAGTGTTTATCAACCAGCAATCCACCCCATGCTGATCTATCTTTTCCCCAAGCATATCGGCATATACAGCGGGATCGAGGGGCATAAATGGGTCACCGAAACAGTAGCTGAAGGTCGCTTCGGGGTGTTCTCCCAGCCCCTGCTCAGTACCGGCAACTTTCGCGGTATATCCCGAAAGAAAATGGTACATCGCTTGTTCGGTCGTTAACTTGGCAACGGGAGGCATCACGCCAAACGCATCGCATGTGAGCATGATTAGGTTCTTCGGATGTCCCCCAACACCATTCGGAACGATTTTGTCAAGGTGGGTAATTGGGTAAGCCGCACGGGTATTCTCTGTTAAGGCATCATCATCAAGATCGATCTGCCGCGTCGTCCGATCGAGAATCACGTTCTCCAACACCGTTCCGAACTTATGGGTGCAGGCGTAAATCTCCGGCTCCGCCTCTTTGGAAAGGTTAATTGTTTTCGCATAGCATCCACCCTCAAAGTTGAAAACGCCGTGATCGCTCCAGCCGTGCTCATCATCGCCGATGAGATGTCTCCCCGGCGCAGAAGAGAGAGTTGTTTTTCCTGTTCCAGACAATCCGAAGAAAAGGGCAACATCGCCATCAGGTCCAAGGTTCGCCGAACAGTGCATCGGCAGCACCCCCTGACTCGGTAACAGGTAGTTTAGGTATGTGAACGCCGATTTCTTTATCTCTCCAGCGTACCTCGTCCCACCAATAAGCACCAAATCCCGCTCAAAATTTACAAGGATAAAGGTCTCTGAGTTAGTGCCGTGTAGTTCAGGATTCGCGTGCAGACCCGGGAAATCAATAATGGTAAAGTCAGGTGCACGGTCTGGGGATAACTTGTCCGCTGGGATGAGGAGACTTTGGGTAAACAGGCTGTGCCACGCATATTCGGTGATGGCACGAACGGTGATACGGTGCTGCGAATCAGCACCGGCATAGCAATCTTGTACAAAGACATCACGCCCCTGGATGTAAGTGAGCATGTGATTATACACACGATCGAAGTGCTCTTCGGAAATGGGACGGTTGACTTTGCCCCACCAGACCTTATCTCGGTTTGACGATTGTTCAACGATAAATTTGTCGTTGGGTGAACGGCCTGTGTGGGGTAGTGTTTCGACAATAAAAGGACCAAATTGAGCAATTTGCCCTTCGCCCCGCCTGAGGGCTTCTTCATATAGGGTAGGTGTCGATAAGTTCCAATATAAATTATTAATATTTCTGATTTTATGATCTCTCAATAACTGGGCTTTGCTCATGCAGTTCTCCTGAAAGCTGATCTCAGATATGGATACGCTGGTATGGACATCATTCGTCAACGGACCTAACCCTTAACTGGGACAACTCCAATTCCGGGCAGATCGGGTAAGATGAGTTTACCCTGCTCAAGTGTTACGCCACGATATGGATCATTCGCAATTAGTAGATGTCCATCCAGATCCGCGTAATCCACAAGCGGTGTGAGATGTGCTGCTGCTGTAATGCCTAGAGAGCTTTCTATCATACAACCAATCATCACTTGCAGTCCATGCGCTCGCGCAATATGGATGATCCGCATCGCTTCGAGCAGACCACCGCATTTGACCAACTTAATGTTAACACCATCAACACACCCGACCAGCGAAGGTATATCGGCGGCACGTTTCACGCTTTCATCGGCGAAAATCGGGAGCTCTGAGTGCTCGCGGACAAACTTTAGCCCCTCTAGGTCATCCGGCTTTGTGGGTTGCTCAATCAGTTCAACACCGTAAGGGGCAAGCTCACGAATCTTACGAACCGCTTCTTTGGGGGTCCACGCCGTATTGGCATCCACATAGATCGGATTATCTGTAACTTCGCGGAGTGCGCGGATGAGCTCTAAGTCGCGGTCGGTGCCGAGTTTGACCTTAAGCAGCGGATACGCCTCCGCTTCGCGCACCTTTTGCTGCATTATCTCCGGCTCATCAATCCCGATCGTGAAGGTGGTAAGCGGTGTCTCCTTCGGATCGAGCCCCCAGAGCCGATAAAGCGGCACGCCTAACTTTTTCCCAAGCCGGTCGTGCAACGCCATATCGATAGCGGATTTTGCAGCGTAGTTACGTCCGAGGACCGATTCAAGTTCTGACATGACACTGTCAATCGCGTCGAGATCTCCATCAAGACCTGTATCAAGGAGGTCAAAAGCGACCTGAACCGTTTCGACGGTTTCGCCGTAGAAGCGTGCGGGAGCCGTCTCACCAAGTCCGCCATCAATTTCCACAGAAATCACTTGACGGAATTCATCGACGGCTCGCCGGGCAATCTTGAAGGGGTGAACAAGTTTGAGATCCGTGACTTGATATCGGATATTCATAAAGTGGGGACCAAGCTTTTATCATTCTACCGCTCATGCAAAGCAACCGTGCAACAGAAACCGATTGAGTTCATTAGTTCATTGAACCACATCACGTTTCACGTCCCGGTGTCGTTGACTCCGATTTATCGGAGACTTACGAGACCGTGGATCACGATTGAATCGGGACTTTTTGCGTTTTGCACTTTCTTCCGACATGAGCCTTGTAAATTTCTGACCGATTGATGCTTTCGGCTAAGTATAGTATGATGGCAAGTAATTGTCAAGAAGGTTTTCTATCTTTGGAGTGTTGATCCATCTAGGAGTAGGGAACAACGATCGTTGTTCCCCGCTGCGTAAGTCCTAAAGAAGTCAATTTAGAAGATTTCGCAGAAAGCTGCGAAATCGAGGATTAGCATCGCAGAAAGCTGCGAACCTACCGGAACCCAGTGGCCACAAGGCTTCTCAAGGTAATTCTCCGATTTTGGAGCAATTATAAACGCAGAAAGCTGCGAAGTTATAGGGCAGGAACGTGAGAAGTGATGGGGAACGCAGTGCTTGTTTACTCCTTGAATAAAAAATAAAGAATGTGTGATGGTCGCCTAGATTCAGGCACCATAAGGGTTTCAAGCGTCAAGGTCTCAGTATGGCGATAGAAGGAACAGGGTTCAAAAGAAAGTGTGGCACATAAATTGCTCGCTTACTAGCAACGGCAAAATGTCAACAGAACCTAATTTTTTTACCCTTATTCGATGGGAGTCAACACAAAGGAGTATCTTTTTACCAAAAAAGAGCAGGACAAAACCGAATGAGCTGCGATTGAAAGACCCGAAGAAATCCCCGCGTTTTTGACGCAGCCTGTCCAAAAATCCAAAAGGAGATTTTAACGATGGTTGATTACTACGTCGGTATGAAACAAGAGACCTTCTTGACGCACAACATGTGCCATATACGCCGCCGTGAGCGCGTGTTTGACTGTGAGGGTGGGTATGTATCGGAGTATCAATGGGACAGCGGATCAATCAGCCTTATCTTATGGAGCAGACGGTTCGATCAACTCCGTATCATCTATATCGAAGAACAGAAAGGGACAAGTCGATTATGAGCACCAGAAAAATGACAACGCCACTATGTTTTATTATGGTGGGGGTTGCGATTATCGGTTGCGGGGCAGCCACCCCGCTATATGTGATTGATGTGCAGAAACTCGCCGGTGCAACACCTGTCACTGCTGAGAGCCTGCTGCATGAGATGGTGCCGTGCCAGTTAAAACATGAGAAGCGGTGGGAAAAAGGACAGACTGATGTCCAAGACATCATCGGCAAACTTAACACGAGGAGGTATCAGATAGACAACGGTCAAGTGGATCAGTGGGAACGGAAGCCGACGGTCGATCTGACCTTCGATCCTGAATACGAGCAACGGGTGCATCGGATACGGGTGTCTTTCAGCGAATATGTTGATCCGGTAGACGCGTTCCGGCGGCTGGGGTATTCCCCAAAGGATCAGATAAAACATTACTACTCGCCCAACGCGTGGTATTTTATCACGCGGGTGTATCTACATCAGGTCCATTTGGAGGATACAGGACAATCTACCGCGGTAACGATTCATTTAGATAGCTTGACCCATTGACCCGTCAAGAGGTGTTTTATGCGTTTAATAATACTCACAGCGTGCCTCTGGTTCGTCACAAGCTGTCTTCATGCAAAAATGGCACACTCGATCAGCACCTCAATATGACAGCCAGAGGACCTCAGTGGTGAATGGATTCCGAAAAGAAAAAATGGCTCAGCACAAAGCACCCCCAGATTCAATAAGAACCGCCCAAACCCAAAAACCCTTCGTTCGATTAGACGACATCGGCGATGCCGGTATCATCGTAGGGATAATTAGTGGAGTGTTTTTCATCGGTAGCTTTATTGCTATTATCACACTTTTTGAAGACCCTAATCACCCTCCTCTAGGTGTGTTAGTTTTTATCGCAGGGGTGCCCTCTGTTGGGATTTGGGTGGCAAGTTACGCGCTCTTACAGCGAAAGTACGCGCTGCCCTGGTCTGCAATCGGATTAACCTCCGATAGGTGGCAACAGGGTTTGCTTTGGGCATTGGCTCTGTTCCCTCTCGCATTGTTTGCGTGTTGGTTAGAAGATTACGGCTGGCGGTGGCTGCTCTATCAGTATTCAATTCCGTTTTTGAGCTCGTGGCAGAGTCCGATAGAATTGATCTCTCTATTGAGAGAGAATTACACTATTATCACGCATTGTGAAGTAGTGATTACAGCCATTTTTGTTGTAATGAGTCAAGGTGTCTTCTTTTGGGGCTTGGGATATAACGCTATAGAACGAGAAACCTCGTCGGTCTTATCCGGAGTTATTAACGTAGCACTCATGTTTCTATTAGCATACTTGGTAGGATTTCCCTTTGTTGTGCCTCTCCCATTTGTGTCTGCGTGCGTCATCACTTTTGCCTTTACGCGCACGCGCACACTACTCACACCGCTGACAATGACAATTGGGGTTTTCCTATTTTTTCAATACGTTGCACAACCGACGTGGTATGCCGCTAATCAATTTACGATACATGGTAGCTGTATATGTGCCGACGACAGTACGCCTTTAGATAACGGGATTGTCACGTATGGTGGCAACGATTACAAAAATGTAACGGTGGTTAAATGGGAGGGCAGTTGGCAAAAGGGTGAAACAACAACTACGTCGTCAGGTGGATACACATTTCAAAACCTGATACCACGCGGCTATAATTATAATATTGAGATCACTGTAACATCCACGCATTACCATCAGCATGGGGCAGGTGCATCTGCCTCCCTCAAAAAATGCACCTATTCTCATACCGAATATCTCAGTGATGTCGGCAATGTCGTAGAAACTGTGGAGAGAAATTTCGCCTTGAAGCCTACTAAGTTTGAGGATCCGGGGATCTAATTCCGATTGTAATGAGCCTCAACGGCACAGGGGCGAGTCAATACATTTGTCCCTGTGCCTAACTTTATCCGTCTGTTAGGGCGGAGGAGGAACAATCCATGTGTTATCGGTTGATACTCATAGCCATTGTTATAATTCCAAACGTTGCCCACAGCGTAGAACGGATAGGACTCACCCATCACCCGCTCCCTTCACCCGATGGTGAACATCTTGTTTTGATCTCTGAGCGAACATACCACCCCGATAAACAAGATTTCTCACTGATGCACAGCGAATGCTCGCTGACACTCTGGACCGCTAATCGACATGACGATTTTTTCATTCAGTATAGCCTCACCCCCCGTATCCATGATGTCATCCGCTCCCCTAATGGTAATGTCATTGCTTATCTGTCTCTCGATATGAATCTCTGGTATGCCATCTGTTTCTATTTTCCCGATAGAGGCGAGGCTTTCGGTATCGAGTATTGTGACACAGGAACTACGATAGACAAAATCCAGTTGTCCACAGATTTAGAGTGGATCCGTTACTATATAAGAGCGCGTATTGACCGTGATAAACCGGTCTATGATGCGAAACCCAATCTCCCGCCTAGTAAGTCCATCACGCGACTATTCCCCAATCTCACTCCCCGTAAGTCCATCAAGCAAAAACTCAGCGACGTGATAAACGGGCAATGGACAGCATCGGGAGTCCACACAGGGGAGTATCTTTTTACCAAAAAAGAGCAGGACAAAATCGAATGGGCTGCGATTGAAAGGCCGGAAGAAATCCCCGCGTTTCTGACGCAGCCCGTTCCAAAAATCCAAAAGGACACGCAGATGCAGTGGTCTCCAGATTCCAAGAGTCTTTATCTCTTAAATGAGAAAGGGATCTGGCGCAGTGACATCGGTAAACCCTTCGTTTATCAATGGACCCTGATTCTTGAAATCCCCTCCATCTTACGGTTTCAACTTTCGCCCAAGGGGACGCACTTGCTCTACGAAGTTTCGTTAGAAACGCCGTATGAACTTACGTTAGAACAGCAGGAGGAACGTGAAATCTGGATACTCAACCTTGAATCCGGTTCACCAAACAAACTCGGAAAAGGTTGGGCATCGGCTTTCAGTCATGATGGGAACACGCTCTTTTATGGGAACTTTGACGAGTTTCAAGAGTATAATCTCGATGGCACACTCGATCAGCCGCTCAACATGGCAGCCAGGGGACCTGCGACGTGGTATAATCCCAATCCATTTACAATGCACGGGACTTGTATATGTGCTGACGATGGCACCCCTTTAGATAACGAGGTTGTCACGTATGAGGGCAACGATTACAAAAATGTAACGGTGGTTAAATGGGAGGGTGGTCGGCAGGAGGGAAAGACAACGACTACGTCGTCAGGCGCGTACACATTCAAGAATACGCCGCCACGCGGATATCATCTTAAACTCACTGTAACATCCACGCATTACCATCAGCATGGAACAGGCGCATCCTCCGCCCTCAAAAAATGCACCTATTCTCATACCGAATATCTTAGGGATGTCGGCAATGTCGTAGAAACCGTGGAGAGAAATTTCGCCTTGAAGCCTGACACCGTTGATCCCGCCCCCGGAGACCCCAACTAGCATGATAATGGAGTGAGCTTTGACATACTCCCACACCCTAAAGGGTGGGGATTCTTATCCGTCACCCCGTCGGGAGTCGAATTGTGCTATCAACAAAGTTAGCCCGGCGAACCGGGACTTACAACTTCTCCTTCATGGGTAGATGCCCCTACCCGAAAAATGTTGGCTCATGTAAAAAGAAAGCAAAGCAGGGTGCCCCTACCTCCACATTTGGTTTATTTCTATAGGGGCAACCCTTGTGGTTACCCTGACTTATGGTTGCTGTTAGACACGATTGCCTTTGGGCAGGCACAAGACCTGCCCCTACAGTTGCGCTAATTCTTAACATGAACGAAAAAATAAAGGGGGGATAGTCGCCTGGATTCAGGCATCGTAAGGGTTTCAAGCGTCAGGTTGCAGCATGGTAACAGAAGGAACAGGGGGCAAAAGGAAAGGTGGCATACCAATTGCCCACTTATTGACAACAGCAAAATGTCAACAGAACCTAATTTTTTTAATCTTTGATGCAACTTTTTGTCATGCCATTCGTAGTAAGGGCAACCTCAACGAAAACTCATGGAGTCACGATATGCCAGAGGAGGTATTTCTTGATCTCGTTAAGCAGTATCAAGCACAGATCTATCAACACGTGTTGTACCTGCTCAACAACCCAGACGACGCAAAGGACGTGACTCAGGAGACTTTCATCAAAGCGTGGAATTCCAACACTGAATTACGGCTTGAGACAGTCCAATCGTGGTTGTTCAAATGCGCCAATAATTTAAGTGTTGACCTGTTACGCCGGCGCAGATTTCAAGTGCCGCTAACGATGGGAGATACCGAAGAAATTGAAACACTGGTTCACCATCAGCACGAGGGTACGGCGTTTGATTCATCAAATCTGTCGCCGGAAGAACTCTACATTAGGCAGGAACGTCAACAGTTGGTTCGACAGGCAATCGCCCAACTTCCCCTCCATTTTCGTACGGTCGTGATTATGCGGGAAATAAACGAATTAAGTTTTGAGGAAATTGCGGAAACGCTAAATCAGCCTGTTGGCACTGTGAAATCGAACATGTTTCGGGCGAAAAAGAGGTTGCGGGAAATACTGAGAAGTCTTATGGAGAGATAACTCGATGCAACGACATTCGACAACACAAGCGATACATTGCGAATACGTCCATTCGGTTTTGGAAGAATACCTTGCCGGTGAACTGAACACAGACACTCAAGCGGCAATTGAAACACATGTAGCTGCATGTCAAAGTTGCCAAAATGAGTTGGACTTCGCACTTGAGGTCGGTGAAGCGTTGCAAGAATTGCCGAGACCCCAACCACCCGCCGAGGTCTTCGATCAAGTTGCTGCCTACGTTCAATCTCATCCAGAGCCCACCCCTCAGGGTTGGTTCGATTCATTGAAACAGGTACTACGTGAGTTGTCCATTCGCCCGGTTACAGTTGGAGCCGTCACTGCTAGTCTCATTATTCTCGTGACGTTCAGCGCATATCAGCAACACCAACAATCTTTACAAGTTGAACAGGCTACCTACGAACTCAGCTACGCCTTGAGCACCATGCGCTACGCGATGCGAAAAACGGAACTTGCCATCTACGAGGGACTTCCTTCCAACGAAGTGATGGAGGCACCGCGTAAAACGTTGCTGTTTACACTAGATGAGATTAACACCACTACGAATGATCACTTTTCACCGGTAATTCGTAAAAGCCTTGCGATATTCAATAAACTCAACCGGAAGGAGATAGATAAATAATGAAATACTACAGAAACCTTATCTGGCATGTCGTGCTTCTATTAGGCCTTCTCATCATTATTAGAAGCAGCATCGCTGAAGCACAAGAGGACACGAATAGCAGAGGCCGTATTGCCTTTGATTTCCCAAAAGCTCTTGACGCGAACATCGAGATTAATTTGAGCGGAAAACTAATTAACCTCGTCGCCAAAGCAGCGAAGAACGATCGGGAAGCAGCTAAATTGCTTGAGATGCTGGAAGGGGTATATGTGCGTGGTTATCATAGCAGCGATGCAGATCTTGACGAAGTCAGCCGTTATTATAAAAATAAACTGAAAGAAGAAAGTTGGGAGGTCATCGCTAAAGTCAAAGAAAATGATGAAATTTTTGAGGTGCACACCCTTTTCGATCAGGATATTATAAATGGGCTTTTCATTATGATAGCGGAGACTGAGCAGACGATCTTCGTGAATGTCTTCGGACGGATTAACCCGGAGCAAATTGGCGAATTGTTAGACAGTTTGGAGGTCGATGATCTCGGCAATGTCGATATAGGTTTGGGTGATTTCAATCTGGACGGCGATTTCGATGTAGACTTCGATGTCGATTTGGAGCACCGGAATAGGGGATCCGGGTTACGTGTCGAGAGAAGTGTATCGGAGGAATTAGATTGGAGGTTTGAAGGTATGGACATATCGGTCATCTCTGCAGAGACAGCCAACGGCGCGATTACGTTTGAGGGCTCTGTCCGGGATGAAGTAATTGTCCGCGCTTCCAAAAAGGTACGTGCACGCGGCATAACAGGTGCAGAGGCATTTGCAAAAAAGGTTCATGTTTACGCGGAGCGAGACGGAAAGAAAATAAAGATTTATAAAAAACATCCCAAACCACCAAAAGGCATCGACGTCAGTGTTGCCTATGAAATTCAATGCCCGGTTGGTGTTAGCGCGAACTTACAAACAACTAATGGTTCAATTGATTTGAAGCTACCCGAGAATTTCTCCGGTCAGATTGACGCAAAAACGAGTAAGGGACGGGTGCGCTCGGATTTCCCTATTCCTTTCATCGATAAATCAGAAAAGCAGCTCGCAGGCAAAATTGGCGACGGGGGATCAGCAAAAGTCAAACTGCGAACCACAAATGGAAACATCAATGTGAAGAAGTGGTAGTGCTTACGCTGCAAAATCTGTAAAAATGGAGGAGGAAAGATGCGATTTGTAATAGTTAGCCTAATCTGTTTGCCGTTGTTTATTATGGGGTGCGCCTTTTTCAATCCATCGAGCGAATCGGGCCCAAATCCACAGCAGCATCACACACATAGGAGCGATACCCACAACTCCACAGATGATGACAGCAGGATGGATGCGGATTTGCAGACGGTTGAATTGGGGGAAAAGCCACGACAGATGCCCCAGCACGTACAAGATAAAAACGCCAAAGCTGCCGAAGATCACGGCTGGAACAATGAAGCCCTGCAGCATATAACTGCGTTTCAGTCGCTTCTCTCAACAGATATCGAAGCGGCACACGCCACAAGTGCCGAAATTGCCAAAATACGGTTCGGATCTCATCCCCTCGCCGATGAATGGAGTGAACTCTTTTTCCGTTTGTACCGAGATAAAAAAGGACTCATTCTGGATGTGAAACGTTATTGGGAATTGGAAATTCAACTATTGTCAAATCTGGATGCCGAAACATACGCTAAAGAAAAACAAGAGTATCAATTGGGTATGAAACAGATTGATCTACTTATCAAAATGATTGAGAGCCAAGGCGGCGACCCTGAAACCGCTGAAGTAGATTTCGATTTTAACTTTTCCTCATATCTAAAAGGAGACTAGCATGAACACGCAATATACCTTCAAAGTGATTGGTGGTGTACTTATCTTGTCGATCTTAATTGGTGCTGGATTTTTTGCCTACTTGCAGTGGGATTTGAGACGTTTTAAGGCATCGCTTGAGGAACTATCCGCATTAGCCACTTCTCCAGAGCGTGTTTCACCAAGAGATATAGCGACAACTGAACGCTCCGGCCACGTAACAGCCCCAATGACAGTGGAGACTGAACGATTGGAATACCAAATGTCAGAACTCAACGGGCTTGACAGGGAACCCGAAGAGCTATGGTTTGACGAGACGGACATGGGGGAATTTGATTGGGAAATCGACGGACTTTTGCTCTCAGAGATTGAGTTACCGTACCTCGTTTCAGACGAACCGGTTGAGGGGGTCGCCTATACACACCTTAAACGCGATATTTCAAGTTTTCCCGATTTATTGAAGTCGGCATACGGTGATTCAGAAGATCTTGATGTCGTAGCTGAAGTGCTCACACGTTCGGAGGCCGGCACCGCAACAAATGACGATGTGATGTCTATGGCAAAAGCATTGTTAAGAATCATACCTGAAGATCAATATGAAAATCGCCAGTCAGTTGTGAACTTTCTCGAAGACTTATATGAACTTAAGCGACATAAAGAGAGCACCCCCACAATTGTCACAAAAATCGAATTCAAAACTACCATAAAAGAATAGTGGCAGGGGCCCTACGCTGCCAAATGAATTTTGATGACACTCGGAAAAATTATGAAAAATAGGTTAGCCAATTACACTTTACGTTTTTCGTCTTTTATCTACCTTCTCCTCCTTATGGTAAATATAGGTTGTGGCTGCCTATTGGGAGGCGGTGGGGATACTACTCGTGCCGATCGATTAAACCACGTTCATAAAGAGGTAGGGTTTGGTATCGGGGGACCCGGCTGGTGGGCACTCAAACGCCTAGGCACATCTTTGAGTGAAGATGAAAATCGGGCAGCAACGCTTGCGATCCGCGGAGTAAAGAGTGTCCAAGCAAGCCGCTTCACTTTAGATCAACCGTCCGAAGCACATAGGGCGGAAATTTTTGACCTCTACGCCGACCTGATGCGTCAGAAAAAGTGGAACTTAATCACCCGCGTTTATGAAGGGCAGCAGAGCTCCTGCATTTATGCAAAATACGATGCAAACAGGTTCCGTGGAATTTTTATAGTTGCGATTGAAGAAAATGAGATGCATGTGGTTCGGATTGTGTGCAATATTCGCCCTGAATTCTTCGCAGAGCTGAACACAAACCTCGGACAATATGGCGTCCGCTTGCCAGCCTCAGAATAGGTATGATACAATGTGATAAACTAAGGTAAGCAACAAACCTCGACGAGAAAGGGAAAACAAGTCGTGAAGCACTATGCACCCTGTCGTTCTATTGCCATCCTGTCGCTCATTTTCTTTTTATCTGTTCTTGGCTGGGTGGAGGCTGCAAAGACAGAAGAAGCAGGAAGAGGTGTTATTACCTTCGATTTCCCGATTCCCTTAAAGCCACAGGTTGAATCTATTCTTGACTGGATAGGACCCGGAAAGACGCAAGAAGCGGAAGGAGGAGTTATCACCTTTAATGGTCCAATTCCTCTAAAACCAAAGGTTGAAGTGAACCTAGACCGTGAGCTAATCGCATTCGTCGCTAAAACGACGGAAAAAGAACCTGAAATTGCCGAATTAATCGCAATGCTAGAGGGAGTATATGTCCGTAGTTACTCCGGTGATGCCACGAGCTTCGACCCAATGATTCGTTACTATGAACGGGTGTTGAAAAAACGGGGTTGGGAAGCCTTTGCCAAGATTAGGGAAGGTAGTGAGAAGATTCAGATATGGGTACTGCTCAATATAGAAACAATCGACGGTCTTTTTTTGATCGTCACAGGAGAAAACGATTAACGGCCCCGTTGGCTATCTCTCTTTTCCTACATCTCATTTTTGCTTTCCTCGTGGTGCTAACGATTCGTCAGGGAATTGTGGAAGACGATGCCCTCAACGTTGAGTGGGTTGAATTGCCTGCATCGACTCGTACGCTGCCAAGGAAGATTCGTATCCAACCCGTACAATCGCCCCGTCAGGTGCAGGACAGACAACCACAAGAGCTGCCTCTACAAACTGTAACACGGGTAGGAACACCTCTTGTAGTTGACCTACCACAAGAGAGAAATCCGCTCTCGTTAAGCACTGCCCCAGCCATTAGCCTTGACAAGGATTTATCCGTAGAAGCGAATCTTGTGCCGTCCCACTCCGCAACGATACACCAAGACACCCCGGCTGTGGGAGCAGGTCCTGTGCTTACCCAAAAAGGACTATCACGAGGAGTTGGGAGAAACGAAGGGACGACTATCGGAGGGGGCCTTGTACATGCTCAAAACGGGGGAGTACAAGACCTGCCTCTTGATGTGAAGAGTCCGAACTTGCTTCCTGAAGACCACCTTGGAGCTATTCTTGAGGGCGAAGGCACAGAGATGCGTGGGCATATTCGCCTGATTCGACTCAAACACTCCCTTTCCGATTGGTGGCAGGATCCAACTGCCATATCCAGCTTTGCGAAGTGGCTTGCAGAAAATACCGATCTCCGCGCTGACATGAAGTACGCAGGAGGCTCGCTGCGACTGACCGATTCGCGCCTCCTTGATGCTCCGCTGGTTATCATGACAGGGCACGACAAGGACATCACTGTTGGACGAAATCTTGCCAAAGGAGGGCCGTTGACCAACTCCTTTTCTGCGTCAGAACGGGCGGCATTACGGAAGTACATTGTGGAACAAGGTGGGATGCTCTTTTTCGACGATTGCGGATTTCACGGTTTGTTCGCCGCAATCGTCGCTGATGAGCTACAGACGATTTTTCCCGAATATCCTTTAGAGTACCTGCCGCACCACCATGAGATCTATAACATCTATTATCAGCTGCCCCGTCCCCCATCGGGCGGTGATGTTTTCTGGGGGTCTGAAAACCATCCAAAACCCACGCAGTTCAAATACCAAAAAGGAATCACTATAAACAATCGACTGGCTGTCGTCTATAATCGCAAGGATTATATGTGTGCAATGGAGACGGTGGAGATCGAAAGCCGAACGATGTTACGGCTGCGTCGCTCGACAGATGTCCATCGCTTTATGACAAATCTGCTCGTTTATGCCATGAAGTATGGAGGAAATACAGATCGTTCAGGGTATAAACCCTAGGCGTTACCGCTAGACTATCCCGCCGTAGCTTATGACCCAGAACCGTTACCGGACGCCGTCTTCTCCTTCCACGCTTTGACAACCTTCTCCGGCGTCAGCGGCTGATCCCAGATACGCACACCAATCGCGTCATAGATCGCATTGCCGATTGCAGGCGACGTGGGCACCACAACGATTTCACCGGCACCTTTGGCACCATAGGGTCCATGCTGGTGCGGGACTTCGACGATAATCGACTCCATGTATTCCTTCAACGGCATCTCAATGATGGACGGGATCTTATAGTCCATGAGGCTGGCGTTGGTCATCTCCCCACTCGCATCAAAACACATATCCTCGTGCAGCGCAATTCCGATACCCATGCACCCGCCGCCGTAGTTCTGCATTTCGACCCCTTGTGGGTTCATCGCCTTGCCGACATCAATCGCCGAGACAAACTTCCGAATGCGAACCTGCCCCGTTTCAACGTTGACCTCAACCTCTGCGGCTTGGGCACCGTGCCCCATGTAAGCCATCGGTTCCTCGCCCTGTCCCGTGTTTGGGTCGTGCGGACTGGCGGTGACCTCCCATGTCGCCTTGCCAATAACTTCAACATCCGCCGGACGTTTGCCCGCCAACATCTCAACCACAAACAGATCTTCAACTTCAATGGACTGCTCGGGAGACCCCTTGACGAAGATACGTCCACCGGAAACGTCTAAGTCGTCCGGGTCCACTTCCAACTTGGGCGCGGCGAGTTCCCGGATCTGGCGTTTCGCATCATCACACGCCATACGGGTGGCATTGCCGGTATGGAAGGTCTGCCGACTGGAACCTGCGACATGGTCAAAAGGCGTGATTGCGGTGTCCGGGGTGACCAGTTTGACCTGATCAATCTCGATCCCGAACTCATCGGCGACGATCTGCGTGAGAATAGTATAGGCACCCTGTCCCAAATCGACCGCGCTAGTTCGCAGCTCACAGGAAGCATCCTCATGAACCTTTAACTCCGTACTGGAAGCGGTCGGCGCGAAGGAATACTTGTTACCCAGAGCGATGCCCTTGCCACGATGCCACGGATGCTCCAACGACTCAGAGGGGGTTTCCCACTCAATCGCATCAGCACATTTGGTAAGACATTCGTGGGCACTGAACGCATGGGCGGGCATGGTGATAGCGGTGCGCTCGCCTTCGTTCAGCAGGTTATTTATACGCAGTTCAACGGCGTCAATGTCGCACTTCCTCGCAATGATATCCATCTGTGTTTCGACCGCCCAAGCAGACTCCGCACAACCGTAGCCTCGCAACGCACCGCCGGAGACACGGTTGGTATAAACGCCGTAAGAGTCTACCCAGAGTGCGGCTAAACGGTAGGAACCGGGATAGAGATGGGTGGAGAAAATCGGTTTGAGAATCCCTTCGCCGCTATAGCCACCACCCCAGAGAATTGAGGTAACTTTGCGACCAATGAGGATACCATCTTTAGTCACAGCATCTTTTATATCAAAGATGAAGGGTGTGCGTGCTGCCGTGGCGGAGAGGTCCTCGGCACGGGTCAAGATAATTTTGACGGGACGCCGTGCTTTACGGGCAAGTGCGGCGGCGATAGCCCCTTCCTTGACCGTCAATTTGCCGCCGAAAGCACCACCAACAAATGGAACGATGACGCGCACCTTGGAGGGCGACAGATCCAGTGCTTTCGCCAAACCGTCGCGTGCGATGTAAGGCGATTGTCCCCCTGCCCAGAGGGTTAGTGTGCCGTCAGAACTCCATTGCGCTACTGCGCCGTGCGGCTCCATACATGCGGTGTGAACATAACCGGTTGCATAGCGATTTTCGATGATGTGTCCGCCTTCGTCCTCTGCTTTTTTGAATGCGACATCAATGTCGCCGTGACGGATGCGGTAAGCCTGCCACAGATTGGGCGGACGCTCGTCCATTTCGGCGAGTTCAAGAAGTTTTTCGTATTCCTCATATTCTTCGTGCAGCACCACCGGCGGATCTAACCTGATTGCCTCTTCCGGATCAAAGAGGGGAGGCAGCTCCTCGTATTCGACCTCGATCTGCTCACAGGCTGCCCGTGCAATCTCCGGCGTATCCGCAGCGACCGCAGCGACCGGTTCACCGACAAGGCGTGTTTTGTCGTGGGCGAGCAGATGCTCATCCAGTGTGAGGATACCTAGCCGGATATCAGGCAGATCCGCAGCGGTAATGACAGCGCGCACGCCCGGCATCTGTTCGGCTTTGCTGGTATCAATTCCTAGAATCTTCGCGTGTGCATACGGACTGCGTTTCAGCTTGGCGTGAATCATACGCGGCAGCACGATGTCAGTTGTAAATTCCGCAGTTCCAGTTACTTTTTCTATACCATCAATACGTTTAGCAGAAGTTCCAACAACGTTCATTTTATCTAGTCCTCCTCTCCTGCGACGCTCAAAATCGCTTCCGTCGCGTGTGTGTAGACACCGCAGCGGCAAAGATTTCCCACAAATGCAGAGCGGATGTCTTCCTCAGTGGAATTCGGGTTCTCGTCTAGCAGCTGCTTTGCCGTGAGCAGCATCCCCGGCGTACAATAACCGCACTGCACAGCACCGTGCTCAAGAAACGCAGCCTGCAGCGGATGTAGCTCATCGGGTGAGCCCATCCCCTCTATAGTCAAGACCGATTTTCCGTTCGCCTGTAGCCCAAGCATCAGACACGATTTCACCAGCTGTCCGTCAATCAGTACCGTGCAAGTCCCACACCGCCCATCTTCACAGGCACACTTCGTCCCCGTTAGCCCAACCCCATCACGAATAGCCTCCATCAAGGTGTGGTAAGGTTCAACGAGGATGTCATAGTTTTCGTCATTGACAGTCAATGATAATGGGTATTTCATTAAAACGCCTCCAAACAGTTAGTTATCAATCCAACCCCGGTCAGAGATTAGGGATTTATACTGTCCTTTTGTCTTAACCGGTAGCGCGTGCAACAGCTTCCGTCAACGCTTCTCTGGTCAGCACACTGACAAGGTCTATTTTGTATTCGTTCGATGCCATCGGATCGCTCGACGGAGCGACATGGGATGCGGCGAGTTCACCGGCTTCAGCGAGCACTCCACTGTTTCCGACGATACTGTGTCCCTTCAGGCGCGTCTCCGCCTCCTGTGCGTGCGCCGGGGCACCCGAACAGTTACCGACCACGATGCGAACATCCTGACATTGACCCGATCCATCAAGACTGACAAACGCACCGACCCCAACGACAGGATAATCCCCCGCCCGTAGAACAAACCGGCGATGTGCGGCTGCGGCGGAGGTGAGATCGAACGATGGAACAACCACCTCTGTCAGTAGTTCGCCCGGTTGAGCAGCGGTAGCAAAGGCACCGGTGACAAAGTCACACATAGGCACAATCCGTTCACCGCCTGCGCTCACCAATTTTACCGTAGCATGCAGCGCACTCAGAACAACGGTGATGTCGCTCGCGGGATGCGCCTCACAGATCGCCCCACCGAGTGTTGCAAAGTTACGAATCTGTTGGTCCGCTAAATCGTTGATGACATCATCTAAGGCACGCAGCGTCGGATGTGTCTCGCTTATGCCGCTCAAACGATTTAGTGTAACCTTTGCACCAATTTTTACGCCTTCGTCCGATGCAGTTATGTCCTCCAATCCGGGGACGTGCTGGATACTGATCAGATGGGATGGCTGAATTAATCCATTCCGTAACAGTATTGCCATGCTCTGCCCACCGGCAACGACTTTCGCGCTCTCCGCGTGCTCGGCTAACAGTGTGCAGACCTCCGAAACGGTGGTCGGCTCAAGATAGTGACAATCAATCATCTGTTTCCTCCCTCATTTAGATGTGCTATGAAATTTTTAAGGAAACCCTCAATGTATCTAGGGAATTTCCTATTACAAACAGATTGTATTTTTTAGGAATTTCTCAAGATTATAACACAGTTATCCCAAAAATAGAAACCCAAAAATCATCGGTGCGCTTTGGTGATGGCAAGCATATCCAATTCTGTTGACGCAACTGATCGGATCTGCTATAATGACGAAGGTTTGGTTTATATAAATAATGACATTTTGATATCAGCAATTGACATAAAGGAGGTCAAACCGTGATCCGAATACACTACTTGCTATTGCTTTATATCGTCTCAATCTTTTGTGCTATCGGTCTAATTGTTTACTCGGTAGATGCCAGTGAGGTAGGAGAATGGCGGGCTTACGGTTCGGACAAAGCCAGCACCAAATACATTCCACTCCATCAGATTAACAAGGACAATGTTAAGGATCTTCAGATCGCGTGGCGTTGGAACTCCCCCGATAATGCGCTCGTCGAATCCAATCCCGATCTGTGGACGATGGTAAATGAAGCCACACCGCTCATGATTGGTGGTGTGATATACACCAGCACGTCGCTCAATCTAGCTGCTGCCATCGACACCATCACAGGCGAGACAATCTGGGTGTATGACCCGAAAACCTACGAGGACGGCACCCCCGCCAACACAGGTTTCGTGCATCGCGGTGTCTCCTATTGGGAGGAGGGGGCTGATAAGCGTGTCCTCCTCGGTACAGGCGATGGGTATCTGATTGCACTTAACGCCGAAACGGGGGAACCGATACAAGGGTTTGGCGAGAACGGTCGCGTCGACTTGACGAAAGGTCTGCGACGCCCGGTGAATCGGCGGTTGTACGCTGTTTTCTCACCGCCGATTGTCTGTCGAGATGTCGTTGTCGTTGGCTCTACAGTTCTCGACTCCTTCGCGATTAATAAGCCCCCACAAAAGCTGATGCCACCGGGAGATGTCAGAGGGTTTGATGTTCGGACTGGAGAACAACGTTGGATCTTCCATACCATTCCGCAAGCAGGAGAGTTCGGAAATGAGACATGGAAGAACGATTCTTGGAAGACAACGGGCAATACGAATGTGTGGACGATGATGAGCGCAGATGAGGAGCTCGGTTACGTCTACCTGCCTGTCAGTACCCCCACCAACGATTATTACGGCGGACATCGTCTCGGCGATAACCTCTTCGCCGATAGCCTCGTATGTCTCAACGCAGAAAACGGGGAGCGGGTGTGGCACTTTCAGATTCTGCATCACGGACTCTGGGATTATGATCCACCGGCTGCGCCAAACTTAATTGACATTACCGTTGATAGCAAGGAAATCAAGGCGGTTGCACAAGTGACCAAACAGGCGTTCTGTTTCGTATTCGATCGCGTGACTGGCGAACCGGTTTGGCCCATTGAAGAACGCCCCGTCCCCCAGTCAGCCGTGCCGGGAGAATCCTCATCGCTTACACAACCCTTTCCGACTAAGCCTGCGCCCTTCGATCGCCAAGGTTTGACCCACGACGATTTAATTGATTTCACGCCGGGGTTGCGTAAGCAAGCACTCAGTATTGTCGAAGACTACAACTACGGCACACTCTATACACCCCCGACTGAAAAGGGAGTAATCGCCATGCCCGGTATCATCGGCGGTGCCAGTTGGGCGGGCGCAGCCGTTGACCCAGACAAAGGGATTATCTATATTCCATCCATCACCTTCCCTACCAACACCACGATAAACAAGGCGAAAGATCCAAAGGCAGACTACACCTATACCGGTGCGCTCGCATTTGGACCGAAGGGTCCGCGAGGTCTCCCCTTAACCAAACCGCCTTATGGACGTATCACCGCGATAGATCTGAATACAGGTGAACATAAGTGGATGCAACCGGTCGGAGATGGACCGAGAGATCATCCTACCCTACGACACCTTGACCTGCCACCCTTGGGCTGGGCACAACGCAATTTCCCACTGTTGACGCAGTCATTGCTTTTTGCAGCGAGTCAGGCATCATGGGACGGGACCGGTAACTCACCCCGTGGCAACGCAATTGAAGTAAGTTTTGAGACCCAAAACCCGTTTTTATGGGCGTTTGACCCCGATAACGGGCAGCTGGTGTCAAGGACAGAACTTCCAAGTAATGCACAGGGCGCACCGATAAGTTACATGGCTGATGGCAAGCAGTTTATTGTGATCCCGATAGGTGGAGCGAACCAACCTGCCGAACTCATCGCACTGACTTTACCGTGATGTGCGTGAAACGTAATGCGTGATGCGTGCAACCGAATATGGATCTCGACCTACAGTAACCTAAGTTGCTAGTTGTCGGACCCGCTCGGATTGGATAGATATCCAAGCCGTACCCACAAAGGGAAGGAGGCCCCCCCAATCTCCCCACCTTCCAATCTTCCGAACTTCTTACGGTTTTTGTTGCACAATTTCTTAACCATGACTTACGTACTTCAAATTATAGGTGCCCGATTCATCGAGTGTATCGGGGCAGGGATGCCCCTCCCACACTCATTGTAGGAGGGATTTCCAAATCCCGACTGCGTAAGTCCTATTAACATGAGCGTAAAACTTTTGACAGAGGAGATAAATTTATGGGAAGTTTAACAGATCAGGTCGCAATTGTCACAGGCGGTGCTCAAGGCATCGGCGGTGCTACTTCGAGACGACTCGCTGAATCAGGAGCCAGAATTCTCATCGCCGATATGGACGTTGAAACGGCTCAGTCCAACGCCGAGCGGATTCGGAATGTGGGCGGCATCGCGGAAGTCATTGAGACCGATGTATCTCGGCGTGACGACATTGAAGCGATGGTTCGCAAAGCAGTTGAACTATGGGATCGTCTCGATATCCTCGTCAACAACGCTTTCAATACCAAAGAACCGGACGGCAGCGCGGTAGACCTGTCGGAGGAGGCTTGGGACTACGCGATGAACGTCTTGGTCAAGTCCATGTTTCTAGGGGCAAAGTACGCCGTACCGGAGATCCAGAAATCTGGCAAAGGCAGTATCATCAATATCTCGTCCGTCCACGGTCTCCTGATGGCTCCGAAGAAACTGGTATATGAAGCGGGCAAATCCTCCGTTATCGGTGTCACCCGTCAGATGGCGATTGATTTCGGACCGATGGGCATTCGGGTCAACGCAATCTGCCCCGGCCATATTGTAACCGAACGCATTGAAGCACATTGGAAGCAGAATCCCTCGCTGCTGCGCTTCTTTGAGGCGCAATATCCGGTTCGTCGTGTTGGACGCCCAATTGACATCGCTAACGCTATCAACTTCCTCTGTTCGGACGAAGCGTCTTTTATCACAGGACACGCCCTACCGGTGGACGGTGGACTGACCATTCAACTCCAAGAGGACTTCGGCGTGAATCAAGCGCGATTTTTTCAAGAACATCCAGATACCGATGTATCCTCTTATTAACATCAGCTTTCTTAGCATAATTTCTGTTATTGTATTCGTTGGAATTTCGTTGTATAATACGCACAATTCTGCGAATAAGCATTCTATCATTTTTTTTTCATAAGGGGGTTGCCCTATGCGAATTGAATCTATCGTCGATTTTGATCTGAAGCATACGTTGGAGTGCGGGCAATCATTCCGCTGGCAGCCGATCAACGGCTGGTATTACGGCGTTGTCGAAGGCAGGCAGCTGAAAATACGTCAGGAAAATGGGGTGCTAATCGTGGAAAGTTCGGCTGATGAAGAGAACAATCAACTGGAAGCCTTCCTCCGCCACTACCTAGACCTGAACCGTGATTTGCCAGCAATCTTAGATGCTGTAGACATTGATCCGTTCATCCACCGCTCGATTGAAACATTCTGGGGGATGCGAATTCTGAATCAAGAGGTGTGGGAATGCCTCGCGTCGTTTATTCTGTCTCAGAATAACAACGTGCCCCGGATTAAGGGAATTATCCGCACAATCTCCGCGCGATTTGGTGAAGAAATTGCGATTGATGAGTTGGTCGATTACTCTTTCCCAACCCCGCAAGCCCTCGCCGAAGCCGGCGTTGAGACGTTGTACGATTGTGGGCTGGGATATCGCGCCCCTTATCTGTGGACGGTTTCATCGGCAATTGCAGCGGACGAATTCGATCCTGAAGCTCTGAAAAGTATGCCCTATGCCGAAGCAAAACGGGAATTGATGGGGTTCAAAGGGATCGGTGAGAAGGTCGCTGACTGTATCTGTCTGTTTTCGTTAGGGCATGTCCAAGCCCTTCCCATTGATGTGTGGGTGAAACGGATTATAGAGCAGCTTTACCTCAAACGCGAAGCCTCTATTCGTGAGATTCGTCAATTTGCTGAAAACTATTTTGGTGAGCATCTCGGTTATGCCCAGCAGTACCTTTTCCACTATGCCCGGACGGTTGGACTTGAAAATCTGCTCGGGATCGAAACATAGCAAGACAATTTTGACTCCTGTGGCAGTACACTATAGACAACCCTTCCCCAAAAATATTAATCAAACAAAAAATAGGAGGTTCACATGCTTGAAGACTTACGCGAAAATGTACTTACACTGTTGGAAGAGCGCGTTGAACGTGCCATTGAGACTATCAAGCGTCTCAAGGAAGAGAAATTAGCCTTTGAATCTGAAAATAATCAACTTCGTAACGAGTTGGACCAGCGGGAGGTACAGATTCAAAACCTCGAACAACGAAACGCCGAACTCAACCATTTTGAGTCGGAGATAATGGTGCTTCAGAACGAGCGTGAACAGGAACGCCTTGAGGTAGATAAAGAGAAAGCGGAAGTCCGTGAGCACCTTGAAGGGCTCATGACAATGCTGAACAATGTTGAGAACAGATCAGAAAGTCAGGAAGCAGCGCAGCCTAGCCCCCTCGACCATCCGTCTGAAACCGTTGATAATGAGGCAGAACAACAGGAAGAGGAAGCCGAACAGCCAAGCCCGTCCGAAGATGCGTTGTTTATACCGACAATACTAACAGAACCGCAGGAAACAGAGCAACCAAGCGATTCTGATAACACAGTTGATGCGGATAACACATCTGATGCAACGGCTAAGGAAGAGGACGAGGAGACGGAATTCGCGTAACACTCGCCCGTCAACAAACTGTCCAAAAAAACGCAATTAACAACGTGCCGCGATCAATCTGTTAGGAATGCTAGGCATGACCCCTTCGATGCTTTTGCACGGTAGTCGAGTCCGGCTCACAGTGTTAGCGCAAAGCGATCTCCCAACCGTTATCCAGTGGCATCAGAATCCCGAATTTTTACGACTATTCGACGCGCTCCCCGCTTATCCTAAAACTGAGGCAGCGCTGACTCAGTGGCTAGACGATACGCATAAAGCAACTGATACTTTTCTTTTTGCCGTTCGCCCCCTTGATAGCGATGAACTGATTGGCTATGTTGAACTTGACGGAATCCTGTGGACACATCGGGTGAGTGGCGTAAGTATCGCCATTGGAGAGGCAAAACATTGGGGGCAAGGTTATGGATATGAAGTCATGCAACTTGCACTTCAATTTGCCTTTGATGAACTCAATTTGCATCGCGTCCAACTCACGGTGTTTAGCTACAATGAACGTGCCATCGCGCTGTATGAAAAGTTGGGCTTCCAACGTGAGGGCGTACATCGGGAACATCTACAACGGGATGGAAAACGCTACGATATGTATCTGTACGGTTTCCTCCGCTCGGAATGGGAAAAAGGTGTGAAATTACAGTAGATACTTGGAAAACCTTAAAAAAACCAAAATGAGGGATGCACAATGGCTCAACGAATCTCACTTTTTAATCACAAGGGTGGCGTGAGTAAGACAACAACGACATTTAATTTGGGCTGGATGTTAGCCTCAAAAGGGAAGAAGGTTATCCTAGTGGATGCCGATCCCCAATGCAACTTAACAGGGATAGTGCTTGGATTCACAGGAATAACTGAGTTTGAACAATTTTACGAAACAAAAGCCAATCTGAGAGATGGAATTGCTCCAGCTTTTGAATCTCGGCCAAAACTCATTGAAGCAGTTGAATGTATTCCGGTCAAAGGACAGGAAGATCTATTGCTGCTTCCGGGCCATATCCGATTGTCTGAATATGAAGTGACATTAGGTATTGCACAGGAACTTTCCGGCTCGATTCAAACGCTTCAAAATTTACCCGGATCTATTTCTTATCTGTTAGAAAAAACAGCGAAGAAATTCAATGCGGATTATGTGTTAATTGACATGAATCCGGGACTCAGCTCAATCAACCAAAATTTACTGATGACGAGCGATTTTTTTATCGTTCCAACGAATCCCGATTTCTTCTCAGTGATGGCGATAGAGGCTTTAGCAACAATATTACCAAAATGGCACACGTGGGCTGAGAAAGCTCATACTCTACCAATCCTTCAGACTGCGGCATATCCATTCCCAAAAGTCACTCCAAAATTCCTTGGTGTAATTGTTCAAAATTATCGTCCACGGGATGGTGCCCCCACTGCCGGCTTTCAAAAATGGATAGACGAAGTTAACGAAACGGTCTCTTCAAAACTGGTTTCCGAATTACGCAAAATTGGAATGATGTTACCGGATCAGGTCTATGGCGAGGAAAATGTGGAGGCAGAATTCTGTTTGGCAACTATTCCCAACTTTAATACACTGATTGCCAAATCACAAGAACACCAAACCCCGGTTTTTGCGTTGACCCCCGAACAAATTGGGCGACCTGCTAGAGCTAGGGAAACCACACTCGAGTCAAGAGATCATTTTAAGCAGATCTTTTCAGAATTCGCAGATAAAATTATCAGGCTAACAACTTATGCAAGTAGCGATTGATCAATTTCGAGTAAATCTTGCTCGTGTCCGCAATCTTGGGGGCATCTATAACACCTTAAATGCTCAAACTACCGCGGTAATTGATTGCTCCGATATATTGAGATCTGAACTTGTGATGGCTGTTAGCGTACTTGACTACTACATCCATGAAATTGGCAGGCTTGGTATGTTAGAAGTTTATCGTGGGACCCGTCCTGATACACCCGCATTTCTACAATTTCAGATTTCGCTAGAGAGTGTTCGTCAAGCTGTCAGTGCTCCAACGAGTGACGATTGGTTAGAAAATGAGATTCGGGAGCACCACAGTTGGCGCAGCTTTCAACAGGCAAAGCCTATAGCGGATGTGATTCGATTAATCTCGGACATCAAACTGTGGGAGCAAGTGTCAAACTATCTGGGAATGCCAGCACAAGAGATAAGGCAACAACTCAATCTTATTGCCGATCGAAGAAACAAAATCGTTCATGAAGCGGATATGGATCCAACTCCTTATGATACCCAATGGCCCATTGATGCAGCTTTAGTAGATGACGCAATCAACTTTATCGAACAGATTGCTGAAGCAATATATGACCTATTAACAACTTAAAAAGGAAAAAGACTATGCCATTACAAACTGTTGGCCTTCTAAGTCCCGGCGATATGGGACATGTTGTCGGCAACGTTCTTGTTACACACGGCTTGCGCGTGATTACCTGCCTTCAGGGAAGAAGTGAACGGACCCGCGCCCTCGCAGAAAAAGGGAAGATTGAAGATGTGCCGACGTATGAAAATCTCGTAAATGAGGCAGAGATTATCCTGTCGATTATGGTGCCGGCGGAAGCCAAGGGAGCCTCCCAAGCGGTTGCAGACGTGCTTGCCAAAACAGACACCAATCTCACCTACGTCGATTGTAACGCAATCGCCCCACAAACCACACGCCAACTGGCTGCAATCATTACCGAAGCCGGTGGTCGTTTTGTCGATGCGTCAATCATCGGTCCGCCGCCCAGAAAGCCGGGGGCGACCCGCTTCTACACTTCGGGTGTCCATCTCGGTGATTTTGAAGCGTTGACGCAATTTGGGCTTGATGTCCGTCCGCTCGGCGAGCAGATTGGATTGGCTTCGGCGATTAAGATGTGCTACGCCTCTTTGACCAAGGGACTGACCGCACTTTGCACGGAGCTGTTGACCGCCGCAGAACTGCTGGGGGTGTCCGACGCCCTTAAAGCGGAATTTCAGATGAGCCAATCGGCGTTGTACCAACGGATGGAAGGGGGATTGCCGGGGATGCCGCCGAAGTCCAAACGTTGGATCGGTGAGATGGAGGAGATCTCAGCGACGTTCGGTTATGTCGGTTTGACCCCGAAAATTCTAGCGGGTGTGGCGGATATGTACCGATTGGTCGGGAAGACGCATCTTGCGGATCTCCCACCTGAAGATTCGGAGGCGTTTCCAGATCTGGCGGAGATGATTTCGATCTTGGCGGATGCCGTGAAAAACACTGAATAACTCTATTCAAGCAGGAGCTAAAAATATAAGGAACTTATGGCACAAGATTGGAAATCAATCATCCCCCGCGTAGAACAACTGCTCGACAAGGTGGAGGGGCTTCTAACAGCCAGCGCAGCTGCCATCGAAAACCCTTCCGAACCACTCGATGGACACATCGCCTTTCGGTGGCGGAGTCAACGTTTGATTCCCGTCAAACACCCCGACCTTGTGGAACTTGCGGACCTGATCGGGGTGGATCGACAGATTGAGGAATTGGATCGGAATACGCGCCAGTTTCTGCAAGGCTTACCGGCGAACCACGCGCTGCTGTGGGGCGATCGGGGGACGGGCAAATCGTCGCTCATCAAGGGGATACTCCATCGGTATGCGTCGGAGGGATTGCGATTGGTCGAGGTGACCAAAGAGGGGCTGCTCCATCTGCAAGAGATTGCCGATCTCCTGTGGGAACGTCCGGAACGGTATCTCCTCTTTTGCGATGACCTCTCCTTCAGCGAAGGCGAAGCGGAATACAGGGAATTGAAAGCGATGTTAGAGGGCGGCATCGCAGCCCGTCCTGAGAACGTCCTGATCTACGCGACTTCTAACCGTCGTCACCTGATGCCACGTCAAGTCGGGGAAAACCAGTATCCCCAGACCGACGAAGATGAGTTGTATCCACGAGAAACGACCGAAGAGAAGGTTTCGCTCAGCGACAGGTTTGGGTTGCGACTCGCCTTCTATCGGTTCTCTCAACATACCTACCTACAGATTGTCTCCCACTACGCCCAAAAGCGTGGGTTATCCCTCTCAACAGAGGAGCTCCATCGGAGAGCGTTGGAGTGGGAAGCGTCGTCGAGCGGCAGATCGGGACGGGTCGCGCGCCAATTTGTGGATGACTTGGCAGGGCAGTTGGGGTTGGGGGGACCACCCTGATATCCTATCTTTGAACTTAGACGTATCCGTCTGAGTATGGCAGAAAGCCGCTGTCACCAGGACCGGTAAACAGTCCGCCTACTGCTTTGCGTCCTTTTATTTTATCATGACCATCTTCCGCGTGGCAGAATAATCACCCGCGTGAAGGTGGTAGAAATAAATTCCGCTTCCCACTGGCTTGCCTAAATGGTTGCGCCCGTCCCAATACGCCGCCTTTGATCGATCCGTATAATACCCCGTAGGCTGATGCCCCAACGTTAACCGACGCACCATCGCGCCTTTTGTGTCATAAATAGTGACTTGGACATCGGCAGGGGAAGCGAGGTGATAAGGAATCCACGTCTCTGGATTGAACGGGTTTGGGTAGTTAGGCAACAAGGCATTCTCTTGCGGGGTCAACGCTGCGAGCAGATGTTCAAGAAAGAGAACCCCCCTGTGCAAAGCTGCATCCGTTAGGTCTAACCCTTGCGCTTGAGTGAGCCAACCCTCGACCTCGGCGACGGT
Organism: Candidatus Poribacteria bacterium; assembly: GCA_965207975.1. Taxonomy (GTDB): domain Bacteria; phylum Poribacteria; class WGA-4E; order WGA-4E; family PCPOR2b; genus PCPOR2b. Next base: position 4,805,114 of record OZ242315.1, on the reverse strand, counting down.
GAGCCTCGCAAGTGTCTGTGGATGCGCTGAAGGTGCAGCATTCCCTAGTGCCCCGGCGACTATGACAAGATCCAGAATATTGACAATACCATCCCCGTTGACATCGGCATCATTCTGTCCTGTCTGCCCGAAACGGGAACCAATGAGCACCAAATCCAAAACGTTCACCACGCTATCGCGGTTGATATCTCCAAACAGTAGGGGGTCCATTGTGGCGGTGGTGAGCCCCCATAGGAGAACCGTACCGTCCCAACTTCTACTTGCAAGCATCCTTCCATCGGGACTAAACCATATGTTACGGACCTGATCCGTATGCCCTTTGAGGGTGCGCGTGTGTGCCCCCGTGACGGCATCCCACAGTCGCACCGTAGTGTCCCGACTCGCACTTGCTAGTATGCGTCCATCTGGGCTGAACTCCAATCTGTAGACTGTGGACGTATGCCCTTTAAGGGTGTTCCTGTGCGCGCCTGTCGCAGCATCCCACAAGCGGATAGTCTGGTCCCAACCTGTACTTGCCAGCGTCCCTCCATCCGGACTGAACACCACGCTAGTGACAGATCTCGTATGCCCGGTGAGGGTCCTCTTGTGTTCACCTGTCACGGTATCCCATAGACGAACTGTGTCGTCATGCAGCCCCCCACCACTGGCAATTGTGTGTCCATCCGGACTGAACGCTGCGCTATCAACAGTACCCGTATGCCTTTTAAGGGTGTGCATGTGTTCACCCGTCACCCCATCCCACAAATAGAGGTTCTCGTCCCAACCCACACTCCCAAGCGTCATCCCATCCGGACTGAACCCGAAGCCCTTGACCGAATCCATGGTGATTATCCTCTCGGTTGCACCCGTGCCGGCATTCCACAGCCGGATGGTATTGTCCCAACTCACACTTGCCAGCGTCCCCCCAGCCGGGTTGAATGCGACCTGCAAGACAACATCCACATGCCCTTTAAGGGTGTGCTTGTGTACCCCCGTGCCGGCATCCCACAGGCGGATAGTCTGGTCCCAACCTGTACTTGCCAACGTCCCTCCATCCGGGCTAAATGCCACGCTATTGACAACATCCCTATGCCCAGTGAGGGTGTGCTGGTGCATAACTGTTACCCAATTCCACAGGTGCACCGTGCTGTCCGCCCTTCCAATGGCGAGGGTAGTGCCATCCCGACTGAACGCCATACTAGTGACGTTATCCGCATGTCCTTTAAGGGTGTGCTGGTGAGCACCTGTGCTGGCATCCCACAGTCGGATGGTATTGTCCCGACTCCCACTTGCAAGAGTGCTTCCGTCCGGGCTGTACGCCACCCCATAGACATCACTCGTATGCCCGATGAGGGTTTGTTTGAGTTCCCCTGTGACAGCATCCCACAAGTGGATAGTCTGGCCCCAACCCGCACTTGCCAGCGTCCGTCCATCCGGACTGAACACCACGATATCGATATAAAGAAACGTACGCCCGTCGAGTATCTGCTTATGTTCACCTGTAACCGCATCCCACAGATGCACCGTACCGTCCTCATATCCACTTGCCAACGTCCGTCCATCCGGACTGAAGGCAACGCTAGTGACAACATCTCTGTGCCCGGTGAGGGTCCTCTTGTGTTCACCTGTCACGGCATCCCATAGACGAACTGTGTTGTCCTGCCGTCCCCCACCACTGGCGATTATGCGTCCATCCGGGCTGAAAGCGACGCTATTCCCGGTGAGGGTGTGCCGGTGCTGTCCGGTGACAGCATCCCACAGGTGGATTTCACCTCCGCCCCCGCCTGCCAGCGTCCGTCCATCCGGACTGAAGGCGACCCTTCCGATCCGTCCGGTGAACAGGGCAATCGCTTGATGGGTCTGTGTATCATAGAGCCAAATACCGATGGAACTGGTGACCGCCAAACGATCCCCGTCGGACGAGTAGGCAATCTCGCCTGTTATCGTACCTTTGCCGATGCAAGCTATGGCACCATCGGGTAAACCCCAGCGTATGGAATCTTGGGCAACTGAGATGCCCCCAACCATTAGCAACAAACAGATCATCAATAATACGCGCAAAATCATAATCAACCTTCTTTCCCCGTGCCTCCACCCCACTTTTCGTTGCGGCATGGGTAAAATTAATAATCCGAGTCGGGCACTCGGAAGGGACACAACCAGACGGTTTCAATCTCACGATTGAGATTCATTGATTCTCATCTGAAATCCACAGGTTTCGGCTGCCTGCTCTATATTTGCAAGGAGATCTTTCTATTAGACTAACGCAAGTTGCTAGACAAGCTGCAGGTCGCGTTTTCGTGACCGACACCTATCAGAAATAACCAAAGTTACGACACACCTATCATGCCGTTGGGACGTGGCTCAATAGGTTTGCCGATGTTCTATATATACCTATCACCCCGCTGGAGCTTTATAGTTCCAGCAAGTTGAATCTGTCGATTCCATCGGGCTCATTTCTACGATCTGCCTGTCCCAATCTATCGGAACCTACGGGTATAGAGAGTCAATTTTCTCGCGCTGTCCATAACTAGGGCGTGTTGACATTTTGATGCCGCTCATTCGGCAAACGCTGTAATCATCAGGCACTCTGCCATAAGTAACGCAAACTGTATGAAGATTAATTTATTAATTGGGTAATTTCCGAGGCAATGCCCGGTGCGGTCCGATAAATCGAGACCAGGGTTGAAAACCGCACCTATCGGGCGTGGGGAAAATATAGCATTACCGAATTATTTTTTGAAACCTCATTTAGTTTGCAGGCTGGATCACAATCTAACAGATCGTGGTACAAAAGAGCACTTTTACGAAATAGCTTTTTGAAAAGAAGGCTTCCCGGTGAAAAACGGAGTTGGGTTTCACTCTATCTGTCTGTAAGTAGATGTTGTTGGACGACGGAGCCTCTATTGGACTTGATAGGGATTAACGATTAACCGTTCAACCCAACCTACGAACTCCCACTACGCCCAAAAGCGTGGGTTATCCCTCTCAACAGAGGAGCTTCATCGGAGAGCGTTGGAATGGGAAGCGTCGTCGAGCGGCAGATCGGGACGGATTGCGCGTCAATTTGTTGATGACCTTGCAGGACAGTTAGGATTGGAGGATCTAGCCTGATGCAGGGATTCAGAATTTTTGTTTCGCAATTCCTAATCCTACCAACTACCATTTCACAGTACTGTCTCAATCAGATGTGCCTCCGGCAATCCAGCCCGAACTTCCGGGTCGTTGCTCGTCACGATCACCTGATGTTCTTCGGCAAGACGCTGAATGAAGTCAATCATCGCGCCGCGCCGGTCTGGATCGAGATGGAGGGTCGGGTCATCGAAGACAAAAAAACCGAGTGCTCCTAACGCTTCCGATAGCGCAGCTTTGAAGCAGAGGTAGAGCATCATCTTCTCGCTGCCGCTGAGGAGCAGCAGGTTACGCTCAACGCCTTCGACATTGAGGGAGGGGAGTAGGTGCTGGCTTTTGAGATCAATCTGGGAGAACCGAGTCAGGTCCATCCGTTCTAGCCAACGCTGGATTTCCCTTTCCGCGGGTTGGAGGATTGTTCGTTGGAGGGAGGCAATTGTTTTTTCAACGCCATCGCAGGCGAGTTCAAAGCTCAAGCGCGTACGCAGAATCTGATTCGCTTGGTGGTGGGTCCGCTGCAGCTCTTCAAGTTTATGGGCGATAACCGCTTCTTCCTTATTGAGTCCGACAAGTCGGCGGCGTAGGCTGTCAATGCGGTATTTGAGTTGGCGGCGTTGTTCAGCGATCTGTGCGGGGGCGTCCTCGGATAGGGCCCCCATTTGCGGAGGCGGCGGCTGCAACGCACCCAACCGACTGGCAACCCCATCGAATTCACGCTGAAGATTCGCAAGTTGTTTTTCGATCCGTTCAAGCTGCCCGACCTTGCCTTGCATCAGTTGATGCCGCTGCCTCAGTCCGCGCAGGGCGTTGATGTTGGCGGTCTGTTCGTCGAGGGTTTTCTGCTGCGTTTCAAGTTCCTTTTGGCTGGCAGCTCTCGCCGATTCTTTCTTCGCAAGGATCCCCGCAATAATCTTTTGTTGTACCGGCTGATGGCAGGTTGGACAGTGTCCGTGATCACTGTCGATTAGTTGGCGCAAGGTTTCGCATTCTGCGGTAAGGGTTTGGATCTGACTATTCAGGCTGCCGACCCCTTGGATAAGCTCATCCCGCTGCTTTTCTAACCCACCCGCGCTAGCGGTCGCCGCCTCGATTTCCTTAATGGAGGCTCGCAGGTGATTAACATCGGTAAAGCCGCTGAGAACTGATGCCCGCTCTTGGATCAGTCCGTCAATCTCCTTTTGGAACCGTTCGTGCGCCTGTGTCAGTTCGGCGACCAGGACTGTATCGCCACCTTCACCCGCTTTCCCCGACAGCAATTCATATTCGCCTTCCAAGTTCTTCAATTCTGCTTCAACCCGCTCGATTTCTTCACGATGGTTCTTGACCGTCGTCACCCGCATACTGCGCTGGTGATCCTGTATCCGCTTCTCCTCCCGCTTGGCAACCCGCCGTCCTTCGATGAAACGTTGACGCACCTCCATCAACCGATCGATGCCGAGCAATGCGTTAAGCACATCGCGCCGATCCGCGGGCTGCCGTGCAAGAAACTCAAAAATTTCGCCTTCCCGCAGGAATGTCGCCGCCGCAAGGTGGTGATAGCTGAAGTGGAATTGCTTTCTCAGATCTTCGTCCGCTGAACGTTTGCCTGTGAAGAGGATACGCCATTTCTCCTCATTTTCCTCTTTCTGGCGGAGTTGCACCTCTCCCTGCGTCGATCGGAATAGTTGATAGCTTTGTTCTCCATTGCGAAAACTGAGTCCGGCGGTGCCGCTGGCTGCGCCTGATTGTGCCATTGCAGGCAAACCCACTTTGGGAACAATCGGCTTGCCTGTCAGCGCGAAGAAAATGGCATTAACAAGCGTGCTCTTGCCACTGAAATTGGGACCGAAGATGAGATTCACCCCGTCGCTCAGATCGAAATCCCTCCGGTCAAAACAACCGAAAGATTTGAGGATGATGCGTTCAAGTCGCATACGTTAACCTCCGGAACGGTCATCGATCATATCGTAGAGCATCTGAACGGTTACCTTATCGGGACCGTGTTCAAGCGCGAAGCGAAATGC